>NZ_JBHVTS010000001.1:1005467-1175302 GCF_042884595.1 Agromyces sp. NPDC058126 | reverse complement strand
GTTCCCAACACCCGAAAGTGCCAGGGAGTTCAATCTCTGACAGAGAAACAACTGACTCGAAAATCAAATTGTCCATCAATCAAAGGAATCCCACCGATCCGAAAACCGGTTGGGGTTCAATAAATTGGCATTGAACATAGTGCACGCTGTTGAGTTCTCAAGGAACGGACGCACCCGGATCGAACACCCGACCAGACAGCCGGGCCGCCTCCAGGGCAACCTGTAAAACATACCACCGAACCAGCCGGTCGCAAACACGACCAACCCCGACTCCGAAGAGCCACGGTCAATACTGGAAGGGGTTTCTCATCCTAGACTTGAAATCACCGAGTCGCAATGCTGCGCCTTCGAGGTTATTTGGCTAGAACCACCACCGCTGGACCCGGGCCGCACTCTCGCGCTTCCCGGCCGCCGCGGCGACAAGAGAAGAATCTACGCGACCACCCCGACCCCTCACAAATCCACTTTGCATCCCGGGCGTGTCGCGCACTTCCGTCGGCCCCCTTGACGTGAACGATTCCCTGATCAAGTTACTAAAACCCCGGGGGTGTCCCTTGTTCGCGCGAAGACGCGGCCGTGCGACCGCGCCGACATTCCCCCGTCGCGCCAGCACTCCGTCCTCCGATTCGCCTGCCGGTGCGAGACGATGCGAAAGGCCCCGGCCGATCACGGAGTGATCGACCGGGGCCCGGGAGCTCTGCGGAGCCGGCTGCTACTCGACGAAGATGCCGGCGAGCGTCTTCTTGCCGCGACGGAGCACGGCCATGCCGCCCCGCTCGACGAAGCCGTCGAGCGTCGCCGCCTGGTCGTCGACCTTGCGGTTGTTGACCGAGACGCCGCCCTGGGCGATCGCGCGACGGCCCTCGCTCAGGCTCGACACGAGCTTCGTGTCGGCGAGGAGCTGTGCGATCTGCGCATCGGGCGCCGTCGTCGTGTTCGGCAGCTCGCGCAGGGCCGACTCGAAGACGTCGGCGTCGAGCTCCGTGATCTCGCCCTGACCGAACAGCGCCTGCGAAGCGGCGATGACGGCCGCCGTGGCATCCGCGCCGTGCACCATCGTGGTGACCTCGGTCGCGAGGACACGCTGGGCCTCGCGCCGGAAGGGCTCGCTCGCGACGAGCGCCTCGAGCTCCTCGATGCGCTCGCGCCCGAGGAAGGTGAAGACCTTGAGGCGCGTGACCACATCGGCGTCGTCGGTGTTGAGCCAGAACTGGTAGAAGCGGTAGGGGCTGCACATCGCGGCGTCGAGCCAGACCGCGTTGCCCTCGCTCTTGCCGAACTTCGTGCCGTCGCTGTTCGTGATGAGCGGCGTGCCGATCGCGTGCACGCTCGCGCCCTCGACGCGGTGGATCAGGTCGGTGCCGCTCGTGAGGTTGCCCCACTGGTCGCTGCCGCCCGTCTGCAGGACGCAGCCGTACTGCCGGAAGAGCTCGAGGTAGTCGAAGCCCTGCAGGATCTGGTAGCTGAACTCGGTGTAGCTGATGCCGGAGTCGGAGTTCAGTCGCGAGGCGACCGCGTCCTTCTTGAGCATCGTGCCGACGCGGTAGTGCTTGCCGATCTCGCGGAGGAAGTCGATGGCGCTGAGGCCGGCCGTCCAGTCGAGGTTGTTCACGAGGCGCACGGCGTTGTCGCCCTCCTGCGAGAGGAAGCGCGTGACCTGGCCCTGGAGGTAGCCGACCCACTCGGAGACGGTCTCCTTCGTGTTCAGCGTGCGCTCGGCGGTCGGGCGGGGGTCGCCGATGAGGCCGGTGGAGCCGCCGACGAGTCCGAGCGGCTTGTGCCCCGCGAGCTGGAGCCTGCGCATGGTGAGCAGCTGCACGAGGTTGCCGAGGTGCAGGCTCGGTGCCGTCGGGTCGAACCCGCAGTAATACGTGATCGGCTCGCCCGCGAGGAGCTCTTTGAGCGCGGCCTGGTCGGTCGACACGTGCACGAGGCCGCGCCAGACGAGCTCCTCCCAGACGTCGTCGAATGAGGCGTCGTTCTGCTGGGTGGAGAGGATCACTGGGTCTGACACCACGTCAGATTATCAGCGGGCAGGCGATGAGCGTTCCACCCCTAACCGATCGATGTTTAATGCTGTATGCTTATCTGCCAATTGATAAAGGCTGCAAGGTGAAGGAGTGACCATGATCGTCGTCACCGCAGACCAGGTGTCGAGCCGCACCCGCGCCGATCTCGCCGGCTCCGAGCGCGACCGGATCCAGCGGGCGCACGGCGATCGACTCCTCCTGCCCGTCGCGCGCAACGCGGGCGACGAGATCCAGCTGCTCACGAGCGACGCGCGCACCGCCGTCGACGTCGCCCTCGAGCTCACGAGGCACGGCGAATGGAGCGTCGGCATCGGATGCGGCGCCGTGCGCGAACCCCTGCCCGATGACATCAGGGAGGCGAGCGGCGAGGCGTTCTTCGCCGCACGCGATGCCGTCGAACGTGCCAAGAAGAGCACGCCGCGGCTCGCGGTCGAAGCGCCGGGCTCGGCCCTCGAGGGCGACGCGGCCCACCTCGAGGCACTCTTCAAGCTCGCCCTCATCCTCCGCGAGCGCCGCTCCGACCAAGGGTGGGAGGTGTACGACCGCATCGTCGGCGGCGCGCTCCAGTCCGACATCGCCGACGAACTCGGCGTGAGCGCCCCTGCGATCAGTTCGCGCATGAAATCGGCGAACATCCGCGCCGAGCTCGACGCGGTGCCCGCGCTCGCTAGGCTGCTTGAGACTCTGGATGCCTCGACGGGAGCCCGCCACCCATGAATCTCTTCGTCATCGCCGACGCGATCACCTGGTCCGCGCTCATGCTCGCCCTCGTCGCGGCCGCGGTGCTCTCGATCCTCGCGTCCGTCCGACCCCGTCGCAGCTTCGTCTGGTTCGCGACGGGCGCGCTCGGCATCGCGATCCTCGCCGCCGCATCGACGCAGGGGCCCGCGCCGATCGGCGTCGCCCCCCTCGTCGTCGTGCTCGGACTCGCGGTGGCGGTGTTCGGCGGCAGCGCCGCGGCCGGCACCGCCCTCGACCTGGCGATGGGCGGCGCCGTCTCCCCCGGCCTCCACGGCGGCATCATCGTGACCGACCGGCGCGTCGACGCCGACCTCGCCGCGGGCGTGCACGCCGTCGAGCGACGCCGAGAGGTGCTGCGCGGCGGACTCACGATCGGCGTGCTCGAGCGCGTCGCCTCGGCCGGCGCGATCATCGCGGGATTCCCCGAGGCGCTCGCGATCGTCGTCGCCATCAAGGGCGTCGGCCGATTCACCGAACTCGAGGCGCCCGAGGCGCGCGAGCGCTTCATCATCGGCACCTTCGCGAGCCTCATCTGGGCGTGCGCCGCGGCGCTCGTCGTGCACTTCGCGATCCGCTGAGCTGCGCCGTTCGCGTCCTCCGCGCACGACGTTCCGCTCGCGCCGTTCGCGCGACGTGCATATGCACGTGGACCGGGCGCTCGATTCGCAGCGGCTACTCGGCGGCGAGCCGGTGCCGCCGATACGGTGAGACGCCCTCGTCGCCGGGCAGCCAGAACCGCCACGGGTAGGCCGCACCGCCGCCGTCGCCGCTCACGCCCGTGCGCGGCCCGTGCGCATGATGGAGCGGCGCTTCGAGCACCTGCAGCGAGAACGGCGGCGCGAGCAGGTCGCTGCCGCCGGCGTCGAGGGGCACCCCGAGTGCGCGCGACAGCCGGCCGGGGCCGCGCGCGAGGTCGCGGTCTGCGACGCCAGAACGCCGATGCCGGGCGAGCTCGAGGCCCCGCACGACCGTGGCGCCGCGCATCAGCACCCCCGCCGAGGTGCCGGCCCGTCGCGCCACGATGTTCAGGCAGACGTGCATGCCGTAGCTGAAGTACGCGTAGAGGTGCCCCGGCTCGCCGAACATAACCGCGTTCCGCGGCGTGCGCCCGCGGAAGGCGTGCGATCCCGGGTCCTCCCCGACCCCGCGGTAGGCCTCGAGCTCCGACAGACGGATCGCCACCTCGCCGTCGGGCGCGGCGTAGCTCAGCACGGCACCGAGCAGGAGCGGCGCGAGCCGCACCGGATCCTGCTCGAAGAACGCCCGCTCAGGCGTCATCAGTGCGGTCAGGCCGCCCCCTCGGGAAGCCCGGCCACGAGATGCCGCACCCGATCGGCCAGGCGAGCGAACTGCTCGTCGACCCTCACTGGGGCGGTGCCCCCGATGCCGTCGCGGCTCGCCACCGAACCCTCGATCGTGAGCACCTCGCGCACCTCGGGCGTGAGGTGCGGCGAGATCGCGGCGAGCGCGGCGTCGTCGACGGCGTCGAGCTCGAGCGAGTGCTCCTCGGCGTAGCGCACCAGGGCGCCCGTGATCTCGTGAGCGTCGCGGAACGGGACGTGCCGCTTGACCAGCCACTCGGCGACGTCGGTCGCGAGGGAGAAGCCGGCGGGCGCGAGCTCCGCCATCCGGTCGGTGTGGAAGGTGAGGGTCGCCACCATGCCCGTGAACGCGGGCAGCAGCACCTCGAGCGTCTCGACCGAGTCGAAGACGGGCTCCTTGTCCTCCTGGAGGTCGCGGTTGTACGCGAGCGGGAGCGCCTTCAGCGTGGCGAGGAGGCCGGTGAGGTTGCCGATGAGGCGACCCGACTTGCCGCGCGCGAGCTCGGCGATGTCGGGGTTCTTCTTCTGCGGCATGATCGACGATCCCGTCGAGTAGCCGTCGTCGAGCGTGACGAAGCCGAACTCGCGGGTGTTCCAGAGGATGATCTCCTCGGAGATGCGTGAGAGGTCGATGCCGATCATCGTCGTGACGAAGGCGAACTCCGCGACGACGTCGCGGCTCGCCGTGCCGTCGATGGAGTTCTCGGCCGGCGCGGCGAGGCCCAGGTCGCGGGCGACGGACGCCGCGTCGAGGCCGAGCGTCGAACCCGCCAGCGCTCCCCCGCCGTAGGGCGAGACGTCGGCGCGCTTCGTCCAGTCGACGAGGCGTTCGAGATCGCGGCTGAGCGCCCACGCATGGGCGAGCAGGTGGTGCGCGAGCAGCACGGGCTGCGCGTGCTGCAGGTGGGTGCGCCCCGGCATGATGGCCCCGCGGTGGGCCTCGGCCTGCGCGGCGAGCGCGTCGATCAGGTGCACCAGCTGCTGCCCGATGACGGCGGCGTGGTCCTTCAGGTAGAGCCGCACGAGCGTCGCGATCTGGTCGTTGCGGCTGCGGCCGGCACGCAGCTTGCCCCCGAGCTCGGGCCCGACGATGCCGATGAGGGCCGCCTCGAGCGCCCCGTGCACATCTTCGTCGCTCTCGCCCGCGACGATCTCGCCCGAGAGGACCCGCGCCTCGAGCGTGTCGAGCCCGCCGAGCATCGACGCGAGCTCGTCGTCGGCGAGGTAGCCGGCCGCGGCGAGCGCGCGTGCGTGAGCTCGAGACCCGGCGAGGTCGTAGCTCGCGAGCTGCCAGTCGAAGTGCGTCGACTTCGAGAGCCGCGCGAGCTCGGGTGAGGGACCGCTCGCGAATCGGGCGCCCCAGAGCGACCCCTCGTTGGTGCCGTGCTCGGCCATCATGCGTCCTTCCGGTTCAAGAGCCAGGTGAGCAGCGCCTTCTGCGCGTGCAGGCGGTTCTCCGCCTCGTCCCAGACGACCGACTGCGGGCCGTCGATGACCTCGGCGTCGACCTCGACGCCGCGGTACGCGGGAAGGCAGTGCAGGAAGATCGCGTCATCGGATGCCTCCGCCATGAGCGACTCCGTGACCCGGTAGTCGCCGAAGGTCGCGAGGCGCTCGGCCTTCTCGGCCTCCTGGCCCATCGACACCCAGGTGTCGGTGACGATCACGTCAGCGCCCGACGCCGCGGCGGCCGCGTCGGTCGTGACGAGCACCGACCCGCCCGTGGAGGCGGCGATCCGCTCGGCATCGGCCACGAGGTCGGCGCGCGGCGCGTAGTCGGCGGGCGCGGCGATGCGCACGTGCATGCCGGCGGTCGCGCCGCCGAGCAGGTACGAGTGCGCCATGTTGTTCGCGCCGTCGCCGAAGTACGACATCGTGAGCCCGGCGAGCTCGCCCTTCTGCTCGCGCACGGTCTGCAGGTCGGCGAGGATCTGGCACGGGTGGAAGTCGTCGGAGAGCGCGTTGACGACGGGCACCGTGGTGCCGGCCGCCATCTCCTCGAGGCCCGACTGGGCGTAGGTGCGCCAGACGACCGCGGCGACCATGCGCTCGAGCACGCGGGCCGTGTCGGCCACCGACTCCTTGCCGCCGAGCTGGCTCTCGTTCGAGGCGATCACGAGCGGCACGCCGCCGAGGTCGGCGATGCCGACCGAGAACGAGACGCGGGTGCGGGTGGAGGTCTTGTCGAAGATCACGGCGACGGTCTGCGGGCCCTCGAGCGGGCGCTCGGCGAAGCGGTCGGCCTTGAGGCGGGCGGCCAGCTCGAGCACCTCGGCCTGTTCGGCGTGGCTCAGGTCGTCGTCACGGAGGAAGTGGCGGGTCATGGGGTCCGTTTCGTGTGGGGAGGTTCAGGAGGCGGCGACGGCGTCGAGCGCGGCCCTGAAGCGCTGGACGAACTCGTCGATCTCGGCGTCGCCGATGATGAGCGGCGGCGCCATGCGGATGGTGGCGTCGTTCGCGGCGTTCACGATGAGCCCGGCGTCCATCGCCGCGGCGACCAGCGGGCCCGCGACGGGCTCGGTGAGCCCGATGCCGATGAGGAGGCCGCGGCCGCGGACCCCGGCGATGAGCGGCGAGTCGAGGCCGAGGATACGTTCGCGCAGCTGCTCGCCGCGCACCGCCGCGTTCTCGACGAGCCTGGCCGACTCGATCTCTCCGAGCACCGCGTTCGCGACGGCCGTCGCGAGCGGGTTGCCCCCGAAAGTCGAGCCGTGCTGTCCCTTCGTGTAGAGCGTCGACGCGTGACCGTAGGTCACGAGGCCGCCGATCGGGAAGCCCCCGCCGACGCCCTTGGCGAAGGTGATCGCGTCGGGCGTGATGCCCGCGTGCTGGAACCCGAACCAGGCGCCCGTGCGCCCGGCGCCGGTCTGGATCTCGTCGACGATGAGCAGCGCCCCGTGGCGGTGCGTCAGCTCGCGCGCGGCCTCGAGGAAGCCCTCGGGCAGTTCGACGACCCCGGCCTCGCCCTGGATCGGCTCGACGATGAGCGCCGCGACCGCGTCATCGAGCTCGGCCTCGAGCGCGTCGAGCGTCGCCGGGATGTGCTCGACGCCGCCCGGCAGCGGCAGGAACGGGTCGCGCATGTGCGCCTTGCCGGTGAGGGCGAGCGACCCCATCGTGCGTCCGTGGAAGGCGTCGACGAGCGCGAGCACCCGCGTGCGTGCGCCGCCCGAGTTGTTCAGCCGGGCCAGCTTGAACGCCGCCTCGTTGGCCTCCGCCCCGGAGTTGCCGAACCACACCCGACCGTCGTCGCCGGCCCCGGCGAGCCGGGTGATGCGCTCGGCGAGCTCGAGCGTCGGCTCGGTCGTGAAGTAGTTCGAGACGTGCGCGAGGGTCGCGGCCTGGCGGGACACCGCGTCGACGAAGGCCGGATGCGCGTGGCCGAGCGCGTTGACCGCGATGCCGGCGAGGAAGTCGAGGTAGGGCTTGCCCGAGTCATCCCACACGCGCGCGCCTTCGCCGCGCTCGAGCTTCGCGAGCGGCATGCCGATCGAGCGCATGATGCGGGTGTCGAACCGCTGCTGCCAGTCGTTCACTCGGCGCCTCCGGCGTTCTGGGGCACGACCTCCGTGCCGATTCCGGACTGGGTGAAGACCTCGAGCAGGATCGAGTGCGGTATGCGACCGTCGATGATCGCCGCCTTCGCGACGCCGCCCTCGACGGCGTCGAGGCAGGCACGCATCTTCGGGATCATGCCCGACTCGAGGGAGGGCAGGAGCGCCGTGAGCTCGGGCACCTCGATGACCGAGACGAGCGAGTCGCGGTTCGGCCAGTCGCGGTAGAGCCCGGCGACGTCGGTGAGGATGACGAGCTTCGCCGCACCGAGCGCGACGGCGAGCGCCGCCGCCGCCGAGTCGGCGTTCACGTTGAGCGACTGCCCCGGCGTGTCTGCATCGGGCGCGATCGAGGAGACGACGGGGATGCGACCGGCGTCGAGCTGCGCCTGCACGGCTTCGGGATCGACCGCCACGACGTCGCCCACGAGGCCGAGGTCGATCTCGACGCCGTCGACGACGGCCCCGCGACGACGGCCGGTGAACAGCCCCGCGTCCTCGCCCGAGAGCCCGGCCGCGAGCGGCCCGTGCCCGTTGATGAGCGAGACGAGCTCGCGATTCACCTGGCCCGAGAGCACCATCCGCACGACGTCCATCGCCTCGGGCGTCGTCACGCGGTAGCCGCCGCGGAACTCGCTCTCGATGCCGAGCCGCTCGAGCATCGACGAGATCTGCGGGCCGCCCCCGTGCACGACCACCGGCTTGATGCCGGCGTAGCGGAGGTAGACCATGTCCTCGGCGAAGGCGCGCTGCAACTCGGGGCTGACCATGGCGTTGCCGCCGAACTTCACGACGATCGTCTCGCCGTGGAATCGCTGCAGCCACGGCAGCGACTCGATGAGCACCCGCGCCTTCTCGGCGGCGACGTCGGCGCTGGAGCCCGCGGCATCCGTTTCGAAATCGCTCATGCTCAGCTCGCGTACGCGCTGTTCTCATGCACGTAGTCGTGCGTGAGGTCGTTCGTCAGGATCGTCGCGGTCGCCTCGCCGGCGTGCAGCTCGATGAGCACGTGGGTCGCGCGCGGCGTCAGGTCGACCTCGTCGCGCGGGCGGTCGGGCCGCCCCGCGTGACACACGCGCACCCCGTTCATCGACACGTCGACGAGGTAGGGGTCGAACGGAGCCTGCGTCGTGCCGATCGCGGCGAGCACCCGGCCCCAGTTGGGGTCGTTGCCGAAGATCGCGGCCTTGAAGAGGTTGTTGCGGGCGACGGAACGGCCGACCTCGACCGCGTCGTCCTCGGTCTCGGCGCCGCGCACCTCGATCGTGATGTCGTGGCTCGCGCCCTCGGCGTCGGCCTGCAGCTGCGCGGCGAGGTCGAGGCACGCGGCGGTGAGCGCGTCGGTGAACGCCGCCTCGTCGGGCACGACGCCCGAGGCGCCGCTCGCGAGGAGCGTCACCTGGTCGTTCGTCGACATGCACCCGTCGGAATCGAGCCGGTCGAAGCTCACCCGGGTCGCCTGGCGCAGCGCGCGGTCGAGGGCGGATGCCTCGAACTCGGCGTCGGTCGTGATGACGACGAGCATCGTGGCGAGGCCGGGTGCGAGCATTCCCGCGCCCTTCGCGATGCCGCCGATGCGCCACCCCGCGCCCTCGACCACGACGGTCTTCGGCGTCGTGTCGGTCGTCATGATGGCGCGCGCCGCGTCGGCGCCCGCCTGGGCCTCGGCCGAGAGGCGGTTCGCGGCGCTCAGCACGCCCTCTTCGAGCACCTCGCCGTCGAGCTGGTCGCCGATGAGGCCCGTCGAGCAGACGAGGACGTCGCCGGCCGAGACCTCGAGCGCCGATGCCGCCGCCTCGGCGGTGCGGTGCGTGACCTGGAAGCCCTCGGGCCCGGTGAAGCAGTTGGCCCCGCCCGAGTTGAGCACGATCGCGGCGACCTGACCGTCGGCGATGACCTGCCGCGACCAGATGATCGGATTCGCCTGCGCGCGGTTCGAGGTGAACACCGCGGCCGCCTGCTGCGACGGCCCGCGGTTCACGATGAGGGCGAGGTCGAGCGCCCCGGTGCGCTTGATCCCGGCGGCGATGCCGGCGGCTTCGAATCCGGCGGGGGCGGTGACGGTCACGGGGCGACTCCGTTCACGGGAAGGCCGGTCGACTCGGTGAGCCCGAGCGCGAGGTTCGCCGACTGGATTGCGGCACCCGCGGTGCCCTTGACGAGGTTGTCGACCGCGGTGACGACCACGACGCGACCCGCGCGCTCGTCGACCGCGAGGCCCATGAGCGCGGTGTTGGCGCCGAGCACGTCGGCGGTGCGCGGGAACTGGCCGTCGGGCAGCAGCTGCACGAAGCGCTCCCCCGCGTAGGCGTCCTCCCAGGCGGCACGCACCGTCCTCGCATCGGTGCCCGGCATGATGCGCGCCGTCGAGGTCGCGAGGATGCCGCGCGACATCGGCACGATCACCGGCGTGAACGAGATGGTCGGGTCGGCCGCCCCGGCCCAGCGGAGGGCCTGCTGGATCTCGGGGATGTGCCGGTGCACCCCGCCCACCGAGTACGGGTTCGCCGAACCCAGGATCTCGGAGCCGAGCAGGTGCGCCTTCAGGCTCTTGCCCGCACCCGACGGCCCGACGGCGAGCACCGACACGAGGTCGCGGTCCTCGATGACGCCGGCGCGGATGCCCGGCGCGAGCGACAGCGCGACGGTCGAGGCGTTGCAGCCCGGGGCGGCGATGCGACGCGACTTCGCCAGCCGGTCGCGCTGGGTGCTGCTGAGCCGCGGAAGCTCGGGCACCCCGTAGGTCCACGCGGGGTGGAAGTCGCCGCCGTAGAACGCGTCCCAGTCGGCGGCGCGCTCGAGCCGGTGGTCGGCGCCGCAGTCGATGACGAGCGTCTCGGGCGGGAGCTCGGCTGCGACCGCGCCCGAGGCGCCGTGCGGGAGCGCCAGGAAGACGACGTCATGGCCGGCGAGCGTCGCGGCGGTCGTCTCCTGCAGCGTGAGGTGCGTGTAGGTGCGCAGGTGCGGCTGCACCGCGACGAGCGGCTGGCCGGCGTTGGAGTGCGCGGTCACGGTGCGGACCTCGAACTCGGGATGATCGGCGAGGAGCCGCAGGATCTCTCCTCCGGCATAGCCGGACGCGCCGGAAACGGCGACGGAGTACGTCATGAATCCACCTTAGGGTCTGTCTGGTCGGGGCGATGTTCCGGCGACGCCCCGCGACAGGCCGCTACGCCTGTGCAGGGGTCGCCGAGATTCGGCGGCCGCCACGGCGTCGGCTGCGCACGATCGAGGCACGCGAGACGCGTGCGGCGATGGCGAACCGGGTGATGGACATGGATCGACCATATCCGCGGGTCGACGCGGGGCGCAAACCGGGCTTGCGATGTGCGTCGGAATGCGACGACGGCGCCGCGGAGTGCGCGGCGCCGTCGTCGGCGTTCGGGTGATCGGGCCGGGCCCGACCCGGTCAGTCGCGGATCGCGGCCCCGGTGCGCTCGGCCGCGAGCGCCGCGCCGGCGAGCTTCGCCTCGCTGGCCTCGGCTGCGGTGAGCGTGCGGTCGGGCGCGCGGAAGCGCAGCGCGAAGGTCAGGCTCTTCGATCCCTCGGGCAGGCCCTGTCCGCGGTAGTCGTCGACGAGGGCGAGGTGCTCGAGCAGGTCGCCCGCGCCCTCGCGCACCGCTGCGGCGACCGCGGCGGCCGGCACGGCGGCGTCGACGAGGACCGAGAGGTCCTGCGTCGCTGCGGGGAACGTGCCGATCGGCGACGCCTCGACCGCGGGGTCGGCGGCGGCGATGACGGCGTCGAGGTCGAGCTCGGCGACCGCGACCACGCGCGGCAGGTCGTTCTCCTCGGCGATCGCGGGGTGCAGTTCGCCCGCGAAGCCGACGACGCGGCCGCCGACGCGGAGCTCTGCAGTGCGGCCCGGGTGCATCGCCTGGTGCGCACCCTGCACGATCTCGAGCTCGGCACCCGTCGCGAGCGCGACCCGGCGCACCGCGTCGAGCGCGTCGACGATGCCGACCGGCTCGGCGGGCTGGCCCGGCTGCTTCACGATGCGCTCGCCCACGAGCAGCACGCCGAGGTGGCGCGGCTGCGGCGGAATGCCCGCATCGAGGGCGGCGAGGGTCTCGTCGCTCGGCTTCGCGTCGCCGACCGGCAACTCGGCCGAGCCGTAGGCGCGCCCCGCCTCAGGAAGGAAGACGAGCCCGAGCTCGAACAGGTCGACGTCGACGAGCCCGCGCGAGCGGTTGCGCTTCGCCGCGGCCATGAGGCCGGGCAGGAGCGAGCGGCGGAGGTACGGCGTCGACTGGTCGAGGGCGTTCGCGAGACGCACGGAGGCCACGGGCGAGCCGTCGGCGCTGCCGAAGCGCGCGTTCTCGGCCTCGGTCGAGAACGGGAAGCTCAGCACCTCGGTCGACCCCGCGCCCGCGAGCACGTCGGCGGTCTGCCGGCGGAGGCGCTGCGAACGGGTGAGACCGCGCCCGGGAGGCGCGACCGGCAGCACCGACGGGATGCGGTGGTAGCCGACGAGCCGGGCGACCTCTTCGGCGAGCTCCTCGCGACCGGTGAGGTCGGGGCGCCACGCCGGGGGCACGACCGAGAAGCCGTCGTCGACGCGGCTGAGCACCCCGCCGATCTCGGCGAGCGCGTCGTGCACCTCGTCGTTCGTGTACTCGACGCCGATGAGCTGCGAGACGAAGCCGTCGGGCAGCACGATGGCGTCGCGCTCGGGCGTGGTCTGGATGAGCGAACCGCCCGCGTCGGCCGTGCCGCCGGCCAGGTCGACCATCAGCTGGGCGACACGTGCGACCGCGACGGCGCCGATGGTCGGGTCGATGCCGCGCTCGTAGCGCTTCGCCGCCTCGCTCGGCAGCTTGTGCCGACGGGCCGTGCGTGCGATCGAGATCGGATCCCAGTGCGCGGCCTCGATGAGCACGTTCTGCGTGGCGTCGCCCATCTCGGTCTCGGCGCCGCCCATGACGCCCGCGAGGCCGATGGGGCCGCGGTCGTCGGTCACGACGATGTCCTCCGCGTGGAGCGTGCGCTCCTTGCCGTCGAGCGTCGTGAAGCGCTCGCCCTGCTCGGCACGGCGCACGACGATGCCGCCGCGCAGCGCGTCGAGGTCGTAGCCGTGGATCGGCTGGCCGAGCTCGAGCATGACGTAGTTCGTGATGTCGACGAGCACCGAGATCGAGCGGATGCCCGCGAGCTTCAGGCGCGCGATCATCCACGCGGGGGTCGGCTTCGAGGCGTCGAGGCCGCGCACGATCCGGGTCGCGAACGCGTTCGAGGCGAGCCGGCCGCGCAGCGGCGCCCGGTCGTCGATGACGACGGAGAAGCCGTCGTCGGAGACATCCGTCGCGGGCGTCTGCAGGGCCGGGTCGCGGAACACCGCGCCCGTCGCGTGCGCGTACTCGCGCGCCACCCCGCGGATGGAGAAGGCGTAGCCGCGGTCGGGGGTGACGTTGATCTCGATCGCGGCGTCGTCGAGGCCGAGGAGCGAGATCGCGTCGCTGCCGACCGGCGCGTCGATGCCGAGGGTCGACAGGCGCAGGATGCCGTCGTGCTCGTCGCCGAGCCCGAGCTCGCGCGCCGAGGCGATCATGCCGTCGGAGACGTGCCCGTACGTCTTGCGCGCGGCGATCGGGAACGGGCCGGGCAGCACGGCGCCCGGGAGCGTCACCACGACCTTGTCGCCGACGAAGAAGTTGCGGGCGCCGCAGACGATGCCGTGCACGGCGTCGCCGCCGTCGGCCGCCGTCTCGCCGTCGGGCGCGACGCGCACCTGGCACCAGCGGATCGTCTTGCCGTTGGTCTGCGGCTCCTCGACGAACTCGAGCACCTCGCCCACGACGATCGGGCCCTGGAGCTCGAAGGTGTGCACGTCTTCTTCTTCGAGGCCGACCTTCACGAGGGCGGCGTGGACGTCTTCGGGCGTCGTGCCCGGCACGAGCTCGACGTACTCGGCGAGCCAACTCAGGGGTACTCGCATGGGTCAGACCACCATTCCGAACTGCTCGGAGAACCGCACGTCTCCCTCGACCATCTCGCGCATGTCCTGCACGTCGTTGCGGAGCATGAGGCCGCGCTCGACCCCCATGCCGAAGGCGAAGCCCGTGTACACCTCGGGATCGATGCCCGCCGCGCGCAGCACGTTCGGGTGCATCATGCCGCAGCCGCCCCACTCGATCCAGCGCGCGCCGCCCTTGAAGGTCGGGTGCCAGAAGTCGAGCTCGGCGCTCGGCTCGGTGAACGGGAAGAAGCTCGGGCGCAGGCGGATCTTCGCCTCGTCGCCGAAGATCGCCTTCACGAAGTGGTCGAGCGTGCCCTTGAGGTGCGCCATCGTGAGGCCCTTGTCGACGGCGACGCCCTCGAACTGCATGAACACCGGCAGGTGGGTCGCATCGAACTCGTCGGTGCGGTACACGCGCCCCGGCGCGAGCACGTACAGCGGCAGCTCGCGGTCGAGCATCGAGCGGATCTGCACCGGGCTCGTGTGCGTGCGCATCACGAGGTGCGCCTCGGGCGGATCGACGAAGAAGGTGTCCTGCATCGCGCGCGCCGGGTGATCGGCGTCGAAGTTCAGCGCGTCGAAGTTGAACCACTCGCTCTCGACCTCGGGGCCTTCGGCGATCTCCCACCCCATGCCGGTGAAGACGTCGCACACCCGGTCCTGCAGCAGGGCGAGCGGATGCCTCGCGCCCGCCGTGATGCGCGACGGCAATGCCGTGACGTCGACCGCCTCGGCGGCGAGCTGCGCGGCCGCCTCGGCCTCGACGATCTCGGCCTCGCGGGCGGCGAAGGCCTGGTTGACCCGGCCTCGGGCGCCGCCGACGAGCTTGCCGAGGGCGGCCTTCTGGTCGTTCGGCACGTTGCGCAGTTCGGCGTTCAGCAGCGCGAGCGCCGACTTCTCGCCCGTGTGCTCGGTGCGCACGGTCTTCAGGGCGGCGGAGTCGCCGGCCGACGCGATGGCCGCGAGGGCTGCGTCGACCGCGGATGCGACCGCGGATTCGGTGATTTCGAGGGGCTCGGACACGAAGAACGAGTCTACCGGCGCGGAGGCCTGCCGACGCGACCGTCAGATCGCGCCGCCCATGCCGCCGGTCTGGTCCGATTGGCGGGCCGCGGCCGATGCCTCCGCGAGGAGCATCGCCTGGTTCGGGTTGTCGGGGTCGAGCCGCTTGCCGCTCGACTTCGACGCCGTGCGCCGCGAGAGCCAGCGCGCGAACCACGAGAGCGAGAGGTTCATGATGAGGTACAGCACCAGCGTGACGACGAACAACGAGAACAGGTAGCGGTTGCCGAAGAAGCTCGCCATGTTGTTGAGGGTCACGCGCATGAGCTCGACGTAACCGACGATGTAACCGAGCGAGGTGTCCTTCAGGAGCACCACGAGTTGCGCGACGATGATGGGCAGCATTTGCCGGAACGCCTGCGGGAACTCGACGAGCATCTTCGACTGCAGCGGGCGCATGCCGAGGCTGAGCCCCGCCTCGCGCTGACCGCGCGGCAGCGCCGCGAGCCCGGCGCGCAGCGCCTCGCCGATGAGTGCGCCGTTGTAGAGGGTCAGGGCCACGACGACCGCCCAGAACGCCGGAACGCTGAACACGAGCAGGATGAACAGCATCATGAGCAGCAACGGCATGCCACGGAAGAACTCGAGGACGATCGCGGTCGGCACCCGGATCCACCGGATCTCGGAACTGCGGAGCAGCGAGAACACCATGCCGAGCGCGATCGCGAACACCGAGGCGGTCAGCGCGGCCTGCAGGGTGCCGCCGACGCCGACGACCAGGATGCGCTCCCACACCACCGGGTCGGTGAAGATGTCCCAGCGGCTCGGGTCGAAGAAGCCCGGCAACGTGATGCCGCCGCTCTCGCGCGGGGCGGCGAGCGTCATCACGATCCAGGCGAGACCCGCGACGATCACGACGCCGGTGACGATAGACGAGATCAGCGAGAGACGCCGGGCACGGGGCCCCGGGGCGTCGAAGAGCACGCTCGAGCCGCTCATCGCTGCACCACCCACTTCCGTTCGAGTTGTGCGGCGATGACGCCGAGCGGAATGGTGATCACGAGGTAGAGCGTCGCCGCGGCGAGGAGGATCGCGATGACGGCGTTGCCGTTGGCGTTCGCAAGTTCGCGGGTGGCGGCGAAGAGTTCGAAGACGAAGAAGCCACCGGCGACCGAGGTGTTCTTCGTCAGGGCGATGAACACGTTGATGAGCGGCGGAATCGTCATGCGGAAGGCCTGCGGCAGAACGATGAGGCTCACCGTCTGCCCGAACCCGAGGCCGACACTGCGCGCCGCCTCGGCCTGCCCGACCGGCACGCCGTTGATGCCCGACCGAAGCGCCTCGGCGACGAACGGCGAGGTGTAGACCGAGAGCCCGATCATCGCGGCAGTCACGTAGTCGAGCCGCGAACCGAGGTACGGCAGGATGATCGCGCAGAAGAACAGTACGAGCGTCAACGGGGTGTTGCGCACCAGCTCGGTGTAGACGGTCGCGAAGGTGCGCAGCGACGCCACCGGCGAGATGCGCATCGCCGCGATGATCGTGCCGATCACGAGCGCCGAGACGCCGCTCACGCCGAGCAGCAGCAGGGTCATGCTGAACCCGCGCCAGTAGGTCGGCAGATTCTCGATGACGGCGTCCATGCGCCTCCTTCAGGGCGGGTCGCGGTCCGGGCGCTCGCGCGCCCGGACCGCGAACGGGTCAGTAGCGGTCGACGGCCGGCGGCTCGACGAACGGCAGCACGGTTCCGGCGGTGGAGTTCCACGCCTCCTCGTAGCGGCCGTCCTCGTACGCCTCCTCGAGCACGTCGTTGATCCACATGCGGAAGTCGGTGTCGTCGAGCTTCAGGCCGATGCCGTAGGGCTCCTCCGTGAACGGCTCGCCCACGATCTTGAACTCCCCCTCGTTCTGGGAGACGAGCCCGGCGAGGATCACGTTGTCGGTCGACACCGCGACGACCTGGCCGCTCCGCAGCGGCTCGAGGCAGTTCGAGTACGTGTCGGTCTCGATGACCTCCGCGCCGAGCTCCTTCAGGTTGGCGGCCGGGGTCGAACCCGTGACCGAGCAGACCGGCTGACCGACGAGGTCCTCCTCGCTCGCGATGTCCTCGTTGTCGGCGAGCACGAGGATCGACTGGCCGGCCAGGTAGTACGGGCCCGCGAAGGAGACGACCTCCTTGCGCTTGTCGTTGATCGTGTACGTCGCGACGACGATGTCGACGTCGCCGTTCTCGATGAAGGGCTCGCGGTTCGCCGAGACCGACTCGACCCACTCGATCTTGTCCTCGGCGATGCCCAGCTCGGACGCGATGATCTTGGCGATCTCGACGTCGAAGCCGACCGGGACGCCGTCGGGGCCGACGAGCCCGAACAGCGGCTGGTCGAACTTCGTGCCCACCGTGATGGTGCCCGCCTCGGCGAGCTTCGCCATCGTGGTGCCCTCGTCGAACGTGGGCGCCGGTTCCGCCGACGGCTCGGCCGAGTCGCCGCCGCCGCTCGAACAACCGGCCAGTGCGAGCGCGGTCACCGCCGCGGCTGCGAGGAGTGCGATGCTGTTGCGTTTCATGTCCCTGCCTCTTCTCCTGTGATGGTCCTCGCGACTCGTGATCGCGGAGGTCTAGTGCTCGAGGATCTTCGAGAGGAAGTCCTTCGCACGATCGGACTGCGGGTTGTCGAAGAACTCGGCCGGGGTCGCCTCTTCGACGATCTTGCCGTCGGCCATGAAGAGCACGCGGTCGGCGGCCTTGCGGGCGAAGCCCATCTCGTGGGTGACGACGATCATGGTCATGCCGTCCTTCGCGAGGCCGACCATGACGTCGAGCACCTCGTTGATCATCTCGGGGTCGAGCGCGCTCGTCGGCTCGTCCATGAGGATGAGCTTGGGGTTCATCGCGAGCGAGCGCGCGATCGCGACGCGCTGCTGCTGACCGCCCGAGAGCTGCGCCGGCAGCTTCTTCGCCTGGTTCGCCACCCCGACCCGGTCGAGCAGCTCCATCGCCTTCGCCTCGGCGTCTTTGCGCGACATCTTCTTCACCCTGATCGGCGCGAGCGTGATGTTCTCGAGCACCGTCTTGTGGGCGAAGAGGTTGAACGACTGGAAGACCATGCCGACGTCGGCCCGCAGCTTCGCGAGCGCCGCGCCCTCTTCGGGCAGCGTCTCGCCGTCGATCGAGATCGAGCCCGAGTCGATGGTCTCGAGCCGGTTGATCGCCCGGCACAGCGTCGACTTGCCCGAACCGGACGGGCCGATCACGACGACGACCTCGCCGCGGTTCACGACCGTGTTGATGTCGTTCAGCACGTGGAGGTCGCCGAAGTGCTTGTCGACGTGGTCGACCACGACGAGCGGCTCGCCGCGTCGGACGCTGATGTTCGAGGTCGGCGGCGCGGGCTGGGTGGGCTCCATACCCCCAAAACTAGGGAGGCTTCGGCCCCTGCCGCCACTGTTCGACGACGCGGTTACCGTTTCGTGACCCGCGGGGCGGACGGTCCGCCCGTCAGCTGCGCTGCGCGAACGCGCTCTCGTAGAGGCACACCGAGGCGGCGGTCGCGAGGTTCATCGACTCGGCCTTGCCGTAGATCGGCACGATGACGACGCGGTCGACGAGGGCGAGCTGCTCGTCGGGAAGGCCTCGGGCCTCGTTGCCGAACAGCCAGGCCGTCGGGTTCGCGAGCACGCCCTCGTTGCGCACCGTGAGCAGGTCTTCGCCCTTGACGTCGGCGGCGAGCACCGTGAGGCCCGCGGCGCGGGCGCGCGTCAGCACGTCGTCGAGGTCGGCGCCCACGGCGACCGGCAGGTGGAAGATCGAGCCCGTCGATGAGCGGACGACCTTCGGGTTGTAGAGGTCGACGGCCCGCCCCGTGAGGATGACCGCATCGGCGCCGGCCGCGTCGGCGGCCCGCACGATCGTGCCGAGATTGCCCGGATCGCGCACCTCCTCGAGGATCGCGATGAGCCGCGGCCCCGCCGCGAAGACGTCTTTCACGGCGGTCGGGAACTGCCGGCACACGGCGACGAAGCCCTGCGGCGTGACCGTGTCGGCCATCGACGCCAGCACCTCTTCGGTGACGAACTCGACCTCCACCGCGGCGCGCACGGCGTTCTCGGCGATGTCGGTGTAGCGCTCGAGGGCGGTCGGGGTCGCGTAGAGATCGACGACCAGTTCGGGCCGGAACTCGAGCGCCTCGGAGACCGCCTGCGGCCCCTCGAGCAGGAACAGCCCGCTCTCGGCGCGTGCGGCCTTCTTCGCGAGTTTCGCGACGGCACGGACGCGCGGCGAGCGGGGGTTCTCGAGCATGGTCACAGTCTATTCAAGGGGATGCCGCGGTCGGGGCATCCTCGGAGCACTCGCGCGGCGGCATGCGAAACGGCCCGGCCGCTCTGCTGAGGCAGAGCGCCGGGCCGTTCGAGGAGAAGTCGACGCTTACGCGGCGGTCTTCGGGGCCGACGTGTCGGCGGGGAGCGCCTTCTTGGCCGACTCGACGAGCGCGGCGAAGGTCGCCGGCTCGTTGACCGCGAGCTCCGCGAGGATGCGGCGGTCGACCTCGATGCCCGCAAGGCCGAGGCCCTGGATCAGGCGGTTGTAGGTGAGGCCGTTCTGACGCGAAGCCGCGTTGATCCGCTGGATCCAGAGGCGACGGAAGTCGCCCTTCTTCTTGCGGCGGTCGTTGTACGAGTAGACGAGGGAGTGGGTGACCTGCTCCTTCGCCTTGCGGTACAGGCGCGAACGCTGACCGCGGTAGCCCTCGGCACGCTCGAGGATGACGCGACGCTTCTTGTGCGCATTGACTGCGCGCTTGACTCTAGCCATTGTGCTGTTTCTTCCTTACGGGATTCTCGCGGCTCAGTGGCCGAGAAGCTTCTGGATCTTCTTCGCGTCGGCGGGCGAAACGACCTGGTCCTGGTTCAGGCGCATCTTGCGCTTCGAGGCCTTGACCTCGAGGTTGTGGCGCATACCGGCCTGCTGCTTCTTGATCTTGCCGCTGCCGGTGATCTTGAAGCGCTTCTTGGACCCGGAGTGGGTCTTCTGCTTCGGCATCTCGTGTTTCTCCTTGGTTCTGCCGCCATGCGGGTGACGGACGTGGGTGTTGGCCTACGCCTCGGTGGGCTCGGCCGTCTGCGCGTCGGCGTCGTCCGCGGCGTCCGCCGCCGGTCGCGTCTTCGCTGCAGCACGCTGTGCATTCGCCTCGGCCTTGGCCTCGGACTTGTTCTTCAGGGGCGCGATGACCATGACCATGTTGCGGCCGTCGATCGTCGGGTTGTGCTCGACCGTGCCGAACTCAACCACGTCTTCGGCGAAGCGCTGGAGGAGGCGGACACCCATCTCGGGGCGCGACTGCTCGCGTCCGCGGAAGAGGATCATCGCCTTGACCTTGTCGCCGGCCTTCAGGAAGCCGATGGCGCGCTTCATCTTGGTCTCGTAGTCGTGCTTGTCGATCTTGAGGCGGAACCGGACCTCTTTGAGGATGGTGTTCGCCTGGTTGCGCCGGGCCTCTTTCGCCTTCTGCGCAGCCTCGTACTTGTACTTGCCGTAGTCCATGATCTTGGCGACCGGCGGCTTGGAGTTCGGTGCGACCTCGACGAGGTCGAGGTCGGCCTCCTGCGCGAGCCGCAGGGCCACCTCGATCTTCACGACGCCGACCTGCTCTCCGCCGGGGCCCACGAGGCGGACCTCGGGAACGCGGATGCGGTCGTTGGTACGGGGATCGCTGATGCGTGTACTCCTCTACTCAAGCTGTCTGTGCGCCGAAGGAGGAGAATTCACGTATTTCGCGCGGAATCTCACCGCGACTCATACGGCACCCTGTCTACTCTCCCGCTGCGGTTCTGGCGAACCTTCACGTGAGAGCGGAGTGCAATCGACCCGGTAACCTTGATGAAGCGGTATGCGCGGGTGGGAGAATCTCCACTTTCGTACCGGGGGAAAGCCCCGGAGCCCGAAGCAGTCTAGCAGAGGAAGTCTGTGTCACATAGTTCGCCCATCAACCCGGGTTCCGACGAGTCCACCCACCGCTACGAGGAGGCCGTCAACGAGTCGGTCGACGGCGCGCTGCGCGACATCGCCGAGGTGCCCGCCGTCGAGATCATCACGACCGCGGCCGTGCACCTCATGAGCGCCGCCGCCGTGAAGCTCGGCCTCGCCGACAACCCCGACGAGCAGCTCGACCTCGACGAGGCGCGCAAGCTCATCAACGCCCTCGCCGGGCTCATCACCGCCGGAGCGCCCGAGATCAGCGACATGCACGCGCGCTCGCTCCGCGACGGGCTCCGTTCGCTCCAGCTCGCGTTCCGCGAGGCCTCGTCGATCCCCGACCCGATCGGGCAGGGCCCCGGCGAGAAGTGGACCGGCCCCGTCAGCTGACGCGCGCAGGCGCGCGGCCCGGCTCCAGCCTCACCGCTGGCAGTTCGGACACCGGAAGGTGACCCGCTCCTGCGGGTCGTCGCCGGCGCGCGCCTCGCGGCCCAGGGCGCCGCGTTCGATCGTCGTGCCGCAGCGCAGGCACGGCGCCCCGGCGCGTCCGTAGACCCAGAGTTGTCGGCCGCGCCGGTCGACCCCCGTGGTCACGCGTGCCGGGCGATCGCGGTTCGCCACGATCAGCCGGCGGGCGAGCGACACGACCGCCGGCAGTTCGGGCACCTCCCCGACGGGTCGGTCGGGGCGGATGCCGCGGAGGAAGCACAACTCGTTGACGTAGACGTTGCCGAGCCCGGCGAGGTTGCGCTGGTCGAGGAGCGCGACCGCGATCGAGGTCGACGGGCTCGCTTCGAGGCGGCGGACGGCCTCCTCCGCATCCCAGTCGGGGCCGAGGAGGTCGGGACCGAGGTACGCGAGCGCCTGCTCGTCGTCGGCACGCGCCAGCACCTCGACGAGCCCGAGTTCGAAGCCGATCGCGACCGATCGGCCGGTCTCGAGCACGACCCGGGCTAGGTGCGCGGGCTTCGGCCAGCGCTCGCCCGGCGCGAGCACGCGCCACTCCCCCTCCATCTTGAGGTGCGAGTGCACCGTGCGCGTCGGCGTGCGGATGAGCAGGTGCTTGCCGCGCGCGAGCACCTCGTCGACGCGCTCGCCCGCGAGGTCGACCGTTGCGAACGCGGGCACGCGGAAGTCGGTGCGGATGAGCACCTCGCCCGCGAGCGCCGACCTCAGTCGGGCCGCAGCCTGGTGGACGCTGTCACCTTCTGGCATCGAGCCGCACTCCGCGCGGAGTCTCGCCGAATCCGGCCGCACCGAGCGCCCGGCCGAAGGGCGTGCCGAGGACGAACGCCCCGTTGACCGACTCGACGGCGAGGCGCCGCACCCGACCGGCGACGACCGTCGCGGCGAGGGCCTGCGCGGCGAGGGCGAGCCGCCGATCGTCGTCGCGGTAGACGAGCACGGTCTTGCCGCCGCGTTCGACGTAGGCGATCAGCTCGCCGTCGACGAGCACCACCATCGCCCCCGCCTTGCGCGCGGCACGATGCGAACTCTCGCCGGGCGGGTCGGGCCACGGCAGGGCCGCACCGTAGGCGTTCGCCGGGTCGGTCGCGGCGAGCACGAGCGCGGGGCCGTGCTCACGCCGGTCACGCGCCTGCGACGACCTGGCGGACACCGGGCCGGCTGCGAACTCCCCCGCCGCGGCGCGTCCGGCCGCGCCCGCGCCCTCGTCGGTCTCGCTCGCGGAGTCGACCAGTGCCCGCAGTCGATCGACCGCGCCCGGGGCGGCGAACTGGGCCGCACCGAGCCGCTCGACGAAGTATCCGCGCCTGGCGCGCCCCGACTCCTCGAAGCCGCGGAGGGTCTTGTAGACGAGCGCGAAGCCGCCGAGCACACCCTCGGCCACCGCCGTGCCGCGCGTGACGACGCCATAGCGGTCGAGCAGCGTCTCACCGAGCGCGTGCCCGCGGCGGGTGGCGTCGGTCTCGGCGACCGGGAGGATCGACCAGCGCCCGGCGACCGAGGGCGGGCCGGTGCGGCTCGGCATGACCGCCCGCGGCAGGGTGCGGCCGCGGAGGGCTCGCGCGCGAGCGCTCGGGCGCTGCGGCTTGTGCGCGCTGCGCCCGCCACCGACGAGGGCGCGCAGCGGGGCCGCGGTGTCGTTCGTCACGAGGCCCGACCAGACGAGCGACCAGAGCGCGTCGACGAGGGCGGCGTCGTCGGGCGGGGCCTCGAACGACCCGGCGGCGCCGACCGCGTCGGCGAGTTGTCGGAAGAAGAACCCGCCGCCCGAACCGAGTGCGAGGAGCACCTCTCGCTCGAGCGGCTCGAGGTCGACCTCGGGCGCCCAGGGCAGGGTGAGCGGGGCCGACTCGGCGAGGTGGAGGCTCACCCAGCCGTCGTCGCCCGAGAGCGCGCCCGACCCGGCCCAGAGCACTTCGCCCGAGCTCATGAGCTCGTCGAGCATCGCGGGCGAGTAGTCGGCGACGCGCGCCGGCAGCGCGAGCGACTCCCACGCCGAGGCCGGCAGGCGGGCCCCTTCGAGCTGCTCGATCGCCGAGAGCACGCCGTCGATGCCGCGGATGCCCGCGCCGACCCGCTGCCACACCGGAAGGAACCGGGCGAGGGCGAGCTGCGGCGCGGGCTCGATCTCGTGCCGCAGGGCGGCGAGCGAGCGGCGGCGGAGCCGGCGCAGCACCTCGGCGTCGCACCACTCGGTCGAGGTGCCGTGCGGACGGAACTCGCCCTCGACGACCCGCCGGTCGTCGGCGAGGCGCCGCAGCGCGACTCGCGCGACGGCCACGCCGACACCGAAGCGCGCGGCGACGTCGTCGACGGTGAACGGGCCGTGGCTGCGGGCGTACCGGCTCACGAGGTCGCCGAGCGGGTCGGCGACGTGCGCCTCGAACGCGGCCGCGACCCCGGGCGGCACGGGCACCCCGAGGGCATCGCGCAGGCGCCCGACGTCTTCGACCGCGGCCAGCTGCTCACGACCGGCGAAACCGACGCGAACCGCCCGGCGGGCGGCGAGGAGCTCGGCGATCGCCGCACCCGCGTCGGTCTCGGCGTCGACCCGGGCGCCGATCTCGTCGGGCGTCAGCGGGCCGAGCGCGCGCAGCAGGTCGGCGACGCCCTCGACGCCGCGGGCGCGCCGCTCGGGCGCGAGGCGCTGGAGCTCGGCCTCGACCTCGTCGATGACGGCCGGGTCGAGGAGCTCGCGCAGCTCGACCCGGCCGAGCAGCTCGCCGAGCAGGGCCTGGTCGATCGCGAGCGCCGCGGCGCGCCGCTCGGCGAGGGGTGCGTCGCCCTCGTACATGAAGGCGCCGACGTACCCGAACAGGAGTGCGCTCGCGAACGGGCTCGGCGAGTCGGTCGTGGTCTCGACGACCCGGATCTTGCGGGAGGCGATCTCGCCCGCGACCGCCACGAGCGCAGGCACGTCGTAGACGTCTTGCAGGACCTCGCGCAGCGTCTCGAGGATGATCGGGAACGTCGGGTAGTCGCTCGCGACCTCGAGGAGCTGGGCCGACTTCTGCCGCTGCTGCCAGAGCGGCGAGCGCTGCCCCGGCCGGTAGTGCGGCAGCAGCAGCGCGCGCGCCGCGCACTCGCGGAACCGGCTCGCGAACAGGGCCGAGCCGCCGACTTCCTCGGTCACGAGCGGCTCGAGCTCGGCGGCGTCGAAGACGAACAGCTCGGCGCCCGGCGCGTCGCCGCCGGTGTCGGGGATGCGCACGATGATGCCGTCGTCGGCCGCGATCGCCGCACCGTCGACGCCGTGCCGCTCGCGGACGCGGGTGCCGACGGCGAGCGCCCAGGGCGCGTGCACCGGCATGCCGTAGGGCGAGTGCAGGATGATGCGCCAGTCGCCGAGCTCGTCGCGCGAGCGCTCGACCACGAGGGTGCGGTCGCTCGGGACGGCGCCGGTCGCGGCGCGCTGATCGGCCAGGAACCCCAGCAGGTTCGCGGAGGCGTTCGCATCGAGCCCCGCGGCGGCGACGCGCGCGAGGGCGTCGGGCTCGTCGGCCGAAGAGAGTTCGCGCATGAAGCCGCCGAGTGCGCGCCCGAGCTCGGCCGGCCTGCCGATGGCGTCGCCCTTCCAGAACGGGACGCGGCCCGGCTGCCCGAAGGCAGGCACCACGTTGACCCGGTCGAAGGTGATCTCCTGGATGCGCCAGCTCGTCGCGCCGAGCGCGAAGACGTCGCCGACCCTCGACTCGTAGACCATCTCCTCGTCGAGCTCGCCGACCCGGCGGCCGGTGGCGTCGTCGCCGACGAGGAACACCCCGAACATGCCCCGGTCGGGGATGGTGCCGCCGCTCGTCACCGCGAGCCGCTGCGCCCCGGGCCGCCCGGTGATCGTGCCGCCCTCGCGATCCCAGACGACGCGCGGCCGCAGCTCGCCGAATCGATCGGAGGGGTACCGGCCCGCGAGCAGGTCGAGGGTCGCCTCGTAGGCCGAGCGCGGCAGGTTCTGGAACGGCGCACTGCGTCGCACGGTCTCGAACCACGCCTCGACGTCGAGCTCGTCGACGGCCGCGGCGGCGATCGTCTGCTGGGCGAGGATGTCGAGCGGGTTCGCCGGCACCCGCAGCGTCTCGATCTGCCCGGCGAGCATGCGCTCGCTGGCGACGGCCGTGTGCACGAGGTCGGCGCGATGCTTCGGGAACATGATGCCCCGCGAGACCTCGCCGACCTGGTGGCCCGCGCGACCCAGCCGTTGCAGCCCGCTCGCGACCGACGGCGGCGACTCGACCTGCACGACGAGGTCGACCGCACCCATGTCGATGCCGAGCTCGAGGCTCGAGGTCGCGACGACGCAGCGCAGCCGGCCCGACTTGAGGTCGTCCTCGATCTCGGCGCGCTGCTCTTTGCTGACCGATCCGTGGTGTGCGCGGGCGACGACGGGAGGTGCGCCGGAGGTCTGCCCCGACTGCGCCATGAGCGCGGCGGGCGGCCCGCTCGCGGCCGCGGCGGCGACGAGTGCGGCCTGCTCGTCGGCCTCGAGCGCGAGCTCGTTGAGCCGCGCCGTCAGCCGCTCGGCGAGGCGACGCGAGTTCGCGAAGACGATCGAAGATCGGTGCGCGAGCACCCGGTCGAGGATCGCCTGCTCGACGTGCGGCCAGATCGACCCCGTCGCGTCGTCGCTCGCCGGCAGGCGCGACATGTCTTCGACGGGCACCTCGACCCGCAGCTCGAAGCGCTTCTCGCTGGGCGGGGCGACCACGCTGACGGGTGCTGCGGCGGAGAGGAACCGGGCGACCTCGTCGAGGGGGCGCACGGTCGCCGAGAGCCCGATGCGCTGCGCGGGCTGCGCGAGCAGCGCGTCGAGCCGTTCGAGCGTGACCGCGAGGTGCGCGCCGCGCTTCGTGCCGGCGACCGCGTGGATCTCGTCGACGATCACCGTCTCGACGCCGCGCAGCGTCTCGCGCGCCTGCGAGGTGAGCATGAGGTAGAGCGACTCGGGCGTCGTGATGAGGATCTCGGGCGGCCTCGCGACGAGTGCGCGACGTTCGGAGGCGGGGGTGTCGCCCGAACGAACCCCGACCGAGACCTCGGGCACCTCGAGCCCGTGCGCCGCGGCGGTGCGGGCGATGCCGACGAGCGGCGCCCTGAGGTTGCGCTCGACGTCGACGCCGAGCGCCTTGAGCGGCGAGAGGTAGACGACCCGGGTGCCTGCGGCCGCCGGGTCGGGCGCCTCGTGGTGCAACCGGTCGATCGCCCAGAGGAACGCCGCGAGCGTCTTGCCCGAGCCCGTCGGCGCGACCACGAGCGCGTGCTCGCCCCGCGAGATCGCCTGCCACGCGCCGCGCTGCACCGCCGTCGGTTCGGTGAAGGATTCGGTGAACCACGCCCTGGTCGCGGGCGAGAACTCCGCGAGCGCCTCGGTCATGCCTCCATTCAAGCGGATGCCACCGACGCGGGCGCCGATGCCCTCGCGCTCGCGCGCCGCGCCACCGCTCAGCGGGCCTCGCCCGCGGCGAGCGCGCGGGCGACGGCGTCGACCGTGCGGCGCACCTCCGCGGCATCCGTGCGCCAGTTGCTGACCGAGAAGCGCACCACCGCGCGATCGTGCCAGCGCGAGGTCATCGCGAGCACGTCGCCCTCCGCCCAGAGCCGTTCGCTGAGCGCCTCGGTCGCCTCGTCGTCGGCGAGCGCGATGCACAGCTGCGTGAAGACGACCTCGTTCAGCACCTCGACGCCGGGCAGGCGCCCGATGCCGTCGGCGAGTCCCCGCGCGGCAGCGGCCAGGCCGTCGACGAGCTCGGCGACGCCAGAGCGACCGAGTGCGCGCAGGACCGCCCACACCGGGACGCCGCGCGCCCGCCGTGAGAGCTCGGGCACCTTCTCGTGCGGGTCGGCGCCGACCTCGGTCGCCTGCAGGTAGCTCGCATGCATGCTGAGCGCGCGGTGCATGGCGCGGCCGTCGCGCACGATCGCGAGCCCCGAGTCGTAGGGCACGTTGAGCGTCTTGTGCGCGTCGGTCGACCAGGAGTCGGCGTCGGCCATGCCCGCGGTCAGGTGACGGAGGCGCGCGGATGCCGCTGCCCAGAGGCCGAACGCACCGTCGACGTGCACCCAGGCGCCCGCCTCATGGGCCGCGGCGATCGCTCCCACGAAGTCGTCGAAGGCGCCCGAGTGGATGTTGCCGGCCTGCAGCAGCACGATCGCCGGCCCCTCCCCTGCGGCGAGCGTGTCGCGCAGCGCCTCGACCCGGATGCGACCCTGCTCGTCGGACGGCACGACGATCGGCGCCCCGAGCCCGAGATAGCGCGCCGCGAGGTCGACCGTGCCGTGCCGTTCCTCGCCGACGATGAAGCGGATGCGCGGGGCGCCCGCGAGCCCGGCCTCCTCGACGTCCCAGCCGACCCGGGTGAGCACCTCGTCGCGGGCCGCCGCCATGCAGGTGAACTGGGCCATCGTCGCCCCCGTGGTGAAGCCGACTTCGCTGCCCGCAGGCAGCCCCAGCAGGTCGACGAGCCACGCGCCCGCGAGCTCCTCCGCGGCGACCGCGGCCGGGGTGATCGTGCGCAGCCCGGTGTTCTGGTCCCAGCTCGAGACGAGCCAGTCGGCCGCGAGCGCCGCGGGGTGCGTGCCGCCGATCACCCAGCCGTAGAAGCGCGGCGACCCGATCGCGATGAGCCCGGGCTCCGCCGCGGCGGCGAGATGGTCGATCACCGCGGCCGCGGGCTCGCCGTCCTCCGGCAGGTCGCGGCCGAGCCGGTCGAGCATCTCCTCGGTGGTCGCGCCGGGGGGCACCTTCCGCTCGCGGACGCCGTCGAGCCAGGCCCGGGCGTGCACCGCGGCCCGCTCGAGCGCCGCGTCGTAGCTCGCGTCGCCGTCGTCTCGTCGTTCCGCATCGGGATGCTCGGTCATGGCCGCACCTGGATTCCGCGCCGTCGCGCCTCTCCGATCATGCTCCCGGTCGGGTCGACGGTCAACCACCCGAACGAGTCACCGGACGGGCGGCCGCACGGTCACCGGTTCAGGCGTCGGATGCCCCGGCCACGAGCTTCACGGCGAGCGAGTCCACCCCTGTGGCGATCGCCTCGTCGGCGGCCCAGCGGTGCGCCAGCCGGGTCGTCGTCGCGTCGAGCGCCTCGCGGGTGAGACCCGCCACGAGTTCGAGGCGCACGACGAGCTCGGGGCCGGCGAGCCGCGCCTCGGGGTCGCCCGGGAGGAGCGTCACCCCGAGCACTGAGAGCTCCCGCTCGGCAGCGCGCAGGAAGGCGTCGCGCACGGCGTCGGACTCGAACGGCGGCTGCCACGACAGCGACTGGGCCACCGCCCAGACCGCGGGGCGCCGCAGCACGAACTCGCCCGGTGAGCCGGGATCGAGCACGACGAGTTCGGTGCCATCATCGGCCGCCGCGAGCGCGACGCGCACGCCGTCGGCCGGCACCGGCCGCGCGACGGGGTTCCACCGCGACATCGCCTCGACCGAGGAGAAGACCGGCAGCACCGCGCGACCGTCGGGGCCGGCGACCGTGACGATCGAGAGCTCCTGGCTCTTGTCGACCGCGAGGCCGTGCGCGCCCGTCTCGGTGCCGCCGTCGCCGAGTTCGGCGAGCAGCGGGATCAGCAGGCGCGACCCGGCGAACGCCGCGACGACCTCGGACTGCCCGCCCTCGCCCGCACGGAACCGCGCGATCGCCTCGGCGAGCTCGGCCGGGGCACTGCCGTCGTCGGCCGCGTGCGGGTTCGCCTCGAACGAGCGCCCGGCCCAGGGCACGCCGGCGGAGTCCGCGGCGGACGGCGGGGTCGCCGGGGCATCCCCGTGCTCGCCCGCCGGACGGTCAGCGTGAGGCGACATCCAGCGCCTCGGCCAGCGTGAACGCGCCGGCGTAGAGGGCCTTGCCGACGATGGTGCCCTCGAGGCCGAGCGGCACGAGCTCGCGCAGGGCGACGATGTCGTCGAGGCTCGAGATGCCTCCCGAGGCGACCACCGGGCGCTCGGTGCGCTCCATGACCTGCCGAAGCAGCTCGATGTTGGGGCCCTGGAGGGTGCCGTCCTTCGTGACGTCGGTGACGACGTAGCGGGCGGCGCCGGCCTCCTCGAGGCGGTCCATGACCTGCCAGAGGTCGCCGCCGTCCTTCGTCCAGCCGCGGGCGGCGAGCGTCGTGCCGCGCACGTCGAGGCCGACCGCGATCGCCTCGCCGTACTGGGCGATGACCGAGGCGGCCCACTCGGGGTTCTCGAGCGCCGCCGTGCCGAGGTTGATGCGCTTCGCCCCGATCTCGAGGGCGTGCTCGAGCGACTCGTCGTCGCGGATGCCGCCCGAGAGCTCGACGTTCACGCCGCGCACCTGACGGATGACCTTCTTCAGGATGCCGCCGTTCGACCCCCGGCCGAAGGCCGCGTCGAGGTCGACGAGATGGATCCACTCGGCGCCCTGATCGGCCCAGTCGACGGCCGCGTCGACCGGGTCGCCGTAGCTCGTCTCGGTGCCGGCTTCGCCCTTCGTCAGACGGACGGCCTTGCCGCCGGCCACATCGACTGCCGGAAGCAGCACGAGACCGGGGGTCTTGTTGAACTCACTCATCACTGTCCTCGTTCGCGGGATGCCGCCGTGGATCGCCGGTCGGCACAGTCACAGAATCTTAGTCGCCCGGGGCGCGAGCGGCCTGACCGTGACACGCACGGTCTCGGGCGGGTGTCAGCCGAGGGTGCCGATCCAGTTCGACAACAGCCGGATGCCCGCCTCGGCGGACTTCTCGGGGTGGAACTGGGTCGCCGACAGCGGACCGTTCTCGACCGCGGCGAGGAAGGACCCGCCGTGCTCGGCCCACGTCAGCTTCGGGCCGGGGAACGGCGGGATCACGTCGAGGTGCCACTCCTGCGCAGCGAAGGAGTGCACGAAGTAGAAGCGCTCGTCCTCGATGCCGTCGAACAGCACCGACCCCGCGTCGGGCGTCACGGTGTTCCAGCCCATGTGCGGCAGCACTGCGGCGGGCAGCTCGGTGACCGTTCCCGGCCACTCGCCGAGGCCCTCGGTGTCGACCCCGCGCTCGACGCCGTGCTCGAAGAGCACCTGCATCCCGACGCAGATGCCGAGCACCGGACGCCCGCCCGCGAGCCGCCGATCGATGATCTCGTCGCCGCGCACCGCGCGGAGCTGCTCCATCACGGCCCTGAAGGCGCCGACGCCCGGCACGAGCAGGCCGTCGGCCTCGCTCGCCGCCCGGCGGTCGGCCGTGACCTCGACCTCGGCGCCCGCGGCCTCGAGCGCCTTCGCGGCGGAGTGCACGTTGCCCGAGCCGTAGTCGAGCACGACGACGCGACGGGTGGGGCTCACAGTGCGCCCTTCGTGGACGGGATGCCGGTGACCAGCGGATCGAACGCCTTCGCCTGACGGAACGCCCGTGCGAACGCCTTGAACTCGGCTTCGGCGATGTGGTGCGGGTCGCGACCGCCCAGCACGTTGACGTGCACGGTGAGCCCCGCGTTGAAGGTGATCGCCTCGAAGACGTGCCGCACCATCGAGCCGGTGAAGTGGCCGCCGATGAGGTGGAACTCGAAGCCGGCGGGCTCGCCGGTGTGCACGAGGTACGGACGCCCCGAGATGTCGACGACGGCCTGCGCGAGCGCCTCGTCGAGCGGCACGAGGGCGTCGCCGTACCGCGAGATGCCGCGCTTGTCGCCGAGCGCCTGCCGGATCGCCTGCCCGAGCACGATGCCCGTGTCCTCCACGGTGTGGTGCACGTCGATGTGGACGTCGCCCGCGGCGCGCACGGTGAGGTCGGTGAGCGAGTGCTTCGCGAACGCCGTCAGCAGGTGGTCGTAGAACGGCACGCCGGTCTCGATGTCGCTCGCACCGGTGCCGTCGAGGTCGATCGAGAGGTCGATGCTCGACTCGCTGGTCTCGCGCTGCACGCGCACCGCGCGGTTGTGGGTCTGGCCGCTCATGCGTCGATCCTATTCTCGGCGGCGCCCGCCGCGTTCGGGGCGAACACCGCGATCGCCTCGAGGAACGCGGTCGTCTCGGCCTCGGTGCCCGCAGTCACGCGCAGGTGCCCGGGGATGCCGAGCTCGCGAATGAGGATGCCGCGCGCCAGGAGCGCCTCGAAGACCGCGTGCGGGTCGTCGACGCCCCCGAAAAGCACAAAGTTCGATCCGCTGCGGTGCGGGGCGAAGCCGAGTCGTGCGAGTTCGGCGGAGATGCGCTCGCGCTGCCCGCGGATCTCGTCGACCATCGCGAGCATCTCGTCGGCGTGAGCGAGCGCGCCGAGCGCGGCCGCCTGGGTGAGCGCCGAGAGGTGGTACGGCAGCCGCACGAGGCGCAGCGCGTCGATCGTCGTGGGGTCGCCGGCGAGGTAGCCGACCCGGGCGCCGGCGAAGGCGAAGGCCTTGCTCATCGTGCGCGAGACGACGAGGCGCGGCCGGCCCTCGAGCAGGGTCAGCGCGCTCGGCGTGCCGGGCTCGGCGAACTCGAAGTACGCCTCGTCGACGATGACGATGCCGCGTGCGGCGTCGGCGACCGCGCGGATCGTGTCGAGGTCGAGCGGGGTGCCCGTCGGGTTGTTCGGCGCGCAGAGCAGCACGAGGTCGGGGTCGTGCTCGCGCACGGCGGCGACCGCGGTCTCGGGGCTGAGCTCGAACTCCTCGTCGCGGGGCGCGGCGACCCATTCGGTGCCCGTGCCCGAGGCGAGCAAGCCGTACATCGAGTACGTCGGGTCGAAGCCGAGCGCCCGGCGCCCGGGGCCGCCGAAGGCCTGGAGCAGGTGCTGGAGCACCTCGTTCGACCCGTTCGCGGCCCAGATGTGCTCGGGCCCGAGTCCGTGGCCGAGGTAGCGGGCGAGCGCCTCGCGCAGCTCGGCGAACTCGCGGTCGGGGTAGCGGTTCAGCCGGAGGATCGCGGCGGCGACGCGGGCCACGATGTCGTGGGCGACGTCTTCGGGAATGGGATGCGTGTTCTCGTTGACGTTGAGCGCCACGGGGACGGACTTCTGCGGGGCGCCGTACGGCGAACGGCCGCGGAGGTCGTCGCGGATGGGGAGATCATCGAGACTCGTCACCGAACCATGCTAGCCACGCGAGGGCGGCGTCCCCTCCGTGAGACCCCGTGTGACCGGGCGGGCCCGCCTACTCGGCCGCCGGCACGGCGAGCTGCTGGCCCGGCACGATCGTGGCCTCGTCGAGGCCGTTGATGCGGACGATCTCGGCGATCGTGTCGCGCGGATCGGCGGTGGGGGCGATCGACTCGGCGATCTCCCAGAGGGACGCGCCGACCTCGACGGTGACGTACTCGAGCGCGGCCCCCGCGCCGGCGCCGGAGACGTCGGCCGCAGCGCCGCCGGCCCCGAGCACGACGACGAACGCCCAGACGACGAGCGGGAGCGCTGCGAGCGTCGTGAAGACCACTCGGCCCCGCCGGGTCAGTCGCAGGCGGGTGCGGACCGCAGCCGCCTCGCCTGCGCCAGCACGCGCGAGACGGTCGGGCTCGTGGAACGGCACCGGGCGGGACTGCACCGGGGCGTACCCGCCGGTCATGATCGCTGCGCTCATCTCACACCTCCTGAGTGAATCGCATCCGGCCCTCGGCCGGGAGGGCCGAATGCGAATCTATGTTCCGAATATATCTTCGAATGAATTCGAAGGCAAGTATCCGAACACCGCCGTTCTCGTGCACGAATATGCCGACACACTCGAACGAATGTTTGCCGCACCCCTGCGAGGCGGATACAGTTTCGAATGTCTGGACAACAGTGCAGCAGGAACCACCGACATCCGATCGCGCGGCGATCGCAACGAGGGGCGGAGACCGTGAGCGACAACGACGTGCGTGACATCGGAAGGGCGCGTCGACGCAAGAGCCTCAGTGCCAAGCAGCTCGCCATCCTCGAGGTCGTGCAGCGCTCGGTCGCGAGCCGCGGCTATCCGCCCAGCATGCGCGAGATCGGCGACGCCGTCGGGCTCTCCTCACTGTCGAGCGTGACGCACCAGCTCAACCAGCTCGAGCTCGCCGGCTACCTGCGCCGTGACCCCAACCGCCCCCGCGCGCTCGAGGTCCTCATCGAGGTGCCCGGACTCGAGGAGCGCGCTCCCGCCGCGGGCGACGCGGCCCCCGTCGGCGACGCTGCGATGGTGCCGCTCGTCGGCCGCATCGCCGCCGGTGTGCCGATCACCGCCGAGCAGCAGGTCGAAGAGGTCTTCCCGCTCCCGAGGCAGCTCGTCGGCAAGGGCGAGCTGTTCATCCTCAAGGTCGTCGGCGACTCGATGATCGACGCCGCCATCTGCGACGGCGACTGGGTGGTCGTGCGCTCGCAGCGCACCGCCGAGAACGGCGAGATCGTCGCGGCCATGCTCGACGGCGAGGCGACCGTCAAGGTCTTCCGCCAGCGCGACGGCCACACGTGGCTGCTCCCCCGCAACAGCGCGTTCGAGCCGATCGTGGGCGACCACGCCGAGGTGCTCGGCAAGGTCGTCTCGGTCCTCCGCGCGGTCTGACGCGGGTACGCGACCCCGGCCGCGCGAGCGGCCCCGCACGCACCGCAAGACAGAGAAGAGGGGCGGATGCCGCGCAGCACGCGGCATCCGCCCCTTCTCGTCGTCCGGCTAGCCCGCGAGCACCGGCTCGGTGCGCGCCTCGAGCTCGGCGCGCACCGCGCGCGTCGCCTCGAGGATGTTCTCGAGCGAGGCGACCGTCTCGTCGTAGCCGCGGGTCTTCAGACCGCAGTCGGGGTTCACCCAGAGCCGCGACGCCGGGATCTCGGCGACCGCACGCTCGAGGAGCGCCTGCACCTCGGCCGTCGACGGCACGCGCGGCGAGTGGATGTCGTAGACGCCCGGGCCGATGCCGTGGTCGAAGCCGCTCGTCGAGAGGTCGTCGACGACCTCCATGCGGCTGCGCGCCGCCTCGATCGAGGTCACGTCGGCGTCGAGGTTCTTGATCGCGTCGATGACGACGCCGAACTCCGAGTAGCAGAGGTGGGTGTGCACCTGCGTCGCCGCCGCCGCGCCCGCGGTCGCGAGCTTGAACGAGCCGACCGACCAGTCGAGGTACGCCGGCTGGTCGGCGAGCTTCAGCGGCAGCAGCTCGCGGAGCGCGGGCTCGTCGACCTGGATCACCTTGATGCCGGCGCCCTCGAGGTCGGCGATCTCGTCGCGCAGTGCGAGCGCCACCTGGCGCGCCGTGTCGCCGAGGGGCTGGTCGTCGCGCACGAACGACCAGGCGAGGATCGTCACCGGGCCCGTGAGCATGCCCTTGACGGGCTTCTCTGTCAGCGACTGCGCGTACGACGACCACTCGACCGTCATCCTGGCCGGCCGCGAGACATCCCCCCAGAGGATCGAGGGGCGCGTGCAGCGCGAACCGTACGACTGCACCCAGCCGTGCTCGGTGACGGCGAAGCCGTCGAGCAGCTCGGCGAAGTACTGCACCATGTCGTTGCGCTCGGGCTCGCCGTGCACGAGCACGTCGAGGCCGATCTCCTCCTGCAGGCGCACGACCCGCTCGATCTCCTCGCGCATGAGCTGCGCGTAGCCGTCTGCGTCGAGCTCGCCCTTGCCGAGGCGCGCGCGGGCGCGACGGATGTCGCTCGTCTGCGGGAACGAGCCGATCGTCGTGGTGGGCAGCTCGGGCAGCTCGAGCTCGGCCTGCGCGGCGACGCGGGCGGCGTAGTCGCCGCGGTCGAAGTCGCCGCTCACGAGGGCGGAGAGCCGCTCGCGCACCGAGGGCACACGCACGCCGGGTGCGCCGCTGCGGTCGGCCAGGGCTGCGGATGCCGCGTCGAGCTCGGCGGCGATCGCGTCGCGGCCCTCGGCGAGCCCGCGTGCGAGGGTCGCGACCTGCGCGACCTTCTGGTCGGCGAAGGCGAGCCACGACACGAGTCGGGCGTCGAGAGCCTGCTCGTCCTCGACGTCGTGCGGCACGTGCAGCAGCGAGGTCGAGGTCGACACCGCGACGCTGCCCGAGAGGTGCTGCACGGCGGCGACGCGGTCGAACGCGGCGGCGAGGTCGCCGCGCCAGATGTTGTGCCCGTCGACGACGCCCGCGACGAGCGTCTTCGCGGCGAGCGCCTCGGCGGTGACGGGGTCGAGGCCCTCGGGCAGCGCACCGCGCACGAGGTCGAGCGAGATCGCCTCGACGGGGGTCGCGGCGAGCACCGGCAGCGCGTCGTCGAGCGAGCCGTAGGGCGCGGCGACGAAGATGGCCGGACGCTCGTCCTGCGCGCCGAGCGCGTCGTACGCCGCCGCGGCCGCCTCGAGCACACGGGCGCGCGGCTCGTCGATCGACTCGCTCACGAGCGCGGGCTCGTCGAGCTGCACCCACTCGGCTCCCGCGCGGGCGAGCTCGGCGAGGAGTTCGCCGTACACGGGCACGAGCTCGCCGAGGCGGTCGATCGGGCGGAAGCCCTCGGGCGCGTCGTCGGCGGCCTTCGCGAGGAGGAGGAAGGTCACGGGGCCGACGAGCACCGGGCGGGTGAGGAAGCCCTGCGCCTTCGCCTCGGCGAACTCGGCGAGGATGCGCTCGGCGTGCAGCGCGAACGAGGACTCGGGGCCGATCTCGGGCACGAGGTAGTGGTAGTTCGAGTCGAACCACTTCGTCATCTCGAGCGGGGCGTCGTCGCCGACCCCTCGGGCGATCGTGAAGTAGGCGCCGAGGTCGACGCTGCCGTCCTCGCCGAGGAACCGGGCGAAACGCGTGGGCACGGCGCCGACGGCGACGGCGGCGTCGAGCACCTGGTCGTAGAACGAGAACGACTCGGGGATGGCCGAGCCGGTGCGGTCGAGACCCTGCGCGGCGAGACGCTCGCGGGTCGCGGCGCGGAGCTCGGCGGCGCGAGCCTCGAGCTCCTCCGCGTCGATCGTGCCGGCCCAGAACGCCTCGACGGCGCGCTTGAGCTCACGGCGACGGCCGATCCGGGGGTAGCCCAGGATGGTGCCGGTGGGGAAGGCGGGTGCGGTCATCGTGCGGTGTTCCTCTCATTGACGAGCTGTGCTGGGACTCCGAGTCCGAGCCGGGCGAGCACGCCCAGCACGGCCTCGTGACGATTGAAGGTGTAGAGGTGCAGGCCGGGCGCGCCGCCCGCGAGCACCCCGGCGGCGAGCTTCGCGGCGTACGCGACGCCGAGCTCGGCCTGGGCCTCGGGATCGGGTTCGATCTCGAGGTCGATGGCGAGCTCGGCCGGGGCCTCGACCCCGGTGAGCTCGGCGAGCCGGGCGAGCCGCGCCGGCGTCGTGACGGGCATGATGCCCGGCAGGATCGGAATGGTGACGCCCGCCGCGCGAGCGCGGTCGACGTAGCCGAGGTAGTCGTCGGCGTGCCAGAACAGCTGGGTGATCGCGAGGGTCGCGCCCGCGATCTCCTTCGCGAGTAGGGCGTCGACGTCCTGATGGGCGCTCCGGGAACGCGGATGCCCCGTGGGGAACGCCGCGACCGCGACGCGCTCGGGCCGGGGCCGCTCGCGGATGCGCGACGCCCCGGGGACGCCGGGCACGCCGACCTGGGCGAAGGGCTCCCGCTCCTCCTGGACCCGGTGGATGAGCTGCACCAGTTCGGCCGCGCTGCCGAGGTCGCCGATGCCGGCATCGGGGCCGGCGCCCTCCGGCGGGTCGCCGCGCAGTGCGAGGAAGCTCGTCACCCCGGCGTCGAGGAACTCGCGCACCAGCCGGTTCGCCTCGACGTGCGAGGAGCCGACGCAGGTGAGGTGCGCCATGGGCTCGACCGCGGTGTGCTCGAGCATGTAGCGGAGCACCGTCAACGAACGGTCGCGCGAGGAGCCGCCCGCCCCGAAGGTCACCGAGATGAACGCGGGGTCGGCCTCGGCGAGCCGGTCGATCGTCCGGCCGAGGGCGAGCGCCGCGGCATCCGATCGAGGCGGGAACAACTCGAACGAGACGGGCGGGCGCGGTCGACAGTCCGCATCCCGGAGGTCGGAACCGGTGGCTGCCATGGGACTCCTGCGTGGCGCAGCCGATGCGGCGGAAGCGCGGCAGGCCGCGTCCCCCGGCCGGAATCGGCGGGTGGGTCTCGCGGGCGGGTGCCGGGCTCGGCGGTCGCTCCTGGTGCCCGGCATCCGGCCGTGCACCGACGATCAGGAGCGACGATACGCGCCGATCCCGCGCGCCGCCCCTCTATGACGTGAGGTGACGCGAGGTGTCGCGGAGTGACCCGAGCCGCCGGTCTGGAGCGCCTCAGGCGTCGACGGGAGCCCGGAAATCGGCCAGCTGTGCGGAGAGTTCGGGCGAGACGAGCGCGCGCACGTGCGTGCCGCCCTCGAGGTAGTCGACCGAGAGCACTCGACCGGTCTCGTGCAGCGTCGACACGACGTCGCCCCGGTCGTACGGCACGACGAGGTCGATCTCGACCGCCGGGTCGGGCAGCATGCGCGTGATCGCCGCGAGCACCTCGTCGATGCCCTCGCCCGTTCGCGCCGAGGCGAACACGGCGCCGGGCTCGAGCCCGCGCAGCACGAGGCGGTCTTCTGGCGTCACGAGGTCGGCCTTGTTGAAGACGATCAGCTCGGGGATGTCGCGTGCGCCGACCTCGCCGATGACATCGCGCACCGTGGCGATCTGACCGGCCGGGTCGGGGTGCGCCGCGTCGACGACGTGCACGATGAGGTCGGAGTCGCCGACCTCCTCGAGGGTCGAACGGAACGCCTCGACGAGCTGGTGCGGGAGGTTGCGCACGAAGCCGACCGTGTCGGCGAGCGTGTAGACCCGGCCGTCGGCGGTCGTGTTGCGGCGCACCGTGGCGTCGAGGGTCGCGAACAGCGCGTTCTCGACGAGGAGGCCCGCGCCCGTGATGCGGTTCAGCAGGCTCGACTTGCCGGCGTTCGTGTACCCGGCGATGGCGACCGAGGGAATGGCGTTGCGCCGTCGGTTGGCGCGCTTCGCGTCGCGGGCGGGCTTCATTCCGGCGATCTGCTTGCGCAGCTTCGCCATGCGCGAGTGGATGCGACGACGATCGAGTTCGATCTTCGTCTCACCCGGGCCACGGGAACCCATGCCCGCTCCGCCGCTGCCGACCTGGCCACCGGCCTGCCGCGACATCGACTCGCCCCAGCCGCGCAGGCGCGGGAGCAGGTACTCGAGCTGTGCGAGCTCGACCTGCGCCTTGCCCTCGCGGCTCTTCGCGTGCTGGCTGAAGATGTCGAGGATGACGGCCGTGCGGTCGATCACCTTCACCTTGACCGCGTCCTCGAGCGCGCGCCGCTGGCTCGGCGCGAGCTCGGTGTCGGCGACGACGGTGTCGGCGCCGAGCGAGGCGACGATGTGCCGCAGCTCCTCGACCTTGCCGCGGCCGAGGTAGGTGCTCGGGTCGGGGTGCGGGCGCCGCTGCAGGACGCCGTCGAGCACGCGCGCGCCCGCCGTCTCGGCGAGGGCCGAAAGCTCGCGCATCGAGTTCTCGGCGTCGTCGAGCGAGCCCTGCGAGTAGACGCCGATGAGCACGACGTTCTCGAGCCGGAGCTGCCGGTACTCGACCTCGGTGACGTCCTCGAGCTCGGTCGAGAGTCCGGCGACGCGGCGGAGCGCCGCGCGCTCTTCTCGCTCGAGCTGCTCGCCGTCGGACTCGGCGCCGGCTGCGGCGTCGGAGCCGTGCTCCATGAGCGCCTCGGCGGCACCCGAGCCGAACCGGGTCAGCCCGGCCTTCGTCTCAGCGCCGCGCAGCACCCGCTCGACGGCGTCGTCCGCGGTGGTCTGTTCGGCTTCATTCATCACGTTCAAGACTAGTTCCAATCGCTGCGATAGGTTCCCTGTATGGGTTCCGACCACTATTTCTCCGCGTCTCCGTCGAGCAGTTCGCGCACCCGCACCATCCGCGCGAGCCTCGCCGGCCGCGAGGTCGAGCTCACGACCGCCGGCGGCGTCTTCAGCCCTGAGCACCTCGACCAGGGCACTCGCGTGCTCCTCGAGAACGTGCCCGCTCCCCCGGCGTCGGGCGCGCTGCTCGACCTCGGGTGCGGTTGGGGGCCGATCGCGCTCTCGCTCGCGATCCAGTCGCCGGATGCCACGGTGTGGGCGGTCGACGTCAACGAACGCGCGCTCGAACTCACGCGGCAGAACGCCGCACGACTCGGTCTGCACAATGTCAACGCCGTCCTGCCCGACGATGTTCCCGACGCGGTGCGATTCGCCGAGATCTGGTCGAATCCGCCGATCCGGGTCGGCAAGGCCGAGCTGCACGCACTCCTCACGCGGTGGCTGCCCCGCCTCGACGACGAGGTCGACTCGTCCGCCTGGCTCGTCGTCGCGAAGCACCTCGGCGCCGAGTCGTTGCAGCGCTGGATCGGCGAGGAGCTCGGACTCGATGTCGACCGCGCCGCGAACGCGAAGGGCTTCCGCGTGCTGCGGGTCGCGCACGCGGCATCCGCCTGACCGACGCAGCCCGAGGGAAGCTGCGACGGCAGCGTCCGAGCCCGCTCAGGCGAGCGTCAGCACGCCGTCGAAGACGAGTTCGGCCGGGCCCGCGAGGGCCACGTGCTCACCGTCGGCGGCCGCGAACATGCGCACGCCGACGACCCCGCCCGGCACCTGCACGCGCCAGTCGTTCGGCGCCGAGGCGCCCGCCCAATGCCGCACCGCGAGCGCCGAGGCGACGGCGCCCGTGCCGCACGAGAGCGTCTCGCCCGAGCCGCGCTCGTGCACCCGCATGCGGATGCGGCCCACCCCGTCCTCGACGAGGGGCTCGGCGGGCACGACGAACTCGACGTTCGCGCCCGCCTCGGGCTCGGGGTCGAGGATCGGCGAGTAGGCGAGGTCGAGGCCCTCGAGCTCGTCATCGTCGGCGAGGGCGACGACGACGTGCGGGTTGCCCACGTCGATGCCGAGACCGGGCCTGGCCACCGGAAGCTGCTTGGCGCGCACGAGCGGCTCGCCGCCGGCGAGTCGCCACGGGCCGAGATCGACCTGGAAGCCCGTCGCCGTGCGCGTCACGAGCCGGACGCCGGCACGGGTGCCGATCGCGAGCTCGGCGCCGGGGTGCAGCTCGGCGAGCCCCTGGTCGAGCAGGTAGCGCACGAAGACGCGGATGCCGTTGCCGCACATCTCGGAGACCGTGCCGTCGGCGTTCCAGTAGTCCATGAACCAGACCGCGCGCGGATCGGCCGCGAGCGCCGTGGCCCCGTCGTCGAGGTTCTGCGAACGCACCGCACGGATCACCCCGTCGGCACCGACACCGAAATGGCGATCGCACACCGCGGCGATCTGCGTCGGCGTGAGCGCGTTCTCACCCTCGGGATCGCTGAAGAGCACGAAGTCGTTGCCCGTGCCCTGGCCCTTGGTGAATCGCAGATCGAACGGCATGCGACTCAGTCTAGGGCGGCCTGACGGGCCAGTTCCGCGCCCCGGGCGACGACGTCGTCGGCGTCGATCTCGACCGCGTCGCGGTAGCGCTTGAACCATCCCACCTGGCGCCGCGCGTAGGTGCGGGTGAGCTGCTGCGTCTCCGCCACGGCCTCGGCTCGTGGCATCCGGCCCTGCAGCTCGGCGAGTGCCTGCGCGTAGCCGATGGCCTTGCGCGCGGTGACCCCGCGCTCGAGGCCCAGCGGCACGAGCCCGCGCACCTCGTCGACGATGCCCTGCCGCCACATCCCGTGCACGCGCTCGTCGAGCCGCTCGACGAGGGCACCGCGATCGGCGCGCAGGTGCACGATGCGGTGCTCGCGCCACGGCACCGGCTCGTCGGGGAGACGCGCGGCCGCGGGCTCGCCCGTGACCTCGATCACCTCGAGCGCCCGCACCACGCGGCGGCCGTTCTGCGGGTCGACCTTCGCCGCCGTCTCGGCGTCGATGCCGCGCAACCGCGCGTGCAGCATGCCCGGCCCGTGCTCGGCGAGCTCGGCCTCGAGTCGGGCGCGCACCACCGGGTCGGTGCCCGGGAAGCGGAAGTCGTGGATCACCGACGAGACGTAGAGGCCCGACCCTCCGACGAGGAGGGCGATGCCGCCCCGCGCGATGATCTCGTCGATGCGCGCCCGTGCGAGGGCCTGGTACTCGGCGACGGACGCCTCGTCGGTGACCTCGAGCACGTCGAGCAGGTGATGCGGCACGCCGCGTCGCTCGTCGAGCGAGAGCTTCGCGGTGCCGATGTCCATGCCGCGGTAGAGCTGCATGGCGTCGGCGTTGACGACCTCGGGCGTGCGCCCGGTGCGTTCGAGCGCCTCGGCGAGATCGAGCGCGAAAGCCGACTTGCCGGTGCCGGTCGCGCCGACGACGGCGATGAGGCTCACGTCAGCGCTGACCGTCGGTCGGGTCGTAGATCGGCATGGTGCCGACGCCCGGCGAGACGAGCGGCTCGCCGCCGCGCACGCGCAGCGACGGCAGGCCGAGCGAGACGCGCCCCGGCGTCGACGTCCCCTCGCCCGAACCGGTCGCGGGGACGCCGCAGCTCTCGGCCTGCGCGCGGTCCCACGCATCTCCGGCGCGAGTACGCCGCACCGTCAGCGGCGCGTCGTCGGTGGAGTCGGCGATGAGGTGGAACGGCGCCGCCTGCGTGATCGTGACCGAGACGACGTCGCCGGGGCGCGGCAGCTCGGAGCCGGCGGGCACCTCGAAGTGCACGAGGCGGCTGTCTTCGGCACGGCCGCTGAGACGGTGCGTCTCGGCATCCTTCTTGCCTTCACCGTTGGCGACGAGCACCTCGACGGCCTGGCCTGCGAGCTTCTGGTTCTCCTCCCAGGAGATGCGCTCCTGGAGGGCGATGAGCCGTTCGTAGCGCTCCTGCACGACCTCCTTCGGCACCTGGTCCTCCATCGTCGCCGCCGGCGTTCCCGGGCGGATCGAGTACTGGAAAGTGAACGCCGAGGCGAACCGCGCGGCCTCGACGACCCGCATGGTCTCGAGGAAGTCGTCTTCGGTCTCGCCGGGGAAGCCGACGATGATGTCGGTGGAGATCGCCGCGTTCGGGATCTTCGCGCGCACGCGGTCGAGGATGCCGAGGAACTTCTCGGAGCGGTACGAGCGGCGCATCGCCTTGAGGATGCGGTCGGAGCCCGACTGGAGCGGCATGTGCAGCTGCGGCATCACGTTGGGCGTCTCGGCCATCGCGTCGATCACGTCGTCGGTGAACGCCGCGGGGTGCGGACTGGTGAAGCGGATGCGCTCGAGGCCCTCGATCTGCCCGGCCGCGCGCAGCAGCTTGCCGAACGCCTGGCGGTCGCCGAACTCGACGCCGTAGGAGTTCACGTTCTGGCCGAGCAGGGTCACCTCGATCGCGCCGTCGTCGACGAGCGCCTGGATCTCGGCGAGGATCTCGCCCGGGCGGCGGTCCTTCTCCTTGCCGCGGAGCGCCGGCACGATGCAGAAGGTGCAGGTGTTGTTGCAGCCGACCGAGATCGAGACCCAGCCGCTGTAGCTCGAGTCGCGCTTCGTCGGCAGCGTCGAGGGGAACACCTCGAGGGCGTCGAGGATCTCGAGCTGCGCCTCGTCGTTGTGGCGGGCCCGCTCGAGCAGGCTCGGCAGCGCGCCCATGTTGTGCGTGCCGAACACGACGTCGACCCACGGCGCCTTCTCGAGGATGAGGTTCTTGTCCTTCTGGGCGAGGCAGCCGCCGACGGCGATCTGCATGCCCGCATGGCGACGCTTGACCCCCGCGAGATGGCCGAGGTTGCCGTAGAGCTTGTTGTCGGCGTTCTCGCGCACGGCGCAGGTGTTGATGACGACGATGTCGGGTTCGCTGCCGTCGGCCGGCACGTAGCCCGCCGCTTCGAGCGATCCGCTGAGGCGCTCGGAGTCGTGGACGTTCATCTGGCACCCGAAGGTGCGGACCTCGTAGGTGCGCGGCGCAGGCGTCGTCGCCCCGGCGCGGACGACCTCGTGAATGGTGCTCATGATCGCACCAGTTTACGAGCCCTCGCCGGACAGCGCCGCCGTCACCGCCTCGCGCACGACGTTGCCGGGATAGCCCCGGCGCTGGAGGAACGCCGACAGGCGGCGCTCGGCCGTCTGGCGGTCGAGGCCGCGGAGTTGGCGAGCGCGCCGTTCGGCGACCGTGCGCGCGTTCTCGAGTTCGGTCTCGGGGTCGAGGTCTTCGACGGCGGCCCGCGCGACCGACTGGTCGACACCGCGGCGCCCGAGCTCTTGGAGGAGCGCGCCGCTGCCCTTGCCTCGCCGCACGCCCTGGCTGTGCACCAGCTGCTCGGCGAGCCGCGCGTCGTCGAGGTAGCCGAGCCGCTCGTAGCGCTCGATCCACTCCTCGACCTCGGACTCGTCGAGCCCGTGCTCGGCGAGCACCGAACGTACCTCGGAGACGGAGAGGGCCGAGCGGCTCAGCCGCGAGACGACGAGCCGGTCGATGCGCGCGTCGCGCTCGACGCCCGACTCGTCGGGCTCGCCCTCGGGGTCGCTGCCGAAGCGTGAGCCACGGGCGGCTCGCGACCGTTTCGAGCCCGTGTCGCGAGCAGCGACCGGCTCACTCGGCTCCTCTTCGCCGAACCAGCGGTCGGGAACCTCGTTGCCTGCGGCGTGCTCGGCGAACGCCTCGGATGCCCGGCGAGGCCGGCGCGCCGGTGCAGATCGACGCGCCGTACCCGCCTCACCGGGACGTTCTTCGGCCGGGGGCGCGGCGTCGTGCCGCACCCACGGCAGGTAGGTGACCGGGGCGAGGTGCTCGGCCGACGGGTCGTGCATGTCGCTCCCCTCCCCGGTCATCTGGTGCTGCTCGCCGCTCAGGCGCCCTTGCGCTTCGCGGTGATCGACTCGACGTTCGCCGGCGCCGTGTTCGCGGCCGCAGCGCCTGCCTGACCGATGCCGAGCTTGACGAGGATCTTCTGCTCGATGTCGGCGGCGATGTCGGGGTTGGAGAGCAGGAAGTTGCGAGCGTTCTCCTTGCCCTGACCGAGCTGGTCGCCGTCGTAGGTGTACCAGGCGCCCGACTTCTTGACGATGCCCTGGTCGACGCCGTAGTCGATGAGGCTGCCCTCGCGGGAGATCCCGACCCCGTAGAGAATGTCGAACTCGGCCTGCTTGAAGGGCGGCGCCATCTTGTTCTTGACGATCTTCACGCGGGTGCGGTTGCCGACCGCCTCGGTGCCGTCTTTCAGGGTCTCGATGCGACGGATGTCGAGGCGGACGGAGGCGTAGAACTTCAGCGCCTTGCCGCCCGCGGTCGTCTCGGGGCTGCCGAAGAACACGCCGATCTTCTCGCGGAGCTGGTTGATGAAGATCATCGTGGTGTTCGTCTGGTTGAGCCCACCGGTCAGCTTGCGCAGCGCCTGCGACATGAGTCGGGCCTGGAGGCCGACGTGCGAGTCGCCCATCTCGCCCTCGATCTCGGCACGGGGCACGAGCGCCGCGACGGAGTCGATGACGATGAGGTCGATCGAGCCGGAGCGCACGAGCATGTCGGCGATCTCGAGCGCCTGCTCACCCGTGTCGGGCTGCGAGACGAGCAGCGCGTCGATGTCGACGCCCAGCTTCTTCGCGTACTCGGGGTCGAGTGCGTGCTCGGCGTCGACGAAGGCGGCGATGCCGCCGGCGCGCTGGGCGTTGGCGATCGCGTGGAGCGTGAGCGTCGTCTTGCCCGAGGACTCGGGACCGTAGATCTCGACGATGCGGCCGCGCGGGAGACCACCGACGCCGAGTGCGACGTCGAGGGCGATCGAACCGGTGGGGATGACCTCGACGGGCGCGCGGTCTTCGCTGCCGAGGCGCATGACCGACCCCTTGCCGAACTGGCGGTCGATCTGCGCGAGTGCGGCTTCGAGAGACTTCTCGCGGTCTGCGGGTGATGCCATGATGTGGGCTCCTTCGATGCTCGTGTGCTGCTGCCTCTAGGCTGTCGTTCCACGTTGCGGGCCCCGGCTGACCGGTGCTGACCCGCGGCGTCTCGCGACAAGGCGTTTGCGGTGTGTTCCGACGCTTCGACCGTATGGTCGACCACCGACATCCGACGCCCTCTCAGGCCGGGATGTGGAGGGATGCGTCGTTCCTCCTGCTGTTGAGGAGCCTAACGCAGAACCCGAACGGATGTTCGAACCGACACTCCGCGTGTCGAACGCGTCTTCGGAACGGGATGCACGAACAACGCCGACGGCGCGGGCGGCGTCAGCGCCCCGAAGCGCCCCGCGCCTCCCCCGGCATCGGGCGCCCTGCGCCGTGCCGGTGCGACTCGGGGACATCCGTCGCCTCGCAGAGCGCGAGCCAGACCTCGCGCGGCCGCACGCCCGCGGCGAGCGCCTCGCTCGCCGTGCGCCCGCCGAGCGAGGCGAGCACGAGGTCGTTCACGACGACCCCGCCGTACCCCGCGCCGAACTCGGCGTCGACGGCGATCTGGAATTCGCTGAGCTTCACGGAACCTCCCGGACATGGCTTCGGCCGGTCCGAAGACCGGCCGAAGCACGAGAAAACGATCGGGTCGCCGTGCTCAGCGGACCATCATGTCGGCGTCGAACTCGGCGACGAGCTCGTCGGGCAGGCTGTCGGGGACCACGGAGAGCCCCTCGAGCACCGCGATGCGGTCGCCGACCTCGTGCATGATCACCGAGATGGGCGTGTCGAGCGCCTCGGCGACCGAGGCGAGGATCTCGGAGGAGGCCTCTTTCTGACCCCGCTCGACCTCGCTCAGGTAGCCCAGGGCCACGCTCGCCTTGGACGCGACCTGCCGGAGCGTTCGCCCCTTCTGCAGGCGGAAGTCCCTCAACACGTCGCCGATCTCCTGTCGAACCAGAACCATCGGGGAACCTCCTTCTACACTGCCTTCGACTCCGCCGGAGCCGGAAACGGGAGCGTCAGTCTACCTGATGCTCGTGGCTTCCAATCTAGCGTCGCACACTGGGGCTTTCGTGTGAACCTGCCACATGTAACAGGGTGTTCACGAAGACTATTCCGCTACCTCCGTTCTTCCTCCCAAGCGGGCAGCGAGGCGGTGATCGGGTCGCCTCCGGAGGCCTCGAAGCGTGCCTTGCGTCGCTTCAGCCACACCCCGAGCACGACGATGATCGCGAGCGCCGAGTACGCGACGATCGCGAACGGGCTGTGCACGAGGTACGAGAGGTCGCCCTGGCTGATGGCCATCGACTTCCGCAGCTGCTCCTCCGCCATGGGCCCGAGGATGCCGCCGACGACCATCGGCGCGACCGGGTACCCGTAGCGGCGCATCAGGAACCCGATGAGCCCGACCAGGAGCAGCACGAAGGTGTCGAAGACGTTGAAGTGCAGCGCGTACGCGCCGAGCCCCGCGAACGCGAGGATGCCGGCGTAGAGGTACGGGCGCGGGATGCGGAGCACCTTCACCCACATGCCGACGAGCGGCAGGTTCAGCACGAGCAGCATCACGTTGCCGATGTAGAGGCTCGCGATGAGCGCCCACACGAGCCCCGACTGGTTCTCGAAGAGCATCGGGCCGGGGCGGATGCCGTACGACTGGAACGCCGAGATGATGATCGCCGCGGTCGCCGTCGTCGGGAGGCCGAGCGTGAGCAGCGGCACGAGCACGCCCGCGGCGGCCGCGTTGTTCGCGGCCTCGGGTCCGGCGACGCCCTCGATCGCGCCTCGCCCGAACTCGGCCCGGGCGTTGCCCTTCGCGAGCTTGCGCTCGGTCGCGTACGAGAGGAACGTCGCCACGTCGGCGCCGCCCGCCGGGATCGTGCCGATCGGGAACCCGATCGCCGTGCCGCGGAGCCAAGGGCGCCACGACCGTGCGAGGTCGCGACGCGACATCCAGCTGCGCCACCCCTTCGTCACCGGGATGACCCGCACCGGACCGTGCCGGAGCCGCGAGGCGACGTACAGGGTCTCGCCGAGGGCGAAGAGCCCGACCGCGATGATGACCACGTCGACACCGTCGGCGAGGCTCGGCACGCCGAGTGTGTAGCGCTGCTGCCCCGAGAGCACTTCGGTGCCGATGAGGCCGAGGAAGAGCCCGAGGCCGAGCGAGACGAGCCCGCGCGGCACGCTCGAGCCGAGCAGCGCCCCGACCGTGAGGAACGCGACCACGATGAGCGCGAAGTAGTCGGCCGGTCCGAGCTGCACGGCGAGCTTCGAGATGCCCGGCGCGAGGAAGGTGAGGGCGAGCGTCGCCGCCGTGCCCGCCACGAAGGAGCCGAGTGCGGCGGTCGCGAGCGCCGCGGCGCCTCGCCCGGCCTTCGCCATGCGATTGCCCTCGAGCGCGGTCACGATCGACGACGACTCCCCCGGCGTGTTCAGGAGGATCGAGGTCGTCGAGCCGCCGTACATGCCGCCGTAGTAGATGCCGGCGAAGACGATGAGCGCCCCGGTGGGATCGAGCGAGTACGTGAGCGGCAGGAGCAGCGCGACGGTCATGGCCGGGCCGATGCCGGGCAGCACGCCGACCGCGGTGCCGATGAAGACGCCGAAGAGCGCGTAGAGCAGGTACTGCGGCTGGAGGGCGGTGGCGAAGCCCTCGAGCAGCGCGGTGAGGCTATCCATGGAAGATCGGGATCCAGTCGAGAAGGGGGCCTGCGGGGAGTGAGAGCCCGAGCCAGGCGCCGAAGACGAGTTGCGTCACGAGCCCGAGGCCCGCGCCTGCGGCGAGCGCGACCCACCAGCGCTTCGCGCCGAGCGACCAGGCGGCGCCCGCGAACAGCACGGCGACCGCGACCGGCCAGCCCGCCGACTCGATGAGCACGAGCTGCGTCGAGAAGCACACGACGAGCTTCGCGACGGTCAGCCAGTCGGTCGGGGCATCGGGGTCGATGTCCTCGCCGTCGTCGGGCGTGCCGCGATGGCCGCGCAGCACCTGGCCGATCACGACGAGGGATGCCACGAGGAGCAGCGCTCCGACGGCGTACGGGAACACCCGGGGCCCGAGCACGCTGGCCGAGCCCGGCGGCACCCTGATGAAGCCGGCGCCCACGATCGTGTACACGCCGAGTGCCGCGCAGATCCCGGCGAAGACGAACTCGCCGACGGGCGGGCGGGCCCGCGAGGGGGTTCCCCCCGACGTGGGGGCGTCGGGGGGAACCGGGATCGGGGAGGTCACTGGGAGACCAGGCCGATCGTCTGGAGGGTCGAGGTCACCTCGGCGATGTCGCTCGTGAGGAAGTCGTCGAAGTCGTCGCCGGTGAGGAAGGCGTCGCTCCACCCCTTCTCCTCGAGGGTCGTGGTCCAGCCGCCCGAGGCGTGCATCTCCGTCACGAGCTCAGTCAACGCGGCCTGCTCCTCCTCGGAGATACCGCCCGGCGCGAGCACGCCGCGCCAGTTCGTCAGCTCGACGTCGTAACCCTCCTCGACGAGCGTGGGAGTGTCGGCCAGCAGCTCGACCCGCTCGGGCGAGGAGACCGCGAGCGCGCGCAGTTCGCCCGCCTCGATCTGCTCGACGAACTCACCGACGCCCGAGATGCCCGCCTGCACGGTGTTGCCGAGCAGCATCGTCACGGCCTCGCCGCCGCCCGAGTTCGGGATGTAGTTGAGCGTCGTCGGCACCTCGGCCGCGTCGACGCCCGCCTCGACGAGCAGCATGCCCGCGAGGATGTGGTCGGCGCCGCCGGCCGAACCGCCGGTCACGGCGATCGCCGCGCCCTCGTCGACGATCGCGTCGACGAGGTCTTCGGTCGTCTCGTAGGGCGAGTCGGCGGGGACGACGAGCACGAGCGCCTCCTCGGTGAGTCGCGCGATCGGCGTCGTGTCCTCGATGCGGCTGGCCGAGGCGTTCGTCTCGACCGCGCCGACCATCACGAGCCCGGTGATCATGAGCGTCGCCGGATCCTGCTCGTTCGCGAGGGCCGCGAGTCCGACGGTGCCGCCGGCCCCGCCGATGTTCTCGACCGGCGCCGAGCCCACGAGGTCCTCGTCGGTCAGCACCTGCGACATCGCGCGGGCGGTCTGGTCCCAGCCGCCGCCGGGGTCGGCCGGAGCGATCAGGTTCACCGAGTCGAGCGCGACGGCCTCGCCGCCGTCACCGGCCGGGTCGGTGCCGCTGGCCGGACTGCTGCACGCCGCGAGGGCGAGGGCGCCTGCGAGGCCGAGCCCGAGGCCGGCGATCCCCCGGCGGAGCGCGGGGCGGCCGGTCGTGCCGGTGGTGCTGTGGTTGACGGCCGAGGTGCTCGGCCCGCTGCGAGATCGCAATTCTCCTCCTTGAGCGCCCGGCGACTTCGACGGGCGACGATCGATTCGGGTCGACGCTAGGGTCGGCCCCCCACTGACGGAACGCTGCGGTCGTAACGGTCGTAGTGGTCGTTTCGGAGACTTCGGTCGTACTGGTCGATTCGGTCGTATTGGTCGCAGGCCCGGTGCCGTCGGCGACTCCGGCGTGCGGCACACTTGACAGGTGGTCCGGTCGATGACGCTTGGCATGCAGCTGTTGCTGCTGCAGCTCGCCATCGTGCTCGTCACGGTCGTCGGCACAGGCCTCACCGCGATGTGGCTGCAGGAGCAGCAGCTCCGCGAGGCCTACCAGGACCGCATGATCGCGGTCGCGCAGTCGGTCGCGGGGCTCCCGGTCATCACCTCCGCCTTCGACGACGCCGACCCCGCCGCGACGATCCAGCCCGTCGCCGAGGTCGTGCGCGAGGCATCCGATGTCACGTACGTCGTCGTCTCGGACGACGCGGGCATCCGCTTCTCGCACCCGAACCCCGACCGCATCGGCGAGCGGGTCTCGACCGATCCGGCCATCCCCCTCTCGGGCGAGATCTACGTCGGCACCCAGACGGGCACGCTCGGCGAATCCTGGCGGGTGAAGGTGCCGATCTTCGACGACGACGGCGCGGTGATGGGGCAGGTGTCGGTCGGGATCCTCGAGTCGGAGCTCCGCGCCGACTTCCTCGGCAACCTCACGCTGCTGCTCGTCGCGCTGGTCGTCGCGGCCGTCATCGGCGTCATCGGCTCCGCCTGGATCGGCCGCCTCATCCGGCGCCGCATCTACGGCCTCGAGCCCGACGAGATCCGCGCCATGCTCGAGACGCGGGAGGCGATGCTGCACGGCATCCGCGAAGGGCTCGTCGCCGTCGACGACGCGGGGCGGCTCCTGCTCGTCAACGACGCCGCGGCACGACTCCTCGACCTCGACGAGCCCGATGCGGTGCTCGGCCGACGCGTCGACGAGGTGCTCGACCCCGAGCTCGCCCGCTTCATCACCTCGGGTGCGGAGCGCGAGAGCCCGGTGCTCTCGGGCGAGCGCGTGCTGCTCGTGCACGGCGACCGGGTGCGCATCGACGGGCGCGAGATCGGCTCGATCGCCATCCTCCGCGACCGCACCGAGCTCGAGACGACGCTCCGCGAGCTCGAGGGCGCGCAGAGCCTCGCCGACGGGCTGCGCGCGCAGTCGCACGAGTTCTCCAACAAGCTGCACGTCGTGAGCGGACTGCTCGAGCTCGGCCACCTCGACGCCGCGCTGGACTTCATCGAACGCGTCGGCAGCGGCGGGGCGCTCTCGACGCTCGACGAGCACGACGGCCTCGCCGACCTCGAGATCGCGGCGCTCGTGCTCGCGAAGCGCACCCGTGCGCAGGAGCTCGGCGTCACCGTCGAGCTCGCGCCCGAGGCGCACCTCGACGCCACCCGCGGCGGTGAGCCGCGCACCGAGCTCGTGACGATCGTCGCGAACCTCGTCGACAACGCGATCGAGGCGTGCGTGCTCGGCGGCCGCGTCGTGCTCGACGTGCGCGACGACCTCGAACCCGGCACCGTCGTGGTGCGGGTCGACGACGACGGGCCCGGCGTGCCGCCCGCGCAGCGCGAGGCGATCTTCGAACCGGATGTCTCGGGCAAGACGCCGGTGCCCGGCAAGGCACGGCGCGGCATCGGCCTCGCGATCGTGCAGCGCATCGCCCACCGCCTCGGCGGCGAGGCGCGCGTCGGCGACTCGCCGCTCGGCGGCGCCCGCTTCACCGTCCGGCTGCCCTGGGGTGCCGCCGACGCGGCGGGCAGCGCCGAGGAGGCGGGCGGCTCTGCGGCGTCGATCCGTTCGGATGCCTCGACGGGAGCCGCGCGATGACCGCCTCAGCCTCGCCCGGCGAGGCCCTGCGCGTCGTCGTGGTCGACGACGATCTCGCCGTCGCCCGGGTCAACCGGGCCTTCGTCTCAGCGCACCCCGGCTTCACGGTCGTCGCCGAGGCGCACACCGGTGTCGAGGCCCTCGCTGCCATCGCACGGCATCGCCCCGATCTCGTGCTGCTCGACATCTACCTCCCCGACCTCGGCGGACTCGATGTGCTGCGCCGCCTGCGGGCCGCCGGCGACGAGGTCGAGGTGATCGCCGTCACCGCGGCCCGCGACCTCGACACCGTGCGCACCGCACGGCTGCTCGGGGTGCGGCACTACCTCGTCAAGCCGTTCTCGGGCGCGAGCCTCGGCGACCGCCTCGACGAGGTGCGGCGCGGCATCGCCGCCGACCGCGCCGCGCCCGCCGCACTCGACCAGCGGGCCGTCGACGAGGCGCTCGGGTCGGCACCGGTGCGGCGGGGCACCCTGCCGAAGGGACTCTCGGCCGTGAGCCTCGAGCGGGTCGCGGCGGGCCTCGCGGCCTGCCAGGGCGACGCCTCGGCGGCCGAGATCGCCGAGGCGCTCGGCATGTCCCGGGTGAGCGCGCGACGCTACCTCGAGCACCTCGTCGCCGCCGGCGCTGCAGAGGTCGCGCCGCGCTACGGCTCGGCGGGGCGCCCCGAACACCGGTACCGGCTGCCGCGGTAGCCGATCAGTCGGCGCCGAGGCGACGCAGGGCCTGCTCGACGAGCGCCAGCACCGTCGCCCGACGGATCTCGGCGCGGTCGCCCGAGAGCGCGAGCTCGATGGCCTCATCGGCGTCGCCGTCCCCGTCCCCGTCGCCGAACGAGAGGCCCAGGTACACCGTGCCGGGCGGGCGGCCGCCCTGCCAGTCGGGACCAGCGACCCCCGTCGTCGCGAGGCCGAGGTCGGCCGGGCGCCCGTCGACCGCGAGCGCCATGCGCACGCCGCGGGCCATCTGACGGGCGACTTCGGGGTGCACCGGGCCCTCGCGGTCGAGGAGCGCGTCGTCGACCCCGAGCAGTGCGCGTTTCACCGCGGTGTCGTAGGCCACGATTCCGCCGGAGACCACGGCCGAGGCGCCCGGCACCGAGGTGAGCTCGGCCGCGACGAGCCCGCCCGTGAGCGACTCGGCGACGGCGACGCGCAGGCCCCGCCGGGTGAGCAGCTCGATGAGCGACCTGGTCGACGCCTCGGTCGGAGGCATCCGATCGCCAGCGTCGGCGTTCACGACGACGCTCAGCTCGCGGCGCCCGCGCCCCGCGCGAGGCGCACGGCGTCGCGGACGTAGAGCAGGCCAGACCAGAGCGTGAGCACGAGCGCGAGGCCCATGACCGCCCAGTTCACCCACAGGATCCAGTCGCCGACGATCGTCCACAGCGGGACGAGCGCGAGCGAGATCGCCACCGCCTGCACGACCGTCTTGAGCTTGCCGCCCGAGGAGGCCGGCACGACGTTGCCCCGGCGCAGCTCGACGAGACGCCACACCGTGATGCCGACCTCGCGCACGATGATGAGGATCGTCACCCACCACCACAGCTCGCCGAGGATCGAGAGGCACACGAGGGCGCCGCTCGTCAGGAGCTTGTCGGCGATCGGGTCGAGGATCTTGCCGAGGTCGGTGATCAACCCGCGCGAGCGGGCGATGTGCCCGTCGATGCCGTCGGTCGCGATCGCGACGATGAACAGCGCCGCCGCCCACCAGCGCAGCGGACCGTCGGCGCCGTCGTCGGCGAGGAGCAGCCAGAAGAAGACGGGCGCGGCGAGGATGCGCACGACGGTGATGGCGTTGGGAAGATTCCAGTTCGCCGATCGCCCGGGGGTGCCGGCGGAAGAGGTCATACGCCCAAGGATAGCGGCCGCCGATCAGTCGCGACCGGTGAGCCCCCACGCGTCTTCGTCGCCGTCGGCCTCGACCTCGGGCAGGCCCTCCATCTGTCGGGCGAGCGGGTCATCGTAGCGCGCGTCGGGTGCGTCGTACGCCTCGGTGGGCGCGGGCGGCCCGCCGAGCGGACCCTGGGTCGCCTGGCCGGCTGCGGACGCCTGCGGCGCAGCAGCGCCCGCTCCGCCCCCGCTGCCGCCCGCGGGCTCTTCGCCGCGGAGGCGTGCGAGCACGCCCGGCAACTGCTCGGCCGTCACGAGCACGTCGCGCGCCTTCGACCCCTCGGAGGGGCCGACGATCTCGCGCGACTCGAGCAGGTCCATGAGACGCCCGGCCTTCGCGAAGCCGACACGGAGCTTGCGCTGCAGCATCGAGGTCGAACCGAACTGGGTCGACACCACGAGCTCGGCCGCGGCGAGCAGCAGCTCGAGGTCGTCGCCGATGTCGGAGTCGATCTCCTTGCGTTCGACGGCGGCCGCGACATCCTGCCGGTACTCGGGGCGCGCCTGGCGCGTGACGTGCGTGACGACCTTCTCGATCTCGGCCTCGGTGACCCAGGCGCCCTGCACGCGCAGCGGCTTCGACGCCCCCATCGGCAGGAACAGCGCGTCGCCCTGGCCGATCAGCTTGTCGGCGCCCGGCTGGTCGAGGATGACGCGGGAGTCGGTGACGCTCGTCACCGCGAACGCGAGCCGCGACGGGACGTTCGCCTTGATGAGGCCGGTGACGACGTCGACCGAGGGTCGCTGCGTCGCGAGCACGAGGTGGATGCCCGAAGCACGCGCGAGCTGGGTGATGCGCACGATCGAGTCCTCGACGTCGCGCGGGGCGACCATCATGAGGTCGGCGAGCTCGTCGACGACGACGAGCAGGTACGGGTACGGCTTGAGGCGGCGTTCACTGCCGGCGGGCAGGATGATCTCGTCGTTCACGACGGCCTTGTTGAAGTCGTCGATGTGACGGAACCCGAACGACGCGAGGTCGTCGTACCGCATGTCCATCTCCTTCACGACCCACTGCAGCGCCTCGGCCGCCTTCTTCGGGTTCGTGATGATGGGCGTGATCAGGTGCGGCACTCCGGCGTACGGCGCCAGCTCGACGCGCTTCGGGTCGATGAGCACCATGCGCACGTCGGAGGGCTTCGCCCGCATCAGCAGGCTCGTGATCATGGAGTTCACGAAGCTCGACTTGCCCGAGCCGGTGGAGCCGGCGACGAGGAGGTGCGGCATCTTCGCGAGGTTCGCGATGACGTAGCCGCCGCCCACGTCCTTTCCGACGCCGATCGTCATCGGGTGCTTCGCCCCGACCGAGGCCTGCGAACGCAGCACGTCGCCGAGCGTCACGGTCTCGCGGTCGGCGTTCGGGATCTCGACGCCGATCGCGCTCTTGCCCGGGATGGGCGAGAGGATGCGCACCTCGTTCGAGGCGACGGCGTACGAGAGGTTCTTCGAGAGCGCGGTGACGCGTTCGACTTTCACGCCCGGGCCGAGCTCGATCTCGTACTGCGTGACGGTCGGGCCGCGCGAGAAGCCCGTGACCTTCGCGTCGACCGAGAACTGCTCGAGCACCCCGGTGATCTGGCGCACGACCTCGTCGTTCGCCTGCGAACGCGTCTTCGCGGGCGGACCCGCCGCGAGCGTCGACGCCGACGGGAGGAAGTAGGGGCGCTCGGGCGCGTCGTCGCCGATGCCGTCGAACTCGGATGCCTCGGCGCCCGCGCCGCCCGCCGCACCGCCCTGATCGTCGCCGAAGTCGGCGGCCGCGTCGTAGAGGGGAACCACCTGCGTCGCGCCCGCGTCGTCGCCGCGGAGCCCGCGACCCGCCTGCGGCGCCTCGCCCGTGAACTGCTGCAGCGCCGACTCGGCGCGCTCGAGGTCGCCGAGCACCTCGCTGCCGTACGCCCCCGCCACGGCACCGCCGCCGGCACCCTCGATGGGGCTGTCGAAACTGCCCGCGGCCGAGCCCTGGCCGAACACCTCGGTGAGGCCCTCCACACCGGGCGCCTCGAACTCGGGGTCCTCCTCGCGGTTGGAGGCGTTGCGCCGCCACCACGGCAGGAGCCCGGCGGGCTCGGACTCGTCATCGCCGTCGCCGTCGCCGTCGATGCCGTCGAGCTCGGTCTGCACGCTCTTGCGCCGTTCGCGCCGCGAGGGCTTCGGCTCCGCCTCGGTCTGCTCGATCTCCTCGGGCGCCCCGAACAGCCACGCGTACAGCTCGCGGAACCGGGCCGGAATGCGGTTCGGCGGCGTCTTGGTGATGATGAGGAGCGCCAGCAGCACGAGGAGGATCACGACGATCGTCGCGCCGACCTCGGTGAGGAGCAGGATGAGCGGGGTCGCCAGCATCCACCCGAGGATGCCGCCGGCGCGCGCGAGCACGGCCATGCCCTCGCTCGGCGCCGGCTGCCCGCCGAAGAGGTGGCAGAGCGCCGAGACGCTCACGAGCAGGATGCCGAGTCCGATGCCGATGCGCGTGTTGTCGTGCACCGAGCTCGGGTGCCGGAACAGCCACACGGCGAAGATCAGCAGGATGACCGGCAGGGCGAACGCGACGCGGCCGAAGAGCCCGCCGAACGTCCACGCGTCGAGGGTCTGGGCGACGGGTTCGTTGATGAAGAACCACTCGACGACCGCCCCGGCCACCGCGAGGAGCACGAGGAAGAACGGCAGGCCGTCGCGACGCTCCTCCTTGCTGAGCGTCTCGGGGCCGAGCGCTCGTGCAGCGCCGCCGGTGACGTGGGCGAGACCCATCCACATGCGGACGAGGACGTTGGGGCGATCGGATGCCGCGGCCGCGGCCTTCGCAGACGTCGCGCGCGAGGTCGTGGCGGGCAGCTTCTTCGTGGGCGCGGTCTTCGCGCCCGACGACTTCGCACTCGTCGACCTCGAACCCCCGCGCGCGGGCGTGCCGGAGGCGCGTCCGTTCGACCTGGTGCTCGTAGCCATGCGGTCTACGTTACGGCCGACGGCCGACCCTCGCCCGCATCACCGGGCGAGTGTCTGCGATCCGGGCCGGGGCGACGCGGCCCGCTCAGGCGAGGGTGCGCACCATCGTGTCACGCCCGCCGAGCGTCTCGACGACCGCGAACCCCTCCGAGCGGTAGAGGACGCCCGCGAAGTTCCCGTGCTCCACGGAGAGGGTCAGCCTCGCGAACCCGGCCGAGCGCGCGGCATCCGCGAGCCCCTGGAGCAGCGCCCGGCCGACACCCTGCGCCCGCCACAACGGGCGCACCCCGATGATCAGCTCGGGTACTCCCGTCGCCACGAAGCCGTGCGCGCGCTGCTCGACCGAGAACAGGCGGTACCAGGCCGCGCCGACCGGGCGTCCGCCCTCGTCGACGGCGACCACGCCGCGATCGGCGGGCCGCTGCCAGCCCGCGATGTAGCCGCGTGAGATCGGGTCGGCCAGCACGTCGGGCCTTGGCCGCGTCGCGCCCTGCCGCCAGTTCGCGGCCTCGACGACCATGTCGGCGAGGAACGCCCCATCGGAGGGGGCGGCTGGGTGCAGCGTGAACGTCGACATGCGCGGATGCTACGGCCGAGATGTTTCGGCCGTGTTTCGCGTGACGCAGGACGGCGCCCCGATCACGGGCCCGCCCGCGGGCCGGGCCCGCGAGCGCGGCCGACTCGCCTACGCCTCGATGACGAGCGGCACGAGCATCGGACGACGGCGCAGGCGACGGTTCACCCACGTGCCGAGCGTGCGCCGCACGAGCTGCTGCAGGGCGTGCGAGTCGCGCACCCCGTTCTGCGCGGCGTCGGCGAGGGCCGCCACGATCTTCGGCTTGACGTCCTCGAACACGGCGTCGTCCTCGGCGAAGCCGCGGGCGTGGATCTCGGGGCCCGAGATGACCCGGCCGGTCGTGGCATCCACGACGACGATCACCGAGATGAAGCCCTCTTCGCCGAGGATGCGGCGGTCCTTGAGGTCGGCGTCGGTGATCTCGCCGACCGTCGAACCGTCGACGTAGACGAAGCCGAGGTCGAGCTGACCGGCCTCGCGCACGACGCCGTCGGTCATGTCGTAGACCGTGCCGTTCTCGCCGATGAAGACGTTCTCGGCCGGAATGCCGGTGTCGCGGGCGAGCTTCGCGTTCGCCTGCAGGTGACGGTACTCGCCGTGGATCGGCAGCACATTCGCCGGCTTCAGGATGTTGTAGCAGTAGAGCAGCTCGCCCGCCGCAGCGTGGCCCGAGACGTGCACCTTCGCGTTGGCCTTGTGCACGACGTTCGCGCCGAGCTTCGTCAGCCCGTCGATGACGCGGTAGACCGCGTTCTCGTTGCCCGGGATGAGGCTCGAGGCGAGGATCACCGTGTCGCCCTCGCTGATCTCGATCTGGTGGTCGCGGTTCGCCATGCGGCTGAGCACCGCCATCGGCTCGCCCTGCGAGCCCGTCGACATGTAGACGATCTTGTCGTCGGGGATGTCGCCGGCCTTCTTGTAGTCGACGAGCACGCCCGCCGGCACGTTGAGGTAGCCGAGGTCGGCGGCGATCGTCATGTTGCGCACCATGCTGCGGCCGAGGAGGGCCACCCGACGCCCGTTCGCGTGCGCCGCGTCGAGCACCTGCTGCACGCGGTGCACGTGGCTCGAGAAGCTCGCCACGACGACCTTCTTCGTCGCCCGCGAGATCACCTGGTCGAGCACGGGACCGATCTCGCGCTCGAGCGGGGTGAAGCCCGGGACATCCGCATTCGTGGAGTCGACCATGAACAGGTCGACGCCCTCTTCACCGAGTCGCGCGAACTCGCGCAGGTCGGTGAGGCGGCCGTCGAGCGGCAGCTGGTCCATCTTGAAGTCGCCCGTCGCGAGCACCGTGCCCGCGTCGGTGATGATCGCGACCGCGAGCGCGTCGGGGATCGAGTGGTTCACCGCGACGAACTCGAGGTCGAACGGGCCGAGCTCCTCGTGCTGCCCCTCTTTCACCGTGTGGGTGTAGGGCGCGATGCGGTGCTCCTTGAGCTTCGCCTCGACGAGCGCGAGGGTCAGCTGCGAACCGATCAGTGGGATGTCGCGGCGGAGCTTCAGGAGGTAGGGCACCGCGCCGATGTGGTCCTCGTGGCCGTGCGTCAGCACGACGCCGACGATGTCGTCGATGCGGTCGCGGAGGAATCCGAAGTCGGGCAGGATCAGGTCGACGCCCGGCTGGTGCTCTTCGGGGAAGAGCACGCCGCAGTCGACGATGAGGATCTTGCCGTCGATCTCGTAGCTCGTCATGTTGCGGCCGACCTCTCCGAGGCCGCCGATCGGGATGATGCGGAGCGTCCCGGCTTCGAGCGGAGCGGGATCGATGACGGTGTCGGGCACAGTGCCCTCCTTACGTTGCGGTGTTCAGTTCGGTGCGACGCGCACGGCGCCGCGGATGTCTCGTGGTGGGCGCACCCGCTCAGCGGGTCGTGCCCGCGACCTTCGGAAGGGCGCCGCCGGCGGCGGCGTTGCGGTCGGGTCGGAAGTTGTGGAAGTCGACGCCCGGGATGCCGCTCACGAGGTCGATCTCGTCCTCGATGAGCGCGGCCTCCCACTCCTCGGGGCCGACGAGGGGCAGACGCACCCGCGGGCTCGAGATGCGGCCGAGGCCGTGCAGGATGTACTTCGCCGCGACCGTGCCGGGCACGTGGGTCATCACGGCGCGCACGAGCGGCTCGAGCTGCTGGTGCGCGGCGGTCGCCGCCTTCAGGTCGCCGCGGTTCACCGCGTCGACGATCGTGCGGTACGGCGCAGGGGCGATGTTCGCCGTGACGCCGATGAGGCCCGTCGCGCCGATCGCGAGGTGCGGCAGCACGTTCGCGTCGTCGCCCGAGAAGTACATGAGGTCGGTCTGGTTCAGCACCCGGCTGACCTCGGAGAAGTCGCCCTTGGCGTCTTTCACGGCGAGGATGTTCGGGTGCTTCGCGAGCCGCAGGATCGTCTCGTACTTGATCGGCACGCCGGTGCGGCCGGGGATGTCGTAGAGGATGACCGGCAGGTCGGTCGCGTCGGCGACCATCCTGAAGTGGGTCAGGATGCCGGCCTGGGTCGGCTTGTTGTAGTACGGCGTGACGATCATGATGCCGTCGGCGCCGGCCTGCTCGGAGTGCTTGTAGAGCTCGATCGCGTGGGCGGTCTCGTTCGAGCCGCCGCCCGTGATGATCTTGGCGCGCCCCGCGGCCACGTCCTTGCCGACCTCGACGAGCCGGATCTTCTCGGGGTCGGTGAGGGTCGACGTCTCGCCGGTGGTGCCGGTGACGACGATGCCGTCTGCGCCGCCCTCGATGAGGTGATCGATGTGCTTCTCGACCCCGGGCCAATCGACCTCGCCGTCCGCCGTGAACGGCGTGACGAGCGCGACGAGCACCTGTCCGAAGGGGTTGTCTTGAGTCACGCCCACCAGCGTATCGGTTCGAGCGGATGCCTCGGGGCGGGGCGTCCCGGCGGGTCATGCGGCGCGCACCGTCGGCGGGCGCCCAACGTCGCCCCGCGATGTGCCGTGACCAGTCGTCGGCTCAGCATCGCGACGCGCCGGCAGAGCCACCCGCGCAGCGGTGCGTCGCCGCCGCGCGCCGACGACTGGACGCGAGCTGTTCATCGGACGAGATGAAGCGGGGCCCTCCGCCCTTCAGAGGAATCGGACGGGCGATTGGGTGCGATGGAGTTCGGCGTCGACCTTCGCGAGGATTGCGCCGAGCACCGTCGTCCAGTCGTGCACCACGAGCGCGTAGTCGAAACGCAAGGTGTCGAAGCCGAGCCCGGCCGCGACGGCGTCGCGCTCGAGGTCTCGGTGACGACGCGGCGAGCCCTCGTGATTCTGCCTGCCGTCGACCTCGATGACGAGGCGGTCGCCGATCACGAAGTCGACTCGCCCGACTCCGGGGATGTCGACCTGTGCGGCGACATCGAGCCCGTACCGGCGGAGACGGAACCGCAGCAGGGATTCGAGACCGCTGTCGGCGTCCCCGCGGGCGAAGTCGACCAGGCTGCGCTTGCCGAGCGGCATCCGCCGTCGGACTCGCGCGAGGCCTGCCGCGTCGATCTTTCGGAGCCGCATCGCCGACTCGAGCGCGATGAAGAACGCCTCGTCGCCGAGACAGCCGAGAATCTCGACGAGCGCGCGCGAAACCGGACTCCGGCGCCCGAGAGGTGCCGGCCCGTTCGGGCGATGCACAGTGCAGGCGCAGCCGTCGTGCGGGTGCAGGCGACTCTGCCTCGCCACCGCGACGTGCGTGCCATGGTGCTCGATCACCCAGAGCCCGGCCGCCTCGGCGGCCGAGATGCAGCTGACCATGCCGCCGTGCACGAGCGCGGATCTCGAGGCCTGCGACGTTCCGGGCAGGCAGTAGACACCCTCGCGGACGCGCTCGATCATCCGCTCACGAACGGCCACCGCGATCGCGTGCTTCGAGGCTCCTGCGGCGATGAGTTCGCCGGTACGGGCGACGCCGCCGAGCATGTCGCAGCGTGCGGCGACTTCGGACGAGATGAGCACGCCGCCCAGCCTGTGCGCTCCGGTCGATCCAGGGGAACCCCGGGCGGAACCAGTGCACTCGATCGCAGGGGCAGTGGCTGGGGAGGGACCGTCGGCGCTGACTCCGAGACCCGAGTACCTCGTCGAGGCGAGTCGCCAGCACGCGCTCCCCGCCAGTCGTCAGCATCGAGACCCGCCGCGCCGTTGCTCGACTCGTCCTGACCGGCGTGGCTTCACCGGATGCTGACGACTCGTCACAACGGCGAGGCGTCTCGACGGGCGAGGTCAGGCGCGGCGGTAGCTCAGGAAGCGGTAGCGGATGCCGGTGCGGGAGGTGTGCGCGCCGTCGGCCGGGTCGGCGACGACGAGGGAGAAGCCGGCCGGCACGGCGGGCGCCAGCACGTCGCCGGGCTCGGGCGCGAAACCGTCGGGGTGCGCCAACTCCGTCACCTCGAGACGAGCGGCGCGGTCGATCGCCTCGGCGAAGAGCTGTCCGCCGCCGATGACCCAGACGTCGCCAGCGCCCGCGGCGAGCGCGAGCGCCTCGTCGAGCGAGCCCGCGCGTTCGGCCCCCTCGTCGGCCCAGTCGTGCTGCCGGGTGACGACGATGTTGCGGCGCCCGGGCAGCGGGCGGTACCTGGGCGACAGCGAGTCCCAGGTCTTGCGTCCCATGATCACGGGTGCGCCGAGGGTCACCGCCTTGAAGTGCGCCAGGTCTTCGGGAACGTGCCACGGCATGCCGCCGTCGCGTCCGATGACGCCGCCGGCGGCCTGCGCCCACACCAGACCGATGCGCACGGAAGCGGGCGCTGACCCACCGACGTGCGGCGCGGGCGCCGAGGCATCCGCGCTCATACGGCGACGGTGGCGCGGATCGCCGGGTGGTGCTCGTATCCCTCGACGACGAAGTCCTCGTACTCGTAGCCGAAGATCGACTCGGGCGTGCGCGTGAGGCGCAGCGTCGGCGGCGCGTAGGGAGCCCTGGTGAGCTGCTCGCGCACCTGCTCGACGTGGTTGTCGTAGATATGGCAGTCGCCGCCCGTCCAGACGAAGTCGCCGACCTCGAGGCCCGTCTGCGCGGCCACCATGTGGGTGAGCAGCGCGTAGGAGGCGATGTTGAACGGCACGCCGAGGAAGAGGTCGGCGCTGCGCTGGTACAGCTGGCACGAGAGCTTGCCGTCGGCGACGTAGAACTGGAACAGGGCGTGGCAGGGGGCGAGCGCCATGTCGGGGATGTCGGCGGGGTTCCACGCCGAGACGATGAGCCGGCGCGAGTCGGGGTTCTCGCGGATCTGCGCGACGACGTCGGCGATCTGATCGATGACCTCGCCCGACGGCGTCGGCCACGAGCGCCACTGCACCCCGTAGACCGGGCCGAGCTCGCCCTGCGCGTCGGCCCACTCGTCCCAGATGGTGACGCCGTGCTCGCGCAGCCAGCCGACGTTCGACGAGCCCTGCAGGAACCAGAGGAGCTCGTACGCGATCGACTTGAAGTGCACGCGCTTCGTCGTGACGAGGGGGAACCCCTCGGAGAGGTCGAACCGCAGCTGGCGCCCGAAGACACTGCGCGTGCCGGTGCCGGTGCGGTCGGTCTTCGGCGTGCCGTGCTCGAGCACGTCGCGCAGGAGGTCTTCGTACGGGGTTGCGATCGTCTCGGCCATCGCATCAAGGCTAACCCCGGGGATGCTCCGCGGTGCCGTCATCCGCCGTCACAGTCGCCGTGTCATGGTCGGCGCTGCCTACGCTCTGACCATGGACCTCCTGCCCGCGCTCGCGATCGGCGCCGCGCTCGTCGCCGTGGCGACCGTCGCGGGCCTCGCTTGGCGCGCGGCGCAGGGTCGTGCGGTACGCGGCTCGGGCGCGCGCGTGCGCCCCGGCGACATCGGGGTCGCGACGGGCGGCTTCGGCGAGCAGGCGACGCTCGTGCAGTTCTCGACCGAGTTCTGCAGCCGCTGCCCCGCGACGGCGCGCCTGCTCGGTGCGATCGCCGACGACGAGCCCGGCATCCGTCACGTCGACGTCGACCTCACGCACCAGGCCGATCTCGCGGCGCGGTTCCGGATCAGCCAGACCCCCACGACGCTGCTCCTCGACGCCGACGGCGTCGAGCGCGCCCGCATCGGCGGGGCGCCGCGCGCCGAAGTGGTGCGGGCCCGACTCGACGACATCCTCGGGAGGAACCATGTCGGCATCCACTGACCGCAGCGCCGAGCCGGCCACGGCCGAGCGCGGCATCGACCCCCGCGGTCCGCGCTTCGGGGCGGCGATCACCGCCACGCTGCTGCTCGTGACGGTCGTGCTCGCCGTCGCGGGCGCCGCGACGGCGGCCTTCTGGTTGCTCGTCGCGCTCACGGCGCTCTTCGCGTGGGGGGCGTTCGCCGGCATCCGCCGCCATCCCTTCGGGCTCCTCTTCGCGAAGTTCGTGCGGCCGCGGCTCGCGCCGCCCGCCGAGCTCGAGGACCCTCGGCCCCCGACCTTCGCCCAGGGCGTCGGCTTCGCCGTGGCGGCGGCCGGCGTCATCCTCGCCCTGCTCGGCGTGCCGTACGCGGTGCCGATCGCGGCGGGCGCGGCCTTCATCGCCGCGTTCCTCAACGCCGCGTTCGACTTCTGCCTCGGCTGCCAGCTGTACCTGCTGCTGGTGCGGGCGCGGGTGATCCGCACGGCGTGAGTACGAGGCATCCGGCCACGCGCGAGCACGCCGCCACGACGGCGAATCCACCCGCCGCAGCGGACCACCGCCCCGGTAGGCTGAGGTTCCGGCTCGAAGTGGAGGAACCCGATGGCAATCACGAGTGAAGCGACGACCGTCTGGAAGGGCACGCTCTTCGAGGGCTCGGGCGAAGTCGGCCTCGACTCCTCGGGGCTCGCGAGCTTCCCCGTCAACTGGAAGGCCCGTTCCGAGGGCGTGGCGAACACGACGAATCCCGAAGAACTGCTCGCCGCGGCGCACTCCTCCTGCTTCTCGATGGCGCTCTCGCTCGCACTCGCCCAGGCCGGAAACCCCGCCGAGAGCATCCAGACGACGGCCGCGGTGACCTTCGAGGCCGGCAAGGGCGTGCTCGGCAGCCACCTGCTCGTGAGCGCCCGCGTGCCCGGCCTCAGCGAGGCCGAGTTCGAGGCCTTCGCGAACGACGCGAAGGCGGGCTGCCCGATCTCGCAGGCGCTCGCCGGCATCCCGATCACGATCGAAGCCGAACTCGCCTGAGCGATGCGCGTCCTGATCGCCGGCGCCTCGGGTTTCATCGGCGCGCCGCTCGTCGAGCGGTTGCGCGACGAAGGTCATGAGGTCGTCCGACTCGTGCGGCGGCGGGCGCAGGCCGACGACGAGGTGTCGTGGTCGCCGGCGGCGGGCATCATCGACTTCACGGTGATGGACCGCGTCGACGCCGTCGTGAACCTCGCGGGCGCCTCGCTCGCACGACTGCCGTGGACGAAGGGCTACCGCGGCGAGATCCTCGACTCGCGCATCGGCGTCACGCGCACGCTCGCCGACGCGATGCGCAAGGCGCGCAATCCTCCGTCGGTGTTCCTCAGCGCCTCGGCGGTCGGCTACTACGGCGACCGGCCCGGTGAGCTGCTCACCGAGTACTCGAGCGCCGGCACCGGCTTCCTCGCCGAAGTCGTCGCCAAATGGGAGCAGGCGGCGATGCTCGCACCTGAGGAGACGCGCACGGTGAACGTGCGCACGGGCCTCGTGGTCGGGCAGGGCGGGGCGATGCAGCGCGTCGGCACGCTGACGAAGATGGGCGTCTCTGGACGCCTCGGCACCGGCGGCCAGCACTGGCCGTGGGTCGCGCTCGACGACGAGGTGGGCGGGCTCGTGCACCTGCTCGACTCGAAGCTGTCGGGCCCGGTGAACTTCACGGGCCCCACGCCCGCGACCGCCGATCGGGTGATGACGGTGATGGCCGAGCGCATGAAGCGGCCCTATGCCTTCGCCGTGCCCGAACGCATGCTCGAGCTCGCCCTCGGCCGCGCGGCCGACGAGCTGCTGCTCTCGAGCCAGAAGGTGCGGCCCCAGCGCCTCATCGACGACGGCTACCGCTTCACGCATCCGACCGTCGAGTCGGCGCTCGAGGCGATGCTCAGCGCGAAGCCCGATCGAGCTCGATAGCCTGCCGCACGGCCTGTCGCGCGCGGCGCCGGTCGCCGGCCGCGTCGTACACGAGCCCGAGCCGCAGCCAGGCGCGCCAGGAGTCGGGTTCGGCTTCGGCATCGGCCTTGAAGCGGGCGAACTCGGCGCCTGCGGCGGCGCGGTCGGGGCGGCCGCTCGGCAGCACGGGCAGCCCGAGCTCGAGCCCGCCCTCGGCCTCGAGACGCTTCATGAGCGCCTGCGAGCGGATGCCGAACGCGAGCTCGCGCCACAGCGCCCACGCGGCGATGAGGGGCAGCACGATGAGCGCGACGCCCATCGCGACGGCGACCGGGTCGCCGGTCGTGATGAACTGCACGGCGCGCCAGCCGACGAGGGCGAGGTAGAGCGCGAGCAGGGCGGCCATGAGCAGCGCGCCCGCCTTGATCGTCATCGGATCGCGCCGGGCAGGCCGAGGTCGAGCAGGGCGTCGAGGCCGACGGTGACCCCGGATGCCTCGGGCGCGCGCCGCAGCGCGAGCAGGATGCCGGACTCGTACGAGCTCGGCGAGAGGGTGGAGTGCGTGAACGAGAGCGTCTCGCCGTCGCCGCCCATGATGACCCGCTGCTCGGCGAGCACGCCCGACATGCGGAGGCTGTGCACGGGCACGCCCGAGACGAGCTGACCCCGGGCGCGCTGGTCGGCGTGGGGCGCCGCGACCGGGCCGGCCGCGCCACGGCCCTCGCCGATGAGTTCGGCGGTGCGCACCGCGGTGCCCGAGGGCGAGTCGACCTTGCCCGCGTGGTGGGCCTCGATGATCTCGATCGAGTCGAAGTAGGGGGCGGCGAGCGCCGAGAACGCGGTCGCCAGCACGCTGCCGATCGAGAAGTTCGGCACGAAGAGCACGCCGCGCGCGTCGTCGCGTGCACGCACCGAACGGGCGATCTCGGCGATGCGATCACTCGACCACCCCGAGGTGCCGACGACGATCGGGATGCCGGCGTCCACCGCGAACTCGACGATCGACTGGCTCGCGGCCGGATGCGTCACATCGAATGCGACGTCGGCGCCGAGCATCTCGTCGAGGCTCGACCGGGAGTCGAGCGCAGCGTAAAGTTCGAGGTCGTCGGCCGCCTCGATGAGTCGGATCGCCAGCTGCCCCATCTTGCCCGTGGCTCCGGCCACGGCGACCTTGATCGTCACCGGGCCAGCCTAGCAAGCGGCCAATATGCTCGAGGCATGCTGCGATTCCGCGACGCCGCCGTCACCGACCCCGACGCCCACGCCCTGCTCGAGGCCTACTTCGCCGAGCGTGCGCTCGGCTTCCCGGTCGAACAGGGCGAGTACCGGCCGACGTTTCCGGATGCCGCGCAGTTCACGCCGCCCGCCGGCGTGTTCGTCGTCGTGGCCGACGACGAACAGGGCGGCGAGCTCGTCGGCTGCGGCGGCGTGCGACGCATCCAGCGGCGCCCCGAGACCTACGAGGTGCGCTTCGAAGTGAAGCACCTGTGGCTGGCGCCGGCGGCGCGCGGTCGCGGCGAGGGCCGCAGGCTGCTCGAGGAGCTCGAGCGGCGTGCGGTCGAGTACGGCGCGCAGGAGCTGGTGCTCGACACGAACGCGAACCTCGAGGCCGCGGGCGGCCTCTACCGCTCGGCGGGGTACTCCCCCATCGAGCCGTACAACGCCAACCCGAACGCGACCGACTGGTTCGGCAAGCGGGTCTGAGTCGAACGAGTCAGATCGCGAACGGCTCGGGCATCCCCGAGCGCAGTTCGGGCGGCAGGTGTCCGAGGTCGTTGTGCGTGACGAGGTTCCACGGGCGGCCCGACTTCTGGGTGAGCACCGTCAGCCCGCAGTTCGCCTGGTTGATCGAGACCCAGCGCCAGTCGGGTGCGCCGAGCGCCTCGCGCACGAGCCAGCCGATGACGAAGTTGTGCGTGATCAGGAGTTCGTGGCGATCCTCGCGGTGCGAACGGAGGAACTCGGCGACGGCGTCGGCCATCTGCGCGCTGCCGGCCTCGATCTCCTCCTCGGTCACCGAGCCGAAGAACGGGTCGTAGACCTTCGGCGTCTCGGGCGCGGGGCCGGACGGGATGCAGTCGAACAGCAGCGCCGAGGGCTCGGGGTCGAGCGCCGGCATCTTCGAGGCGATGATCTCGGCCGTCTCGGTCGCGCGCTGCAGCGGCGAATGCAGGGCGCGATCGAAGGGGACGCCGCCGAGGCGTTCCGCGAGGAGCTCGGCCTGACGACGACCGCGGGGCGACAGCGGCCCGTCGGGGAGGCCGTGCTCGGCGTCGATCTGCTCGCCATGTCGCACGAGGTAGAGGTGATGGGCCACGGGCTTGCTCCTGTAGGGGGTTGCGTCGCTCAGGCGACGTCGGTGCTCGGCGCGAGCTGATCGGCTGCGCCGGTGAACGCCGATTCTTCGATCGCGCCGACGGCCACGAGCGAGAACGGCTGGGCGGCGAGGTCGCTCGCGAGCGCCTGCACGTCGTCGGCGGTGACGAGTGCGACACGCCGGAGCGCCTCATCGAGGTCGACGAATTCGCCGAGGGTGAGCTCGGAGCGCCCGAGCCTCGACATGCGGGTGTCGGAGTCTTCGAGCGCGAGGGCCGAGGCCCCGGCGAGCTGGCCGCCGGCGCGTTGCAGCTCATCGGCGGTCACGCCGTCGCGGGCGAGGCGTTCGAGCTCCTCGCGCATGAGCTCGGCGACGGTGCCGGCCTTGGCCGGCGCGCAGCCTGCGTACATACCGAAGAGACCGGCATCGGAGTACGCCGGTGCGAACGAGTAGACGGAGTATGCGAGGCCTCGCCGCTCGCGGATCTGCTGGAACAGGCGCGATGACATGCCCGAGCCGAAGATCGCGTTGAGGACGCTCATGGTCACCCGGCGTTCGTCGGTCGCGACGAGCGCGGGCGCGCCGAGCAGCAGGTTCACCTGCTCGGTGGGGCGTTCGACGACGGTGAGCGGCTGCCCGGGTGCGAGTGCCGCGGGCAGGATCGTCCGACGCGCGACGGGCACGCCCGGCTCGTCGAGGTCCCAGCCGCCTGCGGTGAGGGCACGACCGAGCTCGGCGATGAGCTGGTCGTGATCGACCGCGCCGGCGACGCTCACCACCAGGTCTTGCGGGCGGTAGTTGGCCCGGTAGTGCTCGGCGACCGCACCGCGGGTGGCGGCCTGGATGGTGCCGGTGTTGCCGCCGATCGGGCGGCCGAGCGGGTGGGCGCCGAGCACGGCCTGGAAGAAGCGCTCGTTCGCGACGTCGGCGGGGTCGTCGCCCGCCATCGACAGCTCTTCGAGGATCACGCCGCGCTCGGTCTCGAACTCGCCGGGGTCGAGCAGCGAGGAGGTGAACATGTCGGCGAGCACGCTGATCGCCATCGGCAGGTCGCGGTCCTGCACCTTGGCGTAGTAGCAGGTGTACTCCTTCGCGGTGAGCGCGTTGTGCTCGCCGCCGACCGCGTCGAAGGAGATCGCGATGTCGAGCGCGGTGCGGCTCGGGGTGCCCTTGAAGAGGAGGTGCTCGAGGAAGTGCGTCGATCCGAGGCTCGCGGGCCCCGAGGCATCCGCATGCTGCTCGTCGCGCGAGCCGACCGCGACCCAGAAGCCGATCGTGGCGCTGCGACTGCCGGGCACCTGCTCGCTGAGCACGCGCACCCCCGAAGGGAGCACCGAACGCCGCACGCGCGAGCCGCCCGTCGCCTCGAAGGAGAGCTCGGCCTGGCCGAGAGGGAGGTCGACGGCGCCGTTCATCCTGAACAGCCTATGTCACTCCCCCGCCGAATGCGGGGTCGGGTTCACGCCGAGGCGCGATCGAGTTCGACGAGCTCGGAACGGGTCAGCTCGACCGCCGCCGCGGCGAGCAGCGCATCGACCTGTTCGGGCTTCGTCGCACTCGCGACGGGTGCGGCCACCGTCGGCTTCGCGAGCAGCCAGGCGAGGGCGATCGTCGCGGGCTGCACACCCCGGGCGAAAGCCACGGCGTCGAGTGCGGCGAGCACGCGGTGGCCGCGGCGTCCGAGGTGGCGCGCCTGGCGCGCCCCGCGGGCGTCGTGCCTGACGTCGGCACGACGGCGCACCTGGCCGCCGAGGAAGCCGTTCGCGAGCGCGAAGTACGGGAGCACCGCGAGGCCCTGCGCGTGGGCGACGAGCTCGGGCGCCCCCTCGAAGGGACGCCGCTCCATGAGGTTGTAGCGGGTCGTGAGCGTCGTGAAGCGCGGCAGCCCGTTGGCGGCGAGCACGCGGGCCTCGATGAGGCGCTCGGGGCCGAAGTCGGAGGCGCCGATCGCGCCGACCTTGCCCGCCGCGATGAGGGCGTCGATCGCACCGAGGCTCTCCTCCAGTGGCACCTCGGGGTCTTCGCCGTGGAAGTGCACGAGGTCGAGGCGCTCGACGCCGAGCCGCATGAGCGACGCGTCGACCGCGTCGTTGATCTGCGCGGGCGCGAGACCGGCGGCGTCGGGGTGACGACCGATCTTCGTCATGACGCGAACACGGTCGCGGGTCCCGCGCGAGTCCATCCACATGCCGATGATCGACTCGCTGCGGCCGGCCGCGTAGCTGTCGGCCGTGTCGATGAGCGAGCCGCCGACGGCGACGAAGCGATCCAGCACCGCGAAGGCCTGCTCGGCGCCGAGGGTCCACCCGAAGGTGCTCGCGCCCAGCACGACCGGATGCGCCGTGAGTCCGGTGTCGCCGATCGCGACCCTGGCGGGCACCGTGATCGGCCCCGACAACGGGTTCGAGGCGATCGTCTCGACGCGCAAGCGTGCGACGTCGCCGCTCATGCTCGCGCCGGATGCCCCCGTGCCCGCCTCGCTCGCGAACTCGTCGATCTCGAGCTCCGCGACCGCTGCCCCCGCAACGCTCGCCGAACCCGGCCGGTAGCTGTGTCGTCTCGCCACGCGTCCCCTCCTCCCCAGGATTGGCTTCGAGGATACGCACGGCGTCCCCCGTTTCGGGTGCTGACGACGCAACAACCGGTGAACCGTTATCGAATCGTTTGCGATGACGCGGATTCGTACCCTCATCGGGGGTCGGTCAGGCGCGTCTGAGGACCGCCTCCGCCTGCGCGAGCAGCGGCGCATCGACCATGGCGCCGCGGAACGCGAAGACGCCCCGCTCGCCCCGCGCCGCCTCGAGGACCGAGCGCGCCCATTCGATCCGGTCGGGGCTCGGACGGTACGCCGCCCGCACGACCTCGACCTGCGCGGGGTGGATGCACGCGGTGGCGGCGAACCCGACCGCCGCGGCGTCCTCGGCCTCGTCGCGGAGGCCGTCGACGTCGGCGAGATCGAGGTGCACCGCGTCGATCGCGGCGATCCCGTGCGCGCCGGCCGCGAGCAGCACGTGCGAACGCGAGTACCGGGCGACCTCGCGGTACGACCCGTCGGCCGCCCGGCTCGACGACCCGCCGAGCGAGGCGACGAGGTCCTCGGCGCCCCACATGAGCGCCGACACGTTCGGGATCGCGGCGATCTCGGGCGCGGCGAGCACCCCCTTGGCGGTCTCGCAGAGCGCGATCACCTCGAAGTCCGCGAGGTCGACGAGATCGGCGGTGCCCTCGCACTTCGCGAGCATCACCGTGCGGTAGTCGGTCGCGGCGAGCGCGGCGAGGTCGTCGGCGAAGGCGTCGCCGCCCGACGGGTTCACCCGCACGATGACCCGGTCGGGGTCGAGCGGCGTCGAGACGAGCGCGAGCCTCGCCGCGTGCTTCGCGTCGGGGGCGACCGCGTCCTCGAGGTCGAGGATCACCGCATCGGCCCGGTCGAGGGCCTTCGCGTAGCGTTCGGGGCGATCGGCCGGGCAGAAGAGGATCGCGGGCCCGAACCGGAAGACCGGATGCGTCGACATCACTCCTCCTCGTCGCGGTCTGCCTGCGAGGCGCCCCGCCGCGTCCTGGGCCCCGTCGCCGACGCAGCCGCCTGCCGTTCCCCCGCCTCCCGCATCCACATGAGGACGGAGCGGCGGGCGCGCGCGACCTCGACGCCGTGCTGGTTGCGGCCCACGTGCTGGAGCGTGACGATGCCCTGCCCCGGCCGCGAGGCCGATTCGCGCACCTCGACCACCACGGTCTCGCTGTACAGCGTGTCGCCGTGGTACAGCGGCGCCGGGAACGCGACCTCGGTGAAGCCGAGGTTCGCGACGATCGTGCCCTGCGTGAGCTGCGCCACCGAGGCCCCGACGATCGTCGCGAGCGTGAACATCGAGTTCACGAGTCGCTCGCCGAACGGCTGCGTCTCGGACCAGGCGGCGTCGAGATGCAGGGACTGCGTGTTCATCGTCAGCGTCGTGAACAGCACGTTGTCGGCCTCGGTCACGGTGCGACCCGGTCGATGCAGGTATCGGGTGCCCGGCTCGAACTCCTCGAACCAGAGCCCGCGCTGCAGCACCTCGCGGTGCACCTCGGGCAGCTCGGTCGATTCGATGGCCATCAGCCGCTCCCTCCCGCCGCGGGGCGCGCCCCGTGGCATCCTGTTCGAACGCTACCCCGCGAGACCCAGCTCGCGCGCGATGACCATGAGCTGCACCTCGTTCGTGCCCTCGCCGATCTCGAGGATCTTCGAGTCGCGGTAGTGCCGTGCGACGAGCGTCTCGTTCATGAAGCCCATGCCGCCGAAGATCTGGGTGGCGTCGCGCGCGTTCAGCATCGCCGCGTCGCTCGAGACGAGCTTCGCCATCGCCGCCTCCTTCTTGAACGGGAGGCCGGCATCGGCGCGCCGGGCGGCGTCGTGCCACGCGAGGCGCGCGGTGTACACACGAGCCTGCATCTGGGCGATCGTGAAGGCGATGTACTGGTGCGAGGCGATCGGCACGCCGAACACGTTGCGGGTCTTCGCGTAGGCGAGCGCCTCGTCGAGGCATCCCTGCGCGGAACCGGTCGCGAGCGCCGCGATCGCGATGCGGCCCTCGTCGAGCGTCTGCAGGAAGTTCGCGAAGCCGCGCCCCCGTTCACCGAGCAGGTTCGCCGCGGGTACCCGCACGTCGTCGAAGGTCAGCGGGTGCGTGTCGGACGCGCGCCAGCCCGACTTGTCGTAGCCGGGGGCGACCGTGAAGCCGGGCGTGCCGTTCGGCAGGATGATCGTCGAGAGCTCCTTCGAGACCGAGCCGTCGGAGCGGGTGCGCTCGCCCGTCACCGCGGTGACCGTGACGAACCTCGTGATCGGGGTGCCCGAGTTGGTGATGAACTGCTTGGAGCCGTTGACGACCCATTCGTCGCCGTCGAGCACCGCGGTGGTGCGGGTGGCGCCGGCATCGGAGCCCGCCTCCGACTCGGTGAGGCCGAAGCCGGCGAGCGCACGCCCCGCGACGAGGTCGGGCAGGAACTCGGCCTTCTGCTCCTCCGTGCCGTGACGGAAGATCGGCATCGCACCGAGGCCGACCGCGGCCTCGAGGGTGATCGCGATCGACTGGTCGACGCGCGCGAGCGCCTCGATGGCGAGGCACAGTGCCAGGTAGTCGCCGCCCTGTCCGCCGACCTCCTCGGGGAACGGCAGACCGAAGAGCCCGAGCTCGCCCATCTGCGCGACGACGTCCATCGAGAGCGTGTGGGTGCGGTCGGCCTCGTACGACTGCGGGGCGACGACCGTGTCGGCGAACTCGCAGACCATGTCGTACAGCTGCTGTTCCTCGGCGCTCAGCTCGGTGCTCACGGTCGTGCTCCTCATTTCTGGTGGGGTGCGGTCGGGAGGGCGCCTTCGTGGGGCGCGCCCGATGCCACGGGGGTCTGCGGGGTCGTCTCCGCCGGGGCTCCGGCGGCGACGGCGGCATCATCGTCGGATGCCTCGTGCACGGGCTCGACGCGGGCGACGGGCTGGTCGCGCGACACCTGCGCGCCCATGGCGACCGCGAGCCGCACGATGCCGGCGACGGGAGCCGTCACACGGTGCTCCATCTTCATCGCCTCGATCGCGACGACGGCGTCGCCCGGCTCGACACGGTCGCCGTCGGCGACGAGCACCGCGGTCACGGTGCCGGGCATGGGGGCGCGCAGTTCGGGGTCGGCGAGTCCGCCGCGCTCGATCATCGCGAGGCGGGCGTCGAGGGCGGCGCGGCGGTCGGCGGCGGGGACCCGCCAGGTGCCGAGCGGGCCGTGCAGCCAGAGCGCGCCGTCGGCGTCGGTCGCGACGACGTCCGCGTGCGCGTCGCCGTCACCGTCGCCGGAGCCGCTCGCCGATCGCCCTCCCACGGCCCAGCCGCGAGCCGTCTGCCACGCGTGGCCGCCGTCGGCCCGTGCCCCCGCGACGGACGCCGCGGTACGCACGCCCTCGGCCGCGGCGAGCACCGCGGCGGGGATCTCGTCGGACTCGGGGTCGGGCATCCGGTCGATGAGCCCGGTGTCGAGGTCGCCGCGCTGCACCGCGGGTTCGGCGAGGAGACGCCGCAGAAAGGCGAGGTTCGTGTCGACGCCGAGGACGACGGTCTCGGCGAGCGCGGCGTCGAGCCGGGCGAGCGCCTCGGCGCGGTCGGCGCCGTGCGCGATCACCTTCGCGATCATCGGGTCGTAGTCGGCGGTGACCTGCTGGCCCGACCGGATGCCGCCGTCGACGCGGACCCCGTCGCCGCCGGGCTCGCGCCACACGAGCAGCTCGCCGGTCGACGGGAGGAAGCCGCGCTCGGGGCTCTCGGCGTAGACGCGCGCCTCGATCGCGTGGCCGGTGAGCCGCACGTCGTCCTGGCGGATCGCGAGCGGCTGGCCCGCGGCGACGCGCAGCTGCTGCTCGACGAGGTCGATGCCGGTCACGAGCTCGGTGACGGGGTGCTCGACCTGGAGCCGGGTGTTCATCTCGATGAAGAAGAACTCCTCGGGCGCCGCGTCGGAGACGAGGAACTCGACCGTGCCGGCGCCGCGGTAGTCGACGCTGCGGGCGGCGTCGCACGCCGACTGCCCGATGCGTGCGCGCGTCGCCTCGTCGAGCAGCGGCGACGGGGCTTCTTCGATGACCTTCTGGTGCCGGCGCTGCAGCGAGCACTCGCGTTCGCCGAGGTGGACGACGTCGCCGAACTCGTCGGCGAGCACCTGCACCTCGATGTGGCGGGGTCGTTCGATGAGTCGTTCGAGGAGCAGCGTGTCGTCGCCGAACGCGGCGAGGGCGACGCGCCGGGCGGCGGGGATCGCGGCGGCGAGCTCGCGCGCGTCGCGGGCGATCTGCATGCCCTTGCCGCCGCCGCCGGCGCTCGGCTTCACGAGCAGCGGGTAGCCGATCGACTCGCCCGCCGCGGCGAGCGCGGCGTCGTCGAGCGTCGGGTCGGCGATGCCGGGCACGGTCGGCACTCCGGATGCCTCGACGTGCACCTTCGCCCGGATCTTGTCGCCCATGACGTCGAGCGCCTCGACCCCGGGGCCCACGAAGACGATGCCGGCGTCGCGGCAGGCCGCGGCGAAGCCCGCGTGCTCGGAGAGGAAGCCGTAGCCGGGGTGGATCGCCTGGGCGCCGCGCTCGCGGGCCGCGGCGATGATGCGCGCGGGGTCGAGGTAGCTCTCGGCCGCCGCGGCAGGCCCGATGCGCACGGCCTCGTCGGCGAGGCGCACGTGGGGGGCGTCGGCGTCGGCGTCGGAGAAGACGGCGATCGAGCGGATGCCGAGGCGGCGCAGCGTGCGGATGACCCGCACGGCGATCTCGCCGCGGTTGGCGACGAGCACCCGGTCGAAGGGGCGCGGCAGTCGTGTTCCGATGACGGCGTCACCCGTGCCCATCCGCGCCTCCCTGCGCTCGAAGGTGCGCACAGATCAGTTAACGCACACTAACTGGATTCGATGTTAGTGCTCGCTAACTGAAATCGCAAGGGGCGGAGCCCTCAGCGCGACGCCGACGCGAGCGCCGCACTGATGCGCTCGACGCCGAACTCGAACGCCCGGTCGACGTCGCCCCCGAGCCGGAAGGCGCCCGCGAGCTCCATGCTGATGAAGCCGGTGACCCAGGCGGTGAGGGTGCGAGCGGCATCGAGCGCGTGATCGGGCCCCGCGAGCTCGGCGGCGACGACGAGCAGCGGCGCGCTCGCCTCGCGGAGCACCTCGACCTCGAGCCCCGAGTCGTCGCCCGAAGCGAAGACGAGCCGGTACGCCGCCGGCCGCTCGTGGGCGAACGCCCGCAGGACGCGGGCGAGCCGGGCGACGTCGGCGAACGCCGCATCCCGCTCCCCTGCCGGCTCCGCGCCGGGTCCGCCCGGTTCCCGCGGCTCGCCCGGAGAATCCAGTCGGGCGCCGAGCTCGGCGACCGTCGAGGCCGCGATCGAGCGCACGAGCTCTCCCCGGTTGCGCACGCGCTTGTAGAGCGACGGCGCCCGGACGCCGACGCGGTCGGCGACGGCCTGCATGGTGAGCCCGCCGAGCCCGTCGGCCTCGAGGATCTCGCGCCCCGCGGCGAGGATGGCGTCGAGCGAGGTGCGTTCGGGTGTCGGCATCGTGCACTCCTTCCGAGAGATTTCCACTCTAGGCTATTGCGCATAGCCATGATGGCTATGTAGCATAGCCATCATCACCGACGACCACCCGCATCCCGAGGACACGACATGCAACTCGCCCCGCACCTCCACCGCATCGGCAACGACCTCGTCGCCGTGCATCTCGTCGACACCCCCGAGGGCGTCACCCTCATCGACGCGGGCCTCGCAGGCCATTGGCCCGAGCTGCTCGCCGAGCTCGCGACCATGGGGCGCAGCGTCGACGACGTCCGCGGCGTGGTGCTGACCCACGGCGACACCGACCACATCGGCTTCGCCGAGCGACTCCGCCGCGAGCACGGCGTGCCGATCCACGTGCACGAGGCCGACGCGGCGCGCGCCCGCGGCGAGGTGTCGACGAAGCCCGAGTGGGGGCACATGAAGCTCGGCGCCACCGCGAAGTTCCTCTGGTACGCCGCACGCAAGGGCGGCCTGCGCACCACCCCCGTCGGCGAGGTCGTGACCTTCCGCGACGGCGAGGTGCTCGACCTGCCCGGCGCCCCGCGCGTCATCGCGATGCCCGGGCACTCCCCCGGCAGCGTCGCCATCCACGTTCCCGCAGTCGACGCCGTCTTCGTCGGCGACGCGCTGACCACCCGGCACGTGCTGACCGGCGCGCACGGTCCGCAGCCCGCACCCTTCACCGACGACCCTGCCGAGGCGCTCGCCTCACTGCACCGTCTCGACGGCGTCTCGGCGAGCTGGGTGATCCCGGGGCACGGCGAGCCGTGGCGCGGGGGCGTGCCCGAGATGATCGCTGCGATCGAGGCCACCGCCGGGGCAGCCGGTCGCTGAACCAGACTATGCGCGGCGCGGCGAGGCGCGCGCCGCGCATCACATCCGGAAGAGTCCGAACCGCGGCTCGGGCAGCGGCGTGCGGCTCGCGAGCTCGAGCGCGAGACCGAGCACGGTGCGCGTGTCCTCGGGCGCGATGATGCCGTCGTCCCAGAGCCGCGCGGTCGAGTGATAGGGACTCCCCTGGTCGTCGTACTGGGCGCGGATCGGATCCTTGAAGGCCCGCTCCGCGTCATCCGACCAGGTCTCGCCCTTCACCGCGAGCTGGTCGCGCTTGACCGTCGCGAGCACCGAGGCCGCCTGCTCCCCGCCCATGACGGAGATGCGGGCGTTCGGCCACATCCAGAGGAAGCGCGGCGAGTACGCGCGCCCGCACATCGAGTAGTTGCCGGCGCCGAACGACCCGCCGATGACGACGGTGAGCTTCGGCACCCGCGTCGTCGCGACGGCGGTGACCATCTTCGCGCCGTGCTTGGCGATGCCGCCCGCCTCGGCGTCGCGGCCGACCATGAAGCCCGAGATGTTCTGCAGGAACAGCAGCGGGATCCCGCGCTGGTCGCAGAGCTCGATGAAGTGCGCCCCCTTCATCGCCGACTCGCTGAAGAGCACGCCGTTGTTCGCGACGATGCCGACCGGGTGGCCGTCGAGGTGCGCGAATCCGGTGATCAGGGTGTCGCCGTAGTCGGGCTTGAACTCGGCGAACTCGCTGGCGTCGACGAGCCGCACGATGACCTCGCGCACGTCGTAGGGCTGCTGCACGTCGACCGGCACGGCCGCAGTGAGCCCTGCCGGGTCGACGGCGGGCTCGCGGGGCTCGCGCACCGCCCAGGCACGCGGCGCCTGCGCGGGCAGCGTCGCGACCATGTCGCGCACGAGCTCGAGGGCGTGCTCGTCGTCCTCGGCGAGGTGGTCGACCACGCCCGAGGTGCGCGAGTGCAGCTCGCCGCCGCCGAGCTCCTCGGGCGTGACGACCTCGCCGATCGCGGCCTTCACGAGGGGCGGGCCGCCGAGGAAGATGGTGCCTTGGTTGCGCACGATCACGGTCTCGTCGCTCATCGCCGGCACATACGCGCCGCCCGCGGTGCACGAGCCGAGCACGGCCGCGAGCTGCGGGATGCGCATCGACGAGAGCTGCGCCTGGTTGTAGAAGATGCGGCCGAAGTGGTCGCGGTCGGGGAACACCTCGTCCTGCAGCGGAAGGAACGCCCCGCCCGAGTCGACGAGGTAGACGCACGGCAGCCGGTGCTCCTTCGCGACCTCCTGCGCCCGGAGGTGCTTCTTCACCGTCATCGGGTAGTAGGTGCCGCCCTTCACCGTCGGGTCGTTGCAGACGACCATGACGGGTCGGCCGTGCACGAGGCCGATGCCCGTGATGATGCCGGCGCCGGGCGAGTCGTCGCCGTAGAGGCCGTCGGCGGCGAGCGGCGCGAGCTCGAGGAACGGGCTGCCCTCGTCGAGCAGGCGCGCGACGCGGTCACGGGGCAGCAGCTTGCCACGTGCGACGTGACGGGTTCGGGATGCCTCGGGCCCGCCCTGCGCGGCGGCAGCGAGCCGCGCCCGCAGCTCGGTCGCCAGCTCGGCGTGCGCCGCGGCGTTCGCCCGGCCGGTGTCGCCCTCGGGGTCGATCTGCGTGTGCAGGATGCCCATGCGCTCAGCTCGTCTCGCTCGGTCCGTCGTCGTCGACGGCGCGCCCCCTTGCCGCGGGCACCTGGTTTCGGTTAGTGTTCACTAACTCGATTCCCGATGTTAGCGAGCGTTAACCGAGATGGCAAGCAGCCCCGCCCCCGCGTCCGACGGGCCGACCGTGCTCACCGAGCGCGGTCGCCAGAAGGCCGACCGTCGCGCCGCGATCCTCGCCGCCGCCGCGACGCTCTTCGCCGAACGCGGCTACGCGGGCGTCACGATCGAAGACCTCGGCACCGCGGTCGGCGTCTCGGGGCCGGCCGTCTACCGCCACTTCCCCGGCAAGGCCGCCGTGCTCGCGGCCATCCTCGAGGGCGCGAGCCGGGCCCTCCTCGACGGGGCCGAGCGGGTGCTCGACGAGGCATCCGACCCCGAACGCTCGCTGCGCGCACTCATCGCGCACCACGTCGACTTCGCGCTCGGCGACGCCGACGTCATCCTCGTGCAGGATCGCGAACTCGAACAGCTCGACGCGGGTGCACGCCACGATGTGCGCCTCCTCCAGCGCCGCTACGTCGAACACTGGGTCGACGTGCTCTCCCGACTCCGGCCCGATCGGGCCGAGGCGGAGCTCAGGGTCAGGGCACACGCCGCCTTCGGCCTCCTGAACTCCACTCCGCACAGCGCCCGCATCCCCGGGCGCCGACCGGCCGACGGCACCGTCCGCGGCATCCTGGAGGAGATGGCATGGGCGAGCCTCATGTCGTGACGCTGCGCGCGACCCGCGACGGTGATCTCGATGCACTGTTCCTGATCGAGCAGGACCCGGTCTCGGTCCGGATGGCGGCCTTCACGCCGCCCGATCCGAGCGACCGCGCGATGTTCGACGCGCACTGGCGCCGGCTCCTCGATGACCCGGGCGTCGACGCCCGCACCGTGCGCGCCGACGGCGAGATCGTGGGCAGCGTCGCCCGCTGGTTCGACGAGGGCACTCCCGAGATCACCTACTGGATCGACCGCGCGCAGTGGGGCCGCGGCATCGCCACCCGCGCCATGCACCTGTTCCTCGAAGCGCTCACCGAACGCCCGGTACGCGCCCGCGTCGCTGCCGACAACGCCGGGTCGATCGCGGTGCTCGAGAAGCTCGGCTTCGAGCAGGTCGGCACCGAGCGCGGCTACGCGAACGCCCGCGAGGCGGAGATCGAGGAGCGGGTCTACCTGCTCGGCTGAGCCCCCTCCCTCAATTGCCGGGGCGTGCGCCGCGTCCGACGGCGAGCGCGTCGATGCGGCGTGCGAGCTCGAGGTCCCTGGAGGTGACGCCGCCGACGTCGTGCGAGCTCAGCTCGAACGCGATCCGCCCCCATCCGAGCCGCACCTCGGGGTGGTGGTTCATCGCGTCCGCCACCTCGGCGACCTCGGCAAGGATCTCGACGGCACTCGCGAAGTCCGCGGTGCGGTAAGCGCCGTCGAGCTGCCCGCCGGTGTGCACGAAGGCCGTGCCCGCGAGGTCGTCGACGGTCTCGGCAGGGGTGAGGGTGCGCCGTGGATCGGTCATTCCGCCATCATCCTCCCGATGGCGGCCCGCCGGTAGGGCGTCGACCGGCCGCGAGGTCGATACGGTCAGCAGCGGGGCTCAGGCCGAATCGCGGTCGCCGACCCGGATCGGGAACACCGGGTGGTGCGAGAACACGCGATCGTAGGTGAAGGTCTCGACGCGGGCGACGCCGGGGATCGCCCTGATGTCGGAGTTGATCACCGAGAACAGGTTCTGCGGACTGTCGGCGTACACCTCGACCAAGATCGTGAACCGGCCCGAGCCGAGCACCACGTAGCGGACGCCGCGCACCCGCGAGATGTCGGCGGCGATCTCCTGCAGCTCCCGATCGCCGGCCACCTCGACCTGCAGCGCGGCGATGCTGTCCAGGCCGAGCGAGGTCGCGTCGACGACCGCGGTGATCCGGATGACGCCGCGCTCCTGCAAGCGGAGGACGCGCGCCCGGGCACCGCCCGACGTCAGGCCTACCTCGGCCGCGAGGTCCGCGTAGCTCAGACGCCCGTCCTGCTCGAGCATCGCGATGAGCTGCTGGTCGATCTCGTCGAGATCCCATGTTGCGGGATTCGAGGCCGCTTGCATGATCATGTCGCGCCATCCTCTCTCATTGTCGAGGGCAAATCTATCCCCGTCGTCGCTCCCCGTCGCGGACCGCCTCGGCCTGTTCACGGGAGTTCCCTGTAGGCCCCGGTCGTCGTGCCGTCCTCGGCGACGGCGAGCGCGACCACGATCGTCGACCCCGCGAGAATTGAGCCGACCGGCCGTCGTCCGGCCGGCACCGTCGCCTCGGCGAGCCACCCGTCGTCCTCCCGCCGAGCCGTCACGACTCGGCCGTCGACGGAGATCCGCACCGCGAGGCCATCGGCATCGCCGTCCACCCGGACGTTCACCCGGACGCGTCGATGCGGAAGCCCGGGCACGTCCGGTCCGGCGACGGACTCGTCTGTCTCGCCGTGGCCCGCGAGCTCGTCGACCCGGCAGTCGAGCGCGAGCGAGGGGATCCGCGTTGCGCCGGCCGGACGCCGATGCTCGATCGGCCCACCGGGCAGCTCGGGCGTGGCGGAAGGCCGATCCCGAAGGGCGCCCGCGCGTTCGAACGCGTGCCCCCACTCGAGCAGCCGGGCGTCCGCGTAGGCCGGGCCGGCGAAGGTGACGCCGACGGGCATCCTCGTCTCGTCGACGACGCCCATCGGCACCGTGACCGTCGGAATGCCGAGGTGGCGCAGCATGTAGTTCCCGTTGGAGTAGAGCACGCCGTTCGCCCAGGCGTGGTCGGCGCTCCTCACGTCGACGTCGGCGTCGGCGGCCGCGTGGTCCCCGTTCGCCGGGAAGACGAGCCCGTCGAGCTCCGACTCCTCGAGCCAGCGTTCGAACCGCTCGATGCGGAACTCCTCGAGCGCCGCGAGGCCCGCCCCGAGGTCCGGGTCCTCGAACGGCCCGACGATCCCGGCTCGAGCGCGGGCGGGAACCTCGCCGTGGCGGGCGCCGAACTCCGCCGACGCCGCATCGACGGCGACGCCTGCGGCGTCCGCGTCGTAGCGATCGGGCAACGCCCCGCTCGGCAGCGGGAAGATCAGGCCGCCGTCGACCTCGGCCAGCGATGCGGGGTGCACGGGCGGATCGCCCTGCTTCCGTGCGATGGCGGCGTTCCGCCGGAGGAACGCATCCCAGCCCCACCACATGAACGAGCCGAACTCCCGGTCCATCCAGCCTTCGGGGAACGTGCCGACCTCGGCGAGCGCGTTCGCGGTGTAGTGCTCGCCCTCGTAGGCCCGCAGGGCCGGGAGATCGCAGTCGACGACGTCGGCGCCGAGCGACTCGAGGCGGGCGCGGGCCGCCTCCCAGCGCACGCGCACGCCGTCGCTCATGACGACCGGGTATTCGGGATCCGCTCCGAGGAACATGCGCGGCGCGCCGAGCCGGACACCGGCGAGCGGGGCCGCGCGCCGACGGTCCTCCCGCAGTTCGGCGAGCGGACGGGGGAACACCTCGTCGGGGCTCGGGAGCGCGACCACGCGCTGGGTCCGCCAGAAGTCGCCGTCGGTCTCGGGATCCTCGACGACGAGCACCTCGATGACGCGCAACAGGTCAGCCATGGTCCTGCATTGTGGGACGACGACGTCGCTGCTCGCGAACAGCGGCCAGTTGCCGCGGATGGAGATCACTCCTCGCGACGGCGTGTAGGCGCAGAGCGCGTTGTTGGAGGCGGGGCTGCGGCCGGAGGAGACCGTCTCCTCCCCCATTCCGAACATTCCGAGGCCCGCGGCCGTCGAGACCGCCGATCCGTGGGACGAGCCGGAGGCGTAGGCCGCCGCGAGGTAGGCGGGGTTGTACGGGCTCTCCGAACGGCCGTACGCGCCGCGCTGCATCCCGCCGGCGGCCATCGGCGGCATGTTCGTCTTGCCGATCAGCACCGCCCCGGCACCCCGCAGCGCCTGCACGGCGAAGGCGTCCCCTGCCGCGACGAGACCGGCGAACGCCGGCGAGCCGTTCGCGACGGTCAGCCCGCGGACACTGAAGCTGTCCTTCACGGTGAACGGGATGCCCTCGAGGGGCCGTACCGCAGCGCCCCCCAGCCGGAACCGGCGGTCGGACTCGGCGGCGTCGTCGAACGCACCGGGATTGAGCACGGGAACGGAGTTCAGGATCGGCCCCCGACGGTCGTAGGCCGCGATCCGATCGAGGTGGCGGGCGAGCAGTTCGACCGCCGTGATCTCGCCCGCGGTGAGCAGCGAGAGCGCCGTCTCGATGTCGAGATCGACCACGGAGGTCCGGCCAGCACCGGGGTCCGGGACCTCGCCCGACCGCGGGTCGGTCACAGCCGGCCCACGCTCTCACGCACCGGCTCGGTCTCCTCGTCGGGTTCGGCACGCACCGCACGTCTGCCGAGGTTGGCCCACGACTTCCGGATGACCCGCTGGATCGAGCTGTCCAGCGCGACGGCCACGATCAGCGTGGCGCCGACCAGGATGGTCTGCAGGAAGGGCGAGGCCTGCATGAAGACGAGGCCCGCGCGGAGCACCCGGAAGAAGAGGAGGCCCGCGACGACTCCGCTGATCCGACCGACGCCTCCCTCGAACGCGACACCGCCGAGCAGGACGACCGTGAGCGCTTCGAGTTCCATTCCGACACCGATGGTCGGGTTCGCCGACTGCACTTTCGCCGAGAGGAGGAGACCGGCGATCGCGGCGAAGGCGCCGCTGCCGACGAAGAGCAGGAACTTGTTCCGCCTCACCGCGACGCCCATCAGCCGGGCCGCTCGCGCGTTGCCGCCGATCGCCTTCACTTCCTTGCCGAACTTCGTGTGGTTGAGCACGTACCAGCCGAGGACGATCACGACGATGAGCGCGATGATCTGCACCGGGATGCCGCCGACCTTGAAGGTCCCGATCGCGCGGAACGCCTCGGGCAGTTCGGATCGCGGGATGGTGCGGCCGTCGGAGATCAGCAGCGCGAAGCCGCCCCAGACGCTCAGCGCGCCGAGGGTGACGACGAAGGCGTTCAGGCCCAGGTAGGAGACGAGGAAGCCGTTGAGTGCCCCCGCGACGATCCCGGTGCCGATGCCGACGAGGATTCCGAGCGTCGCCGACCCGGTCGAACTCATGGTGATCCCCGCCGTCACCGCCGCCGCGGAGGCGATGGAACCGACCGAGAGGTCGATGGTTCCGGCGATGATGAGGAATGCGACCGGGATCGCGATCAGTCCGAGCTCTGCGGCCTGCAGGAGGATCGTCTGACCGTTCGCGAGCGAGAAGAAGTTCGGGCGGAGGATGGAGAAGACCCCCACCAGCGCGATGAGCGCGAGGAAGATGCCGTTCTTGGCGGCGAAGATCTTCAATCGTTCCAGGTTCATCGGTTCTGTCCTTCTGCAAGCTCGGTTCGATCCGCTCGCGACCGCTCGCCCGAGACGAGCAATGCATCGAGCAGGTCCTCATTGAATGACGGGGTTCGCGGGATCTCGACGATCGTGTCGCCATGGAGCACGTACGCCCGGTCGCACATGCTCGCGATCTCGTCGGATTCGCTCGAGGCGACGACGACGGCCGCTCCGGCCGCCGCGGCACCGCGAACGCCCTCGACGATGTCGACCTTGGCGCCGACATCGACGCCCTGCGTGGGCTGCGAGAGGACGAGGAGCCTCGGCGCCACGGGATAGAGCCACCGCGCGAGGAGGTGCTTCTGGCGGTTGCCGCCGGAGAACTGGGAGATCTCGGCCTCGGCCCCCGGCCCCCGGATGTCGAGCGCCTTGCGGGCGCGTTCGTACACGCTGCGCCCGCTGCGTGCCGAGACCCACCACCCGCCGGTGCCGAATCGGCCGAGCCAGGGCAGGATGACGTTGTCGAGCGCGCTCTCCGCACCGATGAGTCCCTCCGTCTCCCGATCCGCGGGAACGAAGAACACGCCGCTCCGGATCGCCTTCGACGTCGAGCGGAACTCGGTCGACCTCCCGTCGAGGTCGTATCGGAGACGTGTGGCGTCGTCGGCGCCGGCGAGCTGCGCGGCGAGGTCGAACTGCTCACCGCCGGCCATCCCGAACAGTCCGACCACCTCCCGCGCGCGCACCTCGATCCGCCCGCCGGGGCGGTCGATGCCGACGCGTTCGGCGCCGGCCTCGACATGCTCGAAGTCCACCGAGCGGATGTCGGGGACGAGCGCCTCGGCGAGTCGCGCCGCGGTGAACTGCTCGGTCGGGCCGTCGACGACGAGTTCGCCGCCGCGCAGCACCACGATCCTCGTGCACACCTCGAGGATGTCGGGCAGCCGGTGCGAGACGTAGAGGACCGAGGTCCCTGCAGCGGCGAACGCGAGGATCAGCCGGTGCAGTGAATCCGTCTCGGCCTTGCCGAGCGCCGCGGTGGGCTCGTCGAGCAGGAGCACCTTCATGTCGCCGCCGAGCAGGCCGCGCGCCAGGTCGACCAGCTGCCGCTCGCCCAGCCCGAGCGCTTCGACGGGCATGTCGAGCGGCAGGTCCGCACCGACCGCGCTCAGCGCCTCGCGGGCGGCCTGCGCCTTCTGCTTCGACCACCCCGGTTCGCTGCGAGCGAGGTAGATGTTGTCGAGGATCGAGAGGTTCTGCGCGAGCGCCGGCTCCTGATGGATGACCGTGATGCCGAGTGCCGTTGCCTCCTTCGGCGTGATCCGGCGTCCGACCGCGACTCCGTCGATCGAGAACGATCCCGCGGTCGCCGGGATCACGCCGGTCGCGACGTTCAGCAGTGTGCTCTTGCCTGCGCCGTTGTGCCCGAGCAGACCCACGATCTCGCCGGGTTCGACCGTCAGACTGATGTCGTCGAGCGCCCTCGTGGCGCCGAAATCCACGGCGAGGTGCTCGAACGCGATGCGCGGCGTCGACGGTTTCACGGTCGTCCCTCCAGGCTCTTGGGCGTCTTCACTGATTCGCGAGCAGGTAGTCCTCGGCGTTCGCGGCATCGACGAACGTCAGCGGCAGGATCTGGTCCTCGACCGTCTCGCCTTCCGCGGCGGAGATGAGCAGTTCCGCGTTCGCCTCGCCGATCTCGCGCGCCGGCGCGAGGTAGATGAACCGCCAGAGGGACCCCTCACCGGCCACCGCGTCGAGTTCGGCATCGGTGCCGTCGAGGTTCGCGAGCAGGACGCCGTCGTCCGTCGGCGAGACGCCGCTGTCGATCAGTGCCTGGTAGGCGCCCTGGGCGGGATCGTTCGAGACCGCGAGCCAGACCTTCGTGTCGGGGAACGCATTCAACTGGTTCTGCACCGCGGAGTAGCCGTCGTCGAGGTTGAGGACGGAGTGCTCATTCACGTTGAGATCGAGGCCCGCCTCGTCGAGGGCCTCCTTGATGCCCTCCCCTCGGAGCCGTCCGAGGTCGGTGTCGGGGTACCCGAGCAGCGCAACTTCGACGTGCTCCGACCCGTACCGCTCGGCGATCCACTCGGCCGCCTTCTCACCGAGCTTCTTGCCGTCGGCGAGGTGGTCGAAGTACACCGCGGCCGCCACACCGTCCCAGGTGCTGCCGTAGCCGAGCACGGGGATACCCATCTCGCTCGCGCGCTGGGTGACCGCGACCATCGCGTCGGACTGGACGGGGTAGCCCATGATCGCCTTGATGTCGCCGCGCACGATCCAGGACTCCCAGTCGGAGACCTGCGTCTGCGCGTTCCACTTCGGGTCGTCGGTCACGAACTCGTATCCGGCTCCCTCGACGGTGTCCTCCATGAACGGCAGCATGTCGTTCCAGACCTGGATGTCGAGGCCGGCGAAGCTCATCGCGACCGCGCCCTTCGCGGCGTCACCCTCCGACGTCGCTGAGCCGCCGGTCGAGCAGCCGCTGAGCGCGAGCACCGCGAACGCGGAGGTGACGGCGGCGATCTTCAGTCGTTTCATTTGGATGCTCCTTCGCACCGTGGAACCTGATGTGTCGGGATCGCGTCGTGAACCCGTGGCGACATCGAAGCATAGTGAATGATGATTGTGCAATAGATTCCGCAAAGTTGTGATCATTCACTTGCGAAGTACCCCTCATCGTTGTTTACTCGAAACTCAGCTGGCCATCTCCTTGCCGATCACTCATTCGGCTGGCCACATGAAGCGGAGGCAACGCAATGGAGCGCAGGACCGGGTACGTCTGGCACGAGCGGTACGCCTGGCACGACACGGGGACCCACGCGGGCATCTACCCGAGCGGCGGTTTCGTGCAGCCTTACCAGACCTACGAGGCCCCGGAGACGAAGTCGAGGATCGCGGGGCTCGTGGAGGTCTCGGGACTCATCGACCGACTCACCCGGATCCGCCCGGAGCTCGTCTCGGAGGACGACCTGGCGCGAGTGCACACGACCCGTCACATCGAGGCGATCAAGACCCAGTCGTCGGCCGGCGGCGGGGACGGCGGCGACGGCTTCACCCCGTTCGGCCACGGAGGCTACGACATCGCCCGGCTCGCCGCTGGCGGCACCTATGCGGCCGCGCGCGCCGTCATGGACGGTACCGTGGACAACGCGTACGCCCTCGTGCGCCCGCCCGGGCACCATGCCGAGCCCGACATGGGGCGCGGCTACTGCCTCTTCGCGAACGTACCGGTCGCGATCGAACGCCTGCGCGCCGAGGGAAGGGTCGGGCGGGTCGCCGTCTTCGACTACGACGTCCACCATGGCAACGGCGCGCAGAAGATCTACTGGAGCGATCGCGAGACGCTCACCGTCTCCGTCCACCAGGATCGACTGTTCCCCGTCGACAGCGGCATGGTCGATGAGCGCGGCGAGGGCCCCGGTTTCGGCACCAACATCAACGTGCCGCTGCCGGCGGGCAGCGGCGACGGCGCGTACTGGGCCGTCGTCGAACAGGTCGCCGGACCGGCCCTGCGCGCGTTTCGCCCCGACCTCATCGTCGTCTCGAGCGGCTTCGACCCCTCGGCGGCGGATCCGCTCGGGCGGATGAGCGTCACCTCCGCGGGATTCCGCGGGATCGCCGAACGCCTGCGCGCGCTCGCCGACGAGGTCTGCGGGGGCCGGATCGTGTTCTCGCACGAAGGCGGCTACTCAGCCGTGCACACGCCCTACTGCGGGCTCGCGGTGCTCGAGGCGCTCAGCGGCATCACCACCGACGTCGCCGACCCCTTCGCACTGAGCTTCGACGCTTCTCCGGCCCGCGACCTGACGCCCTGGCAGCAGGATCGGATCTCGGAGTCCGCGGCGCTCGCCGTCGCCCTGGGACTGATCGTCGGCGACTGAGCGCCGCCCCCGGGGAGCGGTGGAGGTGCCCGACGGGAGGGTTCGCGCGACCACAGGCGACGTTCCCCGTCGGGTCCGCCGACCCGACGGGGAACGTTGCGATCACATCATGGTCAGCGCACGGCCCGGTTCGCGCAGGATCGCACCGATGTCGGCGAGGAAGCGTGACCCCTGTTCGCCGTCGACCAGGCGGTGGTCGAAGGACAGGCTCAGCGTCATGACCTCGCGGAGGGCGATCTCGCCCCGGTGCTCCCACGGCTGCCGGCGCACCGCCCCCATCGCGAGGATCGCCGCCTCCCCCGGATTCAGGATCGGCGTGCCCGCATCGATGCCGAAGACGCCGATGTTCGTGATCGAGATGGTGCCGCCCGCGAGCGACGACGGGCTCGTGCGGCCCGAGCGCGCGGTCTCGGCGAGCGCGGTGATCGCGTCGGCGAGCTCGAGCAGCGTGAGCCCGTCGGCGCCGGGGATGTTCGGCACGACGAGTCCGCGTTCGGTCGCCGCGGCGATGCCGAGGTTCACCCCCGCGAACTGCACGATCTCCTGCGCGTCCTCGTCCCACCGGGCGTTCACCTCGGGGGTGCGGCGGGCCGCGATGCAGAGGGCCTTCGCGACGACGGCGAGCGGGGTCACGCGGTGCGCCGCGAGCGCACGGTCCTCGCGGAGGCCGCGCACGAGCTCCATCGTCTCGGTCACGTCGATCGTCAGGAACTCGGTCACGTGCGGGGCAGTGAAGGCACTCCGCACCATGGCCGCGGCCGTGTGCTTGCGCACGCCCTTGATCGGGATGCGGGTCTCTGCGGGTCGGGAACCGGTCGGGGCCGCCTGCGGCTCAGCAACGGCGGCGCCGGATGCGATCGTCGGGCTCGTGACCGATGACGATGCCGCGTGCTCGACGTCGTCGCGCGTGATCAGGCCGCGCGGGCCGGTGCCCGCGATGTGCTCGAGGTCGAGGCCGAGGTCGCGTGCGAGCTTGCGCACGGGCGGGGTCGACCGCGGGCGCTCGGCGCCGACGGCGGGTTCGAGGTCGGGACGAGGCGCCTCGGCGACCGGCGCGGCCGGCACCTCGGGCACCAGCTCGGCGGCGAGCGCCGCGGCGCGTCGTGCGCGGCGCTTCGGCCCGCCTTCGTCGCGTGCGCCGTAGCCCACGAGGTTCGGACCGGGAGCGGCCTCACGACCGCCCGCCGGCGCGGCCTCGTCCGCCGTGCTCGTCCCGCCGCTCGCCGCGGCCGAGGGAGCCGGCGTCGCCGGGACGGACCCCGGGTCATCCGCCTCGCCGGAGGCCTCGCCCGTGTCGCAGGAGAACAGCGGCGCACCGACGTCGATCGTCTCGCCCTCCGCGGCGTGCAGCGCCGTGATGACGCCCGCGAACGGCGAGGGCAGTTCCACGACCGCCTTCGCGGTCTCGATGTCGGCGACGATCTGGTTGAGCTCGACGCGGTCGCCGACGGCGACGCGCCAGGCGACGATCTCGGACTCGGTGAGCCCCTCGCCGAGGTCGGGCAGCGGGAAGTCGCGGATCATCGTGGTCACGCCTCCACCCCGCTCAGCGAGTTCGGCCGGCCGAGCGCGCGATCGACCCCGTCGAGGATGCGGTCGAGGTCGGGCAGGTGATGCCGCTCGAGCTTCGCGGGCGGGTAGGGGATGTCGTGGCCGGTGACCCGCACCGGCGCCGCCTCCAGGAACTCGAAGCAGCGCTCCGTGATCGATGCGGCGATCTCAGCACCCATGCCGCCCTGCTGGCCCGCCTCGTGCGCGATGACGAGCCGGCCGGTGCGCCGCACCGACGCCTCGATCGGCGCGTAGTCGATCGGCGCGAGCGAGCGCAGGTCGATCACCTCGAGGGAGATGCCGTCCTCCGCGGCCGCGGTCGCGGCATCCCGCGCCGTCTGCACGAGCGCCCCGTAGGTGACGAGCGTGACGTCGTTTCCGCGCGAGAGCGTCGCGGCGACGCCCATCGGCGGTGCGTCGGCGAGGCTCGCCGACTCGTCGACCTCGCCCTTCACGTGGTAGCGGCGCTTCGGCTCGAAGAACAGCACCGGGTCGTCGCTCGCGATCGCCTGCCGCAGCATGACGTACGCGTCGGCGGGGTTCGAGCAGGCGACGACGCGCAGGCCCGCGGTGTGCGCGAAGTACGCCTCGGGCGACTCCGAGTGGTGCTCGGCCGCGCCGATGCCGCCGCCGAAGGGCACGCGGATCGTGATGGGCATCTTCACCGTGCCGCGCGAGCGGTAGTGCAGCTTCGCGACCTGGGCGACGATCTGGTCGAACCCGGGGTAGATGAATCCGTCGAACTGGATCTCGACGACCGGCCGGAATCCCCGGTATGCGAGCCCCACCGCGGTGCCGATGAGGCCGGCCTCGGAAAGTGGCGAGTCGACCACGCGGTGCGCGCCGAACTCGGCCTTCAGCCCGTCGGTCACGCGGAACACGCCGCCGAGGGTGCCGATGTCCTCACCCATCAGCACGACCTTGTCGTCGTCGGCGAGCGCGCGCCGGAGACCGGCGTTCAGGGCCTTCGCGAGCGTCAGCTGCGTCATCGCACGCCTCCTTCGGTACGACCGGATGCCTCGGGCCCGGCGCCGTCGCCCGGCTCGTCGAACATCGCGAGGTAGCGCGCGTAGTTCGCGCGCTGGCGCTCGAGGTGGCTGTTCGGCTCGGCGTAGACGTGGTCGAACACGCTGAGCGGCTCGGGGTCGCCGAGGGTCGTGATCGCGGCGCGCAGTTCGGCTGCGACGCGGTCGGCCTCGGCGATCGCCTCGCGCTCGAGCCCGGCGATGTCGACGCCCGAGCCGTCGAGGTAGGCGAGCACCCGCGAGATGGGGTCGCGCTCGCGCCACTCGGCGAGCTCGGCGTCGCCGCGGTACCGCTTCGGGTCGTCGGCGGTCGTGTGCGGGCCCATCCGGTAGGTGACGGCCTCGATGAAGCTCGGCCCCTCGCCTCGGCGGGCGCGATCGAGGGCGAAGCGGGTGGCTGCGAGCACGGCGAGCACGTCGTTTCCGTCGACCCGGAGGCCCGGCATGCCGAAGCCGTCGGCGCGGCGCGCGATCGCCTGCTTGGACTGGAGCCCGACCGGCTCGGAGATCGCCCACTGGTTGTTCTGGCAGAAGAAGACGACCGGGGCGTCGAAGCTCGAGGCGAAGACGAGCGCCTCGTTGACGTCGCCCTCGCTGGTCGCGCCGTCGCCGAAGTAGGCGATCGAGGCGGCATCGGAGCCCTCCCAGCGGAGGCCCATGGCATACCCCGTGGCATGCAGTGCCTGCGCGCCGATGATGATCTGCGGCACCGCCATGTTGTGCTCGTACGGGTTCCAGCCCGAGGCCGCCGTGCCGCGCCAGACACTGAGCAGCTGGGCCGGAGCGACCTTGCGGTGCCACGCGAGCGCGTGCTCGCGGTAGCTCGAGAAGACGAAGTCGTCGTCGCGCAGCGCGTGGGCCGAGCCGATCTGGGCGGCCTCCTGACCTACGAGCGGCGGCCACAGGCCGAGTTCGCCCTGGCGCTGCAGCGCGGTGGCTTCGGTGTCGATGCGGCGCACCACGACCATGTCGCGGTAGAGGCGACCGAGCACCTCGAGGTCGACGTCGGCGACCCACCGGTCGTACTCGGCGTTGCGCACCCGCTCACCCGTCGGGGTGATCAGCTGCACGAACGGGTCGGGGCGTGTCAGGAGGCCGGTGGCGTCTCGGTCGGATGGGGTCATCGTCGATCCTCGCTCTCAGCGGGCCCGCTTCGTGGGCAGCCCGCACCGGCGACTCTGCCGGATACCGTGAGCGTACGTCGATCGGTCACACAGCTCAAGCAAGCGTGAACACATTGAGCATGTTGCCAAGTTGACGCACCTCAGCCGGTGCTATTGTGTGGCGTTATGACCGGTTACGACGCCGTCGACCGAGCGCTGCTCGCGGCCCTCTCCCCCGACCCCCGCGCGACGGTGGTCGCCTTGGCCGATCGGCTCGGCCTCTCGCGCAACACGGTGCAGGCGAGGATGGCCCGCCTCGAGTCATCCGGCGCCTTCCTCTCGTTCGAACGCAGCATCGACCCGGCGCCGCTCGGCTACCCGATCGAGGCGTTCATCGCGGTGCACGTACGGCAGAAGCTCCTCGGCGAGGTCGTCGACGAAATCGCTACCATTCCCGAGGTCATCCAGGCGCACGGACTGTCGGGCTCGATCGACCTGCTCGTGCGGGTGGTGTGCCGCGACGCGCACGACCTGTTCCGCATCGACGGCGAGATCCTCGCGATCGACGGCGTCGAGCGCACCGAGACCTCCCTCGCTATGGGCGAGCTGATCCCGTATCGACTGGGACCGCTGCTCGAGCGCTGAGCACCTCGGCAGGATGCAAAGAACCCGTTGCAAACAAATCCTTGCAAAGATCTCTTTGCAACGCTATCTTTGCAACATGACCGAGACGCCCGAGAACTTCGCAGACCAGCCCAGCAGCACCCAGCACCCGGGCATCGACCATGTGCTCTCGACGAAGGCCCTGAAGTCGCTCGCCCATCCGCTGCGGGTGCGCATCTACGACGAGCTCTCCGCGTACGGGCCGCTCACCGCCAGCGGGCTCGCCGAGCGGCTCGGCGAGTCGAGCGGCTCGATGAGCTATCACCTGCGCGAGCTCGAGCGATCCGGCCTCGTTCGCGAGAACACCTCCCGCGGCAAGGGCCGTGAGCGCTGGTGGGAGCGGGTGCCCGGCTCGGTCACCGTGCCCGATGTCCGCAAGCTGCCGGCCGGCAGCGCCGAACGACTCGCGGCGAAGCTGGTGGAGGACGAGTGGTTCCGCGCACGCGAGCAGAACGCCCGCGACTTCCTGAGGGAAGGCGACCAGGTGTTCGGACCGGAGTGGCTCGACGTTGCGACGAGCGACACCGTCAACCTCCGCCTGACCCCCGAGCAGCTGCATGCGCTCGTCGCCGACGTCGACGTGGTCTTCCAGAAGTACGGCGCGCTCTACAAGCACACCCCGTCGCCGGGCTCCCGCCCGGTGCAGATCCACTTCACCGCCTTCCCGCTCGTCCGCGGGGAGGTCACCGACGATCCGACTCCGAAGGAGCGATGATGACGACGAACACCGCACTCTCCCCGCTCGCCCCCGGCGCGGGCCCGCTCGCCGCACTCGCCGTGCGCGGCGGTCTCGGACTGGCCGGCTGGGGACTCAAGCTCGCGAGCCGCCGCAACGACCCCGACCGCCGGCTCGACCGGCTCGAGGCCCGAGCGGCTGCCCGGCAGGCTCTCGCCGAGCGCGACGCGCTCACGGCGCGGGCGACCACACGGCTGCTCTGACGCGCTGCTTCTGCAGGAGATCGGGCCCCATCCCCTGCGCTGAACCAGTCTCAGCGCACATCTCCTGCAGCAGCAGCCGTACCGGCCGCGAACGACGGATGCCCCGCCCGAGAGTCTCGGGCGGGGCATCCGCGTACTGCTGAAGGGTGTCGACTAGTCGTCGGCGCCTTCGGCGGGAGCCTCGGCGTGCTCACCGGTCGCGCCGCGACCCTCGGAGTCCGCGTCCTCGGCGAGGACCGGGGCGAGCGACAGCTTGCCGCGGTCGTCGATCTTCGTGATCTCGACGAGGATCTTCTGGCCGACGCCGAGCACGTCTTCGACGTTCTCGACGCGCTTGCCGCCGGCGAGCTTGCGCACCTCCGAGATGTGGAGGAGGCCGTCCTTGCCGGGCAGCAGCGAGATGAACGCACCGAAGGCGGCGATCTTCACGACCGTGCCGAGGAACTGCTCGCCCACCTCGGGGTTCGTCGGGTTGGCGATCGCGTTGACCTGGGCACGGGCGGCCTCGGCCGACGGGCCGTCGACGGCGCCGATGTAGACGGTGCCGTCCTCCTCGATGGAGATGTCGGCGCCGGTCTCGTCCTGGATGGCGTTGATCGTCTTGCCCTTGGGGCCGATCAGCTCGCCGATCTTGTCGACGGGGATCTGCACGCTGATGACGCGGGGCGCGGTCGGCGCCATCTCGTCGGGCGCGTCGATCGCGGCGTTCAGCACGGCGAGGATCGTCGTGCGTGCGTCCTTCGCCTGCGTCAGCGCGCCGGCGAGCACCGAGGCGGGGATGCCGTCGAGCTTCGTGTCGAGCTGGATCGCGGTGACGAACTCGCTGGTGCCGGCGACCTTGAAGTCCATGTCGCCGAGCGCGTCTTCGGCACCGAGGATGTCGGTGAGCGCCGCGTAGCGGGTCTCACCGTTCACGGTGTCGGAGATGAGGCCCATCGCGATGCCCGCGACGGGAGCGCGCAGCGGCACACCCGCGTTGAGCAGCGACAGGGTCGAGGCGCACACCGAGCCCATCGAGGTCGAGCCATTCGAGCCGAGCGCCTCGGAGACCTGACGGATGGCGTAGGGGAACTCTTCACGAGTGGGCAGCACGGGCACGAGCGCACGCTCGGCGAGCGCGCCGTGGCCGATCTCGCGGCGCTTGGGCGAACCCACACGACCCGTCTCACCCGTCGAGTAGGGCGGGAAGTTGTAGTTGTGCATGTAGCGCTTCTTGGTGACCGGGCTCAGCGAGTCGATCTGCTGCTCGAGCTTCAGCATGTTCAGCGTGGTGACGCCCAGGATCTGGGTCTCGCCGCGCTGGAAGATGGCTGAACCATGCACGCGGGGCACGACCTGCACCTCGGCGTCGAGCGGACGGATGTCGGCGAGGCCGCGGCCGTCGATGCGGACGCCCTCTTCGAGGACGCGCGTGCGCATGACCTTCTTCGTGACCGACTTGTACGCGGCCGACACCTCGGCGTTGGCCGACTCGGGCAGCTCGCCCGCCTCGACCTTGGCCGCGACGTGCTCCTTGGTGCGCGCCTTGAGGGCGTCGTCGGCGTCCTGACGCTCGACCTTGCCGGCGATCTGGTAGACGTCCTTGAGCTCGGCGGCGGCGAAGGCCTCGACGGCCTCCTTGACCTCGGCCTGGTACGGCGGGAACGTCGGGTAGTCGGCGACGGGCTTCGCCGCCGTCTTCGCGACCTGGACCTGCGCCTCGACGAGCTGCTTGATGAAGGGCTTCGACGACTCGATGCCCTGCGCGATGACCTCTTCGTTCGGCTTGACGGCGCCGGCCTGGATCAGGTTCCACGCGTTGTCAGTCGCCTCGGCCTCGATCATCATGATCGCGACGTCCTGCGAGCCGTCGGCCTCGGTCACGACGCGACCGGCGACGACCATACTGAACACGGCGTCCTCGAGCTGCGAGTGCTTCGGGAAGGCGACCCACTGGCCGTCGATGAGCGCGACGCGGACGCCGGCGACGGGGCCGGAGAACGGCAGGCCCGAGAGCTGGGTCGAGAGCGAGGCGGCGTTGATGGCCAGCACGTCGTAGAGCTCGTCGGGCTCGATGGCGAGCACCGTGACGACGACCTGCACCTCGTTGCGGAGGCCCTCGACGAACGAGGGGCGCAGGGGGCGGTCGATGAGACGGCAGGTGAGGATCGCCTCGGTCGAGGGGCGGCCCTCGCGACGAAAGAACGAGCCCGGGATGCGACCCGCGGCGTACATGCGCTCTTCGACGTCGATCGTCAGCGGGAAGAAGTCGAAGTGCTCCTTCGGCTGCTTCGAGACGGAGGTCGCCGAGAGCAGCATGGTCTCTTCGTCGATGTAGGCGACCGCCGAGCCCTGCGCCTGCTGCGCGAGGCGGCCGGTCTCGAAGCGGATGGTACGCGTGCCGAACTTGCCGTTGTCGATGACGGTTTCGGCGAACGTGATTTCAGGACCTTCCAAGAGGCCTCTCCTTTGTTTACCGTCGCACCCCGTGTGGGCACGACTCGTACGAAGGAGCAGGAACAGGCATTACGAATCGCAAGAGCTTGCGTTCACGCTGGCCACCAGTAGAAGTCCACCAAACGAGTTGGTGATCCACCACAGGGGACCAGCTTCCTGCCGGCCTGCTCCAATGATCGCCCGCACGAATGCACGGGCAACCGCTCCCAATGCTAGCAGAGGGCCCGTTTTCAGGCCGTGAACTGCGGATGTCCCGCCCGTGACGCGTCGGCGCGGCGCGCGCCGCGAGGCATCCGTGCCAGACTCGGGAGCATGACTTCCGACGAGCAGACGACACCCAGCGCCTCCGAGGAGACCAAGCGCAAGTTCCGCGAGGCGCTCGAGCGCAAGAACAAGGCCTCGAAGCGACGCGAGGGCGAGGCGCACCTCGACGGCTCGGGTGCCGCGAACCACACGCACGGCCCGGTCGACCACAAGCGCGAGTTCCGCCGCAAGAGCGGCTGAGCTCACCCGGCGCGTCGCGACGACGCCGACGCACGCCGCCCGACCGGCGCCGGCAGGGCGACGGATTCCAGTGCTCCGCGCTTGGCGAGCAGTCCGTCGCCGGCCGCGCGACCCCGCAGACGGCGGAGCGCCCAGGGCACCGCATGGCGGCGCAGCCAGGCGAGGTCGCCGAGTTCCACCGGATCTTCCGCATCGTCGTGGAGCGCCACCTCGAGGGCCCCGAGCGCGTCGGCATCGGGGATGCCGAGCACCTTCGCCGCGGCGTAGGCGAGCCCGCGGTGTCCCGATGAGTTGAGGTGCACGCGATCCTCCGCCCATCGGTCCCGCCCCGTGAGCTCCGGTTCTGCAGCGACCTCGACGAGGCGCGCGCCGTGCGTCGCCGCGATCTCCCCGAGCACGGCGTTGAACCGGGCGAACCGCGCGACGAACGGCCTCGCCTCGCGTCGGGCGGGCAGGAACGGCGTGACGAGCAGCACCTCGCAGCCCGTCGCGCGCACGCGGCCGACTGCGTCGCCGAGCACTCGCGCGAGGTACTCGGGTCGCGCCCGGCGGCCGACGAGGTCGTTGCCACCGACGAGGACCGAGACGAAGTCGGCGCCGAGCTCGAGCGCCCGCGGCAGCTGCACGTCGACGACGTCGCGCACCGTGCGGCTGCGCACGGCGAGGTTCGCGTATTCGATCGGCTCGCCCTGGGGTGCCGCGAGCGCGAGCAGCATCGCGAGCCGGTCGGCCCAGCCGCGGAACTCGCCGTCGGCTGTGCGCGAGGTGTCGCAGAGCCCCTCGGTGAGCGAATCGCCGACGGCGACGTAGCGGCGCGGGCGCAGGGGCGCGGCCGGCGCCGTCGGCGCGATCGGCGCGATCGGCGCGTCGGGCCGATGGGATGCCACGCGCCCGCCCCGCTCCCCCGCGACGGCCCCGACGCGCGCCGGACGGGGATGGGGCATCGCGCGGCGGAGCCCCGCGGCATCCTCGTAGTGCCCGATGAGCTCGTCGCCGAGCCGATCCCAGCCGCGCCCGAGCACCGATTCGCGGGCGCGCAGCGCGAAGGCGCGGCGCTTCGCGTCGTCGCCGGCGAGATCCTGCACCCGCGACCGCATCTCGGCGAGGTCGCCGGGACGGTAGAGCCAGCCGTTGCGGCTCTGCTCGACGAGGTCGAGCGGTCCGCCGCGACCGGTCGCGACGACCGGCACCCCGCTCGCGAGCGCCTCCTGCACCGTCTGGCAGAAGGTCTCGTGCTCGCCCGGGTGCACGAAGAGGTCGAGACTCGCCATCGCTACGGCGAGCTCGTCGCCGCCGAGGAATCCGGTGAACAGGGCTCCCGGGAGCCGTCGTTCGAGCGCCGCCCGCGCGGGCCCGTCGCCGACGATCACGAGCCGGACGTCCGGTAGCCCGGCGAGCGCGGTGAGGTCGTCGACCTGCTTCTCGGCGGCGAGCCGACCCACGTATCCGACGATCGTCTCGCCGCCCGGCGCGACCCGACGCCGCCACGACTCGTCGCGGCGGGAGGCGGCGAAGCGCTCGGTGTCGACGCCGCGACGCCAGAGCCTGAGCCGATCGACGCCGAGCGAGTCGAGCCGTTCGACCGCCGAGCTCGAGGGGGCGAGCGTGAGCGTCGCCCGGCGGTGCAGCCTCGCGAGGTGGCGGGTCAGCGCGGGCTCGGCCGCGGGCACGCCGTAGCGCTCGGCGTATGCGGGCACGTCGGTCTGGTACACCGCGACCGACGGCGCACCCGCCGCCTCGGCCGCGAGCACGCCGCGCCAGCCGAGCACGAACGGCGAGGCGAGATGCACCACGTCGGCCCGGTGCTCGCGCACGATCGCGGCGAGCCTCGCGGCGCCCGTGAGCGTCACCCGCACCTCGGGGTAGCTCGGCAGCGGCACCGAGGGCAGGAGGATCGTGCGCACGTCTCCGAAGAGCGTGCGGTCGATCGGGCCCGAGCGCGGTGCGACGACGAGGGCCTCGTGCCCTCGCCGTTCGAGATGGCGCAGCACCTGCAGCAGTGAGTGCGTCACGCCGTTCATGTGCGGGAGGAACGATTCTGCGAGGAGGACGACCTTCACGCTTCCAGCGTGCGGCCCGTGCCGACTCGGAGTGAGCCGGAACGGGCCCGCGCGCGAAGGATTCACCCGCCCGTCGACGTGCGTTCGCCGGGACGGGACCTGCGGTCAACCACTCGCGCTCGTCGGAGCCCGGGCGGATGATGGAGGGAAGGCACCATCGGATTCGAGGAGGAACACCATGACTTCCGTCGCACGTGTCACCACCATCACCGTCCGTTCTGAGACGAGCTTCGACGACGCCGTCGCCGCAGGCGTCGCCCGCGCGTCGGAGACGCTCCGGAACGTGAGCGGCGCCTGGGTCAAGGAGCAGAAGGTCGAGGCCACCGACGGGCGGATCACGGGGTGGTCGGTCACGCTCGAGGTGACCTTCGTGCTCGACGACTGATTCGCGGCACGGCCCGGCACGGGCCGCCGACCGCTGGAGGAGGCATCCGCTCCCCCGGCTGTCGTCCGCGCCGTCGCGCCGTCCGGACGCTCGCGACCTCGTCGGCGCCGCTGCCAATCCTCAGGTACGCCCGCGACCTGACCTCGATGGGATGCCGCGTCGCGACGTGCTCGCGACGCGGCATCCCGGTCGGCCGTCACTCCCCCGCGAGGCCCCCGATGAGGTGGCCCATGGGCCGGTCGAGCCGGAAGGGGTCGATCACGAGCTGCGAACGGTCGGTGCGCTCGACGAGCTCGGCGAACTCCTTCGCCCCGCGGTAGATGCGGTCGGGCAGCGAGCGGACCCCGTCGCCTTCTGCACCACCCCAGTCGCCGGTCGCGGCGAAGACGCCGGTCGTCACCGGGATGGCGTGCAGGTAGGTGAACAGCGGCCGCATCGCGTAGTCGATCGCGAGCGAGTGGCGCGGCGTGCCGCCCGTCGCCCCGAGCAGCACCGGCAGGTCGGTGAGCGCCTGCGGGTCGATCACGTCGACGAACGACTTGAACAGGCCCGCATAGCTCGTCGTGAAGATCGGCGTGACGGCGATGAGCCCGTCGGCCGTGCTGACGGCGTCGAGCGCGGCCTCGAGCTTCGGCGGGGCGAAGCCGAGCAGCAGGTGGTTCGTGATGTCGTGCGCGAGCTCGCGCAGCTCGAACGTCTGCACCTCGGCGGGCGTGCCGCGCTCGGCGAGCACCGAGACCGCGTCGGCCGCGAGTCGGTCGGCGAGCTGGCGCGTCGAGCTCGGCGTCGAGAGCCCCGCCGAGACGACCACGATCTTCTTGGCGGTCATCGGGTCGCCTCCTGACGGGTCGCGGCCGGACCGAAGGCGGAGCCGGCCGGCTTCGCCGCGGCATCGGCGGTCGCGGTGTCCTGGTAGGGCGAGCCCACGGTGAGGTTGTCGCCGCGGTTGGCGTTCGGCGTGGCCTGGCGGGGGGCCTCGTCGCCGTACTTCGCGGCGACGAGCGAGGCGTGGGTCGGGGCATCCGGCACCTCGGCCGGGCGCCCCTTCTCGAACTCCTCGCGGAGCACGGCGACGACCTCGCCGAGCAGGTCGAGCTGCTCGAGCACGGTCTGCAGCGGCAGTCCTGCGTGGTCGAGGAGGAAGAGCTGACGCTGGTAGTCGCCGACGTAGTCTCGGAAGCCGAGGGTCTTGTCGATGACCTCCTGCGGGCTGCCCACGGTGAGCGGCGTCTGCTGCGTGAACTCCTCGAGGCTCGGGCCGTGACCGTAGACGGGCGCGTTGTCGAAGTACGGGCGGAAGTCGCGCACCGCGTCCTGCGAGTTGCGGCGCATGAACACCTGGCCGCCGAGTCCGACGATCGCCTGCGCGGCCGTGCCGTGGCCATGGTGCTCGAAGCGCTGGCGGTAGAGCGCGATCATGCGCTGCGTGTGCGAGGCGGGCCAGAAGATGTGGTTCGCGAAGAAACCGTCGCCGTAGAACGCCGCCTGCTCGGCGACCTCGGGCGTGCGGATCGAGCCGTGCCACACGAACGGCGGCACGCCGTCGAGCGGGCGCGGCGTCGAGGTGAAGCCCTGCAGCGGAGTGCGGAACTTGCCCGACCAGTCGACGACGTCCTCGCGCCAGAGCCGGTGCAGCAGCTCGTAGTTCTCGACGGCGAGCGGCAGGCCCTGGCGGATGTCCTTGCCGAACCACGGGTAGACGGGGCCGGTGTTGCCGCGGCCGAGCATGAGGTCGGCGCGGCCGTCCGAGACGTGCTGCAGCATCGCGTAGTCCTCGGCGATCTTCACCGGGTCGTTCGTGGTGATGAGCGTCGTGGCGGTCGAGAGCTGCAGGGTCGTCGTCTGGCCGGCGATGTAGGCGAGGGTCGTGGTCGGCGACGACGACCAGAACGGCGGGTTGTGGTGCTCGCCGAGCGCGAAGACGTCGAGGCCCACCTCTTCGGCGTGCTTGGCGATCGTCACCGTCGCCTTGATGCGCTCGGCCTCGGTCGGCGTGCGCCCGGTGGTCGGGTCCTGCGTGATGTCGCTGACGGTGAAAATACCGAACTGCATGATGCTGCTCCTGAGCTCATCCGATGATTGGTCGAGTCTATGCGTTTGCATATATCCCGTCCAACCGAGGCCCTCCCCACGATATTCCCCGCACCGTCCCCGCACCGCCCGGGCATGCGGCTCCGGCGATACACTCGCCCCGATGAGCACGATCTCGGTCGTCATACCGTGTCTCGACGACGCGGACTTCCTCGTCGCGTGCCTCGACGCGGTGGTCGGCCAGTCACGCCCCGCCGACGAGATCATCGTCATCGACAACGGCTCGACCGACGACACGGTCGCGGTGGCCCGCGCAGCGGGGGCCCGGGTGCTCGTCGAGCCTCGACGCGGCATCTGGCCCGCGACCGCGACCGGCTTCGATGCCGCGAGGGGCGAGATCCTCGCCCGGCTCGACGCCGACTCCGTGCCCGCGTCCGACTGGCTCGAGGAGATCGAGCGGCGCATGACCGCCCGGGACCGCCCGGCGGTCGTCACGAACGGCGGCCACTTCTACGGACGCAACGCCGCCGTCCGCTGGATCGCGCGGAACCTGTACATCGGCGGCTACTTCACCGTGATCGGAGGCCTGCTCGGCCATCCGCCGATCTTCGGGTCGAACTACGCCATGCGGGCCGACGCCTGGCGACGCCTCAGGCATCTCGTGCACCGCGACCGCGCCGACGTGCACGACGACCTCGACCTCGCCTGGTGCATGCAGCCCGGCATGACCGTCGTCCGCGACCGTCGGCTCGTCGTCGGCGTGTCGGCGCGGCCGTTCGACACCGCGGCCGGGCTCTGGCGACGCGTGCGCATGGCGTTCCACACCATGTCGATCGAATCGCGCGAATGGCCGCCGATCACCCGCCTCGCCGAGCGGCGGAGGGCACCGGCCTGGGCCTGGGAGGCCTCGGAGCTCGAGGGGGTCGTGCCCGAGCGCGATGCCGACGGCGACGACGCGCTGCTCGCCTGACGCGACGATGAATGCGGATGCCTCGTCGCCGGCGCCGCAGCACGGGCTCCGCGTGCTCACTCGGCGATCGAACGACTCAGCTCGAAGAGCGCGAGCATGTCGCGCACCAACTGATGGGGCGCCGTCTCGCAGGGGCTGTGCCCCGTGGGGTAGCTCACGAGGCGGGCGCCGAGCTCGCGCGCCGAGCGCTCGTGCAGCGCACGCGGCCACAGGTCGTGCTCGCCGACCGCGACGAGCTTCGGCACCGGCGTCGCCGCGAGCTCGGCCCGCACGTCGGGCGTCGCCATCATCAGGGCGATGATGTCGTCGACGCTCTCGCGCCGGGTGAGTGCGAAACGCTCGCGCACGAAGGCGAGACGGCCCGGCGGCACCCGGTTGAGGTTGTTGCGGATTCCCCACAGCATGAGCCCGGCGCCCTGCCGCGCCGTCGTGAAGCCGCTCAGCAAGCCGATCCGCTTGACGCTGCGGAAGGCCTGCCCGGGCTCGGGCGGTGAGCTCAGCAGGGTCAGGCTCGCGAACCGGTCGGGCCGCTCGAGCAGCGCGAGCCCCGCGAGCGTTCCGGCGAAGCTGTAGCCGAGCACGTGCGCCGCGCCCGCACCGTCGTCGAGCACCGCGATCAGGTCGTCGAGGAACAGCCGCTGGTCGTAGCGATCGCGTGGAGGCAGGAGGTTCCACGGACCCGCCTCGTGCGACTCGTACTGGCCGGCGAGGTCGAACGACTCCACCCGGTACCCGGCGTCGGCGAGCAGCGGCATCATGAGGACGAAGTCCTCCTTCGACCCCGTCGCTCCCGGCACGAGCACGACGCGCGGCCCGTCGGCCGGCCCGAGCGCGATGCGCGCGAGCGGGCCGCTCGGCGCCGCGAACGACGTGCGCTCGGTGCCCGCCGGGAGCGCCCGCCAGTCGCGGTCGGGCAGCGCCTCGTCGAGTGCTCTCGCCCCGTCGATCGCCGTCACGACCCTCACGATAGCGGCTGGCGGAACCACGGCGACGACGACCTTCCGATCACCCGCCGAGCGACGCGACGAGGGCGGGGGCGCCGATCCGGCACCCCCGCCCCGTGGTTCTCCTCCGGGTTACCCGACGTCGCCGTGCGAGTGGCCGCCGTCGCTGCCGACGGTGCCCTCGGGGCCGGCCGGAGCCGGGAGGACGAGCCCGCCCGGCACCTTCTTGCCGACCACGCCGTTGACCGACTCGGTCGAGTAGGAGTAGGCGAGCACCGTGAGCGCGATCGCGTCGATGTTCACGTCGAGCGCGTGCTCGTTCACGTTGTCGATCGTGTCGCACGCCTGGTGGTAGCACTGGTCGAACGACTCGCCGGCCGTCCCGCCCCAGATCGCCTGCTGCTCGGCGCTCTTCACGACCTCGGCGCCCGTGAACAGGCCGCCTGCGGGGATGTCGTTGAGGATGAACGCCTCGTAGTCGCTGCGACCGCTGAACTCCGCGTCGTCGTACGGCTCGCCGACGCTCGTGAAGTAGCTCTCGAACAGCTTCTCGATCGCGACCGAGCCCTCGGGCACCGTCACCGGCGCCGGGAAGCCCGACTCATCGCCGTCGTACACCATGAACATGTAGTTCGGCGAGGCGACCATGTCGAAGTTCAGGTACAGCGCGATGCGGTCCTTCTCGGCCTGGCTGAGCCCGTCGACGTAGGCGGCGGATCCGAGCAGGCCGTCCTCCTCGGCGCCCCACCATGCGAGGCGCACGGTGTTCTGGGGCTTCACCTTCGACATCTGCTGGGCGAGCTCGAGCAGCGACGCCGAGCCGCTGCCGTTGTCGTTGATGCCGGGTCCCTCCTGCACGGAGTCGAGGTGCGCACCGGCCATCACGACGTTGTCGTCGTTCGCGCCGGGGAGCTCCGCGATCACGTTCTTCTGCGGGCGGGGGTCGGGTGCAGGCACGAAGACGTGCGCCGTCGAGCCCGGCTGCGAGAGTGCCTCGCCCTGCGCGAAGCTCGCTCCGACGACCGGGATGCCGTGCGAGACGGGCGTGCCGTCGGTTCGCGACGACGCGTCCGCGACGATCAGGCCCTCACGGTCGGGCGTGTTGCCCTGGTTGAAGATGATGACGCCCACGGCGCCGGCCTGCTCGGCGAAGAACGCCTTGTCGCCGAAGTTGCAGCTTCCTCGCTGCACGAGTGCGATGGATCCGGCGGGGAACCCGGCGAAGTCCGCCGCCTCGCAGCCGCTCGTCGAGGCGCGCGGCGGCGTCAGGTTGATGTCGACCGCGACCACGTTCGCGGTCACGTCGCCGTTGCCGCTTCCGCTGAACGCGCCGGTCGGGTACTCCGCGTTCACCGGGGTGAGCTGCGTCAGCGTCGACGCCCCGATGAAGTCGTAGTCGAACTCGTCGATCGAGACGTTCCACCCTGCGGCCTCGAGGGTGTCGACGACGTAGTCGACGCTGGCCTCGTAGCCGGGGAGCCCTGCGGCGCGGTTGCCGCCGTTCTCGTCGGCGATCTCCTGGAGCGCCTCGAGGTGCTCCATCGCCCCGTCGGCGTCGACGCACTCGACGAGCTTCGCGATCGTGTTGTTGTTGCGGTTGTCGCATTTCGCGGCCGGTGCGGCGGTGGCCGCTCCGACCGGGATCAGCGCGACCGCGAACGCGGCGACCGTCGCGATCGCCAGTCCGCGGGATGTTACAGGTGACCTCATTGTCTTCCTCCAACCGGTGCCCTGTTTGGGCGCCTCGGCTGGGAGCCTATGAGGATCGCTCGCACAAGTGAAGACCTTGCGCGACACTCGACGGTATGCGCAGCATTTCTGCGTGCGCCGGACGCTCTGGGTGCGGCTCATGCCGCCCGGCGCGGCTTTCGGTCACGGCGGACGGGCGGCCGGCGTCGAGGTCGCTGCCAGCGAACACCGGGCGGGCTCCCAGCGGCGTCGCTTATTCTGGACGAATGGCTACCGTCGCGCTGACCCTGGAGACCTTCGAGAAGACGATCCTCGAGGGAGGCACCGTCTTCGTCGATTTCTGGGCCGAGTGGTGCGGCCCGTGCCGCCAGTTCGCACCGAACTACGAGGCCGCCTCCGAGGCGAACCCCGACCTCACCTTCGCGAAGGTCGACACCGAGGACCAGCAGCAGCTCGCGGCCGCGATGAACATCACGTCCATCCCGACGATCATGGCCTTCAAGGACGGCATCGGCGTGTTCGCGCAGGCGGGCGCACTCCCCCGGCCGATGCTCGACGAGCTCGTCTCGCAGGTCCGCGCGCTCGACATGGACGAGGTGCGTGCGCAGCTCGCCGCGCAGGAGGCGCAGGAGGCCGACGAGGCCCAGCAGGCCGCCGGCGTCTGAACCGGCCCCGCGGCGTCAGACCGCCGTGGCCCCGCCCGCCCCGAGCGACTCGAGGCCGCCGAGATCGAGCTCGACGCCGTGCGGGCGTGCATCGCCCGTGATGCGCGCGGGCACCCTGACGTAGCGCCCCTCCGAGGCGAGACCGTCGAGGAGCTCGCGCCACGTGGCATCCACCGCATCGCCGAGGAACCCGGCGTGCCGGGGCGTGCCGCCGCCGACGAGCTGCACCCCGATGCGGTAGCGCATCGACAGCCACCGGCTCGCGCGCGGCACGAGCACGGCATGCTGGTCGGCGCCGCCGTGCAGCAGCGCGAGGTCGATCGCCGGCTGGTGCCGGTGGGTGTCGGCGACCGGCGCGACCTGCCGTACCGCCCGATCGAGGTGCGGTGCCTCGACGAGCTCGAGCCCGTCGAGCGACCGGAGGTCGCCCCACTGGTCGGGGTCGGTGCGACGCCGCCCGCGGACGAGTCCGACGACGAGCCACGCGATCGCGGCGACGAGCAGCACGTTGAACGGCCAGAACAGCCACGCCGGCGACTCGGGCCGCACGCCGCCCGTCGCGATGAGCAGCACGAGCACGACGAGGTACGGCAGCGGCTCCCAGTGGAGGAGCGGCTTCCGGCGGGGCGCAGACATCTGTTCAGGCTATCGCGGCGGATGCCCCGCCGCCGCCGTCAGCGGAGGGCGTCGAGCCGCGCGGCGACCTCGTCGAGCACCCGCTCGTCGCCCGCGTAGATGCCCTCGGGGCGCGGCCAGTGCGCGACGACGTCGGTGAAGCCGAGTTCGCGAGCGCGGCCCACTGCGTCCTCGAAGGCGTCGACGCTCGCGAGGCTCGTGCGCGCCTCGGAGTCGAGCGAGAGGGTGCGTGCGAGCTCGCCGGGCGCCCGTCCCGCCGCGGCGCAGGCGTCGTCGAGCCGTGCCGAGAGCGCGGCGACCTGGCGCCACCACGCGTCGGTGCCGTCGTCGTCGCCGCCCGTCGTGATCCAGCCCTCGGCGAGCTCGGCGACGAGGGCGAGCCCTCGGGGGCCGTTCGCCGCGAGGTGGAACGGCGTGCGCGGCCGCTGTGCCGGCTCGCCCACCATGCGGGCGCCGTCGGCGCCGAACCACTCGCCGTCGAACGAGATGCCGCCCGAGCCCGGCTCCTCGAAGCGCAGCAGGGTGTCGAGCTCGCGCACGAACTCCTCGAAGCGGTCGGCCCGCTGCCTGGCGGTGAGCTGCGGCTGCCGCAGCACGGTCGAGTCGAAGCCGGTGCCGCCCGAGCCGACGCCGAGCAGCACCCGGCCGCCCGAGATCTGGTCGAGCGTCGCGACGTCCTTCGCGAACGGCACGGGATGCCGGTAGTTCGGGTGCGAGACGAAGGTGCCGAGGCCGATGCGCTCGGTGACCATCGCGGCCGCCGTGAGCGTCGGAACGGTCGCGTGCCACCGATCGCCGGCGAGGCTGCGCCAGGCGAGGTGGTCGTACGTCCACGCGTGGTCGAAGCCGTACTCCTCGGCGCCGCGCCAGTACCGCGCGGCCTCGGGCCAGTCGAACTGGGGAAGGATGACGATGCCGAATCGCATGCCGGTAGCCTAGGCCGCGCGCTCGGGGCCGGGGGCGACGACGCCCGTCGACGCGGTGACGGGCACCGGTTCGGCGCCGAGTTCGACGGCGGGCGCGCCCGCTGGGTCGACCCGCTCGAGCTTCACGCAGACGATGCCGCCGAGGATGAGCAGGCCGCCGAGGATCTGCAGCGGGCCGAGCACCTCGCCGAGCAGGATCCACCCGGCGATCGCCGCGAAGACGACCTCGGAGAGCCCGAGGAACGACGACAGTCGCGCGCCGAGCATGCGGATCGAGGCGATGCCGGCCGTGTACGCGAAGGCCGTGGAGACGACGCCGACGGCGATGAGCGGCACGAACCACGGGACATCCGCCCCCAGGAAGGCGACCTCGCCGAACACGACGTGCATCGGCAGCAGGCCGGTGAGGCCGGCGAGGCCGAGCGCGAGGGCGCCGACGACGAAGCCGGCGGCGATGAGCGTCACCGGGGGCAGCTGCCCGGCTGCCGATTCGCCGACCGCGTAGTAGACGCACACGCCGATCATGGCGAGGGCGGCGAACGCGAGGCCGAGCACGTCGAGCCCGCCGCCGCCCGGACCGATCACGAGCACGAGGCCGGCGAGGGCGAGTACCGATCCGCCGAGCACGACCGGTTGCGGCAGCCGGCGCGTGCGCACCCAGGCGAGGAGCACGAGCGCGATGGGCGCGAGGTACTCGATGAGCAGCGTCATCGACACCGGGATGCGCTGGAGCGAGGCGTAGAAGAAGAACTGCACGCCGGCGACGGCGACGGTGCCGTACAGCAGGATGGTCCACTTGGCGCGCCACAGCGGGCGGAGGTCGCCCTTCAGCGCGAGGAGGCCCGGGACGGCCAGCAGCACGGCCGCGATCGAGATGCGCGCGAGCACCGCGGCGCCGGGCGACCAGCCGCTCTCGAGGAGCGGTTTCACGAAGACGCCGCCGATGCCGAAGGCGAGGCCGGCCGCGAGGCCGATCGCGATGCCGGCGAGTCCGCCCCGTCGTGCCGTCATGGTCGCGCCACCTCTTCCTCGTCATGAGTGAAAACCATTATGCTCGTGACAGTACATCCCGACCACGTCAGGAGTCAAATGATTTTCACCGATGACACGGTGGCGGCGCTCGAGTTCATGGCCGCACTGGCCGACACGGTGCCCGAGGCATCCGAATCGGGCGACGACGAGCTCGCGACGATCGCGCAGCTCGATGCCGTGATCGACGCCTGGAGGTACTCGGGCCGCCGTGACGGCGATGACGCCGAACTCGCCGAGGTCCGCGCGGCGCGCACGCGCCTCCGCACCGTGTGGGCACTGCCGCGCGACGAGCTCGCGGGCGCCGTCAACGACATCCTCGACGAGGCGAACGCACTCCCCCACCTGGTGCGGCACGACGGCGCCGACTGGCACATCCACGCCACCTCCCCCGACGCCCCGCTCGCCGAGCGCATGCTCGTCGAGGCCGCGATGGCCCTCGTCGACGTGGTGCGCGCCGACGAGACCCGGCGCCTGCGCGAGTGCGACGCCGACGACTGCGAGGGCGTCTACGTCGACCTCTCGAAGAACGCCTCGCGCCGCTACTGCAGCACCCGCTGCGGCAACCGCATGGCCGCCCGCGCGCACCGCGCCCGCGCGAGCTGAGGTCCGTGCCGCGGGCGGCGGGCCGGCCGACGCCCACCACGGGGCATCCCGGACATGACGAAGGCCCCCACCGAATCGGTGGGGGCCTTCGCAAGAAGTTCGCGGTGTCTTCGAGAGCCGCGCGAGACTACTCCGCTTAGCGGCGCAGCCCGAGACGCTCGATGAGCGAGCGGTAGCGCGCGATGTCGACATCGGCGAGGTAGCCGAGGAGACGACGACGCTGACCGACGAGGAGCAGCAGTCCACGACGCGAGTGGTGGTCGTGCTTGTGCGCCTTCAGGTGCTCGGTGAGGTCCTTGATTCGCTTCGTGAGGAGCGCGATCTGAACCTCGGGGGATCCAGTGTCACCGGGGTGCGTCGCGTACTCTTCGATGATCGCCTTCTTGACGTCTGCTTCGAGTGCCATAGATGGGATCCCCTTTCTCCTTGTTGCGCGCTGCCCGGGGCCGAATGCCTGGGCTCTCTTGATGCGCGGCCGATTCACGGCAACCTGAATACTCTACCAGAGCGGATGCCTCGGGGCCGACCACGCAGCTGCGGCCGAACACGCACCCGCCCGCGCCATGGCTCAGCCGAACTCCCCCTCGAGCAGCGAGAGCGCCGCGTCGACTGCCTCGGCCGGCGTGCCCGTGCCGTTCCGCGCCCACCAGCGCATCGCGCTGAAGCCCGTCGTCACGTAGAGGTCGGCGAGGAGGTGGGCCCTGAGCGACCCCGATTCGCCGAGGTAGGGCTCGAGCAGTTCGTGCACGGCGCCGAACTTCGCGAGCCCGTGCGCGAGCACTGCGGGGTGCGCGTCGATGATGCGGAGCCGCTGCCGGGTCACGCCCAGGAGTTCGGGCGGGAACTCGGCCATGGCGACGTACGCGCGGTGCAGCTCGGCGATCGGCGTCGGAGCCGCGGCTTCCGATCCCGCGCCGCTCCGGGCCGCGACGAGTGACGCCTCGAACCGCGCGGTGGCCTCCTCGAACCCGCCCCAGACGAGGTCGGGCTTCGACGGGTAGTAGCGGAACAGCGTGCGCCGGCTCACCCCGGCGGCATCGGCGACCTCGGCCATCGTCACCTCGTCGAATCCGCGCTCGTCGAAGAGCGCGAGCGCGATCGCCGCGAGCTGGTCGGGGTCGACCTCGACCGGTCGCCCGCGCGGCGCGCGGGCGGCGCCGGGCGCGGCCGAGGCATCCGTGGTCATGCTGCCATTCTCATGGGAACATTTTATGGCACCGAGTGTTATAACTGGTGCAACGGTCGAAATCCGACCGGCGAACCACCGCGACGCCGCGTATGCCACGACGCCGCACTCATCCCCCTGAGGAGCAGCAATGAACACCGTCATCACCCCCGGACGCTTCGACGGCAAGACCGCGATCGTGACCGGCGCCGGCTCGGGCATCGGCCTCGCGACCACCGTGCGGCTCGCCTCCGAGGGCGCGCGCGTCATCGCCGCCGACGTCTCGAAGGAGCGGCTCGACGCCCTCGTCGCCGAGCACCCCGAGCTCGACATCGTGGCGGTCGCGGGCGACATCACCGTCGAGGAGAACGTGCAGGCGCTCGTCGCCGCCGCGGGCGAGAAGGTCGACGTGCTCGCGAACGTCGCCGGCATCATGGACGCGTTCCTGCCGGCCGCCGAGGTCGACGACGCCACCTGGGAGCGGGTCATGAACGTCAACGTCACCGCGGTCATGCGACTCACGCGCGCCGTGCTGCCGAAGATGCTCGAGCAGGGCTCGGGCTCGATCGTCAACGTCACGAGCGAGGCGGGCCTGCGCGGCGCCTCGGCCGGTGCGGCCTACACGACCTCGAAGCACGCGGTCGTCGGCTTCACGAAGAACACCTCGGTCATGTACTCGGGCTCGGGCATCCGCGTGAACGCGGTCGCCCCCGGCGGCGTGAAGACGAACATCGAGGCCCCCTTCAAGTCGGAGCACGCAGGCAAGGTGCTCGGCCCGGTGCTCGGCGCCCTCGCGCTCGTGCCCGCCGAGCCCGAGCAGCTCGCCGCGGCGATCACCTGGCTGCTCTCCGACGACTCGGCGAACGTCTCCGGCGTCGTGCTCGCCTCCGACGGCGGCTGGTCGGCGATCTGATCGGCGCCGCCACGACGGCGACGTGACCGTCGCCGCGTCGAGAACGGATGCCCCGTGCGAGTTCCCCGCGCACGGGGCATCCGTTGTCTCACCGGACGTCGGCCACCAGACTGGAGCCATGGTCTTCGTCATCAAGCGCGTGTACGAGCCCGCCGAACCGGGCGACGGGTTCCGGGTGCTCGTCGACCGGCTGTGGCCGCGGGGCGTCAGCAAGGAGCGCGCCGAGCTCGACCTGTGGGACAAGGAGGTCGCCCCCTCCCCCGAGCTGCGCACCGAATGGCACCATGCCGCCGACTGGCTCGGCGACTTCGATCACTTCGCCGGGCGCTACCGGGCTGAGCTCGACGAGAGCCCGGCCGCCGAGGCCCTCCTCGCCCTCGGCGGCGAGCACGAGCGCGTGACGCTCCTGTACGGCGCCCGCGACGAGCACACCAACCACGCCGCCGTGCTGCTCGCATGGCTCGGCGAGCACGGCGCGGAGGTCGAGGGGCGCTGAGTCGAGGGCCCGAGGAACCCCCTTGAGGACCCGACGCACTCGGCGTAGCGTGCGAACCATCCCGAAGAATGTGAGGTTCTATCATGCTCACGACTCGACGGACCCGTCTCGCCGCACTCGCCCTCGCCGCAGTAGCCGCACTCGCCCTCGGCGGCGCCGGTGCCGCCCAGGCGAAGCCGCCCGGCACCCCGGCGATCCCGCTGAACAACGAGCAGGAGTCGCAGACCACCGGCGCCACCGGAGGCGCCCACGGGTTCCTGGCCTACGACATCGTCGGCGACGAGTTCTGCTACACCCTCGAGGTCGAGGGGCTCACGGCCGGTGCCGTCGCCGCACATGTGCACATCGGACCCCGCAACGTCGCCGGTCCGGTCGTGATCCCGATCGTCGTCCCCGTTGCGACGAGCTTCGTCGTCGACGACTGCGTGCCCGCCGCCCCAGCACTGCTCGATGCGATCGAGGCCACGCCCAAGGCGTACTACCTCAACGTGCACACGCCGACCTTCCCGGGCGGCGAGGTCCGAGGCCAGCTGAAGTAGGCGACTACGGCTGCGGTGCGAAGGGGAAGATCGCCGGCCACCCCGTGTGCGCGTACACGATGACGGCGAACACGACCGCGTCGAAGAGCATGTGCACGGTGAAGACGTAGCCGAGCGACTTCGTGAGCTTGAACGTGTAGCCCTGGATGAGCGCGAACGGGATGGTCAGCAGCGGACCCCACGACTGGTAGCCGAGCTCCCAGAGGAACGACACGAACACGATCGACTGCAGGAGGTTCGCCTGCCAGCTCGGGAAGTGCCGGCGCAGCAGCACGAACACCGTGCAGATGAAGAACAGCTCGTCCCACGTGCCGACGGCGGCGACGCCGACGAACAGGCGCGCGATCGTGTCGGGCTCGGTCACCGTCGGCCAGTTCAGGTAGGCGCCCGAGCTGATGAAGTAGAAGGGCAGGATGAGCCAGCCCGCGAGCGTCACGAAGATCAGGTAGAGCCACTGCGTGCGGTTCCACCGCCGGCCCGTGCGCCACGGGAAGCGGATCGTGCGCTCGCGGTACAGGAACCGCGAGATGAGGAACGGCACGAGCACCGCCAGCCCGAGCACGACCGCGAAGCGCAGCATGCCGGCGTCGCTGAGGTCGGCCTTCAGCGAGACCGTCGAGATGATGACCTGCCCCACGGCGATGAGCGCGAGGTCGGCGAGGAGGCGCTCGGTGCGCCCCGATCTGTCGCAGAGCCAGGCCGCGACGAGCCCCGCCGCGAGCATCGCGTAGCCCGCGATCGGCACCATGAATCCGAAGAGGGCCACCGCGGCCCCGCAGACGAGGAGCGCCGGCAGGAGCGCGATCGGGTGCGTCCTCGGCGTCGACGGCTCGAGGGATGCCTCGGTGCCCGCGCCCGGCGCGTGACCGTCGTCCTTCCGCGGCACCGGCATTCGCGGCCTACTCGTCGTCGCCGAGCTCGCCGAGGCGGGCGGCACGCACCCAGCGAGCGAGGAACAGCGCGCCGGCCTCGTCGTGGATCAGCTCACCCGCGGTGAGCACCGGGTAGCCTGTGGCCGGGATGCCCTCGGCGGGCCGCACGTCGACGTGGCGAACCCGTTCACCGCGCTCGTGCAGCCAGTCGGCCATGCGGTAGTCGCCGCGCGAGTCGCCCATCGTGCGCCAGTGCTGCGGGCGGATGCCTCGCGCCTCGAGCAGCTCGACGGCCCGCGCCGCGCCGAGGTCCTTGCCGAGCCTGACCGATTCGACGTCGGTGGAGATGATCGTCGGGTCGATGCGCCAGTGCACGCGCCCCGTGTCATCCGGACGCGCCTCGCCCTCGCGCACCGTGCCGAAGCCGCGCGCGGCGAGCGATTCGTGCGCGTGGGCGTCGAATCGAGGCTGCGCCTCGAGGTACGCGTCGGATGCCACGTGCACGTGCTGCTCGACGGAGACCATGGCCCGCTTCGTGTCGTCGAAGAACGCGAACTCGTCGAAATGCGACTCGACGTAGGCGCGCATGTCGGCGGCGAAGTCGGCGGGCATCGCGAGGTCGAGGTCGACGAACACCTCGCCTAGTCCGCCCACGCCGATCTCGGCCCAGACCGCCCCCTTCTCGCAGATCGCCCAGACCGGCGCGCCGGGCTCGAGCCCCGCCGCGAGGAGCGGCGGCACGACCTCGGCGGCGATGAACGCGTCGGAGCGGCCCGTGTTGAAGATCACCGGGTTGCCGGCGTTGGCGAGCGCCGCGAGATCGCGGGCGATCGACGGGATCGCGATCGACCGGGTGACCGGGCTCGCGATGGGTCCGTCGACGTCGAGCAGGAGCGCGAGGAAGGGAACGGCGGTCACGCGAACAGCCTATCCGGGCGGTCGGGGCGCGCTCCCGGTCCTTCGGGCGCGCCAGCAGGACCTCGACGTAGTCGGCGGCGGATGCCACGATGAGGCATGCGACAGATCGTCCCTCCCTACCTGCTCGATCGCATCGCCGACGCGGGCGCCGATCGGTTCCCGCTCGCCGCCGAGGCGGCCCGGCGCTCGCTGCTGCACGACGCGCCCCGTCGAGCGCTCCGCGGAGCGCCGCCGGTGATGCCGCCGCTGCACGACGACGATCTGCCCGCGGTGCTGCCCGACGCCCCGTCGATGCCCGACCGCCGCATCTCCGACGCCGGGGGCCGCGAGACCCTGCCTGGGCGCCTCGTACGCCGCGAGGGCGAGCCCGCGACCGGCGACCCCTCGGTCGACGACGCGTACGACGGCCTCGGCGACACCCACCGGCTCTTCGACCGCGTGTTCGGCCGCGACTCGATCGACGGGGCGGGCATGCCGCTCGAGGCGACCGTGCACTTCGGCCGCCACTACGACAACGCCTTCTGGGACGGCGAGCGCATGGTGTTCGGCGACGGCGACGGCGAGGTGTTCCGCGGCTTCACCGACTCGCTGAGCGTCATCGGGCACGAGCTCGCCCACGGCGTCACCGAGCACACCGCCGGGCTGCGCTACCAGGGGCAGTCCGGAGCGCTCAACGAGCACGTCTCCGACGCGTTCGGCGCGCTCGTCGAGCAGTACGCGCTCGGCCAGGACGCGGGCGCCGCCACCTGGCTCATCGGCGAGGGCATCTTCACCGACGAGGTCGAGGGGCGGGCGCTCCGCTCGATGCTCGAACCCGGCACCGCCTACGACGACGACGTGCTCGGCCGCGACCCGCAGCCCGGGCACATGCGCGACTACATCGACACCGACGACGACAACGGCGGCGTGCACCTGAACTCCGGCATCCCGAACCGGGCGTTCGCACTGGCCGCCCGCGAGCTCGACGGCTTCGCCTGGGAGCACGTGGGGCGCATCTGGTACGACACGCTCATCTCGGGGCGGCTCGGCCGTGACGCCACCTTCGCCGAGTTCGCGGCCGAGACCGTGCGGAGCGCCGAATCGCGTTTCGGCGCCGAATCGCGAGAGGCCCGCGCCGTGCTGCACGGCTGGCAGAGCGTCGGCGTGCTCGACGCACAGGCGGAGGGTGACGCAGCGGAGTAGCATCCAGCACGATGGATGTCATCGTGCAGCGCAGCGGCGGCCTCGCCGGCACGCGCCTCACCTGGGAGGTGCGGGTCGACGAGCAACCCGACCCCGACGAGTGGTACATCCTCATCGACGAGATCCCGTGGGACGAGCCGATGCCGGTGCCGGCCGAGCCCGACCGGTTCGTCTACCGGATCCGCTGCGAACCGAACGAGGCGACCCTCGCGGAGCGCCAGCTCACCGGGCCGTGGCGTCAGCTCGTCGATCGGGTGCAGGAGACGACGGATCCGAAGCGGAGCGATCCGTACGGAGCCTCGCGACGACCCCCCACGCGATGAGGCCCTGCGCGGCGAGGTAGGTCGACATCACCACGAAGTCATGCGCGGCGAACTCGTACCCGGGCAGGAACCGGCCGAGCGCGAGCACCGAGTCGGAGACGACGAAGAACGCACCGCCGAGGGCGACCCATCCGCCCTGCGTCGACGCGGTCGTCGCCATCAGGCCGATCGCGACCGCGTAGAGCGTGATCGGCACGGCCAGCATGCCGGCGTGCGGCAGCAGCACGACGAGCATGACGACCACCCAGGCCCAGTAGACGGTCGACCAGGCCGGCGGACGGCGGCGCGCTCGGGGCAGCCGCAGGAACAGCACGATGTAGACGACGTGCGCGAGGAGGAACGACGTCAGCCCGGCGGCGAACCACCCGTCGCCGGGGAAGGTGAGGAGGACGTCGCCGCCCCACGAGAAGGCGATGCCGCCGAGCAGGAGGAGCGGCGCTGCGGCGCGCACCCGGGGCACGAGGATGAGGACCGCGAGGGCGAGGAGCGGCATCAGCAGCGTCTTCGTCGCCGTCACGCTCCAGGCCGGGCCGACGTACTGCAGCACGAGGTGGAGTGCGGAGACCAGGAGGTAGGGGGCGAAGGCGGGCAGCACCCCCGAATCGTAGCCCACGCACGACGAAGGCCGGCGGGCTCGCGCCCACCGGCCTCCGGTGAATCGGTGTGGGTCAGCTGACGCCGAGCAGGTCGATCACGAAGATCAAGGTCTTGCCCGAGAGCTGGTGCCCGCCGCCCGCGGGGCCGTAGGCCTTGTGCGGGGGGACGGTGAGCTTGCGACGGCCACCGACCTTCATGCCGGGGATGCCCTCCTGCCAACCGGAGATGAGCGCCGCGAGCGGGAAGTTGATGGACTGGCCGCGACCCCACGAGGAGTCGAACTCCTCGCCGCTGTCGTACTCGACGCCGAGGTAGTGCACGTCGACCGTCGAGCCGGCGGTCGCCTCGGCGCCGTCGCCCACGACGATGTCCTCGATGATGAGGTCTGCGGGAGCCGGGCCCTCGGGGGCGTCGATCTCGGGCTTGCTGTTCGTATCGGTCATGCGTCAAGTTGAACAGGTTCGCGGCGCCCTCGCAATCGCGGACAACCGTCCACCCCCCTCTTGCGCTGACTGCGAACACGTTGCACTCTGGAATCCGAGAACTCGTCGCCCCGTAGAGATGTCGGCAGTGCCACACCACAGGGCGGCGAGTTTCTTCGTGTCGCGGCAGCCCGTCGCGGCATCCCGCACGGTGTCCGCGACCGAAGCGGAACAGGCGTGCTCCGCCGCCCTGTGGTGAGTCTCATTCCCCCATCAGCCGCGATCTGATGAGGAAGCGCACACCCTCGGGGGCCTCGAGGGAGAACCCGCTCCCGCGCCCCGGCACTACGTCCACGGTGAGGTGCGTGTGACGCCAGTAGCCGAACTGCTCGGCCGACATCCAGAACGGCACGATGCGCTCCTGCGGGCCGAGCGGATCGGGGCTCGGGCCCAAGTCGAGTTCGCCGAGGAGCACGTCCGCCGCGCTCGTCAGGAACTCCCCCGCCGGGTAGCACATCGGAGAACTGCCGTCGCAGCATCCGCCCGACTGGTGGAACATCAGCGGGCCGTGCTGAGCCCACAGCCGGCGGAGCAGGCCGGTCGCCGCGGGTGCGAGTTCGACCCGCGGCGACGCCTCCCCCGCGATCGTGATCGACGCGACCACGCGGCCGGCCATCGCCTCGAGGGACATCTCCTGCTCCGATCAGAAGAACCCGAGCGGGTTCTCGTTGTAGCTGACGAGGAGGTTCTTCGTCTGCTGGTAGTGGTCGAGCGCGAGCTTGTTGTTCTCGCGGCCGATGCCGGACGACTTGTACCCGCCGAAGGCGGCGCCCGCCGGGTACGCGTGGTAGTTGTTCACCCAGACCCGGCCGGCCTGGATGTCGCGACCCGCCCGGTAGGCCTCGTTGCCGTTGCGGCTCCAGACTCCCGCGCCGAGGCCGTAGAGGGTGTCGTTCGCGATCGAGATCGCATCGTCGTAGTCGGTGAAGCTCGTGACGGCGACGACGGGACCGAAGATCTCCTCCTGGAACAGTCGCATGCGGTTCTGGCCCTCGAAGATCGTGGGCTGAACGTAGTAGCCGCCGCTGAGATCCCCGCCGAGGTCGGCGCGCTCGCCGCCGAGCAGCAGCTTCGCACCCTCCTGCTTGCCGATGTCGATGTAGCTCAGGATCTTCTCGAGCTGGTCGTTCGACGCCTGCGCGCCGACCTGCGTCTCGGTGTCGAGCGGATTGCCCTGCTTCGCCTGCTTCGTGCGCTCGATCGCGTCGTCGAGGAACGTGTCGTAGATCGACTTCTGGATGAGCGACCGGCTCGGGCACGTGCAGACCTCGCCCTGGTTGAAGGCGAAGAGGCTGAAGCCCTCGAGCGCCTTGTCGTAGAAGGAGTCCCGCCGGTCGGCAACCGACTCGAACACGATGTTCGGGCTCTTGCCGCCGAGCTCGACGGTCGACGGGATGATGTTGTTCGACGCGTACTGCAGGATGAGGCGGCCGGTCGTCGTCTCCCCCGTGAACGCGATCTTGCGGATGCGGTCGGACGAGGCGAGCGGTTTGCCGGCCTCGACGCCGAAGCCGTTGACGACGTTGAGGACGCCGGCCGGCAGCAGGTCGGCGATGAGCTCGACGAGCACGAGGATCGAGGTCGGCGTCTGCTCGGCGGGCTTCAGCACGACGGCGTTGCCCGCGGCGAGCGCGGGTGCGAGCTTCCACACGGCCATGAGCAGCGGGAAGTTCCAGGGGATGATCTGGCCGACCACGCCGAGGGGCTCCTGGAAGTGGTACGCGACGGTCTCCTCGTCGAGCTGGGTGAAGCTGCCCTCCTGGGCGCGGATCAGGCTCGCGAAGTACCGGAAGTGGTCGCTCGCGAGCGGCAGGTCGGCGTTGAGCGGCTCGCGGATCGACTTGCCGTTGTCCCACGTCTCGGCGACCGCGAGCGCCTCGCGATTCCGGTCGATGCGGTCGGCGATCGCATTCAGGATGCCGGCGCGATGCGCAGCACTCGTGCGGCCCCACGCTGGTGCGGCCTTGTGCGCGGCATCAAGTGCGGCGTCGATGTCGGCCGCCGTGCCGCGGGCGACCTCGGTGAAGGGTCTGCCGTTCACGGGCGAGATGTTCTCGAAGTAGGCGCCGCCCGCGGGCTTCACCCACTCGCCGCCGATGAAGTGCTCGTAGCGGGGCTTGAAGTCGATGAGGGCACCGGGGGTTCCGGGCGCGGCGTACACGGTCATCGTGTCTCTCCTTGACGTCGTTGTCGGATGCCCCTGAACGGGACGACGTCACCGTACGCGCGGGCGCGTTGCGGTGCGGTTGCCCGAAGGTTGCAACCACGTTGCACCGGCGAGCACCGGCCCGGCGCGACCGCGGCGTCAGCGCAGTGCGGCCTCGATGCGCTCGAGATGGGCGACCACCGAGGCGCGCCGTGGCGAACGCGGCGGCAGCAGTTCGAGGAGCGTGCGCCACAGCTCGACGTCGTAGCGGCACTCCTCGCGCTCGGCGAACGCGGCAAGGAGTTCCGCCGAGGCATCCGCCAGCATCGATTCGCGCACCCGGCCCGCGAGTTCCACGCGCAGCTCGACGATGCCGGGCGCCGTCGACGCCGGCAGCACCTGGCCGACGTACTTCTCCACCGCGCGGCGCAACGAGCCCTGCGCGAGCAGGCGCACGATGACGGCGGCGTCGAGCTCGAGCTCGCGCCCGAGCCGGTACGGTCGTGACTCGAGCGGCGGCTCCCCCGCGGCCTCGAGCACGCGACGGAGGCGCACGAGCTCGGCGCGCAGGGTGACGGGCGACCCCTCGGACTCGTAGACGAGGGCGGCGAGGCGTTCGGTGCCGAGTCCAGCGGGATGCCACGCGAGGAGCGTCAGGATCTCAGCATGCCGTGGGCTCAGGTCGAGCGCTCCGAGCCTCGGGCGACGCGGACCGAGCACCGACAGCGGGGTGCGCGCCCGCCGCGGAGTGCGCGAACCGCCGATGCTCGCCATGCGCGAGCGCCGGAGCGTCGCCTGCACCGCCGACTCGAGGCTCGCGATCTTGAGCTCCGCCTCGACCGCGGCGACCGTGGCCGAGACGAGCCCGAGCGTGTGCGGTGCCACCGCATGGTCGGTGCCGGTGATGTCGATGACGCCGAGCACGAGCCCCGTCGCCGGGTCGTGCACGGGTGCTGCGGTGCAGCTCCAGGGGTGCACGATGCGGTTGAAGTGCTCGGCCCCGCGGATCTGGATGGCGCGGTCGAGCGCGAGGGCGGTGCCCGGTGCGCTCGTGCCGACGACCGGCTCCGACCAGTCGGCGCCCGGGACGAACAGCATGTCCTCCGCCCGATGGCGGAGGGCCGCATCGCCCTCGACCCAGAGCAGACGGCCGTGCTCGTCGCCGACGGCGACGATGAGGCCGGCGTCGTGCGCGCCGTCGACGAGCAACCGTCGGACGACCGGCATCACCTGCGCGAGCGCATGCCCGGCCCGGTAGTCGAGGAACTCCTGCTCGTCCGCCTCGAGCCGGGGCAGGGCGCGGTCGGGGTCGACGGCGCCGCGAATGGCTCGCTCCCAGGATGCGCGGACGAGCGGTCGGAGGCTCAGCGGCACACTGCCCGTGTCGATCGCGCGCTGCTGCGCGTCGAGCAGGCGGTCGCGGAGCGTGCCCGATCGGACGCCGACGCCGTCGGGCGCGCCCGGATCGGGCTGCGGGAGCGCGGTGCCGGGCATGCCGTCTCCGATCGTCGTCGAGCGGGATGCGGGCCAGTTTGGTCGAGCCCGCGATCAGCGGAGCAGCGCCTGCCGTCCGGCGACGATCGAGGCCAGCAGCGCCTGCTCGTCGGCCGCCGCGACCGCTCCGCCCTGCCCCGTCGCGATGCGCTGCCGGGCGAAGGCGAGGTGCGTGGCATCTGCGATGAGCCGCTTCATCGTCGCGGTGCGCGGCGGATGCTGCGAGCGCGCCCACGCCTTCGCCTGCCTGCGGCCCGCCGGGGTCGCGAGGAGCTCGACCTCGGCGTGGCTGAACCAGCCGACGCCCGCGTACTCGGCCAGGCGACGGCGGGTGACCCGCACCTCCTGGCGGCGGAGGTACAGGGTGAGCAGGACGGCCGCGACGAAGATCGGCACCTGCACGGTGATGTAGAGCCCGATCGCGTCGTCGCCGAAGGCGAGCGAGCCGTTCCAGAGGGCGTGCAGTGCGATCGCACCCGCGAGCCCGAGGAAGAACCAGCCGATGACGCCCGCTCCCCCGCCGCGCCGCGCGCCGATGCCGATGCAGAGGCCGGTGCACGCGGTGAACAGCACGTGCGCGAAGGGCGAGAAGATGCCGCGCACCACGAAGGTCGCCCCGAGGCTCTCGGCGCCGCCCTCGATAAGGGCCGATCCGAAGTAGATGATGTTCTCGGTGAAGGCGAAGCCGGCCGCGACCACCGCCGCGTACACCAGGCCGTCGAGCGGGCCGTCGAACTGCCAGCGGGCGAAGGCGAAGACGAGCAGCACGCCGAGGCCCTTCGCGAGCTCCTCGACGATGGGGGCCTGCACGACGGTACGCACGACCTCGTCGGCCGCGCCGCCGGGTTGTGTGTAGGCGACCGCGAGCTCGACGCCGAGATCGACGATGAGCGCGATCGCGACCGAGACGGCGGCGCCCCAGAGGAACGCGAACCAGAGTGCGCCGCGGGGCTCGGGCTCCCAGCGGTCGACCCACCGCACCGCGAGCAGGACGCCGGCGAGCGGCACGAGGGCGAGCAGCGAGCCGATCGCGAGCACCGAGGCCCCGAGCGCGAGCGCGAGGTACGCGACCACGAGGAGGCCGACGAGCCCGCCGATCACGATCCCGATGATCGCGAACACGCTGCCGCTGCCGCTGCGGCCCCGCACCGGCTCGGCCCACGCGGGCGCCGCGGCGACGGGCTGCGGCGCGACGGGATACGGGGACGGCCCTGGGGCGAGGTGGCTCACGCGTGCAGCCTAGCGAGCGGTCGGTGCGGATGCCTCGAACATGACCCCCGGGTTCAGGATGCCCGTCGGGTCGAAGACCGCCTTGATGCCGCGCTGGAGCTCGAAGACATCGTCGCCGAGCTCCTCGGCGAGCCATCGCCGCTTGAGCACCCCGACGCCGTGCTCGCCCGTGAGCGTGCCGCCGAGCGCGACCGCCGCGCGGAACATCTCGTCGGCGGCCTGCCAGATGTGCGCGGGCACCTCGTCGCCCGTGAACACGAAGTTCGGGTGCAGGTTGCCGTCGCCCGCGTGGGCGATCGTCGGGATCTCGACGCCGTGTCGGGCCGCGATCTCGTCGATGGCGCGGAACATCTCGGGCAGCTTCGAGCGCGGCACCGCGACGTCCTCGATGAGCACCTGCCCGCTCGCGGCGAGTGCGGGGTGCATCGCCCGCCGGAGGTCGAGGAGGCGCTCGCCGGTCGCCGCATCGGTCGAGAGGGTGACCCGGCCGCCGGCCTCGGCGAAGAGCTCGGCGACGCGCGCGGCCTCGGCGGCGGCGCCGGCGTCGTCGGTCTGCGCGATGAGGAACGTCTCGCCGGGCAGCACCTGCTCGAGCGGCGTGCCGGCGAGCGCCTCGTCGCCGAGGAACGCGGCGACCCGGGCGACGACGCCGGCATCCATGAGCTCGAGGATGGCAGGCCGGATGCGGTCGGCCGTGACGGCGGCGCACGCGGCGGCAGCGGCGGTCACGTCGGCGAACGCAGCCGCGACGGTGACCGTGGTGCCCGAGGTGATCGGGCGCACGCGCACCGTCGCCTCGACGATGATGCCGAGCGTGCCCTCGGAGCCGGTGAAGAGCGCCGTGAGGTCGTACCCGGTCACCCCCTTGACCGTGCGGTGGCCGAGCCGGAGGAGCCGGCCGTCGGCGAGCACGACCGCGACGCCGAGCACGGCCTCGCGGGTCACGCCGTACTTGGCGCAGAGCAGGCCGCCGGCGTTCGTCGCGATGTTGCCGCCGACCGAGGCGATCGCCCGGCTGGCGGGGTCGGGCGCGAACCAGAGTCCGAGGGGCTCGAGCGCGTCGTTGAGGTCGCCGTTGAGTACGCCGGGCTCCACGACGGCGAGCTCGTCGGCTTCGGAGATCTCGAGGATGCGGTTCATGCGCGAGAGGTCGAGCACGATCGCGCCCGGGCTCGCGATCGCCCCGCCCGCGAGACCGGTGCCCGCGCCGCGCGGCACGACGGGGGTGCCGCTCGCGTGCGCGATGCGCATGACCTGCTGCACCTCGTCGACCGAAGCAGCGTGCACCACCGCGAGCGGGGGCGTCGCGCTGCGCCACCCCGAGCGGTCTTCGCGGGTCGCCTCGAGGGTGTCGGGGTCGAGTGAGACGGAGGCCCCGAGGGCTTCTTGCAGCTGGGCGACGACGTGCGACATCCCTCCACCCTAGCCACGCGGGCCGAGTCCGATTTCCGCCAGTCGATGTCGGCGGGGCGTGCGAGGCTGGGGTCATGCCCGCCGAAGCCCTCCGCACCGATCCGCTCGCCGACCCCGTCTTCGCCGAACGGTATCGGGCCATGCGGGCGCGCGACGCCCGGTTCGACGGACAGTTCATCACGGGGGTGCACTCGACCGGCATCTACTGCCGCCCAAGCTGCCCCGCGGTGTCACCGAAGGCCCAGAACGTGAGCTTCTACCTCACCGCCGCCGCCGCGCACGAGGCGGGCCTCCGGGCCTGCAAGCGGTGCCTGCCCGATGCAGTACCCGGCTCCCCCGAGTGGGACCTGCGCGACGACCTCGCCGCCCGTGCGATGCGCCTCATCGCCGACGGCGTCGTCGAGCGCGAGGGCGTGCCGGGTCTCGCGGCCCACCTCGGCTACACGACCCGGCACCTCACCCGCGTGCTCACCGCCGAGCTCGGCGCGGGTCCGCTCGCACTCGCCAGGGCCCACCGCGCCCAGACCGCGCGCGCACTGCTCACCTCGACGTCGATGCCCGCGGCCGACGTCGCGTTCGCCTCGGGCTTCGGCAGCATCCGCCAGTTCAACGACACCATCCGCGAGGTGTACGAGCGCAGCCCCCTCGAGCTCCGGGCGGCGGCGCGCCTCGGCGAGCGGCGCGAACGTGCGGGCGACGGGGTGGTGCGACTGCGCCTGCCCGCGCGCGCCCCGTTCGACGCCGCGGGCGTCTTCGGGTGGCTGGCGGCCCGCGCGGTCGACGGCGTCGAGTCGGCGGGCCCCGACCACTACGCCCGCACGCTGCGGCTGCCGTCAGGCCCTGCCGTCGTCGCTTTCGCGCCGAGCCCCGACGACCGCTCGCCCGCCATCGAGGTCGAGGCCCGGCTCGCGAGCCTCGCCGACCTGCCGCCGCTCGTCGCCCGCGTACGGCGGCTCTTCGACCTCGATGCGGATGCGGTCGCGATCGACGAGATGCTCGCGGCCGACCCCGCGCTCGCCGCCTCGGTCTCGGCGACCCCCGGCATCCGCGTGCCGGGCGCCCTCGACCCCCACGAGCTCGTGTTCCGGGCGCTCATCGGCCAGCAGATCTCGGTGAAGGCGGCGCGCACCGCGCTCACCCGCCTCGCGGCCGACCTCGGCGAGCCGCTGTCGTTTGGCGGCGACGCCGGCGGTGGCGCGGCGGTCGTCGACGGCCCGGCCGGCGTCGAGCGCCGCCCCGACCGGCTCGTGCGACTGTTCCCGACGGCCGCCGCGATCGCCGCCCGCGGTGGCGAGGTGCTCCGCGGCCCGGCCGCCCGCATCCGCACGATCGTCGACGTCGCCGAGCGGCTCGCCACCGGCGAGCTCGTGGTCTCGGCAGACCGCGATCGCGGCGAGCTCGTGCGCGACCTCGTCCACATCCCCGGCATCGGCCCGTGGACGGCCGGCTACGTCGCCATGCGGGTCACCCGCGCCCCCGACGTGCTGCTCACGAGCGATCTCGCGCTGCGAGCGGGCGCGGGGCGACTCGGCCTGCCCGCCACCGCGCCGGCACTCGACGAGCTCGGCGCACGGTGGGCGCCGTGGCGCAGCTACGCGTCGATGCACCTGTGGCGCGCCGCCGCCGCAGAGATCTGATGTCTCCGCCTCGGCGCGATACGATTCGGGCATGGCCGTCACCGACGAAGCGATCCTGCGCATCAAAGAGATGATCCTCTCGGGCGAACTGGCGCCGGGCGACCGGCTCCCGCCCGAGAAGGAGCTCAGCGAGCGGCTCGGCCTCTCGCGCTCCTCGCTGCGCGAGGCGGTGAAGGCGCTCGAGGTCATCCGAGTGCTCGACGTGCGACGCGGCGACGGCACCTACGTCACGAGTCTCGAGCCGAGACTGCTGCTCGAGGCCATGTCGTTCGTCGTCGACCTGCACGACGACCACTCGATCCTCGAGATCTTCGCCGTCCGCCGCATCCTCGAGCCGGCCGCCGCGTCGCTGGCGGCGCGCCACGCGGGCGAGGCCGAGCTCGAACGCCTTCGCGAGTCCGTCGCGGGCGTCGACCACGCCGCCGACGTCGAGAGCCTCGTCGACCACGACCTCGAGTTCCACCGCGGCATCGCGGACGCCACCGGCAACGGGTACCTCGCGAGCCTCATCGACTCGCTCTCGAGCCACACGGTTCGTGCGCGCATCTGGCGCGGCATCACCCAGGAGAGTGCGGTCGAGCGCACCCTCCAGGAGCATCACGCGATCCTCGACGCGATCGCCGCCGGCGACGCCGAGCTCGCGTCGGCGCTCACCGTCGTGCACGTCAGCGGCGTCGAGCAGTGGCTCCGTTCGGCGCTCTGAACCGCTGATCGCACCCCGCCCGCGGTGCCGCCGGACGGGCACGGCGAAGGGGCGCCGGCCGAAGCCGACGCCCCCGAGTCATCCGACCGTCACTCGTAGAGGACGGCCTGGATCTCCTCGTCGTCGATGTTCGTCGCGTCGTACCAGTAGAAGCCGGTGTCGATCGTCTTCGGCAGCTCCTTGCCGTCGATCGCCTCGACCGCGGCCTTGACCGTCTCGTAGCCGATGCCGATCGGGTTCTGCGTGATCGCGCCGGTCATGAGCCCGTCGCGGATCGCGTCCATCTGGGCCTTGCCCGAGTCGAAGCCGACGACGGCGAGCGTCGAGGCGTCGATGCCGAGCTCCTTGACGGCCTGCACGACGCCGATCGCCGAGCCCTCGTTCGAGCCGTAGATGCCCTTGAGGTCGGGGTGCGCCGCGATGATCGCCTTGGCGAGGTCGGCCGACTTCGCCTGGTCGCCGCCGCCGTACTGGATGTCGACGATCTCGATGTTCGGCTCGTTCTCCTCCATGTAGTCGACGAAGCCGTCACGACGCTGCTGGCCGGTGACCGAGGTCTGGTCGTGCACGACGAGGGCGACCTTGCCCTCGTGGCCGACGGCGTCGGCCATGTGCTTCGCGGCCTCGGCGGCCGCGGCGAGGTTGTCGGTCGCTGCGGTGGTCAGCGGGATGTCGCTGTCGACGCCGGAGTCGAAGGCGATCACCGGGATGTTCGCGTCCTTCGCCTGCTGCAGCAGCGGGCCCGCGGCCTGGCTGTCGAGCGCGGCGAAGCCGATCGCGGCCGGGCTCTTGTCGAGCGCGGTCTGCAGCATCTGGATCTGCTGGTCGACGTCGGCCTCGGTGTCGGGGCCCTCGAAGGTGATCTCGACGTCGAACTCCTCGGCCGCCTGCTCGGCGCCCGTCTTCACGGCCTGCCAGAACTGGTGCTGGAATCCCTTCGAGACGAGGGCGACGTACGGCTTGTCGCCGCTCGCGTCGCCGCCCGAGCCCTGGTCTCCGCCGTCGCTGGCGCAGCCGGCGAGGATGAGGGCGGCGGCGACGGCGCCGACGACGGCGCCCATCGTGCGCTTCTTGAACATGCTCACTCCTTGGTGTTGGTGGTGCGGTGGTGCTGGGTTGGGGACGGGGTGGTGCTGAGTCGGTGTGGTGCAGGGTGGGTGCGGAGACGGTGCGGATGTCGCGCCGAGACCCCGATCAGCCGCGGCGGCGCCGGAGCATGTCGAGGTAGACGGCGACCAGGATGACGACGCCGACCGCGACCGACTGCCATTCCTGGGGCACCGAGATGATGCGCAGGCCGTTCGTGAGCACGGCCATGATGAGCGCGCCGATGACGGTGCCGACGATCGAGCCCTTGCCGCCCTGGAGCGAGGTGCCGCCGATGACGACCGCGGCGATCGCCTCGAGCTCGAGTCCCATGCCGCCCGTCGGCTGCGCCGACGAGAGCCGGGAGGCGCTGAGGACGCCTGCGAGGCCGACGAAGAGCCCGGCGAGGGTGTAGATGGTGATCTTCCAGCGACGGACGTTCACGCCGGAGAGCGCGGTGGCCGCCTCATTCGAGCCGATCGAGAAGGTGTAGCGGCCGAGGATCGTCTTCGAGAGCAGCACGGCCGCGACGATGATCATGACGATGAAGATCGCCACCCCGAGCGGGAACCGCATGCCGGGGATGATCGAGAGGTTCATGATCGACTGGAAGTCGGGCGTCTCGGTGAAGTAGATCGGCTTCGTGCCCGAGATCACGAGCGAGAGGCCCGCGGCGATCAGCATCATGCCCAGGGTGGCGATGAACGGCGGGATGCCGAGCACCGAGACGTTCACCCCGTTGATGAGGCCGATGAGTGCGCCGAAGAGGATCGTCGCCGTCACCCCGAGCCAGAGCGGCCAGCCCAGGTAGGTGAGGAAGACGCCCGCCATGACCCCGCAGAGCACCATGCCCGTGCCGATCGAGAGGTCGATGCCGCCGGTGATGATGACGAAGGTCGTGCCGAGCGCGAGGATGCCGGTCACGGTCGCCGCCGTCAGGATGGAGACGAGGTTGTTCGCGGTGAAGAAGTGGGGGCTCGCGAACGAGAACACCGCCACGATGACGATGAGGCTCGCGAAGGCGAGCAGCTGCTGCAGCGATCCGCGCAGCCAGGCGAAGCGGGGCTTGCCGGCCTCGATCGCGGCGTAGGCGCTCGTCGACGGCGTCGTCGCGGCGTCGGGGCTGCCGGATTCCGGCTTCGTCGTGGTCGGGCTCATCGTGCGATCGTTCCTTCGCTTGAGAATCGGGTTGCGTAGTCCATGAGGTTCTCCTGGGTGGCCTCGGCGTTGTCGAGCACGGCGGTGAGCCGCCCCTCGGCCATGACGGCGATGCGGTCGGAGAGTCGCAGCACCTCGGGCAGTTCGGACGAGATCATGACGATCGCCTTGCCCTCGTCGGCGAGCCGACGGAGGAGCGCGTAGATCTCCTCCTTCGCGCCGACGTCGATGCCGCGGGTCGGCTCGTCGAAGATGAGCACGTCGCAGTCCTTCACGAGCCACTTCGCGATGACGACCTTCTGCTGGTTGCCGCCGGAGAGGTTGCGCACGAGCTGCGCCGTCGAGGGCGTCTTGATGCGGAGCTTCTCGACGTACTCGCGTCCCGTCGCCTCGATGCGCCCGTCGCGCACGAAGCCCGCTCGGGAGGCGTAGTCGCGCAGGGAGGAGAGCACGATGTTCTCGCGCACGCTGCGTTCGAGCAGCACGCCGAGCTGCTTGCGGTCTTCTGAGAGGTAACCGATGCCGAGCGCGGCCGCCTCGGCGGGGCTCGAGATCGACACGGCGCGCCCGCGCACGAGCACCTCGCCCGACTCGCGGCGGTCGGCGCCGACGATCGCGCGGGCGACCTCGGTGCGGCCGGCGCCCATGAGACCGGCGAAGCCGAGGATCTCGCCGGGGTGGACGTCGAAGCTCACGTCGCGCAGCAGGTGCCGGGTCGTGAGGCCTCGGACTGAGAGCACCGGCTCGCCCGCGGGCGTGCGAGGAGCGGGGCGCTGCTCGCCCGAGATCTCGCGGCCGACCATGAGCGAGATGATCTCGCTCGGTGCGGTCTCGGCGGTGACCCGGGTGCCGACGTACCGGCCGTCGCGCAGCACGCTGATGCGATCGGAGATGCGGGCGAGCTCCTCCATACGGTGGGAGATGTAGATGACGCCGGTCTCGGGGGTGCGGAACCGCTCGATCAGCTCGAACAGCACGTCGACCTCGGCGTCGTTCAGCGCGGCCGTCGGCTCGTCCATGATCAGCACCTTGGCGTCGAAGGACAGCGCCTTCGCGATCTCGACCATCTGCTGGCGGGCGACCGTCAGCTGCTCGACGCGCTCGGCCGGGTCGAGCGCGAGGCCGAGGCGGTCGAAGAGCTCCTGCGCCCGACGGTTGAGCGCCCGGTCGTCGAGGAACAGGCCGGCCTGGCGGTGTTCGCGGCCGATGAAGATGTTCTGCGCGACCGTGAGGTCGGGCATCAGGTTGAACTCCTGGTGGATGATCGAGATGCCGAGCTCCTGCGCGTGGCGCGGGCCCTCGATCGACAGCTCGCGCCCGTTGAGCCGGAAGGTACCCGCATCGGGCGTGTAGATGCCGGCCAGCAGCTTCATGAGCGTCGACTTGCCGGCGCCGTTCTCGCCGACGAGCGCGAGCACCTCGCCGTGGCGCAGCTCGAGCTGCACGTCGTCGAGCGCCTGGACGCCCGGGAATCCCTTGCTGACGCCCTCGACCTGGAGGAGCGCCGGGGTGCCGGTCACTGTGCGGCCTCGCGGGGCTCGGAGGCGTTCACGACGCCCTTGCGGAGGATCACGTTGCCGTAGGGGCGCAGCTCCCCGCTCCGCACGACCAGCCGGGCGCCGCTCGCACGGTCGTAGAACGCGAAGCGCTCGAGCTCCTCGACCCGATCGGCCGGCACCGCCGCGGCGGCGACGAGCTCGTGCTGGACGGGCGGCCGCTCGCCGCCCTCGGCGGTCATGAGCAGCACCGAGGCGCCTTCGTAGAGGTCGGCGGGGACGACGGTGCGGATGGCCTGGACGATGCTCGCGGCGGCGAGGCCCGGAAGTTCGATCACGGTCGCCCCGAGCCGGTGCGCCGGGAAGTTCGCATCGGCGACGACGAGTTCGTCGCCGTGCCCGAGCCGATCGAGCGCGGCGAGCAGCTCGCCGTGGAGAATCGGGTGGATGCCGGTGAGCACGTGGTGCCTCTCTTCCTTGAGATGTGAATGAGTGTACTACTCATCCGATGTTTCAGCCCTTGTCAGGCGCGATAGTTACATTTCCGGCCTAATGCACGCCGATACATCTGATTATTCAAGGCGATACACCCGCTCTGCGGTGCCGCCGAGTACCGCGTCGCGCTCGGCGGGGTCGAGATCGTCGAGGCACTCGCGCATGACGCGCCAGGTGGGCTGATAGCCCCCGTGCGGCACCGTCATCGGCCAGTCGCCACCGTACATCACCCGATCGGGCGTGAATCGCTCGATCGCCAGCTCCCAGAGCGGTCGCACCGTGGCGGTCCCGAAGGCGACGCCGGGCAGGTGGAGCCCCGAGAACTTCACGACCGTGTTCGGCAGCGCCGCGACCGCGGTGAACTCGCGCTCCCACGCCGCGAAGTCGCCGCCGCCCACGGGCGGCTTGGCGAGGTGGTCGATCACGACCGTCAGCTCGGGCAGCGCCTCGGCGAGCCGCCGCGCCGCGCCGAGATGACGCGGCCAGGCATCGGGGACGTCGAACGCGAGGCCCCGGGCTGCGACTTCGGCGAGCGACGCGCGGACCGCCGGCAGTTCGAGGAACTCGTCGCGAGGATCGTCGTGCACGAGGTGGCGGATGCCGCGGAGGCGGCGTTCGCCCGCGAGCGCGTCGAGCGCGGTGAACGCCGAACGCGTGTCGTCGAGCGGCACCCAGCCGACGACGCCGAGCACCCAGTCGTTGGTCGCGGCGACGTCGAGCATGAACCGGGTGTCGGCCGCGGAGTCCTCGGCCTGCACGAGGATCGCCCCGTCGATGCCGGCCGCGTCGAGTTCGGCGCGCGCCTCCGCGGGGCCGAAGTCCGCGTGGAGCGGCCCGAGCTCGGGAGTGATCCACCGGTACTCGCTCAACGCCCGGTCCCAGAGATGGAGGTGCGCGTCGATCGTGCGGGGCCGGCCGGTCACGGGAGGAGCCCCTGTTCGGCGAGTCTCGTCCAGAACGCCTCGGGCAGCGGCTCGCCCATGCGGGCGAGATTCTGCTCGACGCTCGTCGCGCGTGCCGAGCCCACGACGACCGAGCGGACGGCCGGGTGCCGCAGCGGGTACTGGATCGCGGCGACCGGCAGTTCGACGCCCTCTGCCTCGCACGCCTCGGCCAGTCGCCGGGCGCGGGCGAGCACGTCCGGCGGGACCGCCGTGTAGTCGTAGCGCGCCCCCGCGTCGGGCGAGGCGGTCGCGAGCAGGCCCGAGTTGAACACCCCGACGGCGACGACGCCGACGCCCCGCTCCTCGCACAACGGGAGCAGCTCGGCGAGCGCCGGCTGCTCGAGGAGGGTATACCGGCCCGCGATCATGACGAGGTCGAGGTCGCCCTCGCGGACGGCGCGCGCCGCGGCATCCGCGCTGTTCGTGCCGATGCCGATGGCGCCGACGACGCCCTCGTCGCGCAGCTTCGCCAGCGCGGGCAGGCCCTCGGCGATCCCCCGGTCGAGGTCGTACACGTCGGGGTCGTGGAGGTAGGCGATGTCGACGCGATCGAGCCCGAGCCGTTCGAGCGACTCCTCGAGGCTCCGGCGAACGCCGGCCTCGCTCGGATCGAAGCGGCGCACCAGGCGGTTCGGCACGGCGTACTCGAAGGCGAGATCGTCGCCGCCCGAGTAGTCGGGGTTCGGCTCGAGGACCCGGCCGACCTTGGTCGACACGAGGTACTCGTCGCGTGGACGGCTGCGGAGGAACTCGCCCAGTCGTCGCTCGGAGAGTCCGAGCCCGTAGTGGGGCGCCGTGTCGTAGTAACGGATGCCTCCGGCCCACGCCGCTCCGAGCGCGGCCTCGGCGTCGGCATCCGAGACCTCCCGGTAGAGGTTGCCGATGGATGCGGCGCCGAAGCCGAGCCGGCCGAGCCCGACCGCCCCGGGGACGGACGCCGCGGCACTCACGCGGGCACCTCGGTCACATGCGCGCCGCGCCAGGTGTAGCGCTCGATCGAGGCCTCGTGCATCTCGGTGCCCGCGCCGGGCGCGGTCGGCGTGAGGTAACGGCCGCGCTCGACGACCGCCGGGGTGACGAAGTGCTCATGGAGGTGGTCGACGAACTCGATCATGCGTCCGTCCATCGTGCCCGACAGGGCGACGAAGTCGAACATCGAGAGATGCTGCACCGCTTCGCAGAGGCCCACGCCGCCCGCGTGGGGGCAGACGGGCACGCCGTACTTGGCCGCGAGCAGCAGGTTGGCGAGGTTCTCGTTGACGCCGCCGACGCGCGCGGCGTCGATCTGCATGACCGCCATGCCGCCGGCCTGCAGGAGCTGCTTGAACACGATGCGATTCTGCACGTGCTCGCCGGTCGCGACGCGCACGGGCGCGACGCCGCGGGCGATGGACGCGTGGCCGAGGATGTCGTCGGGGCTCGTCGGCTCCTCGATCCAGGCGAGGTCGAACCCGGCGAGCGCGCGCACCCACTCGATCGCCTCGTCGACGCCCCAGCGCTGGTTCGCGTCGATCGCGATCGGGAAGCCGGCCCCGACGGCCGCGCGGGCGATGCCGAGCCGGCGCACGTCGTCGTCGAGCGAGGCGCCCACCTTGAGCTTGATCTGCGGGTAGCCGTCGGCGACGGCCTCGCGGCAGAGCCGCTCGAGCTTCTCGTCGGAGTACCCGAGCCAGCCCGGCGTCGTCGTGTAGGCGGGGTAGCCGACCTCGAGCAGCTTCGCGGTGCGCTCGGCGCGGCCCGGCTCGGCGGCGCGGAAGAGCTCGAGCGCCTCGGCCGGGGTCACGGCGTCGGAGATGTAGCGGAAGTCGACGAGCGAGACGAGCTCTTCGGGGCTGAGGCTTGCCAGCAGCTGCCAGAGGGGCAGCCCGGCGCGCTTGGCCTTGAGGTCCCACAGGGCGTTCAGCGCCGCGCCGATCGCCATGTGCATGACGCCCTTCTCGGGGCCGAGCCAGCGCAGCTGCGAGTCGTGGGCGAGCAGGCGCCACGTCGCCCCCATGTCGTCGAGGAGCTCCTCGACGTCGCGGCCGAGGAGGTGCCCGCGGAGTGCGTCGAGCGCGGCGACCTGCACGTCGTTGCCCCGGCCGATGGTGAACACGAAGGCGTGCCCGGCGAGCTCGTCGGCGGCGTCCGTGCGGATCACGAGGTACGCCGCCGAGTAGTCGGGGTCGGGGTTCATCGCATCCGACCCGTCGAGTTCGAGGGAGGTCGGGAATCGGATGTCCCGGGTATCAACGCTGACGATCGTGCTCATGACGTCCTTTCGTGGGGCGTGATGAGCATAAACATCGGATGTCTCGGCTGTCAACCTTCGACGGATGTGCAAGAATCTCCGTAAATCCGGCCTGCCCCCAGTGGATACTTCCGATGTTCACGCAGTGCCGCGAGCGGAAGGACCAGCGATGAGATTCGCCCGGCTCGGCGACCCCGGCTCCGAGATCCCCGTACTCCTCGATGACGGCCGCGCCCTCGACCTGCGAGGCGTGACCCGCGACATCGACGCGGAGTTCCTCGGCGGCGACGGACCTGAGCGTGTTCGTGCGGCCCTCGGAGCCGGCACCCTCCCCGAGCTGCCGGACAGCGCGGAACTGCGGATCGGCGCCCCCATCGCACGCCCGGGCGCCGTCTACTGCATCGGCATGAACTACGCCGCGCACGCCGCGGAGTCGGGCTCCGCGCCGCCCGAGCACCTCGTGATGTTCATGAAGTCGCCGAACACGGTCATCGGCCCGAACGACGACGTGGCGATCCCCCGCGGCAGCACCAAGACCGACTGGGAGGTCGAGCTCGGCATCGTGATCGGCCGCCGCGCGAGCGCACTCGACTCCCCCGCGGAAGCCCGGGCGCACATCGCCGGCTTCGTCACCGCCAACGACCTCTCCGAGCGCGACTGGCAGCTCGCCGTCTCGGGCGGCCAGTGGTCGAAGGGCAAGAGCGCACCGGGCTTCTGCCCCACCGGGCCCTGGCTCGCGACGCCCGAAGAGCTCGACGCCGACGACGTGCGCCTGCGCAGCTTCGTCAACGGCGAGCCCCGCCAGGACTCGCGGACCGCCGACCTCATCTTCGGCATCGACACGATCGTGTGGCAGCTCAGCCAGTACCTCGCGCTCGACCCCGGCGACCTCGTGCTCACGGGCACACCCGAGGGCGTCGCCCTCTCGGGGCGCTTCCCCTACCTCGGCGCGGGCGACGTCGTCGAGATCGAGATCGACGGGCTCGGCCGCCAGCGCCAGCACTACGTCGACGCCTGAACGCGCGAGCGAGAGGAACACCATGAGCCAGGACCACACCGGGACCGCCGAGTTCGACGGCCTCGTCGCCGTCGTCACGGGCGGCGCGTCGGGCATCGGCGCCGCGATCGCCGCCCGACTCCGCCGCGGCGGCGCACGCGTCGCCGTCTTCGACCTCGCGCCGGAGGCCGCCCAGCACGCCGATCTGGCGGTGGCGGTCGACATCGCCGACGACGCGAGCGTGCGCGCCGGCGTCGACCGGGTCGTCGCCGAGTTCGGCCGGCTCGACATCGTCGTGAACAACGCCGGCATCGGCGCCCAGGGCGACGTCACGGCCAACGACGACGAGGAGTGGCGTCGCGTGCTCGACGTCAACGTGCTCGGCACCGTGCGCGTGGCGCGTGCGGCGCTGCCCCACCTGCGGGTCTCCCCCGCCGCCGCGATCGTGAACACGTCCTCGATCGCCGCGACCGCGGGCCTGCCCCAGCGAGCGCTCTACAGCGCGAGCAAGGGCGCGATCTCGGCGCTGACCCGCGCGATGGCGGCCGACCACCTGCGCGAGGGCATCCGCGTGAACGCCGTGAACCCGGGTACCGCCGACACGCCCTGGGTCGGACGGCTGCTCGACTCGGCCGACGACCCGGTCGCCGAGCGCGCCGCACTCGAGGCGCGCCAGCCGCACGGCCGCCTCGTCGACCCCGACGAGGTCGCCGGCGCGGTCGCCTACCTCGCGAGCCCGGCCTCCGGCTCGACGACGGGCGTCTCGCTCGCGGTCGACGGCGGCATGCAGGAGCTGCGGCTGCGCCCGGCGCAGTGACCGCCGCGCGCGGCCGGCAGGCGCATCCCGCCGGTCGCGCAGGCGGGCGCCGTCGACCGGCGCCAGGCGTCGTCGACCCACCGCCCCGGATTGTCGACACCACGGCGTATGCGAACGCATTCGTTGTACATGCCGCACAGAGCGGGGTCGGATGCGCCCGATAGCCTAGACAGGTGAAGTTCGCGCACCTGAGAGCCGAAGGCCAATCGACCCCTCGACTCGCAGTGGTGGTCGCCGAGGCTGCACTGTTCCTCGACGAGATCATGCCCGTCGCGCCGCGCGACCTCCAGGACCTCATCGAGCAGGGCCCCGAGGGTCTCGCCGCGGTGCGCGAGGCCGTCGATCGGGGGCTCGCCGCCGGCGCCGAACTCTCTCCGGTCTCCGAGCTCCGGCACTCCTCCGCGGTGCTCCGCCCCGCGCAGGTCATCGCGATCGGCGCGAACTACGCGGCGCACGCCTCCGAGCTGAAGCTCCGCTCCGAGACGGCGATGACGATCTTCTCGCTCTGGCCGAACTCGCTCGCAGCGCACGGCGCCACCACGACCTGGGCGGGCGACCTCGCCACGCAGGTCGACTACGAGGCCGAGCTCGGCGTCATCATCGGCAAGCCCGCCCGCGGCGTCCACGCGCGCGACGCACTCGACTACGTGTGGGGCTACACCGTCGTCAACGACATCACCGCCCGCGACATCCAGTTCAGCGAGGCCCAGTGGTCGCGCTGCAAGTCGTTCGACGGCTTCACGCCGACGGGCCCCGTCGTGGTCACCGCCGACGAGATCGCCGACCCGCAAGACCTCTGGCTCACCACGAACCTCGACGGCCGCATCCTCCAGGACGCGTCGACGAACGAGATGGTGCGCAGCGTCGCCGACATCATCGAGTACCTGTCGAGCACTGCGACCGTGCCGGCCGGCACGCTCATCTCCACGGGCAGCCCCGGCGGCGCCGGCTACTCGCGCAACCCGCAGGTCTTCCTCCGCGACGGCTCCACCGTCACCGTCACGATCGAGGGCATCGGCTCACTCACCACGCACTGCCGCGTGATCTGAGCCCGGCCCGGGGCGCCGCGAGCGGCGGCACCCCGAGGCATCCGCCCTACTCGTGCGGTTCGGAGTGCAGCTCCTGCACCGGGATCACCGTCGTGATCGGCCGGATGCCCGACAGCTTCGAGGGCTGCAGCTGCGCCATCACCTCGTCGCGGCTCATCAGCCCCGCCTCGACGACGAGGTCGGCGACCGGCCGACCCGTCGCGAGCGCCAGCTTCGCGAGCTTCGCGGCCTCGGTGTAGCCGATGAACGGGATGAGCGCCGTGATCACGCCGACGCTCGACGCGACCATCTGCTCGAGCCGCTCGGTGTTCGCGGTGATGCCATCGACGCAGTTGACGCGGAGGGTCCAGCAGGCCTGGCGCATCCAGGTGATCGACTGCAACAGCGAGTGCGCGATGACCGGCTCGAAGGCGTTGAGCTGCAGCTGGCCGCTCTCGGCGGCCATCATGACCGTGACGTCGGCGCCGGCGACCGCGTAGGCGACCTGGCTGACCGCCTCGGGGATCACGGGGTTCACCTTGCCCGGCATGATCGAGGAGCCCGCCTGCATCGGCGGCAGGTTGATCTCGCCGAAGCCCGCCTGCGGGCCCGAGGAGAGCAGGCGAAGGTCGTTGCAGATCTTCGAGAGCTTGATCGCGCTGCGCTTCAGCGCGCTCGAGAAGGTCATGAAGACGCCCGTGTCGCTCGTCGCCTCGATGAGGTCGGGTGCGGTCTCGAGGCGCAGCTCGGTGATCGCACTCAGGTGCTCGACGACGGATGCCGCGTAGCCGGGGTCGGCCGTGATGCCCGTGCCGATCGCGGTCGCCCCGAGGTTGACCTCGCCGAGCAGCTTGATCGTCTCGCGCAACCGGTCGATGTCCTCGCCGAGCGTCGTCGCGTAGCCGTGGAACTCCTGGCCGAGGGTCATCGGCACGGCGTCCTGCAGCTGCGTGCGCCCCACCTTCAGCACCTCGTGGAACTCGCGGCCCTTGCGGCTGAATGCGATGCGCAGCTGGTCGAGCTCGACGAGCATGGTGCGCAGCGAGAACGCCATCGCGACCTTCACCGCGGTCGGGTAGGTGTCGTTCGTCGACTGGCTGCGGTTGACGTCGTCGATCGGGTGGATCACGTCGTAGCGACCCTTGGGGTAGCCCGCGATCTCGAGCGAGAGGTTCGCGATGACCTCGTTCGCGTTCATGTTCGTCGACGTTCCCGCGCCGCCCTGGATCACGCCGACCACGAACTGCTCGTGGAGCTCGCCGTCGATGATGCGCTGGCACGCCTCGTCGATCCACGCCGCCTTCTGCGAGGTGAGCACCCCGACGTCGCGGTTCGCCCGCGCGGCGGCCTGCTTCACGGAGGCGAGGGCGACCACGAGCTCGGGATAGACGGAGATGGGCCGCTTCGAGATCGGGAAGTTCTCGAGCGCCCGCTTCGTGTGCACGCCCCAGTAGGCGTCGGCGGGCACCTCGACCGAGCCGAGTGAATCGGTCTCGGTCCGGGTCGCCGGGGTGGTCTCGGGCACCTGCATGTCGTTCCTCCAGGGAGCCGTGCGGTGCGTCGTCGTTCGGACGCACCGGAACCGGCCCCATCGCCTCATTCGCGCGGGATCGCCGCGCGGTCGTCGCCTCGAGCCTATCCCGCGGGGCGCGGCCGGGCATGCCGGCGGCGCGGCCGAGGCGTCCGGTTCACCGGACTCGGCGAGACGCTCTGCCCGGGGCGGCGTGCAGCGCCTGTCGGCGGCCTGGTCCCGTCGGGCGAACGGAACGGCGGCGGGCGCCCCCACGCCCGCCGCCGCCCGGTCCTGTCCTCGCGTCAGACGCGGTCGGCCTCGTCGACCCCGTCGGAGGCGAGCAGCTCGCTCTCGACGTTGCCGCCGTACCCCTCGGCCTGCGGGTCGCCGTGGAGGCCGCCCGAGACGGCGTACTCCTCCTCCGGCGACAGGATGAGCCGGTGCCGACCCCAGAGGGCGAAGATGGCGAGCATCACCGCGTAGACCACGAAGATCGCGATGATGGCCGGAACGAAGGTCGGGTTCAGCAGGAACCCGAGGAAGATGAGCGCGGCGATCACCGCGGCCACGACGGCGCCCCCCACACCCCACGGGCTGCGATACGGCCGCTTGGCGTTCGGGTACTTGCGGCGGAGGATCACGAACGCGACCATCTGCAGCAGGTAGGCGAGCACCGCGCCCCATACCGCGATGTTCAGCACGATCGCGCCGGCGACGGCGCCCGCACCCTTCTCGTCGATCTGCGCGAGCACGTCGAGCACGAGGAGAGCGGCGAAGCCGATGACGGCACCCGCGACGAGTGCGACCCACGGCGTCTGCCGCTTGCCCGTGAGCGAGAGGAACTTCGGGTAGTACCCGGCGCGCGAGAGCGAGTACATGTTGCGCCCGTAGGCGAACATGATGCCCTGGAGCGACGCGAGGAGCCCGATCAGGGCGAAGAGCGCGAGCACCGCGGCGAGTTCGTCGCCGACGATCGCCCGGAACCCGTCGAGCAGCGGCTCCCCCGCCGTGCCCGTGGCCTCGGCTCCGACGACACCGGTGTTGAGGAAGAGCACCAGCAGACCGGTCACGATGAGCGTGGCGCGAGCGATGAGTCCGGCCTTCGGGATGTCGCGAACCGGGTCCTTCGACTCCTCGGCCGCGAGCGGCAGCTCCTCGATGCCGAGGAAGAACCACATCGCGAAGGGCAGCGCGAAGAGGATGGGCAGCACGCCGTGCGGCAGGAACGCGGTCTGGCCGGGGTCGGGGGCGATGTCGAAGAGCTTGTCCCACGAGAACTGGCCGGAGAAGATCGCCATCGCGCTGAACACGAGCAGGATGGCGATCGAGATGATCGAGACGACGATCGCGAACTTGAACGAGATGTTCGCGCCTGCGGCATTGATGCCGATGAAGACCACGTAGAGGATGATCCACCACAACCACTGCGGCATGGAGAAGCCGAGCAACTCGCTCGTGATGGCATCGGCGTACGACCCCGAGAAGAAGACGATGACCGCGGTCGTCGCGACGTACTCGATCGTCTCGGCGAGGCCGGTCACGAATCCGCCCCACGGCCCCATCGCGGCGCGCGAGAAGGAGTAGGCGCCTCCGGTGTGCGGCATCGCCGAGCTCATCTCGCCGATGGAGAAGATCAGGCCGTAGTACATGACGACGAGCACCGCGAAGGCGATCAGCATGCCGCCGAACCCGGCGAAGTCGATGCCGAAGTTCCAGCCCGAGAAGTCGCCCGAGATGACGGCCGCGACGGCGAGGCCCCACAGCCCCCAGACGCCGGCGGTGCGCGTGAGCTTGCGTTTCTCGAAGTATCCCGATTCGGCGGTCGTGTACTTCACGCCCGAGACCTTCAGGGTGTCTTTCGCCATCACAGGGCTCCCTTGCTCTCATCGCGCACGCAGGGGGCGGGCGCGGGATGCGATGCGTTGGTGAGGACTCTACGACTCCCAATGGTCGCTCGTACAGACCTTTTTCGACGGATCTTCAGAAGGCGCTCACGGGATTGCTGGGATGCAACGAACACGAGCGACGTATCGGTGTGATGTAATGGTCGGCACAAGCGACCATTCACCGACTCGATGCGGAGCCACGGATGACGACACCGACCGGATACCTGAGCCTCGACGAGCTGCGGGGGGCGATCGCGGAGGGCGCGGTCGACACCGTGATCGTCGCGTTCACCGACATGCAGGGCCGGCTCGTCGGCAAGCGCGTCTCGGCGAGGCTCTTCCTCGAGGACGTCGCCGAGCACGGGGCCGAGGCCTGCAACTACCTCCTCGCGGTCGACGTCGAGATGAACACCGTCGACGGCTATGCGATGTCGAGCTGGGAGCGCGGCTACGGCGACATGGTGCTCGTGCCCGACTTCGCGACGCTGCGCGCGGCGCCCTGGCTCGAGGCCACTGCCCTCGTCACCGCCGACCTGCGCTGGCTCGACGGCTCGCCCGTCGAGGCGTCGCCCCGGCGCATCCTGCAGCGCCAGCTCGAGCGCCTCGCCGAACGCGGCCTCACCGCGTTCGTCGGCACCGAGCTCGAGTTCATCGTGTTCGACGACGGGTACCGCGCCGCCTGGCAGAAGGGCTACCGCGACCTGACCCCGGCGAGCGACTACAACATCGACTACGCGCTCCTCGCCTCCACCCGCATGGAGCCGCTGCTCCGCGACATCCGCAACTCCATGGACGGCGCGGGCATGTACTGCGAGGGCGTGAAGGGCGAGTGCAACCTCGGCCAGCAGGAGATCGCGTTCCGCTACACCGACGCCCTCGGCACCTGCGACAACCACTCGATCTACAAGAACGCGGCCAAGGAGATCGCCGACCGGCACGGCAAGTCGCTCACCTTCATGGCGAAGTTCAACGAGCGCGAGGGCAACAGCTGCCACATCCACATCAGCCTGCGCGGCGACGGCGGCGACGCGGTGTTCGCCGATGCCGACGAGCCGCACGGCATGTCGAAGCTGTTCCGCCACTTCCTCGCCGGGCAGCTCGCCGTCATGCGCGAGCTCACACTGTTCTCCGCCCCGAACATCAACTCGTACAAGCGCTACGTCGCGGGCAGCTTCGCGCCCACCGCGATCGCCTGGGGACTCGACAACCGCACCTGCGCGCTTCGCGTCGTCGGACACGGGCACGGCATGCGCGTCGAGAACCGGGTGCCGGGCGGCGACGTCAACCAGTACCTCGCGGTCGCCGCGCTCATCGCGGCCGGGCTGCACGGCATCGAGAACGAGCTCGAGCCGGCCGAGCTGTTCGCAGGCAACGCGTACGAGAGCGACGTCGAGCGGGTGCCCGCGACGCTCCGCGACGCCGCCGAGCTCTTCGCCGGCTCGACCGTCGCGCTCGAGGCGTTCGGCGAAGAGGTGGTCGCGCACTACCTCAACAACGCGAAGGTCGAGCTCGCGGCGTACGACGCCGCCGTCACCGATTGGGAGCGGGTCCGTGGCTTCGAACGTCTCTGAGCCGGGCGAAGTCGAAGGGACCGGGGGGCGCATGGGGGGCGGTACGGATGCCGCGGCGGCGACGCCGATCGCGGCATCCGCACCGGTGATCGGGGTCACCACCTACCTCGAGCAGGCGCAGACCGGCGTGTGGGACGTGCCCGCCTCGTTCCTCCCGAAGGTCTACCTCGATGCGGTCACCGACGCCGGCGGCATCGTCGTGCTGCTGCCGCCGCAGCCCGCCTCCCCCGAGATCGCCCACCGGGTGCTGTCGACGCTCGACGGCCTCATCGTCTCGGGCGGCGCCGATGTCGACCCCGCCCGCTACGGGCAGGTTCCGCACCCCCGCACGGGTGCCCCGCGCCGCGACCGCGACGCCTGGGAGGACGCGCTGCTCACCGCCGCGATCGAGGCCGAGCTGCCGTTCCTCGGCATCTGCCGCGGCGCCCAGATGCTCAACGTCGCCCTCGGCGGCACCCTCGTGCAGCACCTGCCCGACGTCGTCGGCAGCGAGGCGTACCAGCCGGGGCCGGCCGTCTTCGGCGAGGCCACCGTCGCCGTCGATCCGGGCAGCCGCCTCGCCGCGACCCTCGGCGAGGCCTCCGATGCGCTGCCGGTGCACCTCTACCACCACCAGGCCCTCGACGACCTGGCCCCCGGGCTCACCGTCACGGCACGCACCGGCGACGGCGTCATCGAAGCCGTCGAGCTCGACGCGGTGCCGTTCGGGATCGGCGTGCAGTGGCATCCCGAGGAGAACGCGGCGGATCGCCGCCTTTTCGCCGGCCTCGTCGAGGCCGCCCGCGACCACCGCACGAAGAGGACCGAAGCATGACGCACACCATCGTGAACCCGGCCGACGGATCGATCGTCACGTCCGTGACCGCCTCGAGCCTCGAGGAGACCGACCTGGCGATCGCCCGCGCGGCCCGCGCCCAGCGCGGCTGGGCGGCGCTCGCCCCGGCCGACCGCGCCCGGGCGCTGCGCCGCTTCGCCGCGGCCGTCGACTCGGCCGTCGAGGAGCTCGCGGCCCTCGAGGTGCAGAACTCGGGGCATCCGATCTCGCAGGCCCGGTGGGAGGCCGGTCACGTGCGCGACGTGCTCGAGTACTACTCGGCGGCGCCCGAGCGGCTCTTCGGCCGGCAGATCCCGGTCGCGGGCGGGCTCGACGTGACCTTCCAGGAGCCGCTCGGCGTCGTGGGCGTGATCACCCCGTGGAACTTCCCGATGACGATCGCCGCGTGGGGCTTCGCCCCGGCCCTCGCCGCGGGCAACGCGGTCGTGCTGAAGCCCGCCGAGTGGACGCCGCTCACGAGCCTCCGGCTCGCCGAGCTCGGCCTCGAGTCGGGGCTCCCCGAAGGGCTCTTCCAGGTGATCCCCGGCCGCGGGTCGGTCGTCGGCGAGCGCTTCGTCACGAACGAGACCGTGCGCAAGGTCGTGTTCACCGGCTCGACCGAGGTCGGCAAGCGCATCATGGCGGGCTGCGCGGACCAGGTGAAGCGGGTGACCCTCGAGCTCGGCGGCAAGAGCGCGAACATCGTGTTCGCCGACGCCGACCTCGAGAAGGCGGCTGCGACGGCACCCTCCGGCGTGTTCGAGAACGCCGGGCAGGACTGCTGCGCCCGCAGCCGCATCCTCGTCGAGCGCAGCGTCTACGAGCGCTTCATGGAGCTCCTCGAGCCGGCGGTGCAGGGCGTCCGGGTCGGCGATCCCGCCGACGAGTCGACCGAGATGGGACCCCTCGTCGCCGCCGCGCACCTCGAGCGGGTCCGCTCCTTCGTGCCCGACGACGCCGACGTCGCCTTCCGCGGCAGCGCCCCCGCCGGCGCCGGATTCTGGTTCCCGCCGACGGTACTCACCCCCGCACGCGATGCCCGTGCGGCCCGGGAGGAGATCTTCGGCCCGGTTGTCGCGGTATTCCCCTTCGACGACGAGGCCGACGCGATCGGCTTCGCGAACGCGAGCGAGTACGGCCTCTCGGGGTCGATCTGGACCCGGGACCTCAGCCGGGGCATCCGGGTCGCCCGGGCCGTCGAGTCGGGCAACCTCTCGGTCAACTCGCACTCCTCGGTGCGGTACTCGACGCCCTTCGGCGGCTTCAAGCAGTCGGGACTCGGCCGGGAGCTCGGCCCCGACGCCCCCCTCGCCTTCACCGAGACCAAGAACGTCTACATCGCCGTCGACTGACGGCCCGACCCGACAGGAACAGCCATGCCAGAACTCCCCCGCATCGACCTCACCCAGCGCCTCGCCGGCCGCGTCGCCGTCATCACCGGCGGCGCCTCGGGCATCGGACTCGCGACCGCGAAGCGGTTCGCGGCCGAGGGCGCGACGGTCGTCATCGGCGACATGGATGCCACGGCGGGCCCCGCCGCGGCCGAGCTCGTGGGCGGCCTCTTCGTCCAGGTCGACGTCACCGACGAGGCGCAGGTGAACCACCTCTTCGACGAGGCCGCCCGGGTGTACGGGTCGGTCGACGTCGCGTTCAACAACGCGGGCATCTCACCGCCCGACGACGACTCCATCGAGACGACCGAGCTCCCCGCCTGGCAGAAGGTGCAGGACGTGAACCTGAAGTCGGTGTACCTCTGCTCCCGTGCAGCGCTCCGGCACATGGTCGCGCAGGGGCGGGGCTCGATCATCAACACGGCCTCGTTCGTCGCCGTGCTCGGCTCGGCGACCTCGCAGATCTCGTACACGGCCTCGAAGGGCGGCGTGCTCGCGATGAGCCGCGAGCTCGGCGTGCAGTTCGCGAGGCGGGGCGTGCGCGTGAACGCCCTCTGCCCCGGCCCCGTGAACACGCCGCTGCTGCAGGAGCTCTTCGCGAAGGACCCCGAGCGGGCGCAGCGCCGGCTCGTGCACATCCCCGTCGGTCGATTCGCCGAGCCGGAAGAGCTGGCGGCGGCGGTCGCCTTCCTCGCGAGCGACGACGCCTCGTTCATCACCGGCTCGACCTTCCTCGTCGACGGCGGCATCAGCTCCGCCTACGTCACTCCGCTCTAGGCTCGAAGCATGGACGAGACGGCGGGCGGCCAGGCGGCGGGCGACGAGGCGGTTCCGACCGAGGTGCTGCGGGCGAGCCTCCTGTTCACGCCCGCGCGTCCTGCGAACGCGTTCGAGGAGACGGTGCAGCGCCTGCTGCAGTCGATCCGGCTGGGTCTCATCGGGCCGGGCGAACGCCTCCCGGCCGAGCGCGAGCTCGCCGCGATGCTCGAGGTGAGCCGCGACACCCTCCGCGAGGCGATCGGCTCACTCGCCGATGCGGGATGGGTGGTGTCGCGACGCGGCCGGTACGGCGGCACCTTCGTGTCCGACGAGCTGCCGGCCGCGCTCCCCGCGAGCCCGGCCGCGACGGGCGACCCGCGGGCCGCCGCCGCACACCTCGAGGACACGCTCGCGCTGCGCGCGGTGATCGAGGTCGGCGCGACGCGGCGCGCGGCCGAGAGCGAGTTGTCGGCCAACGACCGCGAACGGCTCTGGCAGGCCTACGAGGAGTGCCGCACGGCCACCGGCGAGCAGTACCGCATGGCGGACTCCCGCCTGCACCTGCTCATCGCCGAGGTGCTCGGCGCGCCGAGCGTGATCCCGCTGGTGGCCGATGTGCGCATGCGGGTCAACGAGCTCCTCGACGGCATCCCGCTGCTCGCGCCGAACATCGCGCACTCGAACGAGCAGCACCGGGCGATCGTCGGGGCGATCCTTCGCGGAAGCCCCGACGACGCCGCCAGTGCGATGGCCGAGCACCTCGACGGCACCGAGGCGCTGCTGCGCGGGTTCTTCGCCTGAACTCAGAGCCTGAACTCAGGGCCTGGACTCAGAGGAAGGCGAACGGCAGCATCACGAGGCCGAAGACGGCCGCGCCGATGCCGACGAGCACCGCGCCCGCGAGGATGACCGCGTTGAGCACGATGCCCCAGATCGCCATCGTGCGAGCGGCGGGTTCGCGCTTGAGCGCCAGGATGCCGAGCACGAGGCCCGCGATCGGTACGACGAAGCTGTAGCCCGCCACGATCGAGACGAGGCCGAGCACGAGGCTGGCGATGCTGAATCCGCGCGACTCCGCGAGCGGCGCGGCAGCGGGGTGCGGCTCCGCGTACGGCGCCTGGGTTGCGGTGTCGGTGACGGTGGTCATGAGATGTGCTCCTGTTCGTGAGTACCCGTTCGTGGGTATGACTCCACGTTATGGTCGCGGCGCGGCCTCCGATATGGGGCTATCCCCCCGGTACGATCTGATGGATCCCCACCCTCGACTCCCCTGAACGGAGCAGCATGACTCTGCCCTGGACCCTGCACGGCGACGGCAAGAACGTCAACCCGGGCGAGGTCGTCGCCCCCGGCGAACGCCTCAGCTGGCCCCGCACGATCGGCCTCGGCGCACAGCACGTCGTCGCCATGTTCGGCGCGACCTTCCTGGTGCCGATCCTCACGGGCTTCCCGCCCGCGACGACGCTGTTCTTCTCGGGCCTCGGCACGATCCTCTTCCTCGTGATCACGAAGAACCGGGTGCCGAGCTACCTCGGCTCCTCCTTCGCGTTCATCGCCCCGATCAGCGCCGCGATGGGTGCGAAGGGCATCGCCGACCCGATGGGCGCCGCGCTCTTCGGCATCGTCGTCGTCGGCGTGCTGCTCGCCCTCGTGGGCCTCCTCGTGCAGTGGGTCGGCACTCGATGGATCGACGCGCTCATGCCGCCCGTCGTCGCCGGTGCGATCGTGGCCCTCATCGGCTTCAACCTCGCCCCCGCCGCGAAGAACAACTTCATGCTCGCCCCGCTGACCGCCCTCATCACGCTCGCGGCCGTGATCATCGCGAGCGTCGCCTTCCGCGGCATCCTCGGGCGCATGTCGATCCTCGTCGGCGTCGTGATCGGCTACATCGCGGCCGCGATCCAGGGCGAGATCGACTTCGCCCGCATCGAGGACGCCGCGTGGATCGGCCTGCCGACCTTCCACCTCGCGGCGAACCCGTTCGCGGACTCGGCCGTCTGGGGCTTCCTCCCCGCGTTCCTCCCGGTCGTGCTCGTGCTCATCGCCGAGAACGTCGGACACATCAAGGGCGTCGCCCAGATGACCGACCCCTCGGTCAACAAGTCGACCGGCCGCGCGCTCTTCGCCGACGGCCTCGCCACGACCGTCGCCGGCCTCTTCGGCGGCTCGGGCACGACCACCTACGGCGAGAACATCGGCGTCATGGCCGCGACGCGCGTCTACTCGACCGCGGCGTACTGGGTCGCGGGCATCGTCGCCGTGCTGCTCGGCCTCTCCCCGAAGTTCGGCGAGGTCATCAACACGATCCCCGCCGGCGTGCTCGGCGGCGTCACCACGGCGCTCTACGGCCTCATCGGCATCATCGGCGTCAAGATCTGGCTCGACAACAAGGTCGACTTCTCGAAGCCGGTGAACCAGTTCACCGCCGCGACCGCGCTCATCATCGGCATCGCGGACTTCACCTTCGCGATCGGCGGCGTCTCGTTCAACGGCATCGCGCTCGGCACGATCGCCGCCATCGTGATCTACCACGTCATGAACGGCATCGCGAAGGCGCGCGGCACGAACTGACGCCTCCACGAGATCGACGGATGCCCCGGGCTGCTGCAGCCCGGGGCATCCGTCGTTTCGCAGGATCGCAGTCGGGGTCCTCGCCCGCTCCCGTGCGCACCCCGGCATCGCGAAGCCGTATCCGGCCGCACTGCGCAGGACGAGGGCGCGTTGCACCCCTCTCCGGTGCGAACACCCGCCGGGCCCTGAGAAGGTGGGCGGTCAGGGCCGTCTCGCCCACCTGCCCGGTCGAACGCGAATGCCCCGGGCTGCACTGCAGCCCGGGGCATCCATTCGATTCACGCGCCCGAGGGGCGCGGCGCGATCAGCCGGCGAAGAGCGCCTCGACCGGCCCGCGGGCGAAGTAGATCAGGAAGCCGGCGGCAACCACCCAGAGCAGCGGGCTGATCTCCTTGGCCTTGCCGCTCAGCGAGCGGATGATCACCCAGCTGATGAAGCCCGCGCCGATGCCGTTCGCGATCGAGTACGTGAGCGGCATGACCGTGACCGTGAGGAACACGGGCAGCAGCACCGAGAACTCGGTGAAGTCGATGCCCTTGATCTGCGACATCATGAGCGCACCGACGATGACGAGCGCCGCGGCGGCCACCTCGGTCGGCACGATCGAGACGAGGGGGGTGAAGAACATCGCGACGAGGAACAGGGCACCCGTCACGAGGTTCGCGAACCCGGTGCGGGCCCCCTCGCCGATGCCCGCGCCCGACTCGATGAAGACGGTGTTCGACGAGGACGAGGCGAAACCGCCCGCGACGGCGCCGACGCCCTCGACGACGAGCGCCGACTTCAGGCGGGGGAAGTTGCCCTTCTCATCGGCGAGGGCCGCCTCCTTCGAGAGACCGGTCATCGTGCCCATGGCGTCGAAGAAGTTCGTGAACACGAGCGTGAAGACGAGCATGAGGGCGGCCAGTGCGCCGATGCGCTCGAAGCTGCCGAACGAGACCTGGCCGAGGAGCGAGAGGTCGGGGACGCTGACGGGCGAACCCGAGAGCTCGGGGACCGAGAGGCCCCAGCCGTTCGGATTGGCGAGCTCGCCGTTCGCGAACTTCGGGCCGATGTTCCAGATGGCCTCGACGACCACCGCGACGACCGTGCCCGAGACGAGGCCGATGAGGATGCCGCCCTTGACCTTGCGGGCGACGAGGATGCCGGTGAGCAGGAGCGTGAAGACGAAGATGAGCGTCGGGACGGTCGCGACCGAGCCGTTCACGCCGAGGCCGACCGGCGGCGAGTTGGCGCCGGTGGCGGTGACGAAGCCGGCGTCGACGAAGCCGATGAAGGCGATGAAGAGGCCGATGCCGACGGTGATCGCGAGCTTCAGCTGGATCGGGACGGCGTCGAAGATGAGGCGCCGCAGGCCCGTGGCCGCGAGCAGCACGATGATGAGGCCGTTGATGACGACGAGGCCCATCGCCTCGGGCCAGGTGACCTGCCCGACGACCGAGACCGCGAGGAACGAGTTGATGCCGAGGCCGGCGGCGAAGCCGAAGGGCAGGCGGGCGACGAGACCGAAGAGGATCGTCATGACTCCGGCGGTGAGCCCCGTGACCGCCGAGAGCTGCATGAAGTCGAGGGTGTTGCCGTCGACGTCGACCCCGCTCGACAGGATGATCGGGTTGAGGATGACGATGTAGGCCATCGTCACGAACGTGACGATGCCGCCGCGCACCTCGGTGGCGTAGTTGGAGCCGCGCTTCGTGATCTCGAAGAAGCGGTCGACGGCGCCGGCCTGCTTCTGCTCGGTCGGGTCGGCCGGGTCGGTCGTCGGGGTGGTTGCAGTGGTCATCCGGGAACCTTCGATGAGGGACGCGCGCGGGAGCGCACGACGGGTGGTCTGGCGTGTATGGAGTTTGGGGCGGTGCGGGTGCGTGACGCGGTCAGCTGAAGATCTTGATGAGGTGGTCGCCGACGATCAGGTAGATGCCGACGAGCACGGCCACGCCGCTGACCCCGAAGCAGGCCCAGGCGCCGAAGAGCGCCGCGCGCTTCTGGCCGTCGGTGAGCGGGCTCTTCTTGGCGGCCTTCTTCGCGCGCTTCTCGGCCTGCTTGATCTCGGCGGGCGTCACGATGGTGATCGCGTCGGTGAACTCGGCCGGCGTCACGATCGGGGTGCGCCCCGAGACGGTGAGCAGGCGGATGCCGAGCGAGTAGGCGGAGACCACGGTGACGGTGCCGATGAGCGCCGACACGAACACGAGGAGGAATGCGAGCCAGTCGATCACGACGAGACCTTCTTCTTCGGCTTGGGGTTTCGCTTGATCTTCACGGCGCGGCCCGAATGGGCGACCTCGCTGACGACGTTGTGGTGCGAGACCTCGCTGCGGCGCGACCACAGGAAGATGCCGACGATCACGCCGACGCCGACGACCGTGTCGATGATGATGCCGACGACGCCCATGTGGGCGACCAGCGCGGCGAGCGCCCCGACGGCGCCCGCGGCGGGCAGGGTGAGCAGCCAGCCGACGCCGATGCGCCCGGCGGTGCGCCAGCGCACCTTCGATCCGCGGCGGCCGAGGCCCGAGCCGATGACCGAGCCCGAGGCGACCTGCGTCGTCGACAGTGCGAAGCCGACGTGGCTCGACGCGAGGATCGTCGCGGCGGTCGCGGTCTCGGCGGCGAAGCCCTGGGCCGGCTTGACGTCGGTGAGGCCCGTGCCGAGCGTCTTGATGATGCGCCAGCCGCCCATGTAGGTGCCGAGCGCGATCGCGACCGCACAGGTCACGATGACCCACCAGTACACGTCGCTGCCGGCGGGCTGGAGGCCCGCGGCGACGAGCGTGAGCGTGATGACGCCCATCGTCTTCTGCGCGTCGTTCGTGCCGTGCGCGAGCGCGACGAGCGAGGAGGAGAAGATCTGCGCGTGGCGGAAGCCGTCGCGGCCATCGGGCTTGCCGTCGTAGCGGCGCGTGATCGCATAGGCGAGCTTCGTCGCGGCGTACGCGATGAGGCCCGCGGTGAGCGGCGCGAGGATCGCCGGCAGGATGACCTTCGACATGACGACGGAGAAGTCGATCGCGCTGACGCCGAAGCCGACGAGTGTGGCGCCGATGAGGCCGCCGAACAGCGCGTGGCTCGACGAGGAGGGCAGGCCGAGCAGCCACGTGATCATGTTCCACACGATCGCGCCGATGAGGCCGGCGAAGATCAGCTCGGGCGTGATCAGCACGCCGCCGTCGCCCTCCTTGATGATGCCGCCCGAGATCGTCTTCGCCACCTCGGTCGAGAGGAAGGCGCCGACGAGGTTCAGGAGGGCTGCGAGCCCGACCGCGGTCTTCGGCTTCAGGGCACCGGTGGCGATGGGCGTGGCCATCGCATTCGCCGTGTCGTGGAAGCCGTTCGTGAAGTCGAAGAAGAGCGCCAGCGCGATGACCAGCACGACGATGAGGGTGAGATCCACCGGCGTCTTTCTTGCGAGAGGGAAGAGTTCACCTGGATTTCAGGAACCCCGACGATCCTACGCGACCGATGAGTGCTCCGTCACCACCGTGGCGAGATCCTCGCCGAACACGAAGGTACGGCGCACCGTTCCGCCCGCGAGCACGCCGGGAAGCCACCGCTTGGCGTCGTCCCACATCTCGTCGAAGGGCACATCGGCGAGCGCGAACCACTCGGGGTCGAGCTCGTCGGATGCCACGGGGTCGCCCTCGAAGCGGCGGCCGACGAACACGCTCGACTCCTGGCTCCACGACTCCCGGAACGGGAAGTGGTAGCTCAGGAGGCCGCGCGGCTCGAGATCCCCGGGGGCCACGGCGAGGCCCGATTCCTCGAAGACCTCGCGCACCGCGGCATCCACCGCTGCTTCGCCCGGTTCGAGCTTTCCGCCGAGCCCGACGTAATAGCCCTCGCCCAGGCCGTGCTTCTTGCGCCCGAGGAGCACCTCGGTGACCCCGTCGCGTTCGCGCAGGAGGTAGCAGACGCAGACCTGGTACATGGTCAGCCGAAGAGGACGCGCGCCTCGTCGTAGCGCGACTGCGGCACGCTGTTGAGCGTGCCGACGGCCTCCGCGATCGACACGGTCTTGATGTCGGTGCCGCGGAGCGTGACCATCGACCCCCACGCGTGGTCGTAGACGGCGTCGATCGCGGCCATGCCGAGGCGGGTGGCGAGCACGCGGTCGTACGCCGAGGGCGCGCCGCCGCGCTGGATGTGGCCGAGCACCGTCGCGCGCGACTCGATACCCGTGCGCTCCTCGATCATCGGGGCGAGGATGTCGGCGATGCCGCCGAGGCGAGGGCGGTTGAACGCGTCGAGGCCCTTGTGCGAGTGCGCCTCATCCATGCCCTCGAGCGTGAAGCCCTCGGCGACGACGACGAGCGGAGCGCGGCCGCGGTCGCGCACCGACTCGACCCACTCGCAGATCTGCTCGATCGACTGCGGCTGCTCGGGGATGAGGATCGCGTGCGCTCCCCCGGCCATGCCGGAGTGCAGGGCGATCCAGCCGACGTGGCGACCCATGACCTCGAGCACCATGCAGCGGCCGTGCGAGTCGGCGGTCGTGCGCAGGCGGTCGATGGCCTCGGTCGCGATCTCGACGGCGGTGTCGAAGCCGAAGGAGTAGTCGGTGGCCGCGAGGTCGTTGTCGATCGTCTTCGGCACGCCGACGACGTTGATGCCGCCCTCATCGTGCAGGCGGCGCGCGGCGGTGAGCGTGCCCTCGCCGCCGATCGCCATGATCGCGTCGATGCCGTGCTTGTCGAGCATGCGCTGGATGTTCTCGGGACCGCCGCCCTCGCCCTCGAAGGGGTTGGTGCGGCTCGAGCCCAGGATCGTGCCGCCCTGCTTCGCGAGGCCGCGCACGTCGTGACGCACGATCGGAACGATATCCTCTTCGACGACGCCGCGCCAGCCGTTGCGGAACCCGACGAACTCGGTGTCGTACGAGATGACGCCCCGGAGGACGGCACCGCGGATGACGGCGTTGAGCCCGGGGCAGTCGCCACCAGAGGTGAGCATTCCGATCTTCATGACGCGTTGGACTCCTTGCTGTGGAAGAAATCGTCGCTGGAGCCGCTTCATCGGGGCACGACTTCGGGAAGTCTAGCGAACCTCGACTCTCGTGCGGCGGCTCGGAGGCAGCCTCGAATCAAGCTCGCCAGAAGCCGCAAGCTTCGCGCCAGCCGGGGGCGGCCGGGACCCGATCGTTCCGCCGATCTTCGCCCTTCCCGGTCGCGGGAAGGGCGAAGATCGACGGATCGACTGTTCGTGGACGCGGGAATGCCTCCGCGCGCCGCGGAAGCGGTCGGCCGCTACAGCGCCCCGTCGAGCGCCTGGCGGAGCAGGTGCTGCAGCGCGTCGAGCTGCACCGAGTCGGCCGAGCCGGGCTCGACGTCCTGGCCGTCGAGGGCGCGGGCGGCGAGGCCCTGCTTCGAGTCGATGAGCTCGGCGATGCGGGCGTCGATCGTGTGCGCGGCGATGATGCGCCACGCGGTGACCGGCTCCTCCTGGCCGATGCGGTGCACGCGGTCGATCGCCTGCGTCTGCTCGGCGGCCGTCCAGCTGAGCTCGGCGAGCACGACGTTCGACGCGGCCTGCAGGTTCACGCCGACGCCGGCCGCGGTGAGCGAGCAGACCGCCACCGAGACCTCGGGGTCCTTGTTGAACGCGTCGATCGCCGCCTGGCGAGCGAGGGCCGTCTGGTCGCCGCGCAGCGACACCGTGCGCAGCTCGCGCGCGGCGAAGGCCGCCTCGGCCTGGTCCATGACGTCGATGTGCTTCGCGAAGAACACGACCTTGCCCACCGATCGGGCGAGCTGGGCCGCGTAGTCTGCGGCGAGTCCGGCCTTCGCCTGGCCGATGCGGCGCACCATCGTGAAGACGTTCTCGCCCGACTTCGACGACTTCGACTCTTCGAGCTCGGCGCTCGCGACGGCCCGGATGAACTGGTCGCGCGTGTCCTCGTCGAGGTCGCCGACCTTGAGGTGGCGGGCTTCGACGAGCGCGCGGAAGCGCGAGGCGAGGCGGTTGCCGAGCTCGCGCTCGGCGGCCCGCACGGAGCGGCCGAGCTCGTCGTCGAGTTCGACGGGCAGGTCGGCTATGCGCTTGGCGGGCAGGTCGGCCGCGACATCCACCTTGCGACGACGCACGATGCCGAGGTCGATGACCGTGCGCCGCGCCTCGGAGTAGAAGCCGGGCTCGGCGGGGGTGAGCCCCGTCTCCTCGAGCTTCGCGAGCAGCTCGGCCGAGGGCTTGTCGCCGTCGATCCAGCCGAGGAACTTCCAGATGGCGCGGAAGTCGTCGACGTCGTTGATGAGCGGGGTGCCGGTGAGCGCGAGCAGCAGCGGGTTGCCGCCGGGCGTCGACTTGCGGATGCGCTCGGCGAGGGCGAGCACGTTCCTCGAACGCTGCGACTGGAGGTTCTTGATGAAGTGCGCCTCGTCGACGACCATGCCGCGGAAACCGAGCGTCGACAGCCACGCCATGTGCCGGTCGAGCACGTCGTAGTTCACGATGACGACGTCGGCGAAGGCGTCGAGGGTGTCGCCGTCGCCGTGGATCACGGTCGCCCGGCGGTGCGGGGTCCACCGTTCGACCTCGCGCGCCCAGTTCATCTTCACGACGTTCGGCACGACCGCGAGCAGCGGGTACGCGTCCGCGACGGATGCCGCGAGCACCGACTGCGCGGTCTTGCCGAGGCCCGGCTCGTCGGCGAGCAGGAACGCCCGGTGGCCCTCGCGGGCGCTCTCGATGAAGCGCGCCTGGTGCTTCATGAGCTCGAGGCCGCGCGGCGACAGCCGGTCGGCCTTCGGCGCCTCGGGCAGCTCCATCGAGGCGGCCTGGCCGCCCGAGCCCTGCTCGAACGACTTGAAGAGGGGGCCGAGCAGCTCCCAGTTCGCGAGCCGGCGCACCGGCACGAGAGGCGCGGCGGGCTTCGAGAAGTCGGGCGCGAGGAAGGGGTTCGCAAGCTGGCGCGACTTCACCGACGCGGGGATCACCTGGTTCTCGGAGACCTCGATCTTCGCCTCGGGCTCTCGGGTGATGATGAGCTCGTCGGGGCTGAGCTCGGCGCCCGACTCGAGCAGCCAGTCGCGGCGGAACCGCTGCGCGACGGTCGAGATCGAGGCATCCGGTTCGAGCAGCTGGATGAGGCTCGTGTCGCGGGCCGCGGTCTTCGCGAGGATCTGCGCGATGCCGTCGAGGCGCTTCAGGAGCTCGCCGCGCGCCGCGTCGCCGATCTCGGCGTCGGCCTTCACCCGGGCCCGCTCCTCGCGCATCAGCAGCGCGATGACCTGGAACTTGGTGCGGTTCGTCGGGCCGAGCTTGCCCTTCTGCGCCTTCTGCTCGACCTCTCGCACCTTGCGGGCGAGGATCGGGATGATGGGTGCTTCATCGTCGCGCGAACGCGTACGCTGCCGCTGCCTCGTCTGGGCCATGGTCCTCCCGTTTCCTTCGTGCCGTGCCCGGCACGCCCCCTCGGCACCACGCGGTGGTCGAGCCCGCACGCTGCGGCTCGGATGCCGCGCGGCGCGGTACGCCGAATCCCGAACCGAGCAGCGGCGAGCGGGGCTCGCACGGTCGGCCGAAGAACGGATTCGTCGGGCGCGATCCCATTCTAGCGGGCGGGAGACCCCTGACGGGAAACCGACGTCACCCGACGACGTGCACGGCGTAGCTGAGCAGGAAGCCCGCGGTCGCGAGGAGCCCCGTGAACGCGTGCGCGGTGCGGAACGCCTCGGGGATCATGGTGTCGCAGATCATCGCGAGGATGGCCCCCGCCGCGATCGCCGTGATGAAGGCCGTGAGCTCGCCCGGGGCGTCGTCGAGCAGCACGTACCCGGCGAGCGACGCGAGCGCGCTCGCGAGGGCGATGCCCGCCCACAGCACGAAGACGTAGGTGCGCGACCGACCACTCTCCTTCAGCGCGGCGGTCGACGACAGCCCTTCGGGGATGTTCGAGATCAGGATGGCGACGAAGACCGGGACGCTCACTCCCCCGCCGCCGACCATGCTGAGCCCGAGCACCGCCGATTCGGGGATTCCGTCGAGGAGCGCGCCGACGGCGATGCCGGTGCCGGTGCCGGGGTCCTGCCCGGTGCCGCGCGGGTTGCGCTTGTCGAAGCGGTCGAGCAGCTGGTTCGCGAAGACGTAGACGATCGCCCCCGCGGCGAACCCGCCGACCGTCGGCCAGAAGCCGCCCTCCTGCTGCGCCTCGAGCACGAGGTCGAAGGCGAGCGCCGAGACGAGCACGCCCGATCCGAACGCCATGATCGACGCCACGACGCGCGTCGGCACCCTCACGTACCAGGCGATCACGGCTCCGAGGAGGAGCGCGCCGCCGGCGAGGAGGCCGGCGACCCCGGCGAGGATCCAGTCGGGCATGCTGCGAGCATAGGGCCGGGACTACCCGATCGGCGTCGACGCGCCTACCCTTGAGACATGGACGAGCTCGCGGGGGCGGGCGCGGAGTTCGCGCCCGAGGACGACGATTTCACGGTCTCGCAGGACACCGAGTTCGACGAGGCCGACGAAGCGCACGACGACGACGAGCGCTCGCTCGACGACGTGCTCGACGAGGAGGTCGAGGGTCTCGACGCCGAGCGTCGGGTCGATCTCAGCGACGAACGGGCCGCCGCGACGGGCGACGCCGAGTAGCGACGGCGCGACGCGACGGCGCCGTCACGGACGTGCCCTCCTCAGACGCCGCCGCCACCGCCGCCACCGCCACCGCCGCCCGACGACCCGCCGCCGCCCGAGCCGCTCGACGACGAGCTCGCGCTCGACCCCGACCACGAGCTGTTCGACGAACTCGAGAACGACGCGACGCCCGCGGCGAAGTAGGCCGCGTTGAAGCCGCTGCTGCCCGAGTACCAGTCGGGTTGACGGCCGAGCTGCTCGTACAGCACGGCGAGCTCGCGGCTCCAGTCGCGTTCGAAGCCGAACAGCACGGCGTACGGCAGCAGCCGCTCGTTGAGCTTCAGCACCTGGCCGAGGTCGTTCGTGTCGACCCGGAGGGCGCCGCCCGGGCTCTGGAGCACGCGGATGCGATCGGCCTCGGCGAGGCGGATGTAGACCCGCAGCCCCTCGAGGTGGTCGTGCAGCTCGCGCCCGCGCTCGGTGAGCGGCCGGACCGACGCGACGAGCCCGATCGCGAGCAGCGCCGCGAGGATCGCCACGATGAAGCAGAGCGCCGGCCAGGCGCCGCCCATCACCGAGGTCAGCGCGACGATGCCGAGCACGAAGCTCGCGACGGCCGCGAGGCCGGCGCCGACCGCGAGCCCGATGCGGAGTCCGACGTCGGGACTGCGCCGGAGCCCCGAGGCCACGACCCCGCTCGACACCCGCTGCCGGATCGCGAGCAGTCGCTTGCCGAGCGCCGTGTCGCTCGACTTCATCTCGCGGACGGCGCCCGGCCGCGGCGGGCTGCCGAACAGCGCCTCGACGACGGCACGGGCATGCTCGTCGCCCGCCGACCCGCCGCCCGTGAACTCGGCGGCGTAGCGGCGCGACCCCGTCTCGACGATGCGGAGCTCGCCGGCGACGGCGCGTTCGAGCACGGTCGCGGTGACCCCCTTCGACATGCTCCCCACGAGCTCGGCGGCGACGAACGCCGAGACGCCCGCCGGCGGCTCGTACTGCGCGATGATCGTGCCGCGCCCCGGGTGGTTGCGCCAGCGGCCGAGCCTGAAGGCGAGCGCGACGGCCGCGAGCACCGCGGCGACCACCGCAGCGACCGCACTGCCGATCGCCGCGGGCGACGACCAGAACGCGTCGTCGCGCGGCACGACGGTGCCCGGTTCGAATGCGACCGCGAAGCTGAGGTTCTCGTAGGGCCCGACCTCCGCGGCCTCGGCCTCGACGACCGCCCCGCCGTCGACGGCCTGGCTCGTCATCGCGTCGCACGGCTCGGTCGACCCCGACCACCCGCGGTAGCACGCCATGTCGCCGGTCATCGCCTCGGCGAGCTCGGCCGAGAGGCGCAGTTCGCTGCGCACGACGCCGAAGGGCTGCGCCCATCCGGTGCCGTTGACGTCCCAGTAGATCTCGTCGATCTCCGCGTCGTCGGGCACGTGGGTGACGTTGTGCATGCGGTAGTGGAACACGTACGTCTGCGCGCCGTGCACGAAGTCGTCGGCGCGACTCGTGACGAGCAGGAACTCGTCGTCCTCGTCGGCCTCGGTCTCGTACGGGCGGGGTGCGCCCGAGGCATCCGTCACCGATTCGACGACGAGGTCGACCGGATGCCCGTCGTAGTGCAGCGGGATCGCCCGCCGGATGCCGCGGTTCTGGTCGATGTCGGGGAACACGGCGACGAGCGTCTCGGTGACCTCCATCACCGAGCGGCCCTCGTCGTCGAGCGAGAGCTCGTAGACCGCGTCGAAGGAGTCGAACACGAAGTCGTTCGTGTCGGGCTCGTCGGCGAGCAGTGCGACGGCCGGCGGTGCGGCCGCCGCGACCGGCGTGGATGCCGCGCGCTCCCCCGCCACCGCGGACGACGCGCCGGCGGCGCCGGCCAGGAGCAGGGCGAACGAGGCGGCCGAGAACGCGGCGGCGAGTCGCGCGACGCGGGCGCGGCGGGCGGGGCGACGGGGCATGCCCCAACGCTAGCCGCCGCCGCGCCCCCGCGTGGGACGGTTCGCGGTCAGGCCCGACGCAGCCGCAGGCTGTTCAGCACGACGAAGATGCTCGAGAACGCCATCGCCGCGCCCGCGATCATCGGGTTGAGGAACCCGGCCGCTGCGAGCGGGATCGCGGCGACGTTGTACGCGAACGCCCAGAAGAGGTTGCCGCGGATCGTGCCGAGCGTCGCACGGGCGAGCGAGATCGCGTCGGGGATCGCACCGGGCTCGTCGCGCGTGAGTGCGAGGTCGCTCGCACTCGCCGCCGCGTCGGTGCCGCCGCCCATCGCGATGCCGAGGTCGGCCGCCGCGAGCGCCGCGGCGTCGTTCACCCCGTCGCCGACCATCGCGGTCTTGCGTCCGGCCGCCTGCAGCTCGGTGACGGCGGCGAGCTTGCCCTCGGGGCTGACCTCGGCCTGCACCCGTTCGATGCCGAGCTCGGCGGCGACGCGTTCGGCCGGGCGACGTGCGTCGCCGGTGAGCAGGATCGGCTCGAGCCCCTGGGCGCGCAGCCGGTCGACCGCCTCGCGCGCACCCAGGCGGATCGAGTCGCCCACCTCGAGGAGGGCGCGCACCTCGCCGTCCCAGCCGACGGCGACCGCGGTCGCGTCGGAGGCGGCGACCAGTTCGGCGAGCGCCGCGGGCATGGTCATGCCGAGCCCCTCGAGGAAGGCGGGGCGGCCTACCGCGGCGTGGACGCCGTCGACGGTCGCGGTGACCCCGAGTCCGGCGTGGGCGCGGAACTCCAGCGCCTCGGGCACGGTCACCCCGCGCTCGGCGGCGCCGTCGACGACGGCCCGTGCGATGGGATGCTCCGAGCGGCGCTCGAGGGCGGCGGCGACGCCGAGCGCGACGGCCGCCTCGGTGCCGGCGGTCGGGGTGACCTCGGCGAGGCGCATGCGGCCCGTCGTCAGCGTGCCGGTCTTGTCGAGCAGGATCGTGTCGATCCCCGCGGTGCGGTCGAGCGTCTCGGGCCCCGTGATCAGGATCCCGCGCTCGGCGCCGCGGCCCGTGCCGACGAGGATCGCCATCGGGGTCGCGAGCCCGAGGGCGCACGGGCAGGCGATCACGAGCACCGCGACCGCGGCGGTGACGGCCTGCTCGACGGGGCTGCCGGTCGCGATCCACACGATCGCGGTGCCGACGGCGATCGCGATGACGATCGGCACGAACACGGCCGAGATGCGATCGGCGAGCCGCTGCGCCCGCGACTTGCCGAGCTGGGCGTCCTCCACGAGGCGCGCGATCTGCGCGAGCCTCGTGTCGGCGCCAACGCGGGTCGCGGTGACGACGATGCTGCCGCCGTGCACGATGGTCGCCGCGGTGACGGCGGCGCCGGCGGCGACGTCGACGGGTGCGGGTTCGCCGGTCAGCATCGACTCGTCGACGCTCGCCTCGCCGTCGGCGACCACGCCGTCGGCGGCGATGCGCTCACCGGGTCGCACCACGAAGCGGTCGCCGGGGCGCAGCGCGCTGATCGGCACGCGCACCTCGGCCTCGACCGAGTCGTCCGCGCCGCGCAGCACCGAGACCTCGCGCGGCGCGAGCTCGAGCAGGGTGCGCAGCGACCGGCCCGCGCGCCGCTTCGACTTCGCCTCGAGCACGCGCCCGAGCAGCAGGATCGTGATGACGCCCGCCGCGACCTCGAGGTAGATGTCGCCGCCCGGCGTTCCGCGCACGCCGAACGACCACTCGTGCGTCATGCCCGGCATGCCCGCGTGCCCGAAGAACAGCGACCACAGCGACCACGCGAAGGCGGTGAGGGTGCCGAGCGACACGAGCGTGTCCATCGTGAGGGCGCCGTGGCGCAGGTTCTGCCAGGCCGCCCGGTGGAACGGCCAACCGCCCCACACGACGACCGGCGCGGCGAGCGTGAGGGAGAGCCACTGCCAGTACGTGAACTGGAAGGCGGGGATCATGGCGATGACCACGACCGGCAGGGTGAGCACCGCCGACACGATGAGCCGGGTCATGAGCGGGTCGGATGCCTCGCGGCCGTCGCCGGCCGCACTCTCGGCGCCGGCTCGTGACGAGTCGTCGGCACTCGCGCGCGACACGCCGGGTTCGGCACCCGGGGCGACGGCGTGCCCCGCGACGACGCCGACGAACGGCACGAGCGCCGTGGCATCCGGCTGCGCGACGGGGGTGGCGGTGTAGCCGGCCTGCCTGACCGCGTCGACGAGCGCGTCGATCGAGGTGGACTGCGGGAAGGTGACCCGCGCCCGCTCGGTGGCGAGGTTGACCGCCGCCTCGACGCCGTCGAGTCGGCCGAGGCGCTTCTCGACACGGCCCACGCAGCTCGCGCACGTCATGCCCTCGATGTCGAGATCGATCGTGCGGACCGGTGGTGTGTCGAGCGTCGTCATGCGTTCGAGAGTACCCCCTAGGGGTATTCGACGCAAACGGGGTATCCTGTGAGAGTGATCGAGGACATCAAGAAGCGCGCACTGCACCGCACGAAGATCATCGAGGGCCAGCTGCGCGGCATCGAGAAGATGATCGAGAACGAGGACTACTGCGTCGACATCATCACCTTGTCGCTCGCCGTGCAGAAGTCGCTCGGTTCGCTGAACAAGCTCCTCGTCGAGAACCACCTGCGCACGCACGTCTCGCACATGTACGAGCAGGGCGGCGAGCAGCGCGACGAGGCGGTCGCCGAACTGGTGCGCATCTTCGAGCTCTCGAACAACCGCAGCTGACCCGCGGCGCTCAGGTTCCCGGTGAGGTCACCGCGAGCCAGGCGTCGAGCTCGCTCGGCTCGTCGGTGATGATGCCGTCGACGCCGAGGGCGTTCACCGCCTCCCAGTGCTCGTCGGTGTTGAGCGTGTAGCAGAGCACCGCGATGCCGGCCTCGTGCGCGAGGACCAGCGCACTGGGCTGCGCGGTCACCGAATCGACCGTGGTGCCGAATCCGATGAGCCCGAGCCGCTCGGCGAGCGGCACCGGATCCGCCGGCAGCTCGCGGATGAGCATGATGCGCGGCAGGGTCGGCGCGACGGCCCGCAACGAGTCGAGCGTCTCGAGGCTGAAGCTCTGCAGCACGATCCGTCCGCGGAGGCCGTGCCGTTCCACGAGGTCCGTCACGAGGCGCACCTCGTCGCGAGTCCAGTCGGCCTTCAGCTCCACGAGCGCGCGGGCGTCGTCCCGCTCGGCGAGCGCGAGGAGGAACGCCTCGAGCGTCGGGATCGGCGTGCCCGCGAACTCCGGCGCGTACCAGGCACCGGCATCGAGCCGCTCGAGCTCGGCGAGGTCGAGTTCGCCGACGGAGCGCGGATCGCCGGTGACCCGCTCGAGCGTGACGTCGTGGAAGAGCACCGGCACGCCGTCGCGCGTGAGCTGCACGTCGGTCTCGACGAACGCCAGCTCGTCCATCGCGAGCTCGAGCGACGGCATGGTGTTCTCGGGAGCCGTCGCACGATCGCCGCGGTGCCCGACGGTGAAGGCCGGTTCACCGGGAGCGCGGAGCGCACCGAACACGTCGATCGCGTAGACGGTCGGCGGCGACTGCGCGATGAACAGCACCACGGCGAGGATCGCGACCGCGATCGCGGCGAGCGTCGCGCGGACGGCTCGGCGGGGCGGGCTCGCGAACGCCTGGGACAGGCGGGGGCGGACGGGGATCGTGGCTGCGGCGGCACTCGGCCACCGCCGCACGGTCTCGGGTTCGACCATGCGGAAGGCGTGCTTCACGGGTTCGGGCCTTTCCACCGAACAGGCGACTCTGCCCGCGCGGTGCACGCTACTCTAGCAACACCGTTACCGTTTCGTTACCGAAATTCTCGAAGAATTCCACCGCCGTCCGGTCAGTGGGCCCCCGTGGTCAGCGCCGCTCGTTGCCGCGCCGGTAGTTGCCCGTCGCCCGTGCGAGCAGATGCTGCGCCTGCTCCTCGTCGGCCCGCTGCAACGCGGCACCGAGCCGCATCGCATCGCGCCCCCCGACCGTCGTGACGACCCGGCCGCCGCGCGACACGAGCACCGCACCGTCCTTCGAGATGCGGTAGTCGAAGGGGTCGGTGGCGAGCCGCCCGCGTTCGTCGGATGCGCCGTTGCGTCCCGCCACCGTCGTCCCTACCGCAGGCTCTTCGTGTGCCAGACGGTCTTCGTCTCGGTGAAGGCCGAGATGCGCCCGAGCGCCGGCGCCGCCGCATCCGGACCGTTCTCGGGGCGCAGCACCCGCTTCAGCGTGTCGGCCGCGTCGACCTCGAGCGAGATCCAGTCGAGCGCGCCCGCGCCGACCAGGTCGATCGCGTTCACGTCGGCGTGGCTCGCGAGCCAGGGGGCGATCTCGGCCGGCGAACCCGTCAGCACGTTCACGACGCCGCCCGGCACGTCGCTCGTCGCGAGCACCTCGGCGAGGCTGATCGCCGACAGCGGGAAGCGCTCGCTCGCCACGACGACGACGGAGTTGCCGGCGACGAGCGCCGGCGCGATCGCGGAGACGAAGCCGAGGAGTGAGGTGTCCTGCGGGGCCACGATCGCGACCACGCCCGTCGGCTCGGGCACCGAGATGTTGAAGTACGGGCCCGCCACCGGGTTCGCGTTGCCCGCGACCTGGGCGAACTTGTCGGCCCATCCGGCGTACCAGACCCAACGGTCGATCGACTCGTCGACCTGTGCGGCCGCGACGGCGCGCGAGACGCCCTCGGACTCCTCGATCTCGGCGATGAACTGCGCCCGGCGCCCCTCGAGGAGCTCGGCGATGCGGTACAGGACCTGGCCGCGGTTGTACGCGGTCGCCCCCGCCCAGCCCGAGACCGCGGAGCGCGCGGCGACGACCGCGTCGCGCGCGTCCTTGCGGGAGGCCAGGGCGGCGTTCGCGAGGAAGCGGCCGTCGGGCGCCGAGACCTCGTAGGTGCGCCCCGACTCGCTGCGCGGGAACTTGCCGCCGATGTAGAGCTTGTACGTCTTCGGCACGGCGAGGCGGGTCATCGCTTCGATCCCTTCGTGGTGGCCTTCTGCGTTCGACGCGTGCGCTTGGCGGCCGGCTCGGACGCCGAGGCATCCGCCGTGATCGCCGACTTCGCGGCGGAGCGTGCGACCGCCGCCTGCCCGATGGGCGCCGGCGCGAGGTACGCGGCGAGCCCGTGGCGGCCGCCTTCGCGGCCATAGCCCGACTCCTTGTAGCCGCCGAACGGCGAGCTCGGGTCGAAGCGGTTGAAGGTGTTCGCCCAGATCACGCCGGCGCGCAGCTGGTCGGCGACGGCGAGGATGCGGCTGCCCTTGTCGGTCCAGATGCCCGCCGAGAGGCCGTAGGGCGTGTTGTTCGCCTTGGCGATCGCCTCTTGAGGAGTGCGGAAGGTCAGCACCGAGAGCACCGGTCCGAAGATCTCCTCGCGGGCGATGCGGCTCGAGGTCTGCACGCCGGTGAAGATCGTCGGGGCGTACCAGAAGCCGTTCTCGGGGATTTCGCACGGCGCGCTCCACCGCTCGGCGCCCTCGGCGACGCCGGCGTCGCTGAGCTCGCGGATGCGGTCGAGCTGCTCGCGCGAGTTGATGGCGCCGATGTCGGTGTTCTTGTCGAGCGGGTCGCCGAGGCGCAGCGTCGAGAGACGCGTCTTCAGCCGCTCGACGACCTCGTCGTGGATGTTCTCCTGCACGAGCAGGCGGCTGCCCGCGCAGCACACGTGGCCCTGGTTGAAGAAGATGCCGTTGACGATGCCCTCGATCGCCTGGTCGACGGGCGCGTCGTCGAACACGATGTTCGCCGCCTTGCCGCCGAGCTCGAGCGTGGCCCGCTTGTCGGTGCCGGCGATCTGCTTCGCGATCGCCCGGCCCACGGCGGTCGAGCCCGTGAAGGCGACCTTGTCGACGCCCTCGTGCGAGACGAGGGCGGCCCCCGTGTCGCCGGCGCCCGTGATGATGTTCACGACGCCCGGCGGCAGCTCGGCCTGCTGCAGGATCTCGGCGAAGATGAGCGCCGTGAGCGGCGTCGTCTCGGCGGGCTTCAGCACGACGGTGTTGCCGGCGGCCAGCGCGGGCGCGATCTTCCACGCGAGCATGAGCAGCGGGAAGTTCCACGGGATGACCTGGGCGGCCACGCCGAGCGAGCGCGGGTCGGCGCCGAGGCCCGCGTGGTCGAGCTTGTCGGCCCAGCCCGCGTAGTAGAAGAACCACGCAGCGACGAGCGGCACGTCGACGTCGCGCGACTCCTTGATCGGCTTGCCGTTGTCGAGCGACTCGGCGACCGCGAGCTCGCGGGCGCGCTCCTGCACGAGGCGCGCGATGCGGAAGAGGTACTTGCCGCGGTCCCGGCCGCTCATCTTCGACCAGACGCGGTCGTAGGCGCGCCGGGCCGCGGCGACCGCGTCGGCCACGTCGGCCTCGTTCGCGTTCGCGATCGTCGCGATGCGCTCTTCGCTCGCCGGCGAGATCGTCTGGAAGGGGGTGCCGCGGCCGTCGACGAACTCGCCGTCGATGAAGAGGCCGTAGCTGTCGCGGAGCGAGAGGATCGCCCGCGACTCGGGGGCGGGTGCGTAGTCGAGGAAGCTCATGTCCAGTCCAGTCCAGTCAGTCGATCGTCACGTAGTCGGCGCCCGAGTAGTGGCCGCTCTTCAGCTTCTGCCGCTGCAGCAGCACGTCGTTGAGGAGGCTCGACGCACCGAAGCGGAACAGATGGGGCACGAGCCACTCCTCGCCGACGGTCTCGGCGACGGTGACGAGGTACTTGATCGCGTCCTTCGACGAGCGGATGCCGCCCGCCGGCTTCACGCCGACCTTGTGCCCCGTCAGGCGGTGCCAGTCGCGCACGACCTCGAGCATGAGCAACGTCACGGGCAGGGTCGCGGCCGGCGACACCTTGCCGGTCGAGGTCTTGATGAAGTCGCCGCCCGCGAGGATCGAGAGCCACGAGGCACGGCGCACGTTGTCGTAGGTCACGAGCTCGCCGGTCTCGAGGATCACCTTGAGGCTCGCGCTCGTGCCGTCGGGCCGGCGGCAGGCCTCTTTCACGGCGACGATCTGGTCGAAGACCTCGCCGTAGCGTCCGGCGAGGAAGGCTCCGCGGTCGATGACCATGTCGATCTCGTCGGCGCCCGCGGCGACCGCCTCGGCCGTGTCGGCGAGCTTGATCGCGAGCGAGGAGCGGCCGCTCGGGAACGCGGTGGCGACCGCGGCGACCGAGATCAGGCCGTCGTCGGGGTCGCCGTGCGCGGCGCCCAGCGCCTCGACGGCGAACGGCACCATGTCGCCGTAGACGCACACGGCGGCGACGCGCGGCGTCGCCGGGTCGGATGCGTCGGGGGTGAGCGCCTTCGCGACGAGCGAGCGCACCTTGCCCGGGGTGTCGGCGCCCTCGAGCGTCGTGAGGTCGATGAGCTCGATGATGCGGTCGAGCGCCCAGGCCTTCGACGTCGTCTTGATCGAACGGGTGCCGAGGGCGGCGGCGCGCTGCTCGAGGCCGACGGCGTCGACCCCGGGGATGCCGTGGAGGTAGCGACCGAGCGTCTGGTCGTCGGGCTCGCCGCCGAGCACGGCGAGCGCGCGCTCGCGCGCGGTGGCGAGGGCAGTGCCGGCGTTGACCGGTGCTGACATGAGTGGACCTGGCTTTCGTGTGGTGGACGACGGCGCTGGATCAGCCGTCGAGGAGGTGGAGGGCGGTGGACTCGTCGGTGACGAGCACCGTGCAGAGCCGGCTGCGCACGACCGCGTCGGCCACGGCGTGCTTGGCGGGGCCCGCGACGACGGCGATCGAGAGCGGTGAGCTGCGGATCTCGTCGAGCGTGAGCCCGACGGTGCGGGCGTCGAGGGCGGGGTCGACGATGTTGCCGTCGGAGTCGATGTACCGGCCGACGACGTCGCCGACGGCACCCTTGGCCACGAGGAGGTCGACGTCGCCGGGCGCGAGATAGCCGCTCTCGACGTGGACCGAGCTGTGGTCGGCGGCGCCGGCGCTGAACAGGTAGGCGTCGGCCGAGCGGGCGAGCTCGATGACGCCGGCGACCACGCGGTCGGACTCGATCGCGTGCTTCGTCTCGAGGCGTTCGAGGATGGCAGGGCTCGGCAGGAGGGTCGCCTGGCCGCCGCCCTTCTGCGAGATCGCGACGGCGGTCGCCGCGGCGGTGCCCGCGCGTCGGTTGAGGCTCACGCCGCCGTTGATCTGCACGACGTTGACGCCGGTCGCCCAGCCGTTGCGCAGGTGCTGGGAGATCTCGAAGAGCGTGCGGCCCCAGCTCACGCCGAGCGTGCGCGGCACGGGGCGGAGGGCCGTCAGGTAGTCGGCGGCGGCCTGCGCCGTGCGCGCCTGCAGCTCTTCGGCCGAGGAGACGCCGGCGGAGGAGACGACGATGGCGTCGGTGAGGCCGCGCTCCTCGCGGAGCCGTCGCTCGATCGGCAGCCGACGGGCGCGTGGGTGCAGGATCTCGATGCGGATGAACCCGCGGTGCTTCGCCTGCGCGAGCAGGCGCCCCACCTTCCACCGGGTGAGATTCAGCGCCTGGCCGATCTCGTCCTGGGTCTTGTTCTCCTCGTAGTAGAGCTCTGCCGCCCTGATGGAGAGGAGTTCGTCGATCTCGTCCATGCGCCTCCGTCCGCCTCGACTTCCAGCGTAGGCAGCCGCGTGCGCATCGGCAACACTCGCAGGCGATCCTGCTCATATGAGCAAGTCGCTGTCGGATGCTGCGCGCCTATGCTGGTGCAATGCCCACGCCCCTCGCGCTCGCCGTCGACTTCGGCGGCACCAAGGTCGAAGCCGCGCTCGTCGACGAGCACGGCACCCTCCTCACCGGCTCCCGTCACCGTCGGCCGACCGGTGCGACCGCGACCGCCGAAGAACTCGACCGGTCCGTGCGCGAGGTCGTCGAGGCCGCCAGGGCCGCACTCCCGGCCGACGCCGAGCTCGTCGGCGCGGGCGTCGGCTCTGCCGGCCCGATCGAGGTCGCCACGGGGCGCGTCTCCCCGCTCAACGTCCCCGCCTGGCGCGGCCACCCCCTTCGCGACCGGCTCACCGAGACCCTGCCCGAGACGCCCGTGGTGCTGCGGATCGACGGCCTCTGCATCGCGCTCGCCGAGCACTGGGTCGGCGCCGGTGCCGGCGCTCGCCACGAGAACCTCCTCGGTATGGTCGTCTCGACCGGCGTCGGGGGCGGGCTCGTGATCGGCGGCCGCGCCGTCGCGAGCCCCACCGGCAACGGCGGGCACATCGGCCACGTCGAGGTCGGCGGGTTCGACGACCTCTGCAGCTGCGGCGGCCGCGGCTGCCTCGAGGCGATCGCGTCGGGTCCGCGCACCGTCGCGTGGGCCCGCACTCGCGGTTTCACCGGCACGACGGGCGAAGACCTCGCCCGTGCCCACGCCGCAGGCGACCCCGTCGCGCTCGCGGCGGTCGAACGCTCGGGCACCGCGATCGGCCACGCCATCGCCTCGGCGACGAACCTCCTCGACCTCGACCTCGTCGCGATCGGCGGCGGGTTCTCCCGGGTCTCCCCCGTGCTCCTCGACCACGCCCGCGCCGCCGTCGCCGAGCGCACCGGCTTCGCCTTCGCGACGCGCGTCGAGATCGTCCCCTCCGCGCTCTCCGACGAGGGGCCGCTGATCGGCGCCGCGGCGCTCGTGCACCGGCCCGATCTCATCGTCTGACCGCGCGGGGCGCGACGGCATCGCCGCGGCGACGCCCGTTCAGCGCCCCTGGCGGTCGTCCTCGACGAACCGCGGCCTCGCCACGACGACCCCGGCGACCGCCGCGGGCAGCGCCGAGACGAGCAGCAGCACGAGCGGGAGCGTCCAGCCCCCGCTCGCCTGGTGCAGGAGGCCGACGACGAGCGGGCCGACGGCGACGATCAGGTAGCCGACCGACTGCACGAATCCCGACAGCGCGACCGCCCCGGTGTGCGTGCGCGAGCGCAGGTTGATGAGCACGAGCGTGAGGGGGAAGATCATCGGGCCGATGCCGATCAGCACGACCCAGAGCCAGGTCGCCGTCGACGGCGCGAACAGCAGCCCGAGGTAACCCACGACGAACGACGCGACCGAGACGCCGACGAGCAGCCGGATCCGCCCGTACCGCGCGGCGATGATCGGCACGACGAGCCCTGCGGGCAAGCCCATCGCCGCATAGAGCGCGAGCAGCGCCCCCGCCTCGGCCGGCGTCGTCCCGGCGATGTCGTGCAGCATCTGCGGCAACCAGGCGAACGCGGCGTAGGCGTTGAAGCCCGAGACCGTGAACACCACGGTGAGCGCCCACGCGAGCGGCGAGCGCGCCATCTGCGCGAACCCGCCCGGACCCGCCTCCTCGGGCTCGGTCGCGGGCGCGGCGGCCTGCCGCCCCCGCTTCGACCGTACGAGCAGCGCGATCCACGGCACGAGCGACAGCGCCGCCACGACCGCCCACTCGCCGAGCGAGACGCGCCACCCCGATGCCTCTGCGACCGGCACGGCGACGAGCGGCGGGATGAACGTGCTCACCGACATCGCGGTCACGTAGATCGTCGTCATGAGCCCGATGCGGTCGGGGAAGTACCGCTTCACGAGCGGGGGCAGCAGCACGTTGCCCACGCCGATCGCGGCGAAAGCGAGCGCACTCGCCAGCACGAGGGCGACCGCCGAGCCCGCGAGTCCGCGCCAGGCGAGGCCGACGCCGAGCACCACGAGTGCGCCGACGAGCATCGGCTCGAGCCCGATCCGTCTCGCCAGCCGCGGCGTCGCGATGCCGAACACGGCGTAGCAGAGCGGCGGCAGCATGCCGAGCAGGCCGACGACCGCCGGCCCGAGCGCGATGTCCTCCTGCAGCCGCGCCAGGATCGGCGAGAGGGAGGCGACCGCGGTCCGCAGGTTGAACGCGACGAGCACGATGCCGACGAGCGCGAGCGATCGGCCCGCCCACAACGGTCGAGACGGCGGTCGGGTCACTCCCACGAGTCTAGGTCGGCCCGCGGGACGCGCCGCTCACAGGTCGAGGATGCCCCGGGTTCGCTCGACGTCGTCGCGGATCGTGTCGATGAGCGCGGGGATCGAGGTGAAGGCCACCATGCCCCGGATGCGGTCGACGAACTCGACGTCGACGACGTGGTCGTAGAGATCGAGCTCGCGGTCGAGCACGTAGGCCTCGACCTGCTTCTTCGGCACGCCCTCGAAGGTCGGGTTGTCGCCGACCGAGATCGCCGCCGGGTATCGCGTGCCAGCGTCGGTGAGCCAGCCCGCGTACACGCCGTCGGCGGGGATCAGCCCCTCGGACTCGGGCGTCAGGTTCGCGGTCGGGAATCCGAGCTCGCGCCCGCGGGCCGCACCGTGCACGACGATGCCCGACACGGTCGGCGTGTGGCCGAGCATCTCGGTGGCGCGCCGCACGTCGCCGTCGGCGAGGAGCTCGCGCACCCAGGTCGACGACACCCGCCGCTCCCCCTCGGGGGCGACGTCGTCGACCACCTCGACGGTGAAGCCGAAGCGCGCGCCGAGGTCGATGAGCAGCGGCACGTCCCCGGCGCCGCGGGCGCCGTAGCGGAAGTCGCCGCCGACGAGCACGGCCTTCGCCTGCAGCGTGTCGACGAGCACCCGTTCGACGAACTCCGTCGCCGGCACCGAGGCGAGTGCACGATCGAACGGCAGCAGCACCGTGGCATCCAGCCCGGTCGTCGCGAGCAGCTCGAGCTTCTGGCGCACGCTCACGAGCGACTCGGGGCACTTCTCGGGCGCGAGCAGCGCGAGCGGATTGCGGTCGAACGTCACGACCGTCGTGGCGAGATGCTCGGCCTCGGCGATCCCGCGGAGGCGGGCGATGACTTCGCGGTGCCCGCGGTGCACGCCGTCGAACTTGCCGATCGTGACCGCCGAGGGGCCGAAGCCCTCGGGGACGGCGCCGAGCCCCTTGTACGTCTTCACTCGGCGCCCGCCGTCGGCCGGTGCTTCGCGAGCCACCACATGCCGAGCACGGGCAGCACGAGCGGGATGAACAGGTACCCGCGGCCGAACCACGACCACACCGTGTCGTGCGGGAACAGCGCCGGGTCGACGATGCTCAGCGTGCCCACGACGAGCACGCCGGTGAACTCGAACGCGATCGTCGCCCAGGCGACGCGGTACCAGACCACTCCGGGCCGCACGAGCGCGATCGTCGCCACGACGTAGACGACGGCGGCGAGCGCCGACAGCGCGTACGCGAGCGGCGCCTCGTCGTACTTCGAGACGATCTGCACGAAGGAGCGACCCAGGGCCGCGAGGGCCAGCACGCCGTAGACGGCGACCAGTACGCGCCCGATGCCGCTCATCTTCGTCGGCGTACGGGTCTCCGCCGGGGCGCTCTGCAGGCTTTCCATGTCTTTCGATTCTCTCAGAAGTGCGGCGCTCAGACCGACTGCACGGTCCAGATCTGCAGCATCCGGTACACCATCACGCCGACCGAGAGCGCGGCGACGCCGAGCACGACGGTCGACCAGCGGTTGCGTTCGAGCAGCGCCCAGAACGCGGCGGCCGGCGGCAGCAGCGCCGCCGAGACGAGGTAGACCCAGAACTCGAGCGCGCTGCCCGTCGGCGAGTTGCCGAACGCGGGCGCGGCGATCGCGACCACGATCTGCACGAGGATGAGGAGCTCGACGACGGCGAGCGCCCCGAGCGTGAGGTCGCTCGGCACGCGGCCGGCGAAGCCGAGCACGAGGCAGAGCAGGCCGGCCGCGACGGCGACCGCGAGCTGCACCCAGGCGAACCACTCGATCATGCGCCGACCTCCTGCGGGAACCCCGTGACGACCTTCCACTGCCCTCCGCGGCGCTCGACGATCGCGATGAGGCGTTCGCCGGGCGCGACGGCCGCGAAGGGCTCGCCGCGGCGATCGGCGGATGCCTCGTCGCCGGCGCCGCTGACCGGCACGCGCTTGCCGTGCCCGAGGTCGATCGCCTCCGCCTCGGAGAACTCGACGACCGGCAGCGCCCGTCGCGCCGCGGCGGTCGGGCTCATCATGGCCGAAGCGACGTCGAAGCCCTCGAGCGCTGCGGCTTCGTCGACGCCGAATCGGCCGATGCGGCTGCGGCGGAGTGCCGTCAGGTGACCGCCCGTGCTGAGCGCGGCGCCGAGATCGCGCGCGAGTGCCCGGATGTACGTGCCGGAGGAGCACTCGACGCGCACGTCGAGGTCGAGGCATCCCTCGCCGGGCCGAACCGCGAGCAGCTCGTAGGCCGAGACGGTGACCCGGCGGGGCGCGATCTCGACGGCCTCGCCGTCGCGCACCCGCTGGTACGCCCGCTTGCCGTCGATCTTCACCGCGCTCACCGCGCTCGGCACCTGATCGATCTCGCCCGTGAAGGCGAGCATGGCCTCACGCAGCGACGACTCGTCCTGGGCGAGCGCGGCCGCCGTCATCTGGGCAGTGGCGGGCAGCGCCTCGCCCTCGGCGTCGTCGGTCGTGGTGCCCCACCCGAGCCGGATCGTCGCGAAGTACTCCTTGTCGAGCCCGACGAGGTAATGCAGGAGACGCGTGGCGTTGCCGACGCCGAGCACGAGCAGCCCCGTCGCCATCGGATCGAGCGTGCCGGCATGGCCGATCTTGCGCGTCCCGGCGAGGCGCCGCATGCGGGCGACGACGTCGTGGCTCGTGATCCCCTGCGGCTTGTCGACGAGGAGGATGCCGCTGTTCACGCGGTACAGGCTAACAGTCGCCGGGACCCGGACCGGTGCGGCCCGACGCGGCCCTACGCTGGAGCGGTGAGGATCGGCATCATCGGCGCCGGAGCGCTGGGCGGAACATTCGCGGCGCTGCTGGCGCGCGCGGGGCACGAGATCGAGGTGACCGCGCGCGGCGCGGGACTCGAGGCGATCAGGGCGGACGGGATCCGCCTGAGCGGCGGCTACGGCGATGCCCACGTCAGGGTCGCGGCGAGCGAGTTGCTCACGGTCCACCCCGAGCTCGCGCTCGTCTGCACGAAGGCGCAGGACGCCGAGGCGGCGCTCACCGCGAACGCCTCGCTCCTCGACGGAGTGCCGCTCGTCATCGTGCAGAACGGGCTCGACGGCGTCGCGACGGCCGAGCGCGTCCTGCCGGGGTCGACCGCCGTCGGACTGCTCTCGATCATCGCGGCGAACTACACCGAGCCCGGCGTCGTGCGGGTGACGACGCCGGCGACGAGCTATCTCGGCCGCGGCGACGGCGCCCCCGACGCCGAGTCGATCCGCCTCGCGACGATCCTCTCCGAGGCCGTGCCCGTCGTCGCGATCGCCGGGTTCCGCGGCGCCCAGTGGACGAAGCTCATCGTGAACATGCTGAACGCCGTGCCCGCGATCGTCGGCCGGAGCGTGCAGGACGTCATCGGGGACCGCCGGCTGCGTCTCGTCGTGGCCGCGTCGATGCGCGAGGCCGTGCGCACCGGCATCGCGCGCGGGGTGCGTTTCGGTGCCCTGCAGGGCCTCGGCGATCGGCGGCTGCGGCTCTTCGCACGGCTGCCGCTCGCGCTCGGTCAGGCACTCCCCTGGCTCATGGGCGTGCGGATGGGCCGGGTGCCGAACCTCGGCTCGACGCAGCAGAGCCTGCGCCGCGGCCAGCCCACGGAGATCGACTTCCTGAACGGCGCCGTCGTGCGCGAGGCCGCGCTCGCCGGGCTCGATGCCCCCGTCAGTCGCGCGCTCACTGCGCTCGTGCACGAGGTCGAGGCGAGCGGTGCCTCGTTGCCGGCCGAGCGGGTGCTCGCGGCCGTTCGCGTCTGATCCGGATGCCCCGCGCCCGGGCCGCCCACGCGAGGCGGACGGCGTCGCGGCGCGCCCTTCGTCGCGCGCGCCCGGTCATCGCGGCGACCCGACGGCGCGGACGACGAAGGGGGCCCGGCGAACCGGACCCCCTTCGTGTGCTGCGTCAGGACTGCTTGCGGCGCAGGCGAGCGATCACGAGGAACGCGATGCCTGCCAGGACCACGACGCCCGCGACGATCGCGATCGTCGTGCCGGCGAAGCCGGTGTCCGCGAGGCCGTCGCCGGCGGGTGCCGCTCCGTCGCCGCCGGGCTCACCCGGGGTCTCGGGCGCGGGCGGCGCCGCGATGCAGTCGGGCGTGGCCGGCGGGTAGCTCAGCGCGATCGAGAGCTCGGGGTTCACGATGAACGTCGCGCTCGTGAGGTCGCGGGTCCAGGCGAAGTTGTCGTCGGTCTGGACCCACGTGCCATCGCCGAGCTGCTTCCAGCCCGGCCATCCGGTCGCGTTGCCCTCGTCGTCGACGGAGGCGCCGGGCCAGAGGACGCGGTCCTCGAGCACGCCCTCGTCGTTCAGCGTTCCGAGGGCGATCGTCTCGGTGTGCTCCCCATCGCTCAGGACGAGCGAGACGTCGCGGCTGGTCGCCTGGTCGTCAGGATCCGTCAGCGTGACCTTGTACGAGATCCACGGCGCGTCCGCTTCGCAGACGCCGGTCGCGACCGAGCCGTCGAGCACCGGCGCGATGCAGGGCTCGTCATCGAGGGTCCACGGGCCGAACACGACCTCCGACTTGCCGCCCTCGAACACGTAGCCCTTCGCAGGCTTCGCGGTCAGCGTGAGCTTGCCGTCGGCGACCGACTCCGACCACACGACGCCCGGGAGCGTCTCGTCGTAGGCGACCGACTCGTTGTCGACGCCGCACGCGTCGGCGAAGGAGGCCTGGGTCGGCACCGGGATCAGGACGTCGCACGGCGTCTGGTTGAGCGTCCACGGGCCGAACACGACCTCGGACTCGCCGTTCTCGAAGGCGTAGCCCTCCGCCGGCGTCGCGGTCAGGGTGATCTTGCCGTCGACGAGCGACTCCGACCATTCGACGCCGGTGAGCGCCTTGTCGTAGCTCAGCACGTAGTTGTCGACACCGCATTCATCCGTGAACGTGGCGACCGGAGCGGCGATCTTCTCGTCGCACGGCGTCTGGTTGAGCGTCCACGGGCCGAACACGACCTCCGACTTGCCGCCCTCGAACACGTAGCCCTTCGCCGGCTTCGCCGTCAGGGT
>NZ_JBHVTS010000001.1:750394-1005368 GCF_042884595.1 Agromyces sp. NPDC058126 | reverse complement strand
GTCTGGTTGAGCGTCCACGGGCCGAACACGACCTCCGACTTGCCGCCCTCGAACACGTAGCCCTTCGCCGGCTTCGCCGTCAGGGTGACCTTGCCGCCCGCGACCGACTCCGACCAGACGACGCCCTCGAGCTTCTTGTCGTAGCTCAGCACGTAGTTGTCGACACCGCACTCATCCGCGAACGAAGCGGTCGGGACGACGATCTTGGTGGGCGGCTTGGTGCAGTCCTCGTATTGCAGCAGACTCTGGTCTCCCTGAGCGGGCACCTTGATGAGCTGACCGTTCTTGCCGGGCTTCTTGTAGGTGAACTCGGGGTAGATGTCGCCGCGGTTCTGGTGGTCGATGTGCCCCGCGTTCAGGAACGCGCTCACCGACGTCGTGAGCCGGACGTACGGGTTCGTGGCGCTGCCCGTGGCGTGGCAGAAGGTGATCTTCTTGACCGTGGTCTCGTTGCCGCAGTCGCCCTTCAGGCCCTCGATGCGACCGTCGGAACCCTTCTTGTTGTTCTTGTCCCAGCTCGTGAAGGCGTAGACCCAGGGGCCGTTGCCCACGGTGTCGCCGGGCAGGCTCTCGGTGCCGAGCTCGAGGGTCGTGTTGCCCTTCGAGGTGAGCGGGCCGCGATCCATGCCGTCGGCGCTCGTCGGCGTGTCCTCGAACTTCGAGGTGCCGACCTCCCACATCGTGGTGCCCGTCTTGCCGTCGGGCACGTTCGAGAGCTTCAGCGTGTACGTCACGTCGTACTCACCGGTCTCGACGTTGCACACGGCTGAGGCCTTGAGGTCGCCCGTGTGCGCCGAGGCGGGGGCCGCGATGCCGACGACGGCGAGGCCGGCGCCCAGGGCGAGCGCGGCGACGGCTGCCGCGAAGCGGCGGATCGGGCTCGAAATCGATGATCGGCTGCGCGGACGGGCATCGCCGTGGGCAGCGTGCGCCAGGCCGGCGCGGGGCTTGCTCATTCGGGTTCTCTCCAGAGATCGGCCCGGCACGGCGGCGGAACGGAGAACTCGAACGCACGGCGAAGGCGCGCACGATGGCAGGGCTTCACCGGGGGGCGCTCGATCCCGCCTCACGGGTGCGCGGTTGCGCACCTGCATGGCCGGGTCGAGCGCACACAGCGGTGATCGTCACGGACGGGTGTCCGTGACGATCAACTTCGGGTTTCGGGTGTTGCGGGTGTTGCTTCGGGTTCCGCTACTGCCGGGGGCTTTGGCAATGTCCCCCATTATGTCCTCGAAATGGGGGACTTGTCAGCCCCTTTTCGCGACGAGGTACGAGATGTCCCCCGAAATGGGGGACGGAGTCCCCTTTTCGAGCCGCAGTGAAGCCCTCGAGCACGAAAGGAGCCCGGCGGACCGGGCCCCTCTCATGTGCTGCGTCAGGACTGCTTGCGACGCAGGCGAGCGATCACGAGGAACGCGATGCCTGCGAGGACCACGACGCCCGCGACGATCGCGATCGTCGTGCCGGCGAAGCCGGTGTCCGCGAGCCCGTCACCGGCGCCGGCCGGCGCGGACGGCGACTCGCCGCCGCCACCGCCGGGCTCGCCCGGGGCCTCGGGGGCGGGCGGCGCCGCGATGCAGTCGGGCGTGGCCGGCGGGTACGCCAGGTCGACCTCGAGCTCGGGGTTCACGACGAACTTGGCGCTCGTGAGGTCACGGGTCCAGGCGAAGTTCTCCTCGGTCTCGACCCACGTGCCGTCGTCGAGTTGCTTCCAACCGGGCCAGGCGACGGCATTGCCCTCGTCGTCGACCGCCGCACCGGGCCAGAGCACCTCGTCTTCGAGCACCCCCTCGTCGTTCAGCGTGCCGAGCTCGATCGTCTCGGTGTGCTCGCCGTCGCTCAGAACGAGCGAGACCTCGCGCGACACGACGGTGCCTGCGGGGTCGGTCAAGGCGACGTGGAAGAAGATCCACGGTGCGTTCGCGAGGCAGACGCCGGCGGCGATGCTGCCGTCGAGGGTCGGCTGCGCCAGTTCGGTGGGCTTCAGGCCGAAGGTGTACTCCACGCAGCCGAGCGTGATCTTGGTGATGACGCCGTCGCCGTGCACGCCCGAGCCGAGCGAGTAGCCGACCGCCTCGACGATCGCGTCGGGGAACGCCGCGACCCATTCCGCAGCCGTGCCGAACCACTCGGAGCCGTTGCCGCCGCCCGTGTTCGGCGCGCCGTCCTTGAGCGACTGCGTCGAGCCGCCGCTCAGCCACCAGTTCTCACCGTAGACGGCCTCACCGACGAGGATGCCGTCGCCGTCGCCGTCGCCGTCGACGTCGATGACGAGCTGCAGGCCGGGCTCGGGGCCGGTGGTCGCCGTGTACTCGAGCGCATCGGCGATGGAGGTGACGCCGACGCCGCTCAGCGGGAAGTTGGTGTCGTAGTAGCCGGCGGCCTTGTCGGTCGAGCTCGCGCCCTCGGTCCAGACGCGGAGGCCGCTCGCGACGAGCTCGTTGTGACCGGTCGATCGGGTCTGGCCGAGATCCCACTTCGAGAGATCGGTCGAGTGGTTCGACGAGAACGTCTCGCACCGCGCGAGTTGCGGGGTCTCGCACTCCTCGTCGGTGAAGACGTGCGAGAACTCGACCGTCGGCCCACCGCCGACGAAGGTCTTCTCGTTCTGCGCGGTCGCCGTGACCGTCTCTCGGCCCTCGGCGTCGCGACCGCTCGTCGTCCAGACGACGTCGGCGGTGTCGTCGGGCAGCACGTAGCCGTCGCCCTCCACGCCGCACTCGTCGACCCATGCGGGCTCGGCCGGGACCGGCAGACCCTCCGGGTCCTCGGGCTCGTTCGGCACATCGACGTAGCTCACGGAGTAGTGGCTCACCGAGTCCTTCGTCGGGTGGTCGATCACGACGGTCGCCTGGGGCGGCTCGACCGGGACGAAGTACTTCGTCGTGCCGGCCTTGACGCAGTAGCCGTCGATGAGCCGGCCCTCGGGAGCGGTCACCGTCACGGTGGCGGGACTGCCGCTCGTGTCGATCTTGCCCGAGTCGAGCGGTTCGCAGATGAACGACGGCTGCGTCGCCTGCGCGGGCAGCGCACCGGCGCCGAGCGTCAGCGCGAGCACGCCCACGACGGTCGCCGCGATGCGGAGTGCACGGGTGGTCCTCATCGGATGGGTCTCCTGGGGTCGGCCCGGTCGAGCACGAGACCGTGTGCTCGCGCGCACACGCGAACAGCAGACGTGCGGCCCCGATCGAGCGATGCTCGAACCGGGCGCCGTCGGGCGTCGCCGACGGACGCGGGGCGGGTGGTCCGCGTCGATCGACTTCAGGCTGTTCGTAGTGCGGGTGATGCGTCGGGTGTCGCTACTGCCGGGGGCTGGCAATCAGCCAATTATGGAGAGCGATCGGGCCCCTCATCGGGCGATTCTGCCGAATGGGGTACAAAATGACCCTCGGAATGGGGAATCCGACCGGGGTACAAACGCCGAGATTCAGCGCGGTGCCGAGGGATCCTCGAGGTCGACGACGGCATCGGCGACGCTCCGCGGGTCGCGTTCGGCGTAGGCGAGTCGATCGGCCGGATCCACGGGCTCGCCGTCGATCGCGATGCGGTAGTCCCAGAGCTCGTCGAGGCGCTCGCGGAGCACGAAGCGGCCGTCGAGCACGAGGATCGCGTCGGCCGGGCCGGTGATCCACTTGGGCTCGACCCATGCGTCGCGCGCCGGGTCGAACACACAGATGACGAACGCGGTGGACCCGCCGAGGCGGAACGGCTCGACCAGCACGCGTCGGAGCGCGGACTCGTCGAAGCCGTACCGGTAGTAGCGCTCGGCGGTGTCGTCGCCGAACACCGCCTGCGCCGAGCGGGAACGGTGGAAGTCCTCCATGCTCGCCCGGAACACCGTGTGGCCCGCCTCCCCGAGCACCGCCGCGAGATCGTCGGCGAACGCCGTCTTGCCGCTCTGCACGGGTCCGTCGACCGCGACGATCATGCGCCCGCGCCCGGAGTGGGCGATGATCTCGCCCGAGAGCTCGCGGAGGAACGTGACCCGAGGCGTCGTGACGAGGCGCATGCTGCGAGCATAACCCCGGGCCATCCGCGGCGGCCTAGGCTGGTCGGATGCCTCGTCCGGCCGCTCACGACCTCGCCACCGCCGTCAACGCATGGTTCGCGGATGCCGCTCGGCCGCTGCCCTGGCGCGCCGCCGAGGTGTCGCCGTGGGCGGTGCTCGTGAGCGAGTTCATGTTGCAGCAGACGCAGGTCGATCGGGTGATCCCTCGGTGGGAGGCGTGGATCCGCCGCTGGCCGACCCCGGCGAGCCTCGCCGCCGAACCGGCCGCCGAGGCGGTGCGCGCCTGGGACCGGCTCGGCTACCCGCGCCGTGCACTCTGGTTGCATCGCGCGGCCGTCGAGATCGTCGAACGTCACGGCGGCGAGGTGCCGCACGAACTCGACGAACTGCTCGCCCTGCAGGGGGTCGGCCCGTACACCGCACGCGCCGTCGCGGCATTCGCCTTCGGCGCGCGGGTGCCCGTCGTCGACACCAACACCCGGCGGGTGATCGCCCGGTCGGTCGACGGCAACGCCGAGCCCGCTCCCCCGTCGACGGCCAAGGATCTCGCCGCGATGTCGGCGCTGCTGCCCGAGCCGCCGCACGAGGCGCGCGTCTTCAACGCCGGCGCGATGGAGCTCGGGGCGATCGTCTGCACCGCGCGCGCCCCGCGGTGCGAGGCGTGCCCGATCAACGATCGGTGCGCCTGGCTCCTCGCGGGCTCACCCGCCTACGACGGACCGCGCAAGTCGAAGCAGGCGCGGTTCGAGGGCTCAGACCGGCAGGTGCGCGGACTCGTCATGCGCGAGCTCAGAGCGGCCCACCGCCCCGTGACCCGGGCCGAGATCTCGGGCGTCTGGGCCGACGCCGGTCAGCTCGAACGCGCGATCTCAGGACTCGTCGCCGACGGCCTCGCGGTCGAGACCGGGGAGGGAATGACACTGCCCGAGGCCTGACGGCCCCGGGCAGCGGTGCATCGACCTGCTCGATCGATGCGAGTGCGGAGTGCTTCGCGAGACGGCTCGCGACTCAGCGGACTTGGACGTCGTCGAAGTCGTCCTCGTCGTCGTCGAGCTCGCGCGGCTTCACGTACGGGTCGGGGTCGCCGGCGTACTCGGCGTTCGCCGCCAGCGCGACCGTCTCCTCGTCGCGCGCACGGGCCTCGTGCAGCAGATCTGCGATGTGCTGCGCGTTCTCGGGCACCGCGTCCGCGATGAACTCGAGGCTCGGCGTGAGCCGGGCCGTGATGTTGCGGCCGACCTCGCTGCGAAGCATCCCGGTCGCGGCCTTGAGCGCGAGCGCCGAGTCGCGACGCTCCTCGTCGGTGCCGTAGACCGTGTAGAAGATGCTCGCGTGCTGGAGGTCGCCCGTGACGCGCACGTCGGTGATCGTCACGAAGCCGAGACGCGGGTCGCGAAGGCCCTTGTCGAGGCGGCGGGCGACGATCTCCTTGATGCGGTCGGCCATCTTCCTGGCGCGTGCCGGATCAGCCATGGGTAGTCAGTGCTCCTTCCGAGCGAAGCCCGGGGCGGCGAGCCGCCCCGGGCCGTTCGGTCACGCGCGAGGCTTCTCGCGCATCTCGATGGTCTCGATCTCGTCGCCGACCTGGATGTCGTTGAACTTGCCGAGGCCGATGCCGGCCTCGAAGTCCGTACGGACCTCGGTGACGTCGTCCTTGAAGCGACGCAGCGACTCGATCGCGAGGTTGTCGCCGACGACGACGCCCTCGCGGATGACGCGGGCCTTCGCGTTGCGCGTGATCGTGCCGGAGCGCACGATGACACCGGCGATGTTGCCGAACTTCGAGGAGCGGAACACCTCGCGGATCTCGGCGACGCCCGACTGGACCTCTTCGTACTCGGGCTTGAGCATGCCCTTCAGCGAGTCCTCGATCTCGTCGATCGCGTTGTAGATCACCGAGTAGAAGCGGATGTCGACACCTTCGCGAGCGGCGCGCTCGCGCGCCTTCGTGTCGGGTCGCACGTTGAAGCCCACGATGATCGCGTTGTCGATCGTCGCGAGGTTGACGTCGCTCTCGGTGATGGCGCCCACACCGCGGTGGAGGATGCGCAGCTGCACCGAGTCGTCGACCTCGATCTTCATGAGCGACTCTTCGAGCGCCTCGACGGCACCCGACACGTCGCCCTTGATGATGAGGTTGAGCGACTCGACCTTGCCCTCCTCGAGGGCACGAGTGAAGTCCTCGAGCGAGATGCGCTTGCGTGCCTTCGCGAGCTGCGCGTTGCGCTCGGCGGCCTCGCGCTTCTCGGCGATCTGGCGGGCGGTGCGGTCCTCGTCGGTGACGAGGAACGTGTCGCCGGCGCGCGGGACGCTCGAGAGGCCCTGCACCTGCACCGGACGCGACGGGGTCGCAGCGGTGACGGCGTCGCCGTTCTCGTCGGCCATGGCGCGAACGCGGCCGTAGGCCGTGCCCGCGACGATCGCGTCGCCGACCTTCAGCGTGCCCGACTGGATGAGCACGGTCGCCACGGCGCCGCGTCCCTTGTCGAGCTTCGCCTCGATCGCGACACCGCGAGCCGCCTTGTTCGGGTTCGCACGCAGGTCGAGACCCGCGTCGGCCGTGAGGAGGACCGCGTCGAGCAGCTCCTGGATGCCGATGTTGTTGCGCGCCGACACGTCGACGAACATGACGTCGCCGCCGTACTCCTCGGCGACGAGGCCGAACTCGGTGAGCTGCTGGCGCACCTTCGCCGGGTTGGCGTCCTCCTTGTCGATCTTGTTGACCGCGACCACGATCGGCACGTTCGCCGACTGGGCGTGGTTCAGCGCCTCGATCGTCTGTGGCATGATGCCGTCGTCGGCCGCGACCACGAGGATCGCGATGTCGGTGACCTGCGCACCACGGGCACGCATGGCGGTGAATGCCTCGTGGCCCGGGGTGTCGATGAAGGTGATCGCGCGGTCGACGCCCTCGTGCTCGGTGTGCACCTGGTAGGCACCGATGTGCTGCGTGATGCCGCCGGCCTCGCCGGCGACGACGTTCGCGTTGCGGATCGCGTCGAGGAGTCGGGTCTTACCGTGGTCGACGTGGCCCATGACGGTGACGACCGGGGGTCGCTGCGCGAGGTCCTCGTCGGTCTCGTCCTCGAGCTCCTGGTCGAGGTCGATGTCGAAGCCCTCGAGGAGCTCGCGGTCCTCGTCTTCGGGCGAGACGACCTGGATCTTGTAGCCGAGCTCTGCGCCGAGGACCTCGAAGGTCGCCTCGTCGAGCGACTCGGTCGCGGTCGCCATCTCACCGAGGTGGAACAGCACCGTGACGAGCGAACCGGGGTTCGCGTCGATCTTGTCGGCGAAGTCGGAGATCGAGGAGCCACGACGCAGGCGGATGACGGTGTTGCCGTCGCCGCGGGGAACGCTCACGCCGCCGAGCGACGGGGCCTCCCGCATCTCGAACTCTGCCCGCTTCGTCCGCTTCGACTTGCGCGCCTTCGACTTGCCGCCACCGCGACCGAAGGCACCTGCCGTGCCGCCGCCGGGGCCGCGACCACGGCCGCCGCCGCCCGCGGGACGCGGGCCGCCGAAACCGGTGCCGGGTGCGCCGCCGGGGCGCTGGAAGCCGCCGCCGCCGCCGGGACGAGCGCCTGCACCGGCGCCGCCGGGACGCTGGAAGCCGCCGCCGGGACGACCGCCTGCGCCGGCCGGGCGCGGAGCGCCGGGACGCGGCGAACCGGGGCGCGGAGCCTGCGGACGCGGGATGTTGCCGGGGCTCGGGCGCTGGCCCATGCCCTGCGAGCTCGAGAACGGGTTGTTGCCCGGGCGCGGCTGAGCGGGGCGCGAGCCCATGCCCTGCGAGCTCGAGAACGGGTTGTTGCCGGGGCGCGGCGCGCCGGGCTTCGGAGCGCCGGGGCGCGGAGCCGCGCCGCCGGGCTTCGGGGCGGAGGCACCGGGCTTGACGGCGTCGCTCGAGGCGGCGGGCGCCTCGGCGGCCTTCTCGGCGGCGGCCTGGGCCGCCTTCTCCTCGGCCTGCGCCTGGCGCTCGGCGACCGTGAGCGGCGCGTCGGCCGGGGCCGCGGGCGCCGGAGCGGGGGTCGGAGCCGCCGGAGCGGGCTCGGCGACGGGCTTCGGAGCCGGCTTGGGGCCGGGCTTCACGCCGGGCTTGGCAGCGGGCTTCGCCGGCGCGGCGGGGGTCGCCGCGGGCGCGGCCTGCGCGGCGGCGCCGGCGGCCTCGAGCGCCGCCTTCAGGCGACGTGCGACGGGGGGTTCGATGGACGACGAGGGTCCCTTGACGTACTCGCCCATCTCCTTGAGCTTCTCAAGGGCGATCTTGCTGTCGACACCGAGTTCGGATGCGATCTCGTGTACGCGTGGTTTGGCAGCCACTTCTCTCCTGTTCCGGGCCTGCGCCCGGACAGGGGCAGACCATCAATGGCGGACGGGACTCATTTCGAGCCGCTCATTAGTTGTCACTCATTGGTCATCACTTGTGGGTTCAGCCTGTTCTCTACGTTGCCGGTGTCCACCTCGCCGCGAATGCGGAGCGCTCGCCCGAAGGCGCGCTTCCGAACGGCGAGCCGGTAGCACTCGGGTGTCGGATGCAGCCACGCACCCCTGCCCGGAAGCACGGCCATGACATCGGCCACGACGTGGGAGTTCTGGGAGACGACCCTCAGAAGCGAGGATCGCGGGGCGCGCGAACGGCATCCGATGCACGTTCTGACAGGTTCCATCTTACACTCTGCGCTCATGCCCGCCGACGCGGCGGGCGGTCGGGCGCTGACGACCCTCGGCGGATCAGCCCTGTTCGAGGATCGAATCGGGCTGGATATCGATCTTCGCCCCGGTCAGCTTGGCGGCCAGGCGAGCGTTCTGGCCCTCCTTGCCGATCGCGAGCGAGAGCTGGTAGTCGGGCACGAGCGCACGGACCGCGCGCGTCGCCTCGTCGATGATGTAGGCGCTCGTCACCTTCGCAGGGCTCAGCGCGCTCGCGACGAACGTCGCGAGGTCGTCGGACCAGTCGACGATGTCGATCTTCTCGGCGCCGAGCTCGGCGGTGACCGCCCGAACGCGCTGGCCGAGCTCGCCGATGGCGGCGCCCTTGGCGTTCACGCCGGGCTGGTTCGCCCGAACCGCGATCTTCGTGCGGTGACCGGCCTCACGGGCGAGCGAGACGATCTCGACGACGCCGTTCGCGATCTCGGGCACCTCGAGCGCGAAGAGCTTGCGCACCAGCGCGGGGTGCGTGCGGGAGACCGTGATCGACGGACCCTTCGTGCCCTTCGAGACGCTGGTCACGTACACGCGGATGCGCTGGCCGTGCGGGTACTCCTCGCCAGGGACCTGCTCTTCGGGCGGCAGCATCGCCTCGACCGTGCCGAGGTCGACGTGCACCATGCGCGGGTTCGGTCCCTGCTGGATGATGCCGGCGACGATGTCGCCCTCGCGGCCGCGGAACTCGCCGAGCACCGCGTCGTCGGCGATGTCGCGGAGGCGCTGCATGATGACCTGCTTCGCCGCGAAGGCGGCGATGCGGCCGAAGTCGCTCGGGGTGTCCTCGGCTTCGCCGATGACCTCGCCCTCCTCGTCGAGCTCGGGCACGAAGATCGAGACGTGACCGGTCTTGCGATCGAGCTCGGCGCGTGCACCCGTCGGGTTCGCATGGCCGTGCAGGGTCGGGTTCTGGTGCTTGAGGTAGGCCATCAGGATCGCCTGCTCGATGATCTGCACCAGTTCTTCGAACGGGATCTCTTTCTCGCGCTCCACCATGCGAAGCATGCTGAGGTCGATGTCCATCGCCCGGCCTCCTCTATTCAGCTCTCATGCCGCCACCCCTCGGAGCGGACACTCTACGGTACCGGATGCCGGGGCCTCCGAGTACCCGTCGGGCGCGGTTCAGCCGCCGACGGCCGGCACGGCCGGCGGCGTCGCGTCGGCCGGCGCCGACGGCAGCGCGTTGAGCGCTCGGATGAGCCGGTGCAGCTCCCCCACCCGGTGCTGGTCGGGCTCGAGGATGACGCGCGGCAGCTCGAGCGCGTCCCTGGTCTCGCGCTCGGGCCGGAGGGGCTCGGTCCGTTCGATGCGCCCGGCGGCGAGGAGGTCGCCGAACCGGTCGTTCAGCTCGTCGATCTCGTCATCGCCGGGCTGTGCGTTGAGGCGCAGCACGAGCCGGTTCCCGACCCAGCGCAACGAGTCGTAGTTGCGCCAGAACCCGGTGATCTCGGCGGCGGCGGCCTCGACGGAGTCGGTGATGAGCACACGATCCAGGTCGTTGCGGTTGATGAGCCCCGCGGGCACGAGCGAGTCGTCGACGAAGCGCTCGAGCCCCTCCCAGAAGCCGACACCGGGCGCATCGAGCAGCACGATCGGCATGGGTTCGGCCTTGCCCGTCTGCTGCAGCGTCAGGAGCTCGAACGTCTCGTCGAGCGTGCCGAAGCCGCCCGGGAGGCACACGAAGCCGCGCGACTCCTTCACGAGCATGAGCTTGCGGGTGAAGAAGTACTTCATCGCCACCCGGCTCGCCTCGGCGATCGCCTCGTTCGGCTCCTCCTCGAAGGGCAGCCGGATGGACACCCCGAGCGCGCGCCCGGGACCCGCACCCGTCGTCGCGGCCTCCATGATGCCCGGCCCGGCCCCGGTCACGACCATCCAGCCGTCGGCGGCGAGTGCGGCCGCCACGTCCTGCGCCTGCCGGTAGAGCGGGTCGCTCGGCGAGGTGCGGGCGGATCCGAACACGGTGACCTTCGGCACCCGCGCGTACGGCGCGAACAGCCGGAACGCGGCGCGCATCTCCTCGAGCGCCGAGGCGGTGATCTTCAGGTCGAGTCGCCGCGTGCCGTCGGCGCCGAGCCGGAGCCCCGTGAGCAGGATCCGTTCGACGAGCGCGCGGTTCTCGCGGATGCCGGCCTCGTCGAGCAGGGCGTCGACGCTCTCGAGGAGTTCTGCTGGGAGGGTCTCGTCGACGCGGCGAGCGGGCTGCATGGTCATGCCTCCAGCCTCCCATGCATCCGATCGACGGGGGCGAGCGGACGCCGCGCGGCTCCTGCCGCGCGGCATCCGTTCTCATCGCCGCGCCCCCACGCGGCGGAGTCGGAGCCGCGCCCCCACGCGGCATCCGACGGCTTCGCCGTGCACCACGGCGGAGTCGGGCGCACCTATTCGCGCCACACCTGCACGACCGACGGTCGCGGCGCGGCGACCGCACCGGGCGCGGTCGAGCCGTAGTCGGGGAACAACGACGTCGGGGCGGCGAACGCCCCCTCCTCGCCTGGGTGCTGCACGGCGACGAACACGACGCCCTCCTCGGCGCGGATCACGGGGCCGCAGGTCTCGGCGTCGCGGGGCACCGAGAGGAACTGCTGCACGTGCCCCCGCTCCGGGCCTTCGAGCGGCACCTTGAAGAGGCCGTCGTTCTTGCGGATCGTCGACGGCTGGCCGTCGGTCGAGATCCACAGGTTGCCCTCGGTGTCGAACGCGACGTTGTCGGGGCACGAGATCGGCGAGACCTTGTCCTTCGGATAGCCCGCGAAGTAGGTCTGCGTGATCGAGGCGGGGTCGCCGCAGAGCAGCAGGATGCTCCACGCGAAGCGCTCGCCCGACTGGCCGCGCAGCTCGGTGAGCTCGATGACGTGCCCGTCGCGGTTCGTCGCACGCGGGTTCGGCTCATCGACCGGCGGTCGGCCCGCCGTGCCGCGCTGCGTGTTGTTCGTGCAGGCGACGTAGACGCGGCCGCTCGTCGGGTGCGGCTCGACGTCCTCGCAGCGGTCCATCTTCGTCGCGCCGACGAGGTCGGCCGCGAGACGGGTGTTCACGAGCACCTCCTCGATGCTCATGCCGGGCACGACGCTCGCGCCCTTGCGGGTGAGCGCGACCCACTCACCCGAACCGTCGAAGGCGCCGTCACTCGGCAGCTTGCCGGTGCCGTCGATCTCGGCGGCGGGCGAGTTGCCCGAGAAGCGGGCGACGAACAGGTCGCCCTCGCTGAGCAGGCGACGGTTCTGCTTGCGCGCACCCGGGTTGTCCTTCGGGTTGAACTTGTGCTTCGAGACGAACTTGTAGAGGTAGTCGCCGCGCTCGTCGTCGCCCATGTAGGCGACGGCCCGGCCGTCCTCGGCGATGCGCACGTTCGCGCCCTCGTGCTTGAAGCGCCCCATCGCGGTGTGCTTCACCGGCGTCGACGTCGGGTCCTGCGGGTCGATCTCGACGATGTAGCCGAAGCGGTTGCCCTCGTTCTCGTAGCCGGGCGCCGAGCCGTCGAAGCGGGGGTCCCAGGTCTCCCACCCGGTCGAGGTCGCGGCGTCGGCGAAGCCGTAGCGCTTGCGCGCCGCGGTGTCGGGCGCCGCGCGGAAGTAGCCGTTGAAGTTCTCCTCGCCGCTCAGCACCGTGCCCCACGGGGTCGTGCCGCCGGCGCAGTTGCCGAGCGTGCCGTTGACGACGGTGCCGCTCGGGTCGCCGGCCGTCTGGAGCAGCGCCGAGCCCGCCGCCGGCCCGGTGAAGGCGAACTCGCTCTCGACCGTGATGCGACGGTTGCGGGCGCCGCCCGTGACGATGCGCCAGGGGCCGCCGATGCGGTCGCGTGCGACCTCGACGACGGTCATCCCCTGCGCGGCCTTGTAGATCTCGCTGCGGCGACGGAGCTCGGCCGGGTCGCTCGACGGCGGGAACATGATGCCCGGGTTCACGTACTCGTGGTTCGTGACGAGCACGCCGGTGAGCCCGCCGCGGTCGGCGATGACGTCGAGGTAGTCGTTGTTGTACCCGAACTGGCGGGCCTGCGCCGCGGCGCTCTGGTGGTGCAGGTCGAAGGCCGGCGCATCGGCGAAGATCGGGTCGCCCCAGCGCACGAGCGCCTGCCAGCGGTACCCCGCCGGCACCGTGAACTCGTCGACGAGGTGCGAGACGGGCGCGATCGGCTCGAACGGCAGGCCGGATGCCACGGCTCCACGCGTGGCCGCGGGTCCGAACGCGGCCGCCTGTGCGGGTGCTGGCTTCAGCGCGGCCGCGGCGACGAGGGTGAAGGCGCCGGCCGCACCGAAGCCGAGGAGGGCCCGCCGGCTGAGGGCCGCCGAGGCGAGCGAGCGGAACTCGGGGTTGCCCGAGGTGTTGCACTCGGGTCCGAGGCAGGCGTCGGCGCACTTCAGGCGGCAGGTCACGGGCGAGCGCTTGCCGCGCGCGTGGTCGACGATCGGCAGCGATCGGCGGGTCGGTTCGGCCAGGGTCATCGGGGGCGTCCTCACTCTCGGCGGCGTACGCGTCGAGCGTCGTGCCGCCGGGAGAAGCGCGCGGGTCGCCTCGGTGAACGGGAGGTGTCGCGCGCGGGAACGATGGCCCGCGCGCGACCCCGGGGCCCTCTGCTCCCCGTCGTACCCCAGCCTTCGCTCCATCCTCAAGCCGAGTGGGCAGGTATGAACCCAAGAAGCGCGACGAAGGTACGTCTCTGCCCACTCGATCGGTGCGGGACGTCAGTGGGCGAGACGACGCCGTCGATGTGCACGGATGTCCGCGAGAAAGCCGCCGGGGGCACGCAAATCGGCGATCGTCACCCGGATCACGATCCACCCCGCGGATTCCAGTGCGCGGCGACGAGCGATGTCGTCACGCCACCGCGCTGCGTCGAGCCGATGCTCCTCGCCCTCGTACTCGATCGCGATCTTGAGCTCGGGGTAGGAGAGGTCGGGATGCAGGACGACACCGCCGAGCACTACGACCGGCGCGGCGATCACCGGTTCGGGGAGCCCGGAGCGCACGATCGTCAATCGCGTGTGCGTCTCGCGTCGCGAGTCGACTCCGGTTCTCACGTGCTCGAGCGCCTCGCCGAGCTTCGCCGTTCCACGGGCAGGTCGATGGCGGCCGATCGCAGCCCTCAATTCATCGCGGGTGCACAGCGGCGCGACACGGAAGCCCCGCGCCACGAGCCGACCCGAGACGAATGCGTCGCCGGCCGCGATGAGATCGTCGAGCGACAGCTGCGTCGCGAGCTGGCACCAGGTGTCGGCGGGCGAGGCGAGTGGGAGCCCGCGGTCGTCGCGTCGAAGCATCCGCTTGATGCGATGTCCGGTCACCCCGACCGCCCTGGGCCGTCCGTCGTCGGTCGACGACACATGCAGGGTCGGAGCGGCCTCGAGTTCGGCCGGCAGCGGGATCTCGTACAGCAGCGCCGCGGTCGAATGGCTGAATACCTCTGGCCCGCGCATCCGCGGCAGGTAGGCGCGGCACCGCCCGCGCAGTTCGCGGAGGTCGATTCCGATGCTCCGCACTCCGTGGAACGGACGGTCGATGTCTGCGCCACGGAGCCGGCTCGCACCGAGGCCGAGCGCGCCTGCCGCCGTCACAGCGAAGGCGCGCCGTTGCAGCCGTCGGGGAATGGGCACTCGGCGATTCACTCGCCCAGCATGCCGAGCGATGCCGCTGTGTGCAGAGGTTCTCCACAACCTAGATGCCCGCGGCAATCGAGTGGGCAGAGATGAACCCATGCCGCGCCACGGAGGTTCATTTCTGCCCACTCGACTGGGCAGGCGGAGGGACGTAGTGGGGTGGGGCCCGGTCAGCCCTGGAGGGCCTCGACCACCCCGTCGAGCGGCACCTGCGTGCGCTCGCCCGTCGCGCGGTCCCAGACCTCGACGACGCCGTCGGCGACGCCGCGGCCCGCGATCACGATCTTCGGGACGCCGATGAGCTCGGCGTCGCCGAACTTCACGCCGGGCGAGACCTTCGGCCGGTCGTCGTAGAGCACCTCGTAGCGGGCGGCCTCGAGCTCGGCGACGATCCGCTCCGCGGCGTCGAACACCGCCTCGTCCTTGCCGGTCGCGACGACATGCACGTCGAACGGGGCGACCGACGCCGGCCAGATGAGGCCCTTGTCGTCGTTGTGCAGCTCGGCGATGATCGCGAGGATGCGGGTGATGCCGATGCCGTACGAACCCATCGTGACGGTCGCGAGCTTGCCGTTCTCGTCGAGCACCTTGAGCCCAAGCGCTTCTGCGTACTTGCGGCCGAGCTGGAAGACGTGCCCGATCTCCATGCCGCGGGCGAGCTCGACCGGCCCCGAGCCGTCGGGGGCGGGGTCGCCGGCGCGCACGTCGGCGAGGTCGACGACGCCGTCGGCGGTGAAGTCGCGGCCGGCGACGAGCGAGAGCACGTGCTGCTCGTGGACGTTGGCGCCGGTCACCCAGGCGGTGCCGTCGACGACGCGGGGGTCGACGAGGAAGCGGATGCCGCTCGCCGACTGCTCGCCCAGCACCGGGCCCTCGGGCGACCAGGGCCCGATGTAGCCCTTGACGAGTGCGGGGTGCTTCGCGAAGTCGGACTCGGTGGCGGCCTCGACCTCGGCCGGGGCGAACGCCACCTCGGCGCGCTTCATCTCCACGTCGCGGTCGCCCGGCATGCCGACGACGACGAGCTCGCGCGTGCCGTCGAGGTGCGTGAGGGCGAGCACGACGTTCTTCAGCGTGTCGGCCGCGTGCCACGGGCGGTCGGTGCGGGCCTGGTGCTCGTTGACGTGGTCGACGAGGCTCAGGATCGTGGGCGTGTTCGGCGAGTCGAACACGATCGGCGCGGGCTGGCCCTCGATGGGCAGCGCCTCGGGCACGAGGGTCTGGAACGCCTCGACGTTCGCGGCGTAGCCGCCGGCCGAGCGCACGAAGGTGTCCTCGCCGACTGGCGTGGGGTGCAGGAACTCCTCGCTCTTCGAGCCGCCCATGGCGCCGGCGTCGGCCTGGACGATGACGTACTCGAGCCCGAGGCGCGTGAAGATGCGCTCGTAGGCGTCGCGCTGGGCCTGGTACGAGGCATCCAGCCCCTCGTCGGAGATGTCGAAGGAGTACGCGTCCTTCATGGTGAACTCGCGACCGCGCAGGAGGCCCGCGCGGGGGCGCGCCTCGTCGCGGTACTTGTCCTGGATCTGGTAGATCGAGAGCGGCAGGTCCTTGTACGACGAGTACAGGTCCTTCACGAGCAGCGTGAAGACCTCCTCGTGTGTCGGCGCGAGCAGGTAGTCGGCGCCCTTGCGGTCCTGGAGGCGGAAGAGCGCCTCGCCGTACTCGGTCCAGCGGTTCGTGACCTCGTAGGGCTCGCGCGGCAGCAGCGCCGGGAAGTGCACCTCGTGCGCTCCGGCGTTCTCCATCTCCTCGCGGACGATGCGCTCGATCTTCGCCTTCACCCGGAGGCCGAGCGGCAGCCACGCGAACACGCCCGGCGCCTGGCGGCGGATGTAGCCGGCGCGCACGAGCAGCTTGTGGCTCGCGACCTCGGCGTCGGCGGGGTCTTCGCGGAGCGTACGGAGGAAGTAGTTCGAGAGGCGTGTGGGCACCCGATGATTCTACTGAGCGCGGTGGATGCCTCCTGCCCTATCGTGCTGACATGGATCAGCGCCGGCCGTTCTCCGCCGAAGTGACGTCGAGCGACTGGCTGGACGCCGCGACCGCGTGGGCGTCGTCGGCGCTCGCCCCGCTCGGCGCCCGCATCACCGCCGTCGCCCAGCCGCGAGTGCGCCCGTGGTCGACGCAGCTCGTGATCGACGCCGAGCAGGGCGGGATCGCAGAGCGATTCTGGTTCAAGGCGAACTGCCGTGCCCAGAGCTTCGAGCCGGGCCTCCAGGCGTTCCTCGCGAGCGCGTTGCCCGACGCGGTCACCGCCCCGATCGCCGTCGACCGCGAGCTCGGCTGGATGCTCACCGCCGACCACGGGGCGACGCTCCGCGAGGCGCGCGGCGATGCGGGCGCCACCGCCGAGGACTGGCTCGCCGTCGTCGGCGAATGGGCGCGGGTGCAGCGCGCGCTCGTCGACCGCGCCCTGGACATCACGATGCTCAGGGTGCCGGACTGCTCGCCGGCGACGGTGCCCGATCGCTTCGAGCTCATGCTCGCGCGGGTGCTCGGGCTTCCGCCCGGGCATCCCTCGGCCCCCGACGACGCGACGGCTGCGGCGCTCCGCGGCGCGCGATCCCGGGTCGACGAGGCGGTCGCGACCCTCGCTGCGAGCGGCCTGCCCGCGACGCTCCAGCACGGCGACCTGCACCCGGGCAACGTCTTCGCCACCGTCGCCGGCGAGACGGGGCGGCTGCGCGTGTTCGACTTCGGCGACGCGCAGTGGGCGCACCCCGTCGAGGCGATCCTGATCCCGATGGCGGTGATGGAGGTCGGCGGGCTCGACCCGGCCCCGGTCGAGGCGGCGTTCCGCCGGGCATGGGCGGCGTCGGGCGCGCTCGACGACGACCGCTGGGCCGGGCTCGTCGCCGCCGCCGAGATCACCCAGGCGGTGAATCGCTCGCTCACCTGGTGGGACTGCCTCGCCGATGCGGACGGGTCGGAGACCGACGAGTGGGGCGAGGCGGTGCTGCGGCACCTCGCGCGGGTGCTCGGGCGCCGCGACGATTGACGACGCCGGCGAGGCATCCATCGTGATGCGCCTCGTAGGCTGGGCGCATGCCAGCCCGCCGCCCGCACCTCACGGAGTCCGTCGCGCAGAGCGAGCTGGCCGAGTCGCTCGCGGCGCTCCGCGCCTCGCTCGACCTGCCCGAGGAGTTCTCGCCCGAGGTGCTCGCCGCGGCCGAGGCCGCTTCGGCGGCGGCGCCCGGCGCCGACCTCCGCGACCTCGCGTTCGCGACGATCGATCCCGCGGGCTCGACCGACCTCGACCAGGCCATGCACCTCGCCCGGCTGGGCGACGGCTACCTCGTGCACTACGCGATCGCGGACGTCCCGGCGTTCGTCGCCCCCGGCGGGGCCGTGGACCTCGCGGCGCGCGAGCGCGGGCAGACGCTCTACGCCGCCGACGGCCGCATCCCCCTGCACCCGGCCGTCATCGGCGACGACCGCGCATCGCTCCTGCCGGGCGCCGACCGCACCGCCTTCGTCTGGCGGTTCGAACTGGCCGGCGACGGCGCGATCACGGCCGCACGCCTCGAGCGCGCGCTCATCTGCTCGCGAGCCCGGCTCGACTATCCCGGCGCGCAGGCGCTCATCGACGCCGGCGATGCCGACGCGCCCGTCGCCCTGCTCGGCGAGATCGGCCGGGCCCGCATCGAGCAGGAGCGGCTGCGCGGCGGCGCGAGCCTCAACACCCCCGACGAGGAGATCGTGCGGCGCGACGGCGGCTACGACCTCCTGCGCCGCACGCCCCTGCCCGTCGAGGACTGGAACGCCCAGCTCTCGCTCATGACCGGCATGGCCGCGGCCTCGATCATGCTCGACGCCCGGGTCGGGGTGCTGCGCACGATGCCCGCCCCCGACGACGAGCAGCTCACCGCGTTCCGACGCCAGACCGAGGCGCTCGGATGCCCCTGGCCCGACGACCTCTCGTACGGCGAGTACCTGCGCGGCCTCGACCGCACGGAGCCGCTCGCCCTCGCCGTGCTGCAGATCGCGGGCGGGCTGTTCCGCGGAGCCGGCTACGTCGCCTTCGACGGAACGCCGCCCGCCGAGACCGTGCAGGCCGCCCTCGCCGCGCCGTACGCGCACGTCACCGCCCCCATCCGCCGACTCGTCGATCGCTGGGGCCTCGTCATCTGCGAGGCGGTCGCCGCCGGACGTGGGGTGCCCGGCTGGGCGCGCGACTCGCTCGGCGCGCTTCCGCGAATCATGGGCGTCGCCGGACAGCGCGCGTCCCAGCTCGACTCGGGGTCGGTCGCGCGGGTGGAGGCGGCCCTCCTCCACGACCGGATCGGCGAGCGCTTCACGGCGACGGTGCTCGAGCTGCGCGGCGAACGCGCGGTGTTCCAACTCGAGACGCCCGCCGTCACGGCGAGCTGCCCGGCGCCCGCCGGTGCGCGGGCCGGGGGCACGATCGAGGTGGCGCTCGAGGCGGCCGACATCGCGGCGGGCTCCGTGCGCTTCAGCGCGGTGTGAAGGTCACGCGCGCCTCGTCTCCTGCCGGAGACGTCGTGCCGCCGCGATGAGCTCAGACGCCCTCGACGTCCTCCTCGTCGTCGAGGGCGAACCGCTCGAGGTCGCCCTCGGCCTCCGTCGCGACCTCGTCCTCGTCGGTGCCCTCGTGCAGAGTCCCCATGCCGTCGGGATAGCCGGCCGTGTCTGGGTACTCGAACTCGCTGCCGTCGCCGCTCATCGCGGTCTCCTCTCGCGATCGGATGCCTCGGGGCACCCGCTGCCGCCCACCCTACGCTCGGGCGGCGGAGGCGACTACGGGGTGACGACGGTCGGCGTGCCGACCGGGGCGTCCACGCCCATCTCGTCGGCGATGCGGTTCGCCTCGGCGATGAGCGTCGCGACGATCTCGGACTCGGGCACCGTCTTGATGACCTCGCCCTTCACGAAGATCTGGCCCTTGCCGTTGCCCGAGGCGACGCCGAGGTCGGCCTCGCGCGCCTCGCCCGGACCGTTGACGACGCAGCCCATGACGGCGACGCGCAGCGGCACGCTCATGCCCTCGAGCCCGTCGGTGACGTCGTTGGCGAGCTTGTACACGTCGACCTGCGCGCGCCCGCACGACGGGCACGAGACGATCTCGAGCTTGCGTTCGCGGAGGTTCAGCGACTGCAGGATCTGAAGGCCGACCTTCACCTCTTCGACCGGCGGGGCGCTCAGGGAGACGCGGATCGTGTCGCCGATGCCCTCGCCGAGGAGGATGCCGAACGCGGTCGCCGACTTGATGGTGCCCTGGAACGCGGGCCCCGCCTCGGTCACGCCGAGGTGCAGCGGCCAGTCGCCGCGCTCGGCGAGCATGCGGTACGCCTTCACCATGACGATGGGGTCGTTGTGCTTCACCGAGATCTTGAAGTCGTGGAAGTCGTGCTCCTCGAAGAGCGACGCCTCCCACACGGCCGACTCGACGAGCGCCTCGGGCGTCGCCTTGCCGTACTTCTGCAGCAGGCGCGGGTCGAGCGAACCGGCGTTCACGCCGATGCGGAGCGAGACCCCGGCCTCCTTCGCACGGCGGGCGATCTCGCCGACCTGGTCGTCGAACTTGCGGATGTTGCCCGGGTTCACGCGCACCGCCGCGCACCCCGCATCGATCGCGGCGTACACGTAGTTCGGCTGGAAGTGGATGTCGGCGATCACCGGGATCTGGCTCTTCTTCGCGATGATCGGCAGCGCCTCGGCGTCATCGCGGCTCGGCACCGCGACGCGCACGATGTCGCAGCCCGAGGCCGTGAGCTCGGCGATCTGCTGCAGGGTCGCGTTGATGTTCGTCGTCGGCGTGGTCGTCATCGACTGCACGCTCACCTGCGCGTCGCCGCCGACCAGGACCTTGCCCACCTTGATCTGGCGCGACTTGCGTCGCGGGGCCAGGACTTCGGGGATTTTCGGCATTCCGAGATTCACAGCAGGCACGACTCAAGTGTAGTTGGGCGGGCGGGGCGCGCGCCCGCGAGCGGAGGACTACACGCAGCCGCTCTCCACGACGGGCGCGTGCACCTCGGCGAGCGTCGTCGTGTCGTCGCTCGGAACGAGGTCGACGACAAGACGCTCGGTCTTCGGCGATCCGTCGTACCAGACGACCTCCAGCTCCTTCGACTCCGTGTACGCGTGCGCGCACTCGCCGGCGATCCGGAAGGTCGACTGGCTTTCGATCTCGGACCAGTCCTCACCGACCGTCCTGCCATCGGCGCTGGCGAATTCGATCCCGTTCGAGCCCTCGTCGGCGAACTCGACGGCGAAGGCCGGGGCACGGGTCGGCAGGAACGAGCTCCGGTGCTCGTCGTCGCGATAGTGCAATTCGATCACGGTGAACGACCCCCACGTGTGACGTGTGCTGGGAACGTGCTCCTGACTGCCGCGATCCTCTTCGATCGTCGCTGCCCCGCCGAACGCCGTCGTCAACGCGATGACAACGGGCTCCGCTTCATCCGCGTAGTAGTCGAACGAGGCGAGGACGGCACCGTCGCCTGCGCTGAGGACGAGCGAATCGACCCCCACCGTGATCGACGCGGTGTCGGCCACCGTCTCAGCCATGGGTCCGGCCGATGCGCTCGGCGTGACGGGCGCTCCGGGATCCGACGTGGGCGACGGCTCGCCCGAGGCCGCGGCGACGCAGCCGGTGAGCAGGAGCACGGCGAGCACCGAGGCGACGAACGCACCCCTCGTGTCGGGTCGGTTCATCAGGCTCCAGAGTTCGGTGACGGAGGCTCGGGTAGGGTTGCCCCGATTCTGGCAGTGCCCCGCAGCCCGTGGAAGCACGCATCATCACGATTCGCTCACGCATTCGAGGTCGCACTCGCCCGCACACGCAGGCCGGCGGAGGTGTCGTTCAGGCGCAACCGTGCGAGATTCACCTCTCTGATCTCCGGCCGACGGTCATGCGCAGCCATCCTCGAAGATCGGCGTCGGCGCCCTCACATCGGTGACCACGCCGTCTTCCGGACTTCCGCCGAAGTCGACCCCGATCCGGCCCAGGTAGACAGTGCCATCCGGCCGCATCCGCTCTTGTTCGACGTAGTCGAGGTATGGCCCCGAACACATGCTCGGATTCACCTGCAGGTCCGGCATCGCCTCGAGCACGGCCCACGGGCTGCCCGCACTCACACCGTGCTGGGTCGAGAGCGCGACGCCGCCGACGTCGGCCCCCCTGAAGACCACGTGGAAGCTCGGCTGGGAGAGCGTCCGTTCCTCGTCGGCGGCGAACGCCCACCGGTCGACGAAACGGTTCTCCCAGAGCTCGAGCACACCCCAGCGATGCACGGTGGTCGGTGGGAAGTGGCTGGTACCGCGTAACTCCTCATCGACCGGCGCGGCATCGAGAATCTCCTCGATCGCCGCGATCGCCGCGTCTGCGTCGTCGAGGTAGTCGAGCTCGATCACGACTGTGCCTGCAGCATCGCGAAGTTCGAGTGATTCGGGTCGCGCGACGAGCGCGACCACCGTTTCGATGGGTTCGACGGCCGGAGTCGGAGCTGTCGAAGGCGAGGGAGCGGCCGATGAGGGCACGGACGTCGGAGCCGGCGTCTCGAGGTCGGGCACGGGCACTGTCACGACGCAGCCCGTCATCGTCGCCACGACGAGGACCGTCGTCAGTACCATCGCGCATCGAGTCGAGAAGGGGGTCGACACTTGCCTCGTGTCGGGTCGGTTCATCAGGCTCCAGAGTTCGGTGACGGAGGCTCGGGTAGGGTTGCCCCGATTCTGGCAGTGCCCCGCAGCCCGCGGAAGCACGCATCATCACGATTCGCTCACGTACTCGAGGGCCTCGCCCGCTCACACGTTCCTCGGTGACCTCGAAGGTTCTCGCGACCCGAGCTCAGGCGCAACCGGTCTCCACCGGATAGGGCGCACCGATCCAGATGACCGACGCGTCCTCGCCCGGGGGCTCGGTTCCGAACGCTTCTCGCAGGGCGACGCCGAACTTTCGTTCGACGTCGGTGCCGTGCATGTGGCTGTACTCCTCGATCACGACGACATCGGCAGCTGGTCCTGAACATGTTGTCTCGTCGGGATCGAGCAGCGCCTCCAGGTCGGCGAACGCGTCGCCCGCGTGGATGCCCGACGGCGTCGTCAAGTCGACCCCCTCGTACTCGGGCGCGTCGAAGTACACCGCGAACCGCGGCCAATCCAGACCGATCGACTCCGCATCGCGCCGCTCCTCGTCGTAGTGCCTCACCTCGATCTCGACCTCACCCCAGGTGTGGGCGGTCGACGGCGGGGTGTGGTTCGATCCGGGCCGTTCCTCGTCGACCGGCTCGGCGTCGAAGACCTTCTCGATCGCGGCGAGCACCGGCTCGGGCTCGTCCAGGTAGGCGAACTCATCGACGACCACGCCTTCGGCGTCGACGAACTGCAGCGAGGTCGCGGTCGCGACGAGCGCGGTCACGCCATCGAGCGGGTCGACGGGAGTCGGCGTCGGCGTCGGCGTCGCGGTCGCCGTCTGCATCGGGGTCGCGGTCGGTTCCGCCCCCGTCGCGCCGGAGGTGCACGCCGCAAGCATCCCGCTCGCCAGAACCGCCCCGAGTAGCGCGCCCCAGCTGCGCATCCGCATCATCTCCCCCGCTCGTCCCGCAGACCGTCCTCGCAATTCTGGCGGGCGGCCGCCGCAGGGCGAGGAGCCGCGCACCACGAATGGGTAACGTTTCTCACTCCGCGATGACTGCGAGCAGCGCCCCCAGGAACGCCTCGGGGTGCTCGAGGTGCGGCGAGTGGCCGCAGTTCTCGAGCTCGAGCTCGGTGACGGCGCCACCGTCGGCCGCGTAGCGGGCCAGCACGGCGCGGGTCTGCGAGACCATCGGCTGCGGCGGGGCGATCTCGTCACCCGGCCAGCCGGGGATGATGCCGGCCTTGCCGAGCTGATTGAGGTCGAAGAACGAAGCGTCGCCGACGATCGCGTCCTGTGCGCCGTGGACCCAGAGCACGGGCGGCTTGACCGCGAGCTCGGCGATCGCCGACGTGTCGAAGTTCGTCGGCGCCATCGTGTTCAGCACGCCGCGCCCGCCCGGCGCGAACCCGGGCCAGTTCGACGACTCGGTCGCGTCGCCCGGATAGTTGTCGAGCCCAGTCGCCGTCGAGAGCATCGACTCGACCCAGATCGCCTCGTGCGCCGACGGGAAGCCAGGCGCCACGTAGCTCGATCGGTACACCGCGAGGGGCGAGGCGCCGGCCTCCTCGGTGCGGTCGGCTGCCTCGAGGCGGGCCACGAAGTCGGGGTTCGCTCCCCCGCCGCCCGTGCCCGCGGCGTCCTCGACCAGCAGCGAGCCGTCGGCCGCGGTACCGCCGAAGCCGTAGGGCGACACCGTCGACTGCAGGGTCAGGCTCGCGACCAGCTCGGGCCGGTCGAGCAGGAGCTGCATGACGACGCCGCCGCCCATGCTCCAACCGACGAGGTGCACGGCGCCGAGCCCGAGCGCGTCGATCACCGAGGCGACGTCGTCGGAGAAGTCGCGGACACCGCGGGTCGCGTCGACCGGCAGCGTCTCGCTCGCACCGAAACCGCGGAGGTCGATCGCGACCGCGTCGACGTCGGCCGGCAGCGCGAGCATGATCGGCTGCCAGAACAGCGAGGAGGAGACGTTGCCGTGCACGAACACGACGGTCGTCGCGCCGTCGACGGCGGACGCCCGCCGGCGCAGCACTCCCGCGCGCAGGCGGGGCGTCTCGACGGTCTCGGACTCGATGCCGGGGAGGATGGTGTCGGTCATTGCTGGCTCGTTTCAGGGTCGGCGCTGTCCCGGCACGGCCATGGGAGGCCGTACCGGACAGCGGTCGGGTCGGGTGGAGGGCGGGCCTCTGGCTAGGCGAGCCCGGAGGTGTCGAGCGGCGGCTCGGTCGCGGCGACGACCTCGTCGACGGTGACGCCCGGGGCGCACTCGACGAGCACGAGCCCGTCGGGCGTGACGTCGATGACGGCGAGATCGGTGATGATGCGGTGCACCACCCTGCGGCCGGTGAGCGGCAGCGAGCAGTCGTGCACGATCTTCGGGGTGCCGTCCTTCGCGACGTGCTCCATGAGCACGATGACCTTGCGGGCGCCATGCACGAGATCCATCGCGCCGCCGGGCCCCTTCACCATCTTCCCGGGGATCATCCAGTTCGCGAGGTCGCCGGTGGCCGACACCTGCATGGCGCCGAGGATGGCGGCGTCGATCTTGCCGCCGCGGATCATGCCGAAGCTCAGCGCCGAATCGAAGTAGGCGGCGCCGGGCAGCACCGTCACGGTCTCCTTGCCGGCGTTGATGAGATCGGGGTCGACGGCGTCGTCGGTCGGGTACGGGCCGACGCCGAGGATGCCGTTCTCGGACTGCAGCACGACGGTCATGTCGTCGGGCACGTAGTTGGGCACGAGGGTGGGCAGCCCGATGCCGAGGTTCACGTAGGAGCCGTCGGTGAGTTCGCGGGCGGCGCGGGCGGCCATCTCGAGTCTCGTGAGTGCCATGTCAGTTCCCCTCCCGCACGGTGCGGCGTTCGATGCGCTTCTCGATGTCGCGGCCGACGACGACGACGCGGTCGACGTAGACGCCGGGCAGGTGCACGGTGTCGGGGTCGAGCTCGCCGGGTTCGACGAGCTCCTCGACCTGGGCGACGCAGACCCGCCCGGCCATCGCCGCGAGCGGCGAGAAGTTGCGGGCCGACTTGTCGAAGACGAGGTTGCCGTGCCGGTCGCCCTTCAGCGCGTGCACGAGGGCGAAGTCGGTCGTGATCGCCTCCTCGAGCACGAACTCGCGGGGCTCGCCCGCGAACTCGAAGGTCTGCACGGGCTTCGCGGGGCTCGCGACGGCGACCGTGCCGTCGGCGTGGTACCGGCGGGGCAGCCCGCCCTCGGCGACCTGCGTGCCGACGCCGGTCTGGGTGAAGAACGCGGCGATGCCCGAGCCGCCGGCGCGGAGCTTCTCGGCGAGGGTGCCCTGCGGGGTGAGCTCGAGCTCGAGCTCGCCCGTGAGGTACTGGCGTTCGAACTCCTTGTTCTCGCCGACGTACGAGGAGGTCATCTTGGCGATGCGCTGCTTCGCGAGCAGCACGCCGAGCCCCCAGTCGTCGACGCCGCAGTTGTTCGAGACGACGGAGAGCCCGTCGACGCCGGCATCGAGCAGTGCCTGGATGAGCACCATCGGGATGCCGCAGAGTCCGAACCCGCCGACGGCGAGACTGGCTCCTGAGGGGATGTCGGCGACCGCCTCTTGGGCGGACCCGACGACTTTGTCGAGTGTCACGTTGCACCTTCCTGTGTGTCTGCGGCCTCGATGCGGGCGCGGATCACAGGGATCACGCTACCCGTGCCGCCCTCCGTCATGAGGATCGTGTAGTGGTTGACGTCGGCGACCTCGTGGGTCACGAGGGCGGGCACCCGCGCGGCCCACTCGGCGACGAGCGCCTCGGGGTAGAGGGGCGCCGCGTCGAGGAGTCCGCGCGGCGCGCGGAAGACGTCGACCGGCCCCGGCAGCGCCTCGAGGGCGGCCGTGTAACCGCCGCGACCGTCGAGTTCGACGGCGTTCACGGCGACGGCGTCGGCGTTCGCCGAGCTGCGGAGTTCGGGCTCGCGCCCGTCGAGGTCGTAGTCGACGTACGCTTCGACGGCGTCGTTCCAGTACGGGCCGAGGGCCGGATGCCGCCGCCAGAAGGCGAGGTACGCCGCTCGATCGGCGAAGGTCATCGAGAGCCGCTCGAGCGCGGGCCCGAGCAGCACCTTCGGCAGCTCTTCGGGGGCGACCCCCTCGGGGCTCGGCACGGGCAGCCCGCCGTCGACGAGCGCGAGGCCCGCGACCCGCTCGGGGTGGCGCTCGGCGAGCCGCACCGAGACGAAGGCGCCCATCGAGTGGCCGACGACGTACGCCCGCTCGATGCCGAGGGCGTCGAGCATCGCGGCGAGGTCGTCGGCGTGCTGCTCGAGGCCGTAGGGCCCCGGCAGGCCGTTGCTGCGACCCCGCCCGCGGAGATCGGGGGCGACGATGCGACGTTCGGGCATGGCCTCCGCGAAGAGGTCCCAGTTGCGGTGGCTCGCGGTGATGCCGTGCACCGCGAGCACGGGCAGCCCCGCGGCATCCACGTGCCACTGGCCGCCGGCGAGCGCGCCGCCCGCGACGGGCGCCGAGAACGCGGACGCGGCGAGGGAGGCGGTGGTCATCGTGCGCTCCATCCGCCGTCCATCGTGTAGCTGGCCCCCGTCACCATGCCCGCGTCGGGCCCGGCCAGCCAGAGCGCGAGGCTCGCGACCTCGGCGGGCTCGACGAGCCGCTTGATCGCCGACTCGGTGAGCATGATCTTCGGCAGCACCTCCGACTCGGGGATGCCGTGCACGCGCGCCTGGTCGGCGACCTGCTTCTCGACGAGGGGCGTGCGCACGTAGCCGGGGTTGATGCAGTTCGAGGTGACCCCGTGCGGGCCGCCCTCGAGCGCGGTCACCTTCGACAGCCCCTCGAGGCCGTGCTTGGCGGCGACGTACGCCGACTTGAACGGCGAGGCGCGCAACCCGTGCACGCTCGAGACGTTGATGACGCGGCCGAAGCCGCGCTCGTACATGCCGGGAAGCGCCGCCCTGATGAGGAGGAAGGGCGACTCGAGCATGAGCCGCATGATGAGCGAGAACCGCTCGGGCTCGAACTCCTCGATGGGTCGCACGTGCTGGATGCCGGCGTTGTTCACGAGGATGTCGGCGTCGAGCGAGAGCTCGGCGAGCGCGGCGGTGTCGCCGAGGTCGACCGGCCAGGCCTCGCCGCCGAGCTCGCCGGCGACCCGCTCGGCCGCCTCCGCGTTGAGGTCCGCGATGACGACGTGCGCTCCCGCGCCGGCGAAGGCGCGCGCACAGGCCTCGCCGATGCCGCTCGCTCCCCCGGTGACGACCGCGCGTCGTCCTGAAAGGTCGGTCACGATTCCTCCTTGTCGTGCGCGGCGGACCGCGGGTCGTGTGCGAGCGCGGGGCGGCCGAGCGCCCCGGCCCTGTCCGGCGCGGAGCGTACCTCGGCGACGAGCGCCGGGCGGCCGAGCGCCCCGGCGATGAATCGCATCATCTCGTCGAGCACGTGCTGCGGCACCTCGCGGGTGCCGCTCGCCGTGGGGTCGGCCGGGTCGCCGGGCGCGGCGTCGCCGTCGCCCCAGAGCACCCAGCGCATGCCGATCATCTCGCCGACGCCCATGAGCGCCCAGGCGGCGACGGTCGGGTCGATGTCGCCGATCTCGCCCTCCTCGGCGGCGTCGCGGAGCCCGTCGATGTAGCCCTCGACGATGCGCGAGTAGTGCAGCCGCAGCGCGTCGGGCGAGACGAGCTCGGCCTCGCGCACGACGCGGTACAGCGCCGGGTGCTCGGCGGTGAAGCGGAAGAACGCCGCGAACCCCGCGCGCTCGGCCTCGATGCGGCTCGCCGCACCGCGGGAGCCCTCGCTCATCGCCTGCCGCACGCGGTGGTTCAGGTCTTCGACGAGCTCGTTGAACACGTCGAGCTTCGTGTCGAAGTACAGGTAGAAGGTGCCCTGGCCGACGCCCGCGCGCTCGGTGATGCGCGAGACGGATGCCTCGTGGTAGCCGTGGGCGGCGAACACGTGCTCGGCCGCCTCGAGGAGGCGCCGCCTCGTCTTCTCGCCGCGGGCGGTGCGGGGTGCCGCGCTCATCGGGTCTCCTCCAGTTCGGATCGGGCGGGCCCTGCCGCATGGTCGGCGCCCGCGCGTTCGGCGAGCGTGCGCCGCAGCACCTTGCCCGCCGCCGAGCGGGGCAGCTCGTCGATGAACCGCACCTCGCGCGGCGCCTTGAAGTGCGCGAGCGACTCGCGGGCGAACGAGATCAGCTCCGAGGCATCCGTGACGCGGCCGCGCGCGGCGACCACCCACGCGACGCCGGCCTCGCCCCAGCGGTCGTCGGGAACCCCGACGACCGCGACGTCGGCGACCGCCGGGTGCGCCATGAGCGCCGCCTCGACCTCGGCGGGTGCGACGCCCTCGCCGCCCGTGATGTAGAGGTCTTTCAGGCGGTCGACGATCGTGAAGTAGCCGTCCGCGTCGCGGCGCACGAGATCGCCGGTGTGCAGCCAGCCGTCGCCGAGCGCCGCGGCGGTGGCCGCCGCGTCGCGGAAGTAGCCGGCGAAGACGCCCGGCCCCTGCACGAGCAGCTCGCCCTCGGCCGCGCCCTCCAGGTGCTCGCCGGTCACCGGGTCGGCGACGGCGACGTCGACGTGCGGGTAGGGCTTGCCGGCCGACCCGGCGCGACTGAGCGCGTCCTCGTCGGGCAGGCACAGCACGTTCGGCGAGGCCTCCGTGAGCCCGTAGCCCTGCGTGAGCGCGATGCCGCGGGCGTGCCAGGCCCGCAGCAGCGCGGGCGGCATCGGCGCCCCGCCGACGATCGCGTGCTCGAGGCTCGAGAGGTCGGTGTCGCCGAAGGCGGGATGCTGCGCGAGGAAGAGATAGTTCGCCGGCACGCCCATCATGGTCGTGATGCGCCGCTCCTGGATGAGGTGGAGCACCCGCCCCGGATCGAAGGTGCGCTCGAGCACCACCGTCGCGCCCGTCCACCAGGCGAGCAGCGGCTGGATGTTCCAGCCGCCGACGTGGTACTGCGGCATCACCGCGAGCACCGTGTCGGCCGCCCGCAGCTCGGCGATGCGCGAGAACGAGAGGTTCGTCCAGAAGCAGTTCGCGTGGGTCAGCACCGCCCCCTTCGGGGTCGCGGTGGTGCCCGAGGTGAAGATGATGAGCAGCGCGTCGTCGTCGTGCACCTCGGTGCGATCGGATGCCGCGGGCCCGCCGTCGCGGGCGGGTGCGGGCACCTCGGCCTCCACCCCGTGCGCGCCGAGCGCGGTGCTCGGCACGCGCCGCGCGAGACGGGCGAGGGTCGCCCGGCCGAGCGAGTCGAACTCGTTCTCGACGAGGAGCAGCGCGGGCTGCGCGATCTCGAGCTGCGCCGCGAGCTCGCGCGGCGCGAGCCGCCACGAGAGCGGCACGAGCACGAGCCCGGCCTTCGCGCAGGCGAAGAAAAGCACGACCTGGTCTGCGCTGTTGCCGGTGATCGTCGCCACCCGGTCGCCGACGGCGTAGCCCGCGGTGCGGAACGCCTCGGCCAGCCGCTCGGCACGTTCGTCGAGCTCGCGGTACTGCACGACCACGCCGCGGTCGTCGATCGCGATGCGCTCGGGGGTCGCGCGCGCCCGGTCGCGGGTCCAGCGCCCGAGTGTGTGCCGTCCGTCAGGCATCGGCCACCTCTTCCGACTCGGCCGGGTGGCTCGCGCGCCCCGAGCGGATGCGCTGCGGGATGCCCGCGATCCCCCCGGGCAGGAACAGCACCACGAGGATGAAGAGCGTTCCCAGAATGAACAGCGGCTCGCTCAGCGGAACCCGGAGCACGGCCGGCAGCCCCGCGATGAAGTCGGAGCCCGCGAGCGCCGTGAGCCGCTGGTCGAGCAGTGTGTAGACGATACCGCCGACGATCGCGCCCCAGCGATACCCCACTCCGCCGAGCACCACGATGACGAGGAGGGTAAGCGTGAAGTCGGCCGTCGCGACGCGCGGCGCCGCCCCCGACTGCAGCAGCAGGTAGCCCATGCCCGCGACGGCGGCGAGCACCGAGGCGACGATGAAGATGAGGAGCTTCACGTCGTACGGCCGGAGGCCGAGCACCCGCACCCGCAGCTCGTTCTCGCGCGTCGCCTCGGCGACGTGTCCCGCGCGGCTCTGCTCGACCCAGAGCACGACGAGGTACACGAACACGAGCACGCCGAGCGCGACCCAGTAGAGGTTGCGCGTGTTGAGCACGCCGACGAGGGCGTCGGGCACGTGCTCGATGTCGAGCGCGAGGCCCTCGTCGCCGCCGGTGGCCCCGCCCGGGTTGCGGCGGATGAGCACCGAGCCCGCCTGGGCGAAGGCGAGGGTCACCATCGCGAAGGAGATGCCGGTCACTCGGAGCGCGAGCGCGCCGACCGTCGCCGCGAGCACGAAGCCCGCGACGAGGGTGACGACGATCGAGCCGAGGAAGATGAGCTCGCTCGGCCACTCGGCGGGGCCGAAGGCGTCGAGGGTCATGCCGAGCCCGTAGGCGCCCGCCGCGAAGAACAGGGCGTGCCCGAACGACAGGAGCCCCGCGAGGCCGAACATCATGCGGTAGCTGAGCGCGAGGGCCGCGATGAGCATCGCGTAGGCGATGAGCTGCAGCGTGCCCGGCGTGTACGTCGGGCCCGGCAGCACGCCCGGGATCTCGATGGCGAGGAGCGGCAGCACGGCGAGCAGCACCACGAGAAGCACGCCGCCGACGGCGAGCCAGAGGGTCTTGTTCCGGGTCATGCGATCTTCCCCATGAGTCCTCGCGGGCGGATGAGCAGCACCGCGGCGAGCGCGACGACGACGACGAGGTCGCCGGTGCCGCCGAGGTAGTAGTTGGCGAACTGCTGGAGCACGGCCACGAGCACCGACGCGACCGCGGCGCCCGTGAGCGAGCCGAGCCCGCCGATCACCGTCACGATGAACGCGAAGATGAGCAGCACCGAGCCGAGGTGCGCCGAGACGTAGCCGTAGTAGACCGAGGCGAGCACCCCGCCGAGGCCGGCCGCGGCCCCGCCGATCGCGAACACGAGGGTGAAGGAGCGCCGCACGTCGATGCCGAGCGCGGTGACCATCTGCCGGTTCTCGACGCCCGCGCGGATGATGAGGCCGTAGCGGGTGCGCTTGAGGAACAGCACGATGCCGCCGAGCACGATGACCGCGCACGCGATGAGCAGGAACCGGTCGTTCGGGATCTTCGCGCCGAGGATCTCGGTGGTCTGCGTGAGCCAGTCGGGCCGGGCCGTGTAGATCGGGTCGGTGCCCCAGATGCCCTCGAAGAGCGCGACGGTCGCGAGCGAGAGGCCCACGGTGACGAGGGCCTGCTCGATGTGCCGTTCGTAGAGCCGGCGGATGAGGAAGTACTCGGTGAGGGCGGCGACGATCGCACCGACGGCGATGCCGACGATCGCCGAGATCGCGAGGCCCCACCAGGTGCCGTCGGAGACCCGGCGGCCGACCTCCCAGCCGAGGAAGGCGGAGATGGTGAGGAAGGAGCCGTGGGCGAAGTTGAGGACGCCCATGAGCCCGTAGATGAGCGAGAGTCCGCTCGCGACGAGGAAGTAGAGGGCGCCGAGTCCGAGACCGGTGATGAGCAGCAGGACGATCGTCGACATCAGGCGGCCTCGCTCGCGTCGTGCACGCCGAGGTGGCGGTGGACGAGCTGCTCGTCGTCGAGGAACTCGGCGGCGCCGCCCGTGAAGACCACGCGGCCCCCGGAGAGCACGACGACGCGTTCGGCGAGCCGGCGGACGACGCGCAGGTTCTGCTCGACGAGGAGGATGGGCACGGTCCGCGCCGCCTCGGCGAGCGCGACGGCGACCTCGTCGACGATGCGCGGGGCGAGTCCCTTCGTGGGCTCGTCGACGAGCAGCAGCCGGTTCTCGTTCACGAGGGCCCGTGCCAGGGAGACCATCTGCTGCTGGCCGCCGGAGAGCGTGCCGGCGCGCTGCGCGCGGCGGGCGGTGAGGTCGGGGAAGAGCCGCTCGACGAGCTCGCGCCGTGGCGAGGCGTCGCGTTCGGCGAGCCGGAGGTTCTCGGCGACGGTGAGCTGGCCGAACACCTCGCGGTCCTCGGGCACGTAGCCGACGCCGCGCGACACGATGCGGTGGGTTGGCAGCGTCTCGATCCGCTCGCCCGCGAGGCGCACCTCGCCCGTGCGTTCGATGAGCCCGAGGATCGACTTGATCGTCGAGGTCTTGCCGACGCCGTTGCGGCCGAGGAGGGCGGTCACGCCCGTGGCGGGCACCTCGAAGGCGACGTCCTCGATGACCTGCTGGCCGGCGATGCGCCCCGAGAGGCGGTCGACCACGAGGATGGGTTCGCGGCGGGTGGGTTCGCGGCGGGTGGTCTCGCTCACATCGCCTCCCCGGGGCAGGGCTGCACGGTCGGGCTCGCTCACATCGCCTCCCCGAGGTAGGCGGACTGCACGGTCGGGTTCGCCATGACGGCCTCCGGGGTGTCGACGGCGAGGAGTTCGCCGTGGTGCATGACCGCGACGCGGTCGACGAGGCCGAGGACGACCTCCATGTGGTGCTCGACCATGAGCACGGTGCGACCGCCGCGGTGGAGCCCGCGGATGACCTCGGTGAGCGCGGGCACGTCGCCGGAGGCGACGCCCGCCATGGGCTCGTCGAGGAGGATCACCTTCGGGTCGGTGGCGAGGAGCATGGCGATCTCGACCTTGCGCTTCTCGCCGTGGGCGAGTCCGGATGCCTCGGCGCCGGCGCGGTGCTCGAGGCCGACCTCGGCCAGGCACTCGAGGGCGCGCTCGCTCGCGGCGTCGCTCGCCCTGGGGATGCGGAAGAGGCTCGTCGCCCCGCCCGCGTGCGCCTGCGCCGCGAGCCGCACGTTCTCGAGTACGGTGAGCGCGGGGAACAGGCTCGAGGTCTGGAACGTGCGTCCGAGGCCGGCCGCGGCGCGGCGGTGGATCGGGTCGCGGGTGACGTCGGCGCCGTCGAGGAGGACGCGCCCGGACGTCGGCCGGACGACGCCCGAGACGACGTTGAAGAGGGTCGTCTTGCCGGCGCCGTTCGGTCCGATGACGCCGAGCATCTGCCCGGCCGGCACGTCGAGCGAGACGCCCTCGAGGATTCGGGCGCCGCCGATGCGGAGGCCGATCTGCTCGAGGCTGAGCATCGCGTGGTCGGTCATTGCTGCCTTCGGTCGAGGTTCGGTCGAGGGGGTGGGATCGGCGGCCAGCCGGGTCGGGCGGCCGCCGATCCCTGGTGTCACTCGCCGGCGACCGGCGGCGCGACCTCGTCCGCGTCGATCGTGTCGACGAGCTCGGGCTTCCAGGCGTCACCGTCCTGCACGAGCTTCGCCTGGTACATCGGCTGGATCATCGCGTGGTCCTCCGCGCGGACGGTGATCTCGCCCTTGACCGAGTCGAAGGTCCAGCCCTCGAGGGCATCGATCATGCCGTCGACGGTGTCGCCGCCCTCGCGCACGGCCTGCACGATCATCTGCGCCGCGACGAAGCCGTCGGGCGAGAAGAGGTCGGGCGTCGCGCCCGCGGCCTCGAGGTGCTCGATCATCGCGGCCTCGGCGTCGGTGCCGGCCGCTCCGCCGAAGTAGTGGTTGAGGAAGGAGATGTCGGAGGACGCCTCGCCGTACGCGCCGTAAGTGGCGACATCCCCGAGGCCGGTGACGACGGGGACGGCGTCGAAGACGCCCTGCTGCGAGAGCGCCGTCCACATGGCGCCGGAGGAGGCGCCGGCCCAGGCCACGAAGACGAGGTCGGGCGCGGCGCTGACGAGCTGCTGCGCGAACGGCGTGAACTCGGTGGCGTCCTCGGCGACGAGCACGCCCTCGACCGTCGCGCCCTTGCTGCCGAGCACGGCCTGGACGCCGGCGAGGTTGCCCTGGCCGAACGCGTTGTCCTGCGCGAAGACGACGACCTTCTTGCCCGCGGGGTCGCCGATGAACGTGCCGGCGGTCGCGACGTCCTGGAAGGTCTGGCGGCCCGAGCGGAAGGTGTACTCGTTGACGCCGGTGATGGCGTCGGCCGCCGCGGGGCCGGAGATGTAGAGGATCTTGTTCTGCGCGGCCTGCTCGGCGAGCGCGGTCGCGATGCCCGACGCGGCGGTGCCCGCGAGGATCTGGTAGCCCTGGCCGATGAAGTCCTTCGCCTTGGCGACGGCGGTGTCGGGGTTGCCCTGGTCGTCGCCCCACTCGATCTCGAGCTCACGGCCGTCGACCGTGCCGGTGCCGTCGGTCGCGTAGTCGAGGCCCGCCTCGAATCCGGCCGTGTAGGCCTCGCCGTACGCGGCGAGCGGGCCGGTCTGCGAGGTCAGCATGGCGACCTTGACCGGCGCACCGGCGTCGCTCGCGGCCGGGTCGGCGCCGGCGGTCGGCGCGCAGCCGACGAGAGCGAGGGAAGCGGCGGCGATGACGGCCGTCGCGAGGTACTTCTTCGTAGCCCGCATGGGTTCTGCCTCTCAACAGTGAATGGCTGGGAATGTGATGCTTCTCGGCAAACCTGACAGCTGGTTCAGGTCTCAGGAAAGTACAATAGGCTGCGAAGCGCAACGCTCGCAACCCGTACGAAGGAGTCCAGGAGACATGAGCATCCCCGACGTCGTCATCATCGCGGGGGCACGCACCCCGTTCGCCCGCATCAACGGCAATCTCGCCGGGCAGAGCGCGGTCGAACTCGGCACGGTCGCCATCCGCGGCGCGCTCGCGAAGGCCGGCGTCTCCCCCGACGACGTCGATGCCGTCATCATGGGCCAGGTCCTCCAGGCGGGCGCGGGGCAGAACCCCGCCAAGCAGTCCGCCGTCGCCGCCGGCATCCCCTGGCGGGTGCCCGCCACCACGCTCAACAAGGTCTGCCTCTCGGGCCTCGTCGCGATCACCGACGCCGCCCGGCTCATCCGCCTCGGCGAGGCCGACGTCGTCGTCGCCGGCGGCCAGGAGTCGATGACGAACGCACCGCACCTCCTGCCCGGCTCCCGCGCCGGCCACGTCTACGGCAGCGTCGAGCTCCTCGACCACGCCGCCCACGACGGCCTCACCGACGCCTTCGACCGCGAGTCGATGGGCGCCTCGACCGAGCGGTTCAACGGCCGGTACGGCATCGGCCGTCCCGAGCAGGACGAGATCGCCGCCGCCTCCCACGTGCGCGCGGGCGCCGCCCAGGCCGCCGGCGTCTTCGCCGACGAGATCGTGCCCGTCGAGATCCCGCAGCGCAAGGGCGACCCCGTCGTCGTCGCCGAAGACCAGGGCGTGCGCCCCGACTCGACCGTCGAGGTGCTCGCGAAGCTCCGCCCCGCGTTCGAAGCCTCGGGCACGATCACCGCGGGCAACTCCTCGCCGCTCTCCGACGGCGCCGCGGCCGTCGTCGTCGCGAGCCGCGAGTGGGCCGAGTCGCGCGGGCTCCCCTGGCTCGCGCTCGTCGGCGCCGCGGGCCAGGTGGCCGGCCCCGACAACTCGCTGCACTCGCAGCCCTCGAACGCCATCGCGGCGGCCCTCGAGAAGGGCGGGCTCGAGGCATCCGCCCTCGACGTCGTCGAGATCAACGAGGCCTTCGCCGCCGTCTCGCTGCAGTCGGCGCGCGACCTCGAGCTCGACCTCGAGAAGGTGAACGCGCACGGCGGCGCCATCGCGCTCGGCCACCCCATCGGCGCCTCGGGCGCCCGCCTCGCCCTGCACGCGGCTCTCGAGCTCGCGCGCCGCGGCGGCGGCAACGCGGCGGTCGCGCTCTGCGGCGGCGGCGGCCAGGGCGAGGCGCTCCTGCTCAGCCGCTGACCGGCCTCCCGGATGCCTCGGCCCCGCGCCGAGGCATCCGGTCACGCCGTTTCAAGAGAACGTACGCGACTCAGGACGATCTCGACCGAATCGTCCTGACGAGCGGGCGATTTCCTGAAACGATATGCGCATGACCCCGACGCATCCCCCGCTCGACCACCGGCTGCGCCGGATGGTGGGACGCGACCCGAGCGAGTCGCACCGCACCGCGACCCCGCTCGAGCTGCTGTTCGACCTGACCTTCGTCGTCGCGTTCAGCCAGGCGGGCACCCAGGCGGCGCACCTGCTCGACCTCGGCCACTTCGGCTCGGCGATCATCGCCTTCTCGCTCGCGGTGTTCGCGATCTGCTGGGCCTGGATCAACTACACCTGGCTCGCGAGCGCCTACGACAACGACGACGTCTACGTGCGCGTCGCGACCATGGTGCAGATGGTCGGCGTGCTCGTGATGGCGCTCGGCATGCCCGAGTTCTTCCACTCGATCGACGGCGGCGAGCACGTCGACAACGCCGTCATCATCGCGGGCTACGTCATCATGCGCCTCTCGACGATCGCCCTCTGGCTGCGCATCGCCCGGCACGACCCGGCGTCACGCCGCACGGCGCTCCGCTACGCGGGCTACCTCGGCGTCGTGCAACTCGCGTGGGTCGTGCTCATCGTCGTGAACCTGCCCTTCGCGCTCACGCTCTGGATCTGGGTGCTGCTCGGCCTCTGCGAGATGGCGATCCCGCCGCTCGCCGAGCGTCGCGGCGGCACGACGCCGTGGCATCCCCACCACATCGCCGAGCGCTACGGGCTGCTCGTCATCATCACGCTCGGCGAGGTCGTGCTCGGCACGATCCTCGCGATCTCGGCGGTCGTCGAGGAGGAGCACTGGTCGATCGACGCCGGCCTCGTCGCGTTCGCCGGCACCCTGCTCGCGTTCGGCCTGTGGTGGACCTACTTCACGATGCCGTCGGGCAAGCTCCTCGCCGGGTTCCGCCGCCGCTCGTACGTGTGGGGCTACGGGCACATGATCGTGTTCGGCTCGCTCGCGGCGACGGGAGCGGGCCTGCACGTCGCGGCGAACGCGATCACGGACGCCGCGCACATCGCCGACGTCGCCGCCCTCGCCACGGTCGTCGTGCCGGTCGCGATCTTCCTCACGGCGCTCTTCACGCTCTACAGCTTCCTGATGGCTCGCTTCGACCCGTTCCACATCGGGCTCTTCCTCGGCAGCATCGCCGTGCTCGCGCTCGCGGTCGTCGCGGTCGCGGCGGGCGCGAGCCTGCCCGTCGGCATCGTCGTCGCCGCATGCTCGCCGATCGTCGTCGTGGTCGGCTACGAGACCGTCGGGCATCGGCACCAGAAGGCCGCGCTCGACGAGATCCTCGGCTGACGACGGGCGGTGCGGGATGTCGCGGCGCCATGCCGCGGCATCCCGCACCGTGGCGCGGATCAGGCGTTCGGCCGGTTCGCGCGCAGCACCTCGAGGCGTGCGCGGTACTCGGTCTCGTCGATGTCGCCGTTCGCGAAGCGCTGGCCGAGCGTCTGCTCGGCGCTCGCACCCCGAGCCCACGGCGGGCCGTAGCCCTCGGGACCGCCGTTCGCCCAGTAGCGGCGGCGGTTGCGGCTGACGAGGAAGATGATCAGTCCGATGACGAGGAACCAGAAGATCGGGATGAGGAAGAAGACCCATCCGAATCCGGCGGCCCAGGGGCCGACGTGGGTGGCCGCGGTGGCGGCGAGGGTCGTGAACATGAGGTGCTCCCGGTGTGTCCGTGCGGTCGCGTCTCGACCGTCGAATCGAGTCTCGCCGGGCTCGTCCGCGGGCGAATCCGCCCGTCGGAGGCACTTCGACTGCTCCCCCGGGAGCAGTCGCGACCCCGCCTTTCACCCGCGGGAGGCGCGAGGGCGACGCGCGAGTGACGCGGGCTGCGCCTACTCCTGCCAGCCGGGCGCGACGAGCCCCGACTCGTAGGCGACGACGACGAGGTGCACCCGGTCGCGGGCGTGCAGCTTCTGCATGATGCGCGAGACGTGCGTCTTCGCGGTCAGGGGGCTCAGCACGAGCCGCCCCGCGATCTCGTCGTTCGTGAGCCCCTGCCCGACGAGGCGAAGCACCTCGCGTTCGCGCTCCGTGAGGGCGGCGAGCGCGGTCTCGTCGGGAGCATCGCGGAGGCCGCTCGCCATCCGTTCGAGCAGGCGTTTCGTGACGCCCGGCGAGAGCAGCGCCTCGCCCGCCGCGACCACGCGAACAGCCCGCAGGAGGTCGACGGGCTCGGTGTCCTTCACGAGGAATCCGGCGGCGCCGGCGCGCACGGCCCTGGCGACATACTCGTCGAGCTCGAAGGTCGTGACGATGACGACGTGCACGCCCGCGAGCGCCGGGTCGGCGGCGATCTGCTCGGTCGCCCACAGCCCGTCGCCGCCCGGCATCCGGATGTCCATCAGCACGACGTCGACCGGGCGGTCGCGGACGAGTTCGAGCAGCTCCTCACCGGTCGACGCCTCGCCGACGACCTCGAGGTCGTCCTCTGCGTCGAGGAGCGCACGGAACCCCGCCCGCACGAGCAGCTGGTCGTCGGCGAGCGCCACGCGGATCATACGGCGTCGCTCCACGGGAGCCGCGCCGTCACGCGGGTGCCGCCGAGCGACGATCCGCCGAGCTCGACGGAGCCGCCGAGCAGGGCGGCGCGCTCGCGCATGCCGAGGATGCCGCGGCCCTCCGCCGCGGCGTCGACCCCGTCGCCGGCGAGTCCGTCGCCGTCGTCGTCGATCGTGACGAGGAGTTCGTCGCCGGGGCGCTCGAGCACCACGACGGCACGGCTCGCGTCGGCGTGCCGCACCACGTTCGTGAGCGCCTCCTGCACGATGCGGTAGGCGGCGAACTGCACGGCCCGGCCGGGCGGCGCCGCGAGCCGGTCGTCGAGCTCGACCGCGAACTCGGGTGCCGCGAGTCCGCGCACGAGCCGCGGGAGCTCGGCGAGCTCGGCCTGCGGGACGAGCGGCGCCTCGCCGTCGCGGATGACGCCGAGCACGCTCCGCACCTCCTCGAGGGCGGTCTTCGACGTCTCCTTGATGTGCGCGAGGGCCGTGCGCGCCTGCTCGGCATCTCGGTCCATGAGGTGGAGGCCGACGCTCGCCTGCACGTTGATCTGCGAGAGCGCATGGCCGATGACGTCGTGGAGCTCGCGGGCGATGCGCACCCGTTCGCGCTCCTCGGCCGTCTGCCTGCGACGCATCGCCTCGGCGCGCGCGGCGGCGAAGCGCGCCCGGCGCGAGCGCGCGAACCAGCCGATGCCGAAGCACACGGCGAGCGCGAGCGTCGTGAACGCGATGCGCGGCGGCGACCAGGAGACCCCGACGAGGGGACCCACGACGACGGCGACCAGCCACGCCGCGATGACCGAGACCGCGGCCCAGACGACGGCGCCGCGCGCCACGGCGAGCACGATCGCGAAGAGCAGTGCGACGTAGGGCGGCCCCGCGTCCGGTGCGAGGAGGAAGTCCGCGAGCGCCGCGAGCGCGACCACGGCGACGGTGGGGCCCGGGAACCGGCGGGAACCGAGGAGGGCGAGCGGCCCGATCGCGGCGAGCGCGAACTGCGCGAGCCCGGCCGACCAGCCGACGTCGTGCCAGATCGCGAGCCCGATCGCGGCCGGCACCTGCACGATGAGGCTGATCACGACGGGGGCGAGCAGCACGAAGGCCGCGGGAGGCCGGCGGCGCTCCTCGCCGTCGAGACCGGCCCACGCGGGCGGGCCCGCCCACGGCGGTCCGCCCCACCGGCTCGGCTCGGGACTGCGTCGATCAGGCACGGCCCGATCGTACCCCCGGAGGGCTGCGCGGCCGTCGGCCCGGCGACGACTCATCGCCTACTCCCACGGGAGTACGGCAGGGCCCGGGTCATCAGAACAGCGACACCGGCTTCACGATGTCGGCGTAGATGAGCAGTGCGCTCATCGCGCCGAAGATGACGACCACGCCGAGCGTGATGGGCATGAGCTTCGCGAGGTCGACGGGACCCGGGTCGGGCCGGCGGAACAGCTTCGCGACACCTCGGCGGATCGCCTCCCACAGGGCGCCCGCGATGTGACCGCCGTCGAGCGGGAGCAGCGGGATCAGGTTGAAGACGAACAGCGCGATGTTGAGGCTCGCGATCAGACCGATCAGGCCGGCCGCCTTCGACGCCATCGGGATCTCGTCGAGGCTCGCGATCTCACCCGCGACCCGGCCCACGCCGACGACCGACATCGGGCCGTTCGGGTCGCGCTCCTCGGGCCCGAACGCCGCGTTCGCGATGTCGACCATGCGCTGCGGCAGGTTGAAGATGATGCCCGTGACCCCGCTGATCTGCTGGCCCACGGCCGGCAGCACCGACGTGGCGGGCTGCTGCACCGTCTCGGTCGCCGCCGCGATGCCGACGAAGCCCGCCTGCACGGTCCGCGGCTCGCCCGAGGCGTCCGTGACGACCTGGCCGTTCTCGTCGAGCACGTACCGCTCGCTGAGCATCGGCGTGACCGTGAGCGTGAGCTCCTCGCCGTCGCGCTCGACGACGAACGCGACGGGCTCGTCGGCGTGCTCGCGGATGATCTCCGTCGACTCGTTCCAGTTGTCGATGGGCTCGCCCGCGACCGAGACGATGCGGTCGCCGGGCGCGATGCCGGCCGCGGCGCCCGGTGCCGCCGGGTCGCTGGGCTCGCACGTCTGGCGCTCGCTCGTCGCCGGCAGCGCGCACGCCGAGACCGAACCGACGGTCGTCGAGGCCTGCGCCGTGCCGAAGCCCATGAGCAGCACGCCGAACAGCACGACGGCGAGCAGCAGGTTCATGAACGGGCCGCCGAACATGATGATGATCCGCTTCCACACAGGCAGCCGGTAGAAGGCGCGATCCTCGTCGCCGGGGGTGATCGAGTCGGCGCTCGAGTCGCGCGCGTCCTGCACGAGCCCGCGGAAGAAGCCCGTCGAGTCCTCGTGCGCGTGCTCGCCCTTCGCCGGCGGGAACATGCCGATCATGGCGATGTAGCCGCCGAGCGGGATGGCCTTGAGGCCGTACTCGGTCTCACCCCTGCGGCGCGACCAGATCGTCGGGCCGAACCCGATCATGTACTGGGTGACCTTGACGCCGAACAACTTCGCCGGAACGAGATGGCCGATCTCGTGCAGGCCGATCGACACGGCGAGGCCGATCACGATGATGGCGACGCCGATCACGAATGCGAGCACGGATTCCACGTCGGACAGCGTACTGCCGCTCGCTCGGTGCCCGCTGGGTGCGGGCTATCGATCGGCTGAGCGGCGCCCGATGCGCGCATCGGCGGCGCGACGGGCCGCCGATTCGGCTGCGGCGAGCGATTCGAGGGTCACGGGGCCGGATGCCTCGTGCTGCTCGACCACCTCGCGCACCGTGTCGACGATGTCGAGGAACCCGATGCGCCCGGCGTGGAACGCCGCCACCGCCTGCTCGTTCGCAGCGTTGAACACGGCCGGGTACTCGCCGCCCGCGCGGCCGACCTGCTTGGCGAGGGCGACCGCGGGGAACGCGGCGTCGTCGAGCGGTTCGAAGGTCCAGCTCTGCGCCTGCGTCCAGTCGAGCGGGCGGCCGGCAGCCGCGACCCGGTTCGGCCAGTCGAGGCCGAGCGAGATCGGCAGGCGCATGTCGGGCGGCGAGGCCTGCGCGATCGTCGAGCCGTCGACGAACTCGACCATCGAGTGCACGATCGACTGCGGGTGCACGACCACCTCGATGCGGTCGTAGTCGACGTCGAAGAGCAGGTGCGCCTCGATGACCTCGAGGCCCTTGTTCACGAGCGTCGCCGAGTTCGTGGTGACGACGAGCCCCATGTCCCAGGTGGGGTGGGCGAGCGCCTCGGCGGGGGTGACCTCGGCGAGCGAGGCCCGGGCTCGGCCGCGGAACGGCCCGCCCGACGCGGTGAGCACGAGCCGGCGCACCTCGTCGTCGGTGCCCGAGCGCAGGGCCTGCGCGATCGCCGAGTGCTCGGAGTCGACGGGCACGATCTGCCCCGGCTTCGCGAGCCGGGTGACCAGGTCGCCGCCGACGATGAGCGACTCCTTGTTCGCGAGTGCGAGGGTCGTGCCGCGCTCGAGCGTCGCGAGCGTCGGCCCGAGCCCGACCGAGCCGGTGATGCCGTTCAGCACGACGTCGGCGTCGACGCTCTGCACGAGCTGCACGGCCTCCTCGATGCCGACGGCCGTGTGCTCGACGCCGAATTCGGCCGCCTGCTCGTCGAGCAGGGCGCGGTTCGAGCCGACGGCGAGCCCGACGACCTCGAACCGCCTCGGGTTCGCACGGATGACGTCGAGGGCCTGCGTGCCGATCGAACCGGATGAGCCGAGGATGATGACGTTGCGCACGAGACCACTGTATGGCGCGGAGCGCCGTGGCATCCTGTCAGGCGAGCACCGCGACCGACGCGACGACTGCGCCGGGCACCGTGAGGTCGTGGAAGCGGACGCCCCGCCAGCCCGGTCCGAGCTCGGGGACGGTGCGCTCGATTCGTCCGATCCCCTCGTCGTCGCCCGGCAGCGTCAGCGCGAGCGTCGAGGGCTCGGTGAACTCGGTGTGGCCGATCGCCCGGAGGAGGGCGGACTTCCTGGCCCAGAGGGTCGCCCGTGCGCGGGCCCGCTCGGGCGGCTCGAGTTCGGCGAGCGCAGCGCGCTCGCTCGCATGGAGCGCCGCCTCGTCGACGCCTTCGAGTGCGGCGACCACGAGCTCGACCCCGACGCCCACCCGTCGCCTCGTCGCCGCCGCGGCGACGACGAGCTCGCCCGCGGCACCCGCGTCGACGAACCACGGCGCCCCTGATGGGGTCGTCGGGTACCCGACGCTCGGGCGGCCGTGGCGGCCGCCGCACGTCTCGCAGGACTGCATGAGCTCGACGTCGTCGGCGGGCACCCCGGCACCCGCCGCGACGAGGCGGCGCAGCAGCAGTTCGGGTCCGGGGCCGCCCCGGCGTCCGCGCGCGACCGTCACCACTCGGGCGTCCCCGCCCGGCAACTCGACGATCTCACCGTCGGCGACCGCGTCCATGCCGTCAATCCTCCCTCATCCGGCGCGTGCGCGGCAGGCCGCGGATATTCCGCCCGTCGCATACCCGCACTCGTAGGGTCGGAAGGTGAGTGAGATCGAGGCCGACGCCGTTCCCGCCCCCGCGGTCAAGCGGGGTCCCGCCTACCGCATCTTCCGCGGCATGCTGAAGCCGATCGCCCTCCTCGTCTACCGGCCCACGATCACCGGCCGCGAGAACGTGCCGAAGCACGGACCCGTCATCCTCGCCTCGAACCACCTGTCGTTCGTCGACAGCGTCGTGATCCCGCTCGCCTCCCCGCGGCCCGTGCAGTTCCTCGCGAAGTCGAGCTACTTCACCGGCATGGGGTTCTCGGGATGGCTCTCGCGCACCTTCTTCGGCGCGATCGGCGCCGTGCCGGTCGAGCGGGGAGCGGGTGCCGCGGCGCAGGAGGCGCTCGACGCCGGACGCCGCATCCTCGAGCAGTCCGAGGCCTTCGCCCTCTACCCCGAGGGCACCCGCTCGACCGACGGACGCCTCTACCGAGGCCGCACCGGCGTCGCGTGGCTCGCCCTCACGACCGGCGCGAAGGTCGTGCCGGTCGGACTCGTCGGCACCCAGGAGATCCAGCCGATCGGTGCCAAGCTCCCCCGCGTCCGCCCGGTCACCGTCCGCTTCGGCGAGCCGCTCGACCTCAGCCACCACGGCCCGGCTACGAGCGGGCGGGCCCGCCGTGCCGCGACCGACGAGATCATGGCGGCGATCCACGCACTCACCGGGCAGGAGCTCGCCGGCCAGTACAACGAGGTGCCGCCGCAGAGCGCCCTCGCCCGGCTCGCCGACAAGGTCGTCCCGCGCGAGCGCGTCTGACGCGGTTCCCAGCAGCCCTCGATCCGCACCCGCTATGGTCGCTTCGATGACTCCCGCGAAGCTCGCCGCTGCCGCCGCACTCGCGACGGCCGCGCTCCTCGGCCTCGCCGCCTGCGCCCCCGGCTCCGTCGAGTCCGCATCCGAGGGCGCACGGTGGCAGGGCGGCGCCGCCGTGCGCGCCGTCCCCACCCCCGAGTTCGAGATCCCCTCGGCGACCGGGGAGTTCGACCCGGGGCTCATCGTCAGCGACGACGCCTTCTACGACGCGAGCGCGATGAACGCGGCCGAGATCCAGGACTTCCTCGAGGGCCTCGACTGCCGTCCGGCCGACGATGTGCCGTGCCTGGCCGACTACCGCCAGACGACCGAGTCGCAGCCCGCCGTCGGCGGCCTGCACTGCGCCGCCTACGAGGGCGCCACCCGCGAACGGGCCAGTCGCATCATCCAGAAGGTCTCGGAGGCCTGCGGCATCAGCCCGCGCACCCTGCTCGTGCTCCTCCAGAAGGAGCAGTCGCTGCTGACCCGTCCGAGCGAGTCGGGCTACCTGCGGGCGACCGGCTACGGCTGCCCCGACACCGCCGACTGCGACGCGAAGTACTTCGGCTTCTTCAACCAGGTGTACAACGCGGCGTGGCAGTTCCGGCAGTACACCGAGGAGCCCGCGCGCCAGTACCGCATCGGCGAGGTGCGGGTGCAGTACCACCCCGATGCCGCGTGCGGGGCGACGAAGGTGGCGATCCGCAACCAGGCGACCGCGAACCTCTACAACTACACGCCCTATCAGCCGAGCGCGGCGACCCTCGCCGCCCCCGAGACCGGCGACGGGTGCTCGGCCTTCGGCAACCTCAACTTCTGGCGCCTGTGGCACCGCTGGTTCGGCGACCCGCAGGCCGAGCGCTACCCCGGGTTCCTTCCCGAGTGCAGCCGGCTGGTCGGCGGCCACACCTGCCCGCCGGGGCCGACCCTCCCCGCCCGCCCGGGCGCCTGACTCAGTCGCCCAGCACGACGACGGTCGCCTCGTGGCGCACCGGGAACGCCACCGAGGCGGCGATGAAGCACTTCTCGGATGCCTCGGCGTGCAGCCGCTCGGCGAGCTCGACCATCGCGGCGTCCGCGACCACGACCCTCGGGCGCAGCACCACCTCGGTGAATGCGCCGCCCCCGCGGCCGTCCTCGACCATCGTGCCGCGCGGTGCATCGGTGTAACCGCGCACGATCACGCCGTGGTTCGTGGCGACGTGCAGGTACGAGAGCATGTGGCACTGCGCGAGCGCGGCGAGGAGCAGCTCCTCGGGGTTCCAGCGCTCGCGGTCGCCGTGGAAGGTCCGATCGCTCGACCCCGCGATGTCGTGGTCCTTGCCCGCCGCGCGCACCACGTGCCGGCGCCGGTAGTCGCGATAGCCGCTCGTGCCCGTGCCCTCATCTCCCTGCCAGTCGATCGCGACCTCGTAGTGGTGCGTCCCGAGCATTCCGCCGCCTCCTCGTCCGTGCCGGCGCGACCTCGTCGCGGCACCGTGCACCCTCCGATTCTGCCCGCTCCGCAGCGCCGCCGGCCCGGCGACGACGACGCCCGCGGCGATAAGGTGGAGACACCATGACTGACTCCCAGATTTCAGCCCGGGCCGACGCGCCCGTGTACTCCGTGCCGCAGGAGCGCAAGATCGTCACCGCCGTCCCGGGCCCCAAGTCGCAGGCGCTGCAGGCCCGACGCCTCGAGGTCGTCTCGGGCGGCGTCTCGAGTGCCCTGCCCGTGTTCATCGAGCGCGCGAACGGCGCGATCCTCGTCGACGTCGACGGCAATCAGTTCATCGACTTCGGCGCCGGCATCGGCGTCACCACGATCGGTCACACCGACGCGCGCGTGGTCGCGGCTGCGACCGAGCAGCTGGGCGACGTGATCCACACGCTCTTCACGGTCACGCCCTACGAGGAGTACGTGCGGGTCGCCGAACTCCTCGCCGAGCACACGCCCGGCAACTGGGCGAAGAAGTCGGTGCTCGTGAACTCGGGCGCCGAGGCCGTCGAGAACGGCGTGAAGATCGCGCGCAAGCACACCGGCCGCCGCGCCGTCGCCGTGCTCGACCACGCGTACCACGGTCGCACGAACCTGACGATGGCGATGAACTACAAGGCGATGCCCTACGGCACGGGCTTCGGCCCCTTCGCCGGCGACGTCTACCACGCGCCGAGCTCCTACCCCTACCGCGACGGCCTCTCGGGCGTCGACGCCGCGGCCCGTACGATCGCCTACCTCGAGAAGGTCGTCGGCGCGAGCGATCTCGCCTGCCTGGTCGTCGAGCCCATCCAGGGCGAGGGCGGCTTCATGGTGCCGGCCGATGGCTTCCTGCCGACGCTGCAGGCCTGGTGCACCGCGCAGGGCGTCGTCATGATCGCCGACGAGATCCAGTCGGGCTTCGCCCGCACCGGCAAGTACTTCGCGAGCGAGCACTTCGGGTGGGAGCCCGACCTCGTGCTCAGCGCCAAGGGCATCGCGGGCGGCCTGCCGCTCGCGGCCGTCACCGGGCGCGCCGAGATCATGGACGCCGCACACGCGGGCGGCCTCGGCGGCACGTTCGGCGGCAACCCCGTCGCGTGCGCCGCGGCGATCGCCGTGTTCGAGTCCATCGAGGAGCACGACCTCCTGGCCGAGGGCCGCCGCATCGAGACCGCACTGCTCGCGGGGCTCGAGAAGCTCGCCGAGCGCTACGACGTCATCGGCGAGATCCGCGGCAAGGGTGCGATGATCGCGATCGAACTCGTCCAGCCCGGCACCGGCCGCACGACGAAGGCGCCGAACCCCGAGGCCGTCTCCGCGCTCGTCGCGTTCGCGGCGCAGCAGGGCGTGCTGTTCCTCAGCGCGGGCACCTACGGCAACGTGCTGCGGTTCCTGCCGAGCCTCGCGATGAGCGACTCGCTGATCGACGACGGCCTGCGCGTACTCGACGACGGCCTCGCGGCCCTCGGCTGAGCCGTGGCCGAGACGTTCTCCGTCGAAGACTCCGTCCAGCTCGCAGTGGTCGAACGAAGTGGTTTCATCGAGTCCAGGCACGCCGGCTCCGCCGTCGTGCTCTCCCCCGAGGGCGAGGTCGTGCGCGCGCTCGGCGACGTCGCGACGCCCGTCTTCCCGCGATCGGCCCTGAAGCCCTTCCAGGCGGTCGCGGTGATGACGAGCGGCGTCACCCTCCGCGGCGAGGACGCGGCGATCGCGATGGCGAGCCACTCGGGCACCGCCGCGCACGTGGCGCTCGTCGACGGCCTCCTCGCCCGGGTCGGCCTCGCCGACGCGGCGCTCGGCTGCCCGACCTCGGCCCCCGGCGACCGGGTCGCCCGCGACGAGCTCATCCGCCGCGGGGGTGCGAAGCGCCGCGGCTACATGACCTGCTCCGGCAAGCACGCGGCGATGCTCAACGCCTGCGTCGCGAACGAGTGGCCGGTCGAGGGCTACCTCGACCCCGAGCACCCGCTGCAGAAGCGCATCCTCGATGTGCTCGAGCGGCTCACTGGCGAGCGGCCGGCCGCCTCGGCGATCGACGGCTGCGGGGCCCCGGTGCACGCGATCACGCTCACGGCGCTCGCCCGCGGCATCCACAAGATCACGACCGCGCAGGCCGGCTCGCCGTTCGCCCTGTACCGCGAGTCCGCGGCGCTCACCGCCGCGGCGCGCGAGCACGCCTGGGCGATCGCGGGGCCGGGCCAGCCCGACACCGTCGCCATCGACCGCCTCGGCGTGTTCGCGAAGTTCGGCGCCGAGGGCGTCATGGTGATGTCGGCGCCCGACGGCACGACGACCGCGCTCAAGGTGCTCGACGGATCCTCGCGCGCGTCGACGATCATCGGGCTGCGCCTGCTCGCCGCGGCCGGCGCCCTCGACGACAGCGCGATCGACGCGGTGCAGACGGAGCTCGACCTCTGGGTCATGGGCGGCGAGCACCGCGTCGGCGAGATCCGCGCGACCGTCTGAACGAGTCGGCACGAACGACGGATGCCTCGGCGGGATCACTCCCGCCGAGGCATCCGTCTCGGTGCGAAACCCGTTCGGGTCAGCTGAGCTTCGCGAGTCGCTTCGCGCGTGCCGCTCGCGACACCTGGGCGCCGACGACGAGCACGAGTGCGAAGAGGAACACCGCTGACGCGATCACGTTGGCCTCCGCCGGGATGCCGCGCGATGCTGAGATGTAGATGTACTTCGGGAATGTCGAGACGGCGCCCGAGTTGAAGTTCGTGATGATGAAGTCGTCGAAGCTGAGCGCGAACGACAGCAGGGCCGCGGCGAGGATGCCGGGCATGAGCAGCGGGAATGTGACCCGCCAGAACACCTGCGCCGGCGAACCGTAGAGGTCGCGCCCCGCCTCCTCGAGCGCCGGGTCGAGGCTCGCGACGCGTGCCTTCACCGTCACCACGACGAAGCTGATGCAGAACATCGTGTGCGCCAGGATGATCGTCGTCATGTCCTTCGCGACACCGACCGCGAGGAACTGCGCGGCGAGACCGGCACCGAGCACGACCTCGGGGGTCGCCATCGGCAGGAACAGCAGCAGGCTGATCGCCGAGCGGGCGCGGAACCGGTAGCGGACGAGCGCGAGCGCGATCATCGTGCCGAGCGTCGTCGCGATGACCGTCGCGACGAGACCGATCACGATGCTGTTGCCGAACGCCTGGCAGACCGCGCCGCCCTCGACGTTGCAGACGTTCAGCCACTTGTCGAAGGTGAACCCGCGCCAGGCGATGTTCGACTTGATCGAGTCGTTGAACGAGAACACGAAGGTGTAGACGATCGGGATGAGCAGGAACACGAACGCGATCACGGTGTAGACCGGCAGCAGCCAATCGCCGAGGCCGGGCCGGCGGGGCCGGACCCTGCGGCCGGGCCGCTGCTCGTCGAGCTGTTCGCTCTCGCTGAGGCCGCCGAGCACGGCGGCCGCCTGGACTTCTCCACTCACAGCAGGTCCTCCGTTCCGGAGCGCTTCACGTAGATGCCGACGAGCACGAGGATCGCGGACATCAGGATGATCGACAGGGCCGCCGCCGCCGGATAGTTCAGCAGGACGAGGAAGTTCGCCTCGATCACGTTGCCCATCATCTGGGTGTCGGGCCCGCCGAGGAAGTCGCGGCTCGCGTTCACGTAGTCGCCCGCGGCGGGGATGAACGTGAGCAGCGTGCCGGCGACGATGCCCGGCATCGACAGCGGGATCGTGACCTTGCGGAACACCGTGAACGGGTTCGCGTAGAGGTCGCTGCCCGCCTCGAGGTAGCGCAGGTCGAGGCGCTCGAGCGTCGTGTAGAGCGGCAGGGTCATGAACGGGATGAAGTTGTACGTCAGACCGAAGATGACCGCGAACGGCGTGCCCGTGAAATGCGCGTCGGGCGCCATCAGCGACAGCGCCTTCAGCGAGGTGATGACGAACGACTCGTCCGACAGGAGCTGCTTCCACGCGAGGGTGCGCAGCAGGAAGCTGATGAAGAACGGGGCGATCACGAGCACGAGCATGAGGCTCTGGAGGAGCGGCCAGCGCCTGGCCTTCACGCCGATGAAGTACGCCAGCGGATAGCTGAACGCCAGCGCGAGCACCGTAGCCGCCAGGGCGTAGCCGAACGACCGCAGGATGTGCGGCCAGTACGCCTCGACGACGTCGACGTAGTTCTGCCAGTTGAACGCGTAGTCGTACTGGCCGATGTCGCCGAACTCGGCCGGCGCCTGCAACGACGTCAACACGAGCGACACCAGCGGCGTCAGGAAGAAGAGGACGAGGTAGAGGATGCCGGGCAGCAGGAGGAAGAGCGCGATGCGGCTCTTCTTCCTGGGTGCCTGCGGCTGCGCCTCCGCCGTCGCAAACGCTGCGAAGGCCATGGTCAGTGCTCCTCGAGCTCCGCGACGAGCGCATCGCGCCGCTGCGCGGCGATCGACCGGGTGTCGGTGTCGGACGGGAACCGGCCGCCCTCGCCGGGCTCGTCCTCGAGGCCGAAGCCGTGCTCGATCTCCCAGCTGATCCACACCTCCGCGCCCTCCGCGGCGACCGGCCCGAAGCCGACGTTCTGCGCGAAGACCGTGAGCGTGCCGATACCGGGCACCGCGACGAGGTACTGCGTGCTCACCCCGGAGAAGGAGACGTCGATCACCCGGCCGGGGCCGATCAGGTTGCGCTCGGAGGAGGCGGCGGGCGCCTCGCGGTGCAGCGCCACCTTCTCGGGACGGACGCCGACGGTGATCTCGCCCTGGTGGCGCGCCGCGCGGGCCGTCGGGACGATCACCGGGGTGCCCTGCACGTCGACCGTGATCGCGGTGTCGGTCGTGCCGACCACCGCGCCCGTGAAGAGGTTCGACTGCCCGAGGAAGTTCGCGACGAACGCCGTGCGCGGCAGCTCGTAGAGCTCTTCAGGAGCACCCATCTGCTCGATCGCGCCCTTGTTCATCACCGCGACGGTGTCGGCCATGGTCATGGCCTCCTCCTGGTCGTGGGTGACGTGGAGGAAGGTCAGGCCGACCTCCTCCTGGATCGACTTCAGCTCGAGCTGCATCTGGCGGCGCAGCTTCAGGTCGAGCGCGCCGAGCGGCTCGTCGAGGAGCAGCAGGGCGGGTCGGTTCACGATCGCCCGCGCGAGCGCGACGCGCTGCTGCTGGCCGCCCGAGAGCTGGGCGGGGCGGCGCTGCGCGAGGTGGTCGAGCTCGACGAGCCGGAGCGCCTCGTGGGCGCGCGCCTCGGCGTCGGCGATGCGCCGGCGCTTCAGCCCGAAGCCCACGTTCTCGAGGATCGACATGTGCGGGAAGAGCGCGTAGCTCTGGAACACCGTGTTGACGGGGCGCTGGTGCGCCTTCGTCGAGGTGACGTCGGTGCCGCCGATGAGGATGCGGCCCTGCGTGGGCTCCTCGAGGCCGGCGACCAGCCGGAGCGTCGTCGTCTTGCCGCAGCCCGAGGGGCCGAGCAGGGCGAAGAACGAACCGGCGGGGATCGTGAGATTGAGCTCTTCGATCGCGGTGAAGCCCGGGAAGCGCTTCTGGATGCCGACGAGCTCGAGGTCTGCGCCGCGTTCGGCGAATTCTCGGATCGACACCGTCACGACCCCAGCAGGATGGACTGGAACTCGGCCTGGTACTTCTGCTCCTCCGCACCCGAGAGCGTGCGGAAGATGTGAGCCTGCGACAGCGTCTCCTCGTTGGGGAAGATGAGCTGGTTCTCGGCCAGTTCGGGATCGATGGCCGTCGCGGCCTCCTTCGCGCCGATGACCGGGGTGATGAAGTTCACCCAGGCGGCGACCTCTGCGGCGACCTCGGGCTCGTAGTAGTAGTTGATGAGCGTCTCGGCGTTCGTCTTGCGGGGCGAGCCGACCGGCACGAGGAAGTTGTCGTTCCACAGCGTTCCGCCGGCGGAGGGCAGGGCGAACTCCCACTTGTCGCCGGCTTCGGCGTTCAGCACCGTGATGTCGCCCGACCAGACGATCGCGGCGAGGGTGTCTTCGCTCTTCAGGTCTTCGAGGTACGAGTTGCCCTTGATGTTGCGGACCTGGCCGTCCTCGACCTGCTGGCGCAGGACCTCGATGGCGGCCGTGTACTCTTCATCGCCCCAGTCGCCGGCGATGTCGACGCCCATGTCGAGCATGATGCACCCCATGGTGTCGCGCATCTCGGAGAGCACGCCGACGCGCCCCTTGAGCGAAGCGTCCCAGAGGTCGGACACGCTCGTGAGGCCGCCGGGGATGGCCTCCTTGTTCCAGGCGATGCCGGCGAAGCCGCCCTGCCACGGGACGGAGAACTTGCGACCGGGGTCGAAGTCGGGGTCGGCGAGCGCGGGCGTGAGGTTCGCCAGGTTCGGAATGTTGTCGTGGTTCAGCTCCTGCGTGTAGCCGAAGCGGATCCAGCGGCCGACCATCCAGTCGGTGAGGCAGACGGTGTCGGCCCCGATGTCCTTGCCGAGGGCGAGCTGGTCCTTGACCTTGCCGTAATAGGTGTTGTTGTCGTCGACCGCGACCTCGTAGTTGACCTCGATGCCGGTCTCCTCGGTGAAGCGGACCAGCGTCGGGTAGTTGCCGTCTTCATCCTCGTCGATGTAGGCGGCCCAGTTGGCCCAGTTGAGGGTCTTGTCGGTCTCGGACGTGTCGGCCGCGGCGGTCGGCTTCGCCTGCCCTCCGCCGGTCGAGCAGGCGGCGAGGGCGAGGGCGGTCGCGCCGGCACCGGCGCCGGCGAGGAGGGTACGACGATTCAGCTGCGACTGGCGCGCCTGTGCGATCAGCGAGCGGATCATCGGGTCTTGGGGCAGGGGCCGAGTGCTCACGAGGGACTCCATTTCGGTTGCAAGCGCATGCGGGGTGGGAAGATACTGACACACTGCAGGTCGATCACGCACCAATTGATGTCCGAATCGTTAATTTCTTGGAACGTTCTGCACGGAATCCGTTTCCATTCGCGTCTCACACGGCGGAATCGGTTGTCGCTTCGGCGATCGGCCACGTCCTCCGCACGGTCGCACCGCCGGGCGGCCGCAGCCACAGCTGGGCGCCTCCTTCGTCGAGCAGGGGCGGCAGCGCGCGATCGGCGATGAGTGCGCGGTACTCGGATGCCCCGCCGCGCACGAGGATCGTCGCGGTCTCCCGGATCGTCGGGAGGAGCGACCACTGCGCCGCCCACGCCTCGGCGCTGCCGACCGCGACGATCGGCGCATCTCCGCGACCGAGGGCCGCGAGGGTCGCGGCGTCGGCGTGCGGCCCGAGCACGACCGGCGAGCGCCCAACACCGCGGAGGACCTCGGCGTCGGGCGTCGGACTCGTGGTCACGAGCGCAATGCGCGCGCCCGGCTCGATCTCGAGCATCGGCACGTGCTCCACGGGACGCGCGGGGCTCGGCACCTGCGGGCGCGGCGCATCGACGACCTGCACGCGCCGCCCGCGCCATTGGCCCGAGCCCGGCACCTCGGCGGCCCGCCAGAGCTCGCCCGCTCCCCCGGCCTGCGCGAGCTCGGCCCGGGTCGGGTGGCGCAGCAGGAGACGGACGCCGAAGGCGTCGCGGAGACCGTGCGGGACGCCGAGCCACTGGGTCGTCGCGGCGGCCACCGCCAGCCCGCGTGCACGCCCCTCCCGCAGCACCGTCTCGAGCCGTTCGAGTGCGAGCGCCCGATAGTCGTCGGGCCACGAGCGGAAGCGCGTGTCGAGCTCGTCGATGACGAGCAGCCGCGGGACGGCAACGCGCCCGTGCTCGCCGCGGGCGAGCCGCTCGACGGTGTCCCAGATGGCACTCCGCGGCCCCTCGAGCCGGACGACCGACGATGCGCCGTGCCCGGCCCGCACGACGGCGGCGATCGCCTCGAGGGCCGTCGAACGGCCGCTGCCCGGTGCACCCGCCACGAGCAGGTGACCGTCGACCGCCGGGTTCCACACGGCCACGGAGCGTCGCTGGAGCTCGGGCTCGTCGACGAGCCCGAAGCCGCGCGGCGCCCGGCCGGCGGCCGGCGCGCCGACGGTGGCCGGAGCACCCGCGTGACCCGCGGTGCCGGCGACCTGGCCCTCGGAGCCCACGAGCCCGTCGAGCTCGTCGGGCGCGATGCGATTCGGAAGCGGGTCGACCCAGGGCCGGCGAGCGCGCGGCAGCGTTGCACTCGCCACCCGGGCGCCGAGAACGGCGGCCTCGTCGGCGATCGCCGATTGGAACCGAAACGGCCGACCGTCACCGCGGTCGACGACCGCCCGCCCCGGCGCATCCGGCGGAATCTCCGCGGCCTCCTCGGTGCCGACGATCGCGAGGCTGTCGGCACGCTGCATGACGCGGAGCGAGACCCGGATGGCGCAGTTGGCGGTGACCTGTTCGCGCACCACGCCGTTCGGCCGTTGCGAGGCGAGCACGAGATGCACGCCGAGCGAACGGCCGCGGGCCGCGATGTCGGCGATGACCCCGCCGAGCTCGGGGAATCGCTCGATCATCGCCTGGAACTCGTCGACCACGATCACGAGCCGGGCGAGCGGGACCTCCTCGCCGAGCTCGCGGAGGTCTCGAGCGCCGACCCCGGCGAGCACGGCCTCGCGATGCCGCAGCTCGGCCCGCAGGCTCTGCACCGCACGCAGCGCCTCGGCCTCGTCGAGATCGGTCACGACGCCCACGGCATGGGGCAGCGATCGGATCGGCTCGAAGGCCGCGCCGCCCTTGAAGTCGACGAGCAGGAATGAGACGAGCGACGGCGGGTACGCCCGGGCGAGGGCCGCGAGCCATGCGAGAAGGAACTCGCTCTTGCCGCTGCCGGTGGTGCCGGCGACGAGCGCGTGCGGACCGTGCTCGACGAGGTCGAGCACGAGCGGCCCCGCCGACGAGGCGCCGACGGCGACGGCGAGCGAGGTGCGGGCGTGCGCCCCCTCGATCTCGGCGGGCAGCTCGGCGAGCACGACCCGGCGCGGGATCCGGTCGTCGCCCGCGAGGTCGAGCCGCTCGGCGACGGCCGCCACGGCGTCGCTCCACCGGTTGGCCTCCACGAGCCCGACGAGCGCGGGCTCGATCGCCGCGGGCGCCGCGACGCCGTCGCGGTGCACGACCGCCGCACGCGGGCCGGCGAGCCGGACGACGGTGGCCAGCCCAGGGGGCAGGTGCCGCACCTCCTCCGCGATGACGAGGCGGAACGGCTCCGCGGATCTCGCGCGGGATGTGCGCTGCCAACGACCGCTGGCCGCGGAGCCCGCGTGCGCCGTCGACTCGACGACCCCCGCACCGGCGCCCGACCCGTTCGCGGCGACCCCCCGCTCGGACGCCGGGTCGATGACGACGATGCACGTCGCGCCGACGCCCTCGGCGGACCCCGCGTCGAGCCGGCCGTGCGGCAGTCGCCGGACCCACTCCCATTCGGCGCCGGGCGAAGCGGCCACCGCGATCGCTCGGGGGTCGAGGCGCCCGGCGAGCTGGACGATCGCGGCGCGTGCGGCCGAGCGCGCGAGCGCGAGCGGCCCGACGTAGCCGACGCCGGTCGACGGCTCGGCGAGCACCGGGGCCCCGGTGAGCCGGGCCGCGGCCTCGAGCACCGCACGGTCGCGTGCATCGGACGGCACGCCGTCGACGCGCACGGCACTGCGCCTGGCCCCGGTGCCCACCACGAACGGCGGCGGCGTCCGATCGGTCCACACGGGCCGCGCCGGGCTCGCCACGATCGACGAGGGCGACGGCGTCGCCCGCCACGCCGCACGGCGCTCCTCGTCATGGCGGGCCGAGATCTCCGCGCGGAGCTCGTCGAGGCGCGCCTCCCGCTCGGCTTCGTCGCGACGGAGCCGGCGTCGCGCCTGTCGACGGGCGTCGAGCAGCGAGGCGATCGCGACGACCGGGCCGAGCACCGCGAAGACGAGTGAGAACGGTGAACCCGTGATCGCCCACAGTGCGAGCGCACCGCCCACCGGGGCGAGGGTGGCGAGCACCGGGAATCCCGGCCGTTCGGGCCGAGGAGGCGCCTGGGGCAGCGTCAGCGGCAGCAGCAGGGGGCTCGGGTCGGCGTGGTCGAGAGGGTGCACCGGGACATCCGATCACCCGTCGCACCCGTGCGGCGCGGCATCTGGCCGCGCGTGGACAGCGGGCGTCGCACGCCGTCTGTGGAGGAGCTGACCTCAGGCGACGACGAAGGACTGCTCGGCCAGCTCGACCCGGCTGCCGCGCGGCACGAGGTAGCGGCGCCCCGGCTCGCAGCGGAGCGCGCCGTCGTCGGGCCGCCGCACGACGGTGCCGTTGCCGGAGAAGCGGTCGGCGACCCACAGCACGCCCTCGTGCTCACCGAACTCGAGGTGGGTCTTCGAGACCGAGAGCGTGCGGTCGGCGATCTGCACGAGATGGTCGAACTCCTCGCCAGGCTGCGGCAGCGGCCGACGCCCGATGAGACCGGTGCCGAAGACCGTCAGCGTCTCACCGGTGCTGAACCGAAGCGTGAACCGCGGTGCGGCGCGCTGTTCGGCCACCGGCGGCGCGGCCTGCTCGGCCGGCGCGGCCGGCGCAGCCACGCCGGCATCGGGGATCGGCACGGCGGCGGCGAACCCCTCGACGGGCACGCTGATCACCCCGCTGTTGCGCTGGGAGGTCCGGATCCGGTCGACGACCGTCGTGTCGCCGGGCCGCGGGTCGGCGCGCCGCCGCGACTCGGGGGTCGCGCTCGTCGAACTGCCGCATTCGCCGCAGAACATCGCCTCGGCGGGCAGCTCGGCTCCGCAGATCCGACACCTCACGAACGTGCTCCTCTCCGCGTCACAGCGTACCCGCCGAGCGAGCGCAACGAGATCGCGGCCCGGAGGCGGTCGATCGGCCGACGTGTTTCGCCGAGCCGTCGCAGCAGCTCGTCGACCGTGGCCCAGACCCGTCGGTCGTCGCCGTCGTCGGGCCCGTCCGGGGCGAACACCGCCCGGTCGACCACCGAGGCGAGCACGAGCGGCCCCAGCCCCCCGACCATCGCCGCCTGCTCGGCACGCGTCGCGTTCGGCACGATCGTGTAGCCGTAGTCGCTCGCGGAGTCGGCGAACTCGCGCCACCCGCCCTCGATGCGTTCGACGGCGGTGTCGGCGCGACGGCGCAGTCGACGCCGCCGCAGCTTCGCGACCATCACGGCGAGGAACGGGCTGAGGATCGCGGCGAGGCCGAGGAGCACCACCCCGGAGACCTCGAGCACCGCGAGCAGCGCCTCGAGCCACCCGGCCGTGCCGTCGGACGGGTCGTCGGCGGAGGCATCCGGCTTCGTCGCGTCGTCGTCGACGGGCGTGAACTCCGCGGGCGGCGGCAGTGCGGACTGCGGCCTCGAGACGCTCTGCGGCTGATCGGGCTCCTTGTCGGGGATGGGGCGGAGCGGCGGATTCGGGTCGATCGCGACCCACTCCCCGTCGGAGGTCTGCACCTCGATCCACGCCTGGCGGTCCTGGCTCCGGAAGCGCACGACGTCGGCCTCCACGTCGTACTCGGTGCCCGGCTGGCGGAGATACCCGACGACCACCCGTGCGGGGAATCCGATCCGGCGTGCCATGAGCGCGGCGGCGACCGCGTACTGCTCGCCGTCGCCGACCATCGGCCGCTCCGCGGCGAGTTCGGCGATCCGGTCGAGCGCATGCCCCGAACGGCTCCGCTCCCCGTCGAGGCCGTGACTGACGAAGCCGTCGCGATGGAAGCCCTCGATGACGGCCGCGAGTCGCTGGCCCTCCGCGTCGGCGGGCGGCGCCCACTCGTCGAGGAGGTCCTCGAGCTCATCGGGCAGCTCGGGCATCGGCGGCAGGATGCTCGTGCCGGGGCGCAGCACCGAGACGTCGCGCGGCGGCGCCGGCACCATCGACACCGCGGTGTACCGGTCGCCGTCACGGAGCCCCTGCTGCACGGCCGCCGTGCCGGTCACGTCGTTGTAGAAGAACCCCTCGGCGAGCTCGTCGCTGCGGGGACCGGAGAAGTCGATGCGTTCGAGCCGCCCGATCCCGGGCACCCAGACGTCGTCGTAGCCCAGGATCGAGACGTCGATCCGCTCGGCCTGGCCGTAGTCGTCGGGCTGGTCGAGCCGGTAGGGCACCCGGCTGAACCGGCCCGAGACGCCGTTGCCGTCGTCGCCGCCCACCGTGTAGACGATGCCGTCGTAGGTGTCGAGCACCGCGATCCTGAGGCCGGCCCGGGCGGGGAGGCCGTGCACCTCGAGCATCGGCTCCTCGGCGACCTCCTCGCCGAAGGCGGTGCGGAACCCGGCGAGCGGGCTGTCGTGCTGCCGGGGCTCGAAGGGCGGCTGCAGTTCGGAGCGCACCACGGTGCGCGCCGGCATCGGCAGCACGACGGCGGCCGCGGTCGCCCCGACGAGGGCGACCGCGATGAGGGCGGATGCCCCGACCACGCGCCGCGCATCGGCGAGCGTGGCCTCGACGGGCCGGCCGCTCGGGATGCGCCGTCGCTGCGCGATCCTGATCCGCGCGAGCCACGCGACGGCGGTCACGAAGAAGACGAGCCCGGCCTCGAGGGCGAAGGTGGCGTGCACGACGCCGAGCGCGATGCCGGCGAGGAGGAGCGCCGCGGGCGGCAGCACCGCGAAGGCCGGTCGACGGGATCGGAGCGCGATGTTCACGGCGCTCGTCGACGCGACGAGCCCGAGGAGGAAGGGCGGCACGAGGAGGGCCTGGTACGAGCCGACCGGTACGGCGATCGTGACGAGCTGCTTCCAGGAGAGCGCCGCCCCGGCCACGAGCTCGGCGAGGCCCTCGGGTGTGGGCAGCAGTCCGAACAGCGCACGATCGGGCACGGCGACCGCGACGCCGAGCACGAGGTACGCGGCGACGACCGCGAGCACGACCACCCAGGCGGGGGCTCGGAATCGGGCCCCGGCCACGCCGATCGCCGCGCCGGCGACGATCGCGGCGCCCGCCGCAGTGAAGAACGGGGGGCTCTCGTACGTCGGCCACCACGGGATCATCGCGGCGACGAGCATGGCGACGACGAGTGCGACGCTGAGCGCGGTCGACCACCCCCGCCCGGCAGCGGTGGCGCTCCCCTCGCGGGCCGTCATGCGACCGACGCCGATCTCGCGAGCATCGCGCGGAGGTCTTCGAGGTAGCCGATGCCGAACACCGTGAGACCGGCGACGGCACGGGCGGTCGGTTCGCCCTCGGGCGAGCACCGCACGGCGACGACGTCGACCCCGGCGGGCACCCGGCTCGCGGCGGAGCGCAACGGGCCCGTGCCCCGCGCCGTCCCGGTGACGAGCACGGCGAGCGAGAGCCCGTGGAGCGATTCGGCGGCGGCCCGGGCCACGTCGGGCAGCAGTGCGACGCGCTCCTCCCGCTCGACGACGCAGAGCGCGTCGACGAGCCGGTCGCGCGACACCGTCGGGAGTTCGCGCATCGAGCCGACGCGCCCGGACTGCCGACCGGAGACGACGAAGGAGACGCTGCGCGCGTCGCGGATCGCACGCGCGCCCACCGATGCCGCGGCGCCCACCGCCAGCTCGAACTCCGCATCGCTCGCATACGCCCCGGGCTCGAGGTCGAGCACGACCATCAGCCGGCTGCGCCGCGACTCCTCGAACTGGCGAACCATGAAGGTGCCCGTCTTCGCCGAGCTCTTCCAGTGGATGTAGCGCCGGTCGTCGCCGGGGACGTACTCGCGCAGTGCGTGGAACGCGATGTCGCTCGACGTGAGGTCGCGGGTCGGCGAGCCCTCGAGGTCGCGGATGAACCCGCTGCTGAGCGCCGCGATCGGGACCGTACGGGGGTGCACCTTGAGCTCGGCGGTCTCGGACCAGACGATCTCCCTGCGCATCAGGCCGATCGGGTCGGCGCGCACCGTCCGGGCCGGACCGATCGGGACGATGCCGCGGCGATCGGTCGGGATGCGGAACTGCACCTCGTACTCGCCTCCGCGAGCCAGGCCCGGCAGCACCCGTTCGACGACTGCGCCGCCGACGGGCAGCTCGAGCTGCACGCCGCCGAACCGTCGCCGGCCGGGGTTGACCGCGACGAGTCGCGCCTCCGCGTGCTCGCCGACGACGACCCTGGGCGTCGGCACGACGAGCCGCACCTGCCCCGCACCGCGCCCGACGAGCCACAGGGCGGCGGCCGCGATCAGCACGAGGAGCGCCCAACCGAGCGCGACCACCTCGAGCAGGCCGAATCCGTAGCCGACGACGAGCGCGACGACGCCGGCGGCGAGCACGCACCAGCCGAGCGGGGTCACGACGCCCTGCACCGACCGCGCGGCCTCCGCGACGAACGCGGCGGCGGCCGCGGCCGCGCGCACCGCACGCCCGATGACGACCGCGAGCACGCCCTCCTTGCGAGCCTCCTCGGGGATCGTCGTTCGCGTCGGGCTGAGGGTCACATCGCCTGCCTCGTCGAAGGTGGCGGCGTCTCGATCAGCACCTGGGCGATCATGTTCGAGGCGGTCACGCCGTCGAACTCGGCCTCGGGGTCGAGGATGAGCCGGTGCGCGAGCACGGGCTCGGCGAGCGCCTTGACGTCGTCGGGCACCACGTAGTGCCGCCCGCGGCCGGCGGCGTGCGTCTTCGCCGTGCGGATGAGGGCGAGTGCGCCGCGAACGCTCACACCGAGGCGCACCTCGCGCGCGGTGCGGGTGGCGTCGACGAGCCGCGACACGTAGTCGTGGATGGTGGGGTCGACGAAGACCGTGCGGGCGAGCGCGGCGAGCTCGATCACCTCGGCGGCATCGACCTGCGGATCGACGCGGTGGTCGTGGGCTCGCTGGTCGGCCCCCTCGAGGATCCTGATGGTGGAGGCGTGATCGGGGTAGCCGATCGAGGTGCGCATGAGGAACCGGTCGAGCTGCGCCTCGGGCAGCCGGTAGGTGCCCGCCTGTTCGACCGGGTTCTGGGTCGCGATCACCATGAACGGATGCCCGACCGGGTGCGACTGCCCGTCGACGGTGACCTGTCCCTCCTCCATCACCTCGAGCAGAGCCGACTGGGTCTTCGGGCTCGCACGGTTGATCTCGTCGGCGAGCACGACGTTCGCGAACACCGGCCCCGCGTGGAACTCGAACAGTCCGGAGCGCTGGTCGTAGACCGTCACGCCGGTGATGTCGCCGGGCAGGATGTCGGGGGTGAACTGCACCCGGTTGCTCGACCCCGAGACCGACTGCGCCATCGCGCGTGCGAGCGAGGTCTTGCCCGTGCCCGGCACGTCGTCGAGGAGGAGGTGCCCCTCGCTGAGCAGCGCGGTGAACGCGAGTCGCACGACCCGGTTCTTGCCGAGCAGCACCTCCTCGACCGCACCGACGAGGCGGTCGAGGGTCGCGGCGAACCGCGCGGCATCATCTGCGGACATCGTCATGACGGCTCCTTACTCGTCGCCACGTACCGGGCTGTGACACCGGCGACCTCAACATCCAACCAGACCCGGTCGCCCGGGCTGACGCCCGCGATCTGGCAGCTCGTGGGGGTCTGCGCCCGGCGACCGCGGTCGCCGTCGATGCCGCAGCTGAACGTCGCGGGCAGGCCCGAGTTGTCGGGCGGGCTCGTCCACGACCAGCTCGTGCCGCGGTCGTCCCAGAGGCGACTCGGCAGCGCGAAGGTGAGTGACGGCGATCCGCCCGAGGGCAGCACCTGGGACCAGGCGCCGCAGCTGCCCCACACGCTGCAGCCGCGCACCTGGAACCGGCCGGTCTCGCCGAAGTCGAACCGCCCGTTGAGCAGGTCGCGCAGCCAGCCTGAGCCGCGGAACTCACGCATCGACCCGGGCATCTGCACGCCGTTCTCGTCGACGGCGACGATCTCGAGGCGCGGCGCGTCCACGTCGACCCCGTCGATGTAGCGGTCCCAGGTCTCCGCGCCGTTCCACGCCATCCGGCTGTCGACGCGGTCGACGTCGCCGGGCGCGGGCCGCACGACGGTGCCGGCGACCGCGGTGTGCGCGCATCCCGCCCGGTTGTAGCCCCAGACGACGAAGGAGTAGCGGGCCGATTCGGCCGCCGTCCCGGTGAAGCGGACGCTGGAGGTGTCGGGGCCGACGCCGATCGTCTCGGCGACCGTGCCGCCCGTCGAGGGCGGCACCACCGTGCCGGGTGCGGGGGCGGTCACCGAGCAGGCCTGCGACCCGCCGGGCACGGCGGTCTCGCCCACGACGAGTCGTTGCACGAAGTAGCCGGCGATCGCGTCGCCGTTGCCCGAGAACGGCGCCCACGTCACGGTGACGGTGCCGGCCGCGGCATCCCCCGCCACGTCGATCGCGCCGGAGATCGGCGCGCCGAACGGAGTGCCCGCGGTCGTCGCCTCAGTCCACGTCGCGAGCGCCGGGTACGCCTGGTTGCGCGCGCTGACCGCGACCGGCACCCGGCTGCCGTTGGGGATCGACTGCGAGTCGACGCTGCAGAGCGACGCGGTGCACGCGGACGACGCGGAGACCTCGGTCGCGACGCCGGCGACGGTCACGACGTACGACCCGACGGCGCTGCCCGACCCGCTGGAGACGGGACTCCACTCGACCCGGAGGCGCCCGTCGCGCGGGAGCGCGCGAAGCCCGTCGGCGGGCGGGGGGACGACGTCCGACCAGACCGACCCCGGCACCGTCACCGGATCCGAGAGCCCGATCCCGTTGCGGGCCTGGACCTCGACGATCACCGCGTTGGCCTGACCGTTGCCGGGTGTCGGGATCGTGCAGCTCGTCGTCTCGCACACGGTCGTCCTGAGCACGTCGCGCGACGTCGGATCGATCTGGACGAGCTCGTAGCCCGTGATCGGCGAGTTGTTGAACGCGCCGGCGCCGAAGGCGATGTCGAGGGTGCCGTCGCCGAACCCGGTGAGCAGGGGCGAGATGACGGGCGCGGGGCGATCCTGCACCGATACCGTCACCGCGGCCCAGGCCCGGCGCGACGGCTCCCCCGTGGCATCCTCGACCTGGTAGCGGACCGTCGTGTTGATCGGCGCGGCCGACTCGGAGACCTCGACCGTGAGCGTCGAGCGGTCCTCGCTGGGCGAGATCGCGACGCCCCTCGGGAGGTCGCCCAGCTCGACGTCGACGACGCGCAGCGGCACGTCGGGGAAGGGGTTGGTGGCCTCGTCGTTCGCCAGCACGTCGATCGACGTGGTCCGTCCCCGGGCGGCGATCGCCGTGTCGTCGGCCGGGCGGGCCACGGGCTTCGTCGACGGCACCACCCGCAGGACGATCCGGCCGCCGCTCCCCTCGCCCGCGTCGTCCGAGACGCCGATCGAGACGAAGGACTCGGTGCCGAGCTCGGTCTCGGCGCGTGCGGTGATCGTGAGGTCGGCGTCGTCGAGCTCGACGTCGAAGCCCTCGGCCGCCGGCGGCAGCACCTCGTAGGCGAGCTCGTCGGGCTCGGACGAGCTCGCCTGCTGCGTGAGCAGGCCCAGGTCGATCGTCTTCCGCTCACCCGGCTCGAAGTCGATCACGCCGCCGGTGAACGCCGGGGGCTCGTCCTCGTTCGAACGCACCTCGATCGGGATGACGACGGTGCCGGTGCGCCCGTCGGGATCCTCGGCCGACTCCCCGTCGGTCGCCGTGAACGAGATCGAGGCCGGCCCGACGTAGCCGGGCTCGCTGCGGAATCGGAGCGTGTCGCGGTCGACGACGAGCGAAGAGCCGTCGCTGTGGGAGGCGAGCACGCTCGCCTCGTCGGTGATGCGCACCGGGCGCCCCGACGCGGCGATGACGAAGTCGTCCAGCTCGAGCTCGACGGCCTCGCCGCTGCGCACCTCGACGTCGGGTGCGTCGGCGCGGAGCTGCGGCAGTGCATCGTCACGGCCCGGCACCCACACGAATGCGTACGCGGTGACCTTCGGGTCCTCGGGGTGCGACACCACGAAGGGGATGATGCGCCGGCGGTCCTCGACCGTGACGCGGATCGAGCCGTCGTCGAGCACGTCGGCACCGCGTCGGTAGCCGTCGACGAGGTCGACGCCGAGCGCGCGCTCGTCGCCGTCGGCGAGGAAGACCCCGCGCAGCACCGGGACGACCACGGTCTCCACGCCGACGATGTCGGTCAGCGTGAGCACGGTGTCGGATGCCTCGGGGCGGGCGAGCGGCGCGTCGTCGCTCGCGATGACGGTGACGAAGCTCGACGAGCTGCCGAGCGTGTCGTTCGCGATCGTGTAGGCGAACCCGAACTCGCTCTCCGCCGCGGGCACGTCGATCTCGATCCGGTCGCCGACGACGCGTGCCGCGCCCTCCCCGTTCGGCTCGACGGCGACGATCCTGAGGGCCCCGCCCGCGGGGTCGAAGTCGTTGTCGAGCACCGGCACCGTGATCGTGCGGTCGGGCCGCACCGTGATGACGTCCGCGACGGCGACGGGCGCCGCGGGGCGCTCGTTGCGCGGCGCGATGCCGACGCGCACCGTGCCCTCCGCCCGGGCGCCCAGCGCATCGATGACGGCGTAGGCGAAGGTGTCGGTGCCCGCGGAGTAGTCGGCCGCACGATAGTCGAGCCAGTCGGGACCGGTCGCCTCCACCGTGCCGAGCTCGGAGTTCGACTGCTGGCCGAGCAGCTGCACCGAGTCGCCGTCGGCGTCGATGCCGCCGAGCGGGATCCGGATGCGCACGGTCGCGCCGGCGATCACCCGTGCGTCGACCGCCTCGGGCACGGGCACGACGTTCGTTTCGGGATCGGCCTTGCGCACGGTGATCGTCACCGCGGCGTTCGCGTACTGGCCCCGCTCGTCGTCGACCCGATAGGTGGCCGTGTACGTGCCCGGGGCCTCTGGGGCGAAGTAGCGCAGCCGGTCGCCCGAGGCGAACAGCAGCCCGTCCTCGGGCTTCGAGGCGAGCTCGGGCGCGAGCAGCAGCGGGATGCCGTCGGGGTGCTCGTCGTTCTCGAGCACGGGGATGTCGATGACGTCGCCGGTGCGCACCGAGACGGTGTCGTCGGCGGCGACCGGCGGCTGCGCGAGCGCCGGCTCGGGCATCTGCACGAGCGTCACCTCGCCCTCCGCCTCCGCGAGGCCGTTGCTCACGCGGTAGGCGAAGCTCGTCGAGCCCGACTCGAGCGGAGCCGTGAGGGTCACCCGGAGCAGCCGGTGCTCGATGACCTCGATCTGCACGCCCGTCAGGTCGCGGGCGGCGTCGGTGATGACGAGCACGCCGCCCGTCGGGTCGATGTCGGTGGCGAGCACATCGACGTCGGCCGGGTCGCCGACGCGGAGGAAGGCCGTGTGCGGCACGGTGATGGGCGTCGGGTCGCGATCGGGCGGCGGCTGCACGTCGACCCGCACGACGCCGGTCACCGGAGCTCCGCCGTCGCTCACCGTGTATTCGAGGTGGTGAGTGCCCACCGCGGTGCTCGAGAAGCGGAAGGTGCCGCCGTCGTAGTCGGGGGTGATCTCGACGTCGGGCTTTGCCGGGACGGCCGTCAGTGCGACCTGCCCGGTGCCGCCGTGGACGTGGCGGAGCGGGTCGATCCGGATCTCCTCGCCCGCGGTCGCCAGTGCGATGAACGGCTCGGCGACGATCGGCACCTCGCCGGCGGGATGCACCGTGACCTCGAGCGTCCCGCCCGCCGCGGCGCGGCCGTCGGAGACGGTCAGCCCGACGACCCGCTCGCCAGTCGAGCCCGCGTCCGCGTGGAACACGACGTCCCCCTCCGCTGACCACGAGACCCGGTCGGGCGCGTCGGCCGACGACTCGGCGAGGAAGAGCGGGTCGCCGTCGGGATCGACCCAGTCGCCGAGCACGGGAGTGGTGAGGCGGCCGGCGACGGCGACGTCGGCATGGATGCGTCGGCGCTGTTCGGGCGCCGCGTTCTCGTCGCTGCCGCGCACGGTCACCTCGACGTCCGCCGTGGCGATGCCGCCGTGCCCGTCGCCGATCCGATAGGCGAACCGCAGCACCCCGGTCGCCTCCTCGGAGAGCGTGAGCTGCAGCTGCTGGTTCTCGGAGACGAGGTCGAGGCTGGCCCACTCGGGCAGCCGCTCCTCGGGCTGCTCGATCATCAGCACGTCGCCGTTCGCATCGTAGTCGTTGAGCAGCACGGGCAGCAGCGTCGAGCGTCCGGGGCGGGCGCCGAAGACGTCGTCCTCCGCGACCGGCTCGGCACTGCGCTTCTCGATCGTCGGCCGGTCCTCGGGATCGTTGCGCTCGAGCTGCTGGTCGTCGCGCTCGACCTGGAGCAGGTCCGTCCAGTTGTCGATTCGCTGGTAGTCCCGACTCGCGGCCCAGGTGCGGCCGTTGCCGCGATCGTTGAGCACGAGGGCGGTGCCGTTCGCGAGGTAGTCGAGGTCGTCGCCGGTGGCGCCCTCGAGCGGGAACAGCTCACCCGGCGCGCCGTCGCACGATCGCCAGGCGCCGTCGCCGGACCACGCCGCGTGGACGCAGCCGTTCAGCACCACGGGAGGAAGAGGCCAGCCCGAGCGATCGACGACTGCGCGGCGCACCGCCCCGGTGTCGGGGTCGACGGCGAGGAGCGACTGCCGCGTGGAGACCCAGATCTCGCCGGCGGTCGACGAGGGGGCCTGCAGCCGGACCTGGTCGCCGGACTCGATCTCACGGGAGAGGTCGATCGCCCGGCCGTCGAGCTCGAGCACACCGGTGTCGACGTCGAGGACCGCCCAGCGACCGCCGACCGACGTGATCTGCACGTCGTGATCCGTCGCCCGCTCGATGCGCCACTCGGACGACACCGTCGCGCTGCCGGCGGCGTCGACCTCCACCACCTCGCCGGTCGAGGGAGTGACCGCGAACATCACGCCGGCGGGGTCGACGGAGATCACCGCGTCGGCGCCGAAGTTCAGCGTCGGGTCGTCACCCGCTTCGAACTCGTCGAACTGGGCGAGCGGGGTGCGCCACACGTCGCCGTCGGCCGCGAGCACCACGTAGGAGCCGGCGAGCGCGAGCGTCGTGACCTCGGGCGGTACCGCGACCGGCTGGGTCAGCTCACTGGTCGCCGCATCGACGATGCCGACGCTCGAGCGATCGGAGTCCAGGACGAGCACCGTCGATCCCCGTTGCACGATCGTCGCGCCCCCGCCCGTCTCGACGACCGAGTTGAGCTCGAGCGCCGCAGTGCTCGCGCGGCCGACCACTTGGGCGCCCTCGTTCGCCACCCACACCGCGCCGTCGCCGAGATCGACCCGTTGCGAGGCGTAGCCGCCGCTCGTGACCGCGATCGCACCCACGAGGCCGACCACCGCGGCCACCACGACGCCGGTGAGGACCGCCGAGCGATGACGACGCGGGATCGCGAGTCGCATCAGCCGACGCCTTCGACCTCGACGCAGCGCTCGGCGCTCGGTGCTCCCGACTTGCCGTCGCGCGTGACCGTCACGCTCGCGCAGACGCGGTCGCGCTCCCCCGCGTCGATCGAGTAGCTGGTCTCCCGCTGCATCGGCGAGGCATCCCCGTCGACCCGGACGATGTAGGCGTCACCCGGCTGGAGACCCGGATCGACCCATTCGAAGGTGACCTCGGCGCCGACGGCGCTGCCACGGACATCGGTGACGACGGGGATGGATCGCGTGTTCTGGATGACGGCCACGACACCGGCGCCGACCAGTCCGAGCAGGAGGACCGCCACGATGGAGATGCCCCAGGCGAGCCGTCCGGCGGTCGGCGGCGCGCTGCGTCCGCGCGAACCCGTCGTCTCGGTCGCCCCGTTCCGCGACGACGGCGCCGGCCGCTGCGCGGCGGCGCGCCGGCGGCGTCGCACGACGTCGGAGGTCGGGCGCGCCGGATTCACCCGGGTGCGCTCGTCGAGATCGACGGCCGTGGCGAGGGCCCAGTCGTCCATCGCCACCTCGATCGGCGTCTGCGGGAGCCCGAGCTCCTCTTCGACCGCCTGGAGGTCGCGGATGAACTCGAGCGCTCCGCTCTGCCGGGCCTTCGGCTGCTTCGACATCGCGCGGGCGAGCACCGCCTCGAGGCTCGCGGGCACGTCGACCCGCCCCGTGGGCGGCAGCTTGCCCTTCGAGATGCGGGTGATGAGGGCCTGCGCCTGGTTGTCGCCGCCGATCACCTCGAACGGGCTGCGGCCCGCGAGCAGCGAGTACACGGTCGCGCCGAGCGACCACACCTCGCTCGCCACCGTTCCGGAGATCTCGTCGCGGAGCACCTCGGGCGCCGACCAGGGGATGGAGAGCCCGACGGGATCGGCGGTCTCGGCCTGTCCGAGCGTGGCCGCGATGCCGAAGTCCGAGAGCACCGGGTGCCCGTAGGCCGTGGTCAGGATGTTCGAGGGCTTGATGTCGCGGTGCAGCACACCCGATCGGTGGGCGGTCTCGACGGCGCTCGCGATGCGCACCCCGATCGACAGCACCTCGCCGAGCGGCAGTTGGACGGCGCGATAGCGCTGGCCGATCGAGGCGGAGCAGTACTCCATGACGAGGTACGGCCGCCCGTCGGCGGCGACGCTCGCCTGGTACACGGTGAGGATCGAGGGGTGCGAGCTCAGCTGCGCCATGAGGTTGGCCTCGGCCTGGAACATCTGACGCAGGTCGTCGTTCACGACGCCCGCGAGCAGGACCTTCACCGCGACGAGGCGGCGAGGCATGTTCTGCTCGTAGAGGAACACGTCGGCGAAGCCGCCGGACCCGAGCACCCGGATGAACTCGAATCCGGGAAGCGTCGGCGGCGTGGAAGGGAGACGTCGGGTCACGATCCTCCCTGTTCTCCTCGGGTCGTCATCGGCGGGTTCGGTGGAGACGGGGGCCCGGTGCCCACCATTGTAGGCTTCCGCCGTCGCCGGCCATCAGGCGCGCGACCCGAATCCGCCGGTCAGGCCCTCGCCGACTCCCCGCCCTCGCCGTCGAGTTCGGGATCGCCGCCCGCCTCGGGGCGCACGACCTTCAGCACGTCGACCACGATGACGGTCACGTTGTCGCGCCCGCCGTTGCCGAGCGCGGCGTCGACGAGTTGCGCCGCGGCCTTCTCGGCGTTGGGGTTCGCGAGGAGGAAGTGGCGGATGCCGTACGAGGTCAGCTCCTTGGTGAGCCCGTCCGAGCAGATCAGCAACCGCATGCCGGGCTCGACGGCGATCGCCCGATAGTCGGGGATCGGCGCCTCGTGGAAGCCGACGGCCCGCGTGATCACGTTCGAGTGCGGGTGGGTGTCGGCCTCTTCGCGGGTGATCTGGCCCGCGTCGACGAGCTCCTGCACGATCGAGTGATCGACGGTGAGCTGTTCGAGCACCCCGCCGACGAGCCGGTAGACCCGGGAGTCGCCGATGTTGAACACGATCCAGGCCGGTTCGTCCGAGATGGTGCCGAGCGCGGCGCCCGTGACGGTGGTGCCGCTGCCCTCGTCGGTGACGCCGGCCCCGCGACCCATGTCCTGCACGGCGTGGTGCAGCGACGCGTCGATCTCGGGGGTGCCGATCGCCGGCTTGCCGCCGTGCTCGGCGAGCCGGGTGACGACCGCGGCGCTGGCGAAGTCGCCGGCGGCGTGACCGCCCATCCCGTCTGCGACGGCGAACACGGGCGCTTGGGCGACGTAGCTGTCCTCGTTGACCTCGCGGCGCAGCCCGGTGTCGGTGATCGCGGCCCAGGCGAGGGTGATCTCGGTGCCGTCGGGCAGGATGACCCGATGGCGGGCGTTGCCGTTGCCTATCTGCGTCACGTGTTCGGCCTGCTGTCTGCTCTGAGCGTCGGATCGACTCCTGGGGGTCGGAGGATCTCGATGATCGTATCGTCTCCGAGGTCGAGCCTCATGCCCGGAACGACCACGATCGATTCGCCGGCGCGCAGTCGTCGGGTGCCGTTCGGGCCGACCACGGTGGTGCCGTTCGTCGAGCGCAGGTCGCTCGCGACGAGGCGTTCGCCCTCGACCCGCAGCTCGAGGTGGGTGGAGGACACGACCCGCCCCGGCGAGTCGACCCGCACGAGCTGCGGGACGGGGCCCTCGGACGCGGCGATCCGCGGTGCGGCGGGTCGCCGTCCGACGAAGACCTGGCCGGCTGGGGTGAACGGCGCACCTCCCGCGATGCGCACGCTCGGGATCGAGCCGGCCCGGTCGTCGAGGGCGACGACCGCGCTCGGCCCGCTCGGCGGGCCCGCCGACGAGGCGACTCCGGCAGTCAGCACGGTGTCGACCTCGGTGGCCGGATGCCTCGCGTGGGCCGTGTCGGCCTCCCGCGCGAGCCGCTCGTCCTGGGCTTCGTCGGTGCGGCGCCATTCGATCGCGGACGCTCGGAGGCTCGCGCGGGCGTGGGCGACGACCGCGCCGCCGCCGAGCGGCGCCAGCGGCGCGACGGCCGCAGTGAGGCGGAGCCCGGACACCTCGTGGAACTCCGCGAGATGCCACGGCCTGATTCCGCGAGCGTCGAAGCGGCGACTCCCTCCGGGCGAGTCGAGGTCGACGACCGCGTCGCCCCGCGCGACCGCGGTCACCGATCCGGCGTCGCCGCCGCCCCACCACACGAGGGCGAAGGAGACGCCCGGGTCGTCGAGCGGTGCGGGGATGAGCGCGACGAGCCGCTCGAGGCTCGGTCGGGGGTCGCCGGCGGCCTCGGCGAGCGCGTCGAGCACGCGCGGATCGGCGGGCGCGGCGAGGATCGCGATGAAACGTTCGCCGACGATCGAATCCCACGCCGGGGCGCCGGCGGTCGCGAGACTCGTGACCGACCCGAGGAGCATGTCGTTCAGTCTGGCACTGCAGGGTGCCCGCCAGCGAGCCCGATTTGAGCAGCGAACGGGAGCGGAATGCATGGAATCCGTCGTCGAGCGTACGGAATTCAACGGAATCACTTGCCAGTGGCATCCTTCACTGTCACAATCGAGGGCATGACGAACGCAAGTCGTTCCAACGGGCATCGGCCGGTGCAGCTCGATGAGGTCTCCAAGGCGATCATCGAGCAGCTGCAGGCCGACGGCCGACGCTCCTATGCCGACATCGGCAAGGCGGTCGGCCTCTCCGAGGCTGCCGTCAGGCAGCGAGTGCAGCGCCTGACCGAGTCGGGCGTGATGCAGATCGTCGCGGTGACCGATCCGATGCAGCTCGGGTTCACCCGCCAGGCGATGATCGGCATCCGGGCGTCCGGCGACACCCGGGTCCTCGCCGAGCAGCTGTCCGAGATCCCCGAGATCGACTACGTCGTGCTCACCGCGGGCAGCTTCGACCTGCTCGCCGAGGTCGTGTGCGAGAACGACGAGGAGCTCATCTCCCTGCTCAATTCGCGCATCCGGAACCTCGACGGCGTGAACTCGACGGAGACGTTCGTCTACCTCAAGCTCCAGAAGCAGTTCTACAACTGGGGCACTCGCTAAGAAGGGAAGATCATGACCGACACGGTCTACGACAACGCCGCACTGCAGCAGAAGGCGAAGGACCATCTCTGGATGCACTTCGCCCGGCAGTCCACGATGGAGACCTCGGGCGTGCCGATCATCACCAAGGGCGAGGGCCACCGCGTCTTCGACATCAACGGCAAGAGCTACATCGACGGTCTCGCCGGACTCTTCGTGGTCAACGCCGGCCACGGCCGCAAGCGCCTCGCGCAGGCGGGCGCGAAGCAGGCCGAGGAGCTCGCCTTCTTCCCGATCTGGTCCTACGCGCATCCGAAGGCGATCGAACTGGCCGACCGCCTCGCCGACTACGCGCCCGGCGACCTCAACCACGTGTTCTTCTCGACCGGCGGCGGCGAGGCGGTCGAGACCGCCTACAAGCTGGCGAAGAACTACTGGAAGCTCATGGGCAAGCCGAGCAAGTACAAGGTGATCTCGCGCGCCCTCGCATACCACGGCACCCCCCAGGGCGCCCTCGCCGTCACGGGCCTGCCGATCAAGGCCCCGTTCGAGCCGATCACCCCCGGCGGCCTGCGCGTTCCGAACACCAACTTCTACCGTGCGGCCGACATGGGCGCCCCCACCGGCAGCGAGGAGGAGTTCGGCATCTGGGCCGCGAACCGCATCGAGGAGCAGATCCTCATGGAGGACCCCGACACCGTCGCGGCCGTCTTCCTCGAGCCGGTGCAGAACTCGGGCGGCTGCTTCCCGCCGCCCCCCGGCTACTTCCAGCGCGTGCGCGAGATCTGCGACAAGTACGACGTGCTGCTCGTCTCCGACGAGGTCATCTGCGCGTTCGGCCGCATCGGCCACATGTTCGCGTGCGACGAGTACGGCTACGTGCCCGACATGATCACCTGCGCGAAGGCGATGACCTCGGGCTACGCACCGATGGGTGCGACCATCATCAACGAGCGCATCTACGAGCCGTTCTCGAAGGGCGACACGACCTTCTACCACGGCTACACGTGGGCCGGTCACCCGGTGTCGGCCGCCGTCGCGCTCGAGAACCTCGACATCTTCGAGGAGGAGAACCTCCTCCAGCACGTGCGCGACAACTCGCCGCTGTTCCGCGCCGAGCTCGAGAAGCTCAGCGACCTTCCGATCGTGGGCGACGTCCGCGGCGCCGGCTACTTCTTCGCCGTCGAGCTCGTGAAGGACAAGGCAACGCGCGAGACCTTCAACGAGGACGAGTCGGAGCGGCTGCTCCGCGGCTTCCTCTCGACGGCCCTGTTCGACGCGGGCCTGTACTGCCGCGCCGACGACCGCGGCGACCCCGTGATCCAGCTCTCGCCGCCGCTCACGATCGGCGTGCCCGAGTTCCAGGAGATCGAGCAGATCCTGCGGAGCGTGCTCACCGAGGCGTCGAACCGCCTCTGATCGCGCACGGCCACAGGGGGTGGCGCCGGGCTCGCCCGGCGCCACCCCCTGCTGCGTCCCGCGCGCCGCCTCACCCCGCACCGTGCTCCCGAGGTCGGGAGAACGCCCATTCGGGGAGCGCTCCGCTGCCGAGGTGCCGGTCGAGCAGGGTCGCCATGGTGTGCTCGGGGTCGAGTTCGAGCGCGGCGTCGAGGAGCGCGCCCGCCGCCGACCCACGCCCGAGCGCCCACATCAGCCAGGCCATGATGCAGAGCGGCCCCGGACGGTGCGGATCGGGAGCGTCGGCGATCATCCGACGGAGGACGTCGACCGAGCGCTCGACGCGCGCGCGTTCGGGGCGCAGCACGGTCTGCCCCATGAGGAGCCGGGCGAGCAGCTCAGAGACCGAGTCGTCCGACTCGACTGCGAGCTCGCCCAGCACGAGCTCCTCGGCCGTCATCCCCCGCGACTCCGCCCGTTCGAGGCTCGACGCGGCATCGTCGTGCGCGGCCGCGCCGACCAGCGGGCCGAACGCGAACTGGAGCATCATCCCGTCGCGGAACGCCGGTCGCGCGGCCAGGTGCAGGAACCAGGCGGCTGTCCGTGCAGGAACCGACCCCGGCTCGAGCAGGTGCTCGACGAGCTCGACCGGGTCGAGGTCGGCGCCGAGCCGGGTGAACTCCGCGCCGCTCGGATCGGCCGCCTCGAGACGGTCGAGCGCCCGCACGACCGCAGCGGTGCGCCGCGGATCGCGCTCGGGGATGAGCGCGTACACGACGGGTTCGTGCCGGCGGTCATCGGCGCAGGGCGCGGGCCGCAACGCGTCGATCAGCGCGAGCGGATGCCCCGTCGGTGGGAGTGCGGGGTCGAGATAGGAACCCCAGCCGTCGTTCGCGACGCAGAGCCCGTCGCGCACGACGAAGCCCGCTTCGCTCGCGCGCGCCGCGAGGAGTTCGACGAGTCGGCGCTCGGGAGCGTCGCCGCGATCGGCGAACCCCGCCTCGGTGTAGACGACGGGGACCACCCCGTCGACGCCCGGCATGCGGCAGAGGGTGGCGACGACGACCGCGACGAGCGCGCTCCGGTCGCGCGAACGGCGAGGGAGGTCGTGTCGGAGCACCCCGACGGTCCGGCTGCCCTCGAACGCCACGCAGACGAGCGAACGCACCGGCTCGAAGCCCGCGAGGCTCGGCACGAAGGCCAGGAACTCGTGCGCCGATCCGGCGCGGATGATGGTGGTCATGCCCCGACGATGCCCCGCGCAGCGGGCGGGCGCGGCCGCCGCCCGTACGGACGACGAGGTCCGCCCACCGACCGCGGCTGTGGAGGAGCGGTCGCCCGGCGGGGCCTGTGCCCCCACGTGACTCCTCCTCCACACCGGCGCAGTCGTGGGCGTCGTCGCCATGTCCGATTCTCGCGAGATCGTGTCGGAGGCCGAGGTTACGCTCGAAGCATGACCAACGTGTTCCTCATCCGTCTCGACAGCCCCATCGGCCGCATCGAGGTCGTCGCCGGCGACGACGCCGTGACCGGTCTCTCCATCGAATGCGACGGCGTCCTCCCCCACGACGACTCCCCCGAGCGATCCAACGCCGTGCTCGACCGTGCACGGGTCGAACTCGACGAGTACTTCAGCGGTTCCCGCACCGACTTCGATCTCCCCGTCCGCCTCGAGGGCACCGAGTTCCAGCAGTCGGTCTGGGCCGAACTCCGCCGACTCGGCTGGGGCGAGGCCGTGTCGTACGGGTCGCTCGCCGCCGCGGTCGGCCGCCCGGGCTCGGCCCGCGCGATCGGCGGCGCCGTCGGCGCGAACCCGATTCCGATCATCGTCGGCTGCCACCGCGTGCTCGCCTCCGACGGTCGCATCACCGGGTACTCGGGCGGAGAGGGCATCCCCACCAAGCTCTGGCTCCTCGGGCACGAGCGCATCGGCTTCGCCGCGTGAGCGTGATCCCCCGGCCCGATGTGGTCGTGGGTGACGACGGACTCGCGCGCTGCGCCTGGGGTGCGGCCGATCCCGAGTACCGTCGCTATCACGACGAGGAGTGGGGCACCCCGCAGCACGATCCGCAGCGGCTCTTCGAGAAGGTGTGCCTCGAGGGCTTCCAGGCCGGGCTCTCCTGGATCACGATCCTCCGCAGGAGGCCCGCCTTCCGCGAGGTCTTCCACGGGTTCGACCCGCACCTCGTCGCCGCGATGACCGACGACGACGTCGAACGGCTCCTCGGCGATGCGCGGATCATCCGGCACCGCGGCAAGATCCGCGCGACGATCACCAACGCGCGCGCCGCACTCGAGCTCGAACCGCCGCTCGACGAGCTGCTCTGGGGCTTCGCCCCTCCCCCGCGCCCGAACGCTCCGGGCTCGTTCGCCGAGGTGCCGGCCACCACGCCCGAGTCGAGCGCCATGAGCCGCGAACTGCGTCGCCGTGGGTTCGCCTTCGTCGGACCGACCACCATGTACGCACTCATGCAGGCAGCGGGAATGGTCGACGACCACGTGGCGGGTTGCTTCCGGGCGAAGGATTCCCGCAGCGTCTGATGCGCGCGCCCGCGGCGCGGAACACCCCTGAAATCCTTGACACCTTCGAATCGCGCAGGCTACGTTGTGCCTACTTCGGGGGGTAGGCAACGACGCCCGACCCGCGGGCCCGAAGCCGCTCGCCGACCAGGCGAGCGGAGATCGCTCATTTCAGAAGGAGCACATGCATGCGCATCACGAGAACACTCGCGCTCGCCGCCACCGCGGCAGCCGCGCTCGCCGTCGGCACGGCAATCCCGGCCGCCGGCGCAACCCCGCTCGATGACTCCGACGTTCCCTCCTACCAGGAGTTCTCGGCATCGACCTTCCGAGACGTCGACGGCGGCTACATCGTCAACGGTGACGAGCTGATCTCGGGCAAGAGCGAGCTGCGGTCGTTCTACGACCAGCTCGTCGGACCCGAGACGCCGACCGACGGCCTCATCGTCAACACGGTCAACGGCGCCGACGACAAGTGGTCGGCCTCGCAGGTGGGCAACCTCACCTACTGCGTGAGCACGAAGTTCGGCACGCGTCACGCCGATGTCGTCAGCGCGATGGCGAGCGGCGCCGCCCTCTGGGAGTCCGCCTCGTCGAAGATCAACTTCGTGCACGTGAGCAGCGCCGACGGCCAGTGCACGACGCGCAACAAGTCGGTCCTGTTCTCGGTCGAGCCGGTGCAGACCTCGCAGTACATCGCACGCGCCTTCTTCCCGAGCTCGCCCGACCGCCAGCAGAACGTGCTCATCGACGACTCGATCTGGAGCTCGGGCTCGTGGACTCCGACCAACATCCTCGGCCATGAACTCGGGCACACCCTCGGCTTCCGGCACGAGCACACGCGCCCCGAATCGGGCACCTGCTTCGAGGACAACAACTGGCGTCCGCTGACGCCGTACGACTCGGCCTCGATCATGCACTACCCGCAGTGCAACGGCTCGTCCGACGACCTGTCGATGACGAACTCCGACCGCTCGGGCGTCGTCGCACTCTACGGCGGCTGAGTCACCGCTCGCATCCACTCCCATTGTCAAGGCCCGCTGGGTCCGGTCGTGTTCGACCGGACCCAGCGGTGCGTCATGACGTCGCAATGCCGGGGCCGAGCCATGACGAGGTGCGACACCGCAGCCACCGAGTCGTCAGCGTGGCGAATCAGGCGACGAGTTCCACCTCGCGCGGCGACGCCGCGCCGCGCTCCTCGCCGAGTTGCATCGAGAAGCCCGCAGCGAGCGCCCAGTCGAGCATCTCGTCGAGGGTGCCGAGCTCGGGCCGAGCCTCGAGCACGGCGCGGGTGAACCGCCCCTTCGCCTGCTTGTTGAAGTGGTTCAGCGCCCGCTTGCGCCCGGTGCCGTCGACCGAGACGACGCGCACGTAGACGCTGCCGGGGCGCACCGGCGCCGGGCCGAGTTCGGCGTAGCCCTCGGAGCGGAGGTCGATGATGAGACCGGGCTCGCGGCCGAGCACCTCGGCGATCGGCGCACGCCAATGCGCCTTCAGACGCAGCCCGGGCAGCTTCGAGTCGTGCGAGAGGCGGTACGCCGGCACGGGGTCGAGCGCACCGACGAGCCCGAGGAGGGCTGAGTGCACGACGACGGTGCGGCCCGCGAACTCGCGTGCGGCCGCATCGAGCGACGGGGCGTCGAGGGCGTCGAAGAGCACCCCGGTGTAGCGATCGATCGCCGCCATGGTCGGAGCACTCGGAAGTTCGCGATTACGGTCGACCTCGGCGGCCTGCCGGGGCCCGAGCTTCAGTGCCCGCATCATCGCCTCGCCGTCGACCGAGAGCTCGTCCAGCGCGGCGAGCGTCTGCTCACGGGCGGCGGAGAGCGTCGGGAACGAGAGCGTAGTAAGCGCCAGGGGCGCGTCGGCGCCGCCGTCGCGCTTCGTCTCGGACGGCGGGAGAAGGATCCGCACTACGCGCCGATGAAGGCGAGCGCTGCGTCGACGTTCGTGCCGAGCGTCTCGATGCTGTCGATCGTGACGCGCGGCAGTGCCGACGAGGGGCCGGTCCAGGCGGCGTACCCCTCGAGGCTCTGCTCGACGGCACGCCAGGTGGTCTCCTCGAGGTGGGGCAGCCTGCGCTCGCGCTTCTCGAGTCGGGCCCGGTGCAGCTCCTCGTCGGAGCAGACGACCTCGATGACCCGCAGGCGCACGTCGGCCCGCTCGGCGAGATCCCGCCACTGCAGGCGGGCGGCCTCCGCGGCGTTCACCGCGTCGACGATCACCGTGCGGCCCGAGTCGAGCTCCTTCTCGGCGATCTCCTCGGCGACGAGGTAGGCGGCGAGGCCCGTGGGCTGGTCGGCGTCGATCCCGGCGCGCAGAATCGCCGATTCGATCGGGTCGACCGACACGACCGTGGCGCCGAGGCGGGCGCCGACGATCTGGGCGATCGTCGACTTTCCCGCGCCCGGCAACCCGGCCATGACGATGAGTTGGGTGACGCTCAGGTCACCGAACTGGCGGTCGAACGGCTGCTCCCCCTGCATCCGCTTCCCCTCAGGAGAGTTCGGCGCGAGACGCGACGACTTGCACCGAGTTGGACTGCACCGAGAGGAACCCGTCCTCGGCGCTCGCGGTGACCTTCTCACCGCTGGGCAGGGTGACGCGCACCTCGCCGCCGGCGAGGATCGCGAGCATCGGCTCGTGACCCGGCAGGATGCCGATCTCGCCTTCGACGGTCTTCGCGACCACCATGGCCGCCTCGCCCGACCAGACTTCCTGGTCGGCCGAGACGACACTCACGTTGAGGGCGGCCATGCTCAGCCGTTCTCCTTCTGGATGCGGGCCCACTGCTCCTCGACGTCGGAGATGCCACCGACGTTGAAGAAGGCCTGCTCGGCCACGTGGTCGAAGTCACCGCGGGCGATGGCGTCGAACGACTCGATGGTGTCCTTCAGGGGGACGGTCGAGCCCTCGACACCGGTGAACTTCTTCGCCATGTAGGTGTTCTGCGAGAGGAACTGCTGGATGCGACGCGCGCGGGCGACGGTGATCTTGTCTTCCTCGGAGAGCTCGTCGACACCGAGGATCGCGATGATCTCCTGGAGCTCCTTGTTCTTCTGGAGGATCTGCTTGACCGTCGTCGCGACGCGGTAGTGGTCCTCGCCCAGGTAGCGGGGGTCCATGATGCGCGACGTCGAGGTCAGCGGGTCGATCGCGGGGTAGAGACCCTTCGACGCGATCTCGCGCGAGAGCTCGGTCGTCGCGTCGAGGTGCGCGAAGGTGGTCGCCGGCGCCGGGTCGGTGTAGTCGTCGGCGGGGACGTAGATCGCCTGCAGCGAGGTGATCGAGTGACCGCGCGTCGAGGTGATGCGCTCCTGGAGGATGCCCATCTCGTCGGCGAGGTTCGGCTGGTAGCCCACCGCGGAGGGCATGCGGCCGAGCAGGGTCGACACCTCGGAACCCGCCTGCGTGAAGCGGAAGATGTTGTCGATGAAGAGGAGGACGTCCTGCTTCTGCACGTCGCGGAAGTACTCGGCCATGGTGAGGGCCGAGAGGGCGACGCGCAGACGCGTCCCGGGCGGCTCGTCCATCTGGCCGAAGACGAGGGCGGTCTTGTCGAAGACGCCCGCCTCCTCCATCTCGTGGATGAGGTCGTTGCCCTCACGGGTGCGCTCGCCGACACCGGCGAACACCGACACACCACCGTGGTCCTGCGCGACGCGCTGAATCATCTCCTGGATGAGGACGGTCTTGCCGACGCCCGCACCACCGAAGAGGCCGATCTTTCCACCCTGCACGTACGGGGTGAGGAGGTCGATCGACTTGATGCCGGTCTCGAAGAGCTGCGTCTTCGACTCGAGCTGGTCGAATGCCGGGGGCTTGCGGTGGATCGGCCAGCGCTCGGTGATCTCGAGCTGCTCGCCGGGCTCGCCGTTCAGCACCTCGCCGATGACGTTGAAGACCTTGCCCTTGGTGATGTCGCCGACGGGCACCGAGATCGGCGAGCCGGTGTCGCGCACCTCCTGGCCGCGGACGAGGCCGTCGGTCGGCTTCAGGGCGATCGCACGGACGACGTCGTCGCCGAGGTGCTGTGCGACCTCGAGCGTCAGCGTGGAGGTCTCGCCGCCGAGGGAGATCTCGGTCTGCAGTGCGTTGTAGATCTCGGGGATCGAGTCGTGCGGGAACTCGATGTCGACGACGGGGCCGGTGACGCGGGCGATGCGTCCGACAGCGCCGGCGGCACGCTCGGCGACCGGCGCGGTTGCGGTGTCAGTCATTCTGCTCTCTCTTTTCTGAGTTGCTACTTGGCGGCGACGAGCGCGTCCGCGCCGCCCACGATCTCGGAGATCTGCTGCGTGATCTCGGCCTGGCGCGCGTTGTTCGCCAGGCGGGTGTAGTCGGTGATGAGCTTGTCGGCGTTGTCGGAGGCCGACTTCATCGCCTTCTGCGTGGCGGCGTGCTTGGCAGCGGCCGACTGCAGGAGGGCGTTGAAGATGCGGCTCTCGATGTACACCGGCAGCAGCCCGTCGAGCACCGTCTCGACGTCGGGCTCGAACTCGTACAGCGGCTGGACCGTCGCATCGGGCTCTTCGACGCCCTCGACGACCTCGAGCGGCAGCAGGCGCACGACCGTGGGGGTCTGCGTCATCATGCTCACGAAGGTGTTGTAGACCACGTGGATCTCGTCGACACCGCCGTCGGACGCGTCGCGCAGGAAGGACTCGAGCACCGCGTCGGCGATCTCCTTGGCCAGCTCGAACTCGGGGTTCTCGGAGCTGCCCGTCCACTGCCGCTCGGACTCCCGGTGACGGAACTGGAAGTATCCGACCGCCTTGCGTCCGACGAGGAAGTACACGACCTCCTTGCCCTGCGAGCGGAGGAGCTCGGCGAGCTCCTCCGCCTCGCGCAGGACCTGCGAGTTGAATGCGCCGGCGAGGCCGCGGTCGCTCGTGAGGATCACGATCGCCGCGCGCTCGATCTTCTCGGGCTCGGTCGTCAGCACGTGGTCGACGTTCGAGTACGTCGCCACGGCCGAGACGGCACGGGTGATCGCCCGCGAGTACGGCGTCGAAGCCGACACCCGAGCCTGCGCCTTCTGGATGCGCGAGGCGGCGATGAGCTCCATCGCCTTGGTGATCTTCTTCGTCGTCTGGGCAGACTTGATCTTCTGCCGGTAGACCCGAAGTTGCGCTCCCATGTCTCTCCTGTATCCCTACGTCAGCGGTTCAGTTCGCCGGGTCCGCCTTAGCGGCGACCCTTGACGATCTTTTCCTGGTTGACGTCTTCCGCGGCAATGGCCTCGAACTGCTCCGAGCCGACCGAGGCGAGCGGCTTGCCCTCACCGGTCTGGAACTCGCTCTTGAAGGTCGCGACCGACGACTCGAGCTTCTGGATCGTCTCGTCCTCGAGCTTGTTCGTCGAACGCAGCACCTCGAACACGTCGGTGTTGCGGCGCAGGTAATCGAGGAACTCGCTCTCGAAGCGGAGGATGTCCTCAACGGGCACCTCGTCGAGGTGGCCCTTCGTGCCGGCCCAGATCGAGACGACCTGGTCCTCGACGGGGTACGGCGAGTACTGCGGCTGCTTGAGGAGCTCGGTCAGGCGCGCACCACGTGCCAGCTGACGACGGCTCGCGGCGTCGAGGTCGGACGCGAACATCGCGAAGGCCTCGAGCGAACGGTACTGGGCGAGCTCGAGCTTCAGCGTGCCCGAGACCGACTTGATCGACTTGACCTGCGCGTCGCCACCGACTCGCGAGACCGAGATGCCGACGTCGACGGCCGGACGCTGGTTCGCGTTGAAGAGGTCGGACTGGAGGAAGATCTGGCCGTCGGTGATCGAGATCACGTTGGTCGGGATGTACGCCGAGACGTCGTTCGCCTTCGTCTCGATGATCGGGAGACCGGTCATCGAGCCGGCGCCGAGCTCGTCGGAGAGCTTGGCGCAACGCTCCAGCAGACGCGAGTGCAGGTAGAAGACGTCGCCGGGGTACGCCTCGCGTCCCGGCGGACGACGGAGGAGGAGCGACACGGCGCGGTAGGCCTCGGCCTGCTTCGACAGGTCGTCGAAGATGATGAGGACGTGCTTGGAGTCGTACATCCAGTGCTGGCCGATGGCCGAGCCGGTGTACGGCGCGAGGTACTTGAAGCCGGCCGGGTCGGAGGCCGGGGCGGCGACGATGGTGGTGTACTCCATCGCGCCGGCGTCTTCGAGGGCGCCCTTCACCGAGGCGATGGTCGAGCCCTTCTGGCCGATGGCGACGTAGATGCAGCGAACCTGCTTGTTGACGTCGCCCGACTCCCAGTTGGCCTTCTGGTTGATGATCGTGTCGATCGCGATGGCCGTCTTGCCGGTCTGGCGGTCGCCGATGATGAGCTGACGCTGGCCGCGGCCGACGGGGATCATCGCGTCGATGGCCTTGATGCCGGTCTGGAGCGGCTCGTGCACCGACTTGCGCTGCATGACGCCGGGCGCCTGCAGCTCGAGGGCACGGCGGCCTTCGATGCCGGTGATCTCGCCGAGGCCATCGATCGGGTTGCCGAGCGGGTCGACGACACGGCCGAGGTAGCCCTCGCCGACGGGGACGGAGAGGACCTCGCCCGTGCGGGTCACCTCCATGCCCTCTTCGATGCCGGTGAACTCGCCGAGCACGACGACGCCGATCTCGTCTTCGTCGAGGTTCTGCGCGAGGCCGAGCGTGCCGTCCGCGAAGCGGACGAGCTCGTTCGCCATGACGGAGGGGAGGCCCCCGACGTGAGCGATGCCGTCGCCGGCGTCGGTGACGTAGCCGACTTCGGTCTTCTGCGCCTGGCCCGGCTCGTACGACGAGACGAACTCCGAGAGAGCCGAACGGATCTCGTCGGGGCTGATGGAGAGTTCTGCCATTGCCATTTCCTTTTCTGGGCCGAGCCTCATGGGCGCCGGATGCAGTGTGTTTGTCTGGCGGCGCTGGACGCCGGTCGTGATGTCAACCGGCGTCAGCCGGCAAGCTTCTGCCGCAGCGAGCTGAGGCGGCTGGCGACGCTGCCGTCGATGACGTCGTCGCCGATCTGAACGCGGATCCCGCCGAGGAGGGCGGGATCGACGATCGTGTCGAATCGGATGGGTCGGCCGGACTGGGCCTGAAGGCCCTGCTCGAGCCGGGCGAGCTGCTCAGTCGAGAGCGGTGCTGCCGAGGTGACGGTCGCGATGTCGAAGCCGCGCTGGTCGGCGACGACGGTGGCCGCGTGCCGGAGGGCTTCGCCGATGCGGCGGCCGCGGGGCTGCTGCACGAGGTTCTGCACGATCGCCACGGTCTGCGGGGAGGCCTTGCCGCCGAGCAGACGGTCGACGAGCTTCGACTTGACGTCGACCGCGCTGAGCTTCGAACCGAGCGCGAGCTCGAGTTCGGAGTCGGTCGCGACCGCACGGTCGAAGGCGAAGAGCTCGGCGTCGATGTCGACGCCCTCCGCTGCCGAGTCGGCCGCGATGCGGTAACCCAGCTCCTCGATGCCGGCGAGGAAGTCCCCGCCGCTCGACCAACGGCTCGATGCGGCGGTCACGACCAGCGACACCGCCGCGGCCGGCAGCTGCGTGCCGAAGACGCGCTCGACGAGCGCGCGCTTCTGCGTGGCATCCGCTTCGGCGTCGGTGAGCGCCGTGCGCAGCTGCGACGACGACCCGATCACCCGGCCGGCGGCGAGGAGACCCTCGGCGACGGCAAGGTCGGCCCGGCCGAGCTCGGCGAGCGCAGCCCGCGACCCGGCCAGGGCCTCTCTCGTAGCGCTACCCATGGGTTACTTCTTCCCTCCGGCGGTGGCCTCGGAGGCCTCCAGGTCGGCGAGGAAACGGTCGACGACGGCGGTCGCCTTGGCGTCGTCGGAGAGCGACTCGCCGATCACGCCGGAGGCGAGATCGATCGCGAGGGTGCCCACCTCGGAGCGGAGCGAGACGAGCGCGGTCTGACGCTCGGCCTCGATCTGCGCCTGCGCGCTCGCGGTGACGCGAGCGGCCTCGGCGGTCGCGGTGTCCTTGGCCTCGGCGACGATCTTCTTGCCGTCCTCGCGGGCCGTCTCGCGGATGCGACCGGCCTCGGTTCGAGCGTCGGCGAGCTGCGCCGTGTACTCCTCGAGAGCGGCCTCGGCCTTGCGCTGGGCCTCGTCGGCCTTCGCGATGTTGCCTTCGATCGCCTCAGCACGCTCGTCGAGCAGCTTCTGGACGCGCGGGAGCACGTACTTCCAGAAGAAGACGAGGATGATGACGAAGCAGACCGACGACCAGATGATGTCGTACGACTCCGGAATCACCGGGCTGTGCGTCTCGCCACCCTCGGTTGCAGCGCTCAGTACTGCATGAAGCACGTTGGCCTCCTCAGTTGCGGCGGGTGGATCAGACGAAGATGAAGTAGGTCGCGATACCGATGAAGGCGAGCGCCTCGGTGAAGGCGATACCGATCCACATCAGAACCTGCAGGCGGCCGGCCAGCTCGGGCTGGCGGGCGACGCCCTCGATCGTCTTGCCGACGACGATGCCCACGCCGATGGCCGGGCCGATCGCCGCGAGGCCGTAGCCGACCGTCGCGATGTTGCCGTTGATCTCGGCGAGAACGGTGGTTGCGTCCACGTTGGGTTTCCTTTCCTAGGGAATGTTCTGGGCGGGTGCCCGGGCTCAGTGCTCTTCTGCGACCGCGAGCTGGATGTAGACCGCGGTGAGAAGTGCGAAGACGTACGCCTGCAGGACGGCGACGAGGACCTCGAACAGCGTGAACGCGAGTCCGAAGGCCAGGGTGCCGGCGCCGAGGATGGTCCACCAGCCGCTGAGCTGGAAGACGAAGAACTGCGTGGCTGCGAAGAAGAGCACGAGCAGCAGGTGGCCGACGATCATGTTCATCATGAGTCGGAGCGTCAGCGTGATGGGCCGGATGATGAAGGTCGAGATGAACTCGATCGGCGTGACGATGATGTACACCGGCCACGGCACGCCCGAGGGGAAGAGGGCGTTCTTGAAGAAGTTCTTGGGGCTCTTCTTGACGCCCGCGTAGATGAAGGTGATGTACGCGACGATCGCGAGCACGAGCGGGACGCCGATGACCGAGGTGCCGGCGATGTTCAGGAACGGAATGACACCCGTCAGGTTCATGAACAGGATCATGAAGAACATCGTCGTGAGGATCGGCAGGAACCGCTTGCCGTCCTTCTTGCCGAGCAGGTCGTCGGCGATGTTGACGCGCACCATGTCGAGACCCATCTCGACGAGGCTCTGGAAGCGGCCCGGGACGACCTTCATGCGTCGGGTGCCGAGCCAGAAGACCAGGACCAGTGCGATCACTGCGACCCAGCGCACCAGGATGATGCGGTTGACCTCGAAGTCCGTGCCCTCGAACAGGAGCGGGCCGGGGAAGAATTCCTCGATCGACGGACCGTGGAACTCACCGTCTTCGGTGGCAGTCGGAACCAGCAGGTTCAGAGCGTGTGCTAGCAGCGCTTTCTCCTGTTTCGGGGCGTGGAGCTCGGCTCTCGCGACGACGAACATGGGCCTCGGTTCGCCCATGCGTGATGAGGGCAGAACCGTGGGGGGATCGGGAATACTCTAGCAAGACTTCTACGAGCAGACGAATTCAGAATCGAGTTCAGTCGTCCTCGGGTGCTTTCGGCAGTTCGACGTCGCTCGCGTAGGGCAGCCGCGACTTCGCGACGACGAGCACGTCGACCACGAGTGAGGCCAGAACGCCGGCCACGAGGCTGAGGAACAGCACCGTCGTGTCGAGCCACGCGGCATCCCGGAGCAGCACGACGAGCACGATGAAGACGATGAACTTCAGGAGCCATCCGCCGAGCACGATGCCGAAGAACGCGCCCACGAAGAGGTCGCTGCCCGAGAAGCGGTTGGCGAGGAGGATGCTCGCCGCGGTGATGCCCATGAACACCACCGCCATGGTGGTGCCGATGAGGGCGCCCCAGAGGCCGGGGAGCCCCGCGAAGACGAGGCCGAGCACCGCGCTCACCACGAGGATCACGGCGGCGAGCACGCCGCCCCAGATGAGGGCGCGGCGGAGCACCGGGTTCGAGGTCGGCGTGCGGTCGGCGGGCTGTGCGGGACGTGCGTCGGTCATCATGCTCCAGTCGGGGGTCGCCCGATTCTACCGAGCCGGACCTTCGAGTTCGTCGGCCGCGACGGGGCTGGCGTTCGGGCGCTCCTCGGCGGCGATCGTGAGGCGCTTTCGGCGACCGAGCGGCGCGAGCGTGATCACGGCGCAGACGAGGAAGCCGACGCCGAGGAAGACGAAGGCCCAGGCGCTGTCGACGCCGAAGTACGTCGGGAGCACGTAGGTGAGCAGGCACCCGACGCTGGCGACGGCCGTCCACCCGTAGAGGATGAGCACGGCGTTCAGGTGCGAGTGCCCCATGTCGAGCAGGCGGTGGTGCAGGTGCTTGCGGTCGGCGGCGAAGGGCGACTTGCCCGCGCTCAGCCTGCGCACCACCGCGAGCCCGAAGTCGAGCAGCGGGATCACGAGCACCACGAACGGCAGCAGGATCGGGATGAAGGCCGCGAACAGGTTCTCGAAGCCGACGCTGATGGGGTTGATCGTGCCCGTCACGGCGATCGCCGCGGTCGCGGTGAGCAGGCCGATGAGCAGGGCGCCCGCGTCGCCCATGAAGAGCTTCGCGGGGTGCCAGTTCAGCGGCAGGAAGCCCGCGCACGCGCCGACCACGATCACCGCGAGCAGCGACGCCAGGTTGAAGTAGTTGAGCGGCGAGGTCTGCTGCACGAGCAGGTACGTGTAGAGGAAGAACACGCCGTTGGCGATGAGCGAGACGCCGGCGACGAGCCCGTCGAGCCCGTCGATGAAGTTCACCGCGTTCATCACGAGCACGATGATGAAGACCGTGAGGGTGGCGCTCAGCCACGACGGGATGAGCGTGATGCCCGCGATCGGCAGCGACACGATCGTGACGCCCTGCCACGCGATGAGTCCGCCCGCGATGAACTGCCCCGCGAGCTTGGTGGTCCAGTCGAGGTCCCAGATGTCGTCGGCCACGCCCATCGACACGATGAGGAGCGCCGCGCCCAGGATCGCGAGCATCTGACCCGGGTTCTCGAAGATGATCGAGACGTTTGAGAACCGCGACACCCCGAGGCTCGAGACGAAGGCCGCGGCCCCGATCGCGACGACGATGCCGACGAACATCGCGATGCCGCCGAGCCTCGGCGTCGGCCGGGTGTGCACGTCGCGCTCGCGGATCTTCGGGTAGAGCCGGTACTTCAGGCTGAGCTTCCAGACGACGATCGAGCCGCCGAAGGTGACGAGCGCAGCCAGCAGCGCGAGCGAGAGGAAGAGGGTCATGAGGCGGCGGTGCCCGCCTCATCGGCACGGTCGACGGGGGCGGATGCCTCGGGCCCGGCTGCGTCGACCGCGTCGGCATCGGCATCGGATGCCTCGGGCCCGGCTGCGTCGACCGCGTCGGCGTCGGCATCGGCGGCGGATGTCTCGGGCACGCCCGGTTCGAACGGGTCGCCGGCGGCGGACGGGGCGGCCCCGGCCGACTCGGCGGTCGCGTCGCCGCCTTCGGGCTCCAGCAGGTCTTCGCCGACGACCGCGGCGATGCGCTCGCGCGAGATGACCCCGGCGCGCACGATGCGGAGCACTCCCCCGTGCTCGTCGAGCCCCGTGGCATCCACGATCGTCGAGGAGGTGTCGCCCGGGCGCTCGCCGATCGCCTCGTAGCCCGAGCCGGCGTCGCCGCCGTCGAGGTAGACGGTGACCGACTCGCCGAGCATCTCCTCCGCCGCGGCGGCGGTCGTCGCGCTCGGCAGGCCCGAGAGGTTCGCCGAGGAGACCGCGAGCGGGCCCGTCTCGGAGAGCAGTTCGAGCGCGATCGGGTTCGCGGGCATGCGCAGGGCGACCGTGCCGCGGGTCTCGCCGAGGTCCCACTGGAGCGAGGGCTGCGCGCGGAGGATGACCGTCAGTCCGCCCGGCCAGAACTCGCCGACGAGGTCGCGCACGACGGGCGGCACCTCGCTCGCGAGTGCGTCGAGCGTCGGCAGCCCGGGGATCAGCACGGGCGGCGGCGAGGTGCGCTCGCGGCCCTTCGCCTCGAGCAGCCTCGCGACGGCCTTCGCGTCGAAGGCGTCGGCCGCGACGCCGTAGACCGTGTCGGTCGGGATGACGACGAGTTCGCCGCGCCCGATCGCGCCGCGGGCGAGTCGCATGCCGGTGAGCAACTGGGAGTCGACCGAGCAGTCGTAGATGGCAGTCATGACCTGCCGATTCTAGACCAGCGCGGCCGGACGATCGGATGCCCCGGGCGGCGTACCGCCCGGGGCATCCGGTTCGATGCCGGCTCGCTCAGCGCCGACCCGCCTTGCGACGGAACAGCCACGCGCCCCAGACCGCCGCGACGGCGATGATGGCGACGCACCAGCCGACCGCCCACCAGGCCGAGTCGCCCATGGGTGTGCCGAGCAGGAGCGAGCGGATCGTCTCGATCACCGGGGTGATCGGCTGGTTCTCCGCGATCCACTGCAGCCACTCGGGCATGGTGTCGACCGGCACGAAGGCGCTCGACAGGTACGGCAGGAACAGCAGGATGAAGCCGTAGCCGCTCGCCGCCTCCGGCGTCGACGCCGCGAGGCCGATCGCGGCGAACAGGTAGGTGATCGCGAGGATGTAGAGCGCCACGACGCCGAAGGCGGCGAGCCATTCGAGCGGCGTCGCGGTCGGGGTGAACCCGACGAGGAGGGCGACCCCGATCACCACCGCCGTGGCGACGAGGTTGCGCACCAGGCTCTCGACGACGTGCCCGGTGAGCACCGCGCCGCTGCGCAGCGGCATCGTGCGGAATCGGTCGATGATGCCCGTCGTCATGTCGCGCGACACCGAGATCGCGGTGCCGGAGGCCCCGAATCCCGCGCACAGCAGGATGATGCCGGGCACGACGTAGTCGACGTAGCCGCCCGAGGGGTCGATCGCGTTGCCGAAGATGAACGTGAACAGCAGCATGAGCATCGTCGGCAGGACGACCGCCATGAGCAGCGCCTCGACGTCGCGCACGGAGTGGATGAGGCTGCGCCCGATGAAGACGCGCTCGGCGGCCACGCCGCGCAGGCGGGGCCGGTGGGCGGGTGCGGGTGCGGTTGCGGTTGCGGTTGCGGTTGCGGTTGCGGTTGCGGTTGCGGTGGTCATCTCGCCTCCACGAGTTCGGGGGTGGATGCCTCGGCGCCGGCCGTGATCGCGAGGAACACGTCGTCGAGGCTCGGACGGCGGATGGAGACCTGCACCCCGTCGCCGCCGCCGACGGCGGAGGCCCGGTCGAGCTCGTCGATCGCGGCGCGCAGGCCGTGCACGCTGCCGTCGGTCGGGATCTCGCGGACGAGCGCGCCGTCGGCGTCGCGCAGTTCGACGACGTCGCCGCCCACCCGCGACTTGAGCTCGTCGGCGGTGCCCTCGGCGGCGATGCGCCCGCGGTCGAGCACGGCGATGCGGTCGGCGAGCCGATCGGCCTCCTCGAGGTACTGGGTCGTGAGGAACACCGTGGTGCCCGCGTCGGCGAGCGTGCGGATGACGGTCCAGAGCTCCTGCCGGCTGCGGGTGTCGAGCCCGGTCGTCGGCTCGTCGAGGAAGAGGACGGGCACGTCGACGACGAGGCTGAGCGCGAGGTCGAGCCTGCGGCGCATGCCGCCCGAGTAGGTGCCGACCCGGCGATCGGCCGCCGCGTCGAGGTCGAAGCGCCGCAGCAGCTCGGCGGCGCGCGCCTTCGCGTCGCGCCGCGTGAGCCCCGAGAGCCGGCCCATCATGACGAGGTTCTCGGTGGCGGTGAGGACCTCGTCGACGGCGGCCGACTGGCCGGTGAGCGCGATGCGCTGCTGCACCTCCCCCGGGCGATCGACGACGTCGTGTCCCGCGACGCGGGCGGTGCCCGCATCGGGGACGACGAGCGTCGTGAGGATGTTGATCGTCGTGGTCTTGCCCGCACCGTTCGGCCCGAGGAGGGCGAAGACGCTCCCCTGCGGCACGGCGAGGTCGAGCCCCGCGAGTACCTCGGTCCGGCCGAACTGCTTGCGGAGGCCACGGACGTCGATGGCGAGTTCCATCTGTCGTACTCCGTTCATTCGGGTCTGCGCCGCGGTCCTGTCGGCTGCGTATGACGCAAACTGTTTATGTGATGCACTGTTGTTTAAGTAATACACAGTTCTAGACTGTGGTCAAGCGCACCGACGAACTGGAGCCCGATGAGCGACGATCTGCGAGCCGACCCCGAACTCCCCCGCGGCGTCGCGCTGGCCTGGGGTGTCGCCGCCCACCCCCAGCGCGGGCCCAAGCGCGAGCTCTCGATCGAGCGCATCGTCGATGCGGCGATCGAGATCGCCGACGCCGAGGGGCTCGGCGCCGTCTCGATGAGCCGCGTCGCGACATCCCTCGGGTTCACGACCATGTCGCTCTATCGCTACGTCACGAGCAAGGACGACCTGATCCTGCTCATGCAGGAGGGCGCGGTCGAGCCGCCCGTGCCCGACGAGTCCGTCGAACGGGGCTGGCGCGAGGGCGTCACGGCCTGGGTGCTCGCCATGCGCGCCGCGTACCACGAGCACCCGTGGCTCGTCGACATCCCGATCTCGGGCGCCCCGATCACGCCGAACAGCCTCCTCATCGTCGACTGGTTCCTCCGCGAGGTGCGCGAGCTGCCGCTCAGCGACGGCGAGAAGATGTCGGCGCTCCTCCTGCTCACGAGCTACGCCCGCGCGACGAGCGCGCAGGACCGCGACCTCCGCGCGGCCGCCCTGGCCGCCGACGACCCCGCCGACGTCACCGGGGAGAGCGCCTTCGTCGCGCTCACCGAGCTCGTCACGCCCGAGCGCTTCCCGCACCTCAGCCCGCTGCTCGCCGCCGGCGGCTACGTCGCCGAGCCCGGCACGCACCCGGGCGACACCGACGACGACTTCTCCTTCGGGCTCCTCCGTATCCTCGACGGCATCGAGCACCACATCGACCGCCTCGGCGGCACCTCGTCACCCGCTGCGCCCGAGCCGCTCGCCGAGCTGCCGGCGCAGCTCGACCTCCCGCGCGACCCGCGGGTCCGCGAGGCGGCGAAGGCGCGGCGCGAGGCCGAGAAGGCCGTGCGCGAGGCGCAGAAGGCGCTGCGCGAGGCGCAGAAGCGCGAGCGCGAGTCGATCAAGCACGCCCTCGAGCGCGAGAAGCACGAGAAGAAGAAGTAACTCCGCCTCAGCGCAGCGCGGTCGTCGCCCGGTCGCGCCCGGTGAGGTCTCGGTGATGCGAGATCGCCCGCCAGCCGTCGGCCTCCAGCAATGCCGCGATGTCGGCCGACTGCGCCTCGCCGTGCTCGATCACGAGCAGGCCGCCGGGCACCAGCAGCGCTCGCGCGCGCTGCGAGAGCACCCGCACCACGTCGAGGCCGTCGGCCCCGCCGTAGAGCGCCCGCTCGGGGTCGTAGAGCCGCACCTCGGGGTCACGGGGAATCGCGCCCAACGGGATGTACGGCGGGTTCGAGACGACGACCGATACCCGTCCGTCGAGTTCGGGCAGCGCCGTCGCGAGGTCGCCGAAGACGAGCTCGAGGTTCGGCGCCCCGACCTCCTCCACGTTGCGACGCGTCCACGGGAAGGCCTCGGGCGAGTTCTCGACCGCCCACACCTTCGCATGCGGCACCTCGGTCGCGAGGGCCAGCGCGATCGCGCCGCTGCCCGAACCGAGGTCGATGCCGATCGGCTCGGCGTCAGCCACCGCGCGCAGCGCGTCGATGCCGATCTGGGCGACGCCCTCGGTCTCGGGGCGCGGCACGAACACCCCCGGCCCCACCGCGAGCTCGAGCGAACGGAACGCCGCCCGCCCCGTGAGGTGCTGGAGGGGCTCGCGCCGGGCGCGACGCTCGGCGAGCGAGGCCAGCGCCGCGGCATCCTCGGCGGAGAACCCGCCGCCGATCACGAGCCGTGCCTGCACCCCACCGCGGCTGAGTCCCAGCACGTGCCCGATGAGGAGTTCGGCGTCGACCTCGGGGTCGGGGACCCCGGCCTCGGCGAGCATCCTCACGAGTTCGTCGCGCACCTCGCGCAGCGGTCGGGCGGCCTGGTCCTCTGGTGCATCCACGCAATGGAATGTAACGCACCCCCGCCGCTCCAGCCGCCCCAATAGGCTGAGAACGCCCGCACCACCCCTCCAGAAAGGCCTGCCCATGGCTCAGATCTACGACAACATCACGCAGGCCTTCGGCCGCACCCCGCTCGTGCGCCTGAACCGCCTCACCGAGGGCGCGGGCGCGACCGTGCTCGCGAAGCTCGAGTTCTACAACCCCTCCGCGAGCGTGAAGGACCGCCTCGGCGTCGGCATCGTCGACGCCGCCGAGGCCTCGGGCGCACTGCAGCCCGGCGGCACCATCGTCGAGGGCACGAGCGGCAACACGGGCATCGCCCTCGCCCTCATCGGCGCGGCGCGCGGCTACAAGGTCATCCTCGCGATGCCCGAGACCATGTCGAAGGAGCGCAAGTCGCTGCTCAAGGCCTACGGCGCCGAGCTCGTGCTCACGCCCGGCTCCGAGGGCATGAAGGGCGCGGTCGCCAAGGCCGAGGAGATCGCCGCGGCGACCCCCGGCGCGATCCTCGCCCGCCAGTTCGAGAACGAGGCGAACGTCGAGATCCACCGCCGCACCACCGCCGAAGAGGTGTGGAACGACACCGACGGCGGCGTCGACATCTTCGTGTCGGGCATCGGCACCGGCGGCACCCTCTCCGGCACCGGCCAGGTGCTGAAGGAGCGCAAGCCCGGCGTGAAGGTCGTCGGCGTCGAGCCCGCCGAGTCGCCCATCCTCAACGGCGGCGCACCCGGCCCGCACAAGATCCAGGGCATCGGCGCGAACTTCGTGCCCGACATCCTCGACCGCGACGTCTACGACGAGATCATCGACGTGAACATCGACCAGGCCGTCGCCACCGCGCGCCGGCTCGGCACCGAGGAGGGCATCCTCGGCGGCATCTCCTCCGGCGCGACCGTCCACGCCGCGCTCGAGCTCGCCAAGCGCCCCGAGAACGACGGCAAGACGATCGTCGTCATCGTCGCGAGCTACGGCGAGCGGTACCTGTCGACCGTCCTGTACGAGGGTCTGCTTGACTGATCAGGTGCCGATCTTCAGACGCCTGAGAGAAGACCTCGCGACCGCCCGTGCGCACGACCCCGCAGCACGGAGCGGCCTCGAGGTCTTCCTCGTGTATTCGGGCCTTCACGCCATCTGGGCCTACCGCCTCGCGCACCGGCTGTGGCGGGCCCGGTGGCGGTTCCCCGCACGGGTGATCTCGCAGCTGACGCGGTTCCTCACGGGCATCGAGATCCACCCGGGGGCGACCATCGGCCGCCGCTTCTTCATCGACCACGGCATGGGCGTCGTGATCGGCGAGACCGCGGTCATCGGCGACGACGTCATGCTCTACCACGGCGTCACCCTCGGCGGGAAGGCGCCGCGCAACACCCCGCCCGGCACCAAGCGGCACCCGACCCTCGACGACGGCGTCACGGTCGGCGCCGGCGCGAAGATCCTCGGCGACATCACGATCGGCGCCTGGAGCGCCGTCGGCGCGAACGCGGTCGTCACGCGCAGCGCCCCCCCGCACTCGCTCGTCGTCGGCGTGCCCGCGACGGTGCGGCCGCTGTCGCACCAGACCGCCGACGCCGCGCGCGGCGTGCACGACTGGCACATCTGAGCCGTCGAACCACGAGGGGCGGATGACCCGGGGCGCGCCCCGGAGCATCCGCCCCTCGTCGTTTCGCGGTGCGACCCGCGGAGTCAGTCCTCGCGACCGGCGAGCTGCGCCTCTTCGTCGGCCTGGATGGCCGACTCGATGAGCGGGTCGAGCGCGCCGTTCATGACCTGGTCGAGGTTGTACGCCTTGTAGCCCGTGCGGTGGTCGGCGATGCGGTTCTCGGGGAAGTTGTACGTGCGGATGCGCTCCGAACGGTCCATCGAGCGGATCTGCGACTTGCGGGCGTCCGAGGCCGCGGCGTCGAGTTCCTCCTGCTGGCGCGCGAGGATGCGGGCGCGGAGCACGCGCATCGCCGCCTCGCGGTTCTGCAGCTGCGACTTCTCGTTCTGCATCGACACGACGATGCCGGTCGGCAGGTGGGTGATGCGCACGGCCGAGTCGGTCGTGTTCACCGACTGACCGCCCGGGCCCGACGAACGGTAGACGTCGATCTTGAGGTCGTTCTGGTTGATCTCGACCTCTTCGGGCTCGTCGACCTCGGGGAAGACGAGCACGCCCGTCGTCGAGGTGTGGATGCGGCCCTGCGTCTCGGTGACGGGCACGCGCTGCACGCGGTGCACGCCGCCCTCGTACTTGAGGTGCGCCCAGACGCCCTGCGAGGGGTCGCTCGCGTTCGACTTGATCGCGACCTGGACGTCCTTGTAGCCGCCGAGGTCGGACTCGTTGCGCTCGAGGAGCTCGGTCTTCCAGCCCTTCGACTGCGCGTACTGGATGTACATGCGCAGGAGGTCGGCCGCGAAGAGGGCGCTCTCCGCGCCGCCCTCGCCACCCTTGATCTCCATGATCACGTCACGTCCGTCGTCGGGGTCGCGCGGGATCAGGAGTCGCCGGAGCTTCTCCTGCGCCTGCGCGAGACCCTCCTCGAGGGCCGGCACCTCCTCGGCGAAGGCCTCGTCCTCCTTCGCGAGCTCACGGGCCGCCGCGAGGTCGTCCTGCGCCTCGTGCCACGCCGTGTTCGCCGCGACGATCCGGCTCAGCTCGGCGTAACGCCGGTTGACCTTCTTCGCGCGCGCCGCGTCGGCGTGCAGCGCCGGGTCCGCGAGCTCCTCCTGGAGCTGCGCGTGCTCGGCGAGCAGCGGTTGGACCGAATCGAACACGGGAGCCTCAGCGGTGGTCGGTCTCGTGCCCGTGCGCGCTGCCGTGGCCGGCGACCGGCATCGACTTCTGCATGAGCATGAGGAACTCGACGTTCGACTGCGTCTCCTTCAGGCGACCGAGCACGGCCTCGAGGGCCGGCTGCTGGTCGAGGCCGGCGAGGGCACGACGCAGCTTCCAGGTGATCTTCACCTCGTCGGGGCTCAGCAGCATCTCCTCGCGACGCGTCGACGAGGCGTTGACGTCGACGGCCGGGAAGATGCGCTTGTCGGCGAGCTGGCGCGAGAGGCGCAGCTCGGAGTTGCCGGTGCCCTTGAACTCCTCGAAGATCACCTCGTCCATCTTCGACCCCGTCTCGACGAGCGCGGTCGCGAGGATGGTCAGCGAGCCGCCGTTCTCGATGTTGCGCGCGGCGCCGAAGAAGCGCTTCGGCGGGTACAGCGCCGAGGCGTCGACACCGCCCGAGAGGATGCGGCCCGAAGCGGGCGCGGCCAGGTTGTAGGCGCGGCCGAGGCGGGTGATCGAGTCGAGCAGCACGACGACGTCGTGGCCGAGCTCGACGAGGCGCTTCGCACGCTCGATGGCGAGCTCGGCGACCGTCGTGTGGTCTTCGGCCGGGCGGTCGAAGGTCGAGGCGATGACCTCGCCCTTCACCGTGCGCTGCATGTCGGTGACCTCTTCGGGGCGCTCGTCGACGAGCACGACCATGAGGTGGACCTCGGGGTTGTTGATCGAGATGGCGTTCGCGATCTGCTGCAGCACGATCGTCTTGCCCGCCTTCGGGGGCGCGACGATGAGGCCGCGCTGGCCCTTGCCGATGGGCGCGACGAGGTCGATGATGCGCTGCGTGAGCTTCGTCGGCTCGGTCTCGAGGCGCAGGCGCTCCTGCGGGTAGAGGGGCGTCAGCTTCTGGAACTCGACGCGCGCGGCGGCCTCGTCGATCGACTGGCCGTTGACCGAGTCGACCTTGACGAGCGCGTTGTACTTCTGACGGCTGTTCGCCTCGTTGTCGCGCGGCTGCTTGATCGAGCCGACGACCGCGTCGCCCTTGCGCAGGTGGTACTTCTTGACCTGGCCGAGCGAGACGTAGACGTCGCTCGGACCGGGGAGGTACCCCGTCGTGCGCACGAACGCGTAGTTGTCGAGCACGTCGAGGATGCCCGCGATCGGGATCAGCACGTCGTCGTCGAGGATCTCGGGCTCGAGCTCGTCGCCGGCACCGCCCTGGCCGCGGCGCTTGCGGTCGCGGTAGCGGCTGCGACGGCCGCCCTCGCCCTCGAGCTGCTGCTGGGCGTCGCGGCCCTGGCCGTCGCGGCCCTGGCCCTGGGCCTGGCCGTCGCGGCCCTGACCCTCGCGACCCTGACCCTCGCGACCCTGGCCCTGCCCGTCGCGGTTCTGGCCGTCACGACCCTGGCCGTCACGACCCTGGCCGCCCTGCTTGCCCTTCTCGGCCTCGCCCTGGCGCTCGGAGGACTTGCCGCCCTCGTCGCGCTTGCCGCGCTGCTCGCCGCCCTGGGCACCGTCGTTCTGGCCGCCCTGGCCGTTCTGGCGGCGGTCGCCGCCCTGCTTCTGCGTGTCGTCGCCGCGCTCACCGCGGTCGTTGCCGCCGCGCTCGCCGCCACGGCGACCGCGGTTGCGGCCACGGCCCTGGCGGGGCTCGTCGGTCTGGGCCTGCTCGCCCTCGCCGTCGGCGGCGGGGCGGGCGCCCTCACCGGTCGCGGCGGCGAGCTCCTCGCGCACTGCCGCGCGGGCGGCCTCGCGGGCCTCGTCGTCGTTCGCGGGCACGAGGCCGACGCCGGCGCCGCCGGCGTTGACGTGCTGCGCGGCGGCCGTCGTCGCGCTCGTCGCGCGGCGCGGCTGGCGACCGCGACGGGGCGCGGTCTGCTCGGCTGCGGATGCCTCGGGCGCGGCCTGCTCGACGGCAGGCGCCTCGATCGGCGCCGACTCCGCCGCCGGGGCGGCGGGCGCCTCGACGACAAGGCTCTCGGCGGGCGCCGGGTCGGCGGCGGCCGGCGCGCCGTCGAGGTCGAGCGTCGGGGCGACGTCGCCCGCCTGCTCGGCCTGACGGGCGGAGATCGCCTCGACGAGTTCGCCCTTGCGGAGCTTGGATGCGCCCACGATGCCGAGCGAGACGGCGAGCTCCTGGAGCTCGGCGACCTTGAGGCCGGTCAGAGGGGCGCTGTTCGCCACGCCTGCAGCGTGGTCGGATGCGTTGGTCACTGGGTGTTTTCCTTTCCCCTGGCGCAAGATTTGCGCGGCAGGAGAGCTGATCGCGTCCTCGAGCGAGGTCGGCGCGCGGTGGCGCAGACATGCGCGAGAGCGAAAGCAAGAGATTGCCGGGAATTGCACGATGCGGCCGGGAGCACGAACAGTGCATGTGTCTGCAGTACGTCGCCTGCCGGGTGCGGTGTCAGTCTAACACCGTGCGGCGCTCGACTTCGCCATGCGACGCGCCCTGTGGAGAAGGTGAATCCGGGAGTCTCGGAGGCCGAGCTGTCGCCGTTCTCTCGGCGATCCGGCGCTAAGGGCGGCGTCACCCCGTCTGCTGGGGCTGCCGCCTTGCGCTCCACGGTCTCCCGCAAAGGGTGGCGTCACCTCGAGCGGTCTCCCGGAGACGCGTCGCGGCGCTGGGCGCCGCGGACGCTGGGGCTGCTGCCTTTCGCGACGAGTTCAGACCGCTACGCGCTCTGAACTGTCGCGCCCTTGAAGTCGACGGCGAGGGGCAGCGCCTGCCAGACGGTGTCGGCGACGCCCTCGACGAGCGCGGTCGCGGCGGCACGCTCGCTCGGGTCGCTCGCGAGCACGAGGATCGACGGGCCGGCGCCCGAGACGACGGCGGGATGCCCCGCCTCGCGGAGCGCACGGATGAGCCGATCGGTCTCGGGCATGGCCGCGGCGCGGTAGTGCTGATGCAGCTTGTCCTCGGTCGCCTGGAAGAGCAGCTCGGGGCTCTGGATGAGCGCGGCGACGAGCAGCGCCGAACGCGAGACGTTGAACACCGCGTCCTCGTGCGGCACCGACTCGGGCTGGAGCGACCGCGCGAGCGCCGTCGACATCTCGTGCTCGGGCACCAGCACGAGCGGCGAGACGCCGCGGTGCACGATGAGCTTCTTGTGCCGGGGGCCCTCGGGCGTCACCCACGCGATCGTGAGCCCGCCGAACAGCGCGGGCGCGACGTTGTCGGGATGCCCCTCGAGCTCGGTCGCGAGCTCGAGCAGCTCGTCGGCGGTGAAGTCGACGACGCCGTCGAGCAGCCCCTTCGCGGCGACGACGCCGGCGACGATCGCCGCACCCGAGGAGCCGAGCCCGCGGCCGTGCGGGATCGTGTTGTGCGCGACGAGGCGCAGGCCCGGCAGGGCGACGCCGGCGCGCTCGAAGGTGTGCGCGATCGAGCGCACGACGAGGTGCGAGGCATCCAGCGGCACTTCGCCCTCGCCGACGCCGTGCACCTCGACGACGACGCCGGCCGCCTCGGTCGCCTGGACCTCGAGCTCGTCGTAGCGCGCGAGCGCGAGACCGAGCGTGTCGAAGCCCGGCCCGAGGTTCGCCGAGGTCGCCGGCACCTTCACCTGCACGGCGCGGCCCGCGAGCGCGGTGGTCGCCGGCGCGACGAGGGTGCCGGTCACGAGGCGAGCCCGAGCACCGACGCGATCTGCGCGGTGTCGACCGGCACGATGGTCGGCTGGACGTCGGAGCCGTCGGCCGTGCGCAGGGCCCACTGCGGGTCCTTCAGTCCGTGACCGGTGACGGTGAGCACGACGCGCGCGCCCTTCGGCACGACGCCGGCCTCGGCGCGCTCGAGCAGGCCCGCGACCGAGATCGCCGACGCGGGCTCGACGAAGATGCCGACCTCGGCCGAGAGGATGCGCTGCGCCTCGAGGATCTTGTCGTCGTCGATCGCGCCGAAGTAGCCGTCGGACTCGTCGCGCGCCTGCAGGGCGAGCTCCCACGACGCGGGGTTGCCGATGCGGATTGCGCTCGCGATGGTGTCGGGGTCCTTCACGGGCTCGCCGCGCACGATCGGCGCGGAGCCCGCGGCCTGGAATCCGAACATCCGGGGCAGGCGGGTGGCGTTGCCGGCCGCGATGTCCTCGCGGTAGCCGCGCGTGTACGCGGTGTAGTTGCCGGCGTTGCCGACCGGGATGAAGTGGAAGTCGGGAGCGTCGCCGAGCACCTCGACGACCTCGAACGCCGCGGTCTTCTGCCCCTCGATGCGGTCGTTGTTGACCGAGTTCACGAGGTGCACCGGGTAGTTCGCAGCGAGGTCGCGGGCGATGTCGAGGCAGTCGTCGAAGTTGCCCTGCACCTGCAGGAGCTCGGCATTGTGCGCGATGGCCTGGCTGAGCTTGCCCATCGCGATCTTGCCCTCGGGCACGAGCACGGCGGCCTTGATGCCGGCGTGCGTGGCGTAGGCGGCCGCCGAGGCCGAGGTGTTGCCGGTCGAGGCGCAGATGACGACCTTCGCGCCGTGCTCGACGGCCTTCGTGACCGCCATCGTCATGCCGCGGTCCTTGAAGGAGCCGGTCGGGTTCATGCCTTCGAACTTCACCCAGACGTCGGCACCGGTGCGGGCCGAGAGCGCCGGGGCGGGCAGCAGCGGCGTGCCGCCCTCGCCGAGCGTGACGACCGGGGTGGCGTCGGTGACGTCGAGGCGGTCCGCGTACTCGCGAATGACTCCGCGCCACTGGCGGGAGTTGGCCTTGGGGGTGGGGTGGTTCACAGTGCTCCTTCGACTCGGAGGACGGACGCGACGGATGCGACGACGGGGCTCTGGGCGAGGGCGGCGACGGTCTCGGCGAGCGCGGACTCCTTCGCCTCATGCGTCCCGATGACCAGCGTAGCCCGCTGGCTCCCTTCGCTGACGCTCTGCTGGAGTTGCTCGACCGAGACTCCGTGCAGGGCGAAGATGCGGGCGATCTGCTCGAGCACACCGGGTTCGTCGGTGACTTCGAGGGTGATCGCGTAGCGCGTGGTGATGCGGCCGATCTCGAGCACGGGCACTTCGGCCTGCGTCGATTCGGCGGTGCCGGGGCCGCCGGAGACGCGGCGGCGGGCGATCGCGACGAGGTCGCCGAGCACGGCGGAGGCGGTCTGCACTCCCCCGGCCCCGGCGCCGTAGAACATGAGCGGGCCCGCGGCGGAGGCCTCGACGAAGACGGCGTTGTTCGCGCCGTGCACGGCGGCGAGCGGGTGGCTGCGCGGCACGAGCGCGGGATACACGCGCGCGGAGACGCCCTCGTCGCCCGTCTCGGGGTCGGTGAGGCGCTCGCAGATCGCGAGGAGCTTCACGACGTAGCCCGCGCGCCGCGCCGATTCGACCTGGTCGGCCGAGACCTCGGTGATCCCCTCGCGGTGCACCGCTTCGACGGGCACGCTCGTGTGGAAGGCGAGGCTCGCGAGGATCGCCGCCTTCTGCGCGGCGTCGTAGCCGCCGATGTCGGCGGTCGGGTCGGCCTCGGCGTAGCCGAGCTCGGTCGCGGTCGCGAGTGCGTCCTCGAGGGATGCCCCGGTCGTGTCCATGCGGTCGAGGATGAAGTTCGTGGTGCCGTTGACGATGCCGAGGATGCGGTCGACCCGATCGCCGGCGAGGCTCTCGCGGAGCGGCCGGATGATCGGGATCGCCCCGGCGACGGCGGCCTCGTAGGAGAGCTGCGCGCCGACCTGCTCGGCCGCGGCGAAGAGCTCGGGGCCGTGCGAGGCGAGCAGGGCCTTGTTGCCCGTCACGACATCGGCGCCCGAGCCGATCGCCTGCAGGACGAGGCTCCGGGCGGGCTCGATGCCGCCGACCAGCTCGATCACGATGTCGGAACCGAGGATGAGCGACTCGGCGTCGGTCGTGAGGAGTTCGGCGGGCAGCTCGACGTCGCGCTTCGCGGTCGTGTCGCGCACGGCGATGCCGACGAGCTCGAGGCGGGCGCCGACGCGCTGTTCCAGCTCGTCGGCGTGCTCGAGGAGGAGCCTCGCCACCTGCGATCCCACCGATCCGGCTCCGAGCAGTCCGACTCGGATGGAGCGGTACTCGATCATGCGGGGGTCCCTTCGGTAGCGACGGTGTTTCTCGCGGTCGGCTCGAGCCCGAGATCGCGGGAGAGGAGGTCGTCGATCGTCTCGCCGCGCACGATGAGGCGGGCCTCGCCGCCGTGCACGGCGACGACGGGCGGACGGGGCACGTGGTTGTAGTTCGAGGCGAGCGACCAGCAGTAGGCCCCTGTGGCCGGCACCGCGAGCAGGTCGCCCGGTGCGGTGTCGGCCGGCAGGTACTCGGCGTCGACGACGATGTCGCCCGACTCGCAGTGCTTGCCGACGACCCGCGAGAGCGCGGGCGCCGCCGCCGAGACGCGCGAGGCCAGGCGGGCCGAGTACTCGGCGCCGTAGAGCGCGGTGCGCGCGTTGTCGCTCATACCGCCGTCGACGCTCACGTAGCGCCGCTCGCCGCCCTCGATGGGCACCGACTTGATCGTGCCGACCGTGTAGATCGTGACGCCCGCCGGGCCGATGATCGAGCGTCCGGGCTCGAACGCGAGCTTCGGCAGCGGCAGGCCGCGTTCGCGGCAGCCGGCGACGACGGCGTCGAGGATGCCTCGGGCGATGTCCTCGATCGGCTGCGGCGAGTCGGCCGCGGTATAGGCGATGCCGAAGCCGCCGCCGAGGTTGAGCTCGGGCACGGGCCCGGCCGCGGAGAGTTCGGCGTGGGCCTCGAGCAGGCGCGAGGCCGACTCGGCGAAGCCCTCGGCGTCGAAGATCTGGGAGCCGATGTGGCAGTGCAGGCCGAGGAACTCGAGGGCCTCGTGGCCGCGGATGCGGGCGCCCAGCTCGGCCGCGCGCTCGAGCGGGACCCCGAACTTCTGGTCTTCGTGGGCGGTCGCGAGGAACTCGTGCGTCGAGGCGTGCACGCCGCTGTTCACGCGGAGGCGCACCCGCTGGCGTCGCCCGGCGCGTGCGGCTGCGGCCGCGACCCGCTCGATCTCGACCTCGCTGTCGATGACGATCGCCCCGACACCCGCGGCGACCGCGGCGTCGATCTCGGCGAGCGACTTGTTGTTGCCGTGGAAGCCGAGGCGCGCGGGATCGGCCCCCGCGCCGAGCGCGACCGCGAGCTCGCCGCCGGTGCAGACATCGACCGCGAGCCCCTCGTCGAGGACCCAGCGCACGACCGCGCCCGAGAGGAACGCCTTGCCCGCGTAATAGACCGTCACATCGGTGCCCGCGGCTCGCGCCGCGACCTCGAAGGCCTCACGGGTTCGGCGGGCGCGCCCGCGCGCCTCGTCCTCGTCGACGACGTACAGCGGGGTGCCGAACCGGGCGGCGAGCGACGCCGCGTCGAGACCCGCGAGCACGAGCCGGCCGGCGTCGTCGCGATGGGCCGACTCAGGCCAGACCTGCGGCTCGAGCCCGTTGACGTCGTCGGGCACGGCGGGGCCCGAGGGGACGGCGATGGAGACGGATGCCACGGAGAAACCTCACGGAGGGGACGAATCGACGGTCGCTCGCGGCGAGCGAACCCGGATCGGTTCCTGAAGCCTGATGCGTGCCGACCTTGTGGGTCGGCGTACGGCGAGTCTACCGAGGCCGCACGGCGAGGCCGAATCGAGCCGTCAGTCGCAGCTCCCGGTCTGCTGCAGGTGCGCCGCGTCGAGCGTGACCTCCGAGCCCTCGAGCTCGACCTGCACGACGCCCGGCGCCGCGGCGATGTCGGTCACCTCGATGCCCTCGGGCAGGTGCTCGGCCACGCAGACCGCGATCGGGTCGCCGCCGAGGACCCGTTCGACGATGCCCGAGAGGTCGAGCGAGCCGCCGCCCGCGCCGACCTCGACGCCGACCGGCTCGAGCAGCACCTCGTTGCCGGCCGCCGACGGCGTCGCGGTCACCTGGTAGGCGATCGACTGCCCGAACAGCTCGAGTTCGCCCTCGTAGCCGACGGTCGCGTCGCCGAGGGTGATCGAGCCGGTCGAGTTCGGCACCTGGACGAGGCTGTTCACCGCGTCCTGCTCGGCCGAGACCGTCGCCTCGAGCCGCTCGACCGGGCTGCCCAGGTCGACCGGAACGCCGCGGAGGTCGACCGCGACGTCGAGCGGCGCACCGTCGACGACGAGTTCGGGTGCGCTGAGCGACACCTGCTCCATCGTGCCCGCGAGGTACTGCGCGATCACCGAGAGGCCGCCGATCGTCACGTCCACGTCGCCCTCGACACCCGCAGGCAGGTTCGCGCGCACCTCGTCGGCGACGCGCTGCTCCGCGATGCCCCGCGCGACCACGTCGGCGACCACGAGGAGCGCGGCGAGGCCGACGACGGAGCCCGCGACGATGAGCCCGATACGGGCGCCCCGGGAGAGCCGACGCCGAGGCTCGGGCTCCGTGACATCCAACTCGACCGTCGCGTGCTCGTCGGACATCGGTTCCCCCTCGGGATCGTTTCGGGTGTGCCTACATGCGCTCGGGGGCCGAGACGCCGACCAGCCCGAGTCCGTTGCGGATGACCTGGCCCGTGGCGTCGTTCAGCCAGAGCCTCGTGCGCTGCAGTTCGCCGACCGGCTCGTCGCCGAGCGGCAGCACGCGGCAGTTGTCGTACCAGCGATGGTAGAGGCCCGCGAGCTCCTCGACATAGCGTGCGACGCGGTGCGGCTCGCGCAGCTCGGCCGACTGGGCCACGATGCGCGGGAACTCCTGCAGCGCGCCGAGGAGCGCCGACTCGGTCTCGTGGGTGAGCAGCTCAGGGGCGAACGACGAGCGGTCGACCCCGGATGCCGCGGCGTTGCGCGCGACCGCGGAGGTGCGGGCGTGCGCGTACTGCACGTAGAAGACGGGGTTGTCGTTGGTGCGGCGCTGCAGGATCTCGGGGTCGATCGTGAGCGGCGAGTCGGCCGGGTAGCGTCCGAGCGTGTAGCGGAGCGCGTCGGTGCCGAGCCAGGCCTGCAGGTCGTCGAGCTCGATGATGTTGCCGGCGCGCTTCGAGAGCTTCGCGCCGTTCACGCTCACGAGCTGCCCGATGAGCACCTCGATGTCGCGCTCGGGGTCGTCGCCCGCCGCACCGGCGAGCGCCTTGAGGCGGTGGACGTACCCGTGGTGGTCGGCGCCGAGCAGGTAGATCTTGTGCTTGAACCCGCGGTCGCCCTTGTCGAGGTACAGGGCGGCGTCGGCGGCGAAGTAGGTCGGCACGCCGTTGCCGCGCACGAACACCCGATCCTTGTCGTCGCCGAAGTCGGTCGTCTTCACCCAGACGGCGTCGTCGGCGTCGTACACGTGGCCCTGGGCGCGCAGCCGGGCGAGCGCCGTGTCGATGTCGTTGATGCCGTCGTCGCCCCTGGCGTGCAGGCGGCGCTCGCTCGTCCACACGTCGAAGTGCACGTTGAAGCGCTCGAGCGAGGCGCGGATCTCGGCGAGCTGCAGCTCGTAGGCGATCTCGGTGGCCGTGTGCAGCGCGAGCTCGCGGTCGAGCTCGGCGAGGTTCGGCTCGCGTTCGAGCACGCGGGCCGCGAGGTCGGCGATGTAGCTGCCCGGGTAGCCGCCCTCGGGGGTCGGCTCGCCCTTCGCGGCGGCGAGCACGGAGGCGCCGAAGATCTCCATCTGGTTGCCGGCGTCGTTGATGTAGTACTCGTTGGCGACCTCGGCCCCGGCGGCGCGGAGCACCCGGCTGATCGAGTCGCCGAGCGCCGCCCAGCGGGTGTGCCCGATGTGCAGCGGGCCGGTCGGGTTCGCCGAGACGAACTCGAGGTTGATCACGCTGCCCGCGAGCGAGTCGCTGCGGCCGTACTCGGCGCCCGCGTCGACGATCGTCTTCGCGAGCGCGCCGGCCGCGGCGGCCTCGAGGCGGATGTTGATGAAGCCCGGCCCGGCGACCTCTGCGCTCGCGACGCCGTCGAGGCCGGCGATCGCCGCGGCGAGCTCGCCGGCGAGCTCGCGCGGGTTCTGGCCGAACGGCTTCGCGATGCGCATGGCGACGTTCGACGCCCAGTCACCGTGCTCGCGCAGCTTCGGACGCTCGAGCGTCACGTCGCCGGGAGCCAGCGCCAGTTCGACCTCCGCGCCCGCGGCCCGACGTCGCTCGGCGAGGGCGAGGACGAGGTCGTACAGGGCGAGTGAGAGGTCGGTGGGAGTCACCCGCAAATCCTACCGGGTGGCGATTGGTAAGGTTCGTCACATGCCGCGCCTCCATCGTCTGCCTCGACTGCGATCGGCCGGGCTCGCGCTCGCCGTCGCGGCATCCGTCTTCGCCCTCGCCGGGTGCTCCGAACCCGCTCCCCCGGCCGACGACCCGTCGGCCGCAGCGACCGATCCCGGCGCGAGCGAGGCCCCCGCCGAGGAGCCGACGCCGTTCGAGATCGCCTGCGACGAACTGCTCTCCGCCGACGACGTCTACGCCTACAACCCGAACCTCGGCAACGCCCCCGACTACGAGCCGGCCGCCGACGGCGTCCTCGGCGTCGAGGAGGAGGCGGGCACCACGTGCGGCCTGCTCAACCAGACGAGCGGGGCGCTCATCGAGTTCGGCGTCGCGACGCCGCCCGAGGGCGCGCTCGAGGGGCGCAAGAACGACGCGGCGCTCGGATCGAAGCCGGTCCCGACATACGGCACCCCGCCCGAGGTGGAGGGGTACTTCTCCGTCACGGACGAGCAGGGCGAGGCGCAGGTGTTCTCGGGTCAGTACTGGATCGTCGTGGAGTCGGCCGAGTTCGTCGAGCCCGGCGACGCGCAGGTGCTCGTCGCCGCGATCCTCGAGAACCTGGCGGCCTGATGGACGCCCCGACGACCCGTCACTCCCAGGGCACCCCGTCCTGGCTCGGCGCGGTCAACGACCGGGTCGGGCTCTCGGCCCTCCTCGACCACGGCCCGCTCACCCGCAACCGCATCTGCGAGCTCGTCGGCGTCTCGAAGCCGACGGCCTCGATGATGATGACCCGGCTCATCGCCGCGGGCGTCGTCGAGGAGAGCGGTCAGCTCGCCGGAAGCCCCGGGCGCAACGCCGTGCTCTACTCGGCGCGCACCGATCGCCCCCTGGGCGTCGCGATCGCGATCGACGCGTTCCGACTGCGTGCGCGCGTCGTCGACGCCGCGGGCGGCGACCGGCCCGCGGTCACCATCGTGCTGCCCCGCGACCCCGCCGAGCGCTCCGCCGTCGACGAGGTGGCGGCGGCGATCCGCGAGGCGAGCGCGGCCGCCGGGACCGACCCCGGGATGGTGCACACGGTGTGCATCGGCACCGCCGGCTACGTCGACCCGGGCGGTGAGGGCGAGCTGTTCAGCGAGACCCTGCCCGGATGGCCGACCACGGGGCTGCGCGGGGTGCTCGAGCAGGCGCTCGGCATCACCGTCTTCATCGAGAACGACGTGAACCTCGCCGCGCTCGCCGAACGCGAGGGCGGCGCCGGCGCCGGGCGCGACGTGTTCGCCCTGCTCTGGCTCGGCAACGGGGTCGGCACCTCCTTCGACGTGGCCGGAGACCTGCACCGCGGCACCTTCGGCGGCGCGGGCGAGATCGGGTTCCTCCCGCTCTCGGTCGAGGCGCACGCGCTCGACGGGCACGCCCGTACGAGCACCGACCTCGTCGGAGCGGCCGCAGTACGTCGTCTCGCCGAGGCCCGAGGGATCGGCGGCGCGGACTTCGCCGCGGTGCTCGAGTCGATCGCGGCGAGCGAGGACCGCGACGAGATCATCGACGAGATCGGACTGCGCATCGCGCACATCACGCTGCCGCTGCTCGCGACCCTCGACCCGGGGCTGCTCGTGCTGGCGGGCCCCACCGCCGCGGTCGGCGGTGCCCGGCTCGCCGAGGCGGTCGAGCGCGACATCCGACGCCTCAGCCGCTGGTACCCCGAGGTCGTCGCGACGCACATCGTCGGCGACGCGGTCCTGCAGGGCGCGCACGCCTTCCTCACGGCGAAGGTGCGCGAGGAGCTGCTCGGCCGAGTCGCCCGCCTCGCCATGCCCTGAGCCGCGCGGCGCCCGCGTCGGCGGGGCCCCGATCGCGTCCCGCTCGGCGCTCGAGCACCTCCGGGGATGGTAGGGTTTTCAACTGTGCGCCTCCGTAGCTCAGGGGATAGAGCGCCGGTTTCCGGTACCGTAGGTCGGGGGTTCGAATCCCTCCGGGGGCACGTATGAATGAGCGGGTCGAGGGCCGTCCGGCCCTCGTCTCGCGATCCGCTGCTCGCAGCCGCCTGCGACGCGGCTCGACCGGCGCAGCGCTGATCGCGACGATGATCGGCTGCCTCGCGGCGTGCGCTGCCGCGCCACCCTCGTCGGCGAACGATCCCGCGTCGACCGGCTCGTCCGCACCCTCCCTGCCGCCCGTCGGCGGAACCTTCGACTACCAGCTCGGCGGCGCGTACCCGCCCGACGCCGACGTCGAGATCGTCGTCCGGGATCGCACCGATTCGCCCGACCCCGCCCGGTACTCCATCTGCTACGTGAACGGCTTCCAGACGCAGCCCGGTGACGCCGCCCGGTGGCGGAGCGACCCGAGCGACCTCCTGCTCTCCGTCGACGGCGAGGCGGTCGTCGACCCCGCCTGGCCCGACGAACTGCTCCTCGACACCTCGACGCCCGAGCGGCGTTCGGGGATCGCACGCATCGTCGGGGCGATGATCGACGACTGCGCCCGAGCGGGCTACGACGCGGTCGAGATCGACAACCTCGACTCGTTCACCCGCTCGCACGGGCGGCTCGATCTCGCCGACAACCTCGCGCTCGCGGGCGAGTTCGCCGATCGGGCCCACGCGAACGGGCTCGCGATCGCGCAGAAGAACACCGCGGAGTCGGCCGGCGTGCTGCGGGAACAGGCCGGTTTCGACTTCGCGATCGCGGAGTCGTGCCACGCCTGGGACGAGTGCGGCGCGTACCGGGAGGTCTACGGCGAACACGTCCTCGGCATCGAGTATCCCGATGAGCTGCGCGGCTCGTTCCCGCAGGCGTGCGCCGATCGCGACTCCCCCGACTCGCTCGTGCTCCGGGATCGGGCGCTGCGTCCGGCCGGGGAACCCGGGCATGTCGCGGAGTTCTGCTGAATCCGCTCGGCGGCCCGCCCGGTCGTGGACGATCGCCACGGCCCCACCGTAGACTCGAGAACGTCCGTCCGGACGGGGGAAAGGCACTGGTGCATGCGCGCAGGACGCAGATGGCTCGTGACGGTGGCGATGATCACGGGGTTGATCGGTGTCGGAGCGGCAGGCACGGCCTGGGCTGACGACCCCGTCTCCTTCGGCTCCTCCCCCGTCGTCGACACGGCGGGCGTGCTCGGCACCCGCACCTCGGAGGTCGAGCAGGCGCTCGCGGCCGACGCCGACCGCAGCAGCCGCCAGCTCTTCGTCGCCTACGTCGACGAGTTCGAGAACCCGTCCGCCGCCGACGCCTGGGCCGAGCAGACGGCGATCGACAACGGCCTCGGCAGTGAGGACTACCTGCTCGCGGTCGCCGTCGAGGGGCGGCAGTACTTCCTCTCCGCGGCGAGCGACGCCTCGCTGTCCGACGAGGAGCTCGACCGCATCAGCCTCGAGGTCATCGAACCCGAGTTGCGCGACGAGGACTGGGCGGGCGCGGCGATCGCCGGCTCGGCCGCGATCGCGGGCGACAGCGGCGCGGGCGGCGGCTGGGGGGCCGGCTTCATCTGGTTCCTCGTGATCGCCGCGATCATCGTCGTGATCGTCTGGATCGTCCTCGCCCGCCGCAAGAAGCGCAGCCCCGCCGCGGGCGGGGGCGCCCCGCACCCGTCGATCGACGACCTCCGGCGTCAGGCCGGCAGCGCACTCGTCCAGGCCGACGACGCGCTGAAGACGAGCGAGGAGGAACTCGGGTTCGCCGTCGCCTCCTACGGCGACGAGGCCACGGCCGACTTCCGCGCCGCCCTCGAGGGGGCGAAGGCGAAGATCGCCGAGGCCTTCGCGCTGCAGCAGCGGCTCGACGACGCCGACCCCGACACCGACGAGGAGCGCCGTGCCTGGTACGGCGGCATCATCTCGCTCACCGGCGAGGCCGATGCGCTGCTCGACGAGCAGGCCGCGCGATTCGACGAACTCCGCGACCTCGAACGCAACGCACCCGAGGCGCTCGCCCGGGTCGAGGCGCTCGCCGCGACCGTCGAGCGGGGCATCGCCCCGGCGGCCCAGCGGCTCGCCGCGCTGCAGTCGCAGTACGCCGCCTCCGCGCTCGCCCCGGTCGTCGACAACCCGGCGCAGGCCCAGACCAGGATGGGCTTCGCCCGCGAGGCGCTCACCGAAGCCGGCGCCGCGGTCGGCCGCGGCGAAGGCGCCGCCGCCGCCGTCGAGATCCGCGCGGCGGAGGAGGCGGTCGACCAGGCGCAACTCCTCTCGGTGTCGATCGAGCGGCTCGCCGCCGAGCTCACCGCGGCCGACCGCGCCGTCGCCGCCGGTGCCGATGAGCTCGACCGCGACGTGCAGACCGCGCGCGGCCTCGACGACCCCGGCGCGAGCGCCCTCGCCGACCGGGTCGCCGCCGAGGCATCCGAACTGCGCAGCGCGATCACCGCACCCGGCCGCGACCCGCTCGCGCTGCAGGCGCGCCTCGAACAGGTCGACGGCGAGATCGACGCCGCGATCCAGGGCGCCCGCGACGCCGCCGAGCAGGCCGCGCGCACGCAGGCGCAGCTCGGGCGGAGCCTGCAGGCGGCGCGCAGCCAGGTCCAGGCGGCCGAGGACTACCTCGTCGCTCGACGCGGCGCCGTCGGGCCCGAGGCGAGGACCCGCCTCGCCGAGGCCGGGCGCCTGCTGGTGCAGGCCGAGCAGACCGCCGCGAGCGATGCGGCGGCCGCGCTCGCGGCGGCCCAGCGCGCCGAGCAGCTCGCCCGCTCGGCGATGCAGCTCGCGCAGCAGGACGTCGGCGGGTTCGGCGGCTACGGCGGCGGTGCCGCGCAGGGCGGCACGACCGGCGGCTCGGGAGGCGATCTCTTCGGCGCGGTGCTCGGCGGCATCCTCATCAACTCGGTCCTCGGCGGCGGGGGCGGCGGCGGTTTCGGCGGGGGCGGAGGCGGCTTCGGCGGAGGCGGCGGCTTCGGCGGAGGCGGTCGACGCTCCCCCGGCAGCTTCGGCGGCTCGGCGACGCGTTCGCGACGCGGAAGCGGGGGCCGATTCTGACCGACGACGACCACGACCGCACGAGACCGCATCTCCACCGACCATCGACCGACCTCAGAACCACGAACAGGGAGCAACCATGACCAAGCAGTCCATCTTCGGGCGGATCTCGCAGCTCGTCCGAGCCAACATCAACGCCCTCATCGACCAGGCCGAGGACCCGCAGCTGATGCTCGACCAGATGGTGCGCGACTACACCAACTCGATCGCCGACGCGGAGGCGGCCATCGCCGAGACGATCGGCAACCTGCGCCTCCTCGAGGACGACCACCGCGAGGACGTCGAGGCGGCGCGCGAGTGGGGCGAGAAGGCCATCGCGGCGAGCCGCAAGGGCGACGAGATGCGCACGGCGGGCGACGCCGCCGGCGGCGACAAGTTCGACAACCTCGCGAAGGTCGCGCTCAGCCGCCAGATCTCGGCCGAGAACGAGGCGAAGGCTGCCGAGCCGCAGATCGCCGCGCAGACCGAGGTCGTCGACAAGCTGAAGGCCGGGCTCAACGGCATGAAGGAGAAGCTCGTCCAGCTGCAGAACAAGCGCTCCGAGCTCGTGGCGCGGGCGAAGACCGCCCAGGCGCAGAAGCAGGTGCAGGACGCGGTCAAGTCGATCGACATCCTCGACCCGACGAGCGACATCGGCCGCTTCGAGGAGAAGATCCGTCGCGAGGAGGCCGTCGTGCGCGGCCAGGCCGAGCTCGCCGCGTCGAGCCTCGACGCCCAGTTCAACGAGCTCGACGACCTCGGCGAGCTGACGGAGGTCGACGCCCGGCTGGCCGCGCTGAAGGCCGGCGGCTCGCAGGGCGCCATCGGCGGCTGAACGCAGCTCCAGGGCACGAACGGATGCCGCGACCGCACGTCGGTCGCGGCATCCGCCGTGTTCGGCGGTCGACCCACGGCGGTGGCGCATACTGGTCTCATGCCCGCCACCTTCGTCGTCGTGCCGCTCTGGCAGGGGTCGGTCTCCTCGCGCGCCATGAGCCTCGCCGACGGCGCCGAGGCCATCCGCGGCGACCTGCCCTCCTCCTCGACCGTCGTCGTCGACGTGCCGGTCGAGGCCGGCGAGTCGCTCGGCACGGGCGTCCGCCGGTACAGCACGATCCGGCGGGTGCGTGAGTCGACCGCGCACGCGCTCGCGCAGGTGCCCGACTGGGCGCTGACGATCGGCGGCGACTGCGGCAGTTCGCTCGCCGCCGTCGCGCACGCCGCGGAGCGCACCCGCGGCGACCTCGCGGTGCTCTGGCTCGACGCCCATCCCGACCTCAACACCCCCGAGACCTCGCCGTCGGGCGGTTTCGGCGGCATGACGCTTCGCGCGATCACCGGCGACGGGGCCGAGGGGCTCGCCCTCGACGAGGCGACCAGGGTCGCGCCGGCTCGGCTCGTGCTCGGCGGCATCCGAGCGATCGACGCGGAGGAGCACCGCTTCATCGAGGAGCACGGCATCTCGGTGCTCACCGTCGAGGACCTCTCCGACCCGGCGGCGGTGGTCGCCGAGCTCGAGGCGACGGGCGCGTCGAACGTCTTCGTGCACATCGACCTCGACGTGCTCGACCCGTCGGCGCTCGCGGGCCTGTCGTATCCGATGCCGTTCGGCATCGGGGCCGGCGAACTCGCGTCGCTCGTCCGCGAGGTGGTGGCCCGCTTCACCGTGGCGGGTGCCGCGATCACGGGCTTCACGCCGTCGAACCCCGAGTCGGCCGTCGACGACCTGCCGACGATCCTCCGGCTCGTCGGGGCGCTCACTTCGGGCGCGCGCACGCGCGGCTGACCTTCGCGGCGGCTCCCGCCCCTAGGCTGATGGGACCGGGTGCGGCGCAGGACGGCCGGAACCCAGACGGGCTCCTCCGCGGCCCGTCACGAGAACCTCACGGGCAAGGGGGCGGCGATGCAGCGCGAGACCGATGTGGTCGTGATCGGCGCAGGGCCGGTGGGCGAGAACGTCGCCGATCGGGCACGGGCGTCCGGGCTCGAGGTCGTCATCGTCGAGCACGAACTCGTCGGCGGCGAGTGCTCCTACTGGGCCTGCGTGCCGTCCAAGACGCTCCTCCGCAGCGCCGCCGCGCTGCGCGCCGCCCGACGCGTGCCCGGCGCCGCGGAGGCGGCGACCGGCGAGCTCGACGTCGACGCGGTGCTGCGCCGCCGCGACTACTGGGTCTCGGACTGGAGCGACCAGGGCGCGGTGGACTGGCTCGACAGCGTCGGCATCGAACTCGAGCGCGGACACGGCCGGCTCGACGGGCCGCGCCGCGTCGTCGTCGAGCGATCCGACGGAGGCACGGTGACGCTCCTCGCGCGTCACGCCGTCGTGCTCTCGACGGGTTCCGACCCGGTGATCCCGCCGATCGACGGGCTCGCCCTGGCGCGCCCGTGGGCGAGCCGCGAGGCGACGAGCGTCTCGACGCCGCCCCGCCGGCTCGCGGTGATCGGCGGCGGCTCGGTCGCCGCCGAGATGGCGACCGTCTTCGCGGGCTTCGGCACCGAGGTGACCGTGCTCGCACGTCATACGCTGCTCGGCGGCATGGAGCCCTTCGCGGGAGAGGCCGTCGCCGACGGACTGCGCGGGCTCGGGGCATCCGTACGCCTCGGCGTCGAGGTCGTGCGCGTCGAGCGCACCCCGAACGACGAGGTCCGCCTCGAACTCGACGACGGCGGGACGCTCGTCGCCGACGAGGTGCTCGTCGCGACCGGGCGGCGGCCCCGCACCGACGGGCTCGGCCTCGAGACGGTCGGACTCGCCCCGGGCGACTGGCTCGACGTCGACGACAGCCTGCTCGTGCGCGCCTCGACGAACGACGAGACCCCGTGGCTCTACGCCGTCGGCGACGTCAACCACCGCGCGCTGCTCACCCACCAGGGCAAGTACCAGGCACGCGCGGCCGGCGACCTCATCGGTGCGCGCGCGACCGGCCGCCCGCTCGAGCTCGCGCCGTGGGGCGCGCACACGGCGACCGCCGACCACGCCGCCGTGCCCGAGATCGTGTTCGCCGAGCCCGAGTGCGGCGCAGTCGGCCGCACGGTCGAGGAGGCACGGCGGGAGGGCCGGGCGGTGCGCGTCGCCGACGTCGACTTCGGCTCGGTGAGCGGAGCCGGCATCCACGCCGACGGCTTCGCCGGTCGCGCGCGACTCGTCGTCGACGGCGAGCTCGGCACGGTGATCGGCGCCACGTTCGTCGGCCCGGATGTCTCGGAGCTCGTGCATGCGGCGACCGTCGCGATCGTCGGCGAGGTGCCGGTGGATCGGCTCTGGCACGCGGTGCCCGCCTTCCCGACCATGAGCGAGGTGTGGCTGCGACTGCTCGAGGCGCTCGGCCGGCCGGGCGCCGCCGAGGGCGCCGCGGCGGGCGAGCAGCCCGACTCCCCCTCGACCGGAACCACCGATGACGACGACGAGGAGCCCGCCGCGTGAGCGACGCCGAACCGAACACGACCCTGCGCATCCGCCTCACGGATTCGCCGATCAGCCGACTCGGCTACTGGTGGGCGACCGCCGTGGGCTTCACCTGGGGATTCATCTGGAGCACCGGGCCGATCCGCCGCCGACACGGACTCATCGTGTTCACCGGCATGCCGAAGTGGACATACGGGCGCGGCGGGTCCTGCGTCGGCGGCTGCTACCTCACGGGCGCGAACGACGGCGACCGGGTGCTCGGCCACGAGGTCGTGCACCGCGAGCAGTGGCGCAGGTACGGCATGCTCTTCCCGCTGCTGTACTTCATCGCCGGCCGCGACCCGCTGCGGAACCGCTTCGAGATCGAGGCGGGGCTCGAGGCGGGCGGGTACCTGCCGCGCCGGCCGGCGCCCCGGCGCGGCCGTGCTTCCGGCACCCCGTAGCACCACGCCCGTTCGATCGACGCCGAGGCCCTTCAGGCCGTGCGGCGCGAACGCCAGAGCAGCCAGACGAAGTACGGAGCGCCGACGACCGCGGTGACGAGCCCCGCGGGCAGCTGGCCGGGCGCGATCACGGTACGGCCGATGGTGTCGGCCACCGTGACGAGCAGTGCACCGAGCACTGCGGCGAGCGGCAGCACGAGTCCGTGCCGCGCACCGACGAGGGCGCGCGCGGCGTGCGGCGCCACGAGGCCGACGAAACCGACGACGCCGACGGCCGACACCGCGGTCGCGGTGAGCGCGACGGCGATCGCGAGCAGTCCGAGGCGGGCGCGCCCGAGCCGGACGCCGAGCACCCGCGGGGTGTCGTCATCGAAGGCGAGCAGATCGAGTTCCCGGCGCATGCCGGCGAGCACCGGCAACGAGACCGCGAGCACGACGAGGAGCGGGATGAGCTGCGGGAAGGTGCGACCGTACGTCGAGCCCGACATCCAGGTGAGTGCCTTCGCCGCGTTGTACGGGTCGGTCGCGATGATCAGCATCGCGACGACCGCCGACGCCGCGGCGGAGACGCCGAGGCCGACGAGGATCAGCCGGCTGGTGGCGAGCCCGCCGCGCAGCGACAGCCCGAAGACGATGAGCGCCGCGACGGCGGCGCCCGCGAAGCCGCCGGTCGTGACGGCGACGAAGCTCGCGAGCGGCCAGAAGGTGATGACGAGCACGGCCCCGACGCCGGCGCCGCCGGTCACGCCGAGGATCGCCGGCTCGGCGAGCGGGTTGCGCGAGACCGCCTGCACCACCGTGCCGGCGACGGCGAGGGCGGCGCCGGCGAGGATCGCGGCGGCCACCCGCGGGGCGCGGGTGTTCATCACGAACTCGACGAGCGGACCGGCCTGGCCGGTGATCCAGTTGAGCACGTCGCCGCCGAGCAGCTTCGCGTCGCCGAGGAGCAGCGAGACGAAGGCGAGCACGAGGAGGAGCGCCACCGATCCCCCGATGACGAGGCGTCGTCCACGCCGAGAGAGCCCGGCGCCGATCACGAAGCCGCTCGCCGCCTCGGAGGTCGCTCGCGACCGCAGCGCGAGCGCCACGAGGAACACCGCGCCGAAGATCGTGGTGACGATGCCGGTGGGAACCTCGACGCCGGCCTGGCCGCCGAAGGCGAGCCGCAGCAGCACGTCGGCCCCGAGCACGACGATGACGCCCATCACGGCGGCGGCCGGGATGAGGAGCACGTGCTTCTGCATGCCGGGCACCCGTGCCGCGATCAGTCGGACGATCGCCGGCGCAGCGAGGCCGACGAAGCCGATGGGACCGACGAGGGCGACGGCGGCCGCCGAAAGCAGCACGGCGATCAGGACGCCGACGAGCCGCGTGCGTCGCACGTCGACGCCGAGCACGGTCGCCGTGTCGTCGCCGAGGGCGACGAGATCGAACTGACGGGCGAACACGAGGAGCGCCACGACGGCGACCAGCACGACCGGCGCGAGCTGGGCGGCCGGCCCGATGCCGGTCTGCGCGAGGGTGCCCTGGCTCCAGGCATAGAGGCCGTTCGTGCGCTCGGGGAAGAGCAGCAGGAGCATGGTGGTCAGCGCGGTGAGCGCAAGCGCGATCGCCGAGCCGGCGAGCACGAGCCGGACGGTGCCGCCTCCGCCCGAGCCCGACGACCGCGAGCCGCCCGACGACAGCGCGAGCACGAGGCCGGCCGCGGCGAGCCCGCCGAGGAAGGCGACCGCACCGCCGCCGAGGACGGGCAGCGAGATGCCGAAGGCCGCGACCACGACGACCGCGAGGTACGAGCCGGCGTTCACCGCCAGGGTGTCGGGCGACGCGAGCACGTTGCGCGACACCGACTGCAGCACGAGTCCCGCGACGCCGAGCGCGACGCCCACGACGACGCCCGCGACCATGCGCGGCATACGAGAGGCGAGGAAGACCGCGGCCGACTGCTCGTCGCCGCCGGTGCCGGTGAGGAGGCCGAGGAGTTCAGGGAGGCCCACGTCGGCCGATCCCTGGGTGACGTGGACCGCGGCGAGCAGTGTCGCGACCACGAGCCCCAGGGCGATGAGCAGCACTGCGCCGAGCCGGGGGCGGCGCTCGCCCCCGGCCGGCGCCGTGCCGGTCTCAGCCCGCGAGGGTGCTGACGACCGCATCGATGTAGTCGTTCATCGACGACGGGCCGCCGAACATCCAGATGCCGTCGGGGAGGCGGTGCACGTTGCCGTTCGCGACGAACGGCAGCGACTTCCAGACCGCGTTGTCGGCCAGGTCGACCGCGTAGGCGTCGGCTTCGCCGTTCGTGATGTAGAGGAACTCGAGGTCGTCGAGCCCGGTCAGGCCTTCGACGTCGGTCGAGCCGAGGCCGTAGTCGGCGTCGCCCTCGCCCGTCCAGGCGTTCTCGAGACCGAGCTCCTCGGTGACCGCGGTGAGCAGCGCGCCCTCGGTGAACGGGCGGATCGACACCTGGCCGCCGCTCGCCCACGAGTCGCTCATCATGAACGGGGTGCCGGCGAGCCCGGCCTCCTCGAGTGCGGCCGCACCCTCGTCGATCTTCGCGTGGAAGCCGTCGAGCAGCGCCTCGCCCTCGTCCTCGGTGCCGGTGGCGGTGGCGATGCGCTCGAGGTTCGACTCCATCTGGCCGATGGGGTTCGAGGCGTCGGCGCCGCGCACCACGATCACGGGGGCGAACTCCTCGATCTGCGAGATCACGGTCTCGGGCAGGTCGGTGGTCGTCACGACGAGGTCGGGCGCGAGGCCCGCGATCGCGTCGACGGAGGGCTCGCCGCGCATGCCGACGTCGGTGACGCCCTCGTCGAGCGGCTCCGACTGCACCCACGCGCTGTATCCCGCGACGTCGGCCACGCCGGTCGGCATCACGCCGAGCGCGACGAGGTTCTCGGCGGTGTTCCACTCGAGTGCGACGACCTTCTCGGCCAGTGCGTCGAGCGAGATCTCCTCGCCGCGATCGTCCGTCACGGTGATCGCGCCCTCGGCGCCGTCGGCGGCCGCGGGGGCCTCGGTCGTGCCGCAGCCGGTGAGCAGCAGGAGGGACGCCGCAGCGACCGCGCCCAGGGTGATGGCGGGTGTTCTCATGGGAGAGGGTTTCCTCACGGATCGGCGCGCGGGCAGGACTGACCGCGCGAGGGGGTGGTGGGTGGAGACGTCGCTAGGCGACGACGAGTCGTTCGGAGCGCTGACGCGTGTTGTAGCGGCCGATGGGACAGGTGGTGATGCAGCCGCGCTCGTCGATGTCGACGTCGACGCGGATGCCGTAGGCCGAGCTCAGCACGTCGCTGACGAGCACCTCGGCGGGCGTGCCGACGGCGCGCACGCGGCCCGACTCGAGCAGCACGATACGGTCGGCGATGGCGGCGGCCTGGTCGAGGTCGTGCAGCACGACGCCGATCGTCACGCCGTGCTCGTCGGCGAGCTCGCGGATGAGGTCGAGGAGCTCGACCTGGTAGCGGAGGTCGAGGTAGGTGGTGGGCTCGTCGAGCAGCAGCACGCCCGTGTCCTGGGCGAGGCAGGCGGCGAGCCAGACCCGCTGCAGCTGCCCGCCGGAGAGCTGGTCGACCGCGTTGCCGGCGAGGCTCCCGACGCCGGTCAGCTCCATGGCGCGGTCGACGATCGCGGCGCCGCCCGCGTCGCCGGCGATGAACCGGCCGCGGTGCGGATGACGGCCGAACTCCACGAGCTCGCGCACCGTCAGGCCGCCCGGCGTCGGGCGGCTCTGCGCGAGGAGCGTGACGCGGCGCGCGAACTCGCGAGCGCTCAGCGTGGCCGCGTCGACCCCGTGCTCGGCGAGCTGGCGGGCACCGGCGGCCGCGCCGTCGGAGACCGTGTGCGCGTCGCCGTCGGCGAGCAGCACCCGTCCGGAGTCGGGCTGGTGGAGCCGCGCGAGTGCCCGCAGCAGCGTCGACTTGCCGCTGCCGTTCGGGCCGACGAGCGCGGTGACCTTGCCCGGTTCGAGGTGGAGCTCCGCGCCGTGCACGACGGGCGTGCCGTTGTAGGAGATCGTGAGGTCGAGACCGAGCATGCCTCCAACTATAGGTGAGGCTTACCTAACTGCGTCAATTCGGCTCGGCCGGGCACCCGTGGAGACGGCGACGGCCGGCGACCCGTCTCGGGTCGCCGGCCGTCGCTGCGCGTGGACTACTCGGAGACGGCGCCCGAGATTGCCTCGATGAGGGCGGGCATGCCGCCCTCCCACTGCACGCTGAGCGCGGTGGGCGGCGAGACCGACGAGACCGTCACCGGGTCGTAGACCTGCGCGACCTTGCCGGCCGCCACTGCGGGGATCGCCTGCATCTCGGGCTTGGTGAGGAACGCGTCGGCCTCGGCCTTGTCGGCGTGGTAGCTGACGATGAAGTCGGCGTCGAGCTTGTCGAGCTGCTCGTAGCTGAGCTCGTAGAAGAAGCCGCCGTCGCTCGTGTCGAGCTCGGAGACGCTCGGGGCGACCTCGAGGCCGAGCTCGGTCAGCACCTCGATGCGGGAGTCGGCTGCGGTGTAGACGTAGACGAAGCCGTCGCCGTCCCAGATGCCGGCGAAGGTCTTGCCCGCGAACTCGGGGTGGGCCTCGGCCTGCTCGGCGAAGTAGCCGTCGATCTCGTCGAGCACCGCCTCGCCCTCGGCCTGCAGGCCGAGCGCGGTCGTCGAGATGCGGATGTTCTCGTCCCACGGGGTCGTCCAGGGCGACTCCGGGTAGGCCACGACGGGGGCGATCTCGCTGAGCGTGTCGTACTGCTCCTGCGTGAGCCCCGAGTAGGGCGCGAGGATCAGGTCGGGTTCGGCGGCGATGAACTCCTCGTACGGCACCGTCGCGCCGCCCTCGTCGTCGTTCAGGACGACCGGGTGCGGGGCGCCGGCGTCGTCGTACGCGTCCTCGACCCACGGCAGGAGGTTGCCTTCGCCGACGGTCCAGGACTGCTCGGCGATGGCGACCGGGAAGACGCCGACCGAGATCGCGGCCTCGGTCGAGCCCCAGCCCCACGTCGCGACCCGCTCCGGCGCCTCTTCGACGACGGTCTCGCCGAAGGCGTGCTCGATCGTGATCGGGAACCCTTCGCCCGCGGCCGCGGTGGGCGCCGCGCTCGGCTCCTCGGTCGTGCCGGTGGCGCAGGCGGTCAGGGTCAGGGCGGCGGCGGCGAGGCCGGCCACCGCGATGAGCGGACGTCGAAGACGCACGGATCTCTCCTCGGTTCAGGGGGTGGGGATAAGGGAAGGCTAACCTAAATCAAATGAGGATGCCGCATCGCGACGTCACGGACGCGTCACGATGCCGCGGCGGGCGGGGCTGCGGGATCGCCGGGTGCCGCCGGCTCGACCGGTCGAGGCGCACCCCCGGCCGCACGGGCACCGCTGTGGAACCGCCCGACCGGCACGATCATGGGGCTGCCGGACACCGGGTCGGGGATCACCGAGGACTCGAGCGCGAAGGCGTCCCGCACGATCGCCTCGGTCAGGATGTCGCCGGGTCGGCCCTCCGCGATGACGGCGCCCGACGACATGACCACGAGATGGTCGGCGTACCGAGCGGCGAGGTTCAGCTCGTGGAGCACCATCACGACCGTCGTGCCGCGGTCGTGGTTGAGCTCGGTGAGCAGGTCGAGCAGCTCCAGCTGGTGGGTCACGTCGAGGAAGGTCGTGGGCTCGTCGAGCAGCACGATGTCGGTCTGCTGCGCGAGCACCATCGCGATCCAGACGCGCTGACGCTGCCCGCCCGACAACTCCTCCACCCGCCGTTCGGCGAGGTCCGCGATGCCCGTCGCGACCAGCGCCTCGGCGACCACGCGGTCGTCGTCGCTCGAGTGCCGCCCGAACCAGCCCTGGTGCGGAGAGCGGCCACGGCCGACGAGTTCGGCCACGCGCACCCCGTCGGGCGCGATGGAGGACTGCGGGAGCACGCCGACGCGGCGTGCGAGGTGGCGGCGGGGCATCGTGGACACGTCACGTCCGTCGAGCGTGATGCGGCCGCCGTCGAGCGGGTGCAGGCGCGCGAGGCCCCGCAGAAGCGTCGACTTGCCGCACGCGTTCGGTCCGACGATCGCCGTGACGCGTCCCTGAGGGATCACGAGGTCGAGTCCGTCGATGACGACGCGGCCGTCGTAGCCGAGCCGCACGCCGTGCGCGGCGAGCCCGGTCGCGGCGCCGGCGGAGGGAGCGGGAGCGGATGTGTCGCTCATGGGCGGGACTTCCTCTCGCTGCGCGACAGCAGCCACAGCAGGTAGGGGGCTCCGATGAGCCCGGTCACGATGCCGACCGGGGCGGTGAGCCCCGGCATGGCGAACTGGCCCAGCACGTCGGCGCCGAGGGTCAGCGCCGCCCCCGAGACGGCCGAGGCGGTGAGCGCCGCGCTGCCGTCGTCGACGAGGCGGCGCGCGATCGCCGGGGCGATGAGGGCGACGAAGGCGATCGGCCCGGCGGCCGAGGTCCCGAGGGCGATGAGCAGCACCGCCGAGAGCAGCAGCAGGCCGCGGTTCGCATTCGCCCGCATCCCGAGCGACGCCGCGCGCTCGTCGCCCAGGCCGAGCACCGCGATCCCCCGGGCGGACAGCGCGACGAGCAGGCAGCCGAGCACGAGCCCGGCCGCGAGCAGCCCGAGCTCGTCGCCCCGCACGTCCGAGACGCTGCCGACCGTCCAGAGCAGCGCGGTCTGGGCCTGGCGCACGTCGGCGCGCGCGAGCAGCCAGGCGATGAGCGACGCGCACACGTACGCGAGCCCGACGCCGACGAGCACGAATCGGATGCCGTGCAGGCCCTGGCGCCACGCGGACGCCCAGATGATCGCCGCGACGGCGAGCCCGCCTGCGAGCGCGAAGCCCGCGACGGCCGCGCCCGTGATGCCGAGGCCGAGGATCGCCCACACCGCGCCGAGGCTCGCCCCGGTCGAGACGCCGAGGATGTCGGGGCTCGCCAGCGGATTGCGGAGCACCGACTGGAAGACCGCGCCGGCGAGGCCGAAGGCGGCGCCGACGAGCACGGCCGCGAGGATGCGCGGCAGGCGGAGCGTGAACACGACGAGCTGCTCGGTGCGCTCGCCCTGGCCGAGGAGGGTCGCGATCACGCGGTCGGGCGACAGGCTCGCCGCCCCCGACGAGAGGGCGATCACGGCGATCACGAGGATGAGCGCCAAACCTGCGCCGAGGACGACGCCGAGCCGGCGCCGGTTGCGCGCACGCACCCCGGCGACCGCGGCGACGACGGCGGATTCGGCCGGGATCGGGCGCTTCGCGGCATCCGTCGTCGTGGTCACAGGCCCGCCACCGTTCGGCTGCGCGCGATCGCGATGAGCACGGGGGCGCCGATGAACGCGGCGACGACGCCGGCCTCGAGCTCGGCGTTCGGCACGATGAGGCGGCCGATCACGTCGGCGGCGAGGAGCATGATCGGCCCGAGCAGGAGCGCGGCGGCGACGATCCAGCGGTAGTCGGTGCCGACGAGCCGTCGCGCGGCGTGCGGCACCACGAGTCCGACGAGCGCGATCGGCCCGGCGAGCGCGGTCGCCGTGCCGCAGAGCAGCACCAGGGCGATACCGGCGAACGCCCGGGTCGTGCCCACCCGCTGGCCGAGCGCGTTCGCGACGTCGTCGCCGAGCGCGATCAGGTTGAGCCGGTTCGCGAGCGCGATCGCGACGACCGTGCCGAGCAGGATGAACGGCCACAGCACCGCCGCAGTGTCGAGACCGCGCCCGGTGAGCGAGCCCACGGCCCAGAACCGGTACTGGTTGAACGTCTCGGGATCGCGCAGGAGCACGAGTGCCACGAGCGGCGTGACGAAGGAGGTCACGGCAGCGCCGACGAGCGCGAGTCGCACCGGCCTGCCGCGCCCGATCGAGAAGACGACGGCCGCCGCGGCCGCGCAGCCGGCGAAGGCGAACCAGACGAAGACGAGCGGGTCGGCGACGCCGAGCAGCGAGATGCAGAGCACGACCGCGAGCGAGGCGCCCGCGTTCAGGCCGAGCAGGCCCGGGTCGGCGATGGGGTTGCGGGTCACGCCCTGGATGAGCGTGCCCCCGAGTCCGAGGGCGACGCCGGCGAGCAGACCGATCACGGTGCGCGGCACGCGCAGCTGCCAGATGACGTTGTGGTCCGCGTTCGCGGCGTCGGGGGCGACGATCGCCTGCCAGGCGACCGCGGGGTCGATCGAGCGGACCCCGAGGACGAGGCTCGCGCCGACGATCGCGATGAGGACGATCGCCGCGATCACGAGGACCGCGATCGCACGCGCGGCGCCGACCCTGCGCGGCGCGCGCGGGAGGACCGCGGTGTCGGAGGCACCGCCCGGTCCGGCGCCCGCGGCGCGCGGCACCTGCGGCGCGCTCACTCGAGTTCAGCGCGCCCGCGGCGCCAGTACCCCATGAACGCCACCTGTCGACGGTCGAGCCCCGCCTCGCGCACGAGGAACCGGCGGAGGCCGGTGATGACCGAGGCCTCGCCGGCGAGCCAGGCGTAGCAGGCGCCGTCGAGGCTCTGCCCGGCCGGGACGTCCCAGAGCGGCGTGTCGGGCAGGTCGGCTCGTTCGGCGGCGGCGAGCGCCGCAGCCGACTCGTCGCCGGCCGCCCTCGTCACGCCGAGGTCGGCGAGGTGGCGCACGACCCAGTCGCGCACGGCCGGCGCGAGGAGTTCCCCGTGCGCGGCGGACGGGTGCCCGTCGTCGTCGGCGGACGCACGCGAGAGCCAGCGCACCTCGACGCCCTGCGGGGCCCGCACCGCGAGCCGGTCGCCCGCCTCGGGCACCTCGAGGAACGCCGCGCCCGTCGCGTCGGCGGGGAGCGACTCGAGGATGGCGCAGATCGCCGGGGTCGCGGTCTCGTCGCCCGCCAGCAGCAGGGTGTCGACCTCGCCCGGACGCCAGTCGATGCCGAGCCTGCGGCCGGGGCCGAACTCGTCGGGCCCGATGAGCACGATCTCGTCGCCCGGCTTCGCGCGCCCGGCCCAGGCCGAGGCGGGGCCGGCGTCGCCGTGGCCGGCGAACACGATGTCGACCTCGCGGAGCTCGGGGCGCACCGCGCGCACGGTGTAGGTGCGGAACGGGTTGCGCAGCTCGGCGGGCAGCTCGCGCCAGGCGGTGTACCAGTCCTCACCGTCGGGGAAGGAGGCGAATCCGTGTCCGTCGAGGGGCAGCACGACCTTCACGCGCTGGTCGAGGCCCGCGGTGCCGAAGTCGCCGAGGTCGTCGCCCGTGAACGTCACGTTCACGAACGTCGGCGACAGCCGTTCGACGCGCGCGACCGTCGCACGGAAGTTGCGATAGGCGGATCGCTGGCGCCGCGGGGCCTCGGCCACTGAGGTAAGCATTACCTAAGTCTGACACACCGCCCCGCGACCTCAGAACTCGAATGTCACCAGACGACCGGATGCCTCGGCGCGCGCCGCACACGGCGCTCGAGCTGCGCGGCGAGCGAGAACAGCGTCGCCTCCCCGCCCGGTCGGCCGATCAGCTGCACGCCCACCGGCACTCCCCCGGCCGTGAACGACACCGGCACCGTGATCGCCGGCAGCCCCGAGACGTTCACGAACGAGGTGAACGGGGTGAACTGCACCTGCTGGGCGAAGTTGCGCTCCCCGTCCTCCGCGTCGTACCAGCCGACCGGCCGCGGCTCGAGGGCGAGCGCCGGGGTCAGCACCGCGTCGTAGCCGGCGAATCGCCGGATCACCCGCTGCTCGAAGCGCGCGAGCCACCCGAGCGCCTCGGCGAGCTGCCGCGCCGGCACGGCGCGTCCCCGCCCGAGCAGCCACTGCGTGAGCGGCTCGAGCAGCGCCTCCCGTTGCCCGTCGACCGGGATGGTCGCGGCTCCCGCCTGCCAGATCGTGCGGAACGCGTCGGCGTACCCGGGTTCGGGCGCCGGCGCCACCTGCTCGATGCCGTGGCCGATCCCGTCGAGCACCCCGACCGCGAGGTCGAGCGCGGCCCGCGACGGCTCGTCGATCACGATGTCGTAGGCCTCGTCCCACGGGCTGTCGAGCATGACCCCGACCTGGAACCGCCCCTCCCCGCGCACGGCCGCCCCGAGGTACGGTCCGTCGTCGCCGGGCGCCCGCACCGCCGAGCGGTGGCGCGGCGGGTACCCCTCTGGCGCGATGAGCCCGTCGAGCAGCAGCGCCGCGTCGGCGACGGTGCGCGCGATCGGCCCGGCGACGGGGAGGCCGGCGAGGCTCGTGAGTCCCGAACCGCCGGGCACGCGGCCGCGCGAGGGCTTCACCCCGACGAGTCCGCACACCGCGGCGGGGATGCGGATCGAGCCGCCCCCGTCGGATCCGGGCGCGAACGGCAGCATGCCGGCGGCGACGGCCGCCGCCGCTCCCCCGCTCGAGCCGCCGGCGCCGAGCGCGGGATCCCACGGGTTGCGCGCGGGCGGACCTGCGAGCCCCTCGGTGTAGGAGGGCAGGCCGAACTCGGGCGTCGCGGTCTTGCCGAGGCTCACCGCACCGGCCGCGTCGACCGCCTGCACGAGCTCGTCCGATTCCTCGGGCACGTACCCGGCGAAGGCGCGCGAGCCGAACCCGGCCGGCACCCCGGCCCGCTCCTGCAGGTCCTTGTCGGCGAGCGGCAGGCCCCAGAGCGGCCGCGATCGCGGCGCCTCGCGCTCGACGAGCCGGGCCCGCTCGAGGGCCGCCTCGCCGGTGACGGTCGTGAACGCGCCGACCTCGGGGTTCAGCCGCTCGACGCGGTCGAGGTAGTGCGTCGCGAGCTCGACCGGCGACACCGTGCCCCGCTGCAGCAGTTGATGAAGCTCGAGGGCGGTGTGGTCGTGCAGCTCGGTCATGTGCTCGAGCCTACGACGACGCGGGCACGCGACCGCCGGCGGCGGCCCGCGGCATCCGCCCTACTTCAGCGAGCGCTGCAGCAGCACCGTGCCGAGCCAGCGGTCGAACTTGAAGCCGACCCGCCCCATGCGCCCGATCTCGGTGAAGCCGAACTTCTCGTGCAGCGCGATCGACGCCTCGGCGCCCTGGTCGGCGATGACCGCGATCATCTCCTTCAGCCCGGCGGCCTTCGAGCGCTCGATGAGCTCGCCGAGGAGCACCCGGCCGAGCCCCTTGCCCGACGCGGCCGGGCCCAGGTAGATCGAGTTCTCGACGGTGAACCGGTACGCGCGCTTCGGCTTCCACGGCGTGACGAGGGCGTAGCCGAGCAACTGCCCCGAGGACGACTCGGCGACGAGGAACGGCATGCCGAACTCGGTGAGCTGGGCGAACTTCGCCCGCCACTCGGCCAGGGTCATCGCGTCCTCGTCGAAGGTGACGGTCGAGTTCGCGACGTAGTAGTTGTAGATCTCGCGCACCGAGGGCAGGTCGGCCGCCGTCGCGTCGCGGATCGTGTACTCGAACGGCGCCTCGGCCGGCGGCTGCGGCCGCAGGTGCCGCGGCAGCACCCGCCGTTCCTGATATTCCTCTTCGAGCATTCCGTCAGCCTACGACGCCCAGATCACGCGCATGTTTCGAGAACCGGATGCCTCGGCGCCGCCTCAGCCGGGCAGGCTCCAGTCGATCGGGGCGCCGCCCTGCTCCGCGAGCAGCGCGTTCGCCCGGCTGAAGGGCCGCGAGCCGAAGAAGCCGCGCGACGCCGACAGCGGGCTCGGGTGCGCCGACTCGATCACGGGCGTCTCGCCGAGCAGCGGTCGCAGCTGCTGCGCGTCGCGCCCCCAGAGGATCGCGACGAGCGGGGTGCCGCGCCCCGCGAGCGCACGGATCGCGTGATCGGTGACCGGCTCCCAGCCCTTGCGGCGGTGCGAGCCCGCCTCGCCGGCGCGCACCGTGAGCACCCGGTTCAGCAGCAGCACGCCGCTCCGGCTCCAGTGGGTCAGGTCGCCGTGCGCCGGCGGCTCGATGCCGAGGTCGTCGCGCAGCTCGCGGTAGATGTTCCCGAGGCTCCGCGGCAGGGGGCGCACGTGCGGGTCGACGGCGAACGAGAGCCCGATCGGATGCCCCGGGGTGGGGTACGGGTCCTGTCCGACGATCAGCACCCGCACGTCGGGGAGCGGTGCGGCGAAGGCGCGCAGCACGTGCTCGTCGGCCGGCAGGACGTCGCGGCCCGCCGCCCGCTCGGCGCGCACGAACGCGCCCATGCGTGCCAGCTGCGGGGCGACCGGGGCGAGGGCCTCCGCCCACGCCGGGTCGATGAGACCCGTGGCGGCGAGCTCGCCCGCCCCCTGCGCCGGCATCAGGCGCCGATCGTCGAGACCAGTACCCCGCCATCGGCCGGGAGGACGCGCCAGACGCTGCCCGAGCCCTCGACGCGCAGCCCGCCCTCGCCGACGATGAGGGCGGTGCGCTCGTCGATGCCGAGCGCTCCCTCGACGAGGCCGGACTCGACGGCGGCGACGAGACGCGACAGCGAGCCGCGCTGGGCGACGTGGGCGTCGATCGCCACGTCGACGAGCCCGATGCCGTGCTCGACCTCGAACTCGACCCCCGGCCACTCCGGATCCTCGGGCGCGAGCTGCACCCCGTCGATGCGGGTGCCGCCGCCGAGCGATCCCTCGGCCGCGACCATCGCGCCGGCCGAGACGCCGAGGTACGGCACTCCCCCGGCGACCTGCCGGCGGAGTTCGCCGAAGACCGGCTCGAGGCCCGCCCGCACCTGCTCGACGACGCCGCCGCCGACGGCGATGGCGTCGACCTCGGCGAGCGCGGCCGTCGTGACCGGCTCGGGGCCCGACAGCGCCGTCACCCGCGGCTCGAACTCGCCCGCGGCGGTGAGGACGTCGACGAGCATGCCCGCCCGCTCATCGGCCTCGGGGTGGATCGAGATCACCGCGATGCGCGGGCGCGAGCGTCCGGCCGCACGTGCCAGGGCGGCGGCTTCGGCGACGAACGGTGCGTACAGCGGGGCATCCGACAGCGCGAGGGCACCGCCCCCGACCAGGTGGACGCTCATGCGTCGACCCGCACCGGCGGCTTCGACGACCAGGGGAAGACGATCCAGTCGTCGGTGGCGCGGTAGCTGAAGTCGGGTACGAGGATCGTGCGCGACTTCGTGTAGAGCGTCGCGGTGCGCACCTCGGCTCCGACCTCGGTGAGGAGGTCGAGCACCTTCGCGAGCGTGCGCCCCGAGTCGGAGACGTCGTCGACGAGGAGCACCCGCTTGCCGGCGAGCGCGGGCGCGTCGAGCATCGGCGGGTGCACGATCGGCTCGGGCAGCACCTTCTCGATGTCGGTGTAGAACTCGACGTTGATCGAGCCGCACTGCTTCGTGCCGAGCGCGTAGGAGATCGCTCCGGCGAGCAGCAGGCCGCCGCGGGCGATCGCGATGACCACGTCGGGCCGGAAGCCGGAGCTGAGCACCTCCCCCGCGAGCGAGCGAGCGGCCTCGCCGAACTGGTCCCAATCGAGGATCTCGCGACGGATGCCGGGGTCTCCGGTCGCCGCGTCATTCGCATCGAACGTCATGAGGCAAGGCTAGTCCGCGCGCCTCCCGACGACGTACCGCGGATCACCGACCGGTCTCGTCCTCCGGCGGCTGCCCGGCGTCCTCGATCGCCTCCTGGATCGCGCGCCCAGGTGCCTCCATGGGGGCCTCGGTCGCCTCGGACGAGGCGTCGGGGTGATGCGAGTGGGCTCGCCCGACCCGCTCGCCGATGTACGAGATGATCGTCGCCGAGGCCGTGCCGACGATGGCGACGCCGCCGAACATCAGGAAGACGGCGTAGAAGCGCCCCTCGGCCGTGATCGGGTACATGTCGCCGTAGCCGACGGTCGCGATCGTGACGATCGCCCACCAGATCGAGTCGCCGAACGTCGTGATGGTCGCGCCGGGGGCGTTGCGCTCGGCCTGCAGGGTCGCCAGGGCGATGAAGTAGACGAAGACGACCGCGTAGGTCGAGCCGTAGATGATGATGTTCGCGCGCACGGCCGCGCCGCTGCGGCGCTGCAGGTAGGGGACGTTCCGCAGGAGCGCCAGCACGCGGAACGCGCGGAACAGCGGCACGATCGCCGAGAGCACGTCGATCGGGTGCGTCCGGATGAACGCCCACCTGCCGCCGCGCGGCGTGAGCGAGATCCGCACCACGACGTCGACGACGAAGACGACCCAGGCCACGAGCAGCGCGATGAAGAGCGGCGAACCCGGGCCGCGCGGGATCCAGGGCGCGAGCACGTAGATCGTGTACGCGACGATGAAGACCATGCCGAGCACCACGAGCGGCACGGTGGTGCGACGCTCCCAGGCCTCACGGCGGGGTGCGGGCCGCTCCTCCGCGGCCATGCTCAGTCCCCGTCCGTCTCGCGCACGACGAGCGGCCCCTTGGCCACGAGGTGCGGCGCCGACTGCGCGACCGGCTTCACGACGATGAGGTCGAGATCGATGTGCCGGGGCTTCAGCACCGCGTCGACGACGACCCCGGCGATGTCCTCGGCGGTGAGCGGCTCGGGCACGCCGTCGTAGACGGCCTCGGCGCGTGCCCGGTCGCCGCCGAATCGCACGAGGGCGAACTCGTCGGTCTTGACCATGCCCGGCGCCACCTCGATGACCCGGAGCGGCTCGCCGTTCAGTTCGAGCCGCAGCACCTCGGTGAGGGCGTGGGCGGCGAACTTCGCCGCGTTGTAGCCGCCGCCCCCGACATAGGCGACGTGCCCGGCGATCGAGGTGATGTTGACGATGTCGGCGACGCCGCGCAGGGCGGCGCCGCGGCGGAGCAGCGGCAGCAATGCGCTCGTCACGCGCTTGAGCGCGAGCACGTTGACCTCGAGCATCCACGCCCAGTCGTCGATCGACGAGGCCTCGACCGAGTCGAGCCCCTTCGCCCCGCCCGCGTTGTTCACGAGCGCGTGGATGGGCCCCGTCGCGGCGAGGTGGTCGCGCAGCGCGTCGACGTCGCCCTGCTTCGTGAGGTCGGCGACGAACACGGATGCCCCGGTCTCGGCCTCGAGGGCGCGCAGCCGGTCCTCGCGGCGGGCGACGCCCACCACGTCCCATCCGGCGTCGCGCAGTGCCGTGACGGTCGCACGACCGATCCCCGAACTCGCACCCGTCACGACCGCCCGCAGATTCGCCATGCGCCCTATTCTGCCGAACTTCGGGGTGCGGGTGCGGGAACGCCGGCTCGGAACCCCGCGTCGAACGGCGGGGCCCCGAGCGGCGCCGGCGCGCCCGCGGAACCGACTGGGCTCAGGTGACCTGGAAGGTGGCGCTCTTCGCGAGCCGCGTGTAGCCGTCGTTCGCGAAGAAGCGGAACTCGTAGGTTCCGCGCGTGGACGGTGCCGTGAAGGCGATCGTCGCCGTGGTGAGCCCCGTCGCGGGCGGGGTGTCCTGGCCGTTGAGGTACTTCTCGACGACGCCGCCGGCCTGGTCGGAGTCGCTCGCGCGGTACAGCCCCACCCAGTCGCGCCGGCCGCCGGGCCCGCCCGTCACGGTCGCCCGGATCGTGCCCCCGCGCGCGACCGAGGTGCGGTCCGCGGTGACGGCGGCGCCCGCCGGCGGCGTCGGCGTCGGGGTGGGCGTCGACCCGCCCGAGCTCATGGGCTCCTCCATCGTGACGCAGTGCGCCCCGCCCCCTCCCTCGCCCATGAGGACGTCGAGGTTCAGCTGCACGCACGGGCGGCCGAACGCCGCGGCGAGCGCGTCGCGCGCCGCCGCGTCGGTGGTCGGGTCGCCGAACTGCGCGGTGATGACCGAGCCCGACGTCACGATGCAGTTCAGGTAGCCGTCGAAGAACGTCGACTGCTGGGCCTGCGGGATGCGCGGGAGCGAGGCCGGCCCGTAGATGGTGGTGACCTGGAGCTGCCTCCCCTTGGCGTCGGTCGAGGCGGCGAGGAGGTTGCGCGTCGCGATCGCCGACTGCGACCAGATGCTCGTCGGCCGCGCCGGGTTGCTGAGCTGGACGATCACCTTGCCCGGGCCGGTGAACAGCACCGTCGCGTCGATGTGGTCGTCGGTGATGTCCTGCCCGGAGACGCCCTGGCACCAGATCATCTTGCTCGCCCCGTACACGCGGAGGAGCTCGGCCTCGATCTGCGCCGCCGACTTGCCGGGGTTCCTCGCCGAGTCGACCCAGGAGCTCCGGTTGGCGATGAGGGTGCCGTCGCCGTCGGCGATGACGCCGCCGCCCTCGCCGACGACGCTCGCCGCGGTGAACGCGATGCCGTTGTACGCCGCCATCCGCTGCGCGACGAGCGCATCCTTGGCGTGCGTCTGCTCGTTGCCCCAGCCGTTGAAGTTCAGGCCGATCGCGTCGAGGCCGCCCGCGCCGTCGGTGCGGAACACCGCGCCCGAGTCGCGCATCCAGCAGTCGTTGACGGGGATGGAGCTGATCACCGTGACCGCGGCGCTCACCCGGCTGCGTGCGGCGCTCGCGGCGGTCGCGCCGTCGGCGAGCATGACGACGGGCGTGGTCTTCACGATCTCGTTGGCGATCTTCGCGATGTCGCCCTGGATGCCGGAGAGGAGGCTGCCCCAGATCGAGGTGCTCGACGGCCAGGCCATCCAGATCCGCTTGAGCGGGCCGGCTTCGCCGGGCACCGCGAACGAGCCGAGCGCCTGCGCAGGATCGGCGGCCGTCATGAGCCTGGCGCTCGTCGCCGCCGCCATCACCCCGAGTGCCGCGAACCCGGCACCGGCCAGGAACTGCCGTCGCGGACGGCCGGTCGTCGTGCGGTCGTTGCTTCCGTGTTCGGTCACGCTTGGTTCCTTCCCTCGTCCACGTCGTCGTGGAGGTCGAGCCCGACATACGGGCATTAATTGGATTTCATCCAACTAACGCGACCACACTCACGCCAACCCGCCGCGATGTCAAGTGATTCGGCGAATCTCCGCCCCGCGGAGCCGATTCGCCGCCGGCCGATCGACCGCCGCAGCACGGCGCCCAGGACGCCGTGCGGTTGAATGGACTGATGCACACGAGGCTCGAACCCCGGAAGCCGACGCGCAGGCGCGTTCCCCTCTGGGACAACGCCAGGTGGATCGCGATCACGCTCGTCGTGATCGGCCACGGCATCCTCCCGCTCATCGCCGAGTCGGATTCGGCATACAGCGTCTACCTGTTCATCTACTCGTTCCACGTGGCCGTCTTCGTCACGGTGAGCGGCTACTTCGCGAAGTCGGGACCGCCGAACGCCAGGGCGCTCAAGCAGGTCCTCACCGACATCGTCTTCCCGTTCCTGATCTTCGAGACGATCTGGACGGTGCTCCGCTGGGTCCTCGGCGGCGAGTTCTCCCTCGACTACACGACTGCATCGTGGACGCTGTGGTTCCTGATCGCCCTCGCGATCTGGCGCATCGTCCTGCCTTACCTCGTGCTCCTGCGGTTCCCGCTCATCATCGCGATCGTCATCTCGATCGGCGCCGGGTACACCGAGACGATCGACTCGACCTTCGCGCTGACGCGCACCTTCGGCATGCTGCCCTTCTTCGTCTTCGGGTGGAAGCTCCGGCAGTGGCAGCTCACGGGTCGCTGGCTCGAGCTGCGGTCCGCCGTCGCCTGGCGCTGGCGGGCCGGTGCGATCGCGCTCTTCGCGCTCGGGCTCGCGTTCATGCCGATGACGATCGAGACGATGCGCGACCTGAAGCTGCGCCGCTTCATGCTCTACGACGAGTCGTACGAGGCGATCGGCTACGACGAGCCCTGGTCCGGCGGCATCCGCCTCGTGCTGCTCCTCTCCGCCATGGTGCTCGCCGTCGCGTTCCTCCTGCTGATGCCGCGCGGTGCGCACTGGTTCACCTCGTTCGGCGGCGCGACGATGTACATCTACCTGCTGCACACCTTCGTGCTCTTCCCCTTCCGCGAGACCGAGCTCCTCGCGGGCGACCAGCCGTTCTGGGTGCTGCCCGCGATGATCCTGTTCTGCATCGGCATCTCGATCGTGCTCTCGCTGAAACCCGTGCGCCGGGTGTTCCGGCCGCTCGTCGAACCTCGGGCGCGCTGGCTGTTCCGCCCCGAGCCGTCGACGGCGACCGGCACGCTCGTGCTGCCGCCCGACCCCGAGCGGCACTGACCCCGCCCCCTGCGCCCGTGACGCCGTGTTGCGGGGTCCGTTGCCCGCGCCGCCGCGCCCGCCTAACGTGACTGCAACACCCGCGGCCCCGCCGCCACCCGACTTCTGAGGAGCCACCCATGAGCGACACCGCCGCCTGGCGTTTCGAGACCAAGCAGGTCCACTCGGGCGCCGCACCCGACCCCGTCACGAAGGCGCGGGCGACCCCGATCTACCAGACCACCTCCTACGTGTTCGACAGCGCCGAGCACGCGCAGAACCTCTTCGCGCTCGCCGAGTTCGGCAACATCTACACCCGCATCCAGAACCCGACCCAGGCGGTCGCCGAAGAGCGCATCGCGGCGCTCGAGGGCGGCACGGGCGCGCTGCTCGTCGCCTCGGGCCAGGCGGCCGAGACCTTCGCCGTGCTGAACATCGCGCAGGCCGGCGACCACATCGTCTCGTCGTCGTCGATCTACGGCGGCACCTACAACCTGTTCAAGTACACGCTCGCGAAGCTCGGCATCGAGACGACCTTCGTCGAGAACCAGGACGACGCCGAAGAGTGGCGCCGCGCGGTGCGCCCGAACACGAAGCTCTTCTTCGCCGAGACGATCGGCAACCCGAAGATCAACGTGCTCGACATCGGACTCGTCTCGGGCATCGCCCACGAAGCAGGGCTGCCCCTCATCGTCGACAACACGATCGCGACGCCGTACCTCATCCGCCCGTTCGAGCACGGGGCCGACATCGTCGTGCACTCGGCGACGAAGTTCCTCGGCGGCCACGGCACCGTGGTCGGCGGCGTCATCGTCGACGGCGGCCGCTTCGAGTGGTCGAAGAACGTCGAGAAGTTCCCCGGCCTCACCGAGCCCGACCCCTCGTACCACGGCGCGAGCTACACGGCCGCGGTCGGCGACGGACTCGCGTACATCATCAAGGCGCGCGTGCAGCTCCTCCGCGACCTCGGCGCCGCGATCGCCCCGAACAACGCCTGGCAGCTCATCCAGGGCATCGAGACCCTCTCGCTGCGCATCGAGCGCCACGTGCAGAACGCGCAGGAGATCGCCGAGTGGCTCGACAACCACGCCGACGTCGCGAGCGTCAACTACTCGGGTCTCCCCTCGAGCCCCTGGTACGCCGCAGCGAACAGCTACGCCCCGAAGGGCGTCGGCGCGGTGCTCTCCTTCGAACTCAAGGGCGGCGTCGACGCCGGCCGTGCGCTCGTCGACAACCTCTCGCTGTTCTCGCACCTCGCGAACATCGGCGACGTGCGCTCGCTCGTCATCCACCCCGCCTCGACGACCCACTCGCAGCTGACCCCCGAGCAGCAGCTCACGACCGGCGTCACGCCCGGCCTCGTGCGCCTCTCGGTCGGCATCGAGAACATCGACGACCTCAAGGCCGACCTCGAGGCCGGTTTCGCGGCCGCCCGCGCGGCCACCGAGGCGGCGCGCGTCTGACACGCCCCGATCGAACGGCGGATGCCGCGAGCCCGACACGGCTCGCGGCATCCGCCGTCTTCGGGGTCCGCGCCGCGATGCGGTGCACGTAACAAAGGGCGAGGGGCCGCGGGGACGCGGGAGAATCGACACATGGATTGGCAGACGACGGCCGACGCGGCCCCCGCGAGCATCGTGCCCGCGGCGGGCGCGCTCGCACTGCTCGGGCGGGCGCCCGCGACGGGCGCCTGGCGGGAGGGCGACGCCGTCGGCGACCGCCGCTTCGTCGGCATCGGCGACCTCGCCCTCGAGTCGGGGCGCGAGCTGCCGGGCGTGCGCATCGCCTACGAGCAGTGGGGCACGCTCTCGCCCGAGCGCGACAACGCGGTGCTCGTGCTGCACGCCCTCACGGGCGACAGCCACGTGATCGGCCAGGCCGGCCCAGGGCACCCGAGTGCGGGCTGGTGGCGCGGCGTCGTCGGCCCCGGCCTCGCGATCGACACCGAGCGCTACTTCGTGGTGGCGCCGAACGTGCTCGGCGGCTGCCAGGGTTCGACCGGTCCGGCCTCGCTCGCGCCCGACCGCGCCGAGTGGGGTGCCCGATTCCCCTTCCTCACGATCCGCGACCAGGTGCGGGCGCAGATCGCGTTCGCGCGGGCGATCGGCATCGAGCGCTTCGCCGCGGTCATCGGCGGCTCGATGGGTGCGATGCACGTGCTCGAGTGGGCCGTCGAGGCCCCCGAGGCGGTCGAGCGCATCGCGGTGCTCGCCGCCCCCGCGGCGACCACCGCCGACCAGATCGCGCTGAACTCGGTGCAGATCGAAGCGATCCGCACGGATCCGGCGTTCGCGGCGGGGGCCTTCTACGACGCACCCGACGGCGAGGGTCCCTCGCGCGGGCTCGCGCTCGCCCGTCGCATGGCGATGCTCAACTACCGCACGGCGGCCGAGCTCAACGAGCGATTCGAGCGCAGCTGGCAGTCCGAGCTCGACCCGCTCGGCGGCGACGGCCGTTTCGCGGTCGAGTCCTACCTCGACTTCCACGGCAACAAGTTCACCCGGCGCTTCGACGCGAACAGCTACATCGTGCTCACCGAGTCGATGAACTCCCACGACGTCGGGCGCGGGCGCGGCGGAGTGGCTGCGGCGCTCGCCCGCGTCCGAGCGAAGAGCCTCGTGCTCGGCATCGACAGCGACCGGTACTTCCCGCTCGCCGGGCAGCGCGAGATCGCCTCGCTCCTGCCGAACAGCGTGCACGGTGCCGAGCCGGTCGTCATCGCCTCGGAGTTCGGCCACGACGCCTTCCTCATCGAGGACGCGGTGGTCGGCGCCGAACTCGCCCGCCTGCTGGCGGCGTGATCGCGGCCCCTCGAATCGAGGCGATCCGCGCCGCCGGGGCCCGACTGGGCTACAGTTCGAATGACGGGCGCCCCGCGCCGGGGCCGTCGTCGCCGAGGGGGTGACATGAAGCGCATCCACAAGGAGCGCGACCGCTTGCTTCGCAGGCTCGCACGCATCGCCGGCCTCACCGGCGCACTCGGCACGTGCGCCTGCATGTTCATCCCCGGGTCGCCGTCGACCCTCGAGTTCGCGCTCGTGGTGCTCCTGTCGCTCGCCGCCGCGGTGCTCGTCGTCGTGCACTCGATGCACGGCAGCGTGACGGCCGCGCTCGGCGTGGTCGCCGCAGCGCTCGGCACCGTCGCGGTGCTCGGCAGCGGGCCGGTCGTCGACCCGGTGGCGGTCGCCGCGATCTCCCTCGCTGCGGCGGTCACCGCCCCGTCCGTCGCGATCACCCTCGTCGTCCGCCGCGACGGAGTGCCGCTCGTCGGCGGTCTCGCCGCGCTCTTCCTCATCGCCGTCGGCCTCATCGCCCTCGCCGGGCATCCGATGACCGCCGTGGCGCTCGCGACGGTCGCCGGCTGGGCAGTGGGCGCCACGCTCGGCTCGGTCGTCGACCACGCGATCGCCGGCGCGGCCGAGCGCATCGGCGAGGTGGGGCGCGCTCACGAGGCCGAACGTCTCGCGAGCGAGCTCGAATCGCGCCAGCGGCAGGACGCCCGGGTGCTGCACGACACCGTGCTCGCCACGCTCAGCCTGCTCGCGCACTCGGGCGTCGGCGTCGGCTCGGCGGCGCTGCGCCAGCAGGCGGGCGACGATGCGCGCCTGCTGAAGCAGCTGCGGCTCGGCGCACCGCTCGACAGCGCCTCGAACGCGATCTTCTCCCCCGACTCCGACGACGACATCCTCAGCACGACCTTCGAGTCGGTCCGGCAGCGCTTCGCCCGGATGGGACTCGACGTGAACTGGCACGGGGCGGGGCAGCTGGCGCTCCCCCGCGAGACCCTCGACGCGCTCCTCGGGGCGCTCGGCGAGTGCCTCGAGAACGTGCGTCGGCACTCGGGCGTCAACGAAGCGGATGTCACGGTGAGCGACGACGACCGCACGGTGCGCGCGATGGTGACCGACGCGGGGCACGGGTTCGAGCCCGAGTCGATCGGCACCGCGCGCCTCGGCTACGCCGAGTCGGTCGTGGGGCGCCTGAACACCGTCGGCGGGCGCGCCCGCATCTTCTCCTCGCCCGGATCGGGCACGACCGTGATGCTCGAGGTGCCGAAGCCATGAGCACCGGATCGATCGAGACCGGGGGCCTGGCGGGCTTCCGCCGCCCGAGGCGCACGGCGCACGCCGTCGGCGACGTCCGAGAGCGTCATGGCGGGCGACGGCTGGCGACCGGCATCACGATCGCCGCCGCCATCGTCATCCTCTGGCACCTGGCACGTGCGGTGCTCCTCGCGCCCGTCTTCCCGCCGGGGGCCGGCCCATGGGGCGCGTGGCTGGCGGTCCTCGCGATCCTCGCGGTCGGCGTCGTCTCGCGCATCTTCTCGCGCGCCCAGCCGCTGCCCGACCCGCTGTACGTCGTGCTGCTCGTCGCCCTCGCGGTGCCTGTGTGGCTCGACGTCTCGGCGAGCTGGGGCCTGCTCCACCTCGGCGTCACGCCGACCGCCGCCGCGGCCACGGGCGCCGTGCTCATGCCGGTCGCCGCGATCCGCGGCACGCGGGTGTCCCTCGTCGTCGCCTCCGCGATCGGACTGGTGCTCCTCGTCGCGACGCTCCTGCAGGCCGCCTCGGCCGGCCCGTACCTCGCGACGGGCATCTCGGTCGCGGCCTCCGCGGTGCTGCCGCTCGTCCTCGCCGTCGTCGCGACCCGCGGATTCCGGCGGCTCGTCGGACGCGAACTCGATCTCTCGATCGTGCAGAGCACGGTATCCACACCGCGTTCGGCCTTCGGCATGCGCGCCTCCGAAGAGCTCGCGCAACTCGACTTCGACGCCGAGACGCTGCTCGACGACGTCGGCTCGGGGCGCATCGCGATCCCGCTGCCCGCCGCCGACGCCGAGCGCGCGGGTCGCCTGGCCGCCGCGCTGCGCCTGCGCCTCATCGCCGGGCGGACCGACACCTGGCTCCGCCATGCGGTGACCGAGTCGGCCTACCTCAGCGATCGGGTCGTGGTCGACGACCCCGAGGGCTCGGCGGGCCTCCTCGCGCAGGAGCAGCGCGACAACCTGCTGCTCGCGCTGTGGCTGCTCGTGGGCGAGCTCCGCAAGGGGCAGCCCCGGCCGATCGAGGTCACCGTCTCCGCACCCGACGGCGACGACGACGGCGAGCACCATTCCCCCGTGGTGCATCTCGCGATCGAGGTCTCCGGCGTCGTCCAACGACGTCTCGACCCCGCGACGTGGGATGCTGTCGGTAGTGTCGGATCACACGACGTCGTCGCGGGGTCCGATTCCTTCCGCATCGAAATCGAATGCCGGACGGACCCGACCGTTCCGGTGAGTGCGTCGGCCGCCGAGGCGGCCCGTCCGAGGGGAAGCTGAATGCCCGACAACGCTCCACCGATCCGCCTGGCGATCGTCGACGACCATCGCATGCTGCTCGGCGCCCTGACCGAGTGGCTGCGCGGTGCGTCGTCCGAGATCGAACTCGTCGCCGCCGTCCCCTCCTGGTCCGAACTGCTCGCCCATCCCGACTTCCCGGTCGATGTGGTGCTCCTCGACCTCGACCTCCGCGACAACATCCCCATCTCGCTGAAGCTGTCGATGCTGAAGTCGGCCGAGGTGCAGACGATGCTCATGAGCAACTACTCCGAACCCGCCGTGGTGCGCGAAGCGCTGAGCGCGGGCGCGATGGGCTACCTCGTGAAGAGCGAGCCGGTCGAGTCGATCATCGAGGCGATCCGCTCCGCCCAGCAGGGCGTCTCCTACCTGACCCCCGAGCTCGAGGCGACGCTGCTCGACGACGGCACGCTGCCGAAGCTCTCCGCGCAGGAGCGCCGGGTCATGGCGCTCTACGGCGCCGGTCAGCCCGTGAAGGCCGTCGCCTTCCAACTCGGCATCTCCGAGGAGACGGCGAAGAGCTACCTCAAACGCATCCGTGAGAAGTACCGCGCCTCCGGCTACGACGTCGGCACCAAGGTGGCGCTGCGCAAGCGGGCGATCGCCGACGGCATCCTGCTGCAGTCCGACTGACGACGGGCGGGCGGATGCCTCGCTGATCAGTCGATCGCGGGCGTCGCACCCGTCGCGTACGGCACCGCGTGGCCGCGCCGCTGACGCGAACGGTCGAGCGCGAAGCTCGCGAGGGCGAGCCCGATCCCGGCGAGGGTCAGCAGCAGGCCGACCCAGATCGGGGCGACGTAGCCGAGCCCCGCGGCGATCACGGTGCCGCCGAGGAGCGCGCCGAGGCTATTGCCGATGTTCAGCGCCGAGTGGTTCAGCGCCGCGGCGATCGACTGGCTGTCACGGGCCACGTCCATGAGGCGGGTCTGGATTGTCGGCGCGAGCGCCGAGGAGGTCGCGCCGATGAGGAACGCGCCGATGAAGAGGCCGGCGACGAACTGCGCCGTGAGCGCGAGGAGCGCGAGCGAGAGGGCGAGGGCCACGAAGGCGACGTACATCGTGCGCCGCACGCTCCAGTCGGCGAGGCGGCCGCCGACGAGGTTGCCGACGGTCATGCCGAGGCCGGTGGCGACGAGCACGAGCGGCACGGCCGCGGCCTCGAGGCCGGTGACCTCGGTCGCGAGCGGCGCGATGTAGCTGTACATCGCGAAGAAGCCGCCGAAGCCGATCGCCCCGATCGCGATCGCGAACCAGACCTGCGGGCGGGCGAACGCCCCGAGCTCGCGTCGGACGCTCGCCGACGGGTCGCCCGCCTGCCACGGCACCGCGGCGAGCACGGCCACGAAGGTGAGCGCGAAGATCGCGGCGACGGCGAGGTAGGCGACGCGCCATCCGGCCGCCTGGCCGAGCCAGGTGATCGCGGGCACGCCGATGACGTTCGCGATGGTGAGGCCCGAGAGCACGAGGGCGACGCCGCGGGCGCGCTTGCCCGGGCCCATGAGGCTCGCGGCGACGAGCGAGGCGATGCCGAAGTAGGCACCGTGAGGCAGCGCCGACAGGAAGCGCGCGACAAGCACGAGCTCGAAGCTCGGGAGGAGCGCCGAGGCGATCGTGCCAATCGTGAACGCCGCGACGAGGACGAGCAGGAGCCGCTTGCGGGGCCAGCGTGCGGCGACGGCGGCGATCGTCGGGGCGCCGACGACGACGCCGAGTGCGTAGGCCGAGATGACCCACCCGGCGGTCGCGTTGGCCGCGTCCGGCGACGCCGCGTAGGTGCCGGGCAGCAGGTCGGCCGCGATGTTCGGCAGGAGGCCCATGGCGACGAACTCGGTCGAGCCGATGCCGAATCCGCCGAGGGCGAGCGCGAGGAGCGCGAGGCGGGTGCGGGTCGGCGACAGGGTCGTCGGTTCGTCGGAGGCGTGGGTCACCGAGCGATTCTCTCACGGATCGAATCGATTCGAGAAGCCCGACGCCGAACGGGCGACCGACGGCGACATCGTCGGATCCGAGCGGCGGGCTCAGTCCTGTGGTGCTCCGGCGCCCTCGCCCGCCTCGTCGATCGCCGACTCGAGCCGGTCGATCTTCGCATCGAGCTCGCCCGACCAGCCCGGGCGGATGTCGGCCTTCAGCACGAGCGAGACCCGCGAGCCGTACTCGCCCACCGCTTCGGTCGCACGCCGCACCACGTCGAAGACCTCGTCCCACTCGCCCTCGATCTCGGTGAACATCGAGGTCGTGCGATTCGGGAGCCCGGACTCGCGGACGATCCGGACCGCCGCGGCGACGGCGTCGTGCACGGATCCGTCCGCGCGGCCCGTTCCGCTCGGCGCGACGGAGAACGCCACCAGCATGCTGCCTCCTCGGCGGGTGGGGTCGGTGCCGTCGCTCAACCCGTCGTGAACGCGGCCTCCCGCCTGGTGCCAGCCTGCCACACGACGATGAGCGACCAGACCAGGAGTGCGCCGAGCAGGGCGACCTTCATGGTGAGCAGGAACACGAACGCCGGGTTCGCGATGAGGAGCCAGCCGTACCAGTACGGGTAGATGATCTGCGTGAGCAGCGCCACGGCGGCGGCGAGCAGCGCCGGCGCCGCGAACCGGACGGGGCGCAGCACGAGGCCGAGCACGACGGGCGCCGCGAGCCAGGTCGCGAACTGCGGCGATCCGACCTTGTTGGCGAGCATGAGCACGACGACGAAGGCGAGCGAGAGCGGCGCCATGAGCACGACGAACGGCGCCCCGCGACGTGCAGCGCGCACGCCGAAGGCGGCGACGACGAGCGCGGCGACGAGCATGAGGGGCGTCGTGAGCGCGGCCGCGGCGTCGGCGCCGGGTCCGACGATCTGGAACGTGAGGATGTCCTGCGAGTACTCGATCGTGACGTCCTTCGCACCCGCGACGATCTGCCACAGCCAGAACACCGCGGCGGGAGCCTCGATCTGCAGGCCGCGGCCCGCCTGCTCGGCGATGAACCCGAACGCGTTCGTCCCGGCGCCGGCGAGCAGGCTCACGCCGATGATCGCCGCGCTCAGCGAGAGCGCGATCGTCACGACCTCGCCGCGCCGGCGCGAGGCGATCACGAGCGCGGCCACGAGGGCGGCGGGCCACACCTTGATCCAGGCGCCGATCGTGAGCAGTGTGGCCGCGACCCGAGGACGACCCGCTGCCCACAGCAGGCCGGCGATCGCGAAGGGCACCGTCACTGCGTCGATGCGGCCGAGCGCGATCGGTCCGAGGAGTGCGAGGAAACCGAGCCACCACCAGGCGGCCGCCCGCCGCGGGCGGGAGAGCGCCGCACGGCCGAGCAGGATCGAGAAGGCGAGGGCATCCAGGACGATGACGATGGCGAGCCACGACTGGGCGATGTACGCCTCGCCGAATGCGAAGGCCGCCGCCATCGGCGCGAATGCGAGGATCGGATACACCCAGGGCGCGTCGATGCCCATGCGGAGCCAGCCCTGCGAGGCGTTCTCGGCCCACACCCGGTAGACCCCGGTGACGTCGCCCATCGGGTACCCGGGCGCCGAGAGGTTCAGCCACGCGAGCAGCAGGTGCACCGCGGCGAAAGCGGTCCAGAGGGCGGCGCGGCCGCCGAGGGCGTGCCGCAACCGGGCAGCGGATGTCTCGCGCTCGCCTCCCCCGGTCACGCGACGAGCCTAGCCGAGCGTCATATTCCGCCACGCGCACGCGCCGTGTCGGCGGGATCCGGGATGCTGGAGGCCGACGCAACCGGAGGCCGCCATGACTCGACGCACGCACACCCGACGCACACTCGCCGCACTCGCCCTCGTCGCGTCCGCGACGCTCGCGCTCGTCGGCTGCGCCGCCGGGGGTTCAGACGACGGTGCGACCGGCGAGGCCGCGGGCGACGGCCACGTCACCGCGGGCAAGCTCACGATCGGCACCGGCGAGCCCGCCTACTTCCCGTGGGTCGTCGACGACGCCCCCGAGAGCGGCGAGGGCTTCGAGGCGGCCGTCGCGTACGCCGTCGCCGAGCAGCTCGGCTTCGCCGACGACGACGTGGTGTGGGTGCGCACGACCTTCGACCAGGCGATCGCCCCGGGCCCGAAGACCTTCGACCTCAACCTCCAGCAGTTCTCGATCACCGAGGAGCGCGCGGCGAACGTCGACTTCTCCTCGCCGTACTACGCGACGACCCAGGTGGTCATCACGGTCGCCGGCTCCCCCGCTTCGGGCGCCACCTCGATCGACGAGCTGCAGAAGCTCAACGTCGGCGCGCAGACGGGCACGACGAGCCTCGACGCGGTCGAGGAGATCATCCGGCCGACGGCCGGCGCGAGCGTGTTCAACACGAACGACGACGCGAAGTTCGCGCTGCAGAACGGCACCGTCGACGCCATCGTCGTCGACCTGCCGACGGCGTTCTACCTCACCGGCGCCGAGCTCGACGGCGGCGAGATCATCGGCCAGCTGCCCGAGACCTCGGCGGGCGGCGACGAGTTCGGCTTCGTGCTCGCGAAGGACTCCCCGCTCACCGACGAGGTCACCGCCGCGGTCGACGCGCTCCGCGCCGACGGCACCCTCGACGCCCTCGCGGCCGAGTGGCTCGGCGGCGAGGGCGCGGCCCCGGTCCTCGAGTGACGCCCGGCCGAACGCCGGCCGGCGAGGCATCCCCGTGCTGCCGCTAGCGTGGTCGTCGTGACCACGACCGACCGCGACGACGCCGGCGCCGCCACGTGGCGGCCGAGTGCCGTCGAGCTCGACCGGCGGGCGTTCCGCCGACGGCAGACCCGCCGCTCGGTGCTCGTGAGCGCGGGCTCGACTGTCGTGTTCGCCGCCCTGCTCGCGTGGGCGCTCATCGGCTCACCCGGCTGGGCGGCGGTGCAGCAGTCGTTCTTCGACCCCGAGGTGGCGATCGCCTCGCTGCCCCGCATCCTCGAGGGGCTCTGGCTCAACATCCAGGTGCTCGTCGCGGCGAGCATCGGCGTGATGATCTTCGCGCTGCTGCTCGCCACGCTCCGCACGCTTCGCGGCCCGGTGTTCTTCCCGCTCCGCGCCCTCGCGGCCGGCTACACCGACCTGTTCCGGGGCGTGCCGCTGCTCATCGTGCTCTACCTCGTGGGCTACGGCGTGCCAGGGCTCGACTTCTTCCCGGCCATGCCTGTCGCGTTCTGGGGCACGATCGCGCTCGTGCTGACGTACTCGGCGTACGTCTCCGAGGTGTTCCGCGCCGGCATCGAGGCGGTGCACCCCTCGCAGCGGCTCGCCGCCCGCTCGCTCGGCCTCAGCCACGGACAGACCATGCGCCGCGTCGTGCTGCCGCAGGCGATGCGCAAGGTGACGCCGGCGCTCATGAACGACTTCGTCGCCATGCAGAAGGACGTCGGGCTCATCTCGGTGCTCGGCGCCGTCGACGCCGTGCGCGCCGCCCAGATCGAGACGGCCCACTACTTCAACTTCACGCCCTATGTCGTCGCGGGGCTGCTGTTCGTGCTGCTCGCCTGGCCGATGATCCGGCTCACCGACTGGGTGACCGCGCGCATGCGCGAACGCGAGCAGATCGGCAGCATCGTATGACCACGACCACCGAGCCGCTGCTCCGGCTGCAGGGCATCCGGCGGGCCTTCGGCGACAAGGTCGTGCTCGACGGCATCGACCTCGAGGTCGGCGCCCACGAGGTCGTCGCACTCATCGGGGCGAGCGGCTCGGGCAAGTCCACCCTGCTGCGCTCGATCAACCTCCTCGAGCCGATCGACGACGGCGTCATCCTGCTCCGCGGCGACGACATCAGCGACCCGCGCGTCGACGCCGACGGCGTGCGCGCACGCATCGGCGTCGTGTTCCAGCACTACAACCTCTTCCCGCATCTCAGCGTGCTCGACAACGTCACCCTCGCCTCTCGGCTCGTGCATCGGATGCCCCGGCGGGAGGCCGAGCGTCGAGGCCTCGAGCTGCTCGACTCGGTGGGTCTCGCAGGCTTCGCGGGCGCGTTCCCCGATCGGCTCTCGGGCGGCCAGCAGCAGCGGGCGGCGATCGTCAGGGCGATCGCGACCGACCCCGAGCTCCTCCTCCTCGACGAGGTCACGAGCGCTCTCGACCCCGCGCTCGTGGGCGAGGTGCTCGCGCTCGTTCGCTCGCTCGCCGAACGCGGCACGACGATCGTGATGGCGACCCACGAGATGGCTTTCGCGCGCGACGTCGCCGATCGCGTCGTGCTCCTCGACGGCGGCCGCATCCTCGAGCAGGCGCCGGCCGCCGAGTTCTTCGCGTCGCCGCGCGAGCCGCGCACGCGTGAGTTCCTGGCGCGCTTCCTCGACGGCTAGCGCGGCGCAGCACGCCCGCAACCACCGCTACCGCCCTCAGCGCTGCAGCAGCCCGCCGATCACCTGGGGCACCGCGGCGGCGATGTCGAGCGCAGCCACCGGCCCGCCGTCGACCGCCGCGCTGGCGCGGCGCGCGGCCTCGCCGTGGATCCAGGCGGCAGTCGCCGCGAGCTTCGTCAGCACCTCGGCGTCGACCGCGAGCTCGGCGTGGTGCGTGGCAACGAGCGCGCCGAGGATGCCGCCGAGCACGTCGCCGGTGCCGGCGCTCGCGAGCCAGTGCGTGTCGGCGGTCACGGTGTAGCGATCCCCGTCGGGATCGGCGATGTGGGTCACCGCCCCCTTGAGCAGCACCGCGACGCCGAGCTCTCGTGCGGCGCGGTCGGCCCAGCCCCTGGGATCGGCGCGCACCTCGTCGACGCTCACCTCGACCTCGCGGGTGACGAGCAGGCTCGCGAGCTCGCGAGCGTGCGGGGTGATCACCGTCGGCGCCGTGTGCGTGCCGACGAGATCGAGCCCGCCGGCGTCGAGCACGGCGGGAACCCTGGCGGCGAGTGCGTGCTGCAGGTCGCCCTGCAGCATGAAGGAGCGCCGGGTCGGATCGATGCCCGAGCCGATGAGCCAGGCCTGCACGCGTCCGGGGACCGTCACGGTCTCGGGACGGCGCAGCAGCACGGCGGCGCGCACACCGCGCGGACCGGTGTAGCGCACCATGCCGACGCCGGTCCGGGTCGCGGCCTCGACCCCGAGCACGGCGGCCCCGGGGTAGTCGGTCGATCCGGTGATCACGCCGAGCACGCCGCGCGAGTACTTGTCGTCCCCGGCATAGGGGGCCTTCACCCAGCCGGCCGCCTCATCGGCGGTCCATTCCTGCCACGGTTCGCCCATATACCAACGATAGGTTGAGTGGGATGACTCCGACAGCCCTCGCCCCGATCAGCCTCTCGCCCTCGGTCGTCGTCTTCGACTACGGCGAGGTCATCTCGCGCGAGCCGACCGAGGCCGACCGGGTCGCGCTGGTCGCGCGAGCCGGCGTGCCGGCCGAGGCGTTCTGGGACTCGTACTGGGCCCACCGCGAGGGGCTCGACCGCGGCACGACCTCGATCGCCGGGTACTGGCAGGCGGTCGCCCGCGACACGGGCGCCGCGTGGGGCGCGCTCGACGTGCACGAGCTCTGGGCGATCGACCATCGCGGCTGGCTCTCGGTCGACCCGGGCACGCTCGCGGTGCTGCACGCGCTGGCCGACGGCGGCACGCGCCTCGCGCTCCTCTCGAATGCGGGGGCCGACTTCTCGGGCTGGCTCCGCCACGGGTCGTTCGCGCCGCTCTTCGAGCGGGTGTTCGTGAGCGGCGAGCTCGAGCTCGTGAAGCCCGAGGCCGCGATCTACGAGCACGTCATCGACGAGCTCGACATCGAGCCCGCGCAGTTCCTCTTCGTCGACAACCGGGCCGAGAACGTCGAGGGCGCGCGCGCCGTCGGCGGCGACGGGCACGTCTTCACGGATGCCGCGGGGCTCGAGCGCTGGCTCCGGAGCCTGGCGTGAGCGGGGCGGCGCACAAGGGTCCCGCGCTGTTCCGACCGATCACGATCCGCGGGCTCGAGATCCGCAACCGCGTCTGGGTGCCGCCCCTCTGCCAGTACTCGGTGACGGCGCGCGACGGCGTGCCGCACGACTGGCATCTCGTGCACCTCGGTGCGATGGCCGCGGGCGGCGCGGGGCTCGTGATCGCCGAGGCGACCGCGGTGAATCCCGAGGGCCGCATCTCCGACCACGACACGGGCCTCTGGAACGACGAGCAGGCGGCGGCCTGGTCGCGGATCACCCGGTTCATCCGGTCGCAGGGGGCCGCCGCGGGCATCCAGCTCGCGCATGCGGGGCGCAAGGCCTCGGTGTGGCCCGAACCGATGCGGCGGCGCGGATCCCAGCCGCTCGAGGAGGGCGGATGGCCGACCGTGTCGGCGTCGGCCGTCGCGTTCGACGGCTACCGCGAGCCGCTCGCCCTCGACGAGGCCGGCATCGCCGGGGTGATCGACGACTTCCGCACCGCGGCCCGCCGTGCGGTCACGGCGGGGTTCGACCTCGTCGAGGTCCACGCCGCTCACGGCTACCTCGTGCACCAGTTCCTCTCGCCGCTCGCGAACACGCGCGACGACCGGTGGGGCGGCAGCCTCGAGAATCGAGCCCGACTCCTCCTCGAGATCGTCCGGGCGGTGCGTGCGGAGATCGGCGAGGAGATGCCGCTGTTCGTGCGGTTCTCCGCGACCGACTGGGTGCCGGGCGGATGGGACGAGGCGCAGACCTCCGTCGTCGCGGCCTGGGCCGAAGATGCGGGCGCCGACTTCTTCGACATCTCGACGGGCGGGCTCGTGGCCGTCGCCGACATCCCCGTCGCACCGGGCTATCAGGCGCACTTCGCCGAGTACGTCGGCGAGCGCTCGGAGGCGCCGGTGTCGGCCGTCGGCCGCATCACCGACGCCCGTCACGCCGAGGACCTCGTCGCGGAGGGCCGCGCCGACGCCGTCATGTTCGGCAAGGCGATGATGCGCGACCCGCATTTCGCGATGCGCGCCGCGCACGAACTCGGCGCCGACACGTCGATGTGGCCGGCGCAGTACCTCCGGGCCCGGCCCGAGCACAACGACGGCGAGTGGTGACGACCGGTCGGGGCGACTAGCTCGCAGAGTCCGACCGCATGCGCGCCATCCGCTCCATCGACTCGGCCGACATCTGCCCGATCGCGAAGATGTTGCCCTCGCTGTCGCTGAACCAGGCGCTGCGCTCGTCGCCGAGTTCGGCCACGCCGTCGACGGTCGTGAGCCCGGGCAGGTCGTAGTCGTGGAACACGACCCCGTGCGTGCGGAGGGCCGTAATGTCGCGGTCGAGGTCGTCGCTGAAGAGGTTGAATGCGGTGTTCTGCGCGGTGCCGGCGTAGTCGGTGCGGTACACCATGACCGCCGTCCCGCCGACGTCGTAGAACAGCATCCCTCCCTCGGTCTCCTCGTACACCGGGTCGCGGCCGAGCACGTCGTGCCACCAACTGCGCGCCCGGTCGATGTCGGCGGCGGGGAGGACGGCGCACGCCGTGAGTTTCTCGAACATGATCATTCCTCGAGTTCCTCGGGTCGTGGAAAGTCTACGCCGCCTCCCCCTCCGACGGACTACCCCCGACGGGTCGCGTCCTGCACCTCGCCGACGAGCTCCTCGATGATGTCCTCCAGGAAGATCACCCCGCTCGTCGAGCCGTCCTCCTCGAAGGTGCGCGCCACGTGCGTGCCGAGGCGGCGCATCGTGGCGAGCGCGTCCTCGAGGTCGGTGCCGTCGAAGATCGACACGAGCCGGCGCACCCGCTTCGCGGGGATCGGGTCGTCGAACTCGTCGTCGTCGAGGTCGATCACGTCCTTCAGGTGCACGTAGCCGTCGGGCTCGCCGCCCTCGCCGAGGATCGGGTAGCGCGAGAAGCCGCGACGGGCGACCGCCCGTTCGACATCGCCCGGCGTCGCCCCCGGCGGCAGGCTCACGAGGCCCGACATCGGCACCGTGACATCCTTCACGCGCTTCGTGGTGAACTCGAACGCCGCCGTGAGCGTGCCGCTCGCATCGTCGAGCACGCCCTCGCGGCGCGACTGGTCGACGATCGTCTGCACCTCCTCGAGCGTGAACGTCGAGGTCGCCTCGTTCTTCGGCTCGACGCCGAACAGGCGCAGCACGCCGTTCGCCGTCGCGTTCAGCGCGACGATGATCGGCTTGAACACGCGCGCGACGAACACGAGCGGAGGTGCGAGCAGCAGCACCGCCCGGTCGGGCACCGAGAACGAGAGGTTCTTCGGCACCATCTCGCCGAACACGACGTGGAGGTACGAGACGAGCACGAGCGTCACGATGAACGCGACCGTCGAGACGACCTCGACCGACCAGCCCGTGAGGTGCAGCGGCACCTCGAGCAGGTGGTGGATCGCCGGCTCGGAGACGTTCAGGATCAGCAGCGAGCACACCGTGATGCCGAGCTGGCTCGTCGCCAGCATGAGCGTCGCGTGCTCCATCGCCCAGAGCGCGGTCCTGGCGCTGCGCTTGCCCTGCTCGGCGAGCGGCTCGATCTGCGAGCGCCTGGCCGAGATGACGGCGAACTCGGCGCCCACGAAGAAGGCGTTCGCCGCGAGCAGCACGAACAGCCAGGCGATGCCAGCCCAGTCGCTCATCGGCCCGCCTCCTCGTCATCGGCGGCCGCGTCGGCCGGTAGGGGTTTCGGCACGAAGCGCAGCCGGTCGATGCGGCGGCCGTCGAGGCGCTGCACGCTCAGCGTGCCCTCGTCGATCGCGACCTCGTCGCCGACGACGGGCAGGCGCCCGAGCTCGGACATCACGTAGCCGGCGACGGTCTCGTAGTCGCCGTTCTCGGGCACGTGGATGCCGGTGCGCTCGACGAGCTCGTCGGGTCGCAGTATTCCGGGGAAGCTCACGTTGTCGCCACGTCGGACGATGCCCGCCCGGGTGCGGTCGTGCTCGTCGGCGACCTCGCCGACGAGCTCCTCGACGAGATCCTCGAGCGTCGCGACCCCCGCGGTGCCGCCGTACTCGTCGACGACGACCGCCATCTGGAACCCCCGGCCGCGCAGCTCGCCGAGCAGCGCATCGAGCTTGATCGTCTCGGGCACGCGGAGCGCGTCGGACTGGAGGGCCGACGCCGGCACCTCGGCCCGGCGCTCGCGCGGCACGGCCACGGCCTGCTTCACGTGCACGACGCCGACGACGTCGTCGAGGTTCTCGTCGTAGACCGGGAACCTCGAGAAGCCGGTCTGGCGGGCGAGTTCGAGCACGGCCTCGGCCGGTTCGAGCCGCTGCACGGCCGCGACCCGCGGGCGCGGGGTCATGACGTCGGAGGCGTCGTGGTCGGAGAAGCGCAGCGTGCGTCCGAGGAGGGTGGCCGTGTCCTTCTCGAGGAGGCCGGCGCTCGCGGAGCGGCGCACGAGGGAGGAGAGCTCCTCGGCCGAACGCGCGCCCGACAGCTCCTCCTTCGGCTCGATGCCGACGGCGCGCAGGATGGCGTTGGCGCTGCCGTTCAGCACGACGATCGCGGGCCGGAACACCCAGGTGAACGCCGTCTGGAACGGGATCACGAGCTTCGCCGTCGCGAGCGGCAGTGCGAGCGCGAAGTTCTTCGGCACGAGCTCGCCGATGATCATCGAGAGGAGGGTCGCGACGACGATCGCCGTCGTCGCGCCGACCGGGCGGACGAGCGAGTCGGGGATCCCGATCGCGGCGAGCGGCTCGGCGAGGAGCGAGGAGATCGCCGGCTCCATCGTGTACCCGGTGAGCAGCGTCGTCAGCGTGATACCGAGCTGCGCGCTCGAGAGGTGCGTCGAGGTGATCTTCAACGCCGCGATCGTCATGCCGAGGCGGGTCTCACCCCGCTCGCGTCGCGCCTCGAGATCGGCGCGATCGAGATTGACGAGCGCGAACTCGCTCGCAACGAACAAGCCCGTGCCGATCGTGAGGAGGAGTCCGATGCCGAGGAGTATCCACTCAGACAACGCTGCCTCCCCGAACGGTCACGGGCGAGGGTCTATGGCCGGGGTTCTTCGCAGAGGGAGGATCATCCATGGTCGTTCAAGTATATGCGGGCGATCCCGACGACCACCGGGCTCATTCACCAGCTGACCGGGAGCGCCTTGCCCTCCTCGTAGCCGGCGGCGGACTGGATGCCGACGAGCGCGCGCTCGCGGAACTCGGCGAGCGTCCGCGCACCCGCGTAGGTGAACGAGCTGCGCACCCCCGAGGTGATCATGTCGAGCAGGTCCTCGAGCGAGGGACGCAGCGGGTCGAGGTAGATCGACGACGACGAGATGCCCTCGGCGAAGAGCTCCTTGCGGGCGAGCTCGTACGGCGAGAGGCGGTCGAAGCGCTCGCGAACCGCCTTGGTCGAGGCCATGCCCCAGCTCTCCTTGAAGAGGCGGCCGGATGCATCGCGCCGCAGCGTTCCGGGCGCCTCGATCGTGCCGGCGAACCAGGAGCCGATCATGACCGAGGCGGCGCCGGCCGCGAGCGCGAGCGCGACGTCGCGGGGGTACCGCACCCCGCCGTCGGCCCACACACTGGCGCCGAGCTCGCGCGCGGCCTCGGCCGTCTCGAGCACCGCAGAGAACTGTGGGCGGCCGACCGCCGTCATCATGCGGGTCGTGCACATCGCGCCGGGGCCGACGCCGACCTTGAGCACGTCGGCGCCCGCGTCGACGAGGTCGCCGACGGCCGCCGCGGTCACGATGTTGCCCGCCACGATCGGGATGCCGAGGTCGAGGTCGCGCACGGTCGACACCGCCCGGATCATGCCCTCCTGGTGCCCGTGCGCCGTGTCGAGGACGAGCATGTCGACGCCCGCCGCCGCGAGCGCGCGCGCCTTCGCGGCCACGTCGCCGTTGATGCCGACCGCCGCCGCCACCCGCAGCCGGCCGTCCCGGTCGACGTTCGGCTCGTAGATCGTGCCGCGCAGGGCGCTCCGCCGGCTCAGCGTGCCGACGACGTGGCCGTGCTCGAGCACCGGCGCGAAGTCGAGCTCCGCCTCGACCATGAGGTCGAACGCGCGGCGGGGGCTGTCGACGTCGTCGGCGTCGAGCGAGGCGATGCCGCCGTGCACGAGGTCGCCGAGCCGAGCGTCGGGCAGCGCGCTCGCGAGCCTCGTCGCGGGGAGGCATCCGACGTAGCGCCCCGTCGTGTCGTGGAGCACGATGCCGTGCCCCTCGAACGGCGGCAGCGACTCGAGCGCGTCGGCAGCGGTCGCGTCGGGGTGGAACGCGTGCGGGGTGTCGAAGCGCGGCGACTGCGACTTCACCGAGCGGATCGACTCGGCCAGGTCCTGCAGGTGCAGGTCCTGCGGGAGCACGCCGATGCCGCCGCGGCGGGCGAGCGTCGCCGCCAGTCGAGGGCCCGTGATCGAGTTCATGTTCGCCGAGACGATCGGCACGGACGCCCCCGATCCGTCGTCGGGGGCGAGCGACACGTCGAGCCGGCTCGTCACGCCCGAACGACTCGGAACGAGGAACACGTCGGAGTAGGTCAGGTCGTGGGTCGGGGCCGTCCGGTAGAACTCCATGCCCTCAGCGTAGGCCGCGCCCCTGCGGCGTGCACGAGGCGCCTCGCGCGGGGTTTAGGCTTGTGTGGGTGATCGGCCACGACGCGTTCGCGGCCGGGTCGATCTCCGAGAATCCAGCATCAACGGAGAGAGTGGGCGAGCGGCTGTGTCGAGCCAATTGACCGGAGCGGGATCCGACGAAACGGCGTCGGGCGAATACGGAGCCAACGAATGGCTCGTCGACGAGATGTACGAGAAGTTCCTCGCCGATCCCGACTCGGTCGACCAGACCTGGAGGCCGGTGCTCGAGCGGCGCCGCGCGCAGAGCGAACAGGGCGCAGCGGCCCCCGCGACGAACGGCGCCGCCCCGCAGGGCCAGGCGCCCGCGGCCGCGCCGGCCGCTGAGGCTCCCGCCGAGGCATCCGCCCCGCAGCAGGCCGCACCGGCCGCGCCGGCGGCCGACGCCGCGGCGCCCGCCGCCCCCGCGACCGCGCCGGTGCCCGTGATCGGGCAGACCCCGGCCGCCCGCACCACCTCGGTGGCGCCGCGCACCCAGCCGGTGCCGGCCGACGTGCCCGTCACGAGCCCGCAGCCGGTCGTGGCCGACGCCCCCGCCGAAGACGAGGTCGTGGCGCTCAAGGGCATGCCGAAGGCCCTCGCCGCGAACATGGACGCCTCGCTCACCGTGCCGACCGCGACGAGCGTGCGCACCGTGCCGGCGAAGCTCATGATCGACAACCGCATCGTGATCAACAACCACCTGCGGCGCACCCGCGGCGGCAAGATCAGCTTCACCCACCTCATCGGCTGGGCGCTCATCCAGGCGCTGAAGGAGTTCCCGAGCCAGAACGTCTTCTACTCCGAGGTCGACGGCAAGCCGAGCCTCGTGAAGCCCGCGCACATCGGCCTCGGCATCGCGATCGACATCCCGAAGCCCGACGGCACCCGTGCCCTCCTCGTGCCCGCGATCAAGCGCGCCGAGACCATGTCGTTCAACGAGTACCTGAGCGCCTACGAAGACCTCGTGTCGCGGGCCCGCCAGAACAAGCTCAAGGCCGACGACTTCTCGGGCGCGACGATCTCACTGACGAACCCCGGCGGCATCGGCACCGTGCACTCGGTGCCCCGCCTCATGAAGGGCCAGGGCTGCATCATCGGCGCCGGCGCCCTCGAGTACCCTGCCGAGTTCCAGGGCTCGAGCGAGAAGACGCTCGCGAACCTCGCGATCGGCAAGACGATCACGCTCACCTCGACCTACGACCACCGCGTCATCCAGGGTGCCGGCTCCGGCGAGTTCCTGAAGAAGGTGCACGAGCTGCTCATCGGCCAGCGCAACTTCTACGAGGACATCTTCGCCGCCCTCCGTCTGCCGTACGAGCCCATCCACTGGGCTCCCGACATCGCCGTCGACGTCGCGAGCGCGATCGACAAGACGGCCCGCGTGCAGGAGCTCATCAACTCCTTCCGCGTCCGCGGCCACATGATGGCCGACATCGACCCGCTCGAGTACGTCCAGCGTTCGCACCCCGACCTCGACATCTCGAGCCACGGCCTCACCTTCTGGGACCTCGACCGCGAGTTCGTCACGGGCGGGTTCGGCGACACCCGCACCGCGCTCCTGCGTGACATCCTCGGCGTCCTGCGCGACTCGTACTGCCGCACCATCGGCATCGAGTACATGCACATCCAGGATCCCGTGCAGCGCAGGTGGATCCAGGAGCAGGTCGAGCGCAAGTACGAGAAGCCGACCCACGACGAGCAGATGCGCATCCTCGGCAAGCTCAACGAGGCCGAGGCGTTCGAGACCTTCCTGCAGACGAAGTACGTCGGGCAGAAGCGCTTCAGCCTCGAGGGCGGCGAGTCCGTCATCGCGCTCCTCGACGAGATCCTGCAGGGCGCCGCGAAGGAGAACCTCGACGAGGTCGCCATCGGCATGGCGCACCGCGGCCGCCTCAACGTGCTCACGAACATCGCCGGCAAGACGTACGGCCAGGTGTTCCGCGAGTTCGAGGGCGCCACCGCGGGCCAGGGCTCGGGCGACGTGAAGTACCACCTCGGCACCGAGGGCACCTTCACCGCCGACGACGGCCACCAGGTGCCCGTCTCGCTCGCCGCGAACCCCTCGCACCTCGAGGCCGTCGACGGCGTGCTCGAGGGCATCGTCCGCGCCAAGCAGGACCGCAAGCCCATCGGCACCTTCTCGACCCTGCCGATCCTCGTGCACGGCGACGCGGCCATGGCCGGACAGGGCATCGTCGTCGAGACGATGCAGATGTCGCAGCTCCGCGCGTACCGCACGGGCGGCACGATCCACGTGAACATCAACAACCAGGTCGGCTTCACGACGGTGCCGGGCGACGCCCGCTCCTCGATCTACTCGACCGATGTCGCGAAGACGATCCAGGCGCCGATCTTCCACGTGAACGGCGACGACCCCGAGGCCGTCGTCCGCGTGGCCGAGCTCGCGTTCCGTTACCGCCAGGAGTTCAAGCGCGACGTCGTCGTCGACCTCGTCTGCTACCGCCGCCGCGGCCACAACGAGGGCGACGACCCCTCGATGACGCAGCCCCTCATGTACAACCTCATCGAGCAGAAGCGCAGCGTGCGCAAGCTCTACACCGAAGCCCTCGTCGGCCGCGGTGACATCACCGAGGCCGAGTACGAAGAGGCGCACCGCGACTTCCAGGACCGCCTCGAGCGGGCCTTCGCCGAGACCCACGCCGTGCAGACCGGCGCGATCGCGGTGATCGGCGCGACCGAGCAGACCCACGTCCCCGAGCAGCCCACGGGCGAGCTCGAGACCACGGGCGTCGGCGTCGAGGTCGTGCACGCCATCGGCGACGCGTTCAACAACAAGCCCGCCGGCTTCACGGTGCACCCGAAGATCCAGCAGCTGCTGCAGAAGCGCCTCGACATGAGCCGCAACGGCAAGGTCGACTGGGGCTTCGGCGAGCTGCTCGCACTCGGCTCGCTGCTGCTCGAGGGCACCCCGGTGCGCCTCGCCGGACAGGACGCCCGCCGCGGCACCTTCGTGCAGCGCCACGCGGTGCTCCACGACCGCGCGAACGGCCAGGAGTGGCTGCCGCTGCAGAACCTGTCGGAGAACCAGGCGAAGTTCTGGATCTACGACTCGCTCCTCAGCGAGTACGCGGCGATGGGCTTCGAGTACGGCTACTCGGTCGAGCGCGCCGACGCGCTCGTCATGTGGGAGGCGCAGTTCGGCGACTTCGCCAACGGCGCGCAGACCATCATCGACGAGTTCATCTCCTCGGCCGAGCAGAAGTGGGGCCAGCGCTCGAGCGTCGTGCTGCTGCTCCCCCACGGCTACGAGGGCCAGGGCCCCGACCACTCGAGCGCCCGCATCGAGCGCTACCTGCAGCTCTGCGCCGAGAACAACATGACGGTCGCCCGTCCCTCGACGCCCGCGTCGTACTTCCACCTGCTGCGCCGTCAGGCCTACGCACGGCCGCGTCGCCCGCTCGTCGTGTTCACGCCGAAGGCGATGCTGCGCCTGCGCGGGGCGACGAGCGAGGTCGCCGACTTCACCGAGGGCAGGTTCGAGCCGGTGCTCGACGACCCCCGCATCAGCGACCGGGCCGCGGTCAAGCGCGTCGTGTTCGTGTCGGGCAAGATCTACTACGACCTGATCGCCGAGCTCGACAAGCAGCAGAACACCGAGATCGCGGTCGTGCGGCTCGAGCAGCTCTACCCGCTGCCCGCGACCGAGCTCAAGGCCGTGGTCGACGCGTACCCCGAGGCCGAGCTGATGTGGGCCCAGGACGAGCCCGAGAACCAGGGCGCCTGGCCGTACTTCATCATCGAGACGAACAAGCTCGGGCCCCGCACGGTCACGGTCGTCGCCCGCCAGGCCGCGGCATCTCCCGCGACGGGTTCGGCGAAGCGCCACGCGACCGAGCAGGCCGAGCTCGTGCGTCGCGCGACGACGCTCTAGCACTCGACGAACGAACGAAGCGAGCGGATGCCACCGGCATCCGCTCGCTTCGTCGTTGCGGCCGCCCGGGCTCGCGCCAGGCGGCCCGCTCAGCCGCGGGTGTGCCTGTCTGTCGGCGGTGCTCCGCGACACGCCGTCGCAGGGGAACCCCGCCGAGGCGAGTCGCCCTTCGACGCCGACGGACGGCACCGGCCCGCTACTCGGGCCTGCGCGCCAGCCTGCTCGGCCACCAGATGACCCGGCCGAGGTCGTAGGCGAGCGCCGGTACGAGCAGCGTGCGCACGAGGAAGGTGTCGAGCAGCACCCCGAACGCGACGATGAACGAGATCTGCACGAGGAAGAGGATCGGCAGCACGCCGAGCGCCGCGAAGGTCGCCGCGAGCACGAGCCCCGCCGAGGTGATCACCCCGCCCGTGAGCCGGAGCCCGCGGATGATGCCCGGGCGCGTGCCGAACTGCATCGACTCCTCGCGCACGCGGGTCATGAGGAAGATGTTGTAGTCCACGCCGAGCGCGACGAGGAAGACGAATCCGAACAGCGGCACCGACGGGTCGGCCCCAGGGAAATGGAAGACGTGCTCGAACACGAGCGCCGACACGCCGAGTGCGGCCGTGAACGACAGCACGACGCTGCCGATGAGGATGAGCGGCGCCACGATCGAGCGCAGCAGCAGCATGAGGATCACGAGGATCGCCGCGAGCACGAGCGGGATCACGAGGTTGCGATCGGCGATCGCCGCGTCGTTCGTGTCGAGCGCGACCGCCGTCTGGCCGCCGACGAGGACCTCGGAGCCGACCTCGTCGAGCGCGGTGCGCAGGGCGGCGACGGTCGCTTCGGCCTCGAGCGAGTCCGACGCGTCCGACAGGGTGGCCTGCAACAGGACCCGGTCGTCCACGACGGTGGGCGCCGGCGCCGGGGTTCCGGGCGGGCCGAACGCCTGCACGCCGTCCTCGGTGAGGGGGGCCGAGCCCGACGGCGAGTCGGCGGAGACCACCGACACCGAGTCGACGCCCGGGGTCGCGAGCGCGACGTCGGCCATCTCCTGCAGCTCGTCCTCGGGTCCCACGATGACCGCCGGGGTGCCGGAGCCCGCCGGGAAGTGCTCGCCGATCATCGCCTGACCGTCGCGCGCCTGCGATTCGCCGAGCACGAACTCGCTCGAGGGCACGCCGTCGGCATCGAGCTGGGCGAGGCCGAGCGACATGCCGGCGAGCGCGAGGACGGAGACGATCCACACGGTACGGGGGCGCCGCGAGACGAGGCGGCCGACACCGGCCCAGAGGCCCCGGTCGGGCAGGTCGCGCTCGTCGGGTGCGGATGCCTCGTGCAGCACCCCGGCCGCGTGCACGCCGTGCGCGGGCTCGGCGGCCTCGCCGCGGTGCGCGATCCGACGGGGCCAGAACGCGGCACGACCCGCCCAGAGGAGCAGCGCGGGCAGCAGGGTGAGCGCCGACAGGAGGGCGAACACGATGCCGATCGCGGCGATGGGGCCGAGCGTCTTGTTCGAGTTCAGCTCGCTCACGAGCAGGATGAGCAGTCCGACGATGACCGTCCCGCCGCTCGCGACGATCGGCTCCCACGATCCGCGCAGCGCCGCCCACGTGGCATCCCACTTGCGCTCGTACCGTGCGAGCGTCTCGCGATACCGCGCGATGTACAGCAGCGCGTAGTCGGTCGCGGCGCCGATCACGAGGATGAAGAGGATGCCCTGCGTCTGCCCCGAGAGCACGATCACCTCGGCCCTCGCGAGCGAGACGACCGTGAGCACGGCCGCGCAGAGCGCCGACATGCTCGTGAACAGCACGATGAGCGGCAGGAGCGGCGAGCGGTAGACGACGATGAGGATGAGGAACACGGCGGCGAGCGCGACGGCGAGCAGCAGTCCGTCGATGCCGCTGAAGGCGCCCGCGATGTCGGCACTGAAGCCGGCCGGCCCGGCGACGGCGACTGTCACCCCCTCGATCGGCGCGTCGTCGACGGCGGCCCGGAGCTCGCCCACGACGACCGACGCCCGCTCGGCCCCGTCGCCCGACTCGATGGGCACGACGATCTCGACCGCCTCGCCGTCCTCGGAGGCGATCGCCGGCGACACCTCGTCGTCGACGACGCCCGGCACGTCGGCGAACGCCGAGCGCAGCTCGTCGACGGCGGCGAGCTGCGCGTCGTCGAGGTCGGTGCCGTCGTCGGTCGCGACGACGACGATCGCGGGGATCGTCTCGGCGTCGCGGAACTCCTCCTGCAGGGCGGCGACCTCGGTCGCCTCGGCCGACGCGGGCAGGAACTGGCTCTGGTCGTTCACCGACAGCTTGCTCAGCGAGCCGAACGACGCGCCGCCCGCGCCGAACGCGGCGAACCAGATGAGGATGAGGAGGGCGGGGATCAGCACGCGCAGCCACGTCGGGACGCGCGAGTGCTTCTGAGCAGGGGTGTCGATCACACCGTCGACGCTACGGGCGCACCGGCCGGGCGCGCATCGAACGAACGATTGAGTCGGCGGACCGGGACCCGGTCAGGCGACGGTGTGCGTCGACTGGTAGAGACGGATCTGCGCGAGCACCTGCACACGCAGCTGATCAGGGGCGCTCTCGCGGCAGGCCCGCTGCACGACCTCGGTGATCGCGACGCCGACGCGGAGCTCCGCCTGGCAGTCGACGCAGTTCTCGACGTGCTCGCGGATGTCCGAGGCGTCGACGGCCTGCAGCTCGTTGTGCAGGTACTCCTCGAGTTCGGCTCGCGCCTTCTCGCAGCCGCAGTCGGTCATTTCTTGCTCCTCGCGGGTTTGGGCGCCTTCTCGGCCGCGGCGAACCCCTGTTCGCGGGCGTAGTCGGCGAGGGACTCGCGAAGCAGTCGCCGGCCACGGTGCAGACGGCTCATCACGGTCCCGATGGGGGTGTTCATCATGTCGGCGATCTCCTGGTAGGAGAAGCCCTCGACGTCGGCGAAGTACACGGCGAGCCGGAAGTCCTCGGGCAGCGCCTGCAGGGCGTCCTTCACGGCGCTGTCGGGCAGGTGGTCGATCGCCTCGGCCTCGGCCGAGCGGCTCGACCGGGCGGTCGTCGACTCGGCGCCGCCGAGCTGCCAGTCCTCCAGCTCGTCGATCGTGCCCTGATAGGGCTCGCGCTGCTTCTTGCGGTAGCTGTTGATGAAGGTGTTGGTCAGGATGCGGTAGAGCCACGCCTTCAGGTTCGTGCCCTGCGTGAACTGCCCGAACGCGGCGAACGCCTTCACGAAGGTCTCCTGCACGAGGTCCTGCGCATCGGCCGGGTTCTTCGTCATGCGGAGCGCTGCGGCGTAGAGCTGGTCGAGGAACGGCAGCGCCTGCTCCTCGAAGAGTTCACCGAGAGGCCGGGCCTCGTCGGGGGTCTCGGCTTCGGTCGGCGCCTGGTCGATCTCGTCGGCAGTCATCACCGTCAAGCTTAGATCGTCGGTTCCGTCGAGAACCCTGCGAGGGGCTCCGAGCTGCTCCGCCGGCCGTTCGAGTACCGCAAGCGACATCCGCACCATCTCCTTCCGCGTCCCTGACGCTACTGTTGATAACCGATGCAGATTTCGAGGTATTCCGAGCCCGAGTTCGATCCGTACGGCGACAACAAGACGACCGAGACGGATACCGGGTGGCGCGCGCCGCTCGCGACGTCGCCGCTGTCCGCGGTCGTGTCGCTTCCGGGGTCGAAATCGCTGACCAATCGCGAGCTCGTGCTCGCCGCACTCGCCGACGGGCCGTCGACCCTGCGCGCGCCACTCTGGTCGCGCGACAGCGAGCTGATGGTCGAGGCGCTGCGCGCCCTCGGCACGGGGTTCGAGCGCCTGCCCGGCCGCGGCGAGTTCGGCGACGACCTGCGGGTCACCCCGGCCGACGAGCTGCTCGGTTCGACGACGATCGACTGCGGACTCGCGGGCACCGTCATGCGATTCATGCCGGCGGTGGCCGCGCTCGCGCTCGGCCCGACGACCTTCGACGGCGACGAGTACGCGCGCAACCGCCCGATGTCGGGGGTCATCGAGGGCCTCAAGGGCCTCGGCGTCGACCTCGACGACGACCGCCGCGGCACCCTCCCCTTCACGGTGCACGGCACCGGACGGGTCGCGGGCGGCGCGCTCGAGATCGACGCCTCGGCCTCGAGCCAGTTCGTCTCGGGCCTGCTGCTCTCGGCACCCCGCTTCGAACAGGGCCTCGACCTCCGCCACGTCGGCGAACGACTGCCGAGCCTGCCCCACATCGAGATGACGATCGAGACCCTCGCCGCACGCGGCGTCGAGGTCGAGACTCCCGAGACCGGCCGTTGGGTGGTCGCTCCGGGGCCGATCCGCGCGATCGACGTCGAGCTCGAACCCGACCTCTCCAATGCGGCCCCGTTCCTCGTCGCCGCACTCGTCGCCGGCGGCTCGGTCACGATCGTCGGGTGGCCGGAGACCACCACGCAGGTGGGTGCGCAGCTGGCCGAGCTCCTCCCCCGATTCGGCGCCCGCGTCGAGCTCGACGGCGACCGGCTGACCGTGCACGCACCGTCGCCGTCGGCCGACGGCGGCCGCGGCATCCGGGGCGTCGAGCTCGACCTTTCGGAGGCCGGCGAGCTCGCGCCGAACCTCGTCGCCCTCGCGGCCCTCGCCGACGAGCCCTCGACGATCACGGGCATCGGGCACATCCGCCACCACGAGACCGACCGGCTCGCCGCACTCGCGACCGAGCTGAACGGCCTGGGCGGGCGGGTCACCGAGCTGCCCGACGGACTGCGCATCGAACCCGCGCCGCTCCACGGCGGCCCCTGGCGCGCGTACGCCGACCACCGGATGGCGACCAGCGGGGCGATCATCGGACTCGCGGTGCCTGGCGTCGTCGTCGACGACATCGCCTCGACGGGCAAGACGCTGCCGCAGTTCACCGCGCTCTGGGAGCGGCTGCTCGCATGACTTGGTGGAGCACCGACGACGACGAGGACGACGAGCCCGAGTTCGACGAGTCCGCCGTCCGGGTGCGTCCCAACCGGCGCGGTTCCCGCCCCCGCACGAAGACACGCCCCGAGCACGCCGACGCGATCACCGGAACCGTGCTCGGCGTCGACCGCGGCCGCTACTCCGTGCTCGTCGACGAAGGCGGGGCCGACGAGCACGAGCTCACGGCGGCCCGCGCGAGCGAGCTGCGTCGCAAGTCGGTCGTGACGGGCGACCGGGTCGACCTCGTGGGCGACGTCTCGGGCGATGCGGGCAGCCTCGCGCGCATCGTGCGGGTGCAGGAGCGCACGACGCTCCTGCGGCGCAGCGCCGACGACACCGACGAGGTCGAGCGCGTGATCGTCGCGAACGCCGACCAGATGCTCATCGTCGTGGCCGCGGCGAACCCCGAGCCACGCGTGCGGCTCATCGACCGCTACCTCGTGGCCGCGTTCGACGCCGGCATCCGTCCCCTGCTCTGCATGACGAAGACCGACCTCGCCGACCCCGAGGAGTTCCTCCGCAACTTCCCCGGCCTCGAGCTGCCCGTGTTCCGCTCGCGCAGCGACGACATGCCGCTCGCCAAGATCACCGAGGCGCTGCTCGGTCACCGCACCGTCTTCGTCGGTCACTCGGGCGTCGGCAAGTCGACGCTGGTCAACGCCCTCGTGCCGAGCGCCCACCGGGCGACGGGGCACGTCAACGTCGTGACCGGCCGGGGCCGCCACACCTCCTCGTCGACGGTGTCGCTGCGCATCGACCACGACGGCCGCACCGGCTGGGTGATCGACACCCCGGGCGTGCGCTCATTCGGGCTCGGCCACGTCGACCCCGCGAACATCCTCGGCGCCTTCACCGACCTCGCCCGCATCGCCGAGGACTGCCCGCGCGGCTGCACGCACCTCGCCGACTCCCCCGACTGCGCGATCGTCGAGGCGGTCGACGCGGGCGAGCTCGGCGAGACGGGGCGCGCCCGCCTCGACTCGCTGCAGCGCCTGCTCGCCACCTTCGCCTAGCCCGCGGAGGGCGCCCCAGGCGTCCCTCCACGGAGCATCCGCACATCGAAGCGTGCCTACGATGGGTGACATGACCGATGCACGACTTGGCCCTGGCGACCTCGCCCCCGACTTCACGCTCGACGACCAGAACGGCGTCCCCCTGACGCTCTCGTCGCTGCGCGGAACGAAGGTCGTCCTCTACTTCTACCCCGAGGCGATGACCCCGGGCTGCACCACCGAGGCCTGCGACTTCCGCGACAGCCTCAACTCGTTCAAGAGCGCCGGGATCCGCGTGCTCGGCGTCTCGAAGGACGACGCCCCGAAGCTCGCCCGGTTCGCCGAACGCGACCGCCTGAACTTCACCCTCCTCGCCGACCCTGACCTCGCGGTGCAGCAGCAGTACGGCGTCTGGGGCGAGAAGTCGCTCTACGGCAAGATCGTCGTGGGCTCGATCCGCTCGACCTTCATCATCGACGAGGAGGGCCGCATCGCGCGGGCGATGTACAACGTGAAGGCCACCGGCCACGTCGCACGGGTGCGACGCGAGCTCGGCCTCGACGCCTGAGCCGGTCGTCGGAGCGACACGCCCCGACGACCGCCGATCGGGCCCGGCCGCATCTGCGGCCGGGCCCGATCGCGCTTCATCGGCAGCGCCGCAGGGTCAGGCGGCGGGCTGGTCCTCGGGGCGCGAGTACGCGATCCGCACGGGCGTCCAGAGCAGGAGGCCGATGACGGTGATGGCGGGCACGAGCAGCGCCCATCCGACGTCGGGGCGAGCGAAGAGCCCCTGGAACGCGCCGACCGCGACGGAGACCTGCAGGATCTGCCAGACGATCGCCGCCGCCCGCGACCACGGGGCGCGCCGCAACGACGCGAACGCGACGGCGGTCACCCAGACGGCGCCGATCACGACGAGCACGAGGAGTGCGATCGCCGTCGCCATCGACGACGGCTCGAGCGCGAACAGGTCGACGATCAGCCAGATCACGAGCCCGACCATGAGCAGGGCCTCGGCGAAGAGCACGGCGCTCACGACCACGAGCGCGGCGCGCACACCGCCGTCCTGCGCCGGCTCGACGGACCCGCCGGCACCCGCCGACTCGTTCGCCCCCTGATCGGATGCCTCGGGCCGGGTCTCGTCGCGTCGATTCACAGCGTTGTCCCATACATGGCTATTGATTCGATCTCTCCACTATGCGACCATTTATGAGGTCGAATTGATGCTCACAGGGACGTGAGCCGATCAGTCATGATCCTACTTCCCGAGATTCGACTTTCCCCCTGCAGCAGCCCTCACGGGCAAGCGCAATCGTGCGCGTCTGCGAACGAAGTACACGCAAGGAGCATCTCCATGGATTGGCGCGACAAGGCCGCCTGCCTCACCGCAGACCCGGAACTCTTCTTCCCGGTCGGCAACACCGGCCCCGCCGTCGACCAGATCGAGAAGGCGAAGACGGTCTGCGCCCGTTGCACCGTCACCGAGATCTGCCTGCAGTACGCCCTCGAGACCGGTCAGGACTCGGGCGTCTGGGGAGGCCTCTCCGAAGACGAGCGCCGCGCCCTCAAGCGCCGCGCCGCTCGCGCCCGCCGCGCGGGCTGAGCCCCATCGCCTCGATGCTCCGGGGTCCGCGTTCGGCGGGCCCCGGGGCATCTTTCGCTGCTCGGGCGGTCGCCCGCCCCGGTGACCGTCGCTGCTGACGACGCCTCAGTCGGCGCCGCCGGGCCCTGCGATCGCGGACGTCGGCGCGCCGAAGGCGAGCGGCACCCGGGTGATCAGCTCGTCGGCGGCATCCCAGGACCGCTCAGCATGCCCTAGGGCTGCGTGATCCAGCGCAGCGGGATCTCGATCGTCACCTCGGTGCCGCGACCGACGACCGTGTGCCAGTCGATCGTGCCGCCGAGCTCGCCCTGGATGAGCGTGCGCACGATCTGCGTGCCGAGCCCCTCGCCGACCTTGCCCTCGGGCAGGCCCGCGCCGGTGTCGCGCACCTGGACGGTGAGCTCGGTCTGCGAACGGTCGGCGCTGATCTCGACGTCGCCCTCCTGACCGGCCAGGCCGTGCTCGACCGCGTTCGTCACGAGCTCGGTGAGCGCGAGGGCGAGCGGCGTCGCGTACTCGCTCGGCAGCACGCCGAACGAGCCCGTGCGCTTCGGATGCGCCGTCGTGTTGTGCGCCGAGGCGACCTCGGCGACAAGGAGCAGCGCCCGGTCGAACACCTCGTCGAAGTCGACGTTCTGCGAGAGCCCGGTCGAGAGCGTGTCGTGCACGACGGCGATCGCGCCGACCCGGCGCATCGCCTGCGTCAGCGCGTCGCGCGCCTCGTCGGAGTGCGTGCGGCGTGCCTGGATGCGCAGCAGCGACGCGACGGTCTGCAGGTTGTTCTTCACCCGGTGGTGGATCTCGCGGATCGTCGCGTCCTTGGTGATGAGCTCCTGCTCCTGGTGGCGGAGTTCGGTGACGTCGCGGGTGAGCACGATCGCGCCGGTGCGGTCGCCGTGCCGGCGGATCGGGATCGCGCGGAGCGACACCGTCACGCCTCGCGACTCGACGTCGGTACGCCACGGCGCCCGCCCGGTCACGACGAGCGGCAGCGACTCGTCGACGACGAGCTTGCCGCCGAGGAGCGCGGTCGTCACTTCGGCGAGCGATTCGCCCTCGAGCTCGTCGTCGAAGCCCATCCGGTTGAACGCCGAGAGAGCGTTGGGACTCGCGAAGGTCGTGATGCCGTCGACGTCGAGTCGGATCAGACCGTCGGACGCACGCGGCGCACCGCGCCGGGGCCCGGTCGGCGCGCCGAGGTCGGGGAAGTCGCCGGAGGCGATCATCTGGAAGAGCTCTTCGGCGCACTCGTTGAAGGTGAGCTCCTGCCGGCTCGGCGTGCGGGTCGCACCGAGGTTCGTGTGCCGGGTGATCACCGCGACCGGTTCGGCCGCGATCGCCGTGCCGGTCGCGGTGATGCGGCGCATCACCGGCACCGCACGCACGCGCGTCGGCATCTCCTCGTACCAGTCGGGAGCCGAGGAGTCGGCGATGCGGGCCGTACCGAACGTCTCGGTCACGAGGTCGCGCCACTGGGGCTTGATGCCCTGTCCGACGAAGTCGCGGTAGAAGAGCGTCGCCGCGCTCGATGGGCGGGAGTGCGCGACCGCGACGAAGTCGTCGTCGCCGGAGGGCACCCACAGCACGATGTCGGCGAAGGCGAGATCGGCGAGCAGTTGGAGGTCGCCGACGAGCATGTGCAGCCAGTCGACGTCGGCCTGACTGCTGCGGCCCTGGGCGAGGACGAGTTCACTGAGGGTCGACACCCATCCAGCGTAGTGCGCGGATGCGTCAGCCTGCCGCAGCACGGCGGAGCAGTGGCAGCGCGAGGGGACGCCGCGGGGCCGGCTCGGGTGCGGGAAGGATCGAGCCGAGCACGTACGCACGGAGCGCCGAGCGAAGGGGTGCCCGCCCCGCAGCGTCCCGCAGGGTTCGCGCACGGAGGATCGCGGCGTCGGCGGCCCGCCCGTCGTGCGGCAGCAGCACGGCGTCGGTGATCCCGGCGAATCGGCGCAGGGTCTGGCGGACCTGCGCGTGCGCGTCGATGCCGAGCGCGCTCTGCCGTACCCGGTTGACGACCACGTCGATGCGCTCGGCGTCGACGAGCGACCCGAGCTCGTCGTGACCGCGAAGCAGGCGCGAGAGCCCGACCGGGTCGGCGAGGCCGACCGCGATCACACGGTCGGCGGAGTCGAGCGCGGCGAAGGTCGCCGCGTTGCGCCGGGGCGCGAACTGGTCGCTCGTGAGCTCCTCATCGCGTTCGAGGCTGAACCCGGTGTCGATCACGAGGTATTCGACGTGCTCGCGCATCGTCGCGAGCGCGCTCGTCACGCGCTCGTGCGAGAGCTCGGGCCAGCGGCTCGGCCCGACGAGCCCGGTGAAGACGTCGAAGGAGGCGCGCGGCGACGAGTAGCGCTGCGAGATGCGCTCGAGTTCGGCGCGGTCGAGCGCGCCGGCGCCGGCGAGCCGGCACGCCGCAGCGAATCCGGGCGTCTCGTCGAGGAGTCCGAGCACGGGGGCGATGCCGCCGCCGTACGGGTCGGCGTCGACGAGAGCGACACGGTGCCCCGCCGCAGCGAGCTCGGCGGCGACGTTGACCGCCACGGTGGTGCGGCCGGGCGCCCCGGCCGCACCCCAGACGGCGATGACCGCGGCCTTGGGCGATGCGCCGTCGCCCGGCCCGCCGAGGCGGGAGGGCACGGCGACCCCGCCGCTCACGAGCGTCTCGAAGGCGGCCCACTCGGCTTCGGCCTCGACGAGCTCGTGCACCCCGAGTGCACCGGCGTGCGCGCGCTCGGAATCGTTCGCCGCGACCCCCACGAGGCGGATTCCGCGTTCGTCGCAGGCGGCGAGCAGCTCGGCGCTCAGCGTGCCCCGCCCGGCTCCGACGAGCACGACGTCGGGCGCGAGCACGTCGAGGCTCTCGACGACATCACGCCATCCGACGAGCCGGGCGACCACCGCGTGCCCGTGTTCGACGAGGTCGGGCAGCAGGCGGTCCTCGGTGGCGGCGTCGAGTGCGAGCGCGAGGCGCGCCATCTCAGTCGCCCGCCGATCGCGTCGCGACGAGATCGATCGCGTCGCCCGCGGCGAGCGCCTCGAGCAGCGCGGCGACCTTCTCGCGCGGGATCAGGAGTTCGACCGAGGTGCCCTCGGAGGCCATCATGCCCGCCTCCTCGACGAGTGCGGCGATCTCGGCCCCGCCGACGAGCACCCTGGGGGCCTCGAAACCGCTGCGCTCGGTCGCCTTCGCCGACCAGACGTCGACCCGCGACCCGGCCTCGAGCCCGCTCGGCAGCGGGCCGCGGCTCGGCACCACGACGGTGGACAGGCCGGTGCGGTCGGTGTCGTCGACGGCGGCGACCGGCACGAGCTCCCCGGCCCGCACGGTGCGCGCGACGACGAGCGCCGACTCGGGTGCCCCCTCGACGAGGAGGTAGTGCTGCTCGCTCGCGCCCAGGCGCACCGAGGCGACGTCGAGCGCCTCGAGCTCGAGCACCGCGCCCGGCGTGAGCGTGTCGCGTGCGACGTAGACCTCGACCGTGTCGTCGAGGCCCGAGACGAGCGCCCAGACGCCGAACGTCGACCCCGCGACGAGCACGAGCCCGATGAGGAGCCTCGGGTCGAGCCTCAAGGCTCCGCGTTCGGCCCGGCTGCGAGCGGTCATCGGTCCTGCCTTCTGTCGTCGGCGCGGGTGCGCCGCACCCATGGTCGCCCGAACCGCGACGAACGTCCCGAAGTTATCCACAGTGGCTCGGGCTCCCCCGTGGGCACTGCCATCGGGTCGATAATCGAGACATGACCTCACCCGGTTCGGGCGGCGAGATCGGCCGCTTCCTCACGATCGCCGACGCGGCCGAGATCCTCGCCGTCGACGTCGCGACCGTCGACGAGCTGATCCGCAGCGGCGAGCTGCCGGCGATCCGGGTCGGCACCTCCGGGCCGTGGCGCATCGAGCGCGCCCAGCTCGAGGTTTGGATCGAGCTGCAGTACGAGGAGACCCGCGTGGGGGTGGCGTGGAACGAGGGCGAGTTCGCGAACGTCACCGAGCTCTCAGGGGCCCGCAGCGGTCGCGTCCGCCCCGTCGACTGACCCGAGCGACTCAGTCGAACCGCACTAGGAGCAGGCGCGCGAGCGGGACGATGCGGTAGCCGAACACCTCGCGTTCGCGGCGAGCGCTCCCACGCTCGTGGAGTGCGAGGTCGAGGTGGTCGCGCGCAACCCGGTCGATCGTGCCGTGCGCGGTGCCGTCGATCGTGGTGAGCTGCACGGCGGTGCGCCGACGGCAGAGATCGCGCAGCACGAAGGGCAGTCCGATGCGCTCGGCCAGTCGAACGGATGCCTCGGGCAGCACCGCGAGGCTCGGATCGAGCTGACCGCGGCCCGGCAGGATCGCGGCGACCGCCGAGAGCGGCACGATGCACTGCTCGACCGGCCGGCCGTGATGGCGGATCTCGGCGCTCATCCAGTCGCGGCCGAACCCGAGCGGACGGACGCCCAGCACCGTTCCGCCCTGCAGCTCGAGGCGCACGAGCTCGTCGCCCGCTCCCCCGGCGTCGCTCGCACGCGCGATGGCGGCCAGTCGATCGCGCAACGTCAGCCGGCCGAGCCGGAGGCGCTCCTCCTCGAGCGCGAGTGCTCGCTGCTCGTCGTGCTGCTCGCGATCGAGCTGCGACTCGAGGTCGTCGAACAGCAGGTCCCATCGCATGCAGCGACGCTACCGGGTGACGCCCCGTGACGCCCGAATTCTCCACAGGCGGAGAAATCTCTTGACACGATCCGACGCCCTGCCTAAATTTCACTCCAGTGAGTCACTTCTGTCCCCCTCTCGGGGGGTGAGCCTCGTCGCTGCCCGAACGGCGACTCCCAGCCCTACTGGAGCAAAGATGACCGTACGCGATGCCGCTGCCGCCCGAACGGCCGCGGTGCAGGGCAGTGCCGCCCGCCACCTCGAGCTGGACGACGACTACTTCGCACGCCAGCCGACGCGGAGCTCGGAGCTCCCCGACCCCGAGCCGTTGCTGCGCAACCTCACCCACTGCGTCCTCGAGTCGCTCGCCGGGGCTCGCGACCTCGAGCAGCTGGCGCGCTGGGTCACCGACGACGTCTACCGCGCCCTGTCGAAGCGGGTCGTGCTCGCGGCCAGGGCCCGCCGGGTCAAGGGCCAGCAGGCGCAGCGCCCCACGTTCGCGATCGGTCGGGTCCACCTCCACGAGCCCGCCGAGGGTGTCGTCGAGGCGGTCGTGCTGGTGCATCAGCGTGCGCGCTCTCGAGCGGTGGCGATCCGTCTCGAGGGCTTCGACCGGCGCTGGCGCGCGAGCGCCGTCAGCGTGCTCTGAGCAGCCTGGGGCTCAGTCCCAGCAGGCTCGCTCGTCCTCCCTGGGCGCGAGCACGGTGCGCGTCTGCGCGTCGAAGGTGCGCACCGGCCGGTCGGCCGTCCAGCGTTCCCATCCCGGGTCGCCCTGCGTGGCGAATGCGACCCATGCGCCGTGCATCTCGCCGGCGAGCGACTCGGGCGCGGCTCCCCCGGTGAGCGCGAGCGCGTCGGCGGCGTCGAGCCGGTCGAAGACCGCAGGCAGCTCCATGCAGTGCGCAGCACCGAGGCCGAGGCGCGGGCTCGACCAGCCGAACTCGTACACCCACGTCGCGGCGCCGCGCCCGAGGCGGGCGTCGGCGAACCGGTTGATCGGAAGCCGGAGCAGGAGGTCCGTGGCGAGGGCTCCGAACAGCTCGCCACGACTCGCGCCGGGCCTGTTCCGCCGGTAGACGCGCATGGTCGCGCCGCGGATCTTGAAGCTGAGCCGGGCCGCGGCGAGGTGCAGGGCGCTGATGCGCGCGGTGAGGCCGGTCGGTTCGAGCCAGAGCCGTGCCTCCTCGCGGGTCGAGCCGATGAGCACGGGGATCGCGTCGGCGGCTCCCGCCCCGAGCACGACCTCGGGGTCGGCGAGCCCTTCGCCGACGGCGAGCGCGAAGCCCGGGCCTCCGGTGACGGGGGTCGTGCCGGCGGTGACCCGAAGTTGCGCGGCGACGAGCTCGTCGGGCGCGACCGAGGCGAAGGCGTCGCGCTCGGCGGCGATGCCGAGGTCCTTGGCGATCAGCCGGGTGATGCGACCCGCCCGTTCGCGCGGTCGGGCGGCGAGCGGTCCGCTCTGCAGGATGGCCCGGTCGGCGAGGCCCTTCCCGTCGGGGTGCGCGAGCGCCGCGGCGATGAGCGAGGCGCCGGCGGACTGCCCGGCGACGGTGATCTGCCCGGGGTCGCCGCCGAACGCGCTGATCTCGCGCCGTACCCAGCGGAGGGCCGCGATGACGTCGAGGAGTCCGAGGTTCAGTGGCGCCCCCTCGAGCACCGAGAATCCTTCTGAGCCGAGCCGGTAGTTGATCGCCACGAAGACGACGCCGTCGCGGGCGAACGTGCTGCCGTCGTAGCTGTCGAGGGCGTTCGCGCCGCGCGACAGCGCGCCGCCGTGCACCCAGACGAGCACGGGCCGCAGCGCGCGCCCGCCGGCCGGGGCCTGCGGCCCGGCGACGCCGTCGGGCTCGGGCGTCGGATCGGCGTCCCCTGGCTCGGGCGCCCAGACGTTCACGTTCAGGATCTCGTCACCGGCCACCTCGACGCTCGGCAGCACCCGCTCGAGGCCGCCGCCGTAGGGCGCCTGCGGCGCAGTGGCGCCGGGGCGCGTGGCGTCGCGTTCCCCGGACCATCCGGGGTGCGGCGCGGGGGCGGCGAACCGCAGGGGCCCGAACGGCGCCGCCGCGTAGGGCACCCCGAGGAACCGGGCGATGCCGCCAGAACGCGAGCCGCGGAGCATCCCGCTGCCGACCCCGGTGATCACCGCCTCGCCGGTCTCGTGGATCGTGTCCGAACGCAGCGCGGCCGCATCATCGGGTCGTGACGCCATGGCTCCTCCTCGAGTGGGCGATCCTCCGATCGTACGGGGCGCACGTCACTCGTGGGCACCCGTGTTCGGGAACGAGCGCGGCCCGCGAGTTCGGAGGGAACTCGCGGGCCGCGGACGTCGACGGGGACTAGCGCCCCTTGCGCTCCTGGGCGCGACGCTCCGAGCGGTTCTGCGGGGCGACCTCGCCGCCCGCACGCTGGCCGAAGGCGCCGCGCTCGGGCTCGGCGGCCGGCGCCTGGCTCTCGGCGACCGCACGACGCGCACGCTGGGTCGCGGCCTGCTGCACCTGACCGCGCTGGTTGCGCACCTCGACACCGCCCGAGTCGCTCGGCGCCGTGTAGCTGAGCTTGTCGTCGGAGGCGCTCTGCCGGCCGAGGCCCTTCGCCTCGATCGTCGGGCCCGTACCGCCCTGCGGTGCGACCTCGACCTCGAGGTTGAAAAGGAAGCCGACCGTCTCCTCGCGGATCGAGCCCATCATCTGCTGGAACATCGCGAAGCCCTCGCGCTGGTACTCGACCAGCGGGTCGCGCTGGGCCATCGCGCGCAGGCCGATGCCGTCCTTCAGGTAGTCCATCTCGTAGAGGTGGTCGCGCCAGCGACGGTCGATGACCGAGAGCACCACGCGGCGCTCGAGCTCGCGCATCGCCGGACTGCCGAGCTGCTCCTCGCGGCGCTGGTAGGCGAGCTTCGCGTCGGAGAGGATCTCGCGGCGCACGAACTCGCGGTTGACGCGGCCCTTCTCGCCCGCCTCGGCGACGACCTCGTCGATCGTGATGCCGACCGGGTAGAGGGTCTTCAGCTCGGTCCAGAGGGCGTCGAAGTCCCACTCGTCGGGGTTGCCCTCGGCGGTGTGCTGCGCGAGCACCTCGTCGATCACGTCCTCGAGGAACTTCTGCGTGCGCTCGTGCAGGTCGTCGCCCTCGAGGATGTGACGGCGGTCGCCGTAGATCGCCTCGCGCTGGCGGTTGAGGACGTCGTCGTACTTCAGCACGTTCTTGCGGATCTCGGCGTTGCGCGCCTCGACCTGCGACTGCGCCGAGCGGATCGCCCGCGAGACGACCTTCGACTCGATCGCGACGTCGTCGGGCACGCCGCGCGCCATCAGGTTCTCGGCCGCACCGGCGTTGAAGAGGCGCATGAGGTCGTCGGTCAGCGACAGGTAGAAGCGGCTCTCACCGGGGTCGCCCTGACGGCCCGAGCGGCCGCGCAGCTGGTTGTCGATGCGCCGCGACTCGTGGCGCTCGGTGCCGAGCACGTAGAGACCGCCGGCGGCGAGCACCTTCTCGGCCTCGACGTCGACCTCGGCCTTGACGGCCTCGAACACGCCGTCCCACGCGGCCTCGTACTCGTCGGGCGTCTCGGCCGGCGAGAGGCCCCGCTCGTGCATCTGCTGCACGGCGATGAACTCGGCGTTGCCGCCGAGCATGATGTCGGTGCCGCGGCCGGCCATGTTCGTGGCGACGGTGACCGCGCCGAGACGGCCCGCCTGCGACACGATCGCGGCCTCGCGGGCGTGGTTCTTCGCGTTCAGCACCTCGTGCCGCACGCCCTTCTTCGCGAGCAGGCGCGAGAGGTACTCGCTCTTCTCGACGCTCGTCGTGCCGACGAGCACGGGCTGGCCCTGCTTGTGCCGCTCGACGATGTCCTCCACGACCTGGGCGAACTTGACCTCTTCGTTCTTGTACACGAGGTCGGACTGGTCGATGCGGACCATCGGCTTGTTCGTCGGGATGGGCACGACGCCGAGCTTGTAGGTCGACATGAACTCGGCCGCCTCGGTCTCGGCGGTACCCGTCATGCCGGAGAGCTTCGAGTAGAGGCGGAAGTAGTTCTGCAGCGTGACGGTGGCGAGGGTCTGGTTCTCGGCCTTGACCTGCACCCCCTCCTTCGCCTCGATCGCCTGGTGGATGCCCTCGTTGTAGCGGCGGCCCACGAGGATGCGGCCGGTGTGCTCGTCGACGATCAGCACCTCGCCGTTCATCACGACGTAGTCCTTGTCGCGCTTGAACAGTGCGTTGGCCTTGATCGAGTTGTTGAGGAACGAGATGAGCGGGGTGTTCGCCGACTCGTAGAGGTTGTCGATGCCCAGGTAGTCTTCGACCTTCTCGATGCCGGGCTCGAGCACGCCGACCGTGCGCTTCTTCTCGTCGACCTCGAAGTCCTCACCGGGAACGAGCCGGCCGGCGAGCCGCGCGAACTCGGCGAACCAGCGGTTCGCCTCGCCCGAGGCGGGGCCCGAGATGATGAGCGGGGTGCGCGCCTCGTCGATGAGGATCGAGTCGACCTCGTCGACGATCGCGAAGTAGTGACCGCGCTGCACCATGTCGGAGGCCTGCCACGCCATGTTGTCGCGCAGGTAGTCGAATCCGAACTCGTTGTTCGTGCCGTACGTGATGTCGGCCGCGTACTGCTCGCGGCGGACCTGCGGGGTCTGGCCCGCCACGATGCATCCGGTCGTCATGCCGAGGGCGCGGAAGACGCGGCCCATCAGCTCCGACTGGTAGCTCGCGAGGAAGTCGTTCACCGTGATCACGTGCACGCCGCGGCTCGTGAGCGCATTGAGGTACGCGGCGGTCGTCGCGACGAGGGTCTTGCCCTCACCGGTCTTCATCTCGGCGATGTTGCCGAGGTGGAGGGCCGCGCCGCCCATGAGCTGCACGTCGAAGTGCCGGAGGCCGAGGGTGCGACGCGACGCCTCGCGGACCGCGGCGAACGCCTCGGGCAGCAGGTCGTCGAGCGACTCGCCGCTCGCGTAGCGCTCGCGAAGCTCGACGGTCTCGTGCTTCAGCTCCTCGTCGCTGAGCGCCTGGAAGCCCTCTTCGAGGGCGTTGATCGCCGACGCGTAGTTCTCGAGCCGCTTGAGGGTTCGGCCCTCGCCGACGCGGAGGACCTTTTCAAGAATCGAAGCCACGAATGTTCTCCTGTGTTTCATCGGGCGCTGCGTCGTCGGTGCCCGCCTCGGGTGGCGGCGGCGCCCACTGCCGCCTGTCCAGCGGTCATCATAGCCATGCTAGTGGGCCGCAGCCTGAGCGACCCCGCTCGGCATCGTGCGATACGGAGCGGGGTCGCCGGTTCAGAGCATGCGTCAGGTCAGGATGCCACGGGCTCGCGCCCCTTCGTCACGGGGCTGTCGAGCACGGCGTCGGAGTTCTCATCGAGGCCGATGAGCCCGTAGTCCCAGCCCTTGCGGCGGTAGACCACGCTCGGGCGGTTCGACTCGGCGTCGACGAAGAGGTAGAAGTCGTGTCCCACGAGTTCCATGAAGTAGAGCGCGTCGTCGACGGTCATGGGCGTCGACGCGAAGACCTTGCGCCTGATCACGACGGGGCTGTAGACCTCGTCCTCCTCCATCCCGTCGGCCTCGGACACGACGGGGATGGCGCCGGTGCGCACCCGTTCGAGCACCTCCGGTGCCGCGGCCTGCACGCCCACGTCGGCGAAGCCTGCGTCGGTGGCCTCGCGGAGGGAGGTGTGGCGGTGGTTGCCGCCTCGATGGACCTTCCGCCGGTCCTTCGCCCTCCTGATGCGTTCGAGCAATCGCCCGAGCGCGACGTCGAACGCCGCGTACTTGTCGGTGCCGTCGGCCTCCGCCCGCACCACCGGCCCCTTGCCGAACAGGGTCAGCTCGACGCGGTCGAGACCCGGGTTGCCGTTCTTCTCGTTGTGGCGGCTGAGCTTCACGTCGAGGGAGATGGCCCGGTCATTCAGGTGCGTGACCTTCTCGGACTTCTCCGTCGCGTAGGCGCGGAAGCGGTCCGTGATCCCCAGGTTTCGTCCGACGATGTTCAGTTCCATGACGACCTCCGTTCACCGGCGTGTCACCCGGTTCTGAAGGGTGGATCGACCACGCCTGTCCTGCCACCGTAGCCCGCTTGACCGTCAATGTCACGGGGCGCTTCCCCAGAGTTCGCCGAGAGCCGAATGTGACGCAACGGGGTCTCGGCGAGCACCGCGGAACCGGCGACCGAACCGCCCGCGGACCGCACGGCGCGTGCCGCCTCGGCGAGCGTCGACCCGGTCGTGAGGATGTCGTCGACCAGCAGGAATCGCCGCCCGTCGAGCCGGTGGGCGGCGACGAGCCCGCCTGCGGCGTTCGCCCGTCGCGCCGCCTGGTCGAGCCCGGCCTGGTCGGCGCGGTCGCGCGCGAGGCGGAGGACTCGGGCGGGACGGACGCCGCTGCGTGCGAGCAGCAGCTCGACGGGTGCGTAGCCCCGCTCGCGCAGCGCACGGCGGGTCGAGGGCACCGTGCACAGCTCGACGGGGGCGCCCGGCACGGCGTCGGCGAGCGCGGCGACGACGGCCGCTCGCATGGCGCGGGCGAGGGGCCGCACGGCGTCCGTGCGCCCGCCGTCCTTGAATGCGGCGAGGATCGCGGCGACGGGGCCCGCGTACTCGAGCGAGGCGTGCACGACGATCGGTGAATCGAGGCCTGGGATCGACCGGGTCACCGTGCGCGGCGCGGGGGCGAGGGCGGCCAGGCACCCGGCGCACACGGCGCGGTCGAGGGCGCCGCAGCCCGCGCAGGCGACGGGGGCGAGCACCGCAAGGCCGTCGAGGACGGCATCGCGAGCGGTCGCCGCGGCGCGGACGAGGCGCAGGGCCGGAGACGCGTTCACGTCACGGAGTCTGCCCGCACCCGCACGGGACCGGCCGCGGCGGGCACCGATCGGCGACGTCGCGGCCGAGCGAGCCCGCCGGGGAGGAGCGGTCGCCGCGGCGACGTGCACGCGCCCGCCGGATCAGCCGGGCATCTGGGACGCGACGAACTCGATGCCCCTCGCGCGGATCTGCCAGCCCACGCCGCTCTGCACGTCGAGGTCGCCCGCCGAGGTGAGCACCCGGAGGTCGCGCTCTCCGTTGCCGGCGTCGAGCTGGATGCCGCCCTCGGGCCCCGCGATCGTCTCGGGCACGCCGCCGAGCTCCTCCACGACGAGACGCGTGTCGCCGCCGGGCAGCGAGGTCAGCGACGCGACCGTGTTGGCGTCGAGCCAGGCCACGTCGCGCGGCGTCCCGGCGAGCCCCGACAGGTCGAGCACCACGGGGCCGAGGGCGATCGGCATGCCGTCGGCGTCCCGTTCGATCGACGCCGCCACGAAGCGGGTGCGGACCCCGTCGCCCAGGAGGGCGATGATGCGGGTGCCGTCGCGCGAGACCTCGAGCGCCGCGATCGTCGACCCGGACCACGGCACCGGGATGGGGCGCTCGCGCTCCTCGCCGCTCGGCAGGTACGCGACGAGCTCGCCGGGCGCGGTCGCGGGCACCGACCAGACGACCCCCTCGGGGTCGATGGCCGGCGTGATCAGTCCCTGTCGCGGATCGCGCACCTCGGCGGGCTCGCCGGGCAGCACGACCGAGACGCCGGCCTGGTTGCGCACCGCGACCGATTGGCCACGGGGGCCGACGGCGGCCGCCGTCGGGGCGAGCCCCTCGATCTGCGGCGAGATGTCCTCGATCGGCTCGATCTCGTCGCCCGATGCGGCGAGGTGTCCGAAGGCGGCGCCGTTGTAGACGACCGGGCGCGGGTCGACGGGCGGGTCGTGCACCGGTGGGTCGTCGAGCGGCGGCACGTCCTGCACCGCCCCGTCGATCGCGAGCGCGACCTCGTCGACGTTGCGCACGACGCCCACGAGGCTCTCGTCGAGCTGCTCCTGCATGCGCTGCACGGTGAGGACGTCGTCGAACGACGCCCCCGAGAGCTCGACGCTCGCGATGCCGTTGGCGATCGGCACCGAGCTCGTCTCGAGCGAGACACCCTCGGGGAAGGCCGTCTCGACCCCGGGCGCGAGCCACTCGGCCGGCCCGGCGATCAGGGCCCGGACGATGCTCGTCTGGGCCGAGTCGCGCCCCGCGAACCAGCGCAGGTCGGGCACGAGATAGCGGAAGGTGGGATCGAAGAAGGCGAGCTCGTACGGCCGGAACACTTCGCCGAAGGTCAGCTCGTCGATGAGGATGCCGTCCGGGGCCTCCGAGATGCGCCACTCCCCCTCGACGCGTTCGAGGCGATACGGCAGCGTGACCTCCGCCGTCGAGTCCGGCAGCTCGTACTGGCCGTTCGGCATGAGCTCCGCCGCCGGGGTCGCCCCCACCGAGAGCTGGGTCTCGGCGGCGTCGTCGGCGACCACGGGCTCCTCGATCGAACGGTCGGCGAGCACGTCGATCGTCGCGCCCGCGCCCGGCACCCACTCCGCCGAGAACTCGTCCGTGAGGAAATCCCGTGCGGCGGCGTAGTTGCCGCGCGGGCTCGCAGCGGCCTCGATGAACCCCTGCACGATCTGATCGGGCGTCGCCCCGGCCTGCGGCGGACGGATGAACGTGTCGAGCTCCGCCGACTCCTCCACCGGATCGGGGTTCCCGACGCCGACGGGCCCCGAGGTCGGCAGCGCGACGCAGCCGCTGAGCAGCGCCGCCATCGCGAGCGCGAGGGAGGCCCCGAGCGCACGTCTACGCATCGTGGACCCCCTTCCCCGTGGCATCCGAGGGACGACCGGCGGCCGCCCCGCGCTCGCCTCCCGCGTCGACGTCGACCGCGGCGACGACGCCCGTCGGCGGCGGCCCGCTCGCGTGCGCGTCGTCGGGCTCGAGCGGCAGCGGCGAGACGACCGCCTCGGCGTCGGCGCCGCGCGGGAGGGTCAGCCGGAACACGGTGCCGGTGCCCTGCCGCGACCACACGTCGAGCGTGCCCCGGTGGGCGACCGCGTCCTCGAGCGAGATCGCGAGGCCGAGGCCGGTGCCGCCGATCGTGCGGGTTCGGCTCGGGTCGGCGCGCCAGAACCGGTCGAACACGCGAGCGCTCTCCTCCTCGGTCATGCCGAGCCCGTAGTCGCGCACCGACAGCGCGATCGCCGACGGGTTGCTGTCGACCGACACGACGATCGGGCGCCCCTCGCCGTGCTCGATCGCGTTGCCGAGGAGGTTCCGCACGATGCGGCGGATGCGGCGCGGGTCGACGTCGGCGTCGAGATGGCCGCCCGGCGCGACGAGCCGCAGCTCGCTGCCCCGCTCGCGCGCCAGCTCGTGCATCGACTCGATCGCGTCGCCAGCGAGGTGCACGAGGTTCGTGGGCTCGGTCGTGAGCTCGACCGAACCGGCGTCGTAGCGGCTGATCTCGAGCAGGTCGGCGAGCAGCCGCTCGAAACGCTCGGTCTGCGTGTGCAGGAGCTCGACCGTGCGCGACGTCGGTCCGGGGAAGTCCTCGCGCTGGCCGTACAGCACGTCGCCCGCGAGCCTGATGGTCGTGAGCGGGGTGCGCAGCTCGTGCGAGACGTCGGAGACGAAGCGCTGCTGCATCACCGAGAGCTCGGCGAGCTCGCGGATGCGGGCCTGCAGGCTGTCGGCCATGCCGTTGAACGAGGCGGCGAGGGTCGCCAGCTCGTCTTCTCCCTTCGAGGGCATGCGCACGCCGAGGTCGCCCGCGGCCAACCGCCGGCTCGTCGCGGCCGCCGAGCGGATCGGCTCGATCACCCAGCGCACGACGAGCAGCGTGATCGCGCTGAGCAGCACGATCAGCGCGATCGCGCCGAGCACGCCGACCGCCTGCATGAACCCGAGGGTCCGCTGGGCATCGGCGAAGTCGTAGCCGATGTAGAGCTCGTAGTCGCCCACCCTCGGCACCTCGAGGGTGCTGCCGACCACCACGCCGGGGTCGGTGCCGCCGTCGGCGTTCTCGAGCGCGACCGACTGCCAGAACTGCCCGTCGGGGTTGGCCTGCACCCGCTCGCGCAGCTCGTCGGTGATGACCGCGCTCACCTGCGGATCGCCACGGTCGGGCGGCGCATCGCGCACGGCCGTCTCGGTCGGCACCCGGAAGTAGACGATCGAGTTGGATCCCGACGTCGTCTGCACGGTGCGCACCGTCGAGGACATGAGGCTCTGCAGGGCGCCGCGGTCGGCCGCGACCGAGGAGTTGAGGATGCGCTGCGCCGCCACCGTCGCGTTGTTCGCGGCGGCGAGCGACTGGTCGAGCTGGCTCTGGAACAGGTTCGACGCCACGCTGAAGGAGATGTACAGGCCGATCACGAAGATCGCGAGCGAGGAGAGCGCGATGGTGATGACGACCGTGCGGAACTGCAGCGACCGGCGCCAGAGCGCGTTCAGACGTCTCGGCAGCTCGCGCCACGAGCCCGCGAGCGGGATCGCCGTGGCGGAGGTCTCGGTCATCCGGCCCGTCGCCTAGGTCGTCGCGCCGGCGCGGTAGCCGACGCCGCGCACCGTCATGACGATGCGCGGGTTGTCGGGGTCGTGCTCGACCTTCGCCCGCAGCCGTTGCACGTGCACGTTCACGAGGCGGGTGTCGGCCTTGTAGTGGTAGCCCCAGACCTGTTCGAGCAGCATCTCACGGGTGAACACCTGCTGCGGCTTCGAGGCGAGGGTGAGGAGCAGGTCGAACTCGAGCGGGGTGAGGTTGATGCGGGTCTCGCCGCGACGCACCTCGTGCCCGGCCGCGTCGATCACGAGGTCGCCGATGCCGAGCGTCGCGACGACCGGGTCGGGGGTGGGCCGGAGCCGGGTGCGGATGCGGGCGACCAGCTCCTTCGGGTTGAAGGGCTTCACCATGTAGTCGTCGGCGCCCGACTCGAGGCCCTTCACGACGTCGGCCGTGTCGGACTTCGCCGTCAGCATGATGATCGGCGTGCCCGACTCGGCGCGGATGCGACCGCACACCTCGATGCCGTCCATGCCGGGGAGCATCAGGTCGAGCAGGACGAGGTCGGGCTTCGACTCGCGGAACGCGGCGAGCGCGCCGGCGCCGTCGGCGCAGAAGACCGGCTCGAAGCCCTCGGTGCGCAGCACGATGCCGATCATCTCGGCGAGGGCCGTGTCGTCGTCGACGACGAGTACGCGTGAAGTCATCCCGTTCATTCCTGTCGGTGCCGTGCGACGCGGCGCGGCCCGTGTCGGTGCCGTGCGACGCGGCGCGGTCTGGTGCGCTCCAGCGTAGTCGGTCGGCGTGCGGGTCGGCCGAATGTGCGAGCATGGGGGCACCCCGCCGGAAGGAGTGCGTACAGGTGTCGGATCACGACTGGCAGGCGCCCGGCAGTCCGGCGAGCGGTTCGGCTCCGGATGCCCCGGCTCCGCCGCCCTACGGCGCACCCCCGGCTCCGCCCGTCCCGGGTTACGGCCCGCCCCCGCAGCAGCAGCAGCCCTGGCTCCAGCCGCCGCCCGGGGCCTGGGCACCGCCGCCGAAGCCCGGACTCCTGCCGCTGCGTCCGCTGAGCTTCGGCACCCTGCTCTGGGCGCCGTTCCAGGCGCTGCGCCGCAACCCGGCCGCGACCTTCGGCAGCGGGCTCGTGGTGCAGCTCGTCTCGGCGCTCGCGACGCTCGCCGTCGTCGTGCCGTTCATGGTGTTCATCTTCACCCGCGTCGAGAACGCCGCCACTGAAGACATGGACGCCGTCATGTCGGGCGGGGTGGGCGCCTTCCTCCTGCTCATGCTCGTCCCGGTCGCCCTCACGCTCGTCGCCGGCGCCTTCCTGCAGGGCGTCATGGTCGTCGAGGTCGCCACCGGGACCCTCGGCGAGCGCCTCGGATTCGGGGCGCTCTGGCGGCGCGCCGCACGCCGCATCTGGCCGCTGCTCGGGTGGACGGCGCTCGTCACCCTCGCGCTGCTCATCGTCGTGGCCGTGTTCACCGGCATCATCGTCGTCGCCGCGCTCACCTCGCCCGGAGCCCTGATCGGTGCGGTGCTCGTCACCATCATCGGAGTGCTCGGGCTCGCCGTCCTCGGCGCCTGGCTCGGCACGAAGCTCTCGATCGTGCCGAGCATCATCGTGCTCGAGCACGCCGGGATCGGGCAGGCCGTCCGGCGGTCGTGGCGGCTCACGAACGGCTACTTCTGGCGCACCTTCGGCACCCTGCTGCTCGTCGGGCTCATCCTGAACGTGGCCGCGCAGATCGTCGTGCAGCCGGTGTCGCTCGTCGGCACCATCCTCGCCGCGATCATCGACCCGACCGGCTCGGGGGCCGCCATCGGCATCACGGTCGCGACGAGCGTGGTCACCCTCGTGCTCTCGGTGCTCATCGGCGCGATCACCGCGGTCGTGCAGAGCGCGCTCGTCGCCGTCATCTACATCGACCTCCGCATGCGCACCGAGGGGCTCGACCTCGAGCTCGCCCGCCACGTCGAGCAGCGCGATGCGGGCGCGGCCCCGACAGGCGACCCGTACGCGCCGCCGCCCGCCGCCCCCGCCTGGACGCAGCACGCCCCGGCACCGACCCCGCCCGCGACGGCCTGGCCGACCCCGCCCGAGGCGGGCGAGCCCGGGCAGCCCCGGCGCTGACGGTGCTCGTCCTGACCCCGCTCGACCCCGACGCGCCCGAAGCGCGTCGGTGGCTCGAGGACGAACTCGCGAAGCCCGAGTACCAGAACTCGAAGCCCACCGCCTTCGACCTCGCGATGCAGGCCGTCCGCGACTGGTTCGCCGACCTCCTCGGCGGCGCCGGCGGCGTACCCGCGCCGGTCGTGACGCTCATCGTCGTCCTCGTCGTCGCCGCGATCGTCGTCGTCGCCTTCCTGGTCTTCGGCGCCCCCCGCCTCCGTCGGCGACGGTCGGCCGCCGTCCCGCTCTTCGACGATGACGACCGTCGCGATCTCGCGGCGCTCCGGCGCGCCGCGGAGCTCGCGGCATCGGACGGCAACTGGCCGCTCGCCATCGAGGAGCGCTTCCGCGCACTCGTCAGGGGTGCGGTCGACCGGGACCTCGTGCAGGTGCACCCGGGCACCACCGCCCATGCCTTCGCGATCGCGGCCGCGCGTCCGTTCCCCGGTCGCGATCAGGATCTCGCGTCCGCCGCCGCCGAGTTCGACGGGGTCCGCTACCTGGGCGGGACCGGCAGCGCGGCGGCGTACGAGCGCATGAGCGAACTCGAGGCGGAGCTCGCTCGGACGCGACCGGCCGGCGACGCCGACGCGGCCATCGAGGCGGCGGGGGCCGTCCGGTGACGGCGGCACCGCCCTCCGCAGCGGCTCCCTCCGGCGCCGTCGAACCGGCGCCCGCCGCCGCCATCACCCCGACGTTCCGCGCCGGCGTCCGCCGCCGACGCATCTGGATCGTCTTCGCGGTCGTGCTCGTGCTCGGCGCGATCGCGCTGCTCGTCCTCCGCGGCGGGGCCTCGGGCGCGGGGCAGCGCCTCGGCGCCGACAACCCGGCCCCGCTCGGAGCCAAGGCCCTCGTCGAGGTCCTCGGCTCCCACGGCGTCGAGGTCGAGCCCGCCGCCGACTTCGACACCGCGCTCACCGCCGCGAAGTCCGGTGCCACGGTGCTCGTGTTCGACGAGTTCGGCCTGCTCGACGAGCAGCGGCTCAGCCGGCTCGCGATGTTCTCCGATCGCCTCGTCGTCGTCGAGCCGGGATTCACCGCACTCGAGGCGCTCGCCCCCGGCGTGAGGATGGCGGGGGCGGCCTCCGGCGCCCTCGACGACGTCGCGTGCGAGCTCCCCGCCGCCGAGGACGCCGGGGCGCTCTCGACGGACCAGCGTCTGTTCACCCTCGACGACGAGGCGACCGCCGACGGCTGGCAGGGGTGCTTCCGCGACGGCGAGTACGGATTCGCCGTCGCCGAGGGGCCCTCATCGGGCGACGGCCGGATCGTCCTCGTCGGGGCGTCGACCCCGTTCGAGAACGGCCGCATCACGGAGCGCGGCAACGCGGCGCTCGCCATCGGGCTCGCCGGGGCATCCGATGAACTCGTGTGGTACCTGCCCGGCCCGCTCGACGTCGACCCCGACCAGGCGCCCACGCTCGGCGAGCTGACCCCCGGCTGGGTCAGCCCGGTGCTCGTGCTCGCGATCGTGGTGACCGTCGTCGCCGGGGTCTGGCGGGGGCGCCGCTTCGGTCCGCTCGTCGTCGAGAACCTCCCCGTGCACGTCCCGGCGGGCGAGACCGCCGTGGGCCGCGCGCGCCTGTACGCCAGGAACGCCGCCCGCCCGCACGCGCTCGACCAGCTGCGCCTCGGCGCGATCGCCCGCATCGCCGCGGCGCTGCGACTGCCCCGCACCGCCGACGTCTCCGAGATCGCCGCCGCCGCGGCCGCCGCGACCGGACGAGACCCGTGGCAGGTGCGCGCCGTGCTCGTCGAGGCGCTGCCCGCCGGCGACCGCGATCTCGTGCGGCTCGCGAACGAACTCGACGACCTCGAGAGCGCCGTGCGTGCGACACTCGCACCAGAGACCTCCACCCCGCACGATGCGGAACACCCAGGAAGGCGACCATGACCGACCCGATCGCGAACGAGACGACCGCTGCGCCGGCGCCCGCCACGCCCGACGACGAGCTGCGGCGCGCGCTGAACCGCGTCCGCACCGAGGTCGGCAAGGCGGTCGTCGGCCAGGACGGCGCGGTGACCGGCCTCATCATCGCCCTGCTCACCCGCGGGCACGTGCTGCTCGAGGGTGTGCCCGGCGTGGCGAAGACCCTGCTCGTGCGCACCCTCAGCCGAACGCTGCAGCTCGACACGCGGCGCCTGCAGTTCACGCCCGACCTCATGCCCGGCGACGTCACCGGCTCCCTCGCCTACGACCCGCGCTCCGGGGAGTTCGCCTTCCGGGAGGGCCCGGTGTTCACCAACATCCTGCTCGCCGACGAGATCAACCGCACGCCGCCGAAGACCCAGTCGGCGCTCCTCGAGGCGATGGAGGAACGCCAGGTCTCGGCCGACGGCGTGACCCGGCCGCTCCCCGACCCGTTCATGGTCGCGGCGACCCAGAACCCGATCGAGTACGAGGGCACGTACGCGCTGCCCGAGGCGCAGCTCGACCGCTTCCTCCTGAAGCTCGTCCTCGACGTGCCCGAGCGCGAGGCCGAGGTCTCGCTGCTGCGCCGCCACGCCGACGGCTTCGACCCGCACGACCTCGCCGCCGCGGGCGTCACGCCGGTGCTCGGCGCCGACGAGCTCGCGGCCGCGCGCCGGGCGGCCGCCGCAGTGCGCGTCGAGGACGACGTGCTCGGCTACCTCGTCGACCTCGCCCGTGCGACCCGCCGCAGTCCCTCGATGCGACTCGGCGTGAGCCCTCGAGGCACGACGGGGCTCCTCGCCGCGTCGAAGGCCTGGGCGTGGCTCACGGGCTTCGAGTCCCTCACCCCCGACCACGTGCAGGCGATGCTGCTGCCGGTCTGGCGCCACCGGGTGCAGCTGCGCCCCGAGGCCGAGCTCGAGGGCGTCTCGGTCGACCAGGTGCTGCGCGGCATCGTGCAGCAGGTGCAGGTTCCGCTCTGAGATGGCGCTGACCGGTCGATTCGCGCTGCTCGTCGCCCTCGGGGTCGTCCCCGTGGTGGTGGCGGGCCTCTCGAGCGCGCCGCTGGCCTGGCTCGCGCTCGTCGGGTGGCTCCTCGTCGTCACCGGTGCCGGCATCGTCGACCTCTCGCTCGCCGCCTCGCCCCGAACGGTCGCCTTCGGCCGTGAACTGCCCGACCGGGTGCGCCTCGGCGAGCCCGTCGCCTCCCAGCTCACGGTGCAGAACCTCGGCGGCCGGATGCTCCGCGCCACCGTCCGCGACGGATGGGAGCCCTCGGCCGGGGTCGCCGGACCGAACCGGCCCCGGCTCTCGATCCCACCGGGCGAGCGCCGCCGGATGACCCTGCACCTGGTGCCGACCCGTCGTGGCGATCGCCGCACCGAACAGGTGACGATCCGCTCCGCCGGGCCGCTCGGCCTGTGGGCACGGCAGGCGACCCTCGCGGCGCCGGGGCGGGTGCGGGTGCTGCCGCCCTTCCATTCGCGGGTGCACCTGCCCTCGCGGCTGACCCGGCTGCGCGAGCTCGACGGACGGACGCCGCTCCTCATCCGCGGCCAGGGCACTGAGTTCGACTCGATCCGCGAGTACGTCCGCGGCGACGACGTGCGCTCCGTCGACTGGCGGGCGACCGCGCGCCACATCGACCCCGAGGTCCCTGGCAACACGCGGCTCATGGTCCGCACCTGGCGCCCCGAACGCGACCGTCGCATCGTCATCGTGGCCGACACCTCGCGCACCGCGGCAGCACGCATCGCCGATGAACCCCGGCTCGACACGAGCTACGAGGCCTCGCTGCTCCTCGCCGCGCTCGCGTCGCACGCGGGCGACCGCGTCGACTTCCTCGCGACCGACCGGCGACTGCGCGGGCGCGTGCACGGCGCGAGCGGAGCCGACCTCCTCGCCCGCATGGTCGACACGATGGCGGGCATCGACGCGGAGCTCGTCGAAGCCGACTGGGCGCTCGTGCCCGGCCAGGTGCGTGCGGTGACGAGCCGTCACGCCTTCGTCGTGCTGCTGACCGCGGCCGACTCCCCCGGCTCCGCCAGGGGACTGCTGTCGGTGCTGCCGCAGCTCACCGCCCGGCACACGGTCGTCGTCGCCTCGGTCGCCGACCCGACCCTCATCGAGACGAGCCGGCTGCGCGGCGACCTCGACGAGGTGTACGCCGCCGCCGCCGCGGAGCGGGGCCTCCTCGACGGCGAACGGGTCGGCGCGGCGATCCGCCGGCTCGGCGCCCAGACGGTCACGGCCGCGCCGCACGAGCTGCCCCCGGCCCTCGCCGATCGCTACCTCGAGCTCAAGGCCGCCGGGCGCCTCTGACCCCACCGTTCCCGTCGCCGACACGCACGCCGACGGCGACTCGCAGCGTCACACGACGCAGTTTTCGAACATTCGCGCGGGGTTCACCGCTGCAGAACCGCACTCTCGCTACGCTCTGGGAGGCGCCGATGAGGCAGCGCCACGCTCGGGCGGTCGCCGTCCGCGCCCGCCCACCCTACGAAAGGGACTCAATGTCTGACACTGCACCTGCTGACACCGCACCTGCCGGCACCGCACCTGCTGTCGCCGCTCCGTCGACCGCCCAGAAGCTCATCGCCGAACTCCTCGGCACGTTCATCCTCGTCTTCGGCGTCATCGGCGCGGCGATCTTCTCCTCCGCGAACACCGGCCTGCTCGGCGTGGCCTTCGCACTCGGCCTGTCGGTCGTCGTCGGCATCTACGCCTTCGGCCCGATCTCGGGCGGTCACTTCAACCCGGCCGTCACGCTCGGGCTCGCGATCGCCGGTCGCTTCGCCTGGAAGGACGTGCTCGGCTACATCGCCGCCCAGGTCGTCGGCGGCATCCTCGGCTCGGTGGTGCTGCTCGGCGTCCTCTCGACCGGCCCCAAGTTCGACATCGCGATCTTCCGCAGCGTGTCGACCGGCTACGACGAGCTCTCCCCGGCCGGCTTCGGCCTCGGCTCCTTCCTCATCGTCGAGATCGTCGCCACCGCGATCTTCCTCTTCGTGATCCTCGGCGTGACCTCCGCCGGCCGCGCGGCGTCGAACCTCGCCCCGCTCGCGATCGGCCTCACGCTCACCGTGCTCGTGCTCGTCGCCGGCCCGGTCTCGAACGGCTCGTTCAACCCGGCCCGCTCGATCGCGACGGCGATCTTCGGCGGCCAGCTCGCCCTCACCGAGCTCTGGGCGTCGATCGTCGCCCCGATCGTGGGTGCGCTGCTCGCCGGCGTGATCTACAAGGCGGTCTTCGACCGCCCCGCGAAGCTCACCGCGTAGTCGACACTGCGACTGACGAAGGCGGATGCCCCACGGGGCATCCGCCTTTCGTCGTCTCACCGCACGTCCGCGGGGGTGCGGAGGAGATCGACCGATCGGGAGGAGGAAACGTCGCGGATCGTCCTCCGAACCCGACGATCTCCTCTCGGCCCGTGCCGCCGCAACCGGGAGGAGCGCGCTGCGCGCGCCAGGAGCGCTCGGCGCCTCAGCCCGAGACGACCCGCGTGGCCCCGGCGTCGAACGCCGCGAGGTCGCCGGTCGCCCCTGCGCGCCGCGCCCGACCGCCGACCACGAGCATGTAGAAGAGGAACCCGCCGAGCGCGAGCGCCCCGATGCCGATCTTCACGGCCCACGGCCACGGTGCGGGCGTCACGAAGCCCTCGATGAGGCCCGCGATGAAGAGGAAGAACACGAGTCCGATGGCCACGGTGAAGAGGGCCCGCGCGTCGGCGGCGAGCGCGACCCCGCGCGGCCTCGGCCCCGGGGCGACCCAGGCCCAGAAGATGCGCAGACCCGCCGCAGCGGCGACGAACACGCAGGTGAGCTCGAGCAGTCCGTGGGGCGCGATGTACAGGAAGAAGGTGTCGACCTCGTCGTACGCGAACATGACCGCGGCGTTCACGCCGAGGTTCTGCGCGTTCTGCATGATCACCCACGGCACCCAGACGCCGAGCACGCCGAAGGCGACGCACTGGGCGGCGATCCACGCGTTGTTCGTCCACACGGAGCCGGCGAAGGAGCCCGCCGGGTGCTCCGAGTAGTAGGCGGCGAAGCCCTCCTCGGCGATCTGCCGGAGCTCCCGCTCCGAGCCGATCGAGGCGAGCGCCCGCGGATCGCCGAGGATCCACCAGGCGTACAGCGCCGCGATGACGAACGTGGCCACGGCCACCGCGAGCGTGAGCCAGCGGATGCGGTGGAGCGCCGCCGGGAGGTCGAGCGCGACGAACCGCGCGAGCTGGCGCAGCGGGTTCTCGGGCGCGCCCGTGAACCGCAGCCGCGCTCGCGCGAGCGAGAGCGAGAGGCGGTCGCCGAGGGCGGTCGAGCCGGCCGTCGACTTCACGAGCGAGAGGTCGGATGCCCCGGCTTGATACCGCTCGATGAGCTCGTCGGTCTCGGGCCCGCTGAGGCGCGGGCTGCGCGCGAGCGCGTCGAGTCGCTGCCAGTCGTCACGGCGGGCTGAGGCGAGCGCTTCGAGGTCCATCTGCTTGAATACTACCCATGGCCGAATCGACCGCCGAGCCCGTCCGGCTCGCCCGCTTCGACGACGACGGAGTGGTCACCGGCGAGGCGGTCAGCCTCGATCTCAGGCCCGCGAGCGCGCTCATCCGCGCCGGCGGTGCCGCGATCGACGTGCTCGTGAACATCGCGCTCCTCATCGGCCTCGTCTTCCTGCTCGCGGGCCTCGGCGTCGACGAGGCGGCCTTCCGGGCAGTGCTGATCACCGGTCTCGTGGCGGTGCTCGTCGTGCTGCCGACGACGGTCGAGACGGCCTCGCGGGGTCGTTCGCTCGGCAAGCTGGCCCTCGGGCTCCGCGTGGTGCGCGACGACGGCGGCGCGATCGGCTTCCGGCACGCCTTCATCCGAGCGCTCGTGGGCGTCGTCGAGATCTACATGACCTTCGGCGGGCTCGCGGTGCTCGTCGGCTTCCTGAATCCCTCATCGAAGCGGCTCGGCGACCTGCTCGCCGGCACCCACGGCCAGGTCGAGCGCGTACCGGTGCCGCCGTCGACCGCGTTCGGAGTCCCGGTCGAGCTCGCCGCATGGGCCTCCATCGCCGACCTCGGGCGACTTCCCGACCCGCTCGCGCGCCGGGTTGCGTCGTTCTTCCAGAACGCCCCGCACCTCGCGCCGGCGAGTCGCGAGCGGGTGGCGGCGTCGCTCGCCGCGGAGGTCGCCCCCTACGTCTCGCCGGTCCCCGACGCCCCGGCCGAGCGGTTCCTCGCCGGGGTCGCCGCGCTCCGGCGCGAACGCGACCTCGTCGCGCTCGGCCTCGAGGCCGAGCGCATGGCCGCGCTCGCCCCCGTGCTCACCGCCACCCCGCCCGGCTTCCCCGAGCGCTGACGCGGGGGCCGAGGCATCCGGCCGCTCAGTAGCGGTAGTGGTCGACCTTGTAGGGCCCGTCGACCGGCACGCCGATGTAGGCCGCCTGCTCGGGGCTCAGCTCGGTGAGCCGCACGCCGAGCGAGTCGAGGTGGAGGCGCGCGACCTTCTCGTCGAGGTGCTTCGGCAGCACGTAGACGCCGATCGGGTACTCGTCGATGCGGGTCCACAGCTCGATCTGCGCGAGCACCTGGTTGGTGAACGAGTTCGACATGACGAACGACGGGTGGCCCGTCGCGTTGCCGAGGTTCATGAGCCGGCCCTCGCTGAGCACGAGGATCGAGCGGCCGGTCGGCAGACGCCACTCGTGCACCTGCGGCTTGATCTCGACCTTCTCGGCGCCCTCGAGCGATTCGAGCGCTGCCATGTCGATCTCGTTGTCGAAGTGGCCGACGTTCGAGACGATCGCGAGGTGCTTCATCTCGAGCATGTGCTCGAGCCGCAGCACGTCCTTGTTGCCCGTGCAGGTCACGAAGATGTCGACCTCGCCGACGACGTCCTCGACGCGGGCGACCTGGTAGCCGTCCATCGCGGCCTGGAGCGCGCAGATCGGGTCGACCTCGCTGACGATGACGCGGGCTCCCTGGCCGCGCAGCGCCTCAGCGGCCCCCTTGCCGACGTCGCCGTAGCCGACGACGAACGCGACCTTGCCGCCCATGAGCACGTCGGTGGCGCGGTTCAGGCCGTCGGGCAGCGAGTGGCGGATGCCGTACTTGTTGTCGAACTTCGACTTCGTCACCGAGTCGTTGACGTTGATCGCCGGGAAGAGCAGCCCGCCCTCCGCGTGCAGCTCGTAGAGGCGGTGCACGCCGGTCGTGGTCTCCTCCGTCACGCCCGTGAGCTCGTCGGCGATACGGGTCCAGCGGTCGGGGCTCGTCGCGAGCGAACGGCGCAGGGTGTCGAGGATCACGCGGTACTCGCCACTGTCGGCGGCAGAGGCCTCAGGCACGACGCCGGCGGCCTCGAAGTCGCGTCCGCGGTGCACGAGCAGCGTGGCGTCGCCGCCGTCGTCAAGGATCAGGTTCGGGCCGATCCAGTCGGCGCCCGCCTCGGCGGCCTCGGCCGACCAGTCGAAGATGCGGTCGGTGCACCACCAGTACTCGTCGAGGGTCTCGCCCTTCCACGCGAACACGGGCACGCCCTTGGGCTCGTCGACCGTGCCCTCGGGTCCGACGACGATCGCGGAGGCCGCCTCGTCCTGCGTGGAGAAGATGTTGCAGCTCGCCCAGCGCACCTGCGCGCCGAGCGCGACGAGCGTCTCGATGAGCACCGCCGTCTGCACCGTCATGTGGAGGCTGCCCGCGATGCGCGCTCCGGCGAGCGGCTGCGCCTCGGCGAACTCGGCCCGCAGCGCCATGAGGCCCGGCATCTCGTTCTCGGCGAGCCGAAGCTGGTGACGCCCCGCCTCGGCGAGCGAGAGGTCGGCGACCTTGTACGGGAGTGCGGTGGTGGCGGGCAGCGTCGTCATGCCGTCCATTCTCGCAGGCCGCGCCCGACGGCGACGCACTGCGTCGCCGTCGGGCCCGGCCGGGAACGCTACCCCTGCGCGCCGGGACCCCGCGGGTGCACGGCCCCGGCCGGCTGCACCGGGAGGGTGGGCTCCGACATCCGCTGCTCGACCACGACCCGGCCCCTGAGCGTCGTCACGAGCACGGTGATGCGGGCACCGACGTGCGCCTCAGTGAGTCGCAGCGTCGACGTCGGCGGCCCCGCGATCGGTGCACCGTCGGCGAACCAGCGATAGGCGAACCTCGCTCCGGGCGGCTTCGGGCCGGCGTCGACCCTCAACCGCTCGCGGACGACCGGCGAACCCGAGATCCGCGGCAGCGTCGGGTCGACGCCTTCCGCTTCGACCGGATCGGTCTGGGAGGAGGTCAGCGTCGTCGGCAGGTGGCCCTCCGCCGTTCCCGTCACCCGCACCGAGATCCGCTTGCCGAGGTGCTCGGGCTCGAGCACGAGTTCCGCACCCGCTGCGCCGGCGACCACGGCGTCGTCGGCGAGCCATTCGTAGCCGAGCGTGGCGCCGTCGGTCGTCGCCGCGGCGACGGCCGTCAGCGTGCTCCCCACGCGGGCGACGCCCGAGACCGCGGGCTCGCTCAGCTCGACCGGAACGGTGCCGACGCGGTTCAGCGTCGCGTCGACTCCGGCGGTCTCCCGACCGGCTTCGACCGCGACCGGCTCCGCCGAGGCTGCCGCGCCGGCGTCCTGCCACCATTCGGCCAGGTAGCCGGGCGTCCAGTCGGCGGAGGGGACGAATCGCAGCTTCACGTCACCGGAGGGCAGGCCGTTGAACCAGTACGAGCCCTGAGAATCGGCCTGCTGGTCTCCGAGGAGGTCGCCGTCGGCCGAGTAGACCTCGACGGTGACGTGCGAGGCCCCGAGCCCGTCGGCGTCGGTGACGCGTCCGCTGAGCCCGGCCCCGCGTCGGAGCTCGGCGTCGATGCCGGTCACCGGCTCGGCGCCCGGAGTCACGGTCGTCGCCGAGCCGGGTGACGGGGCGTCGTTCCACCACTCCATGCCGAGATCGTTCCAGGGATACCCGAACACGACGTCGTACGGCACGTCGTTCTGCAGACCCCAGAGGCGGTACGAGCCGTCGGCCGAGGTCTCGGCGGACGCGGCAGGTCCGGCGACCCCGTCGGCATGCACCCAGTGCCCCGCGATCGGCTCCGGGCCGTCACCCAGATCGGCGGTGACCCGCCCCTCGATGACGCCGCCGGTCTCGAGGTCGGCGTCGAGCTCGAGCGTGCCCGAGTGCCCGGGGGCGACAGTGACCTGCTGCACTTGTCCTGCGGCGCCGACGTCGTTCACCGTGCGGAAGGAGACCTGATAGGTGCCCGGGCGCAGCCGGAGCTCGTATGCACCGCTCGAATCGGTGCAGAACGACTCGCGGCTCGGCGCGCCGACCTCGCGCACCCCGACGCAGCTCTCGACCGGCTCGCCGCGATGGGTCACGGTGCCGACGAGGCGCGTCGCCGCTTCGAGGCGGATGTCGCGGGTCGCCTCGGCGGCGCCGGCCGCGATCTCGACGATCACGGGTGACGATGCTCCGACCGCGCCATCGGAGACGCCCACCCGGTACTCGCCGGGCTCGAGCCCGGTGACCCGGTACCCGCCCGAGTCGTCGGAGTACGCCCAGAAGGTCCTCGCGTCGTCGACGGCGGCGATGAGCAACCCGACGCCGGGGACCGGCGCGCCTTCCGAATCGAGTACCGTGCCGCTGAGGACGGTGTCGAGCGACAGGCTGGCGTCCGCGCGCGCTTCGCCGCCGATCGGGACGGCGATCGTCGGCGCCTCGGCGAAGGATCCCCCACCCCACCAGCTGTCGTGGATCGGGCCGCTGAAGCGGAGCTTCACCCCGCCGGCCGGCACCTCGTACAGCGTGTGGACGTCGCCGTCGATCGTGCTGCCCGAAGCGAGGACCTCACCGGTGTCGGGGTCGACGGCTTCCATCAGGATGTCCCCGGTGTACGAGGGGTCGACGTCGATGGCCGAACTGATCCAGCCGAGCCCGGGAAGCGTCAGGTCGCGGGTGACGGTCTCCGTGCCGACCTCGAAGAAGCGTGCCGTGTCGCGGAGCGACCCGTCCCACCACCACGTCTGCGACGACCACGGCGTCTCGGCGAACCGCACCGCGTAGCTGCCGGCATCGAGGCCGTCGAAGCGGTAACCGCCGTCGGCATCTGCGGAGACGGTGCGCACGAGACCGCGCTGCGTGTGCAGTTCGACGACGGCTCCCTGCGCGGCGACGACGCCGTCGCCCGTCTCGACCGAGACCGTTCCGGCGATCGCCCCCGATCCGGCGGCCGGCGCCTCGACATCGTGGCGGACGTCGGTCGACGGGGCCACCGAGAAGCTGTCCGCTCCTGCACGTGTGGGCGAGCCGCCCGACCACGTCGTGCTGATCCCGGGTCCGGTCACCTCGAGGAGGTAGCGCCCTCCGTCGAGCGGAGCGACCACGTACCGCCCGTCGTCGTCGGTGACGGCGATGCCCGCCGAGGCGCCGCCGAAGGTGTACAGCGTGACCGTCGCCCCCGCGACGGCGGTGCCGGAGCCCGCGACCGTGATCCGCCCGTTCACGCCCGCGGCGCGCTCGGGAGTGTAGTCGAGGACCGCGGTCTCGCCGTCGGGCACCTCGACAGCGGCACCGCCGCCGCGGTACGGGCTGCCGCTCGGCATCGAGAACCAGACGTCGTACACGCCGGCGGACAGCCCGAGCACCTCGTATCGCCCGTCCGCATCAGTCGTGGCGGAGCCCCAGCCGGCGCCGCTGACGGAGACCTCGACGCCGGCGATCGGCTCGCCGTCGAACGTCACGACGCCGGAGACGCCACCGGCTCTCGCGAGTCGGGCATCGATGCCGGCCACGGTCTCGCCGCCGCCGATGTTCACCGGTGCAGCGTCGAGCACGGTCGCGGCATCGTCCCAGTACTCGGCAACGTACCCCGAGACGGTGCCGGGGTCGAATGCGTCGGGCTCGAAGGAGACGGTGTAGCTGCCGGCGGCGAGGCCCTGGATCGCATAGACCCCGTCGGCGTCGGTGACCGCGGCCGACCAGTTCGGGCCGTCCGCGACGACGCTGACGCCGGCGAGCGGCGCATCGTCGACGCCCGTCACGACCCCGGTGATCGAGCCGCCCGCGGACAGTCCGGCGACGAGACCCGAGACCGTCTGGCCGCCGACGACCTCGAACGTGTCCGCCGAGTTCTGGTCGGGCTTGTCGTTCCACCATTCGCCCGCATACGCCGTCGACCACGGTGCGCCGAACTCCAGCGTGTAGGTCCCCTCGGACAGCCCGCCGATCCGGAACGTGCCGTCGGGACCGGTCCAGGCCGTGCCCCGGTGCTCGAGCGAACCGTCGACGACCGCGTACGCCGTGACACCGGCGTCCGGCAGCGGCGTGCCGTCGGCGTCGCTGACCACGCCCTCGACGGCACCGCCGAGCGCCAGCACGGCGTCCATGCCCGAGAGCGCGTCGCCCTCGATGAGCTCGAACATGTCTGCCGACCACTGCTCTCGCTGGTCGTTCCACCACTCGCCGACGAACGCCGATCCGTACGGCGGGGTGAACTCCAGCGTGTACGTGCCAGGTTCGAGCGAGTCGAACGCGTACCCGCCGTCCTCGGCGGTCGGCGTGCCGGCGACGTAGTCGAGGTACTCCCCGTTGTGGCGGTAGGCGTTCACGCCGACGTCGCCGACGGGTACGCCGTCGGTCGACGTGACGACTCCCGTGAGGGTCGCACTCGCGACCTGCTCGCTCGGCTCGTCGACGGCGGGGGCGGGTTCGGCTTCGGGTTCGGATGCCTCGCCACCTGGTGTCGGCGGCGACGTCTCCTCGATCGCAGGAGCGGTCGGCGGGGCGGATTCCGCCACCGCGGGCGACACCGCGCCCAGTGCGAGGGTCGAGGCGAGCACGGCGACGAGGCCGAGACGCAGAGCGGTACCGAGGGCGGGCAGGGTCGATCGAGGACGCACGTGGTCTCCGGCTGTAGGGTTCCGGTCGGGAAGAACCGTGTGCGCGGCAACGCTGTCGCTGGGCCGGACCGTGTTCGGCTCCCGACAATACCGACGCGCGGTCGGGATTCCCTCCCCCCTTTCGGGGGGGGGGCTCAGCTGCGGATGAGCGCCAGGACCTCGTCGCGCACGGCGGCCATCGTGGGCTCGTCGCCGCCCTCGACGTTCAGGCGCAGCAGCGGTTCGGTGTTCGAGGGGCGCACGTTGAACCACCAGAACGGCTCGTCGCCGGCGGTCTGGCCGATGACGGTCAGACCGTCGAGCTCATCGAACTCACCGCGGCCCGTGAACGCCTCCACGATCCGCGTGTACGCGGCCGGGACGTCGTCGACGACCGAGTTGATCTCGCCCGAGAGCGCGTACGGGTCGAACCGAGCGCCGAACTCGGAGAGCGGGGCGTCCTGCGCGCCGAACTCGGCGAGCACGTGCATCGCCGCGAGCATGCCGTTGTCGGCACCCCAGAAGTCGCGGAAGTAGTAGTGGGCCGAGTGCTCGCCGCCGAAGACGGCAGCCGTCGCCTTCATCTGGTCCTTGATGAGCGAGTGCCCGACGCGGGTGCGCACCGGCACGGCGCCCGCGGCCTCGATGGTCTCGGGCACGAAGCGCGAAGTGATGAGGTTGTGGATCACGTTGACGTTCGTCTCGCCCGCTGCACCGACGCGGGCGATCTCGCGGAGGGCGACGATCGCGGCGACGGCCGAAGGCGTGACGGCGCCGCCCCGCTCGTCGACGACGAAGCAGCGGTCGGCGTCGCCGTCGAACGCGAGACCGAGGTCGGCGCCGTGCTCGACGACCGCACGCTGCAGGTCGACGAGGTTCGCCGGCTCGAGCGGGTTGGCCTCGTGGTTCGGGAAAGTGCCGTCGAGCTCGAAGTAGAGCGGCACGATCTCGAGCGGCAGTGCGGGAAGGCCTGCGGCCTCGCCGAGGACGGCGGGAACGGTGAGGCCGCCCATGCCGTTGCCCGCGTCGACGACGATCTTGAGCGGGCGGATGCCGCGGAGGTCGACGAGCGTGCGGAGGTAGGCCGCGTAGTCGCCGAGGACGTCGGCCTCGAGGACCGCACCGGGCATCTCGACGGGCGTGATGCCCTGCTCGAGGAAGTCGGCGGCCCGGTCGCGGATCGCCGCGAGGCCCGTGTCGAGCGAGATGCCCTGGGCGCCCGCGCGCGAGAACTTGATGCCGTTGTAGGCGGCGGGGTTGTGGCTGGCGGTGAACATCGCCGCCGGGGCATCCATCGAACCCGACGCGAAGTAGCTCTCGTCGGTGGAGCACAGGCCGATCGACACGACGACGGCGCCGCGCGCGGCCGCCCCGGCCGCGAACGCGGCCGCGAACGCGGGCGACGAGTCGCGCATGTCGTGTCCGACGACGACCCGCCCGCCGGCCGCGCCGACCTCGTCGACGAAGGCCGCGCCGAGTGCCTCGACGGTCTCTGTGGTGAGCCCCTCGCCCACGATTCCGCGAACGTCGTACGCCTTCACGACCGCGTCGAGGCGCGCGCGTGCGTCGGATGGTGCAGCGGGATTCATGCCTTGAAACCTACCCCACCGAGCGCCGTGTGCCGCACGACCTGCCAGCCCACGGGCGCCGAGGTGCGTTCGGCGTGCCTGGCGCAGAGGTCGTAGCCGTGGGGCTCGCGGACGACGGCGAGCGGGCCCAGCACCGCGGTGGACTCGGCGTAGTCGAAGGTCAACGTCGCAACCGCTTCGGCGGCGCATGCGGTTCGCGAACAACGTCTCATGGCAGATCAAGAGTAGCGATCGGTGCCGACAATAGGATGGAATGCATGCCCCGTTCCCGTCGTGTCGCGCCCCGCTCTCCGAGACGGCTGGCCCGTGACCGCCACGGCCGTGGCATGCGCTCCCCCGTGACCGGGCCGCACCTTCCGCTGCTCTCGACCCGGCTCGACGAGTTCGAGCTCACCATCGGCACGACCGTGTCGTACCTGCGCGGACTCTGGCCCGAGCTCGACGGGGTCGTGTTCGAGGTCGCGCAGGCTCCGGCCGAGGCCATCCACGAGGACCACATCGACCGGTGGAAGGTCTACCACGACGAGCGTCGCATCGTCTTCTTCCGGCTCCCGATCGTGCGCTTCCTCCGGCTGCAGGAGGGCGAGGACCGCGACGAGAAGCTGCTCGTCGAGAGCTGCGTCTTCCGCGCCGTGGCCGACTTCCTGGGCCGCGACCCGTGGGAGCTCGCGCCGGGACGTTACCGCCACTTCTGACGCGCCCCTCGGCGTGCGGCGACGCCGCGCGGCGACGAACGGCTCCGCGCGCACCGCGCCCCGCTCAGCGCGGCGTGACGACGATCGGCGAGTCGAGCGGCCCGGGCGGCCGGACCGGGAACGACGACAGGGCGCGCTCGCCCGAGAACGAGACGGTGGCGTGCACCCCGTCGGCCCCGCCGAGCTCGACGACGCTGCGCTGCTCGAGCTCGATCGACGCCGCCTCCTCGGGCGCGAGCCGGACGACGCGCTCCTCGCCGTCGACGACGGCTAGCACCTCGAGCTCCTCGTCGCCCGGGTTCAGCAGGTGCAGCACCGGACCGGGCCCGCGAGGCACGGCCACGACGGCGTCATCGAGCAGCGGTGCCGTGGCGACCGTCCAGGCGAGGTCGACGGAGGACTCCTCGTCGTCGCCGCCGGGGGCGGTCTGCGCCTGCGGGGTGCCGGTGGTCGCGCGGGCCGCGGCGACGATCGGCGCGTCGGCCTCGAGCGTGATCGTGTAGTCGCCCTCGTCGAGCTCGCCGAGGGGCACGTCGGTCACCTGGCCGGGTTCGAGCGAGACGTCGATGCCCGCCCCGCCGCCGCCCGACTCGGAGGCGACGCCGATCGAGACCTCGACGGGCTCGTCGCCCGGCGCGAAGAGCCGCACCGCCGGGTGGTCGTCGCCCTCGGCGTGGTCGTCGGCCGGGTCGACGCCGCCGGCGGTCGGCACCACGAAGCCGGGGATCAGCTGGGTCGTCGCGGGCATCGCCGTCGGGCCGACGAGCTCGACCCCCGCAGGGGTGAGCCCCTCGATGACCGAGTGCTCGAGCGTCGCCGCGATCGCACCGCCCGTGCTGGTCACGTGCACCACGGGTGAGCGGAGGTTCGGCGCCAGCCCCGCGAGCGAGAGCACGCGCTGCTCACCGGCCGGCACCGTGATGCCGAGCGCCGACGGGGCCTCCACCGGGCCGTTCTCGCCGCTGACGCGCACGTCCACCGTCGCGGCGACCTCGCTGGGGTTCGACAGCAGCACGATGCTGCTCCGGCCGACATCGGTGGCACCGCCGACGAGCCAGGCCTCGGCGACCGCTTCGTCGCACGCGGCGGCGGCGAATCCGGCGATCGTCTCGCGTTCGCTGCGCTGCCCCTGCGCTCCCGCGAGTTCACCGGCACCGGCGGCACCGGCCTCGGTGGTGATGGCGAGCGGGGTGCCGTCGCGGTCGGCGTTCGGGTTCTCGGGGGCGCCGAGCGGCGTCTCGGTGATCTCGACGTCGTCGGGCGAGACGCCCGTCGTGACCGAGGTCGAGCCGACCGACACCGCGGTCGTCGCGTCGGCGGCGTCGTCGCCGAGCGAGAGCAGCGGTCCGGGGCAGACCCGCAGCTGCCCGGTCTCCGCGGGCTCCACCACCGTCGAGGGCGGTTCGACGCGGAATTCGGGCCACGGGACGAGGGCCGCCGCCGCGAGGGCGGCCGCCGCGATCCCGCCGGCGAGGACGAGGGCGAGGCCGCGACCACCCGCGCGGGCGACGTTGCGAGCGAGTTCGCGCTTATCGGCCATCGTCGTCTCCTTCGCTCGCGGGGGTGGGTTCCTCCGGGCGCTCGGGCTCGGGTTCGGGTTCGGATGCCTCGGGGCCCGACTCGCCAGAGTCGGCTCCGGCGTCGGCATCGGGGGCCGAGTCGGGAACCGTGCCGGCGTCGGGCTCCGGGCCCGCATCGGGCTCCGCGCCCGCATCCGGGCGCGCGTCCTCCGCCGAGGCATCCCCCGCATCGACCGCCCCGTCGGCGGGGCCGCTCTCGCCGGCATCGGCGGCGTCGTCGACGGCATCGTCCTGCTGCGCATCGACCTCCGGCTCTGCGACCGCGGTACCGGCGGCCGCCGCGGCGGCCCGCTCCTTCCGCCGTGGCGTCACCGGGCGGCGCCGCTCGGGTCGGCGATCCGCCTCCCTCCCGGCTCCGGTGGGGATCGAGAGCAGCAGCGTCGCTCCGAGCACGAGGAGCTGCACGGCGGTGATGACGCCGGCGATCCATCCTCCGGCGTCGGCCGGGATCTGCGCGGCCGGGGCGTCGGCTTCCGCGGCGGTGAAGCGCCAGAGCGTGCCGAAGTCCGTCTCGCCGACGGCGACGAGCGCCGAGTTGGCGTCGAGCGCGGTGCGCGCGCGATCGGCCACCGCGACCGCGGCGCTGTCGTCGGCGTCGACCGGCTCGTCGAGCAGCACGAACGAGGCGCCGAACTCCTCGACCGCCGCCTCCGCCCCTGTGCCGCTGCGCGAGGCGAGGTTGCCGGCGACGAGCGCGAGCTCCTCCTCCTCGGCCGACAGCGTCCGCGCGGTCGCCGCGAGCGTCGACTGCTCGTCGAGCGTGGTCCCGGTGCCGCGCTCGAGGGTCGCGCGCAGGCTTCCGTCGGCGGCCGGCGTCAGTCGGAGCGTGGTGACCCGCGGGTCGGTCTCGGCCTCCGCGCCCACGAACGCGGGCAGCGTGCGAGCGGTCGCGGGCTGCACGGCGACGGAGCCCGTTGCGAGCGCGATCCCGGTCGGCAGCATCGCGGCCGCCATCGCGGCGAACACCACCCATCCGAGCAGCGCGCGGCCGCGTCGCATCGCGTCGAGCGCAAGCACGGCGGCGAGCACGAGGCCGAGCCAGGCGAGGCTGAGGCCCCCGCCCGTCCAGACCGGGATGGCGTGCGACCCGGCCGAGGCGACCGAGAGGTGCGCCGCGGCGACCGCGGTCGCGAAGCCGAGGAGCGCGATTCCGAGGGACAGCGCGGCGGCCCGGAGCGAGCGGGTGAGCACCGCGGTGAGCGCGACGAGCACGAGCGGCAGCACGAGCGCACTGAGGGCGATGCGGAAGTCGACGGAGCCGGAGCCGGAGCCGGAGAAGAAGTCCTCCCACCCACCCCAGGAGCCGTCGGGGAGTCCGAGGGCGAGCTGCCAGGTCGACGGGATGCCGCTCCCGGTCGGGAGCCCCGGATCGGCGACGAGGCCGAGCAGCGTGCCACGACGGAGCTGATCGACGACGAGCGGCAGCGCGAGCACGAGCGCCGGGATCGGCAGGCCGATGAGGCGCACCCAGGCGCGCCCGCTCACCGCGAGCGCGACGATCCATGCGACGAGCAGCGCGGGTGCGAGGCTCGGGGCGGCGCCGACGAGGGCGGCGAGGAGCAGCGAAGCGGTGGCTGCCGCCGCCCACGAGGTGGCGGCGCCGAAGGCGGCGAACGCGAACCACGCCAGCAGCACGTGCGCGAGCACGGCTCCGGGGCGTCCGTCGCCGAGCGCGATGAGGAACGGCGGCGCGAAGGCCCAGAGGAGCGCCGCGACGGCGCGCACCGAGGCGCGTTCGGTCAGTCGCGAGGCGGCGAACCAGGCGCCGACGGCGGCGGCGGGGATCGCGAGGAGCCAGAGCAGCAGGAGCGCGAACGACGGCGCCCAGAACGCCGCTGAGCCGAGGACGGCGAGGACGCCGGCGAACGGGTCGGCCGCGCCGACGAATCCGGTGCCGAGGTCGCGCCATCCGTAGGCGGCGTTCCGCCAGAGGTCGGCGAGGTCGTTCGAGAGCGGCTGGAGCGCCCCGCCGCCGACCCCGCCCGAGCCGAGCAGCCAGGAGAAGAGCCCCACGGAGGCGGCCGCCGTCGCGAGGAGGATCCATCCCCCGCCCGTGCCGATGAACTGGAGCTCGTGCTTGCGCCCGCGCGCCCGCTCACGGCGGGCCTCGGCGGAGTGCTGCCGCCGGCGCCGCATCTCGTCGGGCTGCATGCGGAGCGGGGCGATCGCCGACCATCCGACCGTGCGCGCCGACTTCAGGGCCCGCCGGGCCCGCGGCACCCGCGCGCCCGAGAACATCGTCGTGAACGCCGCGGCGAACTCGCCGGGGATGGCGCCGGGCGCCTTGACGAGCAGGAGCCGCACCGAGCGGACGACGGCGAGCAGCAGGAAGCTGAGCCAGTGCAGCGGCACGAACGGCAGCGGTGCGTAGACGAGTCGCCGGTGCAGCTGGGCCGCACGGGTCGCACGCACGCGACGGCGCGTCGTGCGAGCTCGCGGGCCGGCTTCGGGGCCGGCGACGCCGACACCGGCGAAGCGCACCTTCGCCTCGGGGACGACTGCGACCCGGTGCCCGGCCAGGCGGGCGCGGATCGAGAGGTCGAGCGCGTCGTCGACGGTGGGGAGTCCCGGGTCGAACCCGCCGAGCGCCCGCCAGACGGTGTGCCGCACGAGGATCGCCGCGGGGTCGAGCCCGAGGACGTCGCTGAGCCCGTCGTGCTGGCCCTGGTCGAGTTCGTCGGTGACAATCGCGACGCTGCGTCCGAGCCGGGTGATCGAGCGGCCGAATCGGGCGATGCGCTCCGGCTCGTCCCAGTTGAGAAGCTTCGGGCCGGCGACCGCGACCGACTTCGCGGTCTCGAAGGCGGCGACGAGCTGGGCGAGTGCGTCGGGCGCGGGGGCGCTGTCCTCTGTGAGCAGCCAGAGCGCGTCGCCGTCGCCGTCCGGCGCCTCGAGCACGCGGTCGGCGGCTCGGATCGCCGCACCGAACGAGAGGTGCTGCGAGAGGTCGATGAGGTGGGAGGGCGAGGCCGAGGCGACCTGCTCTCGTGCGACGTCGTCGGCCTCGGTGAGGACGACGACGAGCGCGTCAGGCGTCCGCTCCTGGGAGCGGATTGCATCGAGCGTCTGGCGGAGGTGGTCGCCGCCGTGGTGCACGACGAGGACGGCGGTGACTCTGGGGAACATCGGGGTCAGCCTAAGCGGCGCACCCCGCGGCATCCGCAAGCGAGGCGGGCGCGCCTCGAAAACGGCGGCCGGAAAGCCGAGCGCGGAGCCTGCCGAAGCAGGCTCCGCGCCTCACACCGCCCGCTTGCGGAGCTTGCGCCGCTCGCGTTCGGAGAGTCCGCCCCAGATTCCGAAGCGCTCGTCATTGCCGAGCGCGTATTCGAGGCATTCGCCCCGAACCTCGCAACCGGTGCAGATCTTCTTCGCGTCCCTCGTCGATCCGCCCTTTTCAGGGAAGAACGCCTCGGGATCGGTCTGCGCGCACAATGCGTCGCTCTGCCACGCCAACGGATTGTCGTCGTCGACCGTCGGTCGCACGCCGGGAACTCCCAGCCTGACCGGATCGATGAACCAATCGTCAGGTACTCCAGAACGATATTCAGGACTTCCCATATCGTCTCCCACCCAGTTGTACCGACCACCCAGAGGGTGTGTCACGACCAATTACACCGGTGTAGTTCGTGAGAGTCAAGTCGTAGATCGTAAACCCTCGATTCGCCGTCGAGGCTTCACGAGGGTCACGACACGCCGGGTGTTGAGCAGACGTTATGATTCGGGCGCGGATGACTCGCGCTCAGCTCGCGGCGCGGCGGGCCTCCCAGGCGCTGCGCACCATGTCGGTGAGCGAGTGGCGCATGCGCCAGTCGAGGTCGCGCGCCGCGAGTTCGCCGGAGGCCACGATGCGGGCGGGATCGCCGGCGCGCCGGGGCGCGACCTCGGGTTCGAACGCGATGCCGGTGACCTCGGCGACCGCCGTCATGATCTCGCCGACCGAGACGCCCTCGCCCGATCCGAGGTTGTAGACGGGCTCGACCGGTTCGCCGGCCTCGAGCCGCTGCGCCGCGACGACGTGGGCTTCGGCGAGGTCGGCGACGTGGATGTAGTCGCGCACGCAGGTGCCGTCTGGCGTCGCGTAGTCGTCGCCGTTGATGCGCGGGGTGCGTCCGTCGAGCAGCGCGTCGAAGACGAGGGGGAAGAGGTTGTGCGGGCTCGGGTCGAACACCTCGGGCGTGCCCGATCCGACGACGTTGAAGTACCGCAGGCTCGTGTGGGCGAGCCCTGTGGCCCGCGCCTGGTCGGCGAGGAGCCACTCGCCGATGAGCTTCGACTCGCCGTAGGGCGACTCGGGATGCTTCGCGGTCGCCTCGGTGACGAGGTCGACGTCGGGCGTGCCGTACACGGCCGCGCTCGACGAGAAGACGATGTTCGAGACCCCCTTCGCCTCCATCGCGGCAAGGAGGGTCGCGGTGCCCGTGACGTTCTGCTGGTAGGTGTGCAGCGGTCGCTGCACCGAGACACCGGCGTACTTGTACCCGGCGAGGTGCACGACGCCGCGGATGCCGTAGCGCTCGAACGCCGACTCGAGGACCCGTCCGTCGAGGATGGAGCCCTGCACGAAGGGGATGCCGTCGGTCACGAATCCGCGCCGGCCCGAGGAGAGGTCATCGACGACGACGGTGTCGATGCCCTTCGCCGCGAATGCCCGCACGACGTGCGACCCGATGTAACCCGCTCCCCCGGTGACCAGCCAGCTCATGTTCGACCTCTCCGGGCGGCGGTGTCTCCGGCGCCCACCCGATCGTAACGAACGAGGCGAGGCCGAGCCCGCCGGCCGCTCTCCAGGGAGCGACGGCGGGCTCGATGCGCGTCGGCGGTCAGCTGAGTCGTTCGATGTGGCGCGTGCGGTCGCGGATCTCGGGACGACCGTAGCCGTCGTCGTCGAGCCGGAGCACGGTGGCGAGGACTCCCCAGATGGCGAGCCCCGCGAGCACGAGGAGGATGATGGTGGTCATGGCAGTAAATCTACGTATTGCCAGATACTGCCGAAAGTGGCAGAGTGGACACTAATCGATCGATTTCTGCCAAGCGGAGGGCACCGTGCTCCACTCCATCGCCTGTCTCGCCATCCCCCAGATGGCGCCGTTCGAATTCGGCGTGATCTGCGAGGTCTTCGGCATCGACCGCTCCGAGCAGGGCGGCCCGAACTTCGACTTCCACGTCGTCGCCGCCGACCCCGGCCCCATCTCGACGAAGCTCGGGTTCGACATCGTCGTGCACGAGGGGCTCGAGTTCGCCCGCACCGCCGACCTCGTCGCAGTGCCGGCCGCCCTCATCGACGAACCGCTCGACGAGCGCGTCGCCGAGGTGCTCCGCGACGCCGTCGCACGCGGCGCCTGGGTGCTCAGCGTCTGCTCGGGCGCCTTCACGCTCGGCCGCGCCGGCGTGCTCGACGGCCGGCGCGCGACCACCCACTGGATGTACACCGACCGCCTCGCCGCCGAGTTCCCGACCACCGACGTCGACCCCGACGTGCTCTTCGTGCAGGACGACAAGGTCGTCACCGGAGCAGGCACCGCCGCAGGCATCGACGCGGCACTCCACATCGTGCGCTCCGAACTCGGCGCGAGCGCCGCGAACATCATCGCCCGTCGCATGGTGGTGCCCCCGCAGCGCGACGGCGGCCAGTCCCAGTTCATCCAGACGCCCGTGGGCGAGTGCCACAGCGACTCGTTCGCGACGATCACCGCCTGGATGCTCGAGCACCTCGACGAAGAGCTCACCGTCGACCGGCTCGCCCGCACCGCACTCATGTCGCCGCGCACCTTCGCCCGCCGGTTCCGCGCCGAGACGGGCACGACGCCGAACGCCTGGCTCAACCGTCAGCGGCTGCTGCGCGCGCAGCAGCTCCTCGAGGAGACCGACCTCAACCTCGAGCAGATCGCCCGCGACACCGGGTTCGGCGCCGCCGCCGTCATGCGGCACCACTTCGTCAAGGTGCTGCAGACCACGCCGACCGCCTACCGGCGGCTGTTCGGGCTCCGCGTCGCGAGCTGATCAGGCGGTGGGCGCGCCAGTGGCACCGACCGTCGCGATCCACGCGTCTCCCTCGCCGAGGACGAGGAGCTCCCGCTCTTCGGGCGTGACGAACACGGCCTCACCGCGCTCGAGGCGCACCGGCCCGGTCGAGACGACGCCGCGCAGCTCGATCGGCGCACCCTCCGCCACGACGATCGCCGGCCCTTCGAGCGCGACCCGTCCCGAGGTCCCGGCCGTCGAGGGTTCGACGCGGTACAGCTGGAAGTCGGGCACCCCCGGGCGGAACGCCCGCACGCCGGGCGCGACCTCGATCGGTTCGAGCCGCGGCGGCGGCATGGGGGTGAAGTCGAGCACGCGGGCGAGCTCGTCGACGTCGACGTGCTTTGGAGTGAGCCCGCCGCGCAGCACGTTGTCGCTCGCGGCCATCAGCTCGATGCCGAGACCGTCGAGGTATGCGTGGATGTTGCCCGCGGCGAGGTAGAGCGACTCCCCCGCCGTGAGACGAACCCGGTTGAGCAGCAGCGAGATGACGATGCCGGGGTCGCCCGGGTAGGTCTCCGCGAGCGCGCCGACGGTCTCGAACGAGACGGCGTACGGCGAGGCTGCGGCCTCGGGCGATGCGGCGAGCGCGGTCACCCGCTCGATCACCCAGCTCGCCTCGCCGGTGTCGCCGCCGCGGCCGTCGGTCAGCAGCCACTCGACGGTCGTGCGGAGCCCGTCGGCACTCGTGAGACGCGACTCGAGCAGCTCGAGCGCTCCGGGTTCGGGTGAGCCGGATGCCCCGTCGGCAGCACGGAGCGCGTCCAGGATCCCGTGCACCTCCTCCAGGGGCCGGAACCCCGACAACGCGTCGAAGGTCTCGCTCACCGCCACGATGAGCTCGGGCTTGTGGAACTCGTCCTTGTAGTTGCGGTCGTACGCATCGATCGGGACCCCGTCGGCCTCCTCGCGTGCGAAGCCCGCTCGTGCCTGCTCGGGGGTCGGATGGGCCTGCAGCGAGAGCGGCGCGCCCGCAGCGAGCACCTTCAGGAGGAACGGCAGTCGCGCCCCCCTGGAGGCGAGCTCGGAACCGAGCGCCGCGACCGGGTCGGCGGCGATCCACTCGGCGAGGTCGGCGTGCCCGACCGATGCGGCGTCGACGATCCGCGCCGGCGACCCGGCGTGCGCGCCGAGCCAGAGCTCAGCCTCGGGGTCGCCCGATGCGGGCCTGCCGCGGTACCCGGCGATCGCGCTCCTCGACCCCCAGGCGTAGTCGCGGGGGGTGTTGTCGATCGCCACGAACATGCGTGCTGGTCCCTTCCTTCGGCGTGGCTCCAAACTACCAACGGACGCGGACGTCCGAATGAGGGGTACCGTCACGCCTCGTCGCATCCCTCCTGCGAGTGGCCAGCCGGCGCTCGACCGGCCCCTAGACTCGATTGCCCCTTCTCGAGAGTCAGGAGAGTCACGCCGAGATGCCCAGTCCCACCGCCCGCCGGATCGACGAGATCGAAGGGCTCCGCGGCCTCGCCCTAACGCTCGTCGTGCTGTTCCACCTCTTCGGCATGGGCAGGGTGTCAGGCGGTGTCGATGTGTTCCTGTTCGTGTCAGGGTTCCTCCTCACGCTGACGATGCTCAGGAGCTGGTCGACAGGCCGGCCTCAGAACCTCCGTCGGCGTTACACCCGGATCATCCTGCGGTTGACTCCTGCAGCGTTGCTCGTGCTCGCCGCGACGGCAGTGCTCACGCTGGCCGTCCTCCCCCCGTCGACGTGGTCGCAGACCGCACGCGAGATCACGGCCGCTGCGTTCTACTACGAGAACTGGGAGCTGATCGGATCGCAGCTCGCATATGGAGCGGCGGGCCCCTCGACCAGCCCGGTCCAGCATTTCTGGTCGCTGTCGGTTCAAGGCCAGTTCTTCCTCGTGTGGCCGCTCATCATGGTGGCGTTGTTCGCCGTGGGCGGGCGGCATGTCTGGACCAAGCACCTCGTCGCCGTCGTCGTCGCGTCGGCCTCGGTCGCATCGTTCATCTACGCGATCTCCCTGAATGCGAATGAACCGGCCGTCGCGTACTTCGACTCCTTCACGAGATTCTGGGAGATCGGGGCCGGGGCGCTCCTCGCCGTCGTCTTCAGCCGCGTCAACCGGGTGGGCGATGCGTGGCGCGTCGTGCTCGGATGGGTGGGGGCCGCTCTGATCGTCGCCTCGGGGTTCGTGCTCGACGGCGCGAAGCAGTTCCCCGGTCCGGCCGCGCTCGTTCCCGTCGTCGGTGCAGCGCTCATCATCCTCTGCTCCGGGGAACCGACTCGTCTCGGCGTCGATCGGGCGCTCGCGACACCGCCGATGCGGTGGCTCGCCAGAATCTCCTATCCCCTGTACCTCTGGCATTGGCCCATCCTCATCGGCTACCTCGCCGTCCGCGACTACGACCACGTCGGTGTTCTGGGCGGGGCCTTCGTTCTTGTCGCTGCAGGTGTGCTCGCCTGGTTGACCCAGCGTTTCGTCTCCGAGCCGATACTCGAGCGTGCGAGCCGAGCTCCGCGAAAGCACCACCCGATCCTGGCCGTCGCCGCGGCCGCTGCACTGACCGTGGTCGTCTCGAGTGGCGCAACGGCTGCCGAGCAGTCCCGGAGCGAGACCCTCAGCAGCGTCGCCGACGAGGCGTCGGAGTACCCGGGCGCACTCGTCCTCACGGAGGGCAGCGTCGCTCCCGAGGGAGTGGAACCCGCTCCTGACGCCTCGATCGCGTTCGATGATCTTCCCGCCGTCTACTCGGAGAAGTGCATCCAGAACTACCGCGATCAGCCCCAGTACGCCGTCGTCCAGACGTGCGAGCCCCGGGGCGATGCCGACTCCGACATCGAGATCGTGATGTCCGGAGGGTCGCACACTCAGCAATGGGCGGACGCGATGACGATTCTCGCTGAACGCCACCACTGGCGACTCACGATCATCGACAAGGACGGTTGCCGCCTGAGCCTCGATGAGCACAACCCCAACGCGAGTTGCGTCGCGTGGAACAAGGCGGCGATGGACGAGCTCATCAGGATCCGCCCCGACGCCGTCTTCACCGTCTCGACCAAGACCTACCTCGACAAGCCGGAGCTCGTGATCCCGGGCCAGTTGACGGCCTGGCAGACTCTCGATGAAGCGGATGTCCCGGTGATCGGTGTACGGGACACTCCGCGCTTCCCCTGGCGCATCCCCGAATGCCTCGAGGAGCGACCGGATGCCCCAGCGGACTGCGGCCTCGACCGCGCGCGGGTCTACGCCGAGACATCCCCCACCCTGTCCGTCGACCGGTTGCCCGATTCTTTCATCGAGCTCGACGTCGCTGACGGATTCTGCGATGGAAGATGCGAACCGGTGGTGGGGAACGTGACCGCATACCGAGATGACGACCACATGACGGCGTCGTACTCGACCACCCTTGTACCGTTGCTCGAGGACGAACTCAAGGCATCGGCCGGTTACCTGTTCCGCGAGTGAGTCGCCGAGCCGGGCTCGAGATGCGTGCCCGCGACGAACCCGATAGCGTTCAACCTTGGGCTGCCGCATGCCCGACGATCACCATTCAGTTCCAGCGGGCTACGGAGTTTGAGGGGAACCAATGCAGACCGCGCAGCTCGCCGGGAATCTCTCGGACGCAGTAGTCATCACCGGAATCGGCGCGGCTGCACTGAGCGCCCTTTCAGATGCTCCGGCCGCGTACCGGCTCGTCCGTGCGTCCGGCCTCATGACCATGGGCGTGGGAACAGACCTCCACACGTTCGGCGACTCCCTGGTACCAGACGTGTCGCTCGCCGAATCGCTCGACGGGACTGGCGAATGGCTCGGTGTTTTCCACTCATTCGCGAGTGACGAACTGGCCATCGGCGCCGACTTCGTGGGCTACGCGCAGATCTACTACTCGCTGATCGAGCGACACCCACGACTCGGCCGCGCGGTCGTCGTCGGTCTCACGCTTCGTTCAGTGGTCACGGTCCTCGCAGAGCTGGGTGAACGCCCTGGTCTCGATGTCTCGCAGATGCTGCCATCACTCGTCGCGAGCAACAACCTCTTCCGAACTCGCTGGTCGAGTTCGTCCTTCGCGTCCGGCGTCGGCGTCCTCCGCTCGAATGAACTGATTGTGGCCGGCCCACATGGATTCGGGATCGTATCGAGGCCGATGGCGACCTCCTCCTCAGACGACTATGCGACGCTCATCGAGCGCGGATTCTCCCGCTCGGTCGACTCGATCGTCGCCGCCACCCGGTCCGATCTGCCTGTCGTACTGAGTCTTTCCGGAGGGAAGGACTCTCGCGCACTGCTGGCGTTCGCGCTCGCCGGCGGTGTGGCATCGGATATCCGCATCTCCACGCTGATGCCCAGTGGCGGGCCCGGCGCGTCTCGAGACGTCATCTCGAAGGACCTGAGTATCGCTTCGCGACTTGTCGAACGCTACGGGCTCGGGTGGTGGGATCAGGGAACTAGCGTGCAGCGAGGCGTCACGTTTGAGGAGAACGTCGCGCATTGGCAGGACTATCGCGGGAACAATTCCTTCGAGATGCACTCGCGCGCTTCGGTCACGGAGCCGATACCTCGATGGTCCCTCGTCGGGATCGGCGGTGAGTTGCTCAGAAGCTACATCGGCGCCGATTACCGGAAGAATTTCCCCGGCTGGTGGTCACGGGCAGGCAAGGGCTGGGACGACGTCGCCGCCGATGCCGCCGCGCTCTTCGATATCATCTGCCCGAACTTCGACATCGACGCCGAGCTCTACGCGGAATCTCGCAGGGCGTTCTCGGACGCGCTGGCACTGCGCGAAGGCGACGGCATCATCGCCCAACTCGATCAAGGTTACTTCGAGTACCGCAACCGATGCCACGGAGGCTCGGCCCACTACCAGTTGCCGTTCGGCAGCCGAACGATCTACCCGCTCGTGCAACCGGAGTTCATCGCCGCGAGCCGGCTCCAGGGAACCGAGGAGGCCGAGGGCGGCAGAGTACTGTTCGATCTCATCGCCACGGGCGATCCCGAGCTACACGACTTGGACTACGCATCGCCCCCGTGGCCCGGCGGCTTCCGAACTGCGTCAGCCACAGCCTCCGACGTCTGGGAGGGGTTCGACGGCCGGCGGGCCATGGACTCGCTGGTCGCGGCGCGTTCTGCGCTGCCGTCCCCGCGCCGCTTGGACCGCCCCGAGCCGTACGCGTTCGAGCGATCCGCTCTCGAGCGGATCGGCCAAAATCTTGAGCCGATCCTCGACGCACTGCACCTCGGCCATGCTGCGGAACACGGCCTCACGGGACGGATCGCGCGCACCGCCCAGTTCGGCGACAACCTCGTTCGCGTCCTGCTCGCGGCGACGGAGACCGCCGCCGATGTGCTCCAGCCCGGCGCGGCACCGACGCGTGTCCTCCGTTGGGATCTTGGAGCCGGTACGCCCCCGCAGCCGACGACCGTCATGCTCGATGATCGATCGCCCTGGGGAGGCTCGCGACCGGTCGAGGCGATCCGCCTCAAGTCCGCACTCGAACGCATCGATCTCTCCGGCGTCACGGGTTCAGTCGCGACCACCCGCGCGGGGGCCGCGGTTCGCAGTGTGGAGGTACGAATCGAGGGCCTCCGGGCCGGCAGCGAAGCTGCGTGCTATCTCCATGTCGGCGGAAAACGGATTGCGACGGAGTGGTACAAGGTCGATCCGCTCTTCCGCTTCGATGTCGAGGGTGCACACGAGGGCACGGTCCGCGCGGAGGTCTTTCTGCGCTGGATCGGCGATCCGGTCGTTCAGCGCCTCCTGCAGTTGGGGGAATGACCCGGGGTCGTCCTCACGACCGTCGACCGCTGAACGTGGATCCGAGGACACGGCTCCGCCCTGTCGCAGGCCGCACGGTCAGGGAGCGCGCCTCGGGCTGCGCTCGAGTCCGCCATCGGCCCGATGTCGCCAAATCAGCCTTCGGATGGCCGGGCGAACAGTGAGGCCCCCTTCTCCACATCGAACTCGGTTTCGATCAGGGGACCGAACTCACGCCGCCAGGAGGCGACGGTCGCCTGCTCATCTGGGCGTTTCATGTCGTCCATGATGATCACCGCGTCCGACGACAGCAGGTCGTGGAGCACGCGCATCGCCGGCCGTCTGGCGAGAGGACCGGTCGATTCGGGCGGCCCATCGACGAACAGCAGATCGATGTCGCTGATTCCGCGAAGCGCATCTCTGGAGTACCAGGTGCCCACGCCGTCCCATTCCTCGAGCGGCGCCCGGCGTACTTCGGCGAACGAACCGAGCCCGTGCGCTTCGATGAGCGACTCGGTGCGGAGCGCGTACTTCTCACTGCTCTCGAGCGCGATCACTTTCGTGCCGGGCGAGTACTTGTGCGCGGCCATCGCCAACCAGAATGTCGAAACCCCGCTCCCGCACTCGAGAATCAGACGGGGCTGACGAGTACGGACGAGATCGACGAGTCGCAGCAACACGTCCGGCGAAGCGGCCCACCCTCGCATCTGAGGCACCGAGGCGCCTACCTCGAACTGGCCGAAGAGATTGATGGCTGCTTGAACCTGGGCGTAGTGGAACTGCAGGTCGGCCTTCGTGGCCACAGTGCCACGCATTTCGCTCACGCCGGCCTGCGCTTCGAGAACGGCGAGCTCGGTCTCCACGAGCGTGGCCCGGAGCCGGCCCAGCTCATGCTGGACGGCCTGCCCGTCCTGCTGGATCCGCCTGAGCTGCTTGAGCATCTGCACGTCCTGCTTGGCGAGCACTCGCCGTGCCTGCACCTCCACGCGCGCGGCGACGATGACGAGCAGAGCGCCGATCGCCCCGATCGCCACCGCCAAGGCGATGCCTCCGAACAGCTCGTACGCCAGCGCACTCGCGGCGACGACGATCGCGCCGATGATCAACCCGGCGATCGCTCGGCCCGTTCGCGTCCGCGGCATAACCGTGCGCAATCTCTGCATCTTCGTCATCGCATCCTCATGGAATCGCCACTTCCCGCAGGGTGGACGGACGGTGCGCGTGACGCGCATACAATCGAGCGCGTGGACAGCGCCCTTCCGACCGTATCAGTGATTCTTCCGACCCACAGGGGCGGGTCGCGGATCAACCAGATGCTGGCCGCGCTGGCCCGCCAGAGCATCGCCTCGGACCGCGTGGAGCTCGTCGTCGTCGAGAACGGAACGCCCGACGGGACGAGCGAGCTCGTCCAATGGTTCAGCGCACAATACCCCGGAATGCGAATCATCTACGACTGGCTTCCGGAGGCGAACGTCTCAGCAGCGGTCAATCGCGCCCTCGATCTCGCCACATACGAATACATCACGTTCGTCGACGACGACGACGACCTCGCACCGAGCTACCTCGAGGCGCTCCTGCAGGAGGCGACCCCCGACGCGGTCACGGTCTCCTGGATCGCGGACATCGACCCTGCCGAGGGGGTCGCCCGCTACGGCAACTACGTGAGCCGAGCCTTGAGCCGCGTCGCTGGCGAGACCGTACATCCGAGCGCGGTACCGCAGGCGCTCGCGCTCAATGTATGCAAGCTCGTCGCACGGGACCGAACCCACCGATACAGGTGGGACACCTCGCTGCTGAGCGGCATGGACGTCATCTTCTGGACCGAACTGGTCAACGGCGAAAGCCTGAATCTGAAGATCCTGGAGCCGGCTGCTCGCGCGGTCTACTACCGCTACGTTCGGAGCGGTTCCCACTCGCGGCCTCTCGACCGCCCGTTCGAGTACGGCGTGCTCGCGAAGCTCACCGTCATCGAACGACTCGCCGATATCTCCCGAGACCCCGATGCCTGGGCGACCGACGTCGCGCGCCGACATGTCTCCGGACAGGTCCGCCACATCGCGAACTACCTGCGCGAGCACCCGAACCTCCATCGAAGCGCGGTCGAGGCCGTGACCGCCAGCTCGGTCAGGGATCTCGTCTCGTGGCCTGAGCTCAACCGGGGCAGGGCGCGTGATCTGGTCGTGTCGTACTGCTTTCCCCCGACGGCCGATTCAAGTGCCGTCGTGGCCGCCCGCCGCGTCTACAGGGAAGGGCGCTGCGTGGATGTCGTCTCGCACAGCATGCCCCGTGTCCGTTCGACGGATCCCGCGGTGGCGACGATGCTCGCACCGTTCGTCGGCGAGCATTGGCGCCTCAAAACCCCGGTGACGACGCTGAACTGGTCGGGCGGCGTTCGTCAGTTCGTCGTCGAAGGCTGGTCGAAGCTCGAGGAACACACCGAAGACGGCTGGCCGTACGAACGAATGTACAGCCGAGCGATGTGGCCGGCGTCGCACCTCCTCGCCGCGCTCGTGAAGATCAAGCGGCCGACGACGTACTGGGTCGCCGAGATGTCCGATCCACTCGCCCACAACACCGTCGGCGAGCTCCGCATCGGCGACCTCCAGCGCGACGATCTCGCAATGGAATTCATCGATGAGCTGCGCGCTCGTGACTTCCCGGTCCTCGACGACGACAACCTCGCCCGGTGGATCGAGCACCTCACGTACGCGCTGGCGGATGAGGTCGTCTTCACCAACGCCAACCAACTCGAGTACATGCTCGACCACGTGCCCGCCGCCGGTATGCAGGAATTCGTTCGGTCGAAGGCAGTGGTCGACGCTCATCCGGTACCTGCCGAGGAATGGTTCGACGCCGAATCTTCACAGCTCCTCGCCGCCACCACAAGGGCGCGGATCGGCTACTTCGGGACGTTCTACGCGAATCGGGGCCTCGACGAGGTCCTCACTTCACTCGCCGAACTCGACGACTCCGATCGCGGCGCGCTCTCGCTCGAGGTGTTCACGACGAACGGCACGGAGCTCCTCGCCCGCGTACACGAGTACGGACTCGACGATGTCGTCAGCGTGCACCCCGCGCTGCCCTACCTGAAGTACCTCGCAACGGCGCGAGCGCTCGACGTGCTCCTCGTGAACGACACTGAGGCGACGAAGTACCACGGACTCAATCCGTACCTGCCGTCGAAGGTCGCCGACTACCTGGGAACCGGGCGTCCTGTCTGGGGAATCTGCGAGCGCGGATCACCGCTCAGCTCGATTCCGGTCGCCTACCGCTCGTGGGTCGCCGACACGACGTCGATCACGGCCGTGCTCCGCACCATCGCCTCGGGTTCGAAGTCCGCAATACGTGCTCCGATGCCGAGCCGCTCCGCGAGCGCCGCGACGGTGCGAGCCGAGGCGAGCCCGTCTCCATAGGGATTGACGGCATTCGCCATCGCGGAATAGACCGCGCTGTCATCGAGCAGGGCACTCGTCTCGTCGAAGATACGACTCTCAGAAGCACCGACGAGCCGCACGGTTCCGGCCTCGACTGCTTCGGGGCGCTCGGTCGTGTCGCGCATGACCAGGACCGGCTTACCGAGCGACGGCGCCTCCTCCTGGATCCCTCCCGAGTCCGTGAGCACGACGGCAGAAGCTGCGAGCGCCTTGACGAACGGCGCGTACTCGAGCGGCTCGGTGATGTGCACATTCGGCAGGCCCATGAGCTGGGGGTACATCGCTGCTCGAACCGTCGGGTTGAGGTGCGCTGGGTAGAGGAAGTCGACGTCGGGGTACGCTCGGGCAAGGCGCGAGACGGCTCGCCCGATCGCGTCCATACCGCCCGCCTGGTTCTCCCTCCGGTGCGTGGTCACGATGACGAGGCGTCGCGCACTCTCGACGAGCGCTTCGAGGGGCCCGTCGAGCGTGACGTGGACGTCGACGGCCTGCAGGAGTGCATCGATGACCGTGTTCCCAGTCACGACGATATCCTTCGCAGGAACACCCTCGGCGATGAGATTCGACCGACTCGTCTGCGTCGGGGCGAGATGAATGTCGGCGAGCTGGGTGGTGACCTTGCGGTTCAGCTCTTCGGGGAAGGGTGAACGCCGATTGAAGCTGCGGAGGCCTGCTTCGAGGTGCGCAACCGGCACCTCGGCGAACGCGGCCGCCAGTGCCGCGGCGGTACTCGTCGTCGTGTCGCCCTGGACGACCACGTAGTCGGGTCGTTCTTTCGCCAAGAGCGGCGCGAGGCCGCTCATCACCCGCACGGTGATCTCGCTCAGCGTCTGCCCCTGGCGAAGGATGTCGAGATCGTGGTGTGGAGTGATCCCGAAGAGGCGATTCACCTGATCGAGCATTGCGCGGTGCTGGCCCGTGACGACGACCGAAGTCTCGAATCGGGGGTCTGCCTCGAGAGCACGAATGAGCGGTGCCACCTTGATCGCCTCGGGCCGTGTTCCATAGACGACCATTACCCGCATCCGACTACCTTCGTTGAGTTGATTCGACCGCGATCGGGACGCGCTCGCGTCGTGATCGGGGCGGCCCGTCATGCTGTATTCTCACTCGGACGGTCCCGACCCTCGAGCGTACCGCCTTCACGATCTGGAGTCAGCACACATGCATGTCAGCATCATCGGCCTCGGGTACATCGGACTACCCACCGCAGTCGCGCTGGCGAACGCCGGGGTGAAGGTGCGCGGTGTTGATCTCAACGAGGCCGTGGTCCGCAACGTGAACGACGGCATTCTCTCCTTCGTCGAACCAGGCCTTGCGGAGCAGCTGGCGAACGTCGTCGACGCCGGCCTCCTCACCGCCGGCACGGCCCCTGAGCAAGCTGATGTGTTCGTCGTAGCGGTGCCCACGCCATTCAACGGGGACCGGACGGCAGACCTCCGCGCCGTCGAAGCAGCCACCCGGAGCCTTTCGAAAGTGCTCCACGGCGGTGAACTCGTCATCCTCGAGAGCACGAGCCCACCCGGCACCACCGAACGGCTGATGGGCTGGGTGGCTGAAGAGCGTCCGGACCTCGTGGGCGAGGTCGACTTCGCCCACTGCCCGGAGCGAGTGCTGCCGGGCCAGATGATGCGCGAGCTCGTGGAGAACGGCCGCATCGTCGGAGGACTCACCCCAGCCGCGTCGCTCCGTGCGAAGGCCCTCTACGAGTCGTTCTGCCGAGGCACGATTCTCACGGCCGACGCGCGCACGGCAGAACTGGTCAAGCTCGTCGAGAACGCCTACCGCGACGTGAACATCGCTTTCGCGAACGAGATCTCACTGATCTCCGACCAGCTCAGCGTGAACACCTGGGAGGTCATCGAGCTCGCCAATCAACACCCGCGTGTCAACATCCTGAATCCGGGGCCCGGGGTCGGTGGGCACTGCATCGCCGTGGACCCCTGGTTCATCGTCGAGGCAGCACCCAGCACGGCCAAGCTGATCCGCCTCGCCCGCGAGGTCAATGACGCGAAACCCGACTACGTCGTCCAGCAGGTCGCTGACGCCGCAGGGCCGTCGACCAGTTCAATCGCCGTGCTCGGGCTCGCCTTCAAGAAGAATGTCGATGACCTGCGCGGGAGCCCCGCGATCGACATCACTCGGAGAATCGCGGAACGGTTCCCCACTGTGGCCGTGCACGTCATCGAGCCGCATATCGCCGAACTTCCGGCCGAGCTCCGGTTGCCGAATGTCGCCCTCGAGAGCACGGCGGCGATCGCCTCCGCCGATATCGTCCTTCTCCTCGTCGATCACGACCAGTTCCAGGCCGCGCACACCTATGTCGCTGCCGACGCCAGTGTCATCGACACTCGCGGACAGTGGGGGTCCGTCGATCTCCACGCGCTCTCGACCCTCGACGCGGCCGCGAGGTGAACCATCGTGTGTGGCGAGCCGCCGAACACCAGGACCGCTGAGGCCGATTCCCGGTTCAGTGGCCCGATCGTGCGAGACCGGAGTCCCGCGCTTGGCTGACCGACTCGTCCGATTCGTTCGCGGCTTCGTTTCCATCGGCGGTGTCGAGGCCGTCCTGAGCATCGCGGTCCTTGCGGTCGCGCTGTGGCCTGAACAACGCCCGCAAGTCCTTCTGATCGCGCTAATCTGCGCTCTGGCGATTGCGACCGCGCTCGGCGCGTTGCAATCCCGACGACAGCTCGACGACTTCGCGCCGCTCGCTCGTTTCCGGATTCTTCGGGTGATTGCCGCCGCGAGCATTCTCGCGTTCGAGCCGAAGTCGGCCGCTCTGGCCTGCGTGTTGATCCTCTTGGGGGTGATCATCGAGGAACCGCTACGGCTGGCGTTGATCACCGCCGCACCGCTCCTCGCGAATCTCCCGGGCGTCGAACTGCGCAACGCGGCGACGTTCCCACCACGATGGCTGTATTTCTCGAATCTCGCTGCACTTGTCGCTTCCTCCGTGGTACTGCTCGGGTTCGAGTCGGCTGCCTACGCGGCCAGCGTGCTGGGCGCGATCACGATCGCCGGCGCTCTCGTGCTTCTGGGTGACTCCGCCGCACGGCGGAGGCGCTCTGCGATCGTTGAGGCCGGACTGCCCCGCGCGCTCGTTACGTATGGTCCCGAATTCGTCGTGTACTGGGACGCAGCGCGCGGCACCGGCTACCAGCTCCGGATGTGGATCGAGCAGCTCGAGGAACTCGACGCGCCATTCATCATCGTCCTTCGCGAACGCGGCAGCTTCGAGGATGCGCTCGAGATCACCACGAGACCCGTGCTGCTCCGATTGAGCCACTCCGACCTCGATGCCTTGCTGGTTCCGTCTTTGCGGGTGGCCTTCTACGTCAACAACGCGACTCGGAACGCGAACTTCACCCGCTTCGCCCAACTCAGGCATGTGCAGCTCAATCACGGGGAGAGCGACAAAGCACCGAGCTACAGTCCGTCCATGCGCATGTACGACCACGACTTCGTCGCAGGCCAGGCCGCGGTCGCCCGGTTCGCCGACCGGGCTGTCACGACGACGGCCGACTTCTTCCGAATCGTCGGACGACCCCAGCTCGCCCCCATCAGCCAGTCGGCCCCGCATCCCGGACCACGACGCGTGCTGTACGCACCGACCTGGGCAGGATTCAACGCGGACACGGCGCACAGCTCACTCCTCTTCGGTGAGCGGATCGTCGCGGAACTTCTCCGTCACGACGACATCGAGGTCGATTTCCGCCCGCACCCCCACACCGACCATGTCCGTTGGACCCGGCACGCCGCTGCTCGGATTCGCCGATGCCTGGAACAGGATCGTGCACGCACCGGCCGGAACCACCGGTTCAGCAGGTCTTTCGGAACCAGCGACCTCTACCTGACCTTCAACGAGGTCGATGCGGTGATCGCCGATGTCTCGAGCGTGATCGCCGACTTCCTCGCCTCCGGCAAGCCGTTCGCGGTCACCGAGACCGGACTTCCGACGACGTCGTCGGTGAAGGGACCGGCAATCGAATCCGCCGGCTACACGATCCGTGACTCGGACGATTCCATCCGAAACGGGATCGCCGCGCTGCTCGGGACCGACCCTGCCTCGGCGAACCGAGCCGAGGTGCGCCGGTACTTCCTCGGATTCGACGACCCAGCTGAATCGGTCGCGGCGTTCCGGTCAGCGGCCAGAAGCGTGCTCGACCTGCCGAAGAGGGCCTAGCAGGCCGCGCCCGACCCGACTTATCTCGACGTACCACGGAGTCCCATGCAGCCTCAGTTCACCATCGCTTCCGCCGTCTACAACGTCGACCGCTATCTCAGCGACTTCTTCGCCTCGCTCGTGTCACAGAGCTTCGGCTTTCGGAATCTCGAGGTGATTCTCGTCGACGACGGGTCGACTGACGGCTCGTTGGATTCCTGCCGTGCATTCGCAGCAGATCATGAGAATGTGCGTGTCCTGACCCAGGAGAATCAGGGGCAGGGGGCGGCGCGGAACGCCGGGATCGCCGCCTCATCCGGCGAATGGATCACGTTCGTCGACCCCGACGATGTGCTCGACGAGCATTACTTCCAGCGCGTCTCCGCGGTCATGGACAGACCCGATGCCGCGGACGCCGTGCTGTTCGCGGGACACACGATCATGTGGGACGAGGCGACAGACGCCCGGACTGATCGGCACCCGAACGCATTCCGCTTCCGAAACGGCAGCAGCATCGTCGACCTCGAAGGCAAACCGAACTTCGTCCACGGGCAAGCGCCGCTGACCTTCTTCAGGCTCGACCGGGTACGGGAGCACGACGTCGAATTCGACGATCGTCTGCGCACCCGATTCGAGGATGGGAAGTTCGTCTCGGAGTATCTGCTCACCGCATCGAGGCCGGTGGTCGGCCTCGTCGCGGATGCGTACTACTACTACCGTCAGCGGGCCGACGGAAGTTCGTCCGTTCAAGGTGCGCGAAGCGATGCCCGGACCTACGAGCAGGTCGCCAAACACGGCTACCTGCCCCTGCTCGGCGCTGCCGACGACCGCTTCGGCCGAGTTCCCCGTTGGCTGCAGGCACTGATCGCCTACGACCTTCTCTGGTTGTTCAAGGTCGAGGGGCGCGATGGAGCTGCCGGTCGTTCGCTGCCTCGAGACGTCCTGGACGCGTTCCTCGATGAGGTGGCAGCAACGATGGAGTACCTCGAACCCGAGTCGGTCCTGGGTTCCGACATCGTCGGATTCCCGCTCGACGACCGATGGGCGCTCGCCCATGCCTTCCGCAAAGGCCCCATCGCGTCCGGCGTCATCGCCGATGCCATCGACGACGACCGGGATCTCGTGCGGCTGAGGTACCGGTATACCGGCCCCCGGCCCGTCGAACGAATCCTCTCGCGCGGTGTCGAGGTCGCCCCGCACCACGCGACCGACCGGACGCTGAGCTACTTCGGCCGCGTCCTGGCGCACGAACGCACCGCATGGGTGCCGGCCGACGGGACGACCCGAGTCGACCTCGACGGCACACAGCAGACCATCTCGCCCGAGGAGACGACGTGGTCGCCGTACAAGTTCCGACCGGACCAGGAGCGTTCGCTCGTCGAAGAGCGCAATGAACTGACACCGCCGAAGTTCCGCGTGGACTTCGGCATCGTGGCCCTCGTGCGTCAGTCGCTCGGACGAGCGATCCGAGCCGTCATCCGATCGATGCAGAAGTCGAGCCTCAGCGACACCGCGGTCTCCCTCGAACTCCGCGCGCCGTGGAACCGCAAGAAGTACTTCGATGCGTGGGCACTCATCGATCGCGAATGGGACGCGAACGACAGCGCCGAAGAGTTCTACCGTTGGCTTCGTGCGAATCGACCCGAGGTCAACGCGTGGTTCATGCTCAGCAAGGACTCCCCCGATTGGGAGCGTCTCCGCACGGACGGGTTCAGAATGGTGGCGTACGGCAGCCGCCAGTATCGCCTGCTCATGATCATGGCCGCCGAGCTCGTGTCGAGCCACGCGGACGCCCCGATCGTCAATCCGTTCGGCAAGCGGTACGGACGCCCGCGGTGGCGTTTCACCTTCCTGCAGCACGGTGTCATCAAGGGCGACCTCTCGACCTGGCTGAACCCCAAGCCGATCGACACCATCGTGACCTCGACCCCTGACGAGTACCGCTACCTCAGCGGAAAGGGGCCGTACCGCTTCTCGACCCGGGAGGTTCGTCTCACCGGGATGCCACGGTTCGATGCGCTCCTCCGCAAGAGCGCCGAGGTCAGCCCGGACGCCGTCCGGGACATCCTGATCGCCCCGACGTGGCGGAAGTACCTCGCTGGGTCGCTCGAGGTCCGTTCGCAGCGGCACGGGCACTTCTCGGGATTCATGGACAGCGAATTCGCGCGCGCGTGGCGTTCATTGCTCACCGACCCCACGCTCCTCGAACTCGCTCGACGGCACGATCGCCGGCTGGTGTTCCTCCCCCATCCGAACCTCAGCCACTACCTTCCCGAATTCGACCTCCCGAATGAGATCGAGGTCCTTCAGTACGGCGGGCTCGACATCCAGGAGGTTGTCGCGCGTTCGTGCGCGATGATCACCGACTACTCGTCGATCGCCTTCAACCTCGCCCTCCTCGGGCGACCGAGCGTGTACTTCCAGTTCGACGATGAGCGCTACTGGGCGGAGCACACCGAGCGGCGCGGGTACTTCGACTACTCGCGCGACGGATTCGGGCCAGTGACGTTCGAGGCTGCATCGACGATCGAGCATCTTCGCGAACTGCTCGAGGGAAACGATTCGAAGTACGTCGAACGGACGCGAGCGGCGTTCCCACATCGCGACGGGCGGAACAGTGAACGGGTCTACGACGCGATCATCGCTGCGGGTCGCGCGATTCCGTTCCAGGTGGCCTCCGAACCCTTCGTTCCGGAGGCGTGAGCCCAACGACCGTGAGTCGTAGCGGTACGTGCGGGTTGGGGTCGCGCTCGAGTCTGTACCGGCGATCCGCGCCGTGCGCGACCATTCCGTCGGCCGCGAGCCACTCGGCAGGATGCCCGAGTCCCACCTGAATCCGCAGGTGATTCACTTCGACCGTGGCCGAGAACTCGTACGTGTCATCGGCCAACGGGCCCAGGCCGACGGTGAAGTCGAATCTTCCACCTTCGGCGCACTGTTCGAAAACCGTTGCAGCTGCTCCGGTACGGCGACCGGTCAACTCGATTCGCACGGAGACGCCCACGGTGTCGGGAACACCGCGGATCCGGGCGAACCCGCTGAGTCGAAGCTCGGTCGCTGATGCCTCGTCATCGAACTCCCCTCGCTCGACGAGGTGCTGGACACGCGCCGCAGGAGGTGCCGTGGTCCGCTCGGTCAGCGGCACATCGACGACGAATCCGTATTCGACCCCCGACGCATCGGCGCCGACGAAGTAGTCGGACGGACAGCGGTATGCGCCGGATGCCCGGAACTGGAGCAGCTCTTCCTTCCGCCCGGAGGCGAGGAGCGAGAGCGCCGCTCGACGCTCCGCGGTGACCTCTGCGCGCGCGTCGTCGGGCTCGTGCTCCTCGACCGCGAGCAGCGCTGCTCGGAGGATCGACCAGTACTCGTCATCGTCGATCGCATCGTTGTCGAGATACCAATGGAAGTGGGTGGCGTAGAGCGTCCAGTACCATGCGGCGAGCACGGCCTCTCCGACCCCCTCGCGGCGCAGCGAGTCCAATGAGCGACGCCACGCCGCCACGCGATCTCGAAGATCCCGCAGTTCCTCGGGTCTCTGACTGATCGACGACCGATCCTGGCGGGCCCGGTAGTCGTAGGTGATCGTGTCGAGGACGTCGATCGACGAGGCCCGCGCGAACATCAGTGCGATCAGCGGTTGGTCTTCGTAGATGACCCCGTCGAGAAACCCGAGGCGCTGGGCCGACCAGAAGTCCCGCCGGAAGATCTTCCCGCACGGGTAGTTGTTTCTCAGCAGCTTCGGTGTCGCATCGAGCGTGGTCCGGAGCGTGGGCCCACCGTGCAGCTCGCCGACCCACTCAGGAACCCACACTCGTGTGCCGTCGAACCGGCGGAAGGCACCGACCGCGATCTCCGATCCGGTCTTCTCCGCGCTGTCGACGAGCGCTCCCAACGCGTCGGGCGGCAACAGGTCGTCCGAATCGAGGAAGGCGAGATACTTGCCGCGCGCATGTCGGATGCCGAGCTCACGAGCAGGGCCCGGGCCGGCGTTCCGCTGGTTGATCCGTCGAACGCGCGCGTCTCCGAGCGCCTTCCTCAATGCGATCCGCCTCGAGCGGTCCGTCGAGCCGTCGTCGACCAGAATCAACTCGAAGTCGGCGAACCGCTGATCGAGCACGGAGTCGATCGTGCTCGCGAGGTACGCCTCGACGTTGTACACCGGGACGACGACGCTGACGAGCGGCTCGGTCGGCTGTGCGCGTCCGGCCAAGCGAGATCCGCCGGCGCGAATGATCCGACCGATCCTCCCCATGACCGTCATTCGGGCGGACAATCGATGGGCATCCCCACAGCATATGCGTCACCCCTGCATTGCGGCTGTCGCCCCGAGCGGGCGAACCAGAGGTGCGTTCGGGGGAGTACGGGACCTCGGAATGCTTCGAACACGGCCAGGTCGCCTCGCCTCGGGTTCTTGGCGACGGGAGTACGGCGCTACGCTTTACCCCATGGGTCCCGTACGGCGCAGCGCGCTCATCGGCGCGTACGCGACGTTCGCGCTGTTCACGTTGCTGGCGGGCCAGTTCTGGCGCAATCTGCTCGGCTGGTGGGGCTTCGGCATCGTCGCGGCCCTCGTGCTCGGCGGCGCGATCTGGCTCGTCGTCGCGACGCGTCCGAAATGGAACTGGCGACGGGTGCCGAAGTCGACGCTCGTGTTCCTCGTCTTCGCGACCCTCTCGATCGCGTGGTCCTTCTATCCAGGCGCCTCGGCGCTCGGCGTCGGGCTCACCGTCGTCACGACCTTCGTCGCCGTCGCGCTCGCGCTGAGCCTGCCCTGGTCCGGCATCGTCCGCTCGCTCGGCGCCTCGATCAAATGGGTGCTCGCGCTCTCCCTGCTCTTCGAACTCTGGGTCGCGGTGTTCGTCCGCGAACCGCTGGTGCCGAACTTCCCCGACTTCGACCCGAACGCCGAGAAGATCCCGATGGCCTTCTACTGGTCGAGAGCACTGCTCTTCGACGGCGGTCCGATCGAGGGCATCGTGGCCAGCCGCAACCTCCTCGCGATGACCGCGCTGCTCGGGCTCATCGTCTTCGGCACGATGCTCGCGGCGGGCACGATGCGACGAGTGAGCGGCATCTTCTGGCTCGCCGTCGCCGGTGCGGTCTTCGCGCTCACCCGATCGGCGACCGTCATCCTCGTGGCGGCGGTCGTCCTCGTCGCCCTCGGATTCGCGCTGTGGGCGCGCCGGATGGGCCCCGAGCGTCGTCGCGGGGTGTACTGGGCGGCCGGCGGTGCGCTCGTGGCATCCGTCACCCTGCTCGCCGTGTTCTGGAATCAACTGCTCGAGCTCTTCGGCAAGGGTGAGGACCTGACCGGTCGACTCGACATCTGGGACGCCGTGATCGGCATGATCGGCGAGCGCCCGATCGCGGGCTGGGGCTGGGTCGGCTACTGGAATCCCTTCGTCGAGCCGTTCAGCGACCTCGCCGTCCGCAAGGGCGTCGTCTACCTGCAGGCGCACAACGCCTGGCTCGACGTGTGGATGCAGCTCGGCATCATCGGCCTCCTCGCCTTCGCCGCCATCGTGATCGGCGCGCTGTGGCGCTCGTGGTTCCTCGCCGTCGACCGGCCGATGGATGCCTCGGGCCGGCCGATCCCGTACTCCCCCGCCGCGCTCCTCCCGCTCCTCGTGCTCGTGGCACTCATCGGCCAGAGCCTCGCCGAGAGCCGCATCCTGGTCGAGAGCGGCTGGGTGCTGCTGATCGCGATCGCCTGGTCGACGAAGCGCCGCCAGTGGGAGCACGAGCCCCTGCCCGCCGCACCCCGCGCGAAGCGCTTCGGCGGTCACGACGCGCAGGGCGTGCGCGACGGGGCGCGATGACGTCGGGCGGGGCGCCGGCGCGCGCCGAGATGATCCGCGAGTTCGTGGGTTCGGCACGGTTCGCGCAGGCGGTCTCGCTCATCGCGATCGGGCTGGCGTTCAGCACGCACGCGATCCGCGCCCTGATCGGCTGGCCCGGCCTGCTCGCGGCGCTCGCGGGCCTGCTCGTGCTCTGCGCCGCCTCGCTCGTGACGCGTTGGCGGGCGATCGAGTGGTACGGCATCCTGCCCCTCACGATCCTCGTCTTCGTCGGCTGGTGCGCCGCGTCCGTGATCTGGAGCACGACCCCCGGCGCCTCGGCGGCCCGCGTCGTCTACCTCGTCGCCTTCGCCGTGCTCGGCATCTACGTGGCGCTCATGCGCGACACCATCCAGATCGTGCGCGCCTTCGGCGACACCTTCCGGCTCCTCCTCGCCGTCTCGCTCGCGCTCGAGCTGCTCGCCGGCATCCTCATCGACTCGCCGATCCCGTTCCTCGGGATCCAGGGCGATCTCGCCGCGCTCGGCCCGATCCAGGGCATCTTCGGCTCCCGCAACATGCTCGGCTTCGTCGCGCTCATCGGGTTCATCACCTTCATCGTCGAATGGCGGATGCACATCATCTCGCGCGGCCGTGCGATCGGCTCGGTCGCCCTCGCGCTCGGCTCCATCGTGCTCTCGGGCTCCCCCACCGCCTGGATCGCCCTCGGTGCGGCGCTCGTGGCCCTCGCAGCGCTCTACGGGCTGCGGCGGGTGCCCACGGTGAGCCGCTGGCGCTGGCAGCTCGCGCTGCTCGTCACCGGCGCGGCCGCGCTCGTCACGGGGTGGATCCTGCGCATCCGCATCATCGAACTGCTCGATGCACGGGCCGAGTTCGACGTGCGCCTCGATCTCTGGCGCGAACTCTCGCGCTACCTGAGCCTCAACCCGCTGCAGGGCTGGGGCTGGGTCGGCCGGTGGCCCGATTCACCGCCGTACACCTGGCTCGAAGCCGGGGCCGGGCGGCCGCACGAGTCGGCGCTGAACGCGTACCTCGACGCCTACTTCCAGGTCGGCGTCATCGGTGCGTTCGCCTTCGCCGCGCTGATCGGCGTCGCGCTCGTGCGAGCCTGGCTCCTCGCGTCGAACCGGCGCAGCGTCGTGTACCTGTGGCCCGCCCTCGTGCTGGTCGCAGTCGCGGTGACGAGCGCTGCCGAGAGCTTCGCCCTCTACGAGGGCGGGTGGATGCTCGTCGTCATCTGCGCGGTGAAGGCCGCGCGCGACATGAGCTGGCGCGACGCGCTCAAGCGAAGCTGAGCGGGCCCTGCACGTCCGCTCAACCGGTCCCCATTCGGGCGCATACAATCGTCAAGATGTCCAAGCCCGATTCCGTCGATCTCTCGGCGTTCTCCGTACCCGGTTCCGGACGCGGGATCCTCGATGTGTTCAGCTACGGATACCTCCTGCGCCTCCTCGTGCGCAAGGGGATCCTGACGCGCTACCACGGCTCCGTTCTGGGGTGGGCGTGGTCGTACGTCAAGCCGACGGCGCAGTTCTTCATCTACTACGTCGTGATGGGAGTCTTCCTCAATCTCTCGCGAGGGATCGAGGCGTTCCCGATCTACCTGTTCTCCGGGATCGTGGTCGTCAACCTCTTCAACGAGGCGTTCGGCAACGCGACGAAGTCGATCGTCAACAACAAGGCGCTGGTGAAGAAGATCTATCTTCCGCGCGAGTTGTTCCCCATCGCGGACGTCTTCATCGCGTTCGTCCACTTCCTTCCGCAGCTCAGCATCCTGGTCGTGGTATGCCTGATCTTCGGCTGGGTGCCGACCTTCGTGCAGCTCGCCGGAGCGTTGCTCGCCATCTTCATCGTCCTCCTGATCGCCACCGGACTCGGGCTGCTCTTCGGCTCCATCAACGTCTCCTACCGCGACTCGCAGAACCTGGTCGAGCTCATCCTCATGTTCGCGACCTGGACCTCCCCGGTGCTGTACTCGTTCACGATGGTGCGGGACAAGCTGCCGACCTGGGCGTTCGACCTGTACATGCTCAACCCGCTCACCTCGGCGGTGGAACTCTTCCACTCGGCGTTCTGGTTCCCCACGACGAGTGAGGCGGCCGAACGACCCGAGCATCTCTGGTTCTTCGCCGGCATCTCGGTTGTCGTGGCACTCGTCGTGCTGCTCATCGGCCAGTTCGTCTTCCGAAAGTTGGAGGGTCGCTTTGCCCAAGACCTCTGAGCTCAATCCGCCGCGAATCATCGTCGAGGGCGTTCGGAAGACCTATACCCTGCGCCACACGCAGTCGTTCAAGGAGACCTTCGTCGCCTGGATCAGGCGCAAGAAGACCTCGACGTCGTTCCAGGCGCTCAACGGCATCGACATCACGGTCGGCGACTCCGAGGCGATCGCCTTGCTCGGCTACAACGGTTCCGGAAAATCGACCCTCCTCAAGCTCGTCTCGGGCGTACTCCGCCCCGACGCGGGTCGAATCCTGACTCGCGGACGCGTCGCGGGACTCATCGAAGTCGGGGCCGGTTTCCATCCCGACCTCTCGGGACGTGAGAACGTCTACCTGAACGCGGCCATCCTGGGCATGTCGAAGGACGAGATCGACGCCCGCTTCGACGAGATCGTGGAGTTCAGCGAGATCGGCGAGTTCATCGACACGGAGGTGAAGCACTACTCGTCCGGCATGTTCGTGCGCCTCGCGTTCTCGGTCGCCATTCATACCGAACTCGACATCCTCCTCGTCGACGAAGTGCTCGCCGTCGGCGATGCGCCGTTCCGCGAGAAGTGCAAGACGAAGATCCGTGAGATCGTCGCAGCCGGCAAGACGCTCTTCATCGTGAGTCACGACCTCGGGATGGTGTCCGATCTCTGCAGCAGGGGCATCGTGCTCCGGCGGGGCGAGATGGTGTTCGACGGGGCGATCGGCGATGCGATCACGACGCTGAAGGCCTCCACCCGATGAACCCGTCCTCCCAGACCATCGCGGTCATCCTCGCCGGAGGCATCGGCGTCCGCGTCGGGCTCGGCATGCCCAAGCAGCTCATTCGAATCGCCGGTAAGGCGATCGTCGAGCACACCCTCGAGGCGCTCGAGGCGAGCCCGCTGATCGACGAGGTCCTCGTGATGATGAACGCTGGCTCGATCCACGAACTCGACCATCTCAAGCTCGATCCGCGGTTCACCAAGCTCACCGCCGTGCTGCCGGGCGGTGAGACCCGCAACGACACCACGCGGCTCGCCCTCGCAGCACTCCCCAACGATGCCGACCCCAAGGTGCTCTTCCACGACGCGGTGCGCCCGTTCCTCGACGACCGCATCATCGAGGACTGCGTCGCGGCGCTCGACGAGTACGACGCCGTCGACACCGCCATCCCGTCGGCCGACACCATCATCGAGGTCGATGAACGTTCGATCATCACCGGCATCCCACCGCGCTCTCGGCTGCGCCGCGGTCAGACCCCTCAAGCCTTCCGGCTCTCGGTCATTCGACGGGCCTACGAGCTCGCCGCGGACGACCCCGAGTTTGCCGCGACCGATGACTGCGGTGTGATCTTCAAGTACCTCCCCGAGGTGCCGATCAAGGTCGTTCCCGGCACGGCCGAGAACATGAAGATCACCGAACCGCTCGACATCCACATCGCCGACAAGATCTTCCAGCTGCAGACCACGTCGCTCACCGCGCCCTCCGCCGACGGTCAGGTCGCGCTCGACCTCACCGGCAAGTCGGTCGTCGTGTTCGGCGGCAGCTACGGGATCGGCGCGAGCATCGCCGGGCAGGCGAGGGCCGCGGGCGCCCGGGTGCACTCGTTCAGCCGCTCGTCCACCGGCACCGACGTGACCTCGCGGAAGCAGGTGCGCCGTGCGCTGAAGACCGCGTCGGCTGAAGGCGGCATCGACTACGTCGTGATCGCGGCGGGCGTGCTCTCGATCTCGAACCTCACCGAGACGTCGAAGAAGCGCCTGCGCAGCACGCTCGAGACGAATCTGCTCGCCCCGGCGAAGATCGCGCAGGAGGCGTTCCCATACCTCGAGACTTCGAGGGGGCAGCTGCTGCTCTTCACATCGAGCTCGTACACCCGCGGCAGGGCCGGCTACAGCATGTACTCCGCGACGAAGGCCGGCGTCGTCAACCTCACCCAGGCGCTCGCCGACGAGTGGGCCGAGGCGGGCGTACGGGTCAATTGTCTGAACCCGCAGCGCACCCGCACGCCGATGCGCACGAAGGCGTTCGGCGACGAGCCGACGCACACCCTGCTCGATCCCGATCACGTCGCAGCGGTCTCGTTGCGTCTGCTCGACTCCGACCTCACCGGGCAGATCGTCGATGTGCAGGTCGCTGCAGCGGCACGCTGATCCCGCTGCGGCGCGTCCGCGCACGTCGTGCCGCCTCGGCGCAGCGGGTCAGCGCTCCTCTCGCTCGCCCGCCTCGGCACGCAGCCGTTCGAAAACGAGGTCGTAGAGCTCGGCGATCCGTCGGGAGTCGACCCGAAGTTCGTCGACCTCGGCACGGAGGCGGTCGAGCTCAGCGTTCAGCCGCGCGATCTCCGCCGACTCCGGCACGGTCGGACCGCGGCGTCCCAGCTTGCGCAGTGCCGTCTCGAACCGGTTCACCATGTCTCCTCCCGAGCCGGCGATGCCGGCGCTTTCGTACTGTAGATCCTCACCGTCGCGACCGATCGCGGACCCGACGACGACGAGCGCAGCGAACGTGCCACCAACTCGATCGACAGCCCCTCCCGCGACGCCTCCTCGCGCAGCCATGCGAGCGGCAGATGCCAGGTGTCTGGGCGATGGTGCTCGTAGACGAACGACGGGTCGACCGCGAACGAGGCGAGCGCAGTCGAATCGTGGCCGAGCAGGGCGCGGAGGAGCAGGAAGGTGTTGGCTCGGGTCTCGCGGGTCAGTGAGGCGAGCACGTCCGAGAGCAGGAAGTGCCGCACGCCGCCCCGCCCGAGCTCGTCGGCGATGAAGTCGAGCACCGCCCGACGGTCGGCGAGGTTGAGCCTGAGCGCGGTGACCCCGGGCCGGGCGGAAGCGGCTGCGATGGCCGCGCGCGCGAAGTCGACGGCGAGCACCTCTCGACCCGCCTCGGCGAGCACCGCGGCCAGTTCGCCGTCTCCGCAGCCGAGGTCGATCACTCGTTCTCCGGGCGCGGTCGCCGCGAGCATCCTGGCCGCGTCGCGACGCCAGTGCCGGGATCGCCCCAGTCGGATATGCCGTTCCCAGAAGTCGCGATTCAGGTCGTAGACGCCGAACCAGTTCTCGAACCGCCTGCGGGTCGCCGCCGGGGTGCGGAACCGGAAGCCCGGGTCGGGCGTGCGCCAGTCGGGTCCGTAGCAGAGAGCGAGCCACGCGTCGCCGTCGGCGACCGACGGCACCGTGTTGCCTTCGAGGCTCACGTCGGTCAACGGCAGCAGCAGTTCGGGATCGAACAGGCCGCGCACGGCGATCGGCTGGCTGTAGATGCCGCGGTCATGGAAGCCGAGGAACAGGTCGACATGCACGTCGGGACCGTGGACGCCGGGGCCTGCCGGCGCCTCGAACATGACCTGCAGATGCGCATCGCTGTGCCGGATCACGTCGTGGCCGAGCTCCCGGATGCGGCGCTCGAGCGCGTAGGAGGCGATCGAGACGTCGGGCGGGGAGACCTCGCCGAGGTAGACGAGCAGGTCGATGTCGTCGTCGTGCGCGAGGATGCGGCCTTCGCGGATCGCGCCGAGCAGCGTGCCCCCGGTGATCGCCGCGGTGTACCCGAGCCCCCGCAGGTCGTCGAGCACGGCGCCCATGGCGGCGATGAGACGACGGTGCAGCTCATCGGAGGGCGCATCCGTCAGCTTGCCCCACTTGTCGACGATCTGACCGGATGCCGCGAGCTCCGGCAGTCCGATCGTGTGCGCCGCGCTCGGCCAGGCGAAACGCCCCTCCGCGAGCGCGATGCCACTGCGCTGGTCACGGAGCACGATCTCCCCTTCGCCCACGAGATGGGTGCTCAGCACGTTCGGCCACGGGACGACGACGGTGCGCCCCTCGGGCTCGGGGACGCGCGTCGACCACATGCGGTGGCCGTCGATCTCGACATCGACCGTGCGACCGAGTGCGGGCGAATCGAAGCCGACGCGAAGGCCGCGCTTCCCCGCCCGAAGCCCCGAGCGCAGGCCGGCACGTCGAAATACAGTCACGAAGTGCAAATCCTTCGGTTCGTTTGACGGGTGGCTCAGAGGATCATACGAGTCTATGCGAACGCGTGGATTCCCACCTGCCCGCTTCGGTTCCTCGCTCCCGCGGTTCTGGGAGAGAATAGCGGGAATGCGCACGACACCGGCCGGGCGCCCCAGCCCGAACCTGAGCCCGTTGGAGGTCGTCGGCGCGTGAAGACCAAGACTGCGCTCCGCTTCGCCGGAGGCTACGGGCTCTCCGTCGCCATCAGCGGCGTCGTGAGCCTGGCGGTGATCCCCGCCATCATCGTCGCCGCAGGCGCCGATGCCTGGGCGACGATCGCGGTCGCCCAGGCGGTCGCGGGGTTCGGCATCGTCTTCGCCGTGTTCGGTTGGGGGGTGATCGGTCCGACCGAGATCGCCGCCCGCGCGCCGGGCGAGCGCGGCGAGTACTTCTTCGATTCGCTGCTCAGCCGGACCTGGCTCTGCATCTTCGTCGTGCCGATCGCCATCGTCATCGCGGTCGTGATCATCGGCCACGACGCGCTGCTCGCCGCACTCACGGTTGCGAGCGGTGTGCTGGTCGCGCTCGGCGCGGGCTGGTTCTATGTCGGCGAGGCGAGTCCGATCCGCTTCCTCCTGCTCGACACGCTCCCGCGGACCGCGGGCACCGTGCTCGGCGCCGGAGCACTCATCGTGACGGGCGATGCGGTTGCCTTCGCCGGCCTCCAGCTGGCCGGTGTCGTCATCGCCGCCGTGCTCTCGTCCTGGGACATCCTCGCCCGCTACCGCGGCTGGCGGTTCACCCTGTCGCCGGTGAAGGCCGTTCGGAACCTCGCAGGCCAGGCGAGTCCGGTCGCCATGTCGGCGACCTCCTCGCTCTACGTCAACGTCCCGATCGTGCTCATCGACCTCTTCCTCCCCCAAGCGACGGCCGTCTACGCCCTCGCCGAGCGGATCGTGCGGCTCGCGCTGTACTCGACGCGCCCCGTCGTGCAGGTCGCGCAGGGATGGGTGCCGAACCCGGATCCGCGTACGCAGGCGGCTCGAGCCCGGCGCGTGACCCTGATCGGCATCGGCCTGGGCGTGCTCGGAGGTCTGGCCTACGGCATCGCGGGACCGTGGATCGGTGAGGTGCTCTCGGGCGGCGCCCTCAGCATCCCCACCGCCCTCGCCGTGCCGATGGCGGTGAACCTCGCAGCGATCCTCGTGTCGCAGCTCACCGGATTCGCGTGCCTGACCGCGTATGGACTCACGAGGGTGCTCGCCACGAGCACGATCGTCGGCGCCGTCGTCGGGACGGCACTCATGTATCCGCTGATGATCTGGCTCGGCGCACCAGGTGTCGCCTGGGGCCTCGCGATCGCCGAGTCGTGCGTGCTCGCCGTCCAGCTCGTGTCACTCGCGCCCAGGATTCGCCGAGCAGAGCCAGTAGGCTCGTAGGGGCGCCGACAGCTGCGGAGCCTTCCCACCGAACCACGGAGCATTTCAGCGTGAGCTTGACCTGGAACGAGATCCAACGCATCGTCTTCCCCCAGGATGCCGATCCCGACGTCATCTCGCTGTACGTCGACGCCGACGTGTGGGCGAAGGTCGGCGAACGCGAGGTGCGCGTCAGCGATCGCGCCCACCTCGACGACGTGCTCGGGCGCGACCGGTTCCGCGTCGGCGCCGGCGACCGCGTCTCCTTCGCGAGCTACTTCAACGCGTTCCCTGCGTCGTATTGGCAGCAGTGGACGAACGTCGAACGTGTGCGGCTCAGCGTGGAGACGAGTGGATCGGGCACCCTGCTGGTCTACCGCTCGACGGCCCAAGGCATCCCGCAGCGCGTCGCCTCCGAACCGTTCAGCGGTACCGTGCGCCACGAGATCGAGCTGCCGGTCGTGACGTTCGGCGACGGCGGCTGGTACTGGTTCGACATCGTCGCCGGGGACCACGAGGTCGTTGTGGCCGACGGGCGCTGGGAGACCGACGCGCCCGAGCTGCGCACCGGCGGGGCATCCATCGGCACGACGACCTTCAACAAGCCCGACTACTGTGTACGCACCCTCGGGGCGCTTGCATCCGACGCCACCGTCCGCGAGGTCATCGATCGCATCTACATCGTCGACCAGGGCAACCAGCGCGTCGTCGACGAACCCGATTACGGCGACGTCGCGGCGCTGCTCGGCGAAACCCTCACGATGATCGAGCAGCCGAACCTCGGCGGCTCCGGCGGATTCGCCCGCTCGATGGCGGAGACGCTCGAAGCCGGCGAGAGCGACTTCATCATCCTGCTCGACGACGACGTCACGGTCGAGCCCGAGAGCATCGCGCGTGCGGTGCGCTTCGCACGGCGCACGACGCGTCCGGTCGTCGTCGGCGGGCACATGTTCGACCTGCTCAACCGCCCGGTCCTGCACGCGTTCGCGGAGACGGTCGACCTCAAGCCCTTCGTCTGGCATGCACAGCCGCACGATGAGGTCCCGCACGACTTCCGGTTCTCGAACCTGCGCCAGACCCGCTGGATGCACGCCCGGATGGACGCCGACTACAACGGCTGGTGGTTCTGCCTCATCCCGACCGAGGTCGTTCGCAAGATCGGCCTCTCGCTCCCGGCGTTCATCAAGTGGGACGACGCCGAGTACTGCCTCCGCGCCCGCGACGCCGGCTACCCGACCGTGACGCTGCCGGGGATGGCACTCTGGCATGTGTCGTGGCTCGACAAGGACGACTCGATCGACTGGCAGGCGTACTTCCACGCGCGCAACCGGATCGTCGCCGCGCTCCTGCACTCCCCCCACGCCGGCGGAGGCCTGTTGATGCGCGACAGCAAGCGTTGGGACCTCAAGCACCTCCTCTCGATGCAGTACTATCCCGTCACCCTGCGGCACCGGGCACTCCGCGACATCCTGTCGGGTCCCGAGCACATGCAGCGCGGCATGCCGACGATCCTCGGCGAGCTGCGCGCAGCAGCAGCCGAGTTCCCTGAGAAGACGGTGCTCAAGAACGACGAAGACCTGCCCCGGACCGTCGAGGGCAAGCGGGTCTACCCGGTTCCGTCCGGAACCGCCGGGCCGAAGGGACCGCGAGGCGTTCCCCTCGTCGCGTTCACCGCGCAGATGACGGCGAAGCAGTGGCTGACCAAGCCGGCACCGCAGAACGTCGCGGAACCGCAGGTGGAGCTCTCGAAGCGCGACGGCACGTGGTTCCGGCTCCCCTATTTCGACAGCGCCCTCGTGTCGACCGCGGACGGCTCCGGCAAGGTGCGCTACACGCGCGACCCCGAGACGTTCCGGCGACTTCTTCGGGAGAGCCGCCGACTGCACGCCGAGCTCAAGCGTCGCTGGCCCGAACTCGCCCGCGAGTACCGTGCCGCGCTGCCCGAGATCACCTCACCCGAACAGTGGGCGCCCCACTTCACCACGAAGAAGTAGGCCACCGAAGCAACGAGAACGGCCCCGAGGCATCCGCCCCGGGGCCGTTCTCGTGACGCGGGTCAGCGCGCGAAGCGCTCGACCAGCTTGTTCTGGAACATGCTGAGCGCCGAACCGATCGCCATGTGCATGTCGAGGTACTGGTAGGTGCCGAGTCGACCGCCGAAGTAGACGTCGGCCTCGCCGTCCTGCAGTTCGCGGTACGCGAGGAGCGCCGCGCGGTCCTCGGGGGTGTTCACCGGGTAGTACGGCTCGTCGCCCTGCTCGGCGAAGCGCGAGAACTCGCGCATGATGATGGTCTTGTCGGCCGGGTACTCCCGCTCGGGGTGGAAGTGGCGGAACTCGTGGATGCGGGTGAACGGCACCGCAGCGTCCGCGTAGTTCATGACCGACGTGCCCTGGTAGTCGCCCACCGGCATGACCTCGCGCTCGAAGTCGAGGGTGCGCCAGCTCAGGTGCCCGGCCGACGAGTCGAAGTAGCGGTCGACGGGGCCGGTGTAGACCACGGGAACGTTGCCGGCCACAGCCGCCTTGTTGAACGGCTGCGACGTGTCGAAGAAGTCGGTCGAGAGCTTGACGTCGATCTTCGGGTGGTCGGCCATCCGCTCGATCCACGCGGTGTAGCCGTCGACCGGCAGGCCCTCGTAGGTGTCGTTGAAGTACCGGTTGTCGTAGTTGTAGCGCACGGGCAGCCGGCTGATGACCTCGGCGGGCAGTTCGGTCGGGTCGGTCTGCCATTGCTTCGCGGTGTAGTCGCGGATGAACGCCTCGTAGAGCGGGCGGCCGATCAGCGAGATCGCCTTCTCCTCGAGGTTCGCCGCGGTCTTCGTGTCGAACTCGTCGGCCTGGGAGGCGATGAGGGCGCGAGCCTCGTCGGGCGAGTAGGCCGCGCCGAAGAACTGGTTGATCGTGCCGAGGTTCACCGGCAGCGGGTACACGACGCCGTTGTGGTTCGTGTACACCTTGTGCTGGTACGAGGTGAATGCGGTGAACCGGTTGACGTACTCCCACACCTTCTCGTTCGAGGTGTGGAACAGGTGTGCGCCGTACTTGTGCACCTCGATACCCGTGGTCGGGTCGTTCTCGCTGTACGCGTTGCCGCCGATGTGATCGCGCCGGTCGATGACCTGCACGGTGAGGCCGAGCTCGTTCGCGGCACGCTCGGCGATGGTGAGGCCGAAGAAGCCGGAGCCGACGATGAGGAGATCCATGCAGTGCGCGCTTTCTTGCTCGAGGATGGCCGCAGGCGCGGCTGCGCAGCGTGCCTCGAGGCATCGCCGCGCCCACTCAGTCTATCGACCGAATTTCCGCCCGGGACGGACCGGAAGGGCGCTCAGGCGCATTCTGGCAAGATGGAGTCGATGTCCACCAATCCCGACGCCACGCGTCCCCACGCCCTCGCTCGCCTCTGGGGCAACAGCGTCATCCGCTATCTCGCCGTCGGCGGGTTCTGCTTCGTCGTGGACGTGGCCCTGCTCTGGTTCGCTCACGAGGTGCTGGGCGTCCCGCTCGCCATCTCCGCCCCCATCGCGTTCCTGGCATCCTTCGCCGTCACCTATACGATGCAGCGCGTCGTCGCGTTCGCGTCCGACGCCAAGGTCGTGCCGAGCGTCGGACGCTACACCGTGCTCGTGATCTTCAACACGATCGCCACGACCGTGATCGTGTGGGGTGTCGACGCGCTGGGCGGCGAGTGGCTCGTCGGCAAGGTCCTCGCGGTCGCCGCCACCACCGTGTGGAATTACTTCATATACCGTTACTGGGTGTTCACCCGCACCCGAAAGGACCAGTCCGCCGATGTATAAGGGCGCAGTCGTCGCCGCAGTCGTTCCTGCCTACAAGGAAGAGCGGATGATCTCGAGGGTGATCGACACGATGCCCGCCTATGTCGACCACATCGTCATCGTCGATGACTGCAGCCCCGACGGCACGAGTGACGTCGTCAGAGCGAGCACCGACCCGCGCGTCACGCTCATCCGCCATGAGGTCAATCAGGGTGTGGGCGGCGCGATCATCACGGCCCACCGCAAGGCGATGGCCCTCGGGGCGGACGTGAACGTCGTGATGGCGGGTGATGCGCAGATGGACCCCGCGTACCTTCCAGGTCTGCTCGACCGGGTGACGGAGGATGGGTACGGATTCGCCAAGGCCAACCGGTTCTACTCCCCCGAGTCGTTCAAGGGGATGCCGGCGCACCGGGTTTTCGGCAACATCGCCCTGTCCTTCCTGACCAAGATGGCTTCCGGATACTGGAACCTCTTCGATCCGCAGAACGGATACACCGCGATCCGCACGGAGGTCCTCGAGCGCGTTCCGCTCGATCGTGTCGCGACGCGCTACAGCTTCGAGAACGACCTCCTCATCCACTTGAACATCCTGCAGGTACCTGCCGTCGATGTCCCGATCCCGGCGATCTACGGCGACGAGGTGTCCAGCATCCGACTCAGCAAGGTGGTCCCGGAGCTGATCGGCCGACTCTGGTCGGGGTTCTGGTCGCGTGTCTGGTATCGCTACGTGCTCTGGTCGTTCTCCCCGATCGCGCTGCTCGGGTTCCTCGGCCTGCTGCTCTTCGTGTTCGGGGTCGGCGTCAGCGTGTGGATGGTCTTCCAGATCGCCGCATCGGTCGTGGCGACCGCCGCGACGGTCATGCTGGCCGCGCTGCCACTGATGATCGGCACGCAGCTGCTCGTCAGCGCGCTGCAGCTGGACATACAGGCGACCCCTTCGACGCCGACCTACCCGCCGTTCACGAGCGCGACCTCGTAGCCCGTCGTGGGCTGCGGCCGGACCTCGGCCCCCGCCCACGACGAGGGCCGCGGCCGGGCGTCAGCCTGCGCCGACGACGAGGGGCTGCGGCCGGGCCTCAGCCCGCGCCGACGACGAGGCGGGGAGTTCCCGCCCATGCTGCGGAATCGGTCGCGTTTCGTCCGTCGACGAGCAGCCGGACTCCGGGCAGCTGGCCCGGCGCGAGCACGCGGTAGTCGGCGTGGTCGGTCTGGATGATGGCGAGATCCACCTCGGCGCCCAGCGCGTGCGGTGCGAAGCCCATCGCACGGAGCTCCTCGTCGGAGTAGAGCGGGTCGTGCACGGTCACGACCGCGCCGCGGGAGCGGAGCGCCTCGACGGTCGGGAACACTCCGGAGAACGCGGTCTCCTTCACACCGCCGCGGTACGCGGCACCGAGCACGACCGTGCGGAGACCTTCGAGCGAGCCGAGCACGCTCTCCGCCTGCGCGACCATTCGCTCGGGCATCGACGCGTTCAGCACTCGCGCGGTGCGAACGATGTCCGCGTCGGGGTCGGTCGCGAGATACAGTCGCGGATAGACCGGGATGCAGTGCCCGCCGACGGCGATCCCGGGGCGGTGGATGTGGCTGTAGGGCTGTGAGTTGCACGCCTCGATCACGCGGTAGACATCGATGCCGTTCGCGGCGGCGAAGAGCGCGAACTGGTTCGCCAGTCCGATGTTGACATCGCGGTAGGTCGTCTCGGCGAGCTTCGCCATCTCGGATGCCTCGGCGCTGCCCAGATCCCAGACGCCGTTCGGCCGAGGCAGATCATCGCGCTCGTCGAACTGGAGGACCGCTTCGTAGAACTCCCGTGCCCGTCGGGTGCCCTCGTCCGACAGGCTTCCGATGAGCTTGGGGTACTTGCGCAGGTCGGCGAAGACGCGGCCCGTGAGCACGCGCTCGGGCGAGAAGACGACGTGGAAGTCCTCCCCCTCGACGAGCCCGGAGATCTCCTCGATCATCGGCTTCCACCGCCCTCGCGTGGTGCCGACCGGCAGGGTCGTCTCGTACGACACGAGCGTGCCCGGGGTGAGGTGCTCCGCGAGCGAGCGCGTCGCGGCGTCCATCCATTTGAAGTCGGGCTCCCACGTCGTGTCGTCGACGAAGAGGGGAACGACGATCACGACCGCGTCCGCCTGGGGGATGGCATCGGAGTAGTCGGTCGTGGCCCGCAGCCGGCCGGCGGGGACGAGCTCGGAGAGCTTCTCCTGCAGTTCCGCCTCACCCGGGAACGGCTCGATCCCGGCGTTGATCGAAGCGACCGCGTCGGCGTTGACATCGACCCCGATCACCTCGTGACCTGAGTCGGCGAACTGGACGGCGAGGGGAAGCCCGATCTTTCCGAGGGCCACGACGGCGATACGCATGAATTCCATCATATTCGGATGACGGGACGATGCTGGCGCCCCCTCGATCACGAATCGACGGAGGGGTTCCGAGATGCGTCGAACTTCAGGGCGGCATCGGGGATGACGCGGGCCGGCACCCCGACGAGCAGGCTGCCCGCGGGTGCTCGGGTGCCCTCCTTCACGATCGCGCCGGCGGCGACGATCGAGCCGTCCCCGATCTCGCACCCCATCAGGATGACGGCGTTCGCCCCGATGTGGACGCGGCTGCCGATGGTCGTCGCCCGTCGCTCGATGGGCAGGGCGCGACCCGAGACGCAGCGGGCGACGGTCGAGTGCGTGTAGATGTGGACGCCCGACGACACGTCGCAGCCGTCGCCGATGGTGAGCCCGCCGCTGCCGTCGATGACGCAGAACGCCCCGATCCAGCAGCCTTCGCCGATCTCGGGGTCGCCGATGAGCCAGGCGTGCGGGTTGTAGGGGTTGGCGGGAATACCCGATGCCTCGGACACTGCCATGACGATCCCCGATTCTGATGTGCGCGAGCGGGCGGATGGTAGCCTTGCCTCTGGTCCGCTGGCCGCGATCGCCAGGCAATCCTATCGAAAGTTCACCTCGTTGACGCTTGCAAACCGTTCCATCCTGGTCACCGGCGGCGCCGGGTTCATCGGAAGCCACCTCGTCGATCGGCTCATCTCGGAAGACCCTGCGAAGCTCGTCGTCGTCGATAACTTCTTCCTGGGGAACGAGGGGAATCTCGCCCCCGCGCTCGCCCGACGCGACGATCTCGAGATCATCCGGCTCGACGCCTCGGACCTCGCCGCCATGCAGGACGTCGTGACGACCCACGGCATCGACACGGTGTTCGATCTCGCGGTCGTGCCGCTGCCGACCTCGCTCACGTTCCCGCACTGGACGATGCAGACCAACATCGGCATCACCACGACGTTCTGCGAGATCACGCGACGAGGGCTCGTCGAGCGGTACGTGCACTTCTCGAGCTCCGAGGCCTACGGCTCCGGACGGTACGTGCCGATGGACGAGGAGCACCCGCACGATGCGCTGACCCCGTACGCGGCGAGCAAGTCGGCTGAGGACCACATCATCCGCTCGTACGTCAGCACCTTCGGGATCGACGCGACGATCATCCGCCCCTTCAACAACTACGGGCCCCGCCAGAACCCGGGTTCGTACGCCGGCATCATCCCGATCATCGTCCGCTGCGTTCGCACGGGACAACCGATCACGATCTTCGGCGACGGCGAGCAGACCCGCGACTTCACTTTCGTCCGCGACACCGCCGAGCTCACGATCGACATCTTCAACAACCCCGAGTGCCGCGGACTGGAACTCAACGTCGCGACCGGCGTCGGCACGTCGATCAACGACCTCGTCGCCCAGATCCTCACCATCATGGGTCGGCCCGATCACCCGGTGGTGCACGTGGAGGAGCGGCCGGGCGATGTCCGCCGCCACCTCGCGGACGTCAGTCGACTGGTCTCGTACGTCGGCCATCACCCGCCGGTGCTGAGCGACGAGGCGCTGCGCGAGACCGTCGAGTGGTACGAAGAGATCCTCGCGTGAGGCTCAACGTTCCGCTTCTCGGCGAGGCCGAGCTCGAGGCCGTCGGCTCGGTGCTCGCGACCGGGTTCCTCACCCAGGGGCCGAGGGCGCAGGAGTTCGAATCGCTCGTTGCACAGCTGGTCGGCACCGGCCACGCCTACGCGACGAGCTCGGCGACCACGGGCATCCATCTCGCGCTGCACGCCTGCGGGGTGGAGCCGGGCGACGAAGTCATCATCCCCGACTACTCCTTCCCCGCGACCGCCAACGCCGTCATCCAGCAGGGCGCGGTCCCGGTGTTCGTGGACATCGATCCGGCCACCTTCAACATGGACCCGACGAAGCTCGAAGCGGCGATCACCGAGCGCACCGCCGCCATCATGCCGGTCCACGCATTCGGGCTTCCCGCGGACATGAACGAGATCAACGCGGTCGCGGCGGCTCACGGCCTGCCTGTGATCGAGGACGCCGCGTGCGCCCTCGCCGCCACGTACCGAGGCGTCGCGGCCGGCGCCCTCGGCACTGCGGGCGTCTTCTCGTTCCACCCGCGGAAGATCATCACCACGGGCGAGGGCGGGATGATCACCACCTCGGACGCCGGAGTGGCCGAACGCATCGCCGTCCTGCGGACCCACGGTGCGGTCCGCGGGGACACCTACATGTCCTTCGTGGACGCCGGTTACAACTATCGCCTGAGCGACATCAACGCCGCCATCGGGATCGCGCAGATGGAGCGACTGGATCACATCCTCGAGCGACGACGCAGCCTCGCCGCCGCGTACGACGATCGCCTCGCCGAGGTCGACGGCCTGACGACGCCGATCGTTCCCGACGACCGGACGCACACCTTCCAGTCCTACGTCCTGATGCTGGACGATGCGTTCGACCGCGATGACGTCATCCACACGCTCAAGGCTCGTGACATCGAGACGACGCTCGGCACGTACTCCATGCACCTGCAGCCGTACTTCCGCGATCGCTTCGCGATCGCCGACGAGGCGCTGCCCGCGAGCACCCGGGCGCACCGACAGGCGCTCACCGTGCCGCTCTATCCGCAGATGACGGAGTCGGACGTGGATTCCGTGGTCGATGCGCTTCGCATCACGCTCGCGGAGTCACGTTCGGTGCGCGCAGGCTAGGCCGAGGAACGTGCTCCGATACCTCCATCAGGCGCGCGCAGCCCTCCCGCAGTTCGCACAGAAGGCGGCGCTGCACGCGAGCTATGCGTGGCACCGACGCGGCCGGGGCGATGCGCAGGTCTCGTGGGTGGTCGGGCCGCAGGAGGTCGCGACGATGGTGCGCCAGCTGGCGGACCAGATCCCCGACTCGCACACGGTGAACCTCGTCCGGCATCCGTTCTACTCGTTCGCGTACGACACCGAAGTCGACATGGGCATCGGCGGCATCCGGGGCAGGCTTCGGCGCTTGTACGCAGGCCCGTGGATCATGGGCCGACTGGCGAGGCGCGCACGCGGATTCGTCTACGTGAGCCGGACGGGTTTCCTCTCGAGGCTCGACGATTCCCGAGCGTACGAGTTCGGCTTCCTCAAGCGGAAGGGCGTGCACGTCGTCTGCGTCTTCACCGGCACCGACATCCGGTCGCCGAAGCTCATGAAGGAGCTCGAGGCCACCCTCGGCAGGCCCAACGTGTCGACCTATCAGGGGTTCGCCGATCGCGCCACGGTCTCGGCGGAGTTCGACGAGACGACCCGCCGCGCGGCGCAGGCCGCCGATCGTCACGCGGATCTGATCTTCAGCATGCGCAACGATCAGCGTTCGTATCTCACGAGGCCCACGCTGCCGTTCCTCTACTTCTATCCCGACGACGGCGTCCAGGACACGAGCGCGAAGTTCTCCTCGCCGGTCCGCCTCCGCGTGCTCCACGCGCCCTCGTCGCCCATCATCAAGGGGACCCAGGTCGTTCGCGCCGCCGTGCAGGCCCTTCGGGACGAGGGCCGCGAGTTCGACTACGAGGAGCTCATCGATGTGCCTCACGAGCGCGTGGTCGCTGCGCTGCGCGACGCGCACATCGTGCTGAACCAGTTCTACGCGTTCGTGCCGGGGGTCTTCGGAGTCGAGGCCCTCGCCGCCGGCTGCGCGGTGCTCCAGAGCGCCGACCCGTCCGCTGAACCCGACCTGCCGGAGTGGGACGAGCCGGCCTGGTTCGTGACCCAGGCGCATGAGGTGACGGCGCATCTGCGCACCCTCCTCGACGACCCGGCGCTCGCCGAGAGGTATGCGCGCCTCGGCCAGCAGTGGGTGCGCGACCACGCGCTCGCGTCGGACTCGGGGCGCATCCTCCGGGAGCAGCTCAGCCGGGTCCTCGCCGACGATCCGCACGGCACGCGCTGAGTCTGGATTCCACGGCCGCCCGGACGAACGTCAGAACAGCCGTCTCAGGTAGGGCACCCGTCGAGCGATCAGGCTGATCGCGAACGAGATCACGACCACCACCAGCCAGATGATGACGGTGACGGTCAAGGAGCTGGTCACGGCGCCACCGAGGGCCGCAACGGCCATCCGAACCAGGATCAGAACCACGAAGTGCACGAGGAAGACGCCGAACGCGGCGTCCGACAACGTGGCGAGCACTCGGCGCGCCCGGGTCGGGAGCGCGACGGCCGCGAAGATCCCCTGGAACGACAGGAAGACACCGCACGCTGCGAGCGCGGTCGCCAACCCGAGATAGCCGAGGGGAAGCACCGCGTTGAGGGTCGGATGATCGGCGCGCGTGCCGGACTGCCAGACGATCTCTGCGAGAAGACCGACCGTGGCGATCACGACGACCGCAAGAGTGGTCCCCCTGGGGACGAACACGCGCAACGCCCACCCCGCGAGGAAGTAGCCCACGTAGGGAAGCCACTGCGTGAGCGCGTTCAGCACGATCGACTGCGGCTGGCCGATCGCGGTGAACACGGAGGCGAGCGTGTAGGTCAGGATCGTGGCGGCCAGTGCCGATGCGGCGAAGATCCGGGCGCGCCCCTCTCCCCCGCCACGGAGGAATGCGGCGAGCACCGGCGCCACCGCGTAGAGACCGACGATGAGGAACAGGAAGTAGAGGTGGGTGTACGGGGTTCCTGCGGCCAAGAGCCCGACCACGCCCAGCGGAGTGAGCTCCGCACCGCTGATGAGCATTCGCACGACGAAGATGTAGAACAGCGGCCAGAACACGAAGGCCGGCCCCAGTCGGAGCAGGCGTCGACGATAGAACGACGCGGGCCCGTTCCGATGGGTGCCCTCCCCGAGGAGGAGCGCTCCGCTGACCATCACGAACACGGGCACGACCCAGATGTTCCCCGCATTGACCGCGAGGGCGAGCCACCACGACATCGATCCGGAGATCTCCGGGTTCGAAACCATGATCCCGGTGACGTGGATGGCGACGACCCCCAGCACCGCGGCGACGCGCAGTCCGTCGAGAGCGACCACCCGTTCGACGGCGCGGCGGAGGGGAGGGGCATCGGCGTGGGTCATCAGTGGTCCTCGGATCGCGTGGCCCTGCGCTCTCGAGGAGGTGCGGCGAAAGCGTAAGGCGTGGTCGGGTGCCGTGATGCCGACCTCATCGGCGACCTCGGCCGGGAGCATCAGAGGGCGACCGCCGCCCTCGCGGCGGGCGCGTGCCCCCTCACGAACTGAGAACCCCGACCCGCCGCTTGATGATCTTCACCGACCTCAATCCTACCCAGAGCGACCCGGTCGCCCTGCTCGGGAATCCACGATGCGGGCCGGGCGACGTCGACGTGTTAGCGTGAGTCGCCATGACCGGATCAGCAATCGTCGCGTACGTCCGCGCCCGGTCGGGCGCGATCCTCACCTGGGCGATCGTTGCCGCAACGTTCCTCATCACCTACGTCACGTTCATCCGCTGGTATCGGTTCTTCTTCCCCGACTCGCGCTACTACCTCGCGATGGCGTACCTCTTCGGCGGAGCCGATCCTGAGACGGCCCGCGATCTCACCGTCGACTTCGCCGACCCGCGCGGAATCCCGGTCCCGCCGGTCGATGACCTGTTCGGCTGGGGCCTCGTCCAGCCCCGTGTCGTGTATCCGGTCCTGAGTGTGCCGTTCGTGAAGATGTTCGGCGCGTACGGGCTCGCGGTGGTCCCGCTGCTGGCCGCGGTCGCCCTGACGATACTGCTGACCCTCATCCTCATGCGCCGCTACGGCAACGTCGTCGCGGTCGCCACGATGCTGCTGGTGAACGGCAGCCTCTTCCTGATGTCGTTCCACACTGGAATGCTCACCGAATCGCTGTCGGGGCTCTTCGCCGTGCTCGCACTCCTCGCCGCCTGGCGTTGGCTCGACCGACCGAGCCCATGGCTCCTCGTGGCCATGGGCGCGGCGACGGCGGCGTCCGCCTTCACCCGCCAGGCGACGCTGATCATGGCCGGCGCCTTCGTCATGGCGTGGCTGCTCGGATCGATCGTCGGGCGCCGGAACAGTCCGTGGATGTGGCCCGCGATCGTCGTCGGCGGGACCGCCGTCGGCTGTCAGGTGCTGCAGAGCCTGGTCTTCCCGTCGTTCTCGCAACTGGACCAGTTCCTCAAACAGGCCGGCGCCGAAACGCTCGGCGAAGCGATACTGCGCGTCCCCGCAATGCTGCTGCACATCCTCGCGTCCGATGCGGCCGCCATGATGCGGGCGGACCGCACGCTCCTGTTCCTCATCGGTCTTGCGGTCGCCTCGATGATCCTGTTCTGGCGACGTACCGAGTCGCACCTTCTGCTCGGGGCGATCCTCGGGATCGCGCTCTACAACGTCACCAACGGGACCCCGACGCAGTTCCGCTACGCGACACCGGGTCTGGTGTTCTATGTGCTCGCCGCGGCGGTGATCATCGCGCACACCGCCGACCGGGTGACGAAGGCCATCGCGGACCGCCGCAATGGGTCGATGCAGGAAGGCACGTCCGACTCGTTGCCCCCGTCAGCGGCCCCCTCGGCGGAGCCGGCAGCCTGACGACCCGCCTGACCCGGACTATCCGCGGTCTGGCAGACCCGGCTGGAAGTGACGCGCGGCGAACGACGCCGCGAGGAACCGCAACGGAGCATCCCTCGCCAAGGTGCGCCGATACGGTCGAGTGGTCAGCGGCCGCACCCCGAGGTAGCGACGGCGTTCCGCTACGAGACGGTCGATGACACCTCGTTCGGGCGCGGCACTCATCAGTTCGCCGACCAGATCGGAGTCGACGCGGGAGAGCACGACCGGAACGTGAGGCGCGAGCCGGACCAAGGTCGGCAGCGCCTCGCGCACCGCCTCGACCGCCTCATCGGTCCAGGGGGCGCCGGACCTTCCTGCGGCGCCGAACAGCTGGACGCGGATGAGCTTGGCCACGATGGAGGTCTTCTCCGCTTCGGAGAGGCGACCCCAGAAGCTCTCCAGAGCGAGCGGGCCGACGAAGGCGAGCTCTGCTCGCATCGGACGCGGCGCCGCCGTGACCCGGTCTCCCGCCCCTTCCCCGACGATGTACGGGAATCCGCGGTCCGCCATGGCGATCCGACCGGACTCGAACCACAGCCTCAGGCTCGGCGCGATGTCCTCCCCCGTCTCCAGGCCGGCCACGGGCACTGCGAGCGGAGCGAGCCCGCGCGCGAGCAGTCCCATCGTGCTGGTCCTGTACGCGAGACGGTCCTTGGCCGGCTCGAGGATCGTGCGCAGCATCCTTCGCGGCGGTGTCGGGAAGTCCACGCCGGACGGCTCCTGAACCATGCGCGGCATCACGACGTCGGCGCGATGCCGGTGCGCGGTCGCCAGCCACGAATCGAGTGCTCCCCGAGCGAGGTGGTCGTCCGAGTCGATCTTGGTGAACCACGGTGCCGACACGTCGGCGAGCGCGAAGGCGAGCGGCCCGGCGGGCGAGTGCACACCGTCGTCGAACGCCGTCACCTCCACCCGCGGGTCGTTCGCGTACTCATGCAGCGCAGCGCGAATGCCCGCCGGATCGGTGTTGTGGGCGATCACTCGCAGGCGGACGTCGCATTCGGAACCCTGAAGCACCGATGCCGCCAGGCGCCGGATCGGTCGCGTCGGCGTATGCACCGGGACGATGACCTCGATCTCGGGCGTCACGCGCGCTCTCCGGCGATCGCCTCGACGGCCGAGCGCCAGACCGGCACCTGGTGCTCGGCCGACAGCTCACGCGCCGCGGCGTGCGCTGCCGACTTCCATTGCCGTACCCGCTCGGCGGTGAGCCCGTCGAGCTCGGCCGCCAGGGCGTCGGCGGTGAAATCGGCCGCCGCGGTTCCGAACCCGCGCGGGCCCATGACGCGCATCATCTCGGGCGACGGCCCGATGATCAGACCGAGTCGTGCCTGCACGTACTCGAAGAACTTGTTCGGCAACGCGTAGGCGTTGTTGAAGTTCGTCGGGGCGAGCATGTGCAGGCCGACGTCGTAGGCGTTGAGCGTCGTGACCAGCGTGTCGAACGGCACCGGGTCGACGACGCGCACCCCCGGCGTCGCAGCCGCACGCGCGACGAGTTCTTCGCGATAGGCCGGGTCGTTCGGCGTCAGGTACAGGTCGAGCGTCACATCGGTCCGCGACGCGACGGCGTCGACGAGCACTTCGAGCCGACGATTCCGCAGCGCCGCGCCCGCGTGCACGAGTCGGATCGGGGCTCCGACCGGGCTCGGCTCGAGTTCGGCGAACGGAGGGGCGTTCATGACCACCGAGGCGTCGAGTCCGAACTCGCCGCGATAGCGGTCCGCGATGGTCGCGCAGACGGTGGTCGTGGATGCCGCCCGTGCGACGTACCTCCGCAGCTGCCAGCGCAGGAAGGGCGCCACGAACAGCCTGAACCGCAGCATCTCGGAGTTCTGCTCCGGGGCGAACTCGTGCAGGTCCGAATGGAACCCGCGCGACGGCGCGAGCCTCACGGCGACGCCGGCCGCGTCGACATCGTTGGCGACGATGACCTCCGCGCCACCAGGTCGCACATTTTCGAGGACCCAGGACACCGCGGGATTGTGCTCGAACGCCCATCGATACGCGCGCGCCATCACCGCCGGCCGCGGATAGCGCCATGCCACCCGGTCGTCGGGGATCTGGTGGTGCGCGGACGCGCCCGGCGGCTTCGGCCCGTAGCCCACTGTCGTCACCTCGAACTCGCCGGTGAAGAGGTCGATCTGCTTCCGCACGCGTGGATCGGAGACGAGCGTCGAGAACGAGATGATCAGGAGTTTCATGCGGAGTGGCCTTCGGGGTCGCCTGCGAGGTGGTATGCGCGGAGGTACTCCGTGCGACGGAATGCCGGTGCGAAGCGCTGCTGGGCCCGGCGTGCGATCTCAGCGGGCGTGGCAGGCGTTCGGCTGCCCACCACCGCGATGACCGCGTCCGTGTAGAGCTCCTGGTCCTGCGCGGCGACGAGCACGCCGTCCGCCGGACCCACGAACTCCCCCTGGCCGCCGCGCGAGCCGACCACGACGGAGAGGCCGTGGGTCAACGCCTCCGCGATCGAGACGCCGAACGTCTCACCCTCGGTGGGGAGGAGGAACACGTCGGCGCCGAGCAGGCTGCGCGAGACCTCCTCCGGCGACAGGCTGCCCCTGAGTTCGATGCGGTCCGCCACTCCGAGCCGCGCGGCGGTGCTCATGACGTCGTCGCGCAACGGACCCTCACCGATCCAGCTGAGGGTCGCCGGGTACCCACGGGCGCGGAGTCCGGCGAGCACCCGAACGGCCAGGATCGGGCCCTTCCGCTGGATGATCCCCCCGACGGCGATCAGCCGGATGTGATCCGTCTGCTCCCGTTCCAGGTCGGCGCCGACCGGGGGGACCATGACATGGTTCGGGATCACCATCGTCGGGCCGTCGCGGTGAAGCCGGACGGCGCTCGCGAGGGCCTCGCTCACCGTCACGACGACGTCGGGCCGCTTGAGTCGACGCGCCAGGAGCGCGCCCATCGCTCTGACACCGACGGGCGCGGTCTCGGGCGCGAGGAAACCCGACCAGTGCTCGGTGTGCACCCAGGGCAGCTTCAGCGCCGTGCCCCCCAGTGGGAGCAGCGACGAGATCGCCATGCTGTGCAGCAGGTCGTGCTCGAGTGCCAGTTCTGCGATGTACCGCCGCGCACGCCGGATGGAGCGGGGGGATCGAACCGACATCGGCACGCGATGCACGGCGATGCGGCCGAGCCGGTCCACGCGAGCCTGAGCGAGCTGAGCGGGCGGAACCAGATGAACGACCGTCACCTCATGATCGAGGGCGAGCAGCTCGACGTCGCGAAGGTTGAAGATCCCGGACTCCGGAGCCCACGGGCCGGGAAACCACGTCGTCACTACGAGCACGCGCACTCAAGCACGCTATCAGTCGGCGATGAGGTTCCCGCGCGCGGCGGTGACCTCGTCGTAGTGGGACAGCAACTCGTCGGCCGCACCCTGCGCGCTTCGCCGCGATCGCACGAATTCGACCCCTGCGGACGCGTGGCTGGCGTGCTCGGAATCGGCCATGGTGATCCAGCGACGGAGGGCGACGGCGAGCGCATCGACGTCATCCTGCGGAACGAGCGTTCCGGTGGCGGAGTCCTCCACCATCTCGGTCAGTCCCCCGGATGCGTACGCGACGACCGGCGTCCCGCAAGCCTGCGCCTCGAGCGACACCAGTCCGGCGGCTTCCGACCACTCGGCCGAACCCCGCGACGGCATGACCAGCACTCGTGCCGCTCGATACTGCGCTCGGAGTTCGGCGCGCGACAGCGGACCCAGGACTTCGATGTGGGGATGCTCGCGGGCGGCCGACCTGACCTCCGCCTCGAGCGGCCCGCCACCCGCCAGCCGGAGTCGATGGGGGGTCGTCGCGTGCACCCTGATGGACGCCCGCAGTGCATCACGGACACCCTTGTGCTCGACCAGGCCTCCCGCGAAGAGCACGACGGGCTCATCGCCGTCGCCGTCCGCTCCGGGCGTGCCGGGGGTGAAGAACGACGTGTCGATGCCCTGGTACATGACGTGCAGCCGTCGTGAGTCGATCCCGTCAGCGATGGCACGATCGGCCAGCCACCGGCTGACCGCGAGGAACCGGGTCGTCCCGGCCGCCGTCGCACGCAGGTTCGCACGCGTGATGGCACCCCAGACGCCGGCGCTCTGACGCTTCAGCGCGAACACGTCGTACCCGTGCAGCGTGGTCACGAGCGGGACGCCCAGTCGCCTCGCCGCGGATGCCGCGGGCAAGCTCCATGTCGCGAAGTGCTGATGCACCGCGGCCGGCTCGAAGCGCCGGATGTCCCGTGTCACGCGGCCTCGAACCGCCTGGACGCGAAGGGTATCGATCCGCGATCCCGGCCGCAGCGTCATGGCCGAGTGGATCGGAATCCCGACGTCCTCGGTCACGCGCGCCGACGGCGAGAACAAGGCGAACTCATGGCGGTCACGGAGGAGCATCGCGTGCTGCACGACGAAGTACGTCGGCGGGATCGCGACGGGACCGCAGGCGAGCGCAACTCTCACGCTACGATCGCTTCCCGCCTGCCACGAGGCCGTCGACGAGCCGCAGCCACTTCTGCATCTGCTCCTGCGCACCGAGCGCTTTCGCACTGGCGTGGGCGTTCGCCTTCCATGCCGTGACGCGAGTCGCATCGAGCTCTGCGATCGTCGTCGCGAGATCACCGGCGTCGAACCCGGTTGCCACCGCGCCGAGCCCATGTCGTTCGACGTAGTCGACCATCTCGGGCGACGGCCCGATCAGGATGCCGAGACGAGCCTGGACGTAGTCGAACAGCTTGTTGGGGAGCGCCCACGCGTTGTTGAAGTTCGTGGGAGGCAGCAGGTGGACGCCCACGTCGTACGCGTTCAGCGTCCGAAGGAGGTCGGAGTACGGAACCGGGTCATGCACCGTGACCGCAGGTTCGTCGGCGACACGGGCCTTCAGCTCGTCGAGGTAATCCGGGTGGTTCGGCGTCAGGTAGAGATCGAGCGTGACGTCGGCGCCGCTCAGCGCGACGGCATCCACCATCTCCGTGAGCCGTCGATTCCGCAAGCACGCGCCGCTGTGCACGAGCCGGATCGGCGTGGAAACGGGCGTCGGCTCGGCGTCGGTGTACGGCGCGGCGTTCGTCACCAGTTCGGGACGGAATCCGAACTCCTTCTCGTACTCGCGCACGAGGCCGTTACTGACCGTCGACCACGACGATGCACGGGTCACGTAGTGTCGGCAGACCCACTCGTGGAACGGCCGGATGCGTTTCGCCCAGAGGGCGTGTTCCTCGTTGAGGCGCGGTGTGTACTCGTGGAGATCCGCATGCACGCCGAACCTCGGCTTCAGCCAGAGACCGACGGGAACGGCTTCCGTCTCGTTCGCGAAGACGACGTCGAAGTCACCGGGGCGAAGATGCGCCTTCACCCACGCCACGGCTGAGATCCGCCAGTAGGCCGCTCGATACATCCGCAGCGTGATCAGTCGTCCGTTCAGATCCTGATAGCTCGCCGAGCGCGGCATCTCGATATGACGGTCGACGCCTGCGGGTGCCGGGCCGTACCCGCACGTGGTCACAGCGTATCGATCGCGGAAGACCTCGATCTGCTTGAGCACCCGCGCGTCGGACACGATCGGCGAGAACGACAGGATCAGCAGCCGAGGTTTCGTCACAGCTCTGTCCCGTCGGGGTTGAGACCGGCGAGCCGGGCCTGCTGCGCGAACTCGGGCTCAGCAGCGATCACTTCTGCGAACGTTCCCCGCGCCTCGACCTTGCCGTCGCGCATGAACCAGATCTGGTCGTAGTCGCGGATCGTCGACAACCGGTGCGCGACGGAGATGACGGTCACCTCGCCACTGAGTTCTTGAATCGCGCGTGTCACCGCGGCCTCGGTCTTGGTGTCGAGCGAGCTCGTCGCCTCGTCGAGCACAAGGACGAGCGGGTCGCTGTACAGGGCGCGCGCGATGCCGAGCCGTTGACGTTGTCCGCCCGAGAGCTGAAGGCCTCGATCACCGACGCGGCCCCGGATGCCATCGGGGCGCGCCTCGATGACGTCCAGCAGCTGTGCTCGCGAAAGCGCGGAACGCACCCGGTCCTCGTCGTAGTCCTCGCGCCACGTGAGGGCGACGTTCTGAGCGATGGTCGCGTCGAAGAGCGCCACGTCCTGCGGGACGTACGCCACGCGCTCGCGCCAGCTCGCCATGACGTCGACGAGGTTCTGTTCGCCCAGGAGGACCCGCCCGGACGTCGGAGAGATCAGCCCGAGCAGGATGTCGATGAGTGTCGACTTCCCCGCGCCGGAGGAGCCGACGATGCCGAGGCGCGAACCGAGGGGCAGCACGCCGGTGACGCCGTCGAGCGAAGGGTTCTCGGCGCTCGGATAGCTGAACCGGACCTCGTCGAGCACCAGACTGGCGGGTTCGCCCTCGATGGGGTCGCGTCCGATCTTCTCGGCCGCTTCCTGGTATCGGCGAGACGAGTCGATGTCTCGGAGGACGGCGTCGGCGTGCGGGATGTTCGCCGTCATCATCGACATGAGCGACTGGAATCCCGTGAGCGAGGGAACCAGCCGGAAGCCTGCCACGCCGAACAGCGCGACCGCCGCGATCGCCTGCGTGGGCCCCGCGATGAGATAGCTGATCCCACCGACGAGCAGGAACCCTCCGACGATCGCGGCATCGAGCACGAAGCGCGGGATGGCGGAGAGGAAGTTGATGTTGGCGCGCGCCTTGGCTGCATGACGGCGGTCCTCATGGACGACGCGTGCGACCTCGGCGGACTTCCCGCGGAGTGTGATCTCCTTGAGGGCGGACACCATGTCGGTCATGAGCGACGCGACGCGGAACGAGTAGTCGCGGTTGACGCGTCCGGCCTGCACCGTGCGATTCGCGAGGACGACGTACAGCAGCACCGCGATCCCACCGAGGTATGCCACGGTCACGAGTGCGGTGAGCGGCTGCACGATCACGATGACGAGCACGACGAGCGCGGCGGTCGTCAGCAGCGTCGGCAGCGACATGAACGGAAGCAGGAAGCCGGACGTGACATTCGCGATGCCGACGTCGGCGAGGCGCACGAGATGGGTCGTGTTCCGCTGAAGGCGCTCGACCCACGGGGCACGGATGTACGCCTCGAACAGCCGGTCGCCGATCTCGAGCTCGAACGTCGCCATTCGACGCGTCGCCATCCACTGCATGAGGACGGCCGCGGTCGACTTGACGATGATGAGCCCGGAGATCACGAGGAGGATCCACACATATCCGTCCTGGCCGATGGACCCGATGAGCGGAAGCTGGATCGCGGTGCCGCCGAGCATCGCGACGAGAGAAGCGGCGAGCAGCATGAGCGCCGCGACATCCAGAATCGCGAGGGACGATGAGAGCACGATGTAGCGCACGATATAGCGCTGGGCGTTCTCCGGCAGGTGAGGGACGACCTGACGGAACGTGCTGAGGATGCGCTTCACGTCGCCACCCCGATGCGTCGTACCCCGATCATCGCTCCATCACGCCATCGGGCGTCTGCGCACGGCGACTGCCGGCCGCGGTCCGAAGCGCGGCTTCGACGACCTCGAGGGTGCGCAGGCCCTGAGCCATCGTCACCACGTCGCTCGGCAGGCCGAGCACGGCGTCGCGGAACGCCTCGTGCTCGACGCGCAGCGGCTCTCGTTTCGGGAACGCGTAGCGAGTCACGTCACCCTCGGACACCCCGCGGAAGACGGTCATCGACTCCCACTCGAGCGGGATCGTCCCGTTCGCGAAGAACGTGAGGTCGCCGGTCGACGTGTCGGCGACGAACGCGCCCTTCTCGCCGGTCACGATCGTCACGCGCTCCTTCATCGGGCTGAGCCAGTTGACGAGATGGTTGACGATGACGCCGTTCTCGAGGCATCCCGTCATGGCGATCATGTCCTCGTGCTCACGTCCGCTCTTGAAGGCCGTCTGAGCCGAGACCGTCTCATACGGGCTCTGCGCCACCCACGAAGTGAGGTCGATGTCGTGAGATGCGAGGTCCTTCGCGACGCCCACGTCGGCGATGCGCGAGGGGAACGGACCTTGACGACGTGTCGCGATCTGGTACACCTCGCCGAGATCGCCCGCGGCGATGCGAGTACGCAACTCTTGAAGTGCGGGGTTGAACCGCTCGATGTGGCCGACGGCACCGACGAGGCCGGCCTCACGGAATGCGTCCACCATGCGGTGACCGGAGTCGATCGTGTGCGCGATCGGCTTCTCGACGAGCGTGTGCACGCCTGCGGCGGCGAGCTTCAGTGCGGCGTCCTCATGGAAGCGGGTGGGCACGGCCACGACCGCGAGATCGAGCCCCTCGGCGATGAGCGCATCGATGTCGGGGAGGATCTCGAGATCGCCGGCGACGCCGTGCGGATCCCCGCCGGGATCCGCGATCGCGACGAGTTCGACGCCGTCGAGCTCTCGGAGCACCCGCGCGTGGTGCCGGCCCATCATCCCGACGCCGAGCAGTCCGGCGCGCAGAGCGCCCATCAGGCGCCCGCCCCGGCGATGGCGTTGACGGCCTCGACGATGCGCTCGAGCTCGTTCTGCGTGAGCGACGGATGCACCGGCAGCGAGACGACTTCGCTCGCGGCCTTCTCGGTCTCGGGCAGGTCGAGTCCGGGCGCGTAGTGGGCGAGCGAGGGAAGACGGTGGTTCGGAATCGGGTAGTAGACGCCGCTGCCGACCTGGTACTCGTCCTTCAGCGCCTTCACGAAGCCGTCGCGATCGTCGAGCACGCGGATCGTGTACTGGTGGTAGACGTGCACGGCCCCCGGTGCCACCGGCGGCACCACGACACCGGTCAGATTCGCGTCGAGGAACGCCGCGTTCTCCTGGCGTGCTCGAGTCCAAGCGCCGACCTTCGTGAGCTGGACGCGGCCGATGGCGGCGTGGATGTCGGTCATGCGAGCGTTGAACCCGACGACCTCGTTCTCGTACTGGCGCTCCATGCCCTGGTTGCGCAGCAGCCGGAGTCGACGCTCGAGGTCGGGGTCGCCGGTCGAGACCATGCCGCCCTCACCCGACGTCATGTTCTTCGTCGGATAGAGGCTGAACATGGCGAAAGCACCGAAGGTTCCGACGGACGCGCCGTCGACCGTCGCGCCGTGCGCCTGCGCCGCGTCCTCGAAGAGATTCAGCCCACGTCGTTCGGCGAGATCACCGAGGCCGGCGACGTTCGCGGGGTGACCGTACAGGTGCACCGGCATGATGCCGACGGTGCGCTCGGTGATCCGCGATTCGACCGACGCGACGTCGAGACCGAAGTGATCGGGCTCGATGTCGGCGAACACCGGCGTTGCGCCCGTCAGCGCGACGGAGTTGCCCGTCGCGGCGAACGTGAACGACGGAACGATCACCTCGTCGCCGGGGCCGACACCGGCCGCGAGCAGCCCGAGATGCAATCCGGATGTCCCGGAGTTGACGGCCACCGCCGCCCTGCCGTCGAGCAGTACATCGGAGAACTCGCGCTCGAACGCCGCGACCTCGGGGCCCTGCGCGACCATTCCGGAACGGAGCACCGAGTCGACCGCTGCCCGCTCCTCGTCGCCGATGATCGGCTTCGCCGCAGGGATGAACTCTGGACCGCTCACGCGCCCACCTTTCGATGTAGTTCTGCCGTATGGCACAAAGGACGTCCGCCAAGCCTACCTCGTCGGAAATCCGCATCGCCTCGGTGGAACCTCCTCGACCGGCTGAGCTCCGCGTCCCGAACGGTGCGCGGCAGGAGTCGAGCCATCGCGCTCAGTTCGCGCCGGCGAGCAACGCCTCGATCACACGCTCGGCCGCGCGACCGTCGCCGTACGGCTGCGCATCGGTGGGCGCGGGCATCGGACGCTGAACCGCTCGGGAGATGGCCTCGTGCGTCTCGGCGAGCACATTCCAACCGAGCTCGACGGTCTCGACCCACTCGGTCTCGCTGCGGACGGTCGTGCACGGGACACCGAGCAGGAACGCCTCCTTCTGCAGTCCGCCCGAATCCGTCACCACGCCGGCGCTGCGGAGCGCGACGGAGACGAGCTCGGGGTAGCGCAACGGCCGGTGCGGCACGAGGGTGCCCGTCGCGAGCTCGATGCCGTGCTCGGCCGCCTTCGCGACGAGTCGGGGGTGCGCGACGATGAGCACCGGTCGATCGAGACCGGACAGGCTCTCGACGATCGACCGGAGCCGAGTCGGGTCATCCGTGTTCTCCGCACGGTGGATCGTCGCAAGGTAGTACCCGCGCTCGGCGAGTCCCGCGTCGGCGAGCACCTGCGGGTACTCGTCCGCCACGGCGTCGCGGACACCGAGCAGCACGTCGGTCATGACGTCTCCGACGAGCACGGAGCGTTCGGCGAGGCCCTCCGTGGTGAGGTGATCGAGCGCCACGTGCGTCGGGGCCAGGCAGAGATCGGCGGCGTGGTCGGTGAGGACGCGGTTGTGCTCCTCCGGCATCCGGCGGTTGAACGACCGCAGCCCGGCCTCCAGGTGCGCCACCGGATAGTGCAGCTTCACCGCGCTCACGGCCGCCGCCAACGTCGAGTTGGTGTCACCGTAGACGAGCACCCAGTCGGGGTCGTGCTCGGTCAGCACCGCATCGAGCGCTCCGAGCATGGCACCGGTCTGCACACCGTGACTGCCGGAGCCCACGCCCAGGTGGACGTTCGGCGCGGGGATGCGGAGATCGTCGAAGAAGACGTCCGAGAGCATCGGGTCGTAATGCTGACCGGTGTGGACGATGACGTGCTCGACCCCTGCAGCCTCGGCGGCCCGGGCGATCGGAGCGAGCTTGACGAACTGCGGCCGAGCGCCGACGACACTGAGAACCTTCACGCATCGATCGTAGACGAGAGCGAACTCGCCCGCGCTTCTCGCGGGGTCGCGATTGCTAGTATCTCCGACATGCCCTCGATACCGCTGCGCCCGCTCATCGTGCTGCCAGCGTTCAATGAGGAGCAGGCCCTCGGACCAGTGCTGGACGAGATCTCCGAAGCGCTGCCGAACATCGACTGCCTGGTCGTGAACGACGGCTCTGAGGATGGAACGGTCGCGGTCGCGCGGGCCCGTGGGGTCACGGTGATCGACCTTCCGTTCAACCTGGGCGTCGGCGGCGCGATGCGCGCGGGCTTCCGCTACGCGCTCCGCAACGGCTACTCGGCGGTCGTCCAGGTCGACGCGGACGGACAGCACGATCCCCGAGACGTTCCGCGCCTGGTCGCCGACCTCGACCAGGCCGACATCGTGATCGGTGCGCGGTTCGCCGGCACCGGCGACTACAGTGCCCGCGGCCCTCGCCGATGGGCGATGAAGGTCCTCGCCTCGGTCATCGGACGGATCGCCAGCACGAAGCTCACGGACGCGACCAGCGGGTTCAAGGCGAGCGGTCCGAACGCGGTGGAGCTGTTCGCGTCGACCTATCCGGCCGAGTATCTCGGCGACACCGTCGAGGCCCTCGTGATCGCGGCGCGCGCCGGACTCCGGATCCGGCAGTCACCGGTCGCGATGCGCGATCGGCAGGGCGGCGTGCCGTCCCATCATCCGGTCAAGGCCGCTGCGTACCTCGCGCGTGCGGGGATGGCGCTCATCTTCGCGATGATCCGCCCGAAGGTGCAGCTCACGAGAACCGAGGAAGCCCAGTGAGCACGATGACCTATCTCCTCGGGATCGCTGCGGCGGTGATCGCCCTCGTCTCGGTGATCGAACTGCTCCGGCGGCGACGCCTCCGCGAACGGCATGCCATCTGGTGGATCCTGGCGGCGACGCTCGCGCTCCTCGGCGCGCTGTTCCCCGCCAGCGTCGCCTGGATCGCCTCGGTCGTCGGCGTCGGCCTGCCGAGCAACCTCGTCTTCTTCGTCTCGATCGTGCTGCTCTTCCTGGTCAATCTCCAGCACAGCGCGGAGCTGACGGACCTCGAGGACAAGACGCGCACGCTCGCCGAGGAGTCCGCCCTCCAGAAGGTACGCTTGGAGCGGCTCGAGGAGCGAATCGACCCGAAGCGCGACCTTCCCGACGCCCACCCCTGAGGCGCCGCTGCGCCCCGGGATCCCGCCCGTCTGAGCACAAGGAGTCCACCGTGGCAACCATCGCGGAGAGCGCCGACGTCTCCCCCGACGCACGAATCGGCGACGACACGAAGATCTGGCACCTCGCGCAGGTCCGCGAAGGCGCGGACATCGGCGACCGGTGCATCGTCGGACGCGGGGCCTACATCGGTTCCGGCGTGCACCTCGGCGACGACTGCAAGATCCAGAACTACGCACTGGTCTACGAGCCCGCGAAGCTCGCCGACGGCGTCTTCGTCGGACCGGCCGCGGTCCTCACGAACGACACCTACCCGCGGGCGATCGCGCCCGACGGGTCGATCAAGACCGCATCCGACTGGGAGCCCGTCGGCGTGACGATCGAGCACGGCGCGTCGATCGGCGCGCGCGCCGTCTGCATCGCCCCGGTCACGATCGGGGCCTGGGCCACCGTCGCCGCCGGAGCCGTCGTCACGAAGGACGTCCCCGCGTTCGCGCTCGTCGCCGGAGTTCCCGCGCGGCGCATCCGGTGGGTGGGCCGAGCCGGCGTTCCGCTCGACCCGATCGGCGACGGCGACTGGGTGTGCCCGCAGACCGGTGCCCTCTACACCGAGTCGAACGGCGAACTCCTCGAGGTCGCTGAGTGAGCCCATCGAGGGCTCCGAAGAACCGTGCCGCGCCTCGGGTCGTCCTCGCGACCAGGCTCTTCGCGCCTGAAGTCAGTGCCGGCGCCTTCCGGCTGCGGGCGCTGACCCGCTCGCTGATCGGACGGTCGGCGACCGTCCGAGTGCTGACCACGACGCCGCCGAGCACCGCCCCGCAGGGCACCGACGAGCAGCCCGGCCTGGAGATCTCGCGCTTCCCCGTTCTGCGGGACGCCGGCGGGAACGTACGCGGGTACGTCCAGTACCTCAGCTACGACATCCCGCTGGTGTTCCGACTCCTCGTCTCGCGCTACGACCTCGCCGTCGCCGAGGCGCCTCCGACCACCGGCATCGTCGTCGCCGCGATCAGCGCACTGCGCCGCCGACCCTACGCCTACTACGCCGCGGACGTCTGGACCGACGGCGTCGCCGCGATCGGTGCGCCGCGCTTCGTCGTCTCCGTCATCCGCTGGCTCGAGGGCCTCACGATGCGTCACGCCTCGACCGTCCTGTCGATCTCGGATGAGGTCACCGACCGGATCATCGAATTCGGCGTCGATCCCGCGCGCATCGCCACCGTCGGGAACGGGATCGACACCGAGGTCTTCACCCCAGACGGGGAGGCTGCGAACGACGGCACGAAGTACTTCGTGTACACCGGGACGATGTCCGAATGGCAGGGCGCCGAGGTGTTCATCCGGGCCCTTCCCCTCGTACGCGAACACGTCCCCGACGTCCGGCTCAGGTTCTTCGGCCAGGGCTCTGCGGAGGCGCAGCTGCGGGTGCTCGCCGCGCAGACGGCTCCCGACGCCATCACGTTCGGCGGCGTCGTCCCGCCCGAGCAGTCCGCTGAATGGATCCGTGGAGCGGTCGGCGCGCTCGTGAGCATCGCTCCGGGCCTGGGATACGACTTCGCACGACCGACCAAGACGTACGCGGCGGCCGCGTGCGGCACCCCCGTCGTGTTCGCCGGTTCGGATGCCAGCAGCGGTGCGGCGCTCGTGCGGGAGCACGGACTCGGCATCCACGCGTCGTTCACTCCGGAATCCGTCGCCGCGGCGATGCTCGAGTTGCTCGGCGAGCACGAGACCGCGCTCGCGACGGAGAAGCGGCGCGACCGCGCAGCCTGGATCGAGGCCAACGCGTCGCTTCGCGCAGTCGGGGATGCCGCGGCCGACGCGGTGCTCCGCCCACTCGGCTGACGCTCGGGAAGGGTCGCGACGTGTCGAGTACGATGGACCGTCTTTCAGAATTGGAGCCGAGCACGTGACCTTCGCACCTCGCGCGATCGTGGTCTCGACGGATCACCGCACCACACGTCCGAAGACTCCGACGGTGCGGGCTGACCTCGGATGAGCTGGTTCGAATTCCTCCCCGTCTTCGCCGCGGTCCTCGTGCTGATGATCGGCGTCGGTGCGCCGATCGCAGGAGCCCTCCGGCTCCGCGGCATCGCATTCTTCGGCGTCGCCATCGGCTCGTCGATCGCCTCGATCGGACTCTCGTCGATCGTCGCGCCGTGGATCGGCCTGTCGTGGACGGTGTTCATCCCCCTGGGATTCTCAGTCCTCGTCGCGCTCGCAATGCTGCCGCTGCGTCGTCGACTGACGACCGCTCCCGCCCCCGGCGGTCGCAGTGAGTGGGGTCGTCCGTTCCTCGCCCAGGCGTTCGCGGTCCTGCTGGGCACGACGCTCACGCTCCTCTGGATCGCTCCCCAGTTCGGCGCTCCCGATCATCCGGCCCAGAGCTACGACACCCTCTTCCACCTGAATGCCGTTCAGTGGATCCTGGACACGGGCAACGCCTCGCCGACGGCGATGAACATGACCACTCCGGGGCGTGCGTCGGGCTTCTACCCGACGCTGTGGCATGCGATCGTCGCGATCGTCGTCCAGTTGACCGGCGCCTCCATCGTCGTCGCGACGAACGCCGTCGCGCTCGTCGTCGCCTCCGTGGTGTGGACCGTCGCGTGCGTGTTCCTCGCGCGCGTGCTGTTCGGCCGCGCGCCGTTCCACGCCGTGCTCGTCGGCGGCCTCAGTGCGGTCTTCGGCGCGTTCCCCGCGATGCTGTTGTGGTTCGGCGTGCTGTACCCGAACCTGCTGGCCGTGAGCCTGCTCCCAGTCGCACTGGGGTTGCTCGCGGCACTCGTCCAGCAACGGTCGATGCTCGGTCTGCGACCGGTCGCACTCGCCCTCGTCGCCGTGTGGGTCGTCGGCGGAATGACGCTCGCTCATCCGAATGCGCTGTTCAGCCTCTTCGTCCTCACTGTTCCGCTCGTCGTCTACGCGGTCGTGCGAGTCGTCCGCCGGGCCGTCCCCGAACGCCGTGCACTCGTCGCCGTCGTCGCGACGACCACGGCGGCCGCGCTCTTCGCCGTCGAGGCCTTCGCGTTCTCCCGCGCGACCACCGGGGACAACGGGTGGCTGCCGACCCGGAACTTCCCGGCGGCGGTCCGCGAAGCGCTCACGAACGGGCCGATCGACCTCGGCTACGCGTGGGTCGTGAGTGCGTTCATGATCATCGGCCTGGTCGTCGCCGTGCGCCGGCCACGGCTCCGTTGGGCGGTCGCGGCCTACCTCCTGGGCGTCCTGCTCTACTCCGTGGCAATCGCCTGGCCGGTGGGCCCGTTCCGCACGGCGATCACCGGTGCCTGGTACAACGACTCCTACCGACTCGCCGCGTTGACGCCCGTGCTCGCGATCCCGCTCGCCGCGCTCGGCGCCGTGCGCGTCGCCCGCTGGCTCGTCCGCGGGATCCGCCTCGGACGCGATCGGTCGCGTCGCATCGGGCTGCCCGCGCTCGCGACGATGATTCTCGTGGGCCTGCTCGCGATCGGCGTGCCGTACGCCTCGACGGTGACCGACAGCAGCCGATTCCTCGCCGACGGGTACCGTTTCGACGACGACAGCGTGATGCTCTCCGATCAGGAGGCCGCCTTCCTCGAGCGGATCGGCGACCTCGTGCCCGAGAACGCGGTCATCGCGGGCAACCCATGGAACGGGAGTTCCCTGGTGTACGCCTACACCGGGCTGCGCACGGTGTTCCCGCACGTCGGAGGTGCGTATCCCGGCGAGTACCGGGCGCTCGCCGAGGGCCTCGCCGAGGGCACTCCCGAGGCGTGCGCTGCAGCTCGCGAACTCGGCGTGACGCACGTTCTCGACTTCGGCGAACAGTACATCTTCGAAGCGGACCCACGCTCCGAGAGCTATCCCGGATTGTCCGAACTGGATGAGAGCGCGGGGCTCGTGCTCATCGCCGCCGAGGGAGAGCTCGGGCTCTACGAGGTCGACTGCGACTGACCGGTCGACACGCGCCCGCCGTGCCCGTGCGCTGCACAGGGCCGGCATCCGGCGGCCCGCACAGCTCCGGCGGTCACGGCGAACTGGTCACGACACCGGTGGAGCTCACGGAGATCGAACCCTTCGTGAAGTTCTGCGTCCACCCCGCCGCGGCCGAACCCGACGGCGACGCCGTCGGCGCACCGATCGCGCCGCCGAGCCCACCACGCGCCTTCCAGTAGT
>NZ_JBHVTS010000001.1:0-750294 GCF_042884595.1 Agromyces sp. NPDC058126 | reverse complement strand
GCCCCGTCGTACAACAGGTACCCGCGCTCGAACCGCTGCGACGACCACCCCGACCCCTCATCGACCACACCGGCGATCGGATACCCCAGCACACCGCTTCCCCCGCGCAGTGCCGTCCAATTGGTGCGGAAGACACCCGACACCGCAACGCCGCCCACCATCGTCACGGTTCCCGCCGGCGCCTGCGCCAAACGAGCCCCGACGAAGTTCTGCGTCCACCCCGCCGCGGCCGAACCCGACGGCGACGCCGTCGGCGCACCGATCGCGCCGCCGAGCCCACCACGCGCCTTCCAGTAGTCCCAGATGCCCGACGGCAACCAGTACATGATCTTCCGAGCCCCGTCGTACAACAGGTACCCGCGCTCGAACCGCTGCGACGACCACCCCGACCCCTCATCGACCACACCGGCGATCGGATACCCCAGCACACCTTGAGACTGTTTCAACGCCTTCCAGTTGGCGAGGTACGGTTCGCTGACACGATATCCACCCCGAACGGCGATACCGCTCGCAGGCTTCCAGCTCACGAAGCCGAACTCGAACGACTGCGTGTGTTCGATCGCATCCGCCCCGGCGACATCGGATACCGGGTACCCCAATCGGCCGGCCGGTCCGCCGTTCGCGTAGTAGTACGTGGCGATCGAAGCCGCCGTGCGGAACGTACCGAGATCTGCACGGTAGACGAGTTGCCCGCGCTCGAACCGCTGAAGAATGCCCCCGCCGCTGACCGACTGGGCCGCCGCGATCGGCGGCCCGAGGCGCCCGTCTGCACCACCGTGCTGCAGCCACGCCGACATGAGCGAGGGGTGCACCTGAATCGCGGTCGACCCGAACCAATCGGTGAACATCCGCCAGAAGTTCCGGTTCCCGTAGCTCGAGCATGCGTCGCCGGTGCCGTACAGGTTCCGCAGCGCCGCGGCGTTCGGCCGGTACGGCGTGTACAGGTAGAGACCGGCGGTCGCCTGGTTCTGGATGTACACCTGCGAGGTGCCGCAACCGGCGTTCGGATGCCACTGAATGGTGTTGTAGCGACCGGCCTGATACGCGCGGATCGTCGGGCGTGCGCGGTACTTCTTGAACTGCCAAGCCGCGTGGTACACCTGATTGAAGAAGCCGTAGTAGTTGATGTCGCAGTCCGCCGTGTCCGGGCACCCGTAGCCGGTCGCCGATCGGTACTGCCGCGACGTCGGCCAGGTGTCGGACACCAGCCCCTGCTCCTTCTCGAGCAGGACGAGCATGCTCTGCGGGTTGATCCCGCAGGCACGCGACACCTTGTAGATGATCAGGGCGGCGGACTCGTTGGCCTGTCCCGCGTATGCGGCGCATCCTTCGCTTCGCGCGGGCTGCGAAGTCGTGGTCTGTCGAAAGCCCTTGAGGCAGACGTATCCGGAGCGACAGGTCGGCACCTTGGCATTGAGGAAGGACTGGATCTGCGCGACGGTCATCGTCGCACTGTTGTAGAAGACCGAGTCACTGATGATCATGCCCGGGTTGAAGTCCGCGCCCTCCGCGGCCGCCGCCGGTTCCTCGTTCGCGATCCCGTCGGCCGTCGCGAGCCCGATGGCGAGAACAAACGCCGTGAGTACCGCGAGATACCGCGGCTTCCGTCCCTTATGCAACATCCGAACCGCCTGCCCCCCCGAACTCCGGCTCCGCCCATGCTATCGACCCGAGCGCGGGAAGCGGTGATGCGGCGTTCCCGCGCGCGTCGGCCGGGGGCCTTCGCCCGTCCGGTCAGTCGATCGCGCCGCCCCGCGCGATCAGCCGCCGATACGCGACCTTGCGCACCCGCTCGGGCACGAAGCGGTACGCGCCCCGCACGGTCACGTTCCGGAGGTACTCCCACCGGCTCGTGAAGCGGATCCTCCGCAACGCGCGCTGCAGCTGCAGCTCGCTGCGCCACTGCGCCCGTCCGCCGCGGCGGGCGTAGGCGCCCGCGCCGACGCGGTACATCACGAGCGGTTCGACGAGGTTCTCGACGGATGCCCCGGCGTCGATCATCCTCGCGAACAGCCAGTAGTCCTCCATCAGCCCGAGGGGCTGGTAGCCGCCCGCGCGTTCGACCGCGCTCCGCCGGTACATGACCGTCGGGTGGCTGAACGGGTCGTGGAAGCGGGCGTAGCGGGCGATCTCGTCGTGCCCGGTGCGCGGGGTGCGCCGGCCCACGATGGCGCCGCCGTCGTCGAGGAACTCGAACATGCCGGTGCCGAGCAGGTCGACCCCGCCCTCGATGACCGGGAGCTGGCGGGCGAAGCGCTCGGGCAGCGAGATGTCGTCGGCGTCGATGCGGGCGACGATCTCGTGCTCGCAGAGGCCGAGCCCGAGGTCGAGCGCACGGGCGAGTCCGACGTTCTCGTCGATGACGTGCCGGGTGACGGGCACGGGGCTCGCGTCGACGACCCGGTCGATCGCGGCGGCGAGCTCGTCGCCGACCGGGCCGTCCTGCACGAGGACGACCTGCGACGGCTTGACGGACTGCTCGCCGACGCTCGAGGTGAACGCCTTGGCGAAGTGCGCGGCGTCGTCGCCGCGGTAGACGGGCATGAGCAGCGAGAAGTCCGCGCTCATGCAGGCTCCACCTGCACCACCGCGTCGCTCGCGCGACCGAGGCCGGCGAGCGCCATCGCGTTCGGTCGCGGCCGGGTGCGGGTGCCGTCGCGGTAGCCGCGGCGCCAGCCGTCGCGGAGCACCGTGCGATCCTCGGAGCGCGCGAAGGTGCGGATCCAGCGGCGGACGCTCGACGCGCCGTACACCGCCTTCTCGAACGGGCCGAGGCTCTGCGACCGCCGGAACATCCACAGCTTGTTGCGCACCTCGTAGTAGAAGCGCGGCCCCGGGTCGGCGTCGGTGGCGCCGAGCACCTTCGTCTTGTGCACGACGACGGAGGCGGGCACGTGCAGCCCGCGCCGACCGCGCAGGGCCCGCGTCGAGTACTCGAAGTCGTCGTTCCAGATGAAGTAGTCGGCGATGGGCAGGCCGATCTCGCGCACCACGTCGGCGCGCACGAGCATCGAGACGAACGAGGTGCTGCGAATCGGGATGCCGCCGCGGCGCGCCGCGGCGACGCGCTCGTCCTTGCCGACGAAGGGCTTCTCGCGGGGCGTGTTCATCGGGTGCTCGGTGCCGTCGTGCCAGACCACGCGGGACCCCGCCACGACGTGGTCGGTGCCGTCGACGGCGTTCAGGAGCTCGGCGAGCGCCCCCTCCGTCGGCACGGTGTCGTCGTCCATCAGCCAGAGCCAGTCGGGCTCGTGGTCGGCGAGGGCGACCGCCATGCCCGCGGCGAAGCCGCCGGCGCCGCCGGTGTTGCGCGGCAGCGTGACGAGGTCGACGAGGTCGCCCGCGGCGCGTGCGACGTCGGCCGAGGCATCCGTGGAGGCGTTGTCGACGACGACGACCTTCGCGAGCGCTGCGCGCTGCGTGCCGAGCGCGTCGAGGACCTCGGCGAGGAGCTCCGCCCGGTTGTAGGCGACGACGACGGCGACGACGCGCGGTGGCAGTGGTGACGGACTCATCGACTCTCGCTGATCTCGGGAAGGCTCCCCACTATCTTGCCCTGTCCGCGGCCGCGAGCTTTCCACAGCGGGGCCCCTCACGCCCGATTCTCGGGGAGCGGACGATAGATTGGGGGATTCGACCGTACGACACTCGAAGGAGGGGCATGCCCACGACGCTTCGGATGATCGTCGACCAGGTGGTCGCACCGGTTCCCGGCGCGCTCGGCCGCTACACCCAGGCGCTCACGACCTGGCTCATCGACACCGCCCCTCCGGGGTGCGAGGTCGAGGGGGTCGTCTCGTCGTCGCTGCCGAGCGACTACGAGCTGGTCCTCGAGCGTTTCCCGGGCCTGTCGGGGCTCTACAAGTCGAGCCTCGCGCGACGCGAACTGGTCGCCGCGTGGCAGTTCGGCCTCACGACCTCGCCGGGCGGCGGCATGATCCACGCGCCGAGCCTGTTCGCGCCGCTGCGCCGGCACGACGCCGCTGCGGGGGTCGACCAGACGGTCGTCACCGTGCACGACCTCCTCGCGTGGACCCACCCCGAGTCGCTCACGACGACCACGGTCGCGTGGAACAAGGCCATGATGAAGCGCGCGCGCAAGCACGCCGACGCGATCGTGGTGCCGACGCACGCCCTCGCGGAGCGGCTCGCGATGGTCGCCGAGTTCGGCGACCGGGTCCGGGTCATCGGCACCGCCCCGCGCGTCGGGCTGAAGCTCCCCCGCGACGCCGCGGACCGCGCGGCCCGCTTCGCGCTGCCGCGCGACTACCTCGTCACGGCGGGGTCGCTCGACCCGCGCAACGGCGTCGTCGACCTGCTCGAGGCGCTCGGTCGCCCCGACTCCCCCGACATCCCGGTCATCGTGCTCGGCCCCGAGAACTGGGGCGAGCTGCATCTCGCGACAGTCGCCGAAGAGGCCGGGGTCCCGCGCGGGCGGGTCAGGGCGCTCGAGCTCGACGACCCAGCCGATCTCGCCACGGTGCTCTCGGGCGCCACCGCGTTCGTCGCCCCGAGCCACGACGAGGGCTCGGGCACCTCGCTCATCGAGGCGTTCAGCCTGGGCGTCCCCGTGATCCACTCCGACACCCCCGCATACGTCGAGGTCGGCGCGGAAGCCGGGCGCGCCGTCGCCGTCGGCGGCGGTGCCGGCTACGCCGAGCGCCTCGCGGCGGCGATCACCGCGGTCGTCGAGGACTCCGAGCTCGCCGATCGCCTCTCGATCGCCGGCACCGACCGGGCGCAGGCCTTCACCTGGCGCGACTCGGCCGAACGCGTCTGGCAGCTGCACGCCGACCTCTGAGCCGGTCGCGGCCGGCGACTCGTGGAGCAGGGCCGCGCTCGACAGCGCGCGCTGCAGCCCGCGCACGGCCGTGCGCAGGCGCACCGCAGTGCGCGGCGCGACCGCGCGACGGCGACCGCGCTCGCGACTACTCCGCCGGCTCCTCCGTCGCGGGCGGTGCGATCGCGTCGGCGACGAGCTGGCGGATGTACTCGTAGTCGGGGTCGGTCGGGTCGATGCCGTTCTCGGGAGTGAGCTCGACGTGCTGCATCGGCAGCTCCTTCGTCTTCATCCCGAGGTTCACGAAGTAGCCGAGGCTCGACTGCGGCATGTCGGTCTTCACCGTGTCGGCGCCGGCCGCGGCGACCTCCTGGAACTTCGCGAGCACGTTGGTCGGCGTGAACTGGCGCAGGATCGCCTCCTGCAGCACGCGCTGGCGGGCCATCCGCTCGTAGTCGCCGCCGGCGACGCCGTAGCGCGCACGGCCGTACCAGAGCGCGTGGTAGCCGTCGAGGTGCTGCTGGCCGGGCTCGATCCAGCCGTCGACGCCGTTGTTGTCCTCATCGCCGCCGATGGGGATGCGGCTCTCGACGTTGATGTCCACCCCGCCGAGCGCGTTGATGAGCGCTTCGAAGCCCTGCATGTCGATGAGCGCGTAGTACTGGATGTCGAGCCCGGTGATGCCCTCCGCGGCGTCGCGCATGCCCTCGATCCCGGGCTCCGAGCCCTGCGCGACCGCGTTCGGGTACATCTCGGGGCTCTTCAGCTCGACCTCGGTGTACACCGAGTTCAGCTGGCAGACGTCGACCTCGCAGCCGTCGATCGCGCCGTAGCCCTCGGGGTAGACCTCGGCGAGCGGCGAGCCCTCCGAGAACGGGAAGTACTCGAGGTCGCGCGGCAGGCCGATCGTGACGGCCGAGCCGGTCTCGGCGTCGATCGAGACGATCGACATGCTGTCGGGGCGCATGCCCTCGCGGTCGGGGCCCGAGTCGCCGCCGAGCAGCAGGATGTTGTAGCGCCCGTTCTCGTCGGGCGGCAGGCTCGGGCCGGCGACGAACATCGACGAGATCACGCCGCCGGTCGTCGTGGCGAGGTAGGCGCCGTAGGCCGCGGTGCCCGAGACGAGCACCATGACGACCGTCGTGAGCCCCGCGATCCAGCCGCGCGCCGACGGCGAGGTCTTCACGATCCGCACGAGCCGCAGCGTGTCGAGGGTGAGCACCACCCACAGCACGGCGTAGAAGGCGAGCACGAGGGCGACGAGCCACAGCGTCCACGGCGTCGAGGCGATCGTGAACAGCGCGGTGCGCCAGAACAGCCACGACAGCAGGGCGAGCACGGCGAGCACCCACAGCACGAGGGTCGCGCCGAGCCCGAAGCGTCCGAGCCGCCGGTTGCCGGCGAGCACCTGCGGCGCCCCGGGGATGAGGAAGTTGAGCACGACGAGCCACCAGCCGCGACGGGTCATCACGGTGCGCGAGGCGACATCCGGGTACCGGATGGGGCTTGCTGCGAGGCTCATCGCGACTGCTTCAACCGTTCGTTCTTCTCCTCGACGAGCGCGGCGAGGTCGCGCGCATAGCGGTCGAGGGCCTCGGCGATCGCGGGGTCGGATGCCCCGAGCACGCGTGCGGCGTAGAGTCCGGCGTTCTTCGCCCCGCCGATCGCCATGGTCGCGACGGGGATGCCGCCGGGCATCTGCACGATCGAGAGCAGCGAGTCGAGGCCGTCGAGCTTCGCGAGCGGCACGGGCACGCCGATGACGGGCAGCGTCGTGACCGAGGCGAGCATGCCGGGCAGGTGCGCGGCACCGCCGGCGCCGGCGATGATGACCTTCAGGCCGCGGGCGGCCGCCTCCTTGCCGTAGGCGATCATCTTCTCGGGCGTGCGGTGCGCCGAGACGACCTCGACCTCGTGGGCGATGCCGAATTCGTCGAGCACTGCGGAGGCCTCGCGCATGACGTTCCAGTCGGAATCGGAACCCATCACGACGCCCACGAGGGGGCTGGTGTTCGTCTCAGTCACTTGATCGAGTGTACGGCCGCGTGCTGGGAGATGCCCGCAACGACACCACGGCGCGGGCGGCACCGGCCGCCGACGGCCGACTCAGTCCTGGAAGAACGCGGCCGCGGCGCGCGCCTCGTACACGACCGAGTCCAGGTCGTCGCCCGTCGCGGTGACGTGGCCGATCTTCCGGCCGGGGCGGGGCGCCTTGCCGTAGTTGTGCACCTTGACCGTGGGGTGACCGGCGAGCGCCTCCGCATAGCGGTCGGTCAGCGCGCCCTCGGCCGGGCCGCCGAGCACGTTGACCATGACCGACCAGTCGCCGTGGCTGCCGGTGGCGCCGAGCGGCAGGTCGAGGACCGCGCGCAGGTGCTGCTCGAACTGCCCGGTCGTCGATCCGTCCATCGACCAGTGGCCGCTGTTGTGCGGGCGCATGGCGAGCTCGTTCACGAGGATGCGGTCGTCGGTGGTCTCGAAGAGCTCGACCGCGAGCACCCCGGTGACGCCGAGCCCCTCGGCGATCGTGATGGCGACCTCGGCGGCGACGTCGGCGAGGCGGCCCGCCGAGCGGGGCGCCGGCGCGATCACCTCGCTGCAGACACCGCCCACCTGCAGGGTCTCGACGACCGGCCAGGCCGCGATCTCGCCGCTCGGGCGGCGTGCCACGAGCTGCGCGAGCTCTCGGCGGAAGTCGACGAGCTCCTCGACGAGCAGCGCGCCCTGACGGCCGTCCTCGACGATCGTCGTGAACCATTCGGCGACCTCGGCGGCGCCGCGCACCACGCGGACGCCCTTGCCGTCGTACCCGCCGCGCGGCGTCTTCACGACCGCGGCGCCGCCGTGCTCGGCGATGAACTCGTCGAGCTCCTCCGCGGTCTCGACGCGCGCCCAGTCGGGCACCGGGAGGCCGAGCTCGGAGAGCCGCTCGCGCATGACGAGCTTGTCCTGGGCGACGGCCAGCGCCTCGGGGCCGGGGTGCACCGCGATGCCGGCGTCGACCATGGCGCGGAGCACGTCCTGGGGGACGTGCTCGTGATCGAAGGTCACGACGTCGACGGTCTTCGCGAACGCGAGCACGGTCGCCGTGTCGGTGTAGTCGCCGACGCGCTCCGCGGCGATCTCGGCCGCCATCCCGTCCTGCTCGGCGAGCACTCGGAGGTCGACTCCGAGTTCGATCGCCGCGGGAATCATCATCCGGGCCAGCTGTCCGCCGCCGATCACTCCGACCCGCACCCCGTGCACTCCATTCGTCGTCGGGCGCCCGAACGGCGCCCAGTCCAGTCTAGGCGGCGCGGAATAAGATGTGTCGGTGTCCACCAGCATCGCCGACGTCGCCGCCCGCCTGTGGCACGGGCTCCTCGCGTACGCGGTGAAGTTCGGCGTCGTCGGCCTCATCGGGCTCGTCATCGACGTGGCGCTCTTCAACGCCCTCCGGCTCGGCCTCGCGGGCGACGACACCTGGGCGCAGTCGGCGATCGGCGCGAAGACCATCTCGACGAGCGTCGCGATCGTGTTCAACTGGCTCGGCAACCGGTACTGGACCTTCCGCAAGCACCGGCGCCGCAACTACCTGCGCGAGTTCGCCGAGTACGTGATCGTCTCGCTCGGCGGCATGGCGATCTCGCTCGCCTGCCTGTGGGTCAGCCACCACCTGCTCGGCTACACCACGCTGCTCGCCGACAACATCGCGACGAACGTCGTCGGCCTCGGGCTCGGCACGGCGTTCCGCTTCGTGCTGTACCGGTACTGGGTGTTCGGGCACCATCGCGCCGACGGCCTCTCGACGCTCGCGCGCGTCGAGGAGGCCCAGCGCACCCTCTTCGAGGAGCCGGATGCCCCGGCGCCGGCCGATGCCGCAGACGTCGTGGCCGAGGCATCCGACCCGGAGCCCGACGCGGTCGCGCGGTCGCGGCGGCCCGCCCCCTCGACGAAGGCGGGCCGACCGTAACGGGTCAGTCCCCGTCGAGCTCGATCTCGCATCGCGCAGCCTGGAACCACGGCCGACCGTAGCGGGTCAGTCCCCGTCGAGCTCGATCTCGGCCGGCTGGAACCACGGCGGGTAGACCGCGACCTTGGCGCGGACGCCGACCGCGGCGAGTGCGGCCCGCACCCGGTCGCGCACCTTGTCGTTGCCGACGGCGATGAGCGCGATGCGCTCGAGCGGCACCTCGCCGCGGGCGAGGAACTCGGCCGTGCGGAGGCGCGCGGTCTCGTCGGCGTGCACGAGGCGTCGCAGCAGCCGCTCGACGTCGGACCACTCGATCGCGAGCTCGGCGCCGGGCAGCGCCGCGTCGGTGTCGCTGACGATGACGGCGCCGGGCTCGGTGAGCGCGCCGCGGGCGGCGGCGACCGATCCGACGAGGATGACGTGGTCGGCCGCGGGACGGAGCACGGCGTCGTCGCTGAGGCGCGGGTCGGGGCTGGCGGTGCGCACGGCGTCCCAGACGAGCGCATCGGGCGTAAGCAGGAAGGGCACGTAGTCGGCGAGGGTCGCGTCGACGCCGGGGACGGACTGCTGCCGGCGGAACTCGCGGACGGCGGGCGCCGCGACGTCGACGACCGGGTTGGCCCCGCCCGCGTCGGAGAGGATCGCTCCGGCGCCGAGGATGCGGCCGAGGTTGTCGAGGTGCGTGACGTGGTAGATGCGGATCGTGCCGACCTCGACGGGCGGCGCCGTGAGCGGACGGCCCGTGAGCGTCGGTGCGGCGCGGCCGGCGCCCGAGGAGGCGGTGCGCGTGGAGGCCGTGGCCGTCCGTGCGCTGCCGCGGGTCGATCCGCGGACCGGTGCGGTCGCCGTGACCTTCTGCTCGGGCTCCTTCGGGGGGAAGCACGTGGCGCAGAGGCCGTCATCGAAACCGTGGATGCATTCGTCGCCCAAAGGGGAACCTCTCGTCGCGCGGCTCGCACTCGGGGGCGTGCGAGAACCGACGGACAACTTTACGCGCTCCGGCGAGGTTCCGCGGCCGGGTCGGGATGGGCGTCCGGTTCGGTCGGCGTCGGGACCGGTCAGCGCCCGCCCCAGGCGACGGTGTCGCCGTCGAGCAGGGTCGCGGCAGCGGGCCCGCGCGGCGCGGGGCCGTGCGCGGTCTCCATGAGCTCGTGGAGCGCAGCCTGCACGAGCTGCGGCTTCGGCAGGTCGCGGAGGACGACGGGGCGCTCCTGGCCGACGTCGATGCGCACGTCGCCGGAGCCGAAGAGGCTCTGGCCCGGGGTCTTGCGGACGCTGACCTCGCGGACCCGGGCGTGCGCGACCTCGTTGCGCACGCGGACGAAGACGCCGCGGCGCATGATGATGCGCCGCGTCGTGATCGTCGTGCGGCCGGTGAGCCAGGCCAGGTACGGCAGGAGGCAGGCGAGGACGACGACGAGCAGCGCTCCCCCGAGGAGCGCGAGCAGCTGCCAGAGCTCGCCCACGAACCCCAGCGCGTACCCGGTGCCCGCGGCGACCGCGACGAGCACGATCACCGGCAGGATGAGCACGCGCGCATGGCGTCGCAGGCGCGCGACCACTCGCTCGGCCGGCGGTGCGGTCGGCGCGGCGGCAGACGCGTCGGCTCTCGTCATACGCCCATTAATACCGCAGGTGCGTCACGTCGCCCGCGGCGACAGACCAGGGTTCGCCGTTCTCCCGATCGATGACGACGAGCCGGCCGTCGGCGTCGAGCCGTTCGGCGCGACCGAGCAGTTCGCGGTCGCCGGGCAGCTCGACGCGCACCTCGCTGCCGAGGGTGCCGCAGAGCGCGGCGACCCGGCGATCGACCCCGGATGCCGCGGGGTCGGCGCCCGCGGCGCAGAAGTCGTCGAAGAGTGCGAGGAACCGCGTCAGGTAGTCGGCGAGCACCGCGTCGCCGTCGGGGCGCACCCCGGTGGCGAGCAGCAGCGAGGTCGAGGTGAGGGTCGGCAGGTCGTGCTCGTCGAGGGTGAGGTTGAGCCCGGCGCCCACGACGACCGCGCCGGGGGCGTCGCGGTCGGGCGCCTGCAGCAGCTCGGAGAGGATGCCGCAGATCTTGTAGCCCGAGACGAGCACGTCGTTCGGCCACTTCAGCTCGACGTCGACGACGCCGCTCCGGTCCTCGTCGTCGTGCTCGGGGTCGGCGGCCGCGCGGACGGCGGTGGCCGCGTCGACCGCGCCGCGCACGGCCTCGGTCATCGCGGCGCCCGCGATGAGCGGGATCCACCCGTAGCCCGAGACCGGGAACGGCCGCCCGCCGGGCAGCTCGGGCCGGAGCAGCATCGAGATCGCGAGGGTCTTGCCGGTGGGGGCGAGCCAGGTGCGGCCGAGCCGGCCGCGCCCCTTCGTCTGGTTGTCGGTCACGATCACCGCGCCGTGGGGCCAGCCCGGGGCATCCGCGCCGGTGGCCGCCTCGCGCAGCTCGTCGTTCGTCGACCCCGCCTCGGCGAGGAACTCGAAGCGCGGCACGGCCGCGCGCGATCGCTCCCATTCCATGCCGACCACACTAGCCACGGACGGCTTTGTACGAAGTCGGCCAACTCGCGGACGGAATTGTAGGAAACCGTCAACGAAGTCGGCCGGATGCTCGCCGGTAGAGTGAACGGCGTGACCGAAGCGACTGACGGCCCCGACCTCTCCACCACCGCCGGCAAGCTGGCCGACCTCAAGCTGCGCTACCACGAAGCGGTGACCGCGTCGGGTGAGGCGGCGATCGAGAAGCAGCATGCCAAGGGCAAGATGACGGCGCGCGAGCGCATCGCCGAGCTCCTCGACCCGGGCTCCTTCGTCGAGCTCGACGAGTTCGTGCGCCACCGCACGCACGCCTTCGGCATGGACGCGAAGCGCCCCTACGGCGACGCGGTCGTCACGGGCACCGGCACGATCCACGGCCGGCAGGTCGCCGTGTACTCGCAGGACTTCACGATCTTCGGCGGTTCGCTCGGCGAGGTCGCGGGCGAGAAGATCATCAAGGTCATGGAGCTCGCGCTGAAGACGGGCGTGCCCATCATCGGCATCCTCGACTCGGGCGGCGCCCGCATCCAGGAGGGCGTCGTCGCCCTCGGCAAGTACGGCGAGATCTTCCGCCGCAACACGCAGGCCTCCGGCGTGATCCCGCAGATCTCGATCATCTGCGGCCCGGCCGCGGGCGGCGCGGTCTACTCCCCCGCGCTCACCGACTTCGTGATCATGGTCGACAAGACGAGCCAGATGTTCGTCACCGGCCCCGACGTCATCAAGACCGTCACGGGCGAGGACGTCGGCATGGAGGAGCTCGGCGGCGCGCTCACCCACAACACCGTCTCTGGCGTGGCGCACTACCTCGCGAGCGACGAGTCCGATGCGCTCGACTACGCGCGCACCCTCGTCTCGTTCCTCCCCGACAACAACATGACGGATGCCCCGGTGTACGACGCCGAGGTCGAGCTCGAGATCACCGACGACGACAAGCGCCTGAACACGGTCATCCCCGACTCCCCGAACCAGCCGTACGACATGCACACCGTCATCGAGGGAATCGTCGACCACGGCGACTTCCTCGAGGTGCAGCCGCTCTACGCCCCGAACATCGTCGTCGGCTTCGCCCGCGTCGAGGGCCGCACGGTCGGCATCATCGCGAACCAGCCCTCGCAGATGGCCGGCACGCTGAACATCGCCGCCGGCGAGAAGGCCTCGCGGTTCGTGCGCTTCTGCGACGCGTTCTCCATCCCGATCCTCACGCTCGTCGACGTGCCCGGCTACCTGCCCGGCACCGACCAGGAGTGGACGGGCGTGATCCGCCGCGGTGCGAAGCTGCTCTACGCCTACGCCGAGGCGACGGTGCCGCTCGTCACCGTCATCACCCGGAAGGCCTACGGCGGCGCCTACATCGTCATGGGCTCGAAGCAGCTCGGCGCCGACATCAACCTCGCATGGCCGACGGCCGAGATCGCCGTCATGGGCGGCCAGGGCGCCGTGAACATCCTCTACCGCGGCGAGATCAAGCGCGCCGAGGAGGCGGGGGAAGACGTGGCGGCCGTGCGCACGAAGCTCGCGAACGAGTACACGTACAACGTGGCCTCGCCGTTCCTCGCGGCCGAGCGCGGTGAGCTCGACGGCGTCATCGAGCCCGCCGCGACCCGCGTCGCCGTCGTGAAGGCGCTGCGGGCGCTCCGCACCAAGCGGGCGAGCCTGCCCGCGAAGAAGCACGGGAACATCCCGCTGTAGGGCGGCGACCATGTCTGCACACGAAGATTCCGCCGTGGCCGCGAACGACGCCGCGGACGACCCGCGCGCCGCTGAGCTGCGCATCCTGACGCGTTCGGTGAGCGACGAGGAGACCGCCGCGGTGACCGCGGTGCTCCTCGCCGCCGCCGACGCCGAGGTGCCCGAGGCCGACGAGGTCGCGCCCGGCCGCAACGCGTGGGTGCGCAGCGGCGGCGCGATCCGCCGCCCCGTCGAGGTCGGGCCCGGCCGCTGGGTCGGCTCGGTCCGCTGAGGCGCTCCGCGTCGCTGTCCCCCGTTTCACCGAGCCATGCCGTCGTTCGGCGACCCCGCACCCGCCGCACGCCACACGGGGGGACCCGATGGGGGACACGGATGTCCCCCGAAATGCTGACTATGCGGACCGTGCTCGAACGAGCAGTATTGATCTTGCAGGCTCCACAGGAGTCGCCACTGTCATCGGTCGGGTAACCGGTGACTGTTGGGGGCGAGCCAGGGCGATATTCGGGTTGTCGCCGTGGCTCGGGCTTGAAGGGGGACCGGTCGGGGATCGGTCCCCCTTCCTCATGTCCGCTGCGGACGCGCCGTCGAGCCGCCTCGGAGCGGCTCACCGGGCACGGCCGGGCATGGCCGGGCACCGCCGCGTCACACGTCCCGTGTCGCGCCTCACGCCCGCTCGCGCGGGATCTCCAGCCAGAGCTCGACCTCGAGGTCCTCGGTGTCGCCCGACGCCGCGTGCTCCTCGTCGTCGGCCGCGTCGACGAGCCCCACGACCGTCACCGCGGTCGGCGAACCCTCGGCCGCCGTGCGCGCGATCAGCCGGTCGGCGGTCGACGAGGCGATCGCCTCGGCCAGCTGGGAGAGCACGCGGTCGCGCGCGGCCTCGTCGAGGTCGTCGATGCCGCCCTCGTCGAGCAGGGTGACGATCACGCCGCGCTGACGGGCGCGCTGCACCTCGGCGCGCACGACGTCGGTGAGGAGCATCCGCCCCCGGATCTCGTCACGGATCGTCGCCTCGAGCAGCCGGCACTCCGCCCGCTGCATCTCGTCGAGCCGGCCGTCCCGGTCGGCGATCCGGCGGAGCATCGGCGCGGCGACCCGGTTCGTGTGCGCGAGCCGCATGCGGCCCTCGAAGAGGTGGGCGTCCTGCGCCGCCTGCCAGGCGGCGGCCTCCCGCTCGGCCTGGGCGTATCGCCGGGTCTCGCGTCCGGCGTTCGTGAGGGCGCTCGTGAGCATGTGGGCGATCGCGACCCAGACGAGGCTGCCGATGACTCCGAGCGCACCGAGCGCGAGCGGCCCGGCCCACAGCATCGTCTGCACGGCGAGCGCGATCACACCGATCCAGGCCGTGATGAGCCGGCGTCGGGCGGCGGCGATCGTCATGAGCGTGCCGACCGCCGCGACGTACCAGGTCGCGTAGCCGTTGTCGACGGCGGGGTCGAGCTGGCTCGTCACGAGGAGCGGCAGCACGATGCTCACGGCGAGATCGAAGGCGGCGAGCCAGTCGGGCATCCGCACCCGGCGGGCCGGCCAGAGGCTCGCGACGGTCGCCGCGGTGTAGAGCACGAGGGCGACGACGGTCGGCCACGGCGAATCGGGGACCTCGAGCGAATAGATGCCGAGCACGACGTGGTACGCGGAGAAGAGCGCACCGAGCACGAGCAGGAGCCACCGCGGGATCGTGATCATGCGCCGCCTCCCGTCGCGGGTGCGGCGCCGGGCGCACCGCCGGATGCCCCGGGGTCGCCGCCGAGCGCACCCGCCGGCCACGCGAGCGTCACGGTCGTGCCGTGGCCCGGGCGCGACGCGATCTCGGAGGCGCCGCCCACGTTCGCGATCCGCTCCTCGATCGACACGCGGAGCCCCAATCGCTCGCTCGGCACCCGGTCCGGATCGAATCCGATGCCGTTGTCGGCGATCTCGATGACGCAGCCGCCCGCGCGCACGCCCCTGATGCGGATCTCGCGCCGCGCGCGACGCCCGGGCTCCTCCGCGTGCTGCACGCTGTTGACCATCGCCTGCACCGACGCGGTGTAGAGCGCGTCGACGACCTCGACGGGCAGTTCGACGCCGCCGGCGTTCACGACCCGGACCGCGAAGTTCGTGTTGAACGTCGTCAGGGCGGCGCGGAGGCGTCGCACGAGCACCGACAGCCCCACCCGGTCGAAGGCCCGGGGACCGCTCGCCCCGGCCTCGTCGAGCCGCTCCAGCGCATCCCTCGCCATCCTGGCGGCGAGCTTCTCCTCGCCCTCGCTCCTCGCCGAGGCGGCCGAGAGCAGCGTCGTCAGCACGCTGTCGTGCACGAGCGCGTCGACCTTGACGCGCTCGGTCTCGGTCGCGTGCTGCCGCGCGACGAGGTCGTACCGTTCGAGCGCGGCCTCCTGGGCGGCGTCGACCGCCGAGGCCGCCTCGCGAAGCATCGTGATGATCGCGAGCACGACGACGCCGAGCACGACGGCATAGAGGGCGTCGAGCACCGCGAGCAGGGGCGGGGCCTGCCCGCCCGACGGGGTGGCGCGGATGACCCCGTACAGCGCCGGCACGATGAAGGTGTAGGCGGCCGCCCAGACCGGCGGAAGCGCCACGACGGCGCAGGTCGTGGCGACGGTGCAGAGGTAGTACAGCCAGGGCACCGCGCCGTCGAGCGCCTCGGGGTCGCTGACGAGCAGCGGCCAGACGATGAGCGCCGCGACGTAGAACCCGGCGAAGACGAGGCACGCGGTGCGCACCGCGACCTTCGCGACCGTGGCGACCGCGAGGGCGGCGATCCCGCCGAACAGCGCCGCCATGAGCGCCGCCCCCGCACCGACGCCGAGGGCATCAGCCTGGTCGAGTGCGAGCGGCAGCGACTGCGCCCCGAAGACGAGCCCCACCACTCCGAGCGCCCGCGCGATGATCGTCTCGATCTGCGCGCGGGTGACCGCGGGCTTGCGCTGCGGAAGGCGGGGCACCCGCCACTCAGCGGCGGCCATCTCCGCTCTCGGCGTCGAGGCCCGGGAGGATGCCGTCTTCGACGGCGCGCCGCAGCAGGTCGACCTTCGTCGGGGCGGGGCGGCCGATCTCGACGTACTTCGCGCGGATCCGGTCGAGGTACTCGCGCGCCGTGGAGTGGGCGATGCCGAGCTGCATCGCGACCGCCTTCAACGGCAGCCCCGAGGCGTAGAGGTGCAGGACGTCGCGCTCGCGCCGCCCGAGCTGCGCCTTCGCGAACTCGCGGTCGGCCTCGATCGCGCTCGCCCATTCGACGTTGGTGAGCACGCCGCCGCCGGCGACGGTCGCGATCGCGCCGATCACGGCGGACATCGGCGAGGCCTTCGGGATCACGCCCGCGGCGCCCGCGGCGAGCGACTCGCGGACCGCGGCGACGCGGTCGGCGATGCTGTGCACGAGCACGGCGCTCCCGGTCGCGAGCACGGCGCGCACGTTCTCGGTCACGGTGGTGCCGTCGCCGAGCGAGAGGTCGAGCACGACGACGTCGCAGTGCCGCGCCTCGATCACGGGGAGCAGTTCGGCCACGTCGGCCGTGTCGGCCATGACCTCGTAGCCCGCGGCCTCGCACGCGGCGCGCAGGCCGATGCGCACCGCCTCGTGGTCGTCGACGATCGCGACCGTCGCCGCCGGCTCCGTCGTCTGCGCGTCCTCCGCCACAGGCCCCCCTTCCCGTCGACTCACACGATAGCGGTCAGACGCGCGACCGCCTCGACGTGATGGGTGTTCGGGAAGAGATCGAAGGCTCGGACGGCGTCGAGCCGGTAGCCGTGCTCGGCGAAGAACCCGACGTCGCGGGCGAGCGCGACCGGGTCGCACGCGACGTAGACGAGCTGCCGCGGGGCGAGGGCGGCGAGGCGTTCGACGACCTGCCGACCGGCGCCCGAGCGCGGCGGGTCGAGCACGATCGTCGCGGCGCGCAGCCGCTCGCGCTCGGACGGGCTCGCGGTCGCGGCGAGCTCGTCGAGGTAGCGGTCGACCCTGCCGGTGACCGCGCGCGCGCCGACCCAGTCGGCGAGGTTCGTGCCCGCGTGCTCGGTGGCGCGCGCGTCGGACTCGACGGAGGTGATGCGCACCGTGTCGCCGAAGCGATCGCCGATCGCGGCGGCGAGCAGGCCCACGCCGCCGTAGAGGTCGTGGTTGGCGGCCCGGGGATCGAATCGCTCGTCGTCGACGAGGTCCTGCACGGCAGCGCTCAGCGTCGCGGCCGCACCTCGGTGCACCTGCCAGAATCCCCCGCGGTCGAGCCGGAAGACGCGGTCGCCGACCTGCTCCTCGATGCGTTGCGTGCGACCGCCCCGCGTCGCCTCGCCGGTGTCGACGACGACCCAGGGGTTGCCGAGCGACGGGGCGACGAGATCGACCGACCGGGCGCCGGCGAAGCGTTCGTCGAGCGGCGCGAGGTGCGCCAGCTCGGGCACGGCGAGCGGCACGGATGCCACGGGCACGACCCGGTGGCTGCGTGCCGCGTACGGGCCGACCCGGCCCTCGGCGTCGACCTGCAGCCGGAGCCTGGTGCGCCATCCGGTGCCGAGCTCGGGGTCGGCGCCGGGGGCGAGCGCCGGGTCGACGGCCTCGACCTCGACGGCCTGCTCGACCCCGCCGAAGCGCGCGAGCGCGTCGACGAGCACCTCGCGCTTCAGGTCGCGCTGGCGCGCCATGGCGATGTGGCCGAACTCGGCGCCGCCCGCACGGTGCTCGGGGGCGCGGTCGACCCCGGCCTCGGCCCAGGGGTGCTCGCGGCGGTCGGGCGAGGCATCGAGCACCTCGAGCGTCTCTGCGCGCCAGAACTTGGCCTTGCCGGTGTCGGTGACACGAGCGCGCACGCGCTCGCCCGGGATGGCGTCGGCGACGAAGACGACTCGCCCCTCGTGGCGGGCGACGGCGACGCCGCCGTGGGCGATCCGTTCGACGTCGAGTTCGAGCACGGGGCCGTCGAGCCGCGGTTCTGCGGGTGCGGGGCGGGCCGGGCGGGGTGCGGCGCCCTGCGCACGCGAGGGACGGCGCGCGGTGCTGCGGCGTCGACGATCGGGATTCACCATGCCTCGAGCATTCCACAGCCGCCCTGAGTGCGGGCAGGATGGGGTGATGCGCCTCTACCTCGCCTCGACCTCCCCGGCACGGCTCCAGACCCTGCGCACAGCGGGCATCGAACCGATCGCCGTCCCGCCGGGCGTCGACGAGGCGGCCGCGGTCGCCGCGCACGAGGCGGAGTCCGGCCCGCTCGAGGCGCCCGAGATGGTTCAGCTGCTCGCCCGGGCCAAGGCCGAGGCGCTCATCGGCGCCCGCCCGGGCGGCGAAGAGATCGACGGGCTGATCCTCGGCGGCGACTCGGCCTTCCTCACGGGCGGGGCGATCCACGGCAAGCCGCACACGCCCGACGTGGCGAAGACGCGGTGGCTGGCGCAGAACGGCGGCCACGGCGACCTCTGGTCGGGCCACTGGCTGATCGACCACCGCGGCGGCGAGGTGCGCGGCGCCGTCGGCCGCGCCGACATGGCGACGGTGCGCTTCGCCGCCCTCGACGAGACCGAGATCGACGCGTACATCGCGACGGGCGAGCCGCTTCTCGTGGCCGGCGCGTTCACGGTCGACAGCCTCGGCGGTCCGTTCATCCGCCGCGTCGAGGGCGACCCCTCGACGGTCGTCGGGCTCTCGCTCTCCACCCTGCGCGACCTCGTGCGCGAGCTCGGCGTCGACTGGACCTCGCTCTGGAACCGGGGCGGTGCCGCCGCGGGGTGACCCCGCGATTGTCGTCTGCCGCAAGAGACATCCATTCATTTTGTGGAGGTCGTCCAAAGTCAGCGCCGCCGTGCGCAATAGGCTTGGGAACTATGCCGCGTATCACCAAGGTCCTCATCGCCAACCGTGGAGAGATCGCCGTCCGCGTGATCCGCGCCGCTCGCGACGCCGGCATCGGCTCGGTCGCCGTCTACGCCGACCAGGACCGCGACGCCCGCCACGTGAAGCTCGCCGACGAGGCGTACGCCCTCGACGGCACCACGAGCGCCGAGACCTACCTCGTCATCGACAAGATCCTCTCGGTCGCCCGCCGCTCCGGCGCCGACGCGGTGCACCCCGGCTACGGCTTCCTCGCCGAGAACCCCGACTTCGCTCGCGCCGTCATCGACGCCGGCCTCATCTGGATCGGTCCCTCGCCCGAGGCGATCGAGCGCCTCGGTGACAAGGTGTCGGCCCGCCACGTCGCCGAGAAGGTCGGCGCCCCGCTCGCGCCCGGCACCCTCAACCCCGTCGCGGATGCCTCGGAGGTGCTCGACTTCGTCGACGTCCACGGCCTGCCCGTGGCGATCAAGGCCGCCTTCGGCGGCGGCGGCCGCGGCCTCAAGGTCGCCCGCACCCGCGACGAGGTCGCCGAGCTGTTCGAGTCGGCCACCCGCGAGGCGGTCGCCGCCTTCGGCCGCGGCGAGTGCTTCGTCGAGAAGTACCTCGACAAGCCCCGTCACGTCGAGACGCAGTGCCTCGCCGACGAGCACGGCAACGTCGTCGTCGTCTCGACCCGCGACTGCTCGCTGCAGCGCCGCCACCAGAAGCTCGTCGAGGAGGCCCCGGCGCCTTTCCTCACCGAGGCGCAGCGCACGGCCCTCTACGAATCGTCGAAGGCGATCCTCAAGGAAGTCGGCTACGTCGGCGCCGGCACCTGCGAGTTCCTCATCGGCCAGGACGGCACGGTCTCCTTCCTCGAGGTGAACACGCGCCTCCAGGTCGAGCACCCCGTCTCGGAAGAGGTCACCGGCCTCGACCTCGTGCGCGAGCAGTTCCGCCTCGCCGAGGGCGGCGTGCTCGACTACGACGACCCCGAGACGGTCGGCCACTCGATCGAGTTCCGCATCAACGGCGAGGACCCGGGCCGGGGCTTCCTCCCCGCGCCGGGCCCGATCCACCAGCTCCGCTTCCCGGGCGGCCCCGGCATCCGCGTCGACTCGGGCGTCACGAGCGGCGACGAGATCTCGGGCGCGTTCGACTCGCTGCTCGCGAAGCTCATCGTCACCGGCAAGGACCGCGCGGAGGCGCTCTCCCGCGCGCGTCGCGCGCTCGACGAGTTCGAGGTCGCCGGGCTTCCGACCGTGCTGCCCTTCCACCGCGACATCGTGAGCAACCCCGCGTTCGCCCCCGAGGGCGATGCACCGTTCTCGATCTACACGCGCTGGATCGAGACCGAGTACGACAACCGGCTCGAGCCGTGGTCGGGCGAGCTCGAGGAGACCGCGGGCCCGGCGGCGCGCACGAACGTCGTCGTCGAGGTCGCCGGTCGCCGTATCGAGGTGAGCCTCCCGAAGCGGCTCGCGGGCGGGTCGTCCGCCGCGTCGCGCACCGCCGGCCCCGCGCCGCGCCGGCGCACCGGATCGCACGCCGTCGACACCGGCACCGGCGACGCCGTCAAGGCGCCGATGCAGGCGACGGTCGTGAAGGTCGCCGTCGCCGAGGGCGACAAGGTCGTCAAGGGCGATCTGGTGCTCGTGCTCGAGGCCATGAAGATGGAGCAGCCGATCGTCGCGCACAAGGACGGCGTGATCGGCGCGGTGAATGCCGAGGCCGGCGCGACCGTCTCGAGCGGGCACCTGCTGCTGTCGATCGCCGACGCCTGATCCAGAACCGACGCCGAACGGGGCGTCGCGAGCGATGACCGCTCGCGACGCCCCGTTCCCGTCGTGCGGTGCTCGGCTGCCGTCCGGCCCGCTCAGCGCGCGGCGAGCGCGGCGAGCGCCTGCCTCGCGGCCGTGACTCCGGAGTTGCGCGAGGAGTGGATCGTGCTGGTGACCATGCCGGCCCAGAAGACCGTGTCGCCGATCGGCCCGTTGAGGCCCGTGCGCCGCGAGAACGGGCCGGGATAGGCGCCCCGGGCGAACTCGTCCTCCGACCAGTCGTAGGTCGACGCGTTCACCTGCTGCAGGCTTCCGTCGCCCACGGCGGTCCGCACGTTGTCGAGGGCGGCGGCGAGGCGCTCGGACTCGGGCAGGTCGAGCAGCTCCTGCGCGACGCCGCCGGTCGCCCACGCGACGGCGATCTCACCCGGGTACCCGGGAGTGCCGATCGAGGCGTTCCAGAGGGTCGGCGGGCGCTTCGAGAACGTCGTCATCACATCCCACTCGCGCGGCACCGGGTGACCGGGCGGCAGCACCGGCCCGGCGAACTCGAGGATGCCCTTGAAGACCGGCAGGTACTCGATCTCCTGGAGGGCGTCGCGCCGCTCGGGCGGCAGCGGCGGATCGAAGGTCACGTCGCCGTGCTTCAGCACGCCGCCGGGCAGCGCGACGACGAGGGTCTTCGCCTTGTAGTCGCCCCGGCTCGTGCGCACGTCGACCCGCCCTGCACGATGCTCGACGGTGTGCACCCGCGTGCCGAGGCGGATCGGCAGCCCGGCGGCGAGCGGGCGGAGCACCCGGTCGTAGCCGCCGATCACGCGGTGGTCGTCGTAGGGCTCGGCGAACGGCGTCTCCGCCGGTACGTCCTGCTCGGCGATGGCCCACGCGACCGTGTCGACGACCCACTCGGCGGGCAGCACGTCGAACTGCTCGGAGTCGACCTCGATCGCGGCGAGCAGGATGGGGCGGTTCTCGGGCGAGATGCCCGCCCTGGTCAACCACGCCAGTGCCGTCTCGCCGGGATCGGGCTCGGGCAGCGGCCCGGTGGGCGCTCCGAGCGGGAACTTCAGCGAGGCGTAGGTCGAACCGTCGACCCACGGCGTCGTCGGCGCGAGCCGCCCGCGGATCGACTGCTGGCGCCGCGTGGCGATGCCCTCGGCCTGGATGAGCTCCCAGGTCGAGGCGCGGCTGCCGTGCACGAGCTCCGCGCCGCGCTCGACCGGGATGGACATGCTGGTGCGGTCGGTCCACATGCGGCCGCCGATGCGGTCGCGCGCCTCGAGCACGAGCACGCGTCGGCCCGCGTCGGCGAGGGTGCGCGCCGCGCCGAGACCGGATGCCCCGGCGCCGAGCACGATCGCGTCCCACATGCGGTGGTCGGAGCCGGTGGTCTCGGGGCCGGTCGTGGCGCCCTGCGGCCGGGCGCCGGCGGTCAGCATGAGCGAGGCGGCCCCGGCCGCCCCCAGGCCGAGCACGGTGCGCCGTGCGGGTCGCGCTCCCCCGCCCCCGGCCTCCGTCATCGTGTCGATCTCGCGCGCATGGGACATCTCCGCCTCCTGGAACCTCGTCGTCACCCGGTGGGGTCGGTCGCGGCGCTGCTCGATGCGACCGATCCGATTGCCCGGAGACTATCGATTCGAAAACGCGGTTGTCAACGTTGTTGACACGCTTGCGCGGTCAGGTGCCCTGGGCGGTCGGCACCTCGACCTCGCTGACGCTGCCGGCCATGCGCGAGTGCCGGCGACCGTAGAGCAGGTAGATGACGATGCCGATCGCGAGCCACACGAGGAAGCGCACCCACGTGAGGGTCGTCAGGTTGAACATCAGCCAGAGGCAGAGCGCCGCCGAGATGATCGGCAGCACGGGCGAGAACGGCACCCGGAACCCGCGCGGCAGATCGGGCCGGGTGCGCCGAAGCACCACGATGCCGATCGACACGAGCACGAACGCCGAGAGCGTGCCGATGTTGATCATCTCCTCGAGCAGCCCGACATCGGTGAAGGCGGCGACGAAGGCCACCAGGGTGCCCGCGATGATCTGCACCCGGGCGGGGGTCTTCGTGTGCTCCGTCGTCTTCGACAGCCACCGCGGCAGCAGTCCGTCGCGGCTCAGCGCGAACACGATGCGCGAGAGCCCGAGCAGGATGATCATGATCACCGTGGTCAGGCCGGCGAGCGCCCCCAGCGAGATCACGGCCGACGCCCAGTCCTGCCCGACGAGACGGAAGGCCGTCGCGAGCGACGGCGTCTCCTCCTCGGCGAGCTCCTGGTACGACACCATGCCGGTCATCACGATCGAGACGAGCACGTAGAGCAGCGTCACGATGCCGAGGCCGATGAAGATGCCGCGGGGCAGGGTCCGCTGGGGTTCACGCACCTCCTCGGCGCTGGTGGCGACGACGTCGAAGCCGATGAAGGCGAAGAACACGAGGGCTGCCGCCGCGAGCATGCCGAACACGCCGTACTGCGCGGGCGCGGCGCCGGTCGCCCAGGAGAACAGCGACTGCGTCCACGCGTCGGTCGCGCCGCCCTCGGTCGGCACGGCCTCGGGGATGAAGGGGGTGAAGTTCGCGGCCTTCACGAAGAAGAAGCCGACGACGATCACGAACAGCACGATCGCGACCTTGATGATCGTGAAGACGGCGCCGACGCGCGCGGTGAGCTTCGTGCCGGCGACGAGGAGCGCCGTGAACACCGCGACGATGAGGAACGCCGGCCAGCTCACCTCGAGCCCGCCGATCTGGAAGGTCGGTTGGAACGGCAGCCCGAAGGCGAGCAGCGCCTCGCCGAGGTAGACGCCCCAGTACTTCGCGAGCACCGCCGCGGCGGTGAAGAGCTCGAGGATGAGATCCCACCCGATGATCCAGGCGAGGAGCTCGCCCATCGTCGCGTAGGTGAAGGTGTACGCGCTGCCGGCGACCGGCACGGTCGAGGCGAACTCGGCGTAGCACATGATGGCGAGCCCGCACGTGACGGCCGCGAGCACGAACGAGATGATCACGCTCGGCCCGGCGAAGTTCGCGGCCGCCTGCGCCCCGACCGAGAAGATGCCGGCGCCCACAGCGACCGCGATGCCCATGAGGGCGAGATCCCACGTGCCGAGCGAGCGCTTGAGACTGCGCTCCTCGTCGTGGGAGTCGGCGATCGACGCCTCGACGGACTTCACTCGCAGCTTCATCGCTACCCCCTGGGTTCGGCGCCGCCCCCGCGGCACTCGATCACCTCAGCGTACGACGTGCATGGCCCTCGCGGCATCCGTCAGCGAACCGCTGAGCGACGGATACACCGGGAACGCCTCGGCGAACTGGTCGACGGTGAGCCGGTGCTCGACCGCGAGCGCGAGCGGGAAGATGAGCTCGGAGGCCTTCGGCGCGACGATGACGCCGCCGATGATCGACCCCGAACCGCTCGAGGCGAAGAGCTTCACGAAGCCCTCCCGGATGCCCATCATCTTCGCGCGCGGGTTCGACGAGAGCGGCAGCTTGTAGACGACGCCGGGAACGACGCCCTCCTCGATCTCCTTCTGCGTCCACCCGACGGTCGCGATCTCGGGCTGCGTGAAGATGTTCGAGGTGATGTTGCGGTTCTCGGGCGGGTTCACGATGTCGCCCATCGCGTGGAACACGGCCGTGCGCCCCTGCATGGAGGCGACCGAGGCGAGCGGCATGAAGGTCGTGCAGTCGCCCGCAGCGTAGATGTTCGGGATCGAGGTGCGGGCGACCCGGTTGACCCGGATGTGCCCCGAGTCGGCCAGCTGGACGCCGGCCTCCTCGAGGCCGAGCTCGCGGGTGTTCGGCACCGAGCCGACCGCCATCAGGCAGTGGGAGCCCCGCACCTCGCGGCCGTCGCCGAGCGTCGCGACGACGGAGTCGCCGTCGCGCACGACGGACTCGGCGCGCGACTTGTTGAGGACCTTCATGCCGTTGCGCTTGAAGACCTTCTCGATCACGGATGCCGCGTCCGCGTCTTCACCCGGAAGGACCTGGTCGCGGCTCGAGATGAGGGTGACCTTGGCACCGAGCGCGCGGTACGCCGAGGCGAACTCGGCACCGGTGACGCCCGAGCCGACGACGATGAGGTGCTCGGGCACCTGCTGGAGCGAGTAGAGCTGGGTCCAGGTGAGGATGCGCTCGCCGTCGGGGACGGCGGTCGGCAGCACGCGAGGGGTCGCGCCGACCGAGAGCACGAGCGTGTCGGCCTCGATGCGGTCGAAGTCGGTGCCGCCCTTCGCGGTGGCGACGATGACGGCGTTCGGCCCGTCGAGGCGCCCCTCGCCGTGGACGAGGTGCACCCCGGCCTCGATGAGGTTCGAGCGCATGTCCTCCGACTGCTGCGCCGCGAGGCCGAGGAGGCGCTTGTTCACGGCGGCGAGGTTGATCGCGACGCTCGGCTTCACGGCCTTCTCGGAGTCGCCCTTCGCGTAGAACTGCACGCCGAGGTCGGCGGCCTCCTTCACGGCGTTCGAGGCCTCGGCGGTCGCGATGAGCGACTTCGAGGGCACGACATCGGTGAGCACGGCCGAACCGCCGACGCCGGCCCGCTCGATCAGGGTGACCTCGGCGCCGAGCTGTGCGGCGGCGAGGGCGGCCTCGTACCCGCCGGGTCCTCCTCCGAGGACGGCGATCCGTTGCGTGCGCTCGAACTCGTAGGACATGCTCATATTCTGCCAGTCCCATGGGCACGGCCAGCACATGAGCAGCTTCGTGCCGATGCATCCGGCGCGTTCTAGAGTGGTGGGATGCACGATGCGAACCCGCTGGACGACCCCACCGCCGACCCGTTCGAGGTGGCCGCCGCCGCCGCCGCGAAGATCGCCGAGCTCACCGGCGTTCCCCGCCACGACGTCGCACTGACGCTCGGCAGCGGCTGGGGCCGTGCCGCCGAGCTCATCGGCGAGACGACCCACACCCTCGCCGCGACCGACGTGCCCGGGTTCTCCAAGCCCGCCCTCGAGGGCCACGTGGGCACCCTGCGCTCGGTGCTCCTGCCCTCGGGCAAGCGCGCGCTCGTGATCGGCGCCCGCACCCATTACTACGAGGGCCACGGCGTGCGCCGCGTCGTGCACTCGGTGCGCACCGCAGCCGCCGCGGGGGCGACGACGATGATTCTCACGAACGGCGCCGGCGGCATCAAGGAGCACTGGACGCCCGGCACTCCCGTGCTGATCAGCGACCACATCAACCTCACGGCCGACTCGCCGCTCGAGGGCGCCACCTTCATCGACCTCACCGACCTGTACTCGCAGCGCCTGCGCGACCTCGCGCACTCGATCGACCCCGGGCTCGACGAGGGCGTGTACTGCCAGTTCCGCGGACCGCACTACGAGACCCCGGCCGAGGTGCAGATGGCGAAGGCCATCGGCGGGCACATCGTCGGCATGTCGACCGCGCTCGAGGCGATCGCCGCGCGTCAGGCGGGCATGGAGGTGCTCGGCATGTCGCTCATCACCAACCTCGCCGCCGGCATCCAGCAGACCCCGCTGAGCCATGCCGAGGTGATCGAGGCCGGCCAGGCCGCCGAGCCCGTGATCAGCGCGCTGCTCGCGAAGATCGTCGCCGCGCTCTGAGCGCACGCCGCAGGAAGGACCGACGGATGTCGCACGAACTCGATGCCCGCGACGCCGAGCGCGTCGCCCTCGCCGAGGCCTGGATCGCGCAGGACCCCGACCCCGAGACCCGTGACGAGCTCGCCTCGATCGTCGAGTCCGTGCGCGGCGGTGACGCCGAGGCGTCCGCCGACCTCGCCGACCGCTTCGACTCGCGCCTCGCCTTCGGCACGGCCGGGCTCCGCGGCGGGATCGCCGCAGGCCCGAACCGCATGAACCGGGTGCTCGTCGCCCAGGCGGCGGCCGGGCTCGCGGCGTACCTCCTCGAGCACGCCGCGCCGGGCACGACGCCCTCGGTCGTCATCGGCTACGACGGGCGCAAGAACTCGGCGGTCTTCGCCCGCGACTCGGCCGAGCTCATGGCCGGGGCCGGCGTCCGTGCCATCCTGCTCCCGCGCCTGCTGCCGACGCCGGTGCTGGCGTTCGCCGTGCGCCACTTCGACACCTCGGCGGGCGTCATGGTGACCGCCTCGCACAACCCGCCGAACGACAACGGCTACAAGGTGTACCTCGGCGACGAGCACCACGGGTCGCAGATCGTCGCCCCCGCCGATGCCGAGATCGCGGCGCACATCCTGCACGTCGCGTCGACGGCAGCCGTGCCCGCGCTGCCGCGCGCGGAGTTCGAGACGGCCGGAGAGGAGGTCGTCGACGAGTACGTGCGCCGCACCGCCGAGAGCGCCGCCCCCGGCACCCCGGCGGCGCAGCCCCGGGTCGTCTACACGGCGATGCACGGCGTCGGCTGGGAGACGGCGGCCCGCGTGCTCGAGACCGCCGGATTCGACGCGCCCGCGCTCGTCGAGGCGCAGATCGCCCCCGACGCCGCGTTCCCGACGGTCTCGTTCCCGAACCCCGAGGAGCCGGGGGCGATGGACCTGTCGTTCGCCCGCGCCCGCGACGTCGACGCCGAGCTGATCGTCGCGAACGACCCCGACGCCGACCGGCTCGCCATCGCGATCCCCGACGCGACCGCGCCCGACGGCGCGGGGTACCGTCGGCTCACGGGCAACGAGGTCGGCCTGACGCTGGGCTGGCTCGCCGCCCGCCGCGCCGCCGACGCCGCAACCGGTGACGGCGGACCGAACGGCGCGCTCGCCTGCTCGATCGTCTCCTCCCCCGGCCTCGAGGCCGTCGCCCGCGCCTACGGGCTCGACTTCGAGGCGACGCTCACGGGATTCAAGTGGATCTCGCGGGCGCCCGGCCTCGTCTTCGGATTCGAGGAGGCGCTCGGCTATCTCGTGAACCCCGGCGTCGTCCGCGACAAAGACGGAATCTCGGCCGCGGCCGCGTTCCTCTCGCTCGCGGCCGAGCTGAAGGCCGACGGCCGCACGGTCGCCGACCACCTCGACGAGTTCGTCGAGAAGTTCGGATGCCACGCCTCCGGCCAGGTCTCCATCCGCGTCACCGACCTCTCGCGCATCGGCGCGGTGATGGCGCGGCTGCGCGCCGAGCCGCCGGCCTCGGTCGGCGGAATCCGGGTCGAGCGCATCGAGGACCTCGCCGACGGCTTCGGCTCGCTCCCCCCGTCGGACGTCCTCCGCATCGTGCTCGAGGGCGGCTCCCGCGTGATGGTGCGCCCGAGCGGCACCGAACCGAAGCTCAAGGTCTACCTCGACGCCGTCTCGGAGCAGGGCACGGTCGCCGAGCGCCGGGCCGCGGCGACGGCCACGATCGCCGCGCTCGAGGCGGGCATGCGCGAGCTCGTCGCGTAGCGTCGGGCATGCGCGAGCTCGTCGCGTAGCGTCAGGCGGGCGCACGCCCCGATGGTGCGCGCAGGTGGCACGCCATGAGCACTGAACCCCGATTCCGCGTCTGAGGCGCGTGCATCGGGGTTCAGTCGCAGGAACGGGGTTCGGTCGAGCCCTGCCCGCGGACCCCGCAGCGGCGACGCGTCAGCCGAGCGAGCGTTCGAGGAGCCGCGAGATCTCGTCGACGTCGAAGTAGTTCGTCACCTCGACCACCTCGGCGAAGCTCCGCCCGATGGCCTCGCGCACGGCGGGGGCGAGCTCGCTCGAGGTGAGGATCACCTGCGCGTCGGACGCCGCCGCGGCGATGCCCGCGAGATCGCTCGCGTCGACGTCGGCGGCGAGCTCGAGGCGCTCGAGGGCGCGTTCGGCATTGACCTTGAGGATCGCGGAGGTGCCGATGCCGACACCGCACACGGCGATGATCTTCACGCTGCACCCCCGTCGATGCCGAGGAGAGCCCGGACCTCCCCCGCGTCGCGCGCCCGGGCGAGCCGGCCGACCGCGCCGGCGTCGTTGAAGACGTTCGCGAGGTTCGCGACCGAGGCGACGTGCTCCTCCGCGTTCGCGACCGCGAGGCCCAGGACGACGTTCACCGGGTCGTTGTGCGGGTGTCCGAAGGCGACCGGCTCGGCGAGCGTCACGACCGCGAGCCCCTCGTGGAGCACGTCGCGCCCGGGCCGGGCGTGGGCGAGCGCGAGCCCGGGGGCGATGACGACGTAGGCGCCGAACTCCTCGATGACCGCGATCATGCGGTCGGCGTAGTCCGAGCGGGTCGCACCCGAACGGGTCAGCGCCCGCCCGGCCTCGCGTACGGCACCGCGCCAGTCGGCGGCGTGCGCGCCGAGGACGACGGCCTCGTCGGGAAGGGGAGGGAGGTTCATTGCGGGTCCGTTCAGGGGCGGCGGCGCGGACGGCGGAGGCCCGTGGCATCCGCCGTCGGCAGCGTCGTCAGGCTTCGTCGAAGCCGTCTTGAATGAGCTCGGCGAGCTCGTCGCGGTCGTCGAGCGGCAGGAACGCCGCGGCCGCCGCATTGAGCTGGAACGTCTCGAGGTCGTCGAGGTCGTAGCCGAAGGCGTCGCTGAGCAGCGCCAGTTCGCGGGTGAGACTCGTGCCCGACTGGAGCCGGTTGTCGGTGTTCACCGTCACGCGGAAGCCGAGCTGGTAGAGCAGGTCGAAGGGGTGGTCGACGAGTTCGTCGCCCCACGCCGTGATCGCACCGGTCTGGAGGTTCGACGACGGGCTCGTCTCGAGGGCGATCTCGCGGTCGCGGACCCACTGGGCGACCGGGCCGAGCGAGACGTAGGTGTTCTCGTCGTCCTGGCGTTCGATCAGGAGGTCCTCGGCGATGCGGACGCCGTGGCCGAGCCGGAGTGCACGGCCGTCGAAGAGCGCGCTTCGGATGGACTCGAGGCCGTCGGCCTCGCCCGCGTGCACCGTGACGGGCATGAACTGGCCGGCGAGGTAGTCGAACGCGGTGCGGTGGCGGCTCGCCGGGAACCCGGCCTCGGCGCCGGCGATGTCGAAGCCGACGACGCCGCGGTCGCGGTGGCGCACGGCCAGCTCGGCGATCTCGAGCCCGCGGTCGGCGTGGCGCATCGCGGTGATCAACTGCCCGGTGCGGATGCCTCCGCCCTGGTGCCGCACGTCGTCGGCGCCCTGCTCGAGGCCCTCCTGCACGGCCTCGACCGCCTCGTCGAGCGTGAGCCCGCGCGTGAGGTGCTGCTCGGGCGCCCAGCGGATCTCGCCGTAGATGACGCCGTCGGCGGCGAGGTCCTGCACGAACTCGCGCGCGACGCGCGAGAGGCCCGCGCGGGTCTGCATGACCGCCGTGGTGAGGTCGAACGTCTTCAGGTACTCGACGAGCGAACCCGAGTTCGACTGCTCGGTGAACCAGGCGGCGAGGCCGTCGGCGTCGGCCGCCGGAACCTCGAGCCCCTGCTCGTCGGCGAGCTCGATGAGGGTCTGCGGGCGCAGGCCGCCGTCGAGGTGGTCGTGCAGCGAGATCTTGGGCAGGGACTGGATGCTCGTGCCGTCGCCCTCGAGCCGGTACTCCGTCGGAATCGTGTTCACGTGACAACGATAGCGGCGCGACTGCCGCGAAGTCTCGGCAATCTCGAAGCCGGGCGCGCCCCGAGACCCGCTACACCCCGACCCCCGACCGCGTCAGCGGCCGATCCGGTCGGCGATGAGCGGGCCGCCGTCCTCGACGGGGTCGCCCTCGTCGCCGATGCGCCAGGCGCCTGCGACGGCCTCCAGCGCACGCTCGAATCGAGCCGGTTCGTCGGCGTGGAGCGTGAACAGCGGCTGACCGGCGCGCACGGCGTCGCCGGGCTTCGCGTGCAGTTCGATGCCGGCGGCATGCTGCACCGGGTCCTGCTTGCGAGCGCGGCCCGCGCCGAGGCGCCAGGCGGCGATGCCGAACGGCAGCGCCTGCTGCTCGACGAGCACGCCGTCGCGCTCGGCGGTCACGACGTGCTGCTCGCGGGCGACGGGCAGCGCCGCGTCGGGCTCGCCGCCCTGGGCGATGATCGAGCGCCGCCAGGTGTCCATCGCGCGACCGTCGTCGAGGGCGGCCTCGACGTCGACGTCGGGCCGGCCGGCGAGGGCGAGCATCTCGCGGGCGAGCTCGACCGTGAGCTCGCGCACGTCGGCGGGGCCGCCGCCGGCGAGCACCTCGACCGACTCGCGAACCTCGTTGGCGTTGCCGATCGTGAGGCCGAGCGGCACGTTCATGTTCGTGATGAGGGCGCTCGTCGCGACCCCGGCGTCCTCGCCGAGCTCGACCATGGTGCGGGCGAGCTCGCGCGAACGCTCGATGTCCTGCAGGAACGCGCCCGAGCCGAACTTCACGTCGAGCACGAGCGCCCCGGTGCCCTCGGCGATCTTCTTCGACATGATCGACGAGGCGATCAGCGGGATCGCCTCGACCGTGCCGGTGATGTCGCGGAGCGCGTAGAGCTTCTTGTCGGCCGGCGCGAGGCCCGCGCCCGCGGCGCAGATCACTCCGCCGACGTCGCGCAGCTGCGCGAACATCTCGTCGTTCGTGAGGTCGGCCCGCCAGCCCGGGATCGACTCGAGCTTGTCGAGCGTGCCGCCCGTGTGGCCGAGCCCGCGCCCCGAGAGCTGCGGCACCGCGACGCCGAAGGTCGCGACCAGCGGCATCAGCGGCAGGGTGATCTTGTCGCCCACGCCGCCCGTCGAGTGCTTGTCGCTCGTCGGCTTGCCGAGCCCGGAGAAGTCCATGCGCTCGCCCGAGGCGATCATCGCCATCGTGAGGTCGCGGATCTCGCGGCGCGTCATGCCGTTGAGGAAGATCGCCATGGTCATGGCCGACATCTGCTCGTCGGCCACGTAGCCGCGCGTGTACGCGTCGACGAGCCAGGCGATCTCGGGCGAGGTGAGCTCGCGCCGGTCGCGCTTCGCGCGGATGAGGTCGACGGCGTCGAAGGGCTCGATGGCGGTGGTCATGCTTCTCCTCGGAATTCTGCGAGCTGGCGCGGGCCGAACGCGTCGGGCAGCACCTCGTCGATGGTCTTCAGGCCCGACACGGTGTCGAGCACCATGCCCTCGGCCGAGTGCTCGTACAGCAGCTGGCGGCACCGCCCGCACGGCATGAGCGTGGCTCCGTGGCCGTCGACGCAGGTGAAGGCGACGAGCTTGCCGCCGCCCGACATGACGAGTGCCGACACGAGCGAGCACTCGGCGCAGAGGGTGACGCCGTACGAGGCGTTCTCGACGTTGCAGCCGCTCACGACGCGGCCGTCGTCGACGATCGCCGCGGCGCCCACCGGGAACTCGGAGTACGGCACGTAGGCCTTCGCCATCGCCTCGCGGGCGCGCTCGCGCAGCCCCTGCCAGTCGATCGCATCCGTCGCGGTCATGTTGCTCTCCCGTTGCAGATGAGGGTGGTGGATGTCCCGGGGCGGGCCCCGGGACCTCCGTCAGGCTTTGATGTAGGGCTTTCCGGCCGCCGCCGGGCCGCGCACCTTGCCCACGAATCCGGCCACGGCGAAGATCGTGATGAGGTACGGCAGCATCAGCATGAACTCGCTCGGCACGGGTGAGCCGATGACGCCGAGGGTGTTCTGCAGGTTCGAGGCGAATCCGAACAGGAGCGCCGCGAGCGTGGCCTTGATCGGATCCCACTGACCGAAGATGACGGCGGCGAGGGCGATGAAGCCCGCGCCCGCGGTCATCTCCTTGTTGAAGGCGCCGACCGAGCCCAGCGTGAAGAACGCGCCGCCGAGGCCGGCGATCGCACCGGCGAGCGAGACGTTCCAGAAGCGGGTGCCGGTGACGTTGATGCCCACCGTGTCGGCAGCCTGCGGGTGCTCGCCCACCGAGCGGAGGCGGAGGCCCCAGCGGGTGTGGAACAGGCCGATGTAGACGGCGGCGACGGCGATGTACATGAGGTAGACGATGATCGTCTGGCGGAACAGCATCGGCCCGATCAGCGGGATCTCGCTGAGCACCGGGATCGGCAACCGCTCGAGGCGCGGCGGCGAGTTGAGGACCGCCGCGTTCGGCGCGAGCACCTGCGAGAACAGGAAGCTCGTGAGCCCGAGGACGAGGACGTTCAGCACCACACCGACGATGACCTGGTCGACGTAGTACTTGATCGAGAACGCGGCGAGCACGAACGCGACGAGCACGCCCGAGATCGAGGCGGCGATCATGCCGAGTGCGGGGCCCATGATGGCGTTGCCGACCGCGGAGGCCACGACGGCCGAGGTGAAGGCGCCCGCGAGCAGCTGACCCTCGATCGCGATGTTGACGACGCCGACACGCTCGGAGATGACACCGCAGAGCGAACCGAAGATGAGCGGCACCGAGAGGCTCAGCGCGCCGGCGAGCAGGCCGGGGAGCGGGATGACGGGGGTGCGCGAACCGGCGGCCGCCCACGTGAGGAACCCGATCAGGAAGATCGCGGCGAACAGCACGACGAGCCAGATGCCCACCTTGCGCTTCGCCCGCACGAGGAGCGCCGAGACGACGGTGATCGCCGCCATGAGCACGACGCAGACCCACGAGGTGACCTCGCTCGAGAGCGTGACGTCGGGCAGCTGGATGACGTCGTTCGCCTGCGAGAGCTTGAACGTGGCCTCGCCGTGGCTGCCGGCGGCGACGAAGAGGACGGCAGCGAGGACGGTGAAGATCGCGAACGCGATCGGCGCCTTCCAGCTGACGACGACGGTCTTGTCGAGCGAGGCCGACACGGGCGCGGCGGGGTCGGTGGTCACGGTGCTCACTTCGCCTCAACCTCCTTCGTCACGATGGGTCGCGGTCGCTTCGGGGCCGAGCCCGGGGCGGGCAGGCGGAAGATCGCGCGAACGAGCGGGGGCGCCGCGATGAACAGCACGATGAGCGACTGCACGACGAGCACGATGTCGATCGGCACGCCCTCGGCGGCCTGCATCGAGAATCCGCCGGCCTTGAACGCGCCGAACAGGATGCCGGCGGCGAGGATGCCCCACGGCGTCGAACGGCCGAGGAGCGCGACGGTGATCGCGTCGAAGCCGATGCCGGCGTCGATGCCGCTCGAGAAGCCGGTCGTCACGGTGCCGAGCACCTGGCTGACGCCCGCGAGGCCGATGAGCGCGCCCGAGATGAGCATCGCGTACACGTACATGGACTTGACGTTGATGCCGGCGACGCGGGCGGCGTTCGGGTTCTCGCCGACGGCCCGGAACTTGAAGCCGAGGCTCGAGCGGTTGAGGATCCACCAGACGAGCACGGTGGCGCCGATCGCGAGGATGAAGCCGAAGTGCAGGTTGAACTGCGGCCCGAGGAGATCGGGCAGGATCGCCGTGTCCTTCATCGGCGGCGTCTTCGGGTTGTTCGATCCGGGGGCCTGCAGCAGGCCCGGGGTCCGCAGCATCCATTGCACGAGATAGAGCGCGACGTAGTTGAGCATGATCGTCACGATCACCTCGTGCGCGCCGGTGCGGGCCTTCAGGAGCCCGGCGATGCCGGCCCAGAGGGCCGCGCCGATCATGCCTGCGAGCACGGCGACGATCATGTGGATGCCCCAGGGCAGGTCGAACCCGAAGGCGACCCAGCCGGCGGCCGAGGCCGCGATGAGCATCTGACCACGGCCACCGATGTTGAACATGCCGACGCGGAAGGTGAGCCCGACGCCGAGGCCGGCCGCGATGAGCGGCGTCGCGAAGGTGAGGGTCTCGGTGAGCGGTCGGATGCCCGAGATGAAGTCAGGCCGTCGGAAGTTGTAGATCGAGCCCTGGAAGAACGCGACGTACGCTCCGGAGACCGACTCCCAGATCGCCACGAAGGTGTCGCCGGGGCGGGCGAAGAAGTAGACCGCCGCCTCCTGCACCCGCTCGTCGGTGAAGGCGATCATGACCGCGCCGACGATGAGGGCGAGCACGATGGCCAGCACCGAGATGATGGCGTTGCCGGTGACGATCTCGCGGAACGCGGTGGCCCACCGCGAGGGCGGCTCGACCTCGCCGGGAGCGGGTGTCGAGGGCCCTGCGGGGGGCGGCGCCGTGTCGGTCGCCGCGCCCTGCGGTGCGGGCGTCTCGACGGGCTCTGCGCCCTGCGCGGGCTGCTGGGGGTCGCTCATGCGGCGGCTCCTTCTGCGGGGACCTCGCCGGCCATCATCAGGCCGAGGACGTCGCGGGGGGTGTCGCCGGGCACGATGCCGACGATGCGGCCCCGGTACATGACCATGATCCGGTCGGCGAGGGCGGTGACCTCGTCGAGCTCGGTCGAGACGACGACGACGGGGACGCCCGCGTCGCGCGCCGCCACGATGCGCTTGTGGATGAACTCGATCGAGCCGACGTCGACGCCGCGGGTGGGCTGCGCCGCGACGAGGAGGCGGAGCTCGCGGCTGAGCTCGCGGGCGAGCACGACCTTCTGCTGGTTGCCGCCCGAGAGCCGGCCGACCTTGGTCTCGATGCCCGGCGTGCGCACGTCGAACTCCGCGACCTTCTCGGTCGCGAACTGCTCGAGCACGCCGCGCTGCACGTTGGCCGCCTTCACGAACGGTGCCCCGTTCGAGCGGTCGAGCATGAGATTCTCGGCGATCGAGAACTCGCCGACGAGGCCGTCCTCGTTGCGGTCCTCGGGGACGAAGCCGACGCCCGCGTCGAGGATCTTGCGCACGCTCTCGCCGCTGAGCTTCTCGCCGTCGAGCGAGATCGACCCCTGCACACGGGGCTGGAGTCCGACGAGCGCCTCGGTGAGCTCGGTCTGCCCGTTGCCCTGGACGCCCGCGACGGCGAGGATCTCGCCGCGACGCACCTCGAAGCTGACGTCGTTGACGACGAGCTGGCCGATGTGGTCGATGACCGAGAGCCCGTCGACGACGAGCGCCGGGTCGCCGAGCTTCGGCGGGTCCTTCTGCACGGTGAGCTCGACGGCGCGACCCACCATGAGCGAGGCGAGCTCGACGTTCGAGGCCGTGGGCGAGGCCTCGCCGACGACCTTGCCGAGGCGGACGACCGTGATGGTGTCGGCGACCTCGCGGACCTCGCGGAGCTTGTGGGTGATGAACACGATCGCGGTGCCCGACTCGCGGAGCTGGCGCATGATCGCCATGAGCTCGTCGGTCTCCTGCGGCGTGAGCACGGCGGTCGGCTCGTCGAAGACGAGCACCTTCGCGTCGCGCGAGAGCGCCTTGATGATCTCGACGCGCTGCTGCACGCCGACGGGCAGGTCGTCGACGAGGGCGTCGGGATCGACGTCGAAGCCGAACCGGTCGGAGATCTCGCGCACCTTCGCGCGGGCCGACTGCAGGTCGAGGAACCCGCCGGCCTTGGTCGACTCGTGGCCGAGCATGACGTTCTCGGCGACCGTGAAGACGGGGATGAGCATGAAGTGCTGGTGCACCATGCCGATTCCGGCCTTCATCGCGTCGCCGGGGCCGGCGAAGTGCTGGACGACGTCGTCGAGGAGGATCTCGCCCTCGTCGGCCTGGTACAGGCCGTAGAGCACGTTCATGAGCGTCGACTTGCCTGCACCGTTCTCACCGAGGAGGCAATGGATCTCTCCGGCCTCCACGGTGAGGTCGATGTGGTCGTTTGCGACCAAGCTGCCGAATCGCTTCGTGATGCCGCGAAGTTCGAGCTTCATGACCCCGATCCTAGTGATCTGTCCGCATCCGTTGGAGATGCTGCGCGAATGTTGAGGTGCATCCGAGCGTGCTGCTCAGATGCTGCCGAACCTGCTCGGCGGGGAAACGAGCCGGGGAGGCCGGCAATGCCGACCTCCCCGACTTCGTGATGGCGAACCGCTTATCCGGCGAGGTAGGACTCGACGGTGATGTCGCCCGCGATGATCGCTTCCTGCAGCTCGGCGACCTTGTCGGCGAGCTCGGCCGGGACCTTGCTCTCCCAGTCGTGGAACGGCGCCAGGCCGACGCCCTCGTTCTCGAGGGTGCCGACGAACGGCGTCGGGTCGAACTCGCCGTTGCCGGCCTCGATGATCGCGTCGTAGACGCCGACGTCGATGCCCTTGCGGATCGAGGTGAGGAGGAGGTCGCCGACCGAGGGGTCGGTCTCGTACACGTCGGCGTCGACGCCGATCAGGGCGATCTCACGGCCCGAGTCGCGGATCGCCGCGGCTCCGGGCTGGTAGATCGGGCCGCCGACGGGCAGGAGCACGTCGACGTTCTGGTCGATGAGACCCTGCGCGACCTGCTTGGCCTTGTCATCGGGGGCGAAGCCGCCGGTGAACGAGCCGTCCTGCTTGGCGCGGTCCCAGCCGAGGACCTTGACGGCGGTGCCGTTCTCCTCGTTGTAGTGCTCGACGCCCTGGGCGAAGCCGTCCATGAAGATCGAGACGGTCGGGATGTTGAGGCCGCCGTAGGTGCCGACGACGCCCGTCTCGCTCATGCCCGCGGCGAGGTAGCCGGCGAGGTACGCGGCCTGCGCGGTGTCGAAGATGATCGGCTTGATGTTCTCGGCGTCGGTGGTGCCGTCGAAGTCGGTGTCGACGGTGTCGTCGATCGAGATGTACTCGAGGTCGGCGTTCGCCTGGGCCGACTCGAGCGCGGCCGGTGCGAGCAGGAAGCCGACCGTGACGATCGTGTTGCAGCCCTGGTCGACGAGGCCCTGCAGGTTCGACGCGTAGTCGGTCTCCGCGGCCGACTCGACCTCGGTGTACTCGACGCCGAGCTCGTCGGCGGCCTTCACGAGGCCCTCGAAGCCGAGCTGGTTGAACGACTTGTCGTCGAAGCCGCCCTCGTCGGAGACCATGCAGGGCAGGTAGTCGAGCGTCTCGCCGCCCGCCTCGTTCGACTCTTCGGGAGCCGAGGCGCATCCGGCGAGCAGCGCGGCTGCACCGAACATCGCGAGGCCGCCGAGAGCGGCCTTCTTCATCGTGACCTTCACAGTGTCCTCCAAAGACTGCGCCCCGACCTTCGCGAGGCTCGTGCAGAAACGTTACCCAATGTTGCGCGGGACGCCATCGACCGCGATCGCGATCGGCGTCAATGGTTATCTAGACGCAATCTTCTGCTCATATGAGCAGCGCTCGGCATCCCCCGAACGGGGTCGATCCGTTCCCCCTACGGCGCGCTCGGCGACTCGACGACGAGGTCGCCGTCGATGATCGCCTGCCGCAGGCCCTCGATCTCCGCGTCGAGCTCGGGAGTGACGAGCGGGGCGAGGTCGTGGTACGGGGCGATCTCGACACCGCCGTTCTCGAGCGTGCCGATGAACGGCTCGTTCGTGAACTCGCCGGCCTCGACGTCGCCGACGATGTCGACCATCGCGTCCTGCGTGCGCTTCAGCACGCTCGTGAGGATGACCGGGCGGAACTCCGCCGACAGGGTCTCGTAGCCGTCGCTGTCGACCCAGATCACCGAGGCCCCGCGCTCGACGGCCGCCGCGGCGGCCCCCTCGCCGACCTGGCCGGCGACCGGCAGGATCACGTCGGCGCCCTGGTCGATGAAGCCCTCGGTCATGACCTTGCCCTTGTTGACGTCCTCGAAGTCCCCGGTGAACGAGCCGTCCTGCCCGGCCTTGTCCCAGCCGAGCGCACGCACCTGCGTGCCGTGCACCTCGTTGTACTTCGCGACGCCGTCGACGAAGCCGTCCATGAAGAGGGTGACGGGCGGCTGGTTGCCGCCGCCGAAGGTCGCGACGACCCCGGTCTTCGACACGCCCGCGGCGAGGTAGCCCGCGAGGAACGAGGCCTGCGCCGTGTCGAACACGACGGGCTTCACGTTGTCGGCCTCGACCGTCTCGTCGACGATCGCGAATGCCGTGTCGGGGTTCGCCCCGGCCTCCTCGAGCGTCGACTCCGCGAGCTCCCAGCCCACGGTCACGACGAGCCCGCAGCCCGAGGCGACCGCCTGGGCCACGTTCGGGGCCAGGTCGGTCTCGCCGGTCGAGACGAGCGCCTCGGCCTCGATGCCGTACTCCTCCTCGGCCTGCTGCAGGCCCTCCCACGTCGACTGGTTGAAGGAACGGTCCTCGAGGCCGCCCGAGTTCGTGACCATGCGCACGCAGCCCTCCCCCGCGGCGTCCGTGCCGCCGGCGTCAGGGGCGGAGGCGCACGAGACGAGGGCGAGGGATGCCGCGGCCACCGCGGCGACGAGGAGACTGCGCGTTGCCCTGGGCATCCTGAACCTGCCTTCTCGTGCCTAGAGCACGTCGCTCGAACCGCCGAGCCGGAGGGCGTCGACGACCGCCTTCACCCGCTGCGCGTGTTCGCTCGTGGTGACGAGGAGCGCATCGGGCGTGTCGACGACGACGATATCGTGCACGCCGATCAGGCTGATGACCCGCTTCGACCGGCTCACCACGATGCCGCTCGACGCGTCGGCGAGCACCCGGGCGTTCTCGCCGAGGATGGCGAGCTCGCCGGAGCGCCCCGCCGTGTTCAGCTTCGCGAGCGAGGCGAAGTCGCCGACGTCGTCCCACTGGAAGTGGCCGCGGATCACCGCGAGCCGGCCGGCGGCCGCCGCAGGCTCGGCGACCGAGTAGTCGATCGCGATCTTCTCGAGACGCGGCCAGATGCGATCGACCGCGGGGCCGCGGGTCGACGGGTCGTCCCACGCCTCGGCGAGCTCGAGGAGGCCGGCGTGCAGCTCGGGCTTGTTCCGGGCGATCTCGGCGAGCAGCTGGTCGGCTCGGGCGATGAACATGCCCGCGTTCCAGAGGTGGCGACCGCCGGCGAGGTACCGCTTGGCGGTGGCGAGGTCGGGCTTCTCGACGAAGCTCGAGACGAGCTCGCTGTGCCTGGCGCCGGGCACGTCGAGGGGCTCGCCGCACTCGATGTAGCCGAATCCCACGGCGGGCTCGGTGGGGGTGATGCCGATCGTGGCGATGTACCCGGCCCGCGCCGCCGCGACCGCCTCGGCGACGGCGCCCTGGAACAGCGCGTCGCCGGAGATCACGTGGTCGGCCGCGAAGGAGCCGATGACCACCCCGGGCTCGCGGCGCTCGAGGATGGCCGCGGCGAGGCCGATCGCGGCCGTCGAGTCGCGCGGCTCGGATTCGAGCACGATGTTCTCGTCGGCGAGCAGCGGCAGCTGCGACTCGACCGCGGCGCGGTGGGCGCGTCCGGTGACCACCATGATGCGCTGTTCGCCCGAGAGCGGGGCGAGGCGGTCCCAGGTGTCCTTGAGGAGCGTCTGTCCGGAGCCGGTGAGGTCGTGCAGGAACTTCGGCGCATCGGCGCGCGAGAGCGGCCAGAGCCGCGAACCCACGCCACCGGCGGGAATGATGCTGTAGAAGCCATCGAGGGCTGCGGAGGTCATCCGCTCAGGATAGTCGGCGCATGCCGGGCCCGGGCGGTATTCGCCGCGGCGGCGAGTGGATAAGGCACACCTCACCTGCACGTCGACCGGGCCGGGTCTAGACTCTGATCGGGCCGTCGCGCCCGTGCGCCCGCATGTCCGGGCCTGAAACACACAGCCAGGGAGGGTTGTTCATGCCAGAGACCTCGGCAGGAACCCTGACCACACCCGAGAAGCCGGCGAAGCAGAAGCCGGGCGGCACGCTCTATCGCGGCCACGAGGGTATGTGGTCATGGGTGCTGCACCGCATCACAGGTGTCGCGATTTTCTTCTTCCTTCTCGTGCACATCCTCGACACGGCACTCGTGCGGGTGAGCCCCGAGGCGTACAACGCGGTCATCGGCGCCTATCAGACCCCGATCATGGGCCTCGGCGAGGTCGCCCTCGTGGGTGCGATCGTGTTCCACGCGTTCAACGGGCTGCGCATCATCCTCGTGGACTTCTGGGCCTGGGCCACGCGTCACCAGAAGGTCCTCTTCTGGGTCGTCATCGCCCTCTGGGTCGTCACGATGCTCGCGTTCACCCCGCGTCACCTCATCAACGTCTTCAGCCACTAGGGGCCCTCCGACATGACTGCGATCGAATTCCCCGGCGAACCCCGCCGGCGCGGCTCCAACCTCGAGAAGTGGGGCTGGATCTACATGCGCGCCTCCGGCGTCGTGCTCCTCGTGCTGATCTTCGGCCACCTCTTCATGAACCTCATGGTCGGCGACGGCATCCAGGCCATCGACTTCGGCTTCGTGGGCGGCAAGTGGGCCGACCCGTTCTGGCAGTGGTGGGACGTCCTGATGCTCTGGCTCGCCCTCATCCACGGCGCCAACGGCATGCGGACCCTCGTGAACGACTACACGAACCCCGGCACCGTGCAGAAGGTGCTCAAGGGCGCCCTGTTCGCCGCCGCGGCCGTGCTGATCATCCTCGGCACCCTCGTCGTCTTCACCTTCGAGCCGTGCCCCGCGGGCGCCCCGGCCGACCTGCTCCCCTCGTTCTGCGCCGCATAGGAGATTCGTGAACACCCAGACCTCCGACGCCGAGACCAAGATCGTCGACGGCGTCCACTACCACCAGTTCGACATCGTCATCGTGGGCGCGGGCGGCGCCGGCATGCGCGCGGCCATCGAGGCCGGGCCCGGTGCGAAGACCGCCGTGATCTCGAAGCTCTACCCCACCCGCTCGCACACGGGCGCGGCGCAGGGCGGCATGGCCGCGGCGCTCGCGAACGTCGAAGAGGACTCGTGGGAGTGGCACACCTTCGACACCGTCAAGGGCGGCGACTACCTCGTCGACCAGGACGCGGCCGAGATCCTCGCCAAGGAGGCGATCGACGCGGTCATCGACCTCGAGAACATGGGCCTGCCGTTCAACCGCACGCCCGAGGGCAAGATCGACCAGCGGCGCTTCGGCGGGCACACCCGCGACCACGGCAAGGCGCCCGTGCGCCGCGCCTGCTACGCGGCCGACCGCACGGGTCACATGATCCTGCAGACGCTGTTCCAGAACTGCGTCAAGCTCGGCATCAACTTCTTCAACGAGTACTACGTGCTCGACCTCGTGATGACCGAGGTCGACGGCGTCGAGCAGCCCTCGGGCGTCGTCGCGTACGACCTCGCGAGCGGCGAGCTGCACGTCTTCCAGGCGAAGGCCGTGATCTTCGCCACCGGCGGCTTCGGCAAGATCTACAAGACGACCTCGAACGCCCACACGCTCACCGGCGACGGCGTCGGCATCGTCTGGCGCAAGGGCCTCCCCCTCGAGGACATGGAGTTCTTCCAGTTCCACCCGACCGGTCTCGCCGGCCTCGGCATCCTCCTCACCGAGGGCGCCCGCGGTGAGGGCGCGATCCTCCGCAACGCCTCGGGCGAGCGCTTCATGGAGCGCTACGCCCCGACCATCAAGGACCTGGCGCCCCGCGACATCGTCGCGCGCTGCATGGTGCAGGAGGTCGCCGAGGGCCGCGGCGCCGGCCCTCACAAGGACTACGTGCTGCTCGACTGCACGCACCTGGGTGCCGAGGTGCTCGAGACCAAGCTCCCCGACATCACCGAGTTCGCCCGCACCTACCTCGGCGTCGACCCGGTGTACGAGCCGGTGCCCGTGATGCCGACCGCGCACTACGCGATGGGCGGCATCCCGACGAACGTCGCCGCCGAGGTGCTGCGCGACAACACCACCGTCGTGCCCGGCCTCTACGCCGCCGGTGAGTGCGCGTGCGTCTCGGTGCACGGCTCGAACCGCCTCGGCACGAACTCGCTGCTCGACATCAACGTCTTCGGCAAGCGCGCCGGCCGCAACGCGGTCGAGTACGTGAACTCCGGCGTCGAGTTCACCCCGCTGCCCGACGACCCGGCCCGCGGCATCCGCGAGCTGCTCGCGCAGCTGCGCGACTCGAACGGCACCGAGCGCATCGCCGCCATCCGCAAGGAGCTCCAGGACGAGATGGACAAGGGCGCGCAGGTGTTCCGCACCGACGAGTCGCTCGCCCACGTCACGAACGTCATCGCGGGCCTCCGCGAGCGGTACAAGAACATCGCCGTCCAGGACAAGGGCAAGCGGTTCAACACCGACCTGCTCGAGGCCGTCGAGCTCGGATTCCTGCTCGACCTCGCCGAGGTCGTCGTCTTCTCCGCACGCAACCGCAAGGAGAGCCGCGGCGGCCACATGCGCGACGACTTCCCGAACCGCGACGACGAGAACTACATGCAGCACACCATGGCGTACCTGTCGGGCGACGCCCACTCGGCCGACGCGGCCGACCACATCCGGCTCGACTGGAAGCCCGTCACCGTCACGCGCTACCAGCCGATGGAAAGGAAGTACTGATCGTGAGCACCGCCACGCTCGAACAGGCGCCCGCCGCTGAGGCACCCATCCAGTCGTTCACCGTCACCTTCCTGATCCGTCGCTTCGACCCCGACGTGGACACCGAGCCGCGCTGGCAGGACTTCGACGTCGAGATGTACGCGACCGACCGCGTGCTCGACGCGCTGCACAAGATCAAGTGGGAGCAGGACGGCTCGCTGACCTTCCGTCGCTCGTGCGCCCACGGCATCTGCGGCTCCGACGCGATGCGCATCAACGGCCGCAACCGGCTCGCGTGCAAGACCCTGATCAAGGATCTCGACATCTCGAAGCCGATCTACGTCGAGGCGATCAAGGGCCTGCCCCTCGAGAAGGACCTCATCGTCGACATGGAGCCGTTCTTCGCGAGCTACCGCGAGGTCCAGCCGTTCCTCGTCGCGAACTCCACGCCCGAGCCGGGCAAGGAGCGCGTGCAGTCGGTCGCGAACCGCGCGATCTTCGACGACACCACAAAGTGCATCCTCTGCGCCGCGTGCACGTCGTCGTGCCCCGTGTTCTGGACCGACGGCCAGTACTTCGGCCCCGCGGCGATCGTGAACGCCCACCGCTTCATCTTCGACTCGCGCGACGAGAACGCGCAGACCCGCCTCGACATCCTCAACGACAAGGAGGGCGTGTGGCGCTGCCGCACGACCTTCAACTGCACCGAGGCCTGCCCCCGCGGCATCGAGGTCACGAAGGCCATCGCCGAGGTCAAGCAGGCGATCATGCGCGGCAAGCCGTAAGCAGAGATCCAACCCCGAACGGGGCCGGTGCCGGATGGCACCGGCCCCGTTCGCGTTGCGAGAGCCCCTCGCACGCACGAGGGGCCGGCGCATCCGAAGCACCGGCCCCTCGCTCACGCGACCCCTACGAGGTGTGCTGTTCACCCGGGCGGCGGCGACGGACGATCGTCACCGACACCAGCAGCGCACCGACCAGCAGGAGCCCGGCGGCGCCCCACAGGAGGGGCCCGCCTGCGAAGCCGGTCGAGGCGATGCCAGGAGCCGGCGGCTGCGGCACTCGGACCGTGACGGTCGAGTCGTCGCAGAGGATGGGCAGCTCGGGATCGAGGACCGCGGCCGGGGCCACCGTTCCCGGCTCGAGCTGCGGCTCGACGGGTGCGTCGTCGGGGTCGTTCCAGCAGACCTCGCCGGTGTTCTCGACCCGGTCGACCTTCGTCGCGGGATCGAGCACCACCGAGAGCACCACGTCGGGCGCGTCGGGCTGCGTGCCGCCGATCATGCCGTTGAGCACGCAGTGGAGCAGACCGCCGTATCCGTCGGAGTCGGCCCCGGTGACCTCGCAGTCGTCCCAGCGCGGGAACGCGGGCGCCTCATCGGTTGTGATCTCCGTGACCTTGAGGTCGGCCGGGATCTCGTCGAAGAGCTCCATGTTCTCGATCGCGCCGAGCCCGGAGTTGGTGACCGACAGCGTGTAGTCGAACGCGCCGCCGGGCTTCACCTCCTCGACGCTCGCGGTCTTCACGATGTCGACCGCAGGGTCGCGGACGACCTCGCACGCGGGGGTCGCCTGCGGGTACACCGCGAGGATCGACTGGCTCGGGTTGACCGAGAAGGTCACCGTCATCGGGTTCACCTGGTCGGCGAACGCGTAGCTCTCGAGCTTCGAGTCCTTGACCATGTTCTCCCAGATGTCGACGATGCCGTTCTCGCCGACGACGTCGCCCTCCTGGATCAGTCGCCATCCGGGCCATCCGATCGAGATGCCCTCGTCGTTCACGACGCCGTAGGGCCAGAGCAGCCGCCCGTCGCGCTCGTCCCACGGGATCTCCATCACGACCGGCACCGCGTCGGGGTAGACCGTCGGGTCGGGCGTCCACGTCACCGTGATCGGCCCGGGCTCGACATTCTCGGACACAGCGACGTTGTGATAGAGGTACGGCACGTCGGCCACGCAGCGCGTGTACGCGGACGGGTCGATCGCCTTCGTGGGCACGTCGACGTCGTCGCAGTCGTTGGCGGGCACCATGTCGGGCATCGTCTCCGCCGCGGCTGCGGCACGGTCGGCCTCCTCGGGCGCGGGCACCGGGATCGCGACGCACGCCTCGTTGTGGATGTCGTCGAGGTCGATGACCGGCAGCACCGGCGGCGGGTCGTTCGGCCCGACCGGCGGCACCGGAGGCAGCGGCGCGGGCACCGCGACCTGCACCGGGATGGTGATGGTGGTCACCGCCCCGGACGGGTACGAACCCGAGTACGTCGCCGAGAACGCGTTGTCGGTGTCACCCGAGGTCTGCGTCCAGGTGCCGGGCTGCACGGGGGCAGCCGCGGGAGTGAAGGTCGCCGCCCCGGTGACGACGAGGTCGTCGGGGAGGAGATCGGTCACTTCGAGGCCCGTCACGTCGAGCGTGCCGTGGTTCGTCACGGTGAGCTCGTACTCGAAGGCATCGCCGGCTTCGACGGCGGTCACGCCGTCGGGCAGCAGGTAGGTCTTCTCGATGCCCACGTCGAACGAGTCGGCGACGTTCTTCACCGTGCACTCGGTGACGCCGCCCGGCTGCACCTGCGCGTGGGTCACCGCCGCCTCACCGCAGAGCCATGCGTCCGCGGTGTAGTAGTCGGCGAACTCGTGGTCCTCCTGCTCGGTCTGCAGCTCCTCGCCGAGTTCGTACGAGCCGGTCGGCACGACGAGCGAGGTGCCGCCGCCGTTCAGGTACTCGGCGAAGTGCGTGCCCGAATCGGCGCTCAGGTTCCAGTCGGTCGCCGCGAGCAGCTCGTCCGGCGTGAAGCCGAGGTCGAGCAGCGCCGTGTTGTCGACGGTCTTCGTCAGCTTCAGCTTGCCGACCGGGATGTCGGTGCATCCCTCGAGCTCGGTGACCACGGTGCCGTTCACCATCTCGGCGGTGTTGAGGAACCCGCCGCCCGTCTCGGTCGCCTCGCACTTCGCGAGGTCGATCGACTCGATCGAGGCGACGTTCGCACGGACCGTGATGGTCCACACGTGGGTGTCGCCCGCGGTGATCGGATGCGCCGTGGCGAGCGTCGTGGCATCCTCGCCGTTCCAGCCCGCGACCGGGTTCCCGTCGGGGTCCTCGGCCGTGGCCTCCTCGATGGTCACGCCGTCGGGGAAGACGAGCGTGTCGCCGAGGTCGTAGACGAGGTCGTGGTCGCCGACCGTGTCGACCGTGATGTCGTAGGTGACCTCCCAGTCGCCGAGGCCGAGGTACGTCGCGGGGTGCGCGACCTTGACCGCGGTGGTACGGCCGGGCTCGTCGCACGCCTCGTCGTCGGTCGGCAGACCGTCGACGGTGAGGGTCGCGGAGTTCGCGAATCCTCCCTGCTCGCCGGGCACGCAGCCCGTCGAGCCGTCGCCCTCGCCCTCGCCCTCGTCCCAGACCGCGTCACCGGTGACGGTGGCGTGCACCGTCACGAGGTACTCGTGGGTGCCGACGGCGGCCGTCAGGACGACGTCGTTCGCGAGTTCCTCGACCGGTTCGGTCGCGGGGTCCTCCCAGACGTCGCCCGAGCCGTCGGGGCCGGTCCACGAGGCCTCGTCGATCTCGATGCCCTCGCCGAAGCCCGCCAGGGAGTCGACCAGGTCGTAGGTGACGGGCGAGACGACGCTCTCGTTCGTCACCGTCACGGTGTAGGCGATCGTCCAGGTGCCGTCGTCCTCCTGCACGACCCCGGTGACCTCCTTGTCGAACAGGTAGCTCGCCGGCTTCGCCGTGTTGACGATGGTGCACGTCACGTCGTCGCCGGGTTCGAGGTTCGCGGTGTCGCCGGTGAGGACACCGGGGACGTCGCAGCTCCACGCACCGGCCTCGAACTCGTCGGCGCCCTCGAAGTCGCTCGCGAGCTCGGCGAGCACGTAGTCGACGTTCGACTCGACTTCACCGGTCGCGGTGCCGTCGCCGGTGACGACGGCCGCCTCGCCCTCCTCGGTCGCCGAGACCGTCCACAGCGTCGGCGGGAACTCCGCCTCGACCGAGTCGGGGGCGACGTCCTTCACGAGTGTCAGGGTCGGTGCGATGTCGATGTTCTCGATCTCGCAGTCGACCGTCGCGCCGAGCTCCGTGACGGTGAGCGTCGCCTCGGTCGAGCCGGGCGTGCTGACGAGTGTGAACGCGTCGGCGCCCTGCTCGGAGCTGCAGCTCCACGTCGCGGCGACCTCGTACGCGACGCCGTCCTCCCACACGACCGAGACCTCGTTGAGGGTGTACCCGACGTTGAGATCGACGGGTCCGCTCGCCTCGCCCGGTCCCCCGAAGCCGTCCTCGGGCGTGCTCGCCGACACGGTCCAGTCGGATGCCACGGCGTCGCCGCCGTGCGCATTCGTCACGATCTTCTCGAGGTTCACCGTCTGGACGCAGTCGACCTCGTTCGTCACGAGATAGTTGTTCACCGTGGCGTCGAGCGTGTACTCCCCCGTGCCGTTCCCGACGGCGTCGACGATCTCGCAGCCCTCGGGCACGACCACGTCGGTCTCACCGATGGCGACCTCGTCGCCGAGCGAGTACGGGCCGTTCTCGGCATCCCAGTCGACGTCGGTGCCGTCGAGCTGGCCCTGTGCGGTGAAGCCGTCGGGCAGTTCGTCGCTGTCCCATGCGATCGGCTCGCCGCCGTCGATCACCCACGCCTTGTCGACGATCACGATCACGGGCACGTCGAGGCAGTCGTCGTCGGTCCAGGTGCCCCCGGAGGTGACGACCGCACCGTTCAGGAGTCCCTGCCCGTCGTCGCCCTCGCAGAGGAGCGCCGGCGACCCGTCCGCGTCGTCGACCGTGAACGACACCGTGACGGTGAAGGTGTGGGTCGCGCCACCGGCGAGTTCCTGGTCCTCGACGATCACGTCGGTCGCCGGGCTCGCGCCGTTCCACGCGGGATTCACCGTGACATCCGCGCTCGTGACCGCACGATCGGTGATCGTGACGCCGTCGGCGAAGTCGGGGGTGTCGGCGAGGTCGTAGACGAGCGACTGGCTCGTGCTCAGGTTCTCGACCGTGATCTCGTAGGTGGCCTCCCAGTGGTCGCCCACCTTGACGGCCTCGGTGCCGACCGCGGTCTTCGTCACCTCGGGCTCGGCGGGCAGGCCGCAGCCGTCGTCCGACTGGGGCACGCCGTCGCTCGTCAGCGTCGCGGTGTTGAGGAATCCGACGTTCGGCTCCTCATCGCTCGGGTCGCAGGTGTTCGTCGTCGGGTCGGTGAACGCCACCTCGTCGACCTTCGCGGTCACCGTGACCGTGTAGCTGTGCACCTCGTCGATGTCGATCACCTCGGGGGTGGCGACGATCGTCTCGGTGGGGTTCGCCTCGGGGTCCTCCCATTCGCCGTCCGTGCCCTGGCCCGCCCACTCGGCGGTGAGGATCTCGACCGAGGAGCCGAAGTGCAGCGTGTCCTCGAGCGTGTACGTCGAGATGTAGTCGCCGTTGCCGGTCACCGTCACGTCGTACTCGACGGTCCAGACGCCCTCGCCGTCCTGGGTGACGGTCGGGTCGGACTTCTCCACCGTGGGACGGCCGCCCGGCTCAACCGGGGTGCAGTCGTCGGAGGTGTCGACGATCTCGCCGCTCGTGAGCCGGGCCTCGTTGAAGAAGCCGACGCCCGACTGCCCGTCGACGCAGAGCCGCTCGTTCTCGGGCAGGCCCGAGGGAACGGTCGCGTTGAGGGTGATGCGGTAGACGTGCACCGCTCCGGCCGCGATCGGCTCGTCGGCCACGACCGGGATGGTCGCCGGGACCGGCGACGCGTCGGTCGTGATCGGACCCGCCACCGGCGAGACCTCCTCGACGGTGTACGAGTTCAGCGTCACCGACGCCGGGAAGCCCGGAACGTCGTCGAGCGAGTAGTAGCCCGCCTTCGCGCCCGGCGCGGTGTTCGAGACCGTCAGCAGGTAGCTGACGTCCCAGGTCGCGTCGAGCTGCTGGCTGGCGGTCGCACCGCTCTTCAGCACGTCGGGCGCGCTGGGGCTGTCGCAGGCCGTGTCGGTCTCGGCGATTCCGCCGACGGTGAGCACCGCCGCGTTGTTGAACGCCCCATCGGCGTCGTCCTGCGGGCAGGCGGTCTGGGCGGGCGTCAGGGTCGGTCCCTCGAGCGCGATGCCCGTGACGGTGATGATCCAGACGTCGGATGCCCCGCCGGCGAGGTACGCGTCGGCGACGAGTGATCCGGTGCCGGCCCAGCCGGCCGCGGCCGGCGACCCGTCGCGGGTGACCGCGTAGCCCGCACCCGAGAGGTCGACGCCGGCACCGAAGTGCAGCTCGTCCTCGAGCGAGTACGTGCCGCCGACGGCGCCGGTGTTGTCGACGTCGATGCGGTACTGGATCGTCCAGAGTCCGTCGGCACCCTGGCTCACCGAGCCGGGAACGACCGTCTTGTCGTGCTCGATGACCGGCGGGTCGACCGTGACGCAGCCGGTGGCGTCGTCGGACTGGTTGCCCGACTCGACGGTCGCGACGTTGTTGAGTCCGCCGTCGCCCGGGCACCGGAAGCCGGCCTGGTCGGCACCGATCTCGACGATGACCTGCACCTGGTAGACGTGCTGGTCGACGCCCGCCGTGCCCGCGAGGGTCACGTCGTCGGCGAGGAGCGTGTTCGGCGCGAATCCGGTCCACGAGGCCTCGGTCGGCACGGGCTGGACGACGACGGTCGCCGGCCCGGTGGCGGTGACGCCCGTCGGCAGGTCGAGCTCGTCGACGAGGTCGTAGACGACGCTCGTGGTCGCGGACGGGTTCGTCACGGTGATCGTGTACGGAAGCGTCCAGGTTCCGTCGCCGTTGTCGACGGCGGTGCCGCCCTGCTTGGCGATGGTCGGCTTCACGGGCAGCTCGCAGTCGGATGCCTCGTAGGGCACCTGACCCACGTACATCGTCGCCGTGTTGAGGAAGCCGATGGTGCCGGGCTCCAGGTCGTCGCATGCGCCCTGGGTCGATCCGGTGAAGTCCGCGTCGGCGTCGACCGTCGCGTTCACGGTGACCCGCCAGGTGTGCGAGGTCCCCGCGGCGAGCTGCGGTTCGTCGTCGAACGGCTGCACGGCGTCGAACCCGACCGTCCAGTCCTCGACGGCGCCGGCGGGCAGCGGCTGCACGCGCTGGTAGCTCGCGCTGTTCACCGTCACCTCGGAGCCGAAGTCGAGCTGGTCGGAGAGGATGTAGTCGATCGGCTGGAAGGCGCTCGGGTTCGTCACGACGATGTCGTAGGCGATCGTCCACGAGCCGTCCGCGTTGGGCGTCGGCACGGCCGCCGTCTTCGTGATCGACGGGGTGAACGGCTTCAGCGTGTTGGTGACCGTGCACTCGACCGCGTCGCCGGCGCCGAGCGCGGCTACGTTCGGGCCGGGGATGTCCGGGCCGCCGTTCAGCGAGCAGAGCCACGCGCCGGGGCCGAACTGGTCGGCATTCGGCAGATCGGTGCTCTCCGCGAGCTCGAAGGCGACGCCTGCGGGAACCGCCACGACGCCCGTGGTGCCGTCACCGCTCGCGACGACCTGGTCGTCGTCGGCGCGGCTCGCGCTCAGCGTCCACTCGTTCGCGGGGGCGACGTCGCCGGTCACGATCTTCGTGAGCTCGAGCGTCGGGGCGATCGGGTCGTTGGAGATGACGCAGGTGCCCTGCCCGAGCGCGGGGAGCGTGATCTGGTCGGTCTCGACGTACTGGCCGTTCGGCGACGTGCGGCACATGACGCTCGTCTGGGTCCAGCCGTCGGGCCCGCCGCTCTCCGAGACCGTGTACGCCTTGCCGGGGCGCAGGTACACGGTCTCGCCCGTGGTCGCGTCCTGGGCGTCGAGGCCCGGGATCGCGGGCGCGTTCGGGGTCGCGGTGAGCGTCCAGTCGCTCGGATCGGCATCGATGCCGAGGTCGTTGTCGACGTTCTTGATGAGCGTGAGGGACGCGGTCTGGTTGACCGCGGTGCACTGCACCCGGAAGCCCAGCGGAACCGTGACGCCGCCGTTGAGGCCGTCGGCGAAGCCGGGGACGACCGTGCCGCCCGCGTTCACCTGCACGCAGTCCCAGCTGCCCGTGGCGGGCGGGATCGGCACGGCGTTCAGGCCGAGCGTCTGCACGTAGCGCGGGTCACCCGTCTCCACGAGCGGGTAGGTGACGTTCGGGGTCACGAATGCCGTCGCACCGGGGCTGCCGGTGGCGCCGTTCGGTCCGGCGAGTGCCCCGCCAGGGGCCACTGCGTCGAGGTTCCACGCCGACGCTGCGACCGGGCCGTTCGAGACGGTCTTCTTCAGCGTCAGCTGCGAGTCGCAGGTGACGGTGTTCGTGATGGTGTACGTGTTGTCACCCGGCTGCAGCGTGGCGCTGTACGGCAGGGCCCCGTTGGCCGGTGCGCTGCCGTTCGCGAGGGTCACCTTGCTGTCGGTGATGCGGCAGAGATCCCGCGAACCGACGCTCGTCGTCTCGTTCAGCGACACGACGGTGTTGGCCGGGACCGGCCCCTGCGGCGTCACCCACGGTGCGTTCGCGCCGCCGACGGTGAGCTGCGCCGTCAGGCCGATCGGCTGCTGACCGTTCTGGTAGGTCACGCCGTTCACGACCCAGACCTTGTTGACGCTGTACGTCGACTGCGGCAGCGGTGGCCGGTTCCAGACTGTGCAGGTGACGGCCTGCGTCGAGCTGACGGGGACCGAGAAGCCGTTCGTCTCGTTCGTCACGGTGATCGCGTTCCCGGTCGCGACGTCCGTGCAGACGGCGTTCTTGCCGCCCGATGTGACGATGCTGTGGCCCTGCGGGTCCTCGGTGACCTTGACGGTGCCCGAGGTCGTGCCGCCCGCGAAGGTGAGCGGGAGGTTCACGGCTCCGGTGCCGGCAGCCGTCACGCCCGACTGCGATGCGGGAGTGATGCCGCCGGTCGTGGGCTCAGCGGTGAAGGTCCAGCCGCCCGCCGGAGTCTGGCCCGTCTTCTGCTCGCCCGTGCTCGTGTTCGAGACGACCTGCTTGACGACCGAGACCGATCCCTGGCAGGCGCCGAGCGCGAGGTTGCGGAGGATGGTTCCAGCCTGGTCGTAGCTCGCGGACTGGAAGTAGTCGGAGTTCAGCTGGCTGCCGGAAATGGCCACGAGGTTGTCGGGCGAGCCCCCGACGCCGCTGCCGACGCCGAAGGCGATGACACGTGTGCCGAGCGCCTTCACGGCATTCGCCGAGAACACGCCGTTCTCGACCTCGCGGAATCGAGTGCGGTTGCCCGGGCCCTCGTTGTTCGCGTAGACCGTGGGGTTACCGTCGGTGAGCACGAGTGCGATGTCGTACTGAGTACCGCTCGTTGCGACCTGGTAGATGCCGCGGTCCCAGTTCGTCGCCCCGCTGGGGGTGCCGAAGCTGTCGATGTGGTTGCGCACCGTGTTCGCACCGCCGACCGTCGAGACCGGCGTGATGCCCAGGTTGCCGCCGACGCTCGCGGGCGCGACGTTGTTGAAGGTGAAGATGCCGACCTGTGAGGGCGTGCCCTGCAGGGCGGTGACGAAGCCCTTGGCGGCGTCCTTCAGGTCGGCGAAGTTGGGCTCCACGGAGCCGGAGAGGTCGATGACGAGCGCGATTCGCACGCCACACTGCTGGGCCCTGGTCGGATTCGCGAGCGAGTTCTGCCAGATGCCGCCGGAGGCGTTGTTCGCGGTGTTGCCCGTGGCGATCATGAAGTCGCTCAGCGAGCTGAGGGTCTCGCCTGCGTCGACGTCGGCGATGCGGAATCGGTAGTCCGCGGAGGTGGGCGAGGTGCCGGTCGCGAGCGTGTCGTTCGAGAACCAGCCGGCCGGGACGCCCGGAGTCGCCTGCGCGACCCAGAAGTTGGAGTTGTTGGCGTTCGGCACGACGAAGCTGCAGACGCCGGCGGCGGTCGAGGTGCAGGTCGCCCACGGCTGGTTGATGATCGAGCCGAACGAGCCGCCATTGTCGGTGTAGAGCTGCAGGGTCACTCCGCCGAGACCGCCGACGCTCGAGATGCCGGTACGTGCCCCACCGACCTGGACGTTGATGGTCGCGGGACCCGAGTACGTCTGGGTGAACGTGCAGTTCGCGAACTTCTGGGTCGGGCTGCCGTTCGTGTTGCTGAAGGTGACCGTTCGGTCACCCTCGTCCCAGTCGGGGTCGTTGTTGCCCGATCCGCCCGTGGTGCACTCGAACGTCGTCGTGTAGTTGGCAGGTCCGTTGTCGGCGAACAGCGTGTAGGTGTTGTTGCGCGGCACCGGCCGGGTCTGCCCCGAGGTGAAGTTGTAGTTGTCGCTGTTGCTCGAGCGGACGGCGTGCAGCGTCCACTGGCTCGCCGTCGCCGGTCCTCCGGAGACGACGTTGGTGATGGTGAGGTTGCCGCAGTTCGTCGTACAGTCCGCCGTGTCGGCCGGGAAGACCGCCATCGGCGCGACGAGCTGCTCGGCGGCCTCGGGAGCGGGCGCCGGCTCGGCCGGCGCCGGCTTGGCGGGCGGTGCCTCGGCCGGCGGCTCCTCTGCGGGCGGTTCCTCGGCCGGCGGTTCCTCGGCCGGCGGCTCCTCCGCCGTAGGCTCCTCGGCCGGCGGCTCCTCGGCCGCGGGCTCCTCGCTCGGCGCCGTGCTCTCCCCCGTCCCGGGCTCGACCGACTCGCTCGCGACCTGCGCCGACTCGGGCGCCGTCCCGTCCGATGCCTCGCCTGCTGCGAAGGCCATCGTGGGCAGCCCGATCGCGAGCATCGCACCGGCGGTGACGGCGGCGATGGTCGCGCGGAGCGATCGGCTTCGTCGCTCCTGGCGGCGGCGTCGGGCGCGACGTCCTCCGGGCTTGCGGTCGGAGCGGAACGGGTCGAGCAAGCTGTCCATGGTTCTCGAACCTTCGTGATCGGGTGATGCGCACGGTGGCACAGATCGCGCAATTGCGCCGAGTCAACCAGAGGATTCGGGGGACAAATAGGGGGACAATGACACCAAAACGGGGGGCATCCTCCTGTGCTATATCGCTGTTGATCAGGGATTCAAGAGAAGTGTCACCCGAAAGCGGGGTACTCGACGATCACTCGACTTCCCCCATTCGGGGGACACACCAACGGGGGTCGGACCTCGATGGTCCGACCCCCGTTCGCCAGGGCTTCAGTGCGCCCTCACCGACTCACGCGACGTGTGCGCCCTGCCTGCGCCGGCGGATCACCATGCCGGCGGCGACGAGCAGTCCGCCGAGGAGCACCAGTCCTGCAGCGCCCCAGACGACGGGCTCACCGCCGAATCCGGTGGCGGCCATGGGCTGCGGGATCCGCACGGTCACCGTCGAGTCGTCGCAGACGACCACAGGATCCTCGGAGGTGTCGTCGGCGTTCTGCCAGCACACCTCTCCCGTGTTCACGACGCTCGTCGCCTTCGTCGCCGGGTCGACGTGCACGTCGAGCACGATGGGCGGGGCTTCGGGGTAGTTCGGACCGAGCACCCCGAGCAGGTCGCAGTGCAGCAGTCCGCCATAGCCCTCGGCGTCCTGACCGGTCACCTGGCAGTCCTCCCAGCGCGGGAAGGCGGGAGCGGGTGCCGTCGTGATGTCGTCAACCCGGAGGTGCGACGGGATCTCGTCGAAGATCTCCACCGGCTCGGCCGAGCCGGTGCCCGTCGCGGTGACCTCGAGCGTGTACTCGAAGTTCGTGCCGGGCTTGGCCTCCTCGACGCTCGCGGTCTTCAGGATGTCGACCTCGGGCTCGCGATCGATCGCGCAGGTGGGCAGCGCCTGCGGGTACACCGCGAGCACCGACTGCGAGGGGTTCACCGAGAACGTGATCGTCGCCGGGTTCTCCATGTCGCGCCAGGGGTAGGTCGGCACCGTCTCGTCGAGGATCAGGTCGCCGAACCGGGTGCCCGGCGTGGGCGGGTTCGTGAGGTCCTCCTCGGTGATCGGGCGCCATCCGGGGAACTCGAACGGCACGCCGTTCTCGTCGACCGCGGCACCCGGCCAGAGGAGCCGGTCGTTGCGCTTCTCCCAGGGCACCGTCTGCACCTTGGTCAGCGTGCCGTCGGCGCTCGTCCAGGTGACTGTGATGTCGCCGGGCTCGACGTGCTCGCTCGCCGCGACGTTGAAGTACAGCCACGGGACATCCGCGATGCATCGCACGAACGCGGCCGGGTCGATGGCCTTCCGCGGCACCTCGACGTCGTCGCAGTTGTTCGCCTCGATCAGATCCTCGAGCACGCCCTCGCCGCCCGTGATCGCGACGCACGCCTCGTTCGGCACGTCGCCGATCTCGATCTCGGGCGTCGGCGGCGCCGGGTCGTCGGGGCCGACGACGTCGGTCTCGACGGGCTCGGGCTCGGGCAGCCGCACCGGAATCGTGATGGTGGCCACATCGCCCGGCTCGAACGGTCCGACGCCGTGTGCGGCGAACTCGTTGTCACCGACCGTCGGCTGCTCGGTCCAGGTGCCGACGCCCTCGAAGGTCGCGGGGCCCGCGACCTCGAGCTCGGGGTCGACCAGGTCGGTGACGTCGAGCTCCTCGACGTCGATGCTCGAGTGGTTGGTCACGGTGAGCACGTAGTCGAACTCGTCACCGCCCTCGATCGCGTCGTCGGGCAGACCGCTGAGGTCGTAGTTCTTCTCGATCCCGACGTCCACGAGTTCGGCCTTGTTGGTGAGGTCGCAGCTCGTGAGCTCGCCGACCTCGACGAGCGCCGTGTCGTCTCCCTCGCCGTCGCGGTCGCAGATCCAGCCCTGGCTGAAGAAGTACTTCAGCAGCGGGTGGGTGGATGCCTCGGCCGTCGGCTCCTCCGAGAGGCCGTACTCGCCCGTGGGAAGGGTGAACACGGTGCCGACGTGCCCGAGCACCGCGACGCTCTCGTCGGCGCCGGTGCCCGTGAGCAGCCAGTCCTTCGGTGCGAGCTGCTCGAGGTCGCCGAGCCCGAGGTCGGCGAGGTCGATGCCGTCGAACGCCGAGAGGTCGACGTGCTTCTCGAGCGTGAGCCGGCCGACCGGGATGGTGTCGCAGTCGTCGACCTTCGTCACGATCGTGCCGTTGTCGAGCACCGCCTCGTTGAAGAAGCCGCGACCGCTGGTCGACGCCTCGCAGGTGACGTGATCGATCACCGTGATCTCGTCGACGTCGGCCACGACCACGACCGTGTAGGTGTGGACCGCCGACTTCAGGATCACCGCGTCGTCGGCGAGCGTCGTCACGGAGTCGCCGTTCCAGGCCGACGTGTCGAAGCCCGCGTCGTTCGTCGCGGTCGCCGAGACGATCTCGACGCCCGCCGGGAACCCGAGGTCGTCCTCGAGGTCGTAGTACTGGTCCTGCGTGGCGCTCTCGTTGGTGACGACCACCTCGTAGGTCACGGTCCAGTCGCCGTCGTCGCCGCGCACCGGGCTGCCGACGAGCTCCTTCGTGACCGTCGTGCGGCCGGGCTCGTCGCAGTCGGTGGCCGGCTGCGGTTCGCCGTCGCCGACGATCAGGAACGCGGTGTTGCGGAAGCCGCCCTGGGTGGTCTCGCCCTCCTGGCACTGGTCCTGCGAGGTCTCGTAGACCTCCTCGCCCGCGGTCGCGTTGATCGTGATCGTGTAGGTGTCCGTCCCGGAGGCCGGCACCGACTCGTCATCGGCGAGCACGTAGTTCGATGCCGTCGGATCCCAGTCGGCGGCGTCGTCGCTCGGCCCCTCGGCCTCGGCGTCGTTGATCACGATGCCGACCCCGAAGAAGGGCTGGTCCTGCAGGTCGTAGACGAGCGGCGCGACCGGGCTCTGGTTGGTCACCTTCACCTCGTAGACGAGGTCCCACGTGCCCTCGGCGTTCTGCCCGATGGAGACGAGCTCCTTCGTGATGAGTCCGGTCGGCGGGACCACGTCGTTCGTCACGTCGCAGCTGAGCGTGGCGCCCGGCGTCGCGACGAACTGGTTGCCCGCCGTCTGCGGGTCGGAGTCGGTGCACGTCACCGTGCCGCCCGACCAGCCCGCCGGCAGTTCGCCCTCGGTCACCGTGTAGACGGTGCCGATCTTCAGGTTCGTCCACGTGACGCTGTCGGTCACGTTGCCCACTCCGGTCACCGTCTGCTCGGCCTGCGGCAGCACGCCGTCGGCGGGGGCGATCGTGAGCGGGAACGACCACTCGAAGCCGTCGGGGACGCCGGTCACGTGCTTGGTCACGGTGACCTCGCCGGGCACCGCCTCGTTCGTGATCGTGCAGCTGATGGACAGGCCGGGCGTGACTTCGAACTGGAAGCCGGCGAGCTCGTCGTCGGCATCCTCGAGGTCGCCGCCGTTGCAGATGAAGTCGCCCTCGTTCCAGCCCGACTCGTCACCCTCCGTGAGCGTGTAGGTTTCGCCGACCACGAGGTCGGTCCAGCTCACGCTGGAGTCCGCCTCGGTCACGTGCTGGGTCGCCGGCTGCGCGCCGACCGCGGGCGAGATCGTGATCTCGAAGTCGAAGGGGTAGCCCTGCGGCACGCCCTTCACGATCTTGCGCACCGTCACGTCGCCCGTCTCCGGGGCGTTCGTGTACGTGCAGACCACCGTCTGCCCGGCCGCGAGCTCGATGCTCGCCGTCGCGCCCTCGGTGTCGACGCCGTCCGGCGGCGTGCACTCGAGACCGGTGAGGTCCCAGTTCGCCGTGTCGCCCTCGGTGACCGTGTAGCCGCCGGGGAGGAGCGAGCCGAAGGCCTGCGGGTCGTCGCCGTCGGTGAGCGAGAACTCCTGGTCGTCGCCGTCACCCGCGAAGGTGAAGGGGAACGCCTGGGTCGCGCCGCCCGGGATCTCTCCGACGCCCGGCACCACCTTGTCGACGATGATCGTCGACAGCTCGGTGTTCGAGTAGGTGCAGACGACGGTCTCGCCCGGATCGAGGTCGATGCGACCCTTGAGCGGGTTCACCTGGTCGATCGACGAGCCGTTGTCGGCGCCCCCGACACGGGACTCGACGCAGCCGACGAGTTCACCGACGTGCGTGTTCGTCAGCAGCTCGGTCACGCTGTAGCTGCCCGCCACGACGTTGTCGTAGCTGCTGGCGCCGGTGCCGTTCGCGGTCGTCACGCCGAAGGATCCGATCGACGGGTTGCCGGCCCACGGCCACGTGCCCGTGAACTGGAAGGTGCCGTCGGCTCCGTCGATGTTCTTGACGATGATGATCTTGCCCTTGGCCGTGTTCGTGATGTCGCACTCGAACACGTCGCCCGGCTCGACCGTGAAGCCCGACTCGTCGACGGACTCCGCGGTGTCGTCGCCGGCGTGGGTGACTTCGCAGACGAGCTCGCCCACGACCCATCCGGCGCCCGGGTCCTTCTCGGCGAGCGAGTAGGTGGTGCCGGGCACGAGGTCGGTGAACGTCGTGTCGCCGACGCCGCCGCCGGCGGGGGTGGTGACGATCTGCTCGATCGGGGCGCCGGCCGGGTCGATCGGGGTCAGCACGAAGGTGAAGCTGCCGGCCGCGCCGACCGAGGTCTTCGTGACCTTCGCCGAGGCGGGCTCCGCCTCGTTCTTCACCGTGCACTCGAGCGAGAAGCCCGGCGTGACCACGAACTGGTCGCCCGGCTTGCCGGGGTTCGAGTCGGGGCCGCACTCGACGACGCCGCCGGTCCAGCCAGCGGGCAGGTCCTCGGTGATCGTGTACTCCTCGCCGACGACGAGGTCGGTCCAGGTGACGGTGTCGCTCGTGTTGCCGGTGCCCGACACGGTCTGCGTCGCGCTCGGCTTCACGCCGTCGGCGGGGTCGATCGTGAGGTCGAACTCCCATTCGGTGTCGTCGGCGACGCCGTCGACCGTCTTCGTGACCTTCACCTCGCCGGGTTCGGCGACGTTCTTCACCTCGCACTCGAGCGAGAGGCCCGGGGTGACGGTGAACTGGAAGCCCGGGTCATCCGACTCGTCGTCGATGCCCTCGCAGGTGATCGTCCCCTCGTCCCAGCCGGCGAGGTCGCCCTCGGTGAGGGTGTACGTCGTGCCGACGTCGAGGTCCTTCCACTCGACGATCGGGTCGTCGTCCGTGGCGTTGATGGTTCCCTGCTGGCCGCCGGGCACCGGGCTGATCGAGATGGGGAACGACCAGTCGTAGCCGTCGGGCACGCCGTCGACCTTCTTCTCGACGGTCACGCTGCCCTTCGTCGCCGTGTTGAGCACCGTGCACTCGACGGTCTCACCCGGCGAGAGCGTGATGCCGATCGGCGAGTCGGCGGTGGGCGTCTCGCCCGAGCAGGTCATGCTCGTGACGTCCCAGCCGGCCTCGGCGAGCTCGGCGAGCGTGTACGCGCCGGGGACGATGTTGTTGAACGCCTTCGACTGGCCGTCCTTCAGCACGAAGCCGCTCTGCCCGGTGAGGGTGAAGTCGAACTCCTGGGCGGAGCCGTCGGGGTTCGTCTGCTTCGTGACGATGATGTTGCCGCGCTGCGTGTTCGTGTAGGTGCAGGTCACGAGCTCACCCGGCTGCACCGTGATCGTGGCCTTGCCCTGGGCGATCGAGACGACCGAGTCGCCCGTGACGTCTTCGACGCACGTCAGGTTGGTGAGGTCGTAGAACGGAGCCGGGGTGGTCTCGGTGACGGTGTAGGCGCCGGGAGCGACGCTGTCGAAGAGCTTCGTCGCGGTGCCGCCGACGGTGGTGAGGTCGAAGCCCGAGAGGTCGGCGCCGGTCGTGGTGAAGCTGAACGTGCCGTTGTCGCCGGCGACGTTCTTGATGATCTTGATCTGGCCGTCCTGCTCGTTGGTGAACGTGCAGTTGAGCACCTGGCCGGCGATCGTCTTCAGCTTCGCGGTCGCGGTCGCGAGGAACACGTCGCCGTCACCGTCGCCGTCGGCGTCGCAGACGATCGACTTGAGGTTCCACTGGGGCGTGCCCGGCTCGGCGATCTCCGTGATGTCGACGTTGCTGCCGGGCGTGTAGTAGAAGACCTGCGAGCTCTGCCCGCCCGGAACCTGCACGTTGCCCTGCTGCCCGGTCACGGTGAAGTCGAAGGTCGCCGGGTCGCCCGCGGCGGCCTTCGTGATCTTCACGCCCGAGGTGACGTTCTCGATCGTGCAGGTGGTCGTGGCGCCGATGTACAGCTTGAAGCTGCCGTCGGTCGTCGACTCGACCTGCCCGTTCGCGGGGTTGGTGACCGAACACGTGGTCTGCTTGAACGCCCACGGCGACGGCGGCGTCGCCTCGGTGAGCTTGTAGTCGTTGCCGGCGAACACGTTGCCCCAGTTGTGGGTGTCGCCCAGGCCGATCGCCGCACCGAGGCCGTTGTTGCCGGCGACCGTGTCGGTCGGGCCGGTCAGCGTGGCGTCGTGCACCTGCCCGCCGCCGGTTCGGGTGACCGCGTAGTTGAAGGAGGCGTTCGGCGCCCCCTGCGGGGTGCCGGCCTTCTTCACGACGAGGCTGCCGCAGTTCGTGAGGGTGATCGGGTTCGACGACACGAGCTGGTCCTGCAGGGTGGCGGTGTCGCTGTTGCCGGTGCGGGTGATGAAGCCCGAGTCGAGGAACGAACGACAGGTGCCGTCGGGCGGCAGCAGCCCGGAGGCCGTGAGGTCGACCGCCATCTCACCGAAGGTCGCGTCGGTGCCGCTCGTGTTGGTGTCGGTGTTGCCGCCGACCGCGGCCTGGTAGACGACCGGGCTGCCGATGGGCTCCCAGCTGTTGCCGTCCCACGAGAGCACGCGGATGGAGGTGGTCGGGCTGCCCGAGGGGTCGTAGTTGAACTCGACCAGGTAGTCGTCGGACCGTCCGGCGGCCGGCCCCTGGAAGACCTCGTAGGAGGTCATGTCGCCGTTGCCCGAGAGGCGCGTCCAGTAGGCGTAGAAGATGGTGTGCTGAACCCCGTTGACCGTGACGACCTCGTACGCCGAGCCGCCGGTGCAGGCGTCGCCCTTCGCGTTCGCCGAGTTGGTGATGAGGTTCTTCCACGGGTTGTCGTCGATCTTCGCGCCGCCCGGGAACACGCTCAGCGTCTCGGTGGCGCCGCAGGTGCCGGGAGAGCCGAGGGTCGCCCCGCTGTCCGCGGAGCGCTGCGCGGCGAGGATCCCGCTCGACTGGTGCCCGGATGCGGTCGTGTACGCGGGCTTCGGCGTCGATCCCACCACCCCGCCCCAGTCGTTCGCCCCGGCCGTGTTGCCGTCGATCTCGAAGCTCGTCGAGATCGACCCGAGCGTCGCCGCCGCGGCCGAGGTCGCCGGCGCGATCGCCATGAAGACGGCACCGCCCGTCGCGAGCAGCCCGGTGATCGCGAGCGCGCTGATGAGACGCTGTCTCGCCCGCCTCGCCTGGTGCCTCAACGAGCGACGTCCGGTCGCCTGGTCGGTGGAACGGGTGCGGTGGGATCGCGTGACGTTCATCATCAGCCTTCGGGTTTCGGAAGCGGGTGAGCTTCCGGCTGTTCCGGCCCGGGCGACCGGGCCTGGGGTGCGCGGGCACGCATCCCCGGTGGTCCGCTTCCGCGAACCGGTGAACACGCGGGTACGAGTTCGCGCTCATCCTCGCATCGGGGCACGGGCCCGAAACAGGGGCCCACTGGCACCAAAACGGGGGGATCCTCAGGTTTGGGGGACAGATTATTCCCCTGATGAGCGCAAAATGGGGGACAAAGCCGATGCGTTCGAATGCTCCCCTGCCTCGGACCCGTTCACGCCCTCGGCCGGGGCACCCGACCGCCAGCACGACGGATGCCCCGCCGGGATCGCTCCCGGCGGGGCATCCGACTCATCGACTCAGTTCTCGCGAGGACGCCGAAGCCCGCGCACGATCGCCGCAGCTCCGAGGAGCACGAGCATCGCACCGAGGGGCAGCATCGCGGAGGTCCGGACTCCGCTCTCGGCGAGGCCAGCCGGCGTCGACGACGGCGTCGACGGCGGCGGCGACGGCTGGTCCGGCGCCGCGTTGCAGTTCGGCGTCGGCGGCGGGTACACCACGTCGGCGTCGTTCGACGGGTTGATCCGGATCTCGACGACCGCCTCGGCCCGCAGGTCGTAGAACGGCGCACTCGGATCGAGGATCCAGGTGCCGTCGGGCAGCAGCGTCCACCCCGGCCAGTCGGTCGGGTTGCCGTCCGCGTCGACCTCCGCCCCCGGCCAGAGCTGCTGTCCGGAGATGGTGTCGCCGCTCACCCACCCGGCCGGGTAGGCGATCGGATCGACCTGGGAGGCACCGTCGGCGAGGAGCGCCGCGACGTCATCGGCCGGGATCGAGGGGTCGCGATTCGCGAAGGCCTCGGGCGTCCACCAGATCAGCGAGATGGGATTGGCTCCCGGGTCGCTGATGTTGAACGGCGTGATCGAGTAGGTGAACCACGGGGTGTCGTTGACGCACTGCGCGAGTCCGACGAGTCCGATCGCCTTCACCGGGGTCTCGGCGTCGTCGCAGTTGTTGTCGGGATTCGAGTCGAACCCGGGCTCGGCCGCCTCGACCTCGGCAGCGGCGATCGACGGCGCCTCGGGTTCGGGGTACGCCTCGCTCGCGACGCAGGCGCCGTTCACGAGATCGGGGATCGGCTGGTCGGGCGCGGGTTGCGCCAACTCGCCGACCGTGACCTCGAACGTGATCGTGATCTGGTCCCCCGGGAAGATCCAGCCGTTGTGCTGCACGGTGAGCACACCGTCCGCCACCTCGACCGGGTCCCACTCGCCCGGGTTCGGCGAGATCACCGCCGAGCCGTCGACGTACGTCACCCCGTCGGGCAGGAGGTCGGTGACGAGGCTGCGGTACGCCGGGTCGGTGCCCTTGTTCGTGATCGTCAGCGTGTAGGTGATGACGTCGTCCTCGCCGGAGTCGACGGGCTCGTCGCCCTCGGTCGCCTCGTCCTTCTCGAGCACGAGGTCGATGTCGACCACGGGGTGGTCGACGACGCAGACGTCGTCGTCCACGGCGACCGCGTTCGCGGCGAGCGCGGGTTCCTCCTCGCTCGGGCACTCGCCGCCGGGGCCGGGCGTGACGACGTTGTGCAGCAGTTCGCCGAATACATCCTCGCCCACCTCGATGGTGTACGAGACCATGGCGACGTCACCGGGCCCGAGATCGGGCACCGCCCAGGTGAGCACGTCGCCCACCGGGCCCGAGAGTCCCGCGCCGAGGTCGACGATGCTGCCGTTGTCGAGCACGTCGCTGACATCGTCGAACGCCGTCGCCCCGGTCACCGTGGCGTCCGAGTCGTTGTAGGCCTGGAGCGTGTACACGATGAGGTCGCCGGGTTCGACGACCGCGCCGTCGGTGGGCGTCGACCACTTCTGCAGGAACCAGTGCGGCACCGGGACCCGGGGGCACGGCTGCACGGTGATCGTCTTCACGAGGTCGTTCTCGGTATCGTCGCCGACTCGATGGAGGACGACGTCGTAGCTGCCCGCCCCCAGCGCGAAGTCGTGATCGAGGACGTCGCTGAACGTGACCGAGTCGATGACTTCATCGGTGCCCGACTTGTACACGCTCAGCGTGTAGTCGAATCCGAGCAGCAGCCCGAGGAGCGCGACCTTCACCGGCGGCGGGGTCCCTCCGGCCTCGGTGCAGATCTCCGCGCTCAGCTTCATCGTCGGCGGCGCGGGGTTGCAGTCCTCCTCGGTGATCTCGGTCTTGGTGGTGTTGAGCCCCGGGAAGTGATGCTGGACCCCTTCTTTGTCGAAGTAGTCGAACACCGGGATGATGTCGCGACCGTCCTGATGCTCGGAGTGCGCGTGCGTGGGATCGGTCGGGTCGTCGGGGTCGCCGTTGGGGTCGATGATCGACCGCACGCTCGGTGAGATGAACACGTACGGGTTCGACTCGCTGCTCGTCGCGTGGCAGATGGCCACATGGTCCTTCCACTCGGGGATGGTGGTGACCGGGGGTCCGCCGTTCTCGTCACCCGTCGGCGCCACCGTTCGCGCGGCCGGTGCGGGTGCCGCCGCCTCGGCCGCGGGCGGCTCGGCCGCCGCCGCGGGCTCGGGTGCGGGGGCCGCCGGCTCGGCGGGCTCGGCTGCGGGCTCCTCGACCGGCTCGGGCTCGGCGACCGGTTCGGCGGGAGGTTCCGCGACCGGCTCGGCTGCCGGCTCCGTGGCCGTGACCTCCGCGCTCGGCGGCAGCTCGTCCGCCGCGGCGAGCGCGGGCGCCCCGAAGAGCACGAGTGCGCCGACCGTGAGTCCGGCGAGCCCGGCGCGGAGGCCGTGAGCCGGACGCTCGGCGCGATGGGCAGGTTGATGACGGTGCATGACAAGCTCCAGACCTCGAGGTGGGAGCCGGCTCGGGTGAAAACCGGGTCAGCACTGCCAGTCTGCGCCGCGCCGCGGGCGCGAAACAAGGATTTCTCAGCTATCACCCCTGAACGCGGGGTACCCCGTTCGAAGCGGGTTCCGCCGAGAAACGGGGGATGCCGCGGCGCACGTCGCGCCGCGGCATCCCCCGTTCGACCCGAACCGCCTACACTCCCCCGGCGCGGCGGCGCCGGATCACGACCCAGGCGACGGCGACGCCGCCCACGAGGAGCATTCCGGTCGCGATCCAGACGAACGGGCCGCCCGCGAAGCCGGTGCTCGCGATCGACGAGCCGGGCACGGTCACCGTGACCGAGGAGTCGTCGCAGAGGATCGGCTCCGCCGGATCGAGCGGGATCGCACCCTCGGCTGCCGCCGCCGTCTGGTCGTCGGGCAGGTCGTTCCAGCAGATCTCACCGGTGTTGACGATGCTCGACGAGTTCGACTTCGGATTCAGCGTGACGGAGAGCACCACATCAGGGGCATCCGGCCTCGTACCGCCGATCTGCCCGTTCAGGATGCAGTGCAGCGTGCCGCCGTAGCCGGCCGAGTCCTTGCCGGTGACCTCGCAGTCGTCCCAACGGGGGAACGCGGGGGCCGGCGGCGTGGTGATCGAGTTCACCTTGAGGTCGGCCGGGATCTCGTCGAAGAGCTCCATCGCCTTGGTCGAGCCGAGGCCCGGGTTGGTGACCGACAGGGTGTAGTCGAACGTGTCGCCCGGCTTCGCCGTGGTCACGCTCGAGGTCTTCTCGATCAACGGCCCGGCCTCTCGGGTCACCGCGCAGGCGGGGGTCGCCTGCGGGTAGACCGCGAGCACCGACTGGCTCGGGTTGATCTCGAAGGTGATCGTCATCGGGTGGAGCTGGTCGGCGAACGCGTAGCTCGGAAGCGACGAGTCCTTCACCATGTTCTCCCACGAGTCGACGATCGTGCCCTCTCCGACGACGTCCCCCGGCTCGGCCAGGCGCCATCCCGGCCAGCCGATCGAGATGCCCTCGTCGTTCACCTCGCCGTACGGCCACAGGAGCCGGCCGTTGCGCTCCTCCCACGGGATCGTCATGACGATCGGCTCCGCGTCGGGGTAAAACACCGGGTCGGGCGTCCACGTGACGGTGATGTCCGACGGGGTCACGGGTCCGGCCGTCATGACGTTGTGGTAGAGCCACGGCACGTCGTTGATGCACTGCACGTAGGCGTTCGCCTGCATGGCCTTCGTCGGCACCGTGGTGTCGTCGCAGTCGTTGGCGGGGTTCGCGTCGGTGACCGGCAGCACCGGGTCGTCGACTGCGGCGAGCGCGGCGGCGTCCGCCGGCGGCTCGGTGTCCGGCACGACGATGGCGACGCACGCCTCGTTCACGACGGGCTCGGCCGGCACCGGCTCGGGCGGCACCTCCGGGTTCTCGGGCAGCGGCCCGATCGGCTCGCCGAGGAACCGCACCTGGAACCGGAACTCGGTGACCGAACCGGCGGCGTACACGCCGCTGTACTCGGCCGAGAACTCGTTGCCCGCGAAGGACGCGGTCCAGTTCGGATCGACGGGGTCGATCTCGATGCCGCTGATCACCTCGAGCGTGTCGGGCAGCGTGTCGGTCACGAGCGCGCCCGGCACGTCGGGTCCGTGGTTCGTCACCGTCAGGGTGAACCAGAACTCGGATGCCTCGGGGTCGGTGTTGTCGATCGCCTCGACGCCCTCCGGCAGCTCGTAGTCCTTCACGATGCCGAGGTCGGCCGGATCCGCGGTGTTCACGATGCTGCACGTTGCCTCGCCGCCGGCGGGCACGAAGACCTCGCCGTCGGACTCCGCCTTCTGGAGCTCCTCGTTCCCGCCCTCGTCGTCGCACACCCACTCGCCGGGCACGTAGGTGCCGTCGTCGATGTAGGGGTTGTCGGAGTCGGGGTTCGGCCGCTCACTGAGGTCGTACCATCCGGTCGGCACGAGGTAGCTCGTGCCGGGCTCGTCGGCGCCAGGGTCCTCGACGGTGACCGGGCCCTCGGCCTTCAGCAGCCAGTCGCTCGGCACCGCGAGCGGGAAGTCCGGGATGTCCTGGACCTGCTCGTTGTCGACGGTCTTGATGAGCGTCAGGCGCCCGGGGGCGTCGCAGGCGGTGTCCTCCTTCGACCCCGTGCCGATCGTGACGATGCCGGTGTTCGAGAATCCGCCGCCATCTTCGCCGTCGCAGCCGTACTCGGGCATGCCGTCGTCGTCGATGGTCGCGGTGACGCGGATGAGCCAGCTGTCGGTGGCGCCGACCGCGATGGGCACGTCGGTGGCCAGCAGGTACTCGGCGACCGGATCGAACGGGCCGGTCAGCGAATGCCCCGGAAGGGTCGGATCCTCACCCGGCTCCCAGTACTCGATGGCCGAGATCGTCATGCCGGCGCCGAAGTCCGTGGCATCCGACAGGTCGTAGGCCGTGTCGACGTGCCCCGTGTTCTCGACGTCGAGCGTGTAGCCGAGCGTCCACTCGCCGGTCGCCACATCGAGGTCGGTCTGCACGACGTTCTTGTCGATCGCGATGTCGGGCGTCGGGTTGTGCGTGGTGCAGTCGTCGACGGGCGCCGCCGACTTCACGTCCTCGGGGCATCGCCCGTTGTCGCCGGGCGTGACCACGTTCACGAGCACCCTGTTGAAGGCGTCATCGTGGACCTGCACGGTGAACGAGAGGGTTGCGGTGTCGCCCGGACCGAGATCCGGGATCGACCAGGTCAGCGCGGTCCCCACGAGATCGGCACCAGCCGGGAGCGGCAATTGGATTGTCGCGTCATCGAGCACGTCGCTCAGGTCGTCGACGAGCTCCGCGCCCGTCACCGGCACGACGCCGTCGTTCTGCGCGTGCAGGGTGTAGGTGACGTCCTGCCCCGGTTCGACGGTCGAACCGTCGGCCGGATCGACCGTCTTCCACGCGAGCCACCTCGGCGCGAAGGTGTTCAGCACCCAGCAGTGGGTCGTCTCCTCCTTCTCGACGGTGGCCGTGAAGGTCCGGGCGCCCGTGTCGAACGGCACCGCGACCGCGTCCTCGAGATTCGGCGAGGTGCCGCATCGGGCGCCCGTCAGGACGCTGCCGCCGTTCGCCGTCTCGGAGAACACGACCTGGCGCGCCGGCGGGTCGGGCTCCACCGCGAAACCGGTCACCTCGTAGGGGTCGGTCTGGCTGGAGGCATCCGTGGTGTCGCTCGTCGGGTCGACGTCGGAGGTGGCGGTCGAGAACTCCCAGCCCGCCCCGCCTGCGACGCCGGGGAACGCCGCCCCGACCTGCTTGTGGATGACGACGTTGCCGCCGCAGAGCGCCTTGGCGACGAGCTGGAGGTCATCGGCGAGGCTCGAGTAGTTCGTCGACGTCATGTAGTCGGCCGTCGCGATGTTCGATCCGTCGAACTCGGTTCCGCCCGAGATCGACTCGATCGGACCGAGTGAGACGTTGGGCCCGACCGCGACGACGAAGACGTGCGACGGGGTGCCCTTGATGGCGTTGGCCTGGAGGATCGCCGGGTCGAGCGCCCCCGGGGAGCCGTCGGGGAACTCGCCCCCGTTGTCGGGGTCGACCGTGTTCGGATTGCCGTCGGTGATCACGATGGTGAGCTCGACGGGCGGGTCGCTGAACCCGCCGAACGAGCCGAGGCCGACCTCGAGGCCGCGCTTCCAGTTCGTCCAGCCGTCGGAGCCCAGTCCGCTGTAGGAGCCCTGGATCGTCGCGAGGTTCGCACTCGTGAGCGCGATCGCCGACTGCAGCAGGTTCGCGTCCTGGTCGAACGCCGTGACCGAGACCTCGGAGCCCGTGTCCTTCAACGCCTCGGTGAACGCGTCGGCGGCGTCCTTCAGGTCCGCGATGCCGCCGTCGCCGATCGAGCCCGACTTGTCGAGCACGAGGGCGAAGTCGAGTCCGCAGCTGTCGGGCAGATCCGGGTTGGACGCCGGCTCCGGCGAGTCAGTGGCGGCGAGGCTCCGCAGGCCCGCCTGCTGCTCGGCCAGGCACGCGTCGCGCGCGCTCCGGTCGTCGTTGCCGATCGGGATCGCCATGCAGTCGACGGGCGCGGGCGCCGGGGCCGCCTCGGGGGCTGCGACCGGTTGCTCAGCGGGCGGCTCCTCCACGGGCTGCTCCTCGGGCGGGGCGGTCTCCTCAGCGGGGGGCGCGGCCTCCTCGGCGGGGGGCGTCTCCTCCTCGGCGGGGGGCGCCTCCTCCGTCGGCGGCGCGGTCTCCGCGGGCGGGGCCTCGGGTTCCGCCGTCGCCTCCTCGGCCTGCACGACCGCCTCGTCGCCCGCCGCCGGCGGCGTCGCGAGTTCGTCGGCCGCGGCGAGCGTCGGAGCGCTGAAGACAACCAGCGCACCGACCGTCAGCGCCGCGAGCATCGCCCTGATCCGCGGTGGCGGCGGGGCCGCCGATTCTTCGGTTCGAGCAGCGGAACGAGTGCGCAGTTTGCGGTGCATTTCAGACTCCACGTTCGGGTGCGGTCAGGCCGAATCGAGAATCTCTCAACTCGGCGGCACCAGTCTCCTCGCACGTTTCGGCCGATTTCAAGGAATTCTCACCACCTGGTGTCCCCCAGTTCGCGGGGTACGGCACGAGCCGCGCAGGTCTCCGCCGATCCGCTCCGTCCCGCTTCTCGGCGCCGTTCTCGGCGATGACGCACCGACGGGATCGCGGTGGCGATGTCCCCCGAAAGGCCGACATGCTTCGCCCGCGATCCGGCGATCCCGCGATCCGGCGACCGGGGGTTCGAGGCCGTGACGACAGGCGAAGACCGTCGCCCGGGGCGAGGGCTTCCGGGCGCGGACCGACCCTCGAGCGCCTCCGCCTCGGTCCCCGCCCCGATCGCTAGGGTTGGAGCGTGAGCGAGCGCGGGTCGAGACCTCCACACGGAGCGGCGAAGTCCGACGTGCAGTCGGCGGCCGACCCGCTCGATCTCGACGGCCGCCCGCCCTCCGCGAAGGAGCGCTTCGACGCCGTGAGCCAGCCCATCCTCGAACGCTTCGAGGAGCCGATCAGCAGGGTCAACACGCTCACCCAGAAGACGATGGCGCTCTTCCCGGTCCGGGTGTGGCGGCACTTCCTCGCGCGGAACGGCTTCATCCTCTCGGCCGGGCTGAGCTACCAGGCGCTGTTCGCGAGCTTCGCCGCGATCTACGTCGTGTTCGCCGTCGCCGGCATCTGGCTCACGAGCAACCAGGAGACGATGGATGCGTTCATCACGCTGGTGAACACCTATGCGCCCGGGCTCGTCGGTTCCGGCGACGAGGCCGTCATCTCCGACGACGAGCTCACCCAGATCGCGCAGGCGAGCGCAGGCGTGCTCGGGTGGACCGGTGCCATCGCCGTCATCGGCCTCATCTGGACGGCCATCGGCTGGATCACCTACGCCAGGCTCTCGGTGCGCTCGATCTTCGGGCTGCCGAAGGACACCCGGGCGTACGTGCTGCTCAAGGCGAGGGACTTCCTGGCCGGATTCGGCTTCGGCGCCGTGCTCATCTTCGCCTCCGTGCTGTCGGTGGCGACCACCTCGTTCATCTCATGGGTGTTCAGTTCGCTCGGCATCGAGGACGCGGGCGGCTGGGAGGCGTTCCTCGTGCAGGCGGGCGCGATCGTCGTCGTGTTCGTGATCGACACGCTCGCCCTCGCGGTGATGTTCCGGTTCCTCTCGGGTGCGGCGATGCCGTGGCGCCGGATGTGGGTCGGCTCGCTCCTCGGCTCCGGTGCGCTCTCCGCGATGCAGATGCTCAGCGGGCTTCTCGTGTCGAGCGCGAGTCGCAACCCGCTGCTCGCGACGTTCGCCGTCTTCATCGCGCTGCTCCTCTGGTTCCACCTCGCGAGCATCGTGATCCTCGTCGCCGCGAGTTGGATCGCCGTCGAGGCCGCGGATGCGCACGAGACGCTCCGGAAGGTGACTCCCGAGCAGCTCGCCCAGGAGGCGAGGGAGCGCGAGCGGGAGGCGATCCTGACCGCGGCGCGCGTGCGGGTGCGGGAGGCCCGCAACGAGCTCGCCGCGGCGAACTGGTTCGACCGTCTGCCGGCCAAGCGCCGGCTGGCGCGGGCCGAGCAGGAGCTCGCCGAGCTCGAAGCGGACGGCGGCCCTGGGACGACGAACGGTGTCGGGGGGCTCCCGTAGGATCGAGGGCATGCCCTCCGCGAAGCCCCTCCGTCTCGCCAGCGTCAACGTGAACGGAGTGCGAGCCGCATTCCGCAAGGGCATGGGCGAGTGGCTCGCCGGCCGCGACGTCGACATTCTCGCCCTTCAAGAGGTCCGCGCCTCGACCGAAGACCTGCAGGGCCTGCTCGGCGACGAATGGGACATCCTGCACGACCCGGCGACCGCGAAGGGTCGCGCCGGGGTCGCGATCGCCAGCCGACGCCGCGCCCACATCCACCGCGTCGAGCTCGGCGCCACCGACTTCGACACCGCCGGGCGCTGGCTCGAGGCCGACTACGAGGTCGGCGACCGCGTCATCACCGTCGTCTCGGCCTACGTGCACTCGGGCGAGGTCGACACGCCGAAGCAGGTCGAGAAGTTCAAGTTCCTCGACGCGATGGTCGAGCGCCTGCCGAAGCTCGCCGAGCACTCCGAGCTCGCGGTCGTCGTGGGCGACCTCAACGTCGGTCACCGCACCCTCGACATCAAGAACTGGAAGGGCAACGTCAAGCGCGCCGGCTTCCTGCCCGAGGAGCGCGCGTACTTCGACCGCTTCGTCGGCGCCGAGGGCGACGAGGCCTACAACGCGGGCGCCGGGCTCGGCTGGGTCGACCTCGGCCGCCGCGACGCGGGCGAGGTGCCCGGGCCGTACACCTGGTGGTCGCAGCGAGGCAAGGCGTTCGACACCGACACCGGCTGGCGCATCGACTACCAGCTCGCGACGCCCGCGCTCGCGGCGACGGTGCAGCGCTACACGATCGACCGGGCGGCCGCGTACGACCAGCGATGGTCCGACCACGCCCCCGTCGTCGTCGACTACGCCATCTGACCCTGCCGCACCGCGGCCGCAAACTTCGAAGGAACTCCCCATGACGCAGAAGCCCCGCCTCTACTCGGGCATGCAGCCTTCCGCCGACTCGCTTCACGCCGGCAACTACATCGGCGCCCTCCTCCAGTGGAAGGAGCTGCAGTCCACGCACGACGCCTTCTTCTCGGTCGTCGACATGCACGCCATCACCGTGGCGCAGGACCCTGCCGAGCTCCGCGAGAAGACCCGCCGCACCGCGGCGCAGTACATCGCCGCCGGCATCGACCCGTCGAGCTCGACCCTGTACGTGCAGTCGCACGTGCCCGCGCATGCCGAGCTGGCATGGGTGCTCAACACCATCACGGGCTTCGGCGAGGCCGGGCGCATGACCCAGTTCAAGGACAAGTCGCAGAAGCAGGGTGCTGACGCGACCAGCGTCGGCCTCTTCGCCTACCCCGTCCTCATGGCGGCCGACATCCTCCTCTACCAGACCGAGATCGTCCCGGTCGGCGACGACCAGAAGCAGCACGTCGAACTCACCCGCGACCTCGCGACCCGGTTCAACGCCCGCTTCGGCGCCGGCACCTTCGTGCTGCCCGAGCCGGCGATCCAGCGCGAGACCGCACGCATCTACGACCTGCAGAACCCGACGTCGAAGATGTCGAAGTCGGGCGACACGCCGGCGGGCATCCTGTGGATGCTCGACGAGCCCTCGGTCACCGCGAAGAAGATCATGCGCGCCGTCACCGACACCGACGGCGAGGTCCGCTTCGACCGCGAGCACAAGCCCGGCGTCTCGAACCTGCTCACGATCTTCTCCGTGCTCTCGGGCCGCAGCATCCCCGAGCTCGAGCAGGAGTTCGCGGGCCGCGGCTACGGCGACTTCAAGAAGGCGCTCGCCGAGGTCGTCGTCGCCGAGTTCGAACCCATCCGGGCACGGGCGCTCGAACTGCTCGACGACCCCGCCGAGCTCGACCGCCTGCTCGGCGTCAATGCCGACCGCGCGAGCGAGGTCGCCGAGGCAACGCTCGCGACGGTTTACGACCGCATCGGCTTCCTCCGGCGCGTGCGCTGACCATGCAGCCCGTGGTCCTGCGTACCGCACGACTCGTGCTCGACCTCCCGGTCGAGGGCGATGTCGTGCGCGTCGCCGAGTACTGCACGGACCCGCTCTTCGAGCAGTTCCTCACCACGCCGTGGCCGTACACCGAGACGCATGCGAGAGGATTCCTCACGGAGCATGTGCCCTCGGCGTGGCAGACGGGCAGCGAGCTCACCTGGGCGATCCGCACCGAATCGGGTGGCCCGCTGCTCGGCGTGATCAGTCTCCGTGCCGACGGCCGCGAGGTGGGCTTCTGGCTCGGTGCCGAGCATCGCGGGTCGGCGTACACGGCCGAAGCCCTCGCCGCGGTGTGCGAGTGGGCCTTCGCCGAGCTGCCCCGCACCGAGACGGTCACCTGGCGCGCGAACGCGGGCAACGTCGCCTCGGCGATGGTCGCCCGGGCCGGCGGATTCCGCAACACGACGACGGCCGCGACGACCGTGCCGGGGCGTGACGGAACCGACCTCGAGGGTTGGTCCGCCGAGCGCGGCCGCATCCCTGCGGCCAACGCCCTCGAGAGCTGGGCGCCGCTCCTCGGCGGCGCGGCATGACCTCGTCCGACGACGCCGCCGACCCTGCGGAGACGGCCGCGACGCCGACGGTGAGCCCAGCATCGCCCCTCGTGCTGTTCGACCTCGACGACACGCTGATGGCCCATCGCGAGGCGGTCGCGACCGGCATCGCCCTCCACATGCGCGAGCGCGCATACGTCGGCGACGATGCACCCGCGCAGCAGCTCTGGCACGAGCTCGAAGAGGAGCACTACCACGAGTACCTCGCCGGGCGACTGACCTTCGAGGGGCAGCGGCGGGCCCGCGCCCGCGACTTCGCCCTCGCGCACGGCGACGAGCTCGACGAACTCGCGGCCGGGGCGTGGTTCGACCGCTACTTCGAGCGCTACCGCGAGTCGTGGACCCTGCACGCCGATGCGCTGCCGGCCATCGATCGCCTCGGCGACGAGATCCCCGAGGTGCGCATCGGCATCATCACGAACGGCGAACTCGACTTCCAGCTCGCCAAGCTCGACCGCCTCGGCATCCGCGAGCGCTTCGGGCACGTGATCGCCTCCGGCGCCGTCGGCGTCACGAAGCCCGACTCCGAGATCTTCGAGCTCGCGGTCGCCCGGTTCGCCGCGGAGCGTCCGGTCTCCCGGGCCGCCTACGTCGGTGATCGCCTGGCGACCGACGCGATCGGTGCGGCACGGGCCGGACTCGTCGGTGTCTGGCTGAACCGGTTCGGCGTGGAGCCGAGCGCCGACGAGGCTGCCGAGGCCGCGGCGGCCGGCGTCATCGAGATCGCCTCGCTCGACGAGCTTCCCGCGGCGCTCGCGCCGCGCCTGCGAGGCTGAAGCGCCGGAGACGGCGACGCGCCCGAGCGACCCTCGCCCGCGGGCTCGGGCCGCATCAGCGACCCGCACGACGAAGACGGGCCGAGCGCACCCCCATGCGCCCGGCCCGTGAATCCACCGTAACCCGCGGTGGACGTGCTTCAGATCAGAGGACGTCCTCGTCGACCCAGTCGAGGGTCTTCGAGACGGCCTTCTTCCAGTTGCGGTCGAGTCGCGCACGCTCGGCCTCGTCCATCGACGGGGTCCAGCGCTTGTCCTCCTGCCAGTTCTGGGCGAGCTCGTCGAGGCTCGACCAGAAGCCGACCGCGAGGCCGGCCGCGTACGCCGCGCCGAGCGCGGTCGTCTCGGCGACGACCGGGCGCACGACCGGCACCCCGAGGATGTCGGCCTGGAACTGCAGCAGGGTGTCGTTCGCGGTGGCGCCGCCGTCGACGCGCAGCTCGGTCAGGTCGACGCCGGCGTCGGCGTTCACGGCCTCGATCACGTCGCGCGTCTGGAACGCGATCGCCTCGAGCGCGGCGCGGGCGATGTGGCCCTTGTTCACGAAGCGAGTGAGGCCGACGAGGGCGCCGCGGGCGTCGGGCCGCCAGTACGGCGCGAACAGGCCCGAGAAGGCGGGCACGAAGTACGCGCCGCCGTTGTCCTCGACCGACTTCGCGAGCTCCTCGACCTCGGCGGCCGAGGAGATGAGCCCGAGGTTGTCGCGCAGCCACTGGATCAGCGAACCGGTGACGGCGATCGAGCCCTCGAGCGCGTAGTGCACCGGCTGGTCGCCGAGCTTGTAGCCGACGGTCGTGAGCAGGCCGTTCTTCGAGTGGACGATCTCCTCGCCCGTGTTGAAGATGAGGAAGTTGCCGGTGCCGTAGGTGTTCTTCGCCTCGCCGGTCGCGAACGCCGCCTGGCCGAAGGTCGCGGCCTGCTGGTCGCCGAGGATGCCGGAGATGGGGGTCTCCCGCAGCAGCGAGTGCTCGTTCGCGGTGCCGTAGACCTCCGACGACGACTTGATCTCGGGGAGCATCGAGCGGGGAACCCCGAAGATGCCGAGGATCTCGTCGTCCCACTGCAGGGTCTCGAGGTCCATGAACATCGTGCGGCTCGCGTTCGTGACATCCGTCGCGTGCACGCCGCCGTCGACACCGCCGGTCAGGTTCCAGAGCACCCAGCTGTCGGTCGTGCCGAAGAGCAGGTCGCCGGCCTCGGCCTTCTCACGCGCGCCCGGCACGTTCTCGAGGATCCAGACGACCTTGGTGCCCGAGAAGTAGGTCGCGAGCGGCAGGCCCACCTTCGCCTTGAAGCGCTCGACGCCGCCGTCGGCCGCGAGGCGGTCGACGATCGACTGCGTGCGGGTGTCCTGCCAGACGATCGCGTTGTAGACCGGCTCGCCGGTCGTCTTGTCCCACACGACGGTGGTCTCGCGCTGGTTGGTGATGCCGACCGCGGCGATGTCGTGACGGGTGAGGTTCGCCTTGCCGAGGGCCTGGCCGATCACCTCGCCCGTGTTGCGCCAGATCTCGGCGGCGTCGTGCTCGACCCAGCCCGCCTTGGGGAAGATCTGCTCGTGCTCCAGTTGCCCGGTCGAGACGATCGATCCGGCCTTGTCGAAGATGATCGCGCGCGACGAGGTCGTGCCCTGGTCGATCGCGAGTACGTAGTCAGCCATCTGAGAACTCCGTTGCTGTCAGTGAATGGTGAGGGGTGAGGGGTGGATGCCTCGGGCTCAGCCGAGGATCGGGAGCAGCGGAACCGCGGCGAGGCCGGCGAGCACGCCGCCGATGATCGGGCCGACGACCGGCACCCACGAGTACGACCAGTCACTGCCGCCCTTGCCCTTGATCGGCAGGATGGCGTGCGCGATGCGCGGGCCGAGGTCACGGGCCGGGTTGATCGCATAGCCGGTCGGGCCGCCGAGGGAGGCGCCGATCGCGATCACGAGGAAGGCCACGGGGATCGCGCCGAGCTCGGCGGGGGTGCCGCCGTTCGTGAAGCCGATGATGACGAACACGAGCACGAAGGTGCCGATGATCTCGGTGACGAGGTTCCAGCCGTACGAGCGGATGGCGGGGCCGGTCGAGAACACGCCGAGCTTGTTGGCGGCCTCGGGCTCGGCGTCGAAGTGCTGCTTGTACGCGAGCCAGCAGAAGATCGCACCGAGGAAGGCACCGATCATCTGGGCGCCGATGTAGGTGAGCACCGAGACGGCGCCGACGGGCACCTGGATGCCCGCCGCGGCGTTGCCGAACTCGGTGGCGCCGTTCGCGACGAGACCGAGGGTGACGGCCGGGTTGAGGTGGGCGCCCGAGGCGTACGACACGATCACGCCGGCGAAGACCGCGAGGCCCCAGCCGATGTTGACCATGAGGAACCCGCCGCCGAAGCCCTTGTTCTTCGCGAGGGCGACGTTCGCGACGACGCCGCAGCCGAGCAGGACCAGCATCGCCGTGCCGACGACTTCCGACAGGAACACGAGACCGAGATTGTCCACGTTGACCTTCTTTCTGAGAGAGCGAGCCGATCGGCCCCGATGAAACGTATCCGCCGAAATGGCCGATGCACGGCGTTTCCGGGTGCACATCCGTGCAGATTCGATCCGCCCCCATCGGCCGCCGCACGGGCGCGACCGCACCCTGCCGCGACCGACGGTGGGTCCGAGACGCGGAGCTACTCGACCGGCGCGAGGCCGGCGAGCTCGCCGATCGCGACCCCGTGGCGCTCGGCCAGCAGGGTGCGGGTCGCCGCGATCTCCTCGGCGCGACGCTCGGCGCTCCACCCGAGCACGGCGCCCGCGAGCTCGCCGAGTTCGGCGAGGAGCTCGGCGGTCAGCGCACCCGTGAACGCGATGCTCGTGCGCCGCAGCACCAGGTCCTGCAGGTGCACGACGCGCTCGCCCCGCGCGAGCCAGGCGATCTCGCGGCGGCTGTAGCCGGTGTGGTGCGCGAGCGGCTCGTCCTGCTCGCCCTCGACCTCGGCGAGGAAGGCGGCGGCGCGGGTGCCGTAGCGTTCGAGCAGCTCGTCGGCGCGGAGGCGGCCGACCTCGTCGCCGTGCGACACGAGCCAGACGCGACGGGCGTCGTCGTTCGCGGGGTAGCCCGCTCCGCCGCCGATCGCGAGGCCCTTCGTCGACACGGTGCGCTCCGCGCCGAGGAGCGCGAGCACCTCGTCCGAGAGGTGCTCGGCGAGCGCGCGGAAGGTGGTCCATTTGCCCCCGACGAGGCTCAGCACCGTGGTGCCGGGGCGGCCCGTGGCATCCGCCCGTTCGATGCGGTAGTCGCGCGAGACGAAGCCCGGCTGCGTCTCGTCGTGGTGCGGCAGCGGGCGCACGCCCGAGAAGCGGTAGACGATCTGCGAACGGTCGACGGCGATCGCTGGGAAAACGTGCGCGATGAGGTCGAAGAAGTAGTCGACCTCCTCCTCGGTGCAGATCGCGGGCTCGCGCATGTCGTGCTCGAGGTCGGTGGTGCCGACCATGACCTTGCCCTTGAGCGGGTAGATCAGCACGATGCGCCCGTCCTCGTGCTCGAAGAAGATCTCGCGTCCGGCGGTGGCGGCGTGCAGCTCGGGGTGGTCGAGCACGATGTGCGAGCCCTTGGTGCCGCCCATGTATCGGGTCTCGTGGCCGAGCTCGGCGTTCGTGAGGTCGGTCCAGGGGCCCGAGGTGTTCACGACGACGTCGGCCGCGATCGAGAACTCCTCGCCTGTGGTCGTGTCGCGGAGGCGGACGCCTGCGGCGTCGTGGCCGATCGCCTCGAGGTAGTTCGCGGCCCGGGCGTGCGGCCCTGCCGCGAGTCCGTCGAAGAGCACGTCGAGGGCGAGGCGCTCGGGGTCGTGCATGCTCGCGTCGTAGTAGGTGGCGGTGTACTTCACGCCCGGGTTCAGCGCGGGGAGCTCGGCGAGCGAGCGCTTCCGGCCGTGGAAGCGGTGGCGCGGCACCGAGCCGCCGTCGCGGGAGAAGGCGTCGTAGATCGTGAGGCCGGCCTTGATGAGCGCGGCGCCGCGCTCGGTGGGCTTGCCCGACTTGTGCGTGAGGAAGCGCAGGGGCGCGGAGAGGATGCCGGAGAAGGTCGAGAAGATCGGCACGGTCGTCTCGAGCGGCTTGACGTAGTGCGGCGCGATGCGGATGAGGCTGTTGCGCTCCTCCACCGACTCCTTGACGAGGCGGAACTCGCCGTTCTCGAGGTACCGGATGCCGCCGTGGATCATGTGCGACGAGGCCGAGGAGGCGCCGGAGACGAAGTCGCCGCGCTCGACGAGCACGACGTCGACGCCCTGCAGGGCGAGGTCGCGGAAGGTCGCGATGCCGTTGATGCCGGCGCCGATCACGAGCACGGATGCCTCGGGGCGGGCGCGGAGGGCTGCGATCTCCTCCCGGGTCGACGGTGCTCCGCCGTGGTGCTCCTGGCGGTGCTGGTTCGTCGATTGCGTTGACATCGCTGTCCTCTCGGAGAAGGCGGGCTTGCGTGAGCCTGCCGGGTGTGGATGAATACATCGTGAACACGGCAGCACGAACTTGCAAGCCGCGTGAACATATGTGCAGAGTGGGAGCCATGATCGACAAGGAGATCCTCGCGACGATCGACGTCGACGAGGCGGTGCCGGGAAAGACCCGTGACGCGCTGCGCGCAGCGCACCTGTACTACATGCAGGACCTCACGATGGACGCCATCGCGCACGAGCTGCACACCTCGCGTTCCTCGGTGTCGCGGCTGCTCAGCCACGCCCGCGCGAGCGGGCTCGTCGAGATCTCGATCCACTCCCCGCTCGACCTCCCGAGCCGCATCGAGCAGGAGATCCTCGAGCGCTTCGAGGTGCAGGCGCACGTCATCCCGGTGCCCGACCACGCGAGCGACGTCGACCGGCTCGACCGCGTCGCGCTCTCGGCTGCACGGATTCTCGGCCGCTTCATCGACTCGAACCTCACCGTCGGCCTCGCCTGGGGATCGACCATGGGTGCGATGAGCCGGCACCTCGTGCCGAAGGCGACGCACAACTCCGAGATCGTGCAGCTGAACGGCGCCGGCAACCTGCGCACGACCGGCATCGTCTACGCGAGCGAGCTGCTGCGCCGGTTCGGCGACGCGTTCGGGGCGCGCGTGCAGCAGTTCCCGGTGCCCGCGTTCTTCGACGAGCCGGCCACGAAGCAGGCGTTCTGGCGCGAACGCTCCACGCAGCGCCTGCTCGACCTCCAGGGCCGGCTCGACCTCGCGCTCTTCGGCATCGGCTCGCCGTTCGCCGAGGTGCCGAGCCACGTCTACCAGGGCGGCTACCTCGAGCGCGCCGACTACGAGGACCTGAGCCGCGACGGTGCGGTCGGCGACGTCGCGACGGTGTTCTACCGCGCCGACGGCTCGACCGACGGCATCGCACTGAACGCCCGCGCGACCGGCCCCGACTTCGCGACCCTGCGGCGTGCGCCGCGACGCATCTGCGTCGTCTCGGGCCGCGCGAAGCTCGCCGGCCTCCGCGGGGCGCTCGCCGCCGGGCTCATCACCGACCTCATCGTCGACGAGGGCACCGCCCGGGCCCTCGTCGAGCAGCCCGCCGCCTGATCCGCCACGCGCCATCCCACCTCGTGGTCGAAGGCCGGTGAACCGGGAATAGGACGGCGTCCCGTGCGTTGACCTACAATCGACACGAGAAACGTGCTCCGGGGTCGGTGTAATTCCGAGCCGGCGGTGACAGTCCGCGAGCCGGGCGCGTTCGATCGCAAGGTCGAATGTGCACGGTTGAACCGGTGGAATTCCGGTACCGACGGTGAAAGTCCGGATGGGAGGCGGCACGTGTCGGCTGCGCTGCGCGCCGCCGACGACGCGGTGGCGACACCGCGGGACCAGCCGAGCATTCCCGGAGCCTTGGACACGAGGACGAGGAATGGCGAGCGCTGACGAACAGGCGGCTGCGCGGCACGCAGCGGATGCCACGGCGATGCGCCGCGCGCTCGAACTCGCCGAGCGGGGCCCCGCCACGGGCGTGAACCCGCGCGTCGGCTGCGTCATCCTCTCGCCCGCGGGCGAGGTGCTCGCCGAGGGCTGGCACCGGGGCGCCGGCACCGCGCACGCCGAGGTCGACGCCCTCTCGAAGCTCGCGCCGGGCGCCGCCGCCGGGGCGACGGCCGTCGTCACCCTCGAGCCCTGCAACCACACCGGCCGCACCGGCCCGTGCGCCCTCGCCCTCGTTGAGGCCGGCGTCGCCCGCGTCGTCTACGCGGTCGGCGACCCCGGCGACCACTCCTCGGGCGGCGCCGCGCGCCTGCGCGACTCGGGCGTCGACGTCACCGGCGGCGTGCTCGCCGACGAGGTCGAGGCGCTCCTCGACGACTGGCTGTTCGCCGCCCGTCACCGTCGGCCCCGCGTGATCGTGAAGTGGGCGTCGAGCCTCGACGGCCGCGCGGCCGCGGAAGACGGCACGAGCCAGTGGATCACGGGCCCGGCCGCCCGCCACGACGTGCACCGCCGCCGTTCCGCCGCCGAGGCCATCGCCGTGGGCACGGGCACCGTGCTCGCCGACGACCCGGCGCTCACCGCGCGCGACGACGCGGGCCGGCTGCTCGAGCGCCAGCCCGTGCCCGTCGTCTTCGGGCGCCGCCCGGTGCCGGCCGGCGCGGCGCTGCGCGCCCACCCGCACGAGCCGGTGTTCGTCACGGGCGCCGACCTCGCGAGCGACCTCGAGGAGCTGCAGCGGCGGGGCATCCGCTCGCTCTTCGTCGAGGGCGGACCGACGCTCGCGAGTTCGTTCATCGCCGCCGGCCTCGTCGACGAACTGCTCGTCTACCTCGCCCCCGCCCTCATCGGCGGTCCGATGCTCGCGCTCGGCGACCTCGGCGTCACGACGATCGCCGACGCCCGCCGCTTCGATTTCGCCGCCGTCGAGCGGCTCGGCGACGATCTCCTGCTCGTCGCCCACCCGGCCCCGGCCGGCCCACAGGAAGGCAACTGACATGTTCACCGGAATCATCGAGGAACTCGGCCGCATCGCGGGCGTCGAGCGCAACGCCGACGCCGCGCGGCTGACGGTGCACGGGCCGCTCGCGGTCGAGGGCGTGAAGCACGGCGACTCGATCTCGGTGTCGGGCGTCTGCCTCACGGTGGTCGAGTTCGACGCGCAGGGCTTCACCGCCGATGTCATGGCGCAGACCCTCGCGATGTCGACGCTCGACGCGGCGCGCGAGGGCCTCGCGGTGAACCTCGAGCGGGCCGCGAAGGTCGGCGACCGCATCGGCGGGCACATCGTGCAGGGCCACATCGACGGCACCTCCGAGGTGCTCGAGATCCGGCCGGGCGAGGCCTGGCGGGTCATCCGATTCTCGCTCGACCCCGAGCACGCGCCGCTCGTCGTCGACAAGGGTTCGATCGCGATCGACGGCGTCTCGCTCACGGTGAGCGCGGTCGGCGCCGACGACGCCGGCGACTGGTTCGAGGTGTCGCTCATCCCCGAGACGCTCGTGGCGACGACCCTCGGCGAACGCGTCGTCGGCGACCGCGTGAACCTCGAGACCGACATCCTCGCGCGGCAGGTGGCCAGGATGCTGCGCTTCGGCGAGCACCGCACGCTGCCGTCATCCGTGCCCGCGACGAGCGGGGGTCTCGCATGAGCCTCGCCACGATCCCCGAGGTGCTCGACGCGCTCCGCGCCGGCAAGCCCGTCATCGTCGCCGACGACGAGGCCCGCGAGAACGAGGGCGACGCGATCATGGCCGCCGAGTTCGCCACGCAGGAGTGGATCGCCTGGATGGTGCGCAACACGAGCGGCTACCTCTGCGCGCCCATGCCGAACGCGATCGCCGACCGCCTCGAGCTGCCCCTCATGGTCGAGCGCAACGAGGACGCGCGCTCGACGGCGTACACGATCTCGGTCGACGCGGCCGACCGCAACTCGACCGGCATCTCGGCCACCGAGCGCGCGCACACCCTGCGGGTCCTCGCCGATCCCGCATCGACGCCTGAGCGGCTGATCCGGCCCGGTCACGTGATCCCGCTGCGCGCGGTCGACGGCGGCGTGCGCGAGCGCGCCGGGCACACCGAGGCCGCGGTCGACCTCATGCGCCTCGCGGGACTCTCCCCCGTCGGCGTCATCGGCGAACTCGTCGAGGACGACGGCGAGATGATGCGCCTGCCGGGCCTCATCGCGCTCGGCGAGCGCGAGGGCCTGCCGGTGACGACGGTCGCCGCCCTCATCGAGTGGCTGCGCGAGTGGCACGAGCACGACGACCTCGACGCGGCCGCCGCGGTGCCCGAGTCGTCGCCGGTCGCCTTCGAGGTCGAGACCACGCTGCCCACCGAGCACGGCGACTTCCGCGTACGGGCCTACCGCGACCGCGGCACGGGGGCCGACCACGTGGCGATCATCGTCGGCGACCCGGGCGCCGACGAACTGGGCGCGGTCGTGCGGGTGCACTCGGAGTGCCTGACCGGCGAGGCGTTCGGCTCGTTGAAGTGCGAGTGCGGGCCGCAGCTCGACGCCGCGCTCGAGGAGATCCAGCGCCGCGGCGGCGTCGTGATCTACCTGCGGGGCCACGAGGGCCGCGGCATCGGCCTCATCAACAAGCTGCGCGCCTACCGCCTGCAGGAGGACGGCCTCGACACCCTCGACGCGAACGTCGCGCTCGGCCTGCCGATCGACGCCCGCGACTACACGGCGGCCTCGGCGATCCTCGCCGACCTCGGCGTCGAGCGGGTGCGCCTGCTCACGAACAACCCCGACAAGGTGCGCCAGCTCGAGGCGCACGGCATCGAGGTCGTCGAGCGCATGCCGCTCGTCGTCGGCGTCGGCACCGTCAACACCGGCTATCTCGACACCAAGCGTCGCCGCATGGGCCACGCCATCGAAGACCAACAGCTCGCCGACGCGGCGGCGGAAACCCTCCTGGAAGGACACGCATCATGAGCGGTCACGGCTCGCCCACCCTCGACATCGACGGCTCCGGCCTCCGCGTCGTCATCGTCGCGGGCAGCTGGCACGACGAGATCTCGAACGGCCTCATCGCGGGCGCGACCCGCACCCTCGAGTCGGCGGGCGCCGAGTTCGAGCTCGTGCGCGTGCCCGGCAGCTTCGAGCTGCCGGTCGTCTCGAAGGCCGCGCTCGAGGCCGGCGCCGACGCGGTCGTGGCCCTCGGCGTCATCATCCGCGGCGGCACGCCGCACTTCGAGTACGTGTCGGCCGCGGCGACCGACGGGCTCACCCGGGTCGCGCTCGACACGGGCAAGCCCGTCGGGTTCGGCGTGCTCACCCTCGACGACGAGCAGCAGGGCCTCGACCGTGCCGGCCTGCCGGGCTCGAAGGAGGACAAGGGGCGCGAGGCCGCCGAGGCCGCGATCGCGACGGCCAGGGCGCTCCGCGCCCTCCGCTCGGCCGGTTGACGACGACGGGGCGCCCCGAGCACCGCGGCCTGCGGTCTCGTGGCGCCCCGCCGACGGAACTGCCGGGCTCTACGGCTTCCAGACCATGAGCACGACGACCGCGACGAGCAGCAGCGACACGATGCCGCTGCCGGCCGCGATCGCGGGGTAGCTCGGGCGTTCGGCCGCAGCCGCGCCCGAGGCATCCGCACCGCTCGCGGCGAGCGCCTCGGCCGCCTTGTTCATGGCGGGCACGACGACGAAGATGCTGAGCGCGAAGGCGATCACGTAGAGGATGATCGACCAGAGGATCCACGGGGTCGTCACCGAGAGATCGAACTCGTCGGGGGCCATGCTCATGGCCCCGAACCCGAAGACGAACACCGCGAGCGAGAGCCAGCTGAAGATCATCGTCGACTTCGCGAGCGTCGCGACCTGACCTGCGTTGCCCGCGCGGACCGCACGCATGGCGGTCATCGGCAGGATCGCCATCGGCCCGACGATGAAGACGGCGGAGACGACGTGCAGAACGCTGAAGAGGGTATCCATGGCCCCAGCCTAACGACGCGGGCCTCGCGGGGGCATCGAACCTTCGATTGAACGGGCGGATGCCTCGGCCGTTCGCCGCACGATCGCCACCGTTCGTCGCACGCACGGCCCCCGCTCGCGGGGTCGCGCCGCGGCGCAGGCGTAGTGTAGGTGGGTTGCCACAAGCGACGATTCCACCCCACTGCCTCACGGGCAAGACGCCAGACCGACGTGCCCCGAGCGCAGCGTCGTCACGCAACCCTGGAGTCTTCGCCAGCGATGTCAGCATCACCCGCGGCCCCGTCCGCACCCACCACCACGGCCGCCCCGGCCAATCCCCGCAGCCGCGTGATCCTCGCGAGCCTCATCGGCACGACGATCGAGTTCTACGACTTCTACGTCTACGCGACCGCAGCGGTGCTCGTCTTCCCGCACCTGTTCTTCCCGACGGGCGACCCGACGACCGCCCTCCTCTCGTCGTTCGCCGTGTTCGGCGCGGCGATGGTCGCGCGCCCGCTCGGCGCGATCGTGTTCGGCCACCTGGGCGACAAGCACGGCCGCAAGGCGACGCTCGTCGGCGCCCTCCTCACGATGGGCATCGCGACCTTCCTCATCGGCGCGCTGCCGACCTACGAGGCGGTCGGCTGGCTGGCCCCGCTCCTCCTCGTCGTGCTGCGCATCGCGCAGGGCTTCGCCCTCGGCGGCGAGTGGTCGGGTGCGGCGCTCGTCGCGACCGAGAACGCGCCGGCCGGCAAGCGCGCCTGGTACGGCACCTTCCCGCAGCTCGGCGCGCCGATCGGCTTCATCATCGCGAACGGCCTGTTCCTCGTCATCGCGGCGCTGCTGCCCTCCGACGACCCGACGATGCCCTCGCAGGCGTTCCTCGACTGGGGCTGGCGCATCCCGTTCCTCTTCTCGATCGTGATGGTGGCCGTCGGCCTCTGGGTGCGCCTGCGCCTGGTCGAGTCGACCGCGTTCCAGTCGGCGTCCAAGCGCGGCAAGCTCACGCGCCTGCCGCTCGCGAACGTCTTCAAGCACTACTGGAAGCAGCTCATCCTCGGCACCTTCTTCATGCTGGCGACGTACGTGCTCTTCTACCTGATGACGACGTTCTCGCTGAGCTACGGCCGCGCGGCGGTCGAGCCGGCCGACGGCGCGCTCCCCGGCCTCGGCTACTCGTACAACACCTTCGTGCTGATGCTCATCGGCGGGGTCGTCTTCTTCGGCATCTTCACTCTCCTGTCGGGCCCGTGGGCCGACCGCTGGGGGCGCCGCAAGACGCTCATCTGGGTCACGATCGGCATCATCGTGTTCGGCCTCGCGTGGGTGCCGCTGCTCGGCGCCGGCTTCGTCGGGGTCATGGCCTGGCTCGTCGTCGGCTTCTCCCTCATGGGCATGACCTTCGGCCCGATGGGGGCGCTCCTGCCCGAGCTGTTCCCGACGAACGTGCGCTACACGGGCTCGGGCATCTCGTACAACGTGTCGTCGATCCTCGGCGCCGCGGTCGCCCCGTTCATCGCGGTCGCCCTGTGGCAGGCCGGCGGCGGCAGCCCGTTCTGGGTGGGCGTCTACCTCTCGGTCATGGGCGTCCTGACGCTCATCGCGCTGCTCGTCTCGAAAGAGACCCGCGACGTCGACTTCGACGAGGCGGGGCTCGAGTCCTCGGCGGTGCTGTAGCCGGCGGTTCCCCACGAAGGGCGGATGCTCCCCGGGCCACTCGGCACATCGCTTCGCGCGGTACCGAGCCTCCGGCGCCGGGGGCCCGGGCATCCGCCCTTCGTCGTGCCCGCCGGGTTTCGAGGGCGCCCGCCTCTAACATGGCGGCATGCCCGTCGACGTGCCGCCCGGCCCCGCCCACCCCGCGATCCTCGTCGCCGACGAGGTGCGCGCCGCCCTCGACGAGGGGCGGCCCGTGCTCGCGCTCGAGTCGACGATCCTCACGCACGGGCTGCCTCGGCCCCGCAACCTCGAGGTCGCGCTCCGCAGCGAGGCCGAGGTGCGGGCGGCGGGGGTCGTGCCGGCCACGATCGGCGTCGTCGCCGGCGTCGCGGTCGTCGGGCTCGCCGCCGCCGAGATCGAGCACCTCTGCACGGCCGAGGACGTGGTGAAGGCGAGCGTGCGCGACCTGCCGATCGCCCGGGCGAAGCACCTCGATGCCGGGACGACGGTCGCGGCGACGGCCTGGCTCGCGCACCGGGCCGGAATCCGGGTGATGTCGACCGGCGGTCTCGGCGGGGTGCACCGGGGCGCGGCCGAGAGCTTCGACGAGTCGGCCGACCTGCCGCTGCTCGCCGAGACGCCGATCACCCTCGTGAGCGCCGGCGTCAAGTCGATCCTCGACATCGCGGCGACGCTCGAACGCCTCGAGACCCTCTCGATCCCCGTCGTCGGCTACCGCACGAACCGGTTTCCGGCGTTCACGGTCACCGATTCGGGCTTCGCGCTCGACTACCGGGTCGACTCCCCCGCCGAGGCGGCGTCGCTCGCCCGGGCGCGCGACGAGCTCGGGCAGCGCGCGGCGGTCCTCGTCGCAAACCCGGTCGCGCCCGAGCGGCAGCTCGACCCGGCGCTGCACGACCGGGTGCTCGCCGAGTCGCTCGCGGCGGCCATCGCCGCCGGCGTGGCCGGCCACGACACCACGCCGTTCCTGCTCGAGCGGTTCCACCGCGAGACGGGCGGCGCGAGCCTCGAGGTGAACCTCGAGGTCTATCGCGGCAACGTCGCGCTCGGGGCGGAGATCGCGTGTGAGCTCGCCGGCTGATCCCGCGATGGATGCCTCGCGCCCGCCGCTCCTCGCGGTCGTCGGCGATCTCGTCGAGGACGTCGTCGTCTGGGCGTCCGAGCCCGTGCGGCACGGCACCGACACCGCCGCCCGGGTGTTCCGCACGCGCGGCGGCAGTGCGGCGAACGTCGCGGCGCTCGCGGCCCCGCTCGTCGCCACGCGCTTCATCGGCTGCGTCGGACCCGACGCCGCGGGCGAGGCGCTCGTCACGGAGCTCGAGCGCCGCGGCGTCGACGTGCGCGTGCAGCGACGCGGCACGACGGGCGCCGTGGTGCTCGTCGTCGACCCCGACGGCGAGCGCACGATGTTCCCCGACCGCGGTGCGAGTGCGCTGCTCGAGGCGGTCGACCCGGCCTGGCTCGACGGCGTCGACTGGCTGCACGTGCCGAGCTACGGCTTCGAACGCGAACCGGCGCGATCGGCCGTGCTCGCGCTCATCGCGGAGGCGCGGCAGCAGGGCGCGGGCCTCTCGATCGACGCCTCGTCGACCGGGCTGCTCTCGGCGCTCGGTGTCGAGCACGTGCTCCGCCTCTACCGGTCGCTCGGACCCGACGTGCTCTTCGCGAACGAGACCGAGGCCGCGCTGCTCGGCCTCGGCGATGGCGGGCCGCCCACGGCCGACGTCGCAGCGAACGTCGTCGTGAAGCACGGCCCCCTGCCGACGCAGGTCTTCGAGGGCGGCCGGCTGATCGCGGAGGTGCCCGTGGAGCCGGTGCCGGGCGCGCGGGACCTCACGGGCGCAGGCGATGCCTTCGCCGCCGGGTTCCTCGCCGCCCGACTGGCCGGGCTCGCGCCGGCAGCGGCGGCCCTCGCCGGTCATGCCGCGGCCGCCGCGGTCATCACGGCGCCGGGCGCGGCCTCGTGAAGGGCAGCGGTACCGTCAACCGAGATTGACGAACCCCTCAGCGTCAACTACGGTTGACGCCATGGACGACCGCAACCTCCGCACCGCCATCGCCGCAGCCGACGGCGACGACCCGTACCGGGCGCTCCGCGAACTCCACCGCGCGAGGGTCGAGCTCACCCGCGACCTCGACCGCGCCGAATCGCTCGCCGTCCGCCGCGCCCGCGCGGCCGGATCGAGCTGGCAGCTCATCGCCCTCGCCCTCGGAGTGTCGAAGCAGGCGGTGCACAAGAAGTACGGGCGCAGCTGAGACGCGTAGGCTGCAATGCGGCGATGATGCGAGCGGCGGGGGCGCGAGGCATCCGATCGCTCTTCTCGTCAGGAAAGTGAGCATGAGCACCAGCGAGCCCCGAACCCGCCGCGACGAACGCGCCGCGCGCAACGCGCGCCTGGCCCGTCGCCCCCGGTCCACCACCCGCCGCACGTCACCCTTCGCCCGCCGCGGCGGCGAGCAGCCCGCGGGCCCCCGCGCCACCTTCCGGCAGCTGCTGCCCTTCATCTTCGAACACCGTCCGGTGCTCATCTGGGTCGCCGTGCTCTCGATCGTCGGCGCGTTCGCGAGCCTCGCCCAGCCGCTGCTCGTCAGCCAGGTCATCAACGTCGTCGAGGCGAACGAGCCGCTCGGCGGCATCGTCTGGGCGCTCATCGCGCTCGTCATCGTGAGCGGTGTGATCTCGGGCTACCAGCACTACCTGCTGCAGCGAACCGGTGAGGGCGTCGTGCTCTCGAGCCGCAAGCGGCTCATCCACAAGCTGCTGCACCTGCCGATCGCCGAGTTCGACACCCGTCGCACCGGCGACCTCGTCTCGCGCGTCGGCAGCGACACGACGATGCTGCGCGCCGTGCTCACGCAGGGCCTCGTCGAAGCGGTGGGCGGCACCGTCACCTTCATCGGCGCCCTCATCGCCATGCTCATCATCGACCCGGTGCTGCTCGGACTCACCGTGCTCGTCGTCGCCATCGCGATCACGACCGTGACGCTGCTCTCGCAGCGGGTGCGCGAGGCGTCGCACGCGGCGCAGGCGAAGGTCGGCGACGTCGCCGCCTCGGTCGAGCGGGCCATCGGCGCCGTGCGCACCATCCGCGCCGCCGGCGCCACCGAGCGCGAGGTCACGGCCGTCGAGGCCGAGGCCGAGGGCGCGTGGCGCATGGGCGTGCAGGTCGCGAAGATCTCGGCGCTGATCGTGCCGATCGCCGGCATCGCGATGCAGGTGTCGTTCCTCGTGGTGCTCGGGGTCGGCGGCTACCGCGTGGCCTCGGGGGCGATCACCGTGGCGAACCTCGTCGCGTTCATCCTGTTCCTCTTCATGATGATCCTGCCGCTCGGGCAGGCGTTCGGCGCGATCACCTCGGTCAACCAGGCCCTCGGCGCCCTCGGGCGCATCCAGGAGATCCTCGACCTCCCCGACGAGGACGCGCACGACCGCGAGCTCGCCCCGCGCGCCCTCATCGTCGGCGACGCCAACGAGGGCCTGCTGCCCGACGCGCCGGCCATCGCCTTCGACGACGTGCACTTCGCGTACGCCTCGACCCGTCAGGACCCGGCGGACCCCGCCAACGACTCCCCCGACGAGCACCTGCCCGAGCCCGACGTCACCGAGCGGCAGCCCGTGCTGCGCGGCGTGTCGTTCGAGGTGCCCCGCGGTCGGCGCATCGCGCTCGTCGGGCCGTCGGGCGCCGGCAAGTCGACGATCCTCGCGCTCATCGAACGGTTCTACGACCCCTCGGTCGGCGCGGTCCGCATGGGCGGGCTCGACCTGCGCGCCCTCGACCGCACCGAACTGCGCGCCCAGATCGGTTACGTCGAGCAGGACGCCCCCGTGCTCGCCGGCACCCTGCGGGACAACCTCCTGCTCGGATCGCCCGACGCCACCGACGTCGAGTGCGAGCACGTGCTGCGGGCCGTCAACCTCGGCGCGGTGCTCGACCGCGACCCGGCCGGCCTCGGCGCCGCGGTCGGCGACGACGGCATCATGCTGTCGGGCGGCGAACGCCAGCGGCTCGCGATCGCGCGGGCGCTGCTCGCCGCGCCGCCCATCCTGCTGCTCGACGAGTCGACCTCGTCGCTCGACGGCGTCAACGAGCGCATGATGCGCGAGGCGATCGACGCGGTCGCCGCAGGCCGCACGCTCATCGTGATCGCGCACCGGCTCTCGACCGTCATCGACTCCGACCGCATCGTCGTGCTCGACGACGGTCGGGTCGTCGGCGAGGGCACGCACGGCGAGCTCGTCGACTCGGTGCCCCTCTACCGGGAGCTCGCCGAGCACCAGCTGCTCGTCTGAGCTCCAGCGGATCCCACGGCGAGGTGCCCCGTGGCGGCCGCCACGGGGCATCCGCCGCTCAGTGCTGACCCGAGCGAACCTCAGTGCTCGCTCGGATGGATCCGCGACGCGTCGTCCTTAGCGTGGGAACCCGCATCCGGCATTGGATGCCCCAGGCCCATGCCCCACGGAGGACCCACCATGACCATCGCGACCATGACGGACTCGCGCGACCTCAGCCGCTTCGACGAACTGCCCGTCGAGCTCATCGACGAACTGCCCGAGGCGGGCGACGCCACCACGACGCGCCGCTCGGGCCTCGGCAACTCCTTCGACCGGGTGCAGTCCGGCATCCAGGGGTGGCTGCGCCACTGGGAACCGCTGCAACTGCCGGCGTTCACCGCCGTGCGCGACGTGATGCCGGCCGACGACCGCGGCCGCAGCTCGCTGCACGCCGCCCCCACGCGGCCCGACGGCGCGGTGCGCCTCACCGCGAGCGTCTACGACCGGCCGAACCGCTCGGGCGGCCCCCTCGCGTGGTCGCGCAACTGGGCGAGCCTCGCGGTGCTGCCGCCCGCCAGGGAGGCCGGACGCCTGTTCTACCGGTTCAGCGCCGCGAGCCGCCTCGTGCTCGACGGCCAGGCCGACCTCAGCCTCGTCTCGACGAGCGTCAACTTCGGCGTCGTCGCCGACGCCGCGAAGCAGAGCCCGTTCCAGACACCCGGATTCGCCACCCCGATCGTGCGTCCGCTCGTCGGCGTGCAGTGCCGCGCCGACGTCGACGCCACGTCCTCGCAGACGTTCGAGGGCTCGATCGCCGTGCGCCAGGGCGACACCCCGGCGATGGCCTTCGTGATCGGCACCGACCTCCTGTTCGAGCACGGCTGGGTGCGCATGCACGAGGGCTCGAGCACCTGGATCGGCCCGAGCGAGGCCGGCGCGAGCGGCACGATCGAGTTCCGCTACGCCCCGGCGGCGCTGCTGCGCCTGATCGGGCATCTCGACGACCCGCACACCGTCGACTGAATCCCGCCCGCGCCCTCGCGACCGAACCCCGACCCGGTCGCGTGAGCGCGGGGGCGCGTGGGTGCGTGGGTGCGGCGCATCTGGCGGCTCAGACCGCCGGAGGCCCGCCGAGCGACCAGGATCCGAGGATCCGGCCGTGGTGCGAGGTCTCCGGCGGTCTGAGCCGGACGAGCGCGACGGTGCCGAGTTCGAGACGGTCGCCGGGGTGCACCCGCCCGTGTCGCTTCGCCGTGACGTGCGGGCGGAAGTCGACGCGCGGTCGGACGCGCTCGACCCCCGCATCGTGGAGTCTCGAGATCGCACCGGCGCGGAGGGCGGCGATCTCGCCGCCGTCGCGCACGAGTGAGACGAGGATGTCGCGGCGCGGCCCGAACATCGCGTCCTCGCCGACGGCGACCGAGATCGGCCGCTCGCCCGCTTCGCTCGCGAGCGCGGCGAGCGTCCCGCAGAGGACGTCGGCGTCGAGCTCGGTGTCGAACGGCTCGACGAGGGTCACGTGCAACGGCCATTGCGCGACCGTGAACTCGTCGCCGACGGTGAGCGGCGAGAGCGGGAGCACGACGACGAAGCGCGCCATCCGGCGAGTCTATCCGGGCCCCGTCGCGCGACGGCGCGGGCGGCTCGCGGGCTACTGCGGCCGCGCGGCCGCACGCTCGGCGCCGCCGACGTCGGGCTCACCGTCACCCGCCCGGGCACCCGGTCGCTGCCACGGCCACCGCCCCGTGATCTCCACGGCGAGCGACCAGCTGAGGAACGTCCGGATCAGCACGATGATGCCGAGGACGCCCACCGACTCGAGGGTCGGGGTCACGGCAACCGTGCGGATGATGTCGGCCGCGACGAGCAGCTCGAGGCCGATCAGGATGCCGCGACCGAGCACCCGGCGGAACCGCTCGTAGACCGGCCCGGTGTTGCGGATGCGCCGGATCGCCGCATCCACCATCGCGTAGAGCACGCCGACGACGATCGCGACGACGCCGATGACGTCGATGACCTCGCCCGCCCGCGTGATGATCTGGCCGAACTCCATGGGGTCCTCCTGCCGCACACGCTAGCCCCGGCGGCGCGGCGCGAGGCCGATGCCGCCCGCGTGGCGCGGACGCGGCGACGGCGAAGGGCGGATGCCGTTCAGCATCCGCCCTTCGCGACCGGAGGTCCCGGAGCGCTACTCGGCGACCGGGGCCGAGGCGTGCTCGAGGTGGTAGCGCAGGCTCGCGAGCTCGGCCTTGAGCGCCGCGGGCACCCGGTCGCCGAACTGGGCGAAGTACTCGTCGGTGAGCGCGCACTCGGCGAGCCACGAGTCGCGGTCGACGTCGAAGAGCTGCTCGAGCGCCGCCTCCGTGATGTCGAGCCCCTCGAGGTCGAGCGAGTCGGCAGCCGGGAGCAGGCCGATCGGCGTCTCCACGGTGTCGGCGGTGCCCTCGATGCGGCCGACGATCCACTCGAGCACGCGCGAGTTCTCGCCGAAGCCCGGCCAGAGGAACGAGCCGTCGGCGCCCTTGCGGAACCAGTTGACCTGGAAGATCTTCGGCGCGTTGGTGCCGAGCACCCGGCCCATCTTCACCCAGTGGCCCCAGTAGTCGGCCATGTTGTAGCCGCAGAACGGCAGCATCGCGAAGGGGTCGCGGCGCAGCTCGCCGACGGTGCCCTCGGCGGCCGCGGTCTTCTCGGAGGAGATGGTCGCGCCCATGAAGACGCCGTGCTTCCAGGAGCGGGCCTCGGCGACGAGCGGCACGTTCGTCGCGCGGCGACCGCCGAAGAGGATCGCGTCGATCGGCACGCCCTCGTGGGCGTCCCAGTCGTCGGAGATCTGCGGGCACTGCGCGGCGGCGACGGTGAAGCGCGAGTTCGGGTGCGCGGCGGGGCGGCCCGAGGCGGGCGTCCAGTGGTTGCCCTGCCAGTCCGTGAGCTCCTCGGGGATCTCGTCGGTCAGGCCCTCCCACCAGACGTCGCCGTCGGGGCGGAGCGCAACGTTCGTGAAGATCGTGTTGCCCCAGAGGGTCTGCACGGCCGTCGGGTTGGTGGTCTCGCCGGTGCCCGGCGCGACCCCGAAGAAGCCGGCCTCGGGGTTGATCGCGTAGAGGCGGCCGTCGTCGCCGGGGCGCATCCAGGCGATGTCGTCGCCGATCGTCTCGACCGTCCAGCCGGGAATGGTCGGACGCAGCATCGCGAGGTTCGTCTTGCCGCACGCCGACGGGAAGGCGGCCGCCACGTGGTACGACTTGCCCTCGGGCGAGGTGACCTTGATGAGCAGCATGTGCTCGGCGAGCCAGCCCTCGTCGCGGGCCATGACGCTCGCGATGCGCAGCGCGAAGCACTTCTTCGCGAGCAGCGCGTTGCCGCCGTAGCCCGAGCCGAACGACCAGATCTCGCGCGAGTCGGGGAACTGCACGATGTACTTCTCGTCGTTGCAGGGCCACTCGATCTCGGCGCGGCGGTGGCCGACGCCGTCGACGAGCGGGTAGCCGACCGAGTGCACCGTGCGCACCCACGGCTCGCCGGCCTCGATGAGGCGGTAGACCTGCTCGCCCATCCGGGTCATGATGCCCATCGAGAGCACGACGTAGGGCGAATCGGTGATCTCGACGCCGAGCTGCGAGATGGGGCCGCCGAGCGGGCCCATCGAGAACGGCACGACGTACATCGTGCGGCCCTTCATCGAGCCGTCGAAGACCTCGGTGAGCTCGGTGCGCATCTCGCGCGGGTCGCGCCAGTTGTTCGTCGGGCCCGCGTCCTCCTCGTAGGTCGAGCAGATGAAGGTGCGGTCCTCGACGCGCGCGACGTCCGAGGGGTCGGTGCGCGCGAGGTAGCTGTTGGGACGCCACTCGGGGTTCAGCTTGATGAGCTTGCCTTCGGCGACGAGCTGCTTCTCGAGCAGGTCGGCCTCGTGCTGCGAGCCATCGCACCAGACGATCTCGTCGGGCTTGGTGAGGCCCGCGATCTCGTCGACCCACGCCCGCAGGGCCGCGTCGGTCGTCCCGCGCCGTTCGGGCGATGCAGAGTCGGATGCCTCGGTGCCGATCGAGAACTCGGAGATGGTCATCGTCGTCCCTTCCAATGGGTTCCCGGCGTGCGCCGGAGTGGTCGTGTTTCCAGAATGCGCCGTTTCGTGGCATCCGCGTGACCAAATCGGTAGTTAAGAACTGGTGATCTTTCGATATTCTTAAGGCATGAAGGCAGGCTCCCCCGACCTCGCGACGCTCGGCCATCGCATCCGCCACTTCCGCGGCGAGCGCGGGCTCACCCTCGACCAGCTCGGCGAGGCCGTCGGCATGGCCGGCAGCCAGCTCTCGCTCATCGAGAACGGCAAGCGCGAGCCGAAGCTCTCGACCCTCGACGCCTTGGCCGCCGCGCTCGACGTCGAGCTCGCCGAACTGCTCTCGCGCGAGGCGCCGAGCCGGCGGGCCGCGCTCGAGCTCGAGCTCGGCCGGGCCCAGGCGGGCCACCTCTACGCGAGCCTCGGCCTGCCGCCGATCAAGGCCACGCGCGGCATCACCGACGAGACGCTCGAGGCGGTCGTGGGCCTCCACCGCGAGCTCCAGCGCCGGGCGACCGAGGCGATCGCGACCCCCGAGGAGGCGCGGCGCGCCAACACCGAGCTCCGCGAGCGCATGCGCGAGCGCGCGAACTACCTGCCCGAGATCGAGACCCTCGCCGAGGAGCAGGTCCGCTCCTCGGGGCACCGCTCCGGCGCGCTGACGCACCGCGAGGTGAGCGTCATGGCCGAGCGGCTCGGGTTCCAGCTCTTCTACGTCGACGACCTGCCCGACTCGACGCGGTCGATCAGCGACCTCTCGAACGGCCGCATCTACCTGCCGCCCGCGTCGATCCCCGGCGGCCACGGCCTGCGGTCGATGGCCCTCCAGGCGATGGCGCACCGACTGCTGGGACACACTCCCCCGGCCAGTTACACCGAGTTCCTCTGGCAGCGACTCGAGATCAACTACTTCGCCGCCGCCTGCCTCATGCCGCAGGACGCCTCGATCGCGTTCCTCCAAGAGGCGAAGAAGGAGAAGCGGCTCGCGATCGAGGACTTCCGCGACGCGTTCGGGGTCACCCACGAGGCCGCGGCGCTGCGCTTCACGAACCTCGCCACCTCGCACCTCGACATGACCCTGCACTTCCTCCGGGTGGCGGGCGACGGGGCGCTCCTCAAGGGCTACGAGAATGACGGCCTGCCCCTGCCGACCGACGTGACCGGGTCGATCGAGGGCCAGTGGGTGTGCAAGAAGTGGAGTGCCCGCACCGCGTTCGCGCATACGAACCGCACGACCGAGAACTACCAGTACACCGACACCCCGGCGGGCACCTTCTGGTGCGCGACCCAGACCGGGCGAACGGATGCCGCGGAGTTCTCGATCACGGTCGGCGTGCCCTTCGCGCAGGCGAAGTGGTTCCGCGGGCGCGAGACCACGCTCCGGGCGGTCTCCACCTGTCCCGACGAGTCGTGCTGCCGCAGCGCCCCGTCCGAGCTCGCCGAGCGCTGGGCGGGCCGGGCCTGGCCGAGTGCGCGCCTGCACGCGCACGTGCTCTCGCCGTTGCCGTCGGGCACGTTCCCCGGGGTCGACGACGCCTCGGTCTACGAGTTCCTGGAGTCGCACGCCGAACTGTAGGCCGCCCGGCGCACCCGCCACCCTCGAGCCGCATCCGAGGCAATGAAGTTTCTCTTGCATTAGTGTGTGATGCACAGTATCGTGTGACGCATGAACACCGATGAGACGACCGCCGGGCACCTGCAGGAGCTGCGCCGCGGCACCGTCGTGCTCGCCTGCCTGATCCGGCTGCGCACGCCCGACTACGGCTACGCCCTGCTCGAGTCGCTCAACGCGCTCGGCATCCTCGTCGACGCGAACACGCTCTACCCGCTCCTGCGCCGGCTCGAGAAGCAGGGCCTCCTCACGAGCGAGTGGAACACCGACGAGGCCCGGCCCCGCAAGTTCTACCGCACCAGCCCCGGCGGCGAGCTGCTCGCCGACGCCCTCATGACCGACTGGCGACGCATCGACGACGCGCTCGCCGGCCTCACCGACGGAGACGAATCATGACCGAGCTCACCGACCGCTACCTCTTCGCGGCGACCCGGAGCCTTCCCCAGGCGCAGCGCGAAGAGCTATCCCGCGACCTCGCCGAGCGCATCGCCGACACGATCGACGCACGGGTCGAATCCGGGGCCTCGACGCCCGAGACCGCCGAGCGCGACGCGCTCGTGGAGCTCGGGCACCCCGCCGTGCTCGCCGCGAGCTACAGCGACCGCCCGCTCATGCTGATCGGGCCGCGCTACTTCCTCGTCTGGAAGCGCCTCCTGGTCTTCCTCGAGTCGTTCGTCCCCGCGACCGTCGCGGCCGCGACCGCGCTCGGCCTCGTCCTCGCGGGCGGCGGCTGGGAGATCGTCGGCCCGGTGGTCTCCACCGGCATCACCGTCGCCGTGCACCTCGCCTTCTGGCTGACGCTCGTCTTCGCCCTGATCGAGCGCTACGACACGGGTGCCGTCGGCAGCACCGACAAGCTGCTCGGCTGGACGCCCGACCAGCTCCCGCAGCTGCCCGAGGTGCGTCGCCCGCACCGGCGGGGCGATCTCATCGCCAGCCTCGTGTGGCTCGCGATCGCCGCCGAGTTCCTCGTGTGGCAGCAGTTCGGCATCGTGTGGATCGGCGGCGAGCGCTCCCCGGTGCCGCTGCTCGCGCCCGAGCTGTGGTCGTTCTGGCTGCCGTACCTCTACGTGCTCATCGCGCTCGAGGCGGCGTTTGCAGTCTGGATCTACCGCAGCGACTGGAACTGGGCCAACGCGACCGTGAACGTCGTGCTGAACGCCGCGTTCGCGATCCCGGTCATCTGGCTCTTCATCGAAGGCATGCTGCTCAGCCCCGAGTTCGTCGCGCTCGTCGACCCGCACCTCGACGCCGACGCCGAGCGCGTGCTGTCGGTGCTGTTCGTCGGAGGCGTCGCCGCGATCTGCGCCTGGGACTCGATCGACGGCATCGTCAAGGCCGCACGGGGCGGCGGGCGCGGCACGCTCGACTTCCCGGGCAACCGCAGCCCCCGCCGCACCGCGGCCTGAGCACCGCAGCAGACCGGATGCCTCAGGGCCGACGATCGATCGTCGGCCCCGAGGCATCCGTCGTGAGCTGCAGGCTACTTCGGCTGCATCCGGATCGCGCCGTCGAGGCGGATCGTCTCGCCGTTCAGCATCGGGTTCGCGATGATCGAGCGCACGAGCGCGGCGTACTCGCTCGGGTGACCGAGCCGCGAGGGGTGGGGCACCTGGGCCTCGAGCGAGGCGCGCACCTCCTCGGGCATACCGGCCATCATCGGCGTCTCGAAGATGCCCGGCGCGATCGTCATGACGCGGATGAGCAGCTTCGACAGGTCGCGTGCGATCGGCAGCGTCATGCCCGCGACACCCGCCTTCGACGCCGAGTAGGCGGCCTGGCCGATCTGCCCGTCGAAGGCGGCGACCGAGGCCGTGTTCACGATGACACCGCGCTCGGCGGTCGCCGGTCCGCCCGCCAGGGCCGAGGTCACGGGCTCGGTCGCGGCCATCGCCGCGGCCGCGAGGCGGGTGACGTTGAAGGTGCCGATGAGGTTCACCCGGATGGTGCGCTCGAACGCGTCGAGGGGGCCGGCGCCCTCACGACCGACGGTGCGGTTCGCCGTCACGATGCCGGCGCAGTTCACGGCCACGCGGAGGGGCGCGAGCGCCGAGGCCGCATCGACCGCGGCCTGCACCTCGGCCTCGTTCGCGACGTCGGCCGCGACGAAGCGGGCGCGATCGCCGAGTTCGGCTGCCGCCTCCTCGCCGCGCGGCCCGGGCAGGTCGACGAGGACGACGGCGGCGCCGCCCTCGACGAGTGCGCGCGCCGTCGCGCGACCGAGGCCCGAGGCGCCGCCCGTGACGATCGCGGATGCTCCGTTGAGTTCCATGTGCGTTCCTGCTCTCTGCGTTGGGTTCCCCCGCGAACCTGCGATCCCGACGGACGTCGACCGGGTGACCCGGGCGGATCGACGGCGCTGGTGCGGAGGTGGGATGGGTGGGTGGAGAGGTCGGTCAGAGGCGTTCGATGACGGTGGCGTTCGCCATGCCGCCGCCCTCGCACATCGTCTGCAGGCCGTAGCGGCCGCCCGTCGCCTCGAGCTGGTTGACGAGCGTCGTGAGCAGGCGCGTGCCCGACGAGCCGAGGGCGTGCCCGAGCGCGATCGCCCCGCCGCGCGGGTTGAGCTTCGCGGCATCCGCCCCCGTGTCGGCGAGCCACGCGAGCGGAACCGAGGCGAACGCCTCGTTGACCTCGTACGCGTCGATGTCGTCGTGGGTGAGGCCGGCCCGCTCGAGCACCTTCGCGGTCGCCGGGATGACGCCCGTGAGCATGTAGAGCGGGTCGCTGCCGACCACCGAGAACGAACGGAAGCGCGCCCGCGGGGTGAGCCCCAGCTGCGAGGCGCGCTCCGCGCTCATGATGAGCGCGGCGGATGCCCCGTCGGTGAGCGGCGACGAGTTGCCGGGCGTGATGCGCCAGTCGAGCTCGGGGAAGCGTACGGCGAGCGCGTCGGTGCGGAACGCCGGATTCAGGCCCCCGAGCGACTCGACCGAGGTGCCCGGACGCACCGTCTCGTCGGCGAGCGCGTCGACACCGGGCACGGGCACGAGCTCGCTCGCGAACGCGCCCGACTCGTGCGCCGCGGCCGCGAGCTCGTGCGAGCGTGCGGCGAAGGCGTCGAGCTCGTCGCGCTCGAAGCCCCACTTCGCCGCGATGAGCTCGGCGGAGACGCCCTGGTTCACGAGCCCCTCGGGATAGCGCGCGCGGATGCGCGAGCCGTACGGGTCGGCGCCCGCCGCGCTCGAGCCGAGCGGCACCCGGCTCATGGACTCGACCCCGCAGGCGATCACGATGTCGGCCTGGCCCGCGAGCACGGCCTGCGCGGCGAACGTCGCGGCCTGCTGGCTCGAGCCGCACTGCCGGTCGATCGTGGTGCCCGGCACGTGCTCGGGGAAGCCCGCGGCGAGCACCGCGTTGCGGGTGAGGTTGTAGCTCTGCTCTCCGATCTGGCTGACGCAGCCGCCGATCACGTCGTCGATCAGCCCCGGGTCGAGATCGTTGCGATTGACGAGCGCGTCGAGCACTCCCGCGAGGAGGTCGACGGGGTGGACGGCGGACAGCAGCCCCCCGGGCTTGCCGCGCCCGACGGGCGTGCGGATGACGTCGACGATGACGGCTTCAGTGCTCATGGCTCCAGCCTACGGCCAGCCAAGCGCTCGCTTGGTACGCGAACGACGGATGCCCCGTGCGCAGGCGTGCGCACGGGGCATCCGTCTCATTCTGGAGGCGAGGTCAGCCGACCGGCTCGGGCTCGCGCGCGAGCACGACGGGCTGGCGCTCGGGCAGCACGACGGGGTGGGTGCCCGCCATCGCCTCGATCACGCGCACGACCTGGCACGAGTAGCCGTACTCGTTGTCGTACCAGACGTAGAGCACGGCGTCGGTGCCGTCGGCGATGGTCGCGAGACCGTCGACGATGCCGGCGCGGTTCGAGCCGACGAAGTCGGTCGACACGACCTCGGGCGACTCGATGTAGTCGATCTGCTGGCGCAACGGCGAGGTGAGCGAGGTCTGGCGGAGGAACCGGTTGAGCTCGGCCTTCGTCGCGGGGCGCTCGAACTGCAGGTTCAAGATCGCGAGCGACACGTCGGGCGTGGGCACGCGGATGGCGGAGCCGGTGAGCTTGCCCTCGAGCGCGGGCAGCGCCTTCGACACGGCCTTCGCGGCGCCCGTCTCGGCGATGACCATGTTGAGCACGGCCGAACGGCCCCGACGGTCGCCCTTGTGGAAGTTGTCGATCAGGTTCTGGTCGTTCGTGAACGAGTGCACCGTCTCGACGTGACCGCGCACGACGCCGTAGGCGTCGTCGACGGCCTTCAGCACCGGGGTGATCGCGTTCGTCGTGCAGGACGCGGCCGAGAGGATGCGGTCGTCGGCCGTGATGTCGTCGGTGTTGATGCCGTGCACGATGTTCTTGATCGCGCCCTTGCCGGGTGCGGTGAGGAGCACGCGGGCGACGCCCTTCGACTGCAGGTGCTGGCTGAGGCCGGCCTCATCGCGCCAGCGGCCCGTGTTGTCGACGACGATCGCGTTGTCGATGCCGTACGCGGTGTAGTCGATCGTGGCGGGGTCGTCGGAGTAGATGACCTGGATCAGCGTGCCGTTCGCGAGGATCGTGTTCGCCTCCTCGTCGACCTCGATGGTGCCCGCGAACGGGCCGTGCACCGAGTCGCGGCGGAGGAGGCTCGCGCGCTTCACGAGGTCGTTCTCGGCGCCCTTGCGCACGACGACCGCACGCAGGCGCAGGCCCTGGCCGCCGCCCGTGTGCGCGATGAGGATGCGCGCGAGGAGACGCCCGATGCGGCCGAAGCCGTAGAGCACCACGTCGGTGCCCGACGCCTCGGGGGCGCCGGCCTCGGCGATGACCGGGGCGAGTTCGGCGCGCACGAAGTCGACGAGCTCGCGGGCGTCGCCCTCACCGACGGCGTCGGCGTAGCGGCTGACGATGCGGGCGACGTCGATCGAGGCCGGGCCCGGCGCGATCTCGCGGAGCACGTCGAGCACGCGCATGGTGTCGACGAGGTCGAGCTCGACGTCACCGGCCTGACGGGCGAAGCGGTGCGCCTTCAGCAGTTCGACCGCCGAGCGGTTGATGAGCCGTCTTCCGTGGATCGACGTCACCACCCCGTGGTCTCGGTACAGGCCGCCGATCAGCGGAATCATCCGCTCGGCGAGCTCTTCCTTGGCGATCCATTCGGCACGGCGGGCGTCGAACTCGTGGCTCACGTTCTTCCTTCTCGGCCGAGCGGACGTGGGCGTCGTCGACCAGGGTCGTGCGACCGCGTCTGCCGGTGGGCAGCGCTGGCCGCATTCTTTCCGGGGATGTCTCGATCATACCTAGACATTCATGCGCGGTTGCTGTACGTGACGTCGAACGGATGCAACGCGGCGCGACGGCGCGGCGACCGTCCGGCGACCGAGGGCGCCTCCGTAGACTGGGGTCACGTGGATCGCCTCATGCCCGGAGTCATCGCCGTCCTCGTCGGCGCCGTCGCCCTCACCGTCGTGTTCGTGCCCCTCGTGGCCCTGAGCTACCGGCGGCGCGGCGGGTTCTCGACGGCGAGGTTCCTCGGCTGGATCGCGCTCGGCTTCTACCTGCTCGGCCTCTGGGCGTACACCCTGCTGCCGCTGCCCGATTCCGACTACACGTGCTCGGGCGTCGTGCTCGACCCCTTCGCGGAGATCGCCGACATCGTGCGCCTGCAGGCGGAGGACGGCGGCTCGCTGCTGCGCAACGCCGCGTTCCAGCAGTTCGCGCTCAACATCGTGCTGTTCCTGCCGCTCGGCTTCTTCGTGCGCGCGCTGTTCGACCGCGGCATCGTCGTCGCGACGGCCGCCGGCGCGCTCGTCTCGCTCTCGATCGAGCTCACGCAGCTCACCGGCGTCTGGGGCGTCTACCCGTGCGCCTACCGACTGTTCGACACGGGCGACCTCATGACGAACACGATCGGCGCGGTGCTCGGCTCACTCGCGGCCCTGGCGCTCGTCAGGCGAGGCCGATCCTCCGACGAGCAGGATGCCGCGACCGGCGTCGTCTCGGCCGGCCGCCGCGTGCTGGCGATGACCGCCGACCTCCTCGTGCTCGGCGTGGGCTCCGTCGCGCTGTCGGTGCTCGCGAACGCCGCGTTCCTCCTGCTCCTCGGTCGTGAGGCCGTGCTCGAGGTCGCGGACGCGGTGTCGCTCGTCGCGACGCTGCTCGTCATCTCGGCGCAGGCGGTCTCCGTGCTCGCGGGCGGGGTCACCATCGGCGAGCGCGCGGTGCTCATCGGCGCCGCCGAGACCCGGCGCCCCCGTGCGCTCTGGCGAGTCGTGCGGTTCGCGGCGGGCATCGGCGGCTACGGGCTGCTGCAGCTCATGCCCGAGCCCTGGAGCCTCCTCGCGAGCGTGCTCGCGGTGGCGAGCCTCGTCGTCGCGTTCACGAGTCGCGGCCACCGGGGGCTCGCGCAGGCCGCGGCCGGGATGGACGCGTTCGCAAGCGCTCCGGGTCAAGCGCCCCGCGCGCGCAGACAACGCGGAACCCCCGCACGCTCCTAGCGTGGATGGTCACGACTCGACGTGGAGGAGCCATGACCATCGACACCCAGACCCCCGTCCTCGAGGAGGCGCACGCCGCGCTCCTCGCGGAGATCACCCCGGACGGCGGCGAACGCCGCGAGATCCTCGACCCTGCGACCGGAGACGTCGTCGGCCACGCCCCGGTGCACACGGTCGACGACCTCGACCGCGCCGTCGCGGCGGCGAAGGCCGCGCAGCCCGCGTGGGCCGCACTCGGGCACGAGCGCCGCAGCGAACTGCTCATGCAGGCCGCCGACGCGATCGACGCGAACGCCGAGGCGCTCGCCCACCTGCTCTCGCGCGAGCAGGGCAAGCCGCTGAACGGCCCGAACGCGCGCTTCGAGGTCGGCGGGGCATCCGGCTGGATGCGTGCCGCCGCCGCGACGCCGCTCGAGGCCGAGGTCGTGTTCGACGACGGCGCGACCCACGCGGAGCTCCACTACCGCCCCATCGGCGTGGTCGGGGCCATCGGCCCGTGGAACTGGCCGCAGATGATCACCGTGTGGCAGATCGCCCCGGCGCTGCGCATGGGCAACACCGTGGTGGTGAAGCCCTCGGAGTACACCCCGCTCAGCGTGCTCGCGCTCGTGCAGGTGATCAACACCGTGCTCCCCGAGGGCGTGCTGCACATCGTCAGCGGCGGCCGCGAGGTCGGCGCCGCGCTCTCCGCGCACCCCGAGATCGGGAAGGTGATGTTCACCGGCTCGACCGCCACCGGCAAGGCGATCATCCGCAGCTCGGCCGACACGGTCAAGCGCCTCACCCTCGAGCTCGGCGGCAACGACGCCGGCATCGTGCTGCCCGACGTCGACCCGAAGGCCATCGCGGAGGGGCTGTTCTGGGGCGCGTTCATCAACACGGGCCAGACCTGCGCCGCACTGAAGCGCCTCTACGTGCACGACGACGTCTACGACGACGTCGTCGCGGCGCTCGCCGAGGTCGCCGGCGCCATGCCGATGGGCGTCGGCATCGACGAGCAGAACGTGCTCGGGCCGCTGCAGAACAAGCAGCAGTTCGACATCGTCGACCGGCTCGTCGAGTCGGCGAAGGCGTCCGGCGCACGCGTCGTGCTCGGCGGCGAGCCCGACCGCGAGCAGCCGGGCTACTTCTACCCGACGACCCTGGTCGCCGACATCGACAACGACCACCCGCTGGTGGCGGAGGAGCAGTTCGGCCCGGCGCTCCCGATCATCCGGTACCGCGACGTCGACGAGGCGATCGAGATGGCCAACGGCGTCGACGTCGGCCTCGGCGCCTCCGTCTGGTCGTCCGACCGCGAGGCGGCCCGCGAGGTCGCGTCCCGCATCCAGTCGGGCACCGTCTGGATCAACGCCCACGGCGTGGTGCACCCGATGGTGCCGTTCGGCGGGGCGAAGCAGTCGGGCTACGGCCTCGAGTTCGGGGTCGAGGGGCTCAAGGCGCTCGCCGTGCCGCAGGTCGTCAACGGCTGAGGCGCGAACGCGACGGCGATGGCCGGGCGGGAGGAATCCCGCCCGGCCATCGCAGTGTCTGCCGCGGCCGCCGCGTATCGTGGAGCGAACGCACCGCCGTCACCCTGGAGGGTCAATGCCGAAGATCGTCGACCACGACGAACGTCGTCTCGCGATCGTGCACGCGACCTGGCGCCTCATCGCGGCGAAGGGGTTCCGTGCGACGACCATGCGCGAGATCGCGAAGGCGTCGGGCGTGGCCAACGGGGGCCTGTTCCCGTACTTCCGCAACAAGGAGGAACTGCTCGGCGCGACGTTCGAGCACGTCTTCGAGGCGACGAACGAGCGCTTCGCCGCCGTCCGCGCCGACGCCGAGGGTCTCGCGGCGCTGCGCGCGCTCATGCTGCAGATCTTCCCGATCGACGACGAACGGCTCCTCGAGGCGCGCATCGTGATCCCGTTCTGGGAGTACGCGGCCAACGAGCCCGAGCTGCTCGAGCTCCACGAGCGCACCATGCTGCGCTGGCGCGTCGAGATCACGGGGCACCTCGAGGCGGCGAAGCGACGGGGCGAGATCCGCGAGGACGTCGAGGTCGCACTCGTGACCGATCTCTTCATGGCGTTGCTCGACGGCGTGCAGGTGGTCGCGGTCGTGTCGCCCGGAACCTCCGGGCCCGAGCGGCTCACGCGCATGCTCGACGGCTACCTCGAGCTGCTGCGCTGATCCCGGCGGGCGACGGCGACGGGCGGCCGGACGTCGCCGACGCGACATCCGACCGCCCATGCCCTCGAGGCGTCGCTCAGTGCGCGTGCCCCGAGCAGGTGCACGAACCCGCGGCGCAGCCGCATCCGCCGTCGCCGCCGTGCGCGCCGTGCGCCGCGGCATCCGTGTGGCAGGCCATGCCCATCGACGCCGACGACGGCACGTCGAGCGCGGGGTTGCGGTCGAAGAAGCCGTAGGGCTTCAGCGTGAACTTGGCGTAGTCGACGGGCATGACCGGCCAGTCCTCGACGCGCGGGAAGTGCGTGGGGCCGAAGGTGTGCCAGAGCACGAAGTCCTCGCCGTCGATCGAGCGGTCGGCCGCGGTGTAGCGTGGCAGTCCGTCGCCGCCGGGGTTCTGGTTCACGAGGTCGCCGGCCGGGTACCGCTCGTCCTGCGCGTACCGCGTGACCCAGAGGTGGTTGCGGGTGAAGCCGGCGCGCTTGGCGATGACCGACTCGGGATCGGCCATGAGCGTCGGGAGCCCCTGCGCGAGCAGCTCGTACGCGACCGGCCGGCCCAGGCGGTTCTGCTTCTCGGTGTTGACGATGTGCCAGGCACGGCCGACCGCGAGGTCGGCGTCGCGCACGCCCTCCGACTCGGTGCGCAGGCGCGTCGTCTGCTTGGTGAACGCGTTGCCGTACTCGTTGCCCTCGCCCATCGGCAGGCGCACCGCGTCGACCTCGTCGACCGCGTTCGCGACGCCGTCGACCATCATGTCGAGTCGCGCGCTGAACAGGTGCTGGTGGTACGGCGCGCCGAGGCCGGGCGCGACCTCGCTCGCGTGGTCGCCGGCCTCGGGGTCGTACGCCGAGGTGAAGAGCACGCCGGTGAGCTTGGCCTCGCACTCGATGGTGCCGTCGAGGTAGAGGTACCAGTAGAAGCCGTAGTCGTAGTTGCCGACGGTCGTGAAGAAGCTGATGACGAGCCGGCGCTGGCGGCGCACCTCGTTCGAGCCCGTGTAGATGTCCGTGTGCTTCCAGAGGGTGCCGTAGTCCTCCTCGTGCATGCAGATCGCGTTCGGGATGACCCGGGGATTGCCGAGCTCGTCGGCGAGCGTGACGTCGAAGTAGTGGATCTCGCCGAGGCAGTCGCAGCCCAGCACGAGCGAGTTCGCGTAGCGGCCGAACACGTACTCGCCGGTGTCGAAGTAGTTCTGCCAGAAGCGCGCAGGAGACGGGTCGCCGTAGGGAACGACCATCTCGGCGATCGAGGCGCGGTAGACGATGTCGCGCTCGGCGCCGCCCTGGTCGGCGTCGACGAAGCGGATGCGCCGCAGCACGAGCCCTTCGCGGGCGTCGAACGCGAGCGAGAAGCGCCAGTTCGCCCACGACACCTCGTCGCCCTCGACGGTGAAGCTCGGGCCCTCGGGCTGGGTGATCGAGATGGGCTTCAGGGTGTCGAGCGGCGCGCCCTGCACCTCGGGGTCGTCGAAGTTGCCGCCCTCTGCGGGGATGGGGAAGACCTTGTGGTCGACGAGCTCGAACATGCGGCCCTCGACCATGTCGACGTAGGCGCAGAGGCCGTCGACCGGGTGCGCCCAGCAGTGGTCCTGCTCGTACTGCCGCATGAAGGCGAGCACGCGGATGACGCGGCGCCCCCGCTCGTTCTCGAAGCCGTACTGGCCCGCCGAGAGCGGCGCGAGCGCGACCTGCTCGTGCGTGATGCCGCGCTTGGCGAGCGCGGCATGCCACTCGTCCTCGCGACCGAGCAGGTCGTAGATCGCCTCGAACTCGACGTCGAGGATCGGCACCTGGCCGTTCGCCCCGTCGATCTCGTCGACGCGGACGACCTCGCGGGCGGTGAGCGAGACGCGTGCGTCGTGCGAGGCGCCGGTGGCCTGGTCGAGCAGCAGCGCACGGATGACGCGGGGCAGGTCGATCCCCGCGAGGACTTCCGCCTTCGCGGGCTCGTCGACCCCGACGTACACGAACCGGGTGGTCTCGCGCACGAGCCCGGCTGCGGCGAGGATCTCGCGCGTCGCGACGATCTCGTCGGCGGCGAGGCCGCGCAGCGGGTCGGCGTCGCGCAGCGGCGACGGGAGGGTGTCGATGGGTGACGGGCTCGCGTGGTGCGAGTGCTGGGCCGACGTCGTTGTCATGCTGGAACCTCGTTTTCTCTACGAATGTTGAGATACATTAGCCTGCATCCACGAGACAGGGAAGTCCCGAGATGAACGAATTCGCCCACGGCGCGATGCTCGTCGGCGCGCTCACCGGTGCGGGGTGCGCCGTGACGACGCGCCGCGCGGCGCTCGACCTCGCGGCCTCCGCCGTGATGCTCCTCGCCATGTGCGACATGGCGTTCACCCGCCTGGCTCCCCCGTTGGCCTGGACGATCGCGCTCGTCGGCATCGGACTCGCGCTCGGGGCGCGCATGCGCGCCGAACGCGCCGCGCACCGGCCGCGGATCCCCGCGCCGGGACACCCGCGCCTGCTGCACCGGGCGCTGACGTTCATCGTCGGCGGATGGGCGTTCGCGGTGCCCGCGGCCGCCGACGCCGCCTCCTCGGCCCACGCGCACGGCAGCGGCAGTGTCGCCTTCGCCCTGGCCGCGCTCGCGATGACCGTGTTCGGCGGATGCCTCGTGGTCCGAGAGCTGCGCACCGACGACGCACGCCGCCTCCGCCACGCGGCCGAGGCGGCGAGCACGTCACTCATGCTCGCCGCCATGGCCGCTCCGGGCGCCGTCGCGGCGCTCGCCTGAGGGAGCGACCGACACGACGGCGCCACGTGCGCCTCAGATCCCGCGGTGCGGTTCCGACCCGTGCACGGCGGCCTCCGCCTCGTCGACCCCGTGACCGATGCACTGGTACAGCGCGGGATCGCGACGGCGCAGCGCGAACGCCCACACGACGCCGAGGATGCCGGGGACGATGAGCAGGGCCGGCAGCACGAAGGTCGCCGGCGTGGTCTCGGCCTGGCCGAGCAGCACGTCGAAGTTCGCGACGATGAGCACGAACACGGTGAACAGCACGACCGCGGCGATCGAGGGCGCCACGACGGCCGCCCACGTGCTCACGCCACGGCGATCACGGCGGAAGAAGCCGATGACCGAGATCGCGACGATGCCCATGAGCAGCACGAGCCCCATCGCCCCCGTGTTGGTGAGCCACGTGAACATCGTGAGCACCGGGTAGAGGAAATCGACCGGCGCGAAGTCGTTCTTCAGCCCCATGCCCTCGCCCGCGACGACGAACCCGAGCGTCACGACGATCGCGATGACGCTCTGCACGACCGACCCCGCCCACGGCGCGCGGGAGACCTGACGGACCGCGCCGAGCCCGCGATGCAGGACGCCCTCGCGACCGAGCGAGTAGAGGTAGCGCGCGACCGCGTTGTGGAACGACTGCAGGGCCGCGAACAGGCTCGTCAGGAACAGCACCTGCATGATGTCGCTGATGATGACGGGGGCGTGCTCGCCCATGAAGACGAACATCAGGTCGGGCCCGAAGGTCGCCGAGGCCTCGACGATCTGCGAGGGCCCGACGCCCACCGTGAACGCCCACGCGCTGAACGCGTAGAACACGCCGATGATCGCGACGGCGGCGTAGGTCGCGCGGGCGACCGTGCGCTTCGGGTTCTTCGCCTCCTCGCCGTAGATGGCGGCCGACTCGAAGCCCATGAAGGCCGCGATGCAGAACGAGAGCACGGCGCCGATGCCGGGCACGAAGAGGCTCGACGGCTCGAGCGCGGCGGTGCTCACGCCCTCGGGTGCCACGGCGAGCGCGACGAGGTCGAACACGAGCACCGCGACGAACTCGAGGGCGACGAGCGTGCCGAGCACCTTCGCCGACAGGTCGACCCGGTTCACGCCGAGGATGCCGACGACGATGATGCAGACGAAGATCCAGAGCCACCACGGCGTGGCGATGCCGAGCTTGGCCTCGAGGAACATCGAGAGCTGGAATCCGAAGAGTCCGTAGATGCCGATCTGCATCGCGTTGTAGGCGACGAGCGAGGCGCCGACGCCGAACGGCCTGCCGAGGCCCTGCGCGATGTACGCGTAGAACGCGCCGGCGTTCGTGACGAACCGGCTCATGGCCGCGTACCCGACGGCGAAGACGGCGAGCGCGGCGGCGAGCAGGAGGAACGCGAGGGGCACGCCGATGACCCCGGTCACGGCGAAGGTGCTGGTGACCCCGCCGGCGACGACGGTGAGCGGCGCGGACGCCGCGATGATCATGAGGGTGATGGAGGGCACGCCGAGGCGGCGTCGACCGAGCTCACCGCTGGTCGTCGTCGGCGACGTTGTCGACGTTGAGGTCATGGCAGAGGTCCTTCGTCCGGGTGCGCGAGACCCCGACGGCCTCGCACGATGCCCGTCATCATCGCCCCTCTCCCGCCATGGCGGGTTGTCGCTGCGTGAACGGCGCTTGCCCTCCGGTGCACGTCCCACTGTCGGTCTTCGCACTACGTGCGTAGAATAACCGCACCCGTGCCGGACGACGACGTCCGGAGAGAGACTGAGGTGACCCCGTGGAGCACTCGCTCGGCACATCCCCCGCCGCCGACACCGCCGCGCCACTCGACTTCGCGCAGTTCGCCGGCCTCGTGTCGCGATCGTTCGTGCCGCTGCGCGTGCACCCCGAGCGACCCGACTCCTTCCGCGGCGGGCTCCGCACGGCGTCATCCGACGAGGTGCACCTCTCGGTCGTGACCGCCGACGCGCACGAGATCCGGCGGACGCCCGAGCTGGTGGCCGGCAAGGAGGCGCGGTTCTTCAAGCTCGGCCTGCAGCTCTCGGGCAGCGGGCTGCTCATCCAGGACGGCCGCGAGGCGCTCGTGCGCCCCGGCGACCTGGCCATCTACGACACGAACACCCCGTACTCGCTGGTCTTCGAGGAGCGCTTCACGACGGCGGTGCTCATGGTGCCGCACCGGCTGATCGAGCTGCCCACGGAGGCGGTGCGCGGCATGACCGCGACGACCCTCTCGGGCGACGAGGGCCTCGCGCGCGTGGTCTCGGGGTTCCTCGGCGGTCTCGCCGGACAGCTCGACCAGCTCGACGGGCCGGTCGGCGCGAGGCTCGCGCGCAACGCCGTCGACCTGGTGACGACGATGTACGCGCAGCAGCTCGACCTCGCGCGAGACGCCGACAAGCCGCACCGGCCGATGCTGCGGCGCGTCCAGGCGTACATCGACGAGCATCTCGGCTCGCCCGAGCTCAACCCCACGAGCATCGCCGCCGCCCATTTCATCTCGACGCGGCACCTGCACGCCGTCTTCCACGAGGAGGGCCTGACCGTCTCCAGCTGGATCCGCGCCTGCCGCCTCGATCGATGCCGTCGCGAGCTGGTCGACCCGCTGTCGGCGCATCGCCCGGTCGCGCAGATCGCGGCGCGGTGGGGGTTCCGCGACGCCGCGCACTTCAGCCGTGCGTTCCGCGCCGAGTTCGGCGAGGCGCCGACGGGCGCCAGGGCACGGGCGATCGCCGCCTGACGGCGACCGCACCGCCTCGTCAGCCGGCGTGCGGCTCGTCGCCGCGGCCGATGGCCACGTCGTCGACGTACGAGATCTCCTTGGCGGCGATGCGCTCGGGGATGCCGTCGAACGCCGCCGCACGCTCGGGCGACACGACGTACGCGGCCTCGACGCGCTCGAACTCGGCCCGGTCTCCGGGCACGCTGACCGCCCACACGAATTCGCTCGCCGCGGGCACGCCGTAGGCGAACTCGACCTCGAAGCCGGTCGCGCGCCGCACCGAGGGCATCCGCTCCTCGAACCACGAGACGAACGCCTCGTACTCGCCCGGGACGATCTGGTAGCGGCGCAGCTGCACGGTCTTCATGCGTCCATCATGCCGTGGCGGAGTGGGGCGAACGTTCACCCGCTGGTCGCGCCCGGGTCATCCGGCCGCCCTACCGTCGCACCGGCGACCGTCGCCGACGATGAGGAGACCAGACATGCCCGACCGACTTCCCGTGAGCCGCCGCGCCGTGATCACCGCCGGAGCGCTCGGCGCCGTCGGCGCCGCGCTGCCCGTCGGCGCCGCGAACGCGGCACCCGCCGACCCGCGCCGCTCCCCCGCGGGCAGCCCGCGCGCGAACGGCCCGAAGCTGCGCTTCCACGGCGACGGCACCTTCAAGGTGGTGCAGTTCAACGACACCCAGGACGACGAGCTCACCGACCGCCGCACCGTCGAGCTGATCGAGAAGACGCTCGACCAGGAGCAGCCCGACTTCGTGCTCATCAACGGCGACGTCATCACGGGCGGCTGCGAGACCCGGCTCGCCGTGAAGCAGGCCATCAACAACGTCGTCTGGCCGATGGAGAGCCGGAAGATCCCGTGGGCGGTCACCTACGGCAACCACGACGAGGACTCGCTGCCGCAGTCGGGCGTCGACGAGGCCGGGATGCTCGAGTTCTACCGCTCGTACGACTACAACATGAACGCGGCGAACATCGCCGGCGTCACCGGCACGGGCAACACCATCGTGCCGGTCGCCTCCTCGGCGAAGAAGAACCGCGACGCCTTCGCGCTGTGGCTGCTCGACTCGGGCCGCTACGCGCCGGGCTCGATCAACGGCCAGGACTTCGCGGGCTACCCGACCTGGGACTGGCTGCGCATGGACCAGGTCGCCTGGTACCGCGAGGAGTCGCAGCAGCTTGAGAAGAAGCTCGGGCGGAAGCTCCCGGGCCTCATGTTCATCCACATCGCGCTGTGGGAGCACCGCTTCATGTGGTGGGGCGGCGTCGACACCCGCACCGCGGCCGACGCCGCGCGCGGCAAGGCCCGCCACGGCATCGTCGGCGAGCGCAACGAGGACGAGTGCCCCGGCCCCATCAACTCGGGCATGTACAACGCGATCCTCGAGCGCGGCGACGTCAAGGGCGTCTTCGTCGGGCACGACCACGTGAACGACTACGTCGGCGACTACTACGGCGTGCTGCTCGGCTACGCGCCCGGCACGGGCTTCGGCGCCTACGGGCTGCCCGGTGCCGCCCGCAACCGCATGCGCGGCGGCCGCGTGTTCGAGCTCACCGAGGCCGGCGACGACGTGAACGTCGCGACCCGCGTGGTCTACGCCCGCGACCTCGGCATCGACCTCACGGCGAACGACCAGCCGATGGAGCCGACGCCCCTCGCCCCGAAGCAGGAGCGGATCTGAGGCGGATCCCGAGCTGATCGGATCGGACGGGGCTCGCGCAGCGGGCCCCGTCCTCGCTTGACCGGCCACCCGTGGTGCGGTCAGAATCAGCCATGCGCTGCTCGGGAGCACGGCCGGCTGCCATCGCCGTCGGACTCGCCGGCGCGGTGATCGCGAGCCTCGTGGGCTGCGCGCCGCAGGCCGGCCCGTCGGGCGAACCCGACGCCGTCATCCTCGTCGAGGAGCGGGCCGCGCCGTTCCGACCGCTCGACCTCCGGCTGAGCGGCCTCGAGCCGAACAGCACGGTGACGCTCTCGGCCGCAGCGAGCATCGACTGGATCATGCATCGCTCGGAGGCGGACCTCGTCGCGGACGATCACGGCGAGATCGACCTCGCCGAGACCGCCCCCGTCGACGGCGACTGGTCGATCGCCGACCCGATGGCCCCGTTCTGGGCGCTCGCGCCCGAGGGCAGCGGCGTTCCGAGCTTCGGCTCGCTCGGCGAGCCGTACGAGGTCGAGCTGACGCTCAGCTCGGCAGACGGCGAGGAGCTCGCGGGCACGGTGGTCACCCGCGGCACGCAGTTCGAGGGGCTGTCGATCGAGCCCGTCGACGACGACGGACTCGTCGGCGAGTTCGCGGCACCCGCTGCAGCAGGGGCTCCCGGTGCGGAGCCGCGCCCTGCCGCCCTCGTGATCTCGGGCAGCGAAGGCGGCATCGCGGGTGCCCGCCTCGTCGCCCGTCAGCTCGCCGGAGCCGGCTACCCCGCACTCGCCGTGAGCTACTTCGGTTCGCCCGGTCAACCGACGTCGCTCGCCGAGATCCCGCTCGAGCCGTTCCTCACGGCGGTCGAGTGGCTCCGGGCCCGCCCCGAGGTCGACCCCGAACGCGTGACCCCGTTCGGGATCTCCCGCGGCGGCGAGGTCGCCCTCTGGCTCGCCGCCGTCCATCCCGATCTCGTTCGCGGCGCGATCGCACCGGTCGGCGCGGGTGAGCTCTGGTGCGGGTATCCCGAGTGGAGGCGTTCGGCCTGGACGCTCGCGGGAGCCCCGACGCCCTGCACGATCGACCCGGCGGACCCCGTCCCCGCCTCGCTCCTCGACCTCGAGAACGTCGACGGACCGCTCGTGCTCGCCTGCGGCACCGCCGACGCGCTGTGGGACTCGTGCCGGCTGATGGATCGCACCCGGGACCGCGCCACGTCCGCCGGGCTCGACGTGACCGCGATCACCGGCGACGGCGCCTCGCACTTCATCGCGGCCGATCCCACCCAGCCGGCATTCGCCGGGACGGATGCGGCCTCCGACGCTGCTGCTCGCGCGGAGTTCTGGAGCGCCGCCATCCGGGCGCTCGGCCCGCCGACCGCCGGCGGCTGAGCCGTCGACACCTGACGACGCGCAGCCCACCCGGCTGCCGCCCTCGTCGTATACTCGACCTCGTCCAGGCGTACGGCGATCATCGATCGGCACGGCGCCGGTGCTCGAAAAATGGGCACGAAGCGGGCCCCTGCCGCGAGACACATACGGAATCACCTCATCCGTCATCGTCTCGAAAGGCTTCGCCATGCCCGCACCCTCGAACACCACCGTCGCCGCGCACGTCGCGCGCACCCTCGCCGCCCACGTCGACCACGTCTTCGGCGTGATGGGCAACGGCAACGCCTACTTCCTCGACGCGCTCGAACGCGAGACGGATGCCGCGTTCACGGCCGTGCGGCACGAGGCGGGCGGCGTCGTGGCCGCCGACGCGCACTATCGCGCCTCGAAGCGGCTCGCCGCGGCGACCTCGACCTACGGGGCGGGGTTCACGAACACCCTCACCTCCCTCGCCGAGGCGGCCCAGGCCCGCGTGCCGCTCGTGCTCGTCGTCGGCGACGAGCCCACCTCGGGCCGCCGCCCGTGGGACGTCGACCAGATCGCCCTCGCCTCGGCCGTCGGCGCGCGCACCTACACGGTCGGGCGCACGGATGCCCCGGCCACCACGGTCATCGCGATCGAGCACGCGCTGAGCTACCGCGTGCCGGTGGTGCTCGCCCTCCCCTACGACGTCGCCGCGGCCGAGGCCGGGCCGTTCGTCGCGGCGCCCGCGCCGCGGGTTCCGGCCCCGCTCACCCCGGCGGGCGAGTTCGCGACCGGCGTGATCGGCGAGCTCGCCGACGCGCTCGCGGCCGCCGAGCGCCCGTTCCTCCTCGCGGGCCGCGGTGCGTGGCTCGCCGACGCGGGCGAGGTGCTCGGCGAGCTCGCCGCAGCGACCGGGGCGATCACCGCGTCGACGGCGCTCGGCCGCGGCGTGTTCCCCGAGACTCGCTTCGACCTCGGCGTCACCGGCGGATTCGGCGCCGAGGGCGCGATGGGGCTCGTGCGCGAGGCCGATGTGGCCGTCGTGTTCGGCGCATCGCTCAACCAGTTCACGATGCGCTTCGGCGAGCTCTTCGCGCCAGGCACCCGGGTGTTCCAGGTCGACGTCGCGCAGTCGGCGACGCACCCGCACGTCGGCGGCTACGTCCGCGCCGACGCCGCCGTCGCCGCCCGCGTCCTCGTCGACGAGCTCCGGATGACCGGGGCGACCCCCTCTGGATGGCGCGAGCGCGTCGACGTGGCTTCCCTGCGCGCCTACCCGGCCCCCGAGCGGGCCGACGGGCTCGCCGACGACGGCCGTCTCGACCCGCGCGCCGTCGCGCTGCGCGTCGCCGAGTTGCTGCCCGAAGACCGCGTCGTCGTCTCGGACGGCGGCCACTTCATCGGCTGGGCGAACATGTACTGGCCGGTCGCCTCGCCCGACCGCATGATGATGGTCGGCACGGCGTTCCAGTCGATCGGCCAGGGCTTCCCGAGCGTCGCCGGCGCCGCCGCGGCGAAGCCCGGCGCGACGATCGTGCTGACGAGCGGCGACGGCGGCGGCCTGATGGCCCTCGCCGACCTCGAGACCGCGGTGCGCACGGCCGGCGGACGCGGCGTCGCCGTGATCTGGAACGACGCCGCATACGGCGCCGAGGTGAACCTCTACGGCCTGAAGGGCCTCGCCGAGGGGCCGATGCTCATCCCCGAGGCCGACTTCGCGGCGGCCGCCGCGGCGTTCGGCGCCGAGGGCGTCGTCGTCCGCGAGCTCGCCGACCTCGACGCGCTCGCGGCGTGGGCCGCGCGGCACGTCGACGAGCGCCGTTTCCTCCTGCTCGACTGCCGCATCTCGGGCACGGTGATCGCGCCGTACCAGGAGGAGATCATCCGGGTGAACTCCCGCTGAGTCGATCGGCGGACGAGGTCTCAGTTCTCGGGGATCTCCCGGCTGAACTTCTCGAGCGTGACCTCGGCCGGGTCGGGGCCGCCCCGGACTCCGGTGTCGAGTCCGTCGATGGCCGCGAGCTCATCGTCCACGAGTTCGAAGTCGACGACGTCGAAGTTCTCCGCGATGCGATCGGGTCGGACGGACTTCGGGATGGCGGAGCGGCCCTGCTGCAGGTGCCAGCGGAGCATGACCTGCGCGGCCGTCTTCCCGTGCTGCTCGGCGATCCCGACGATGACCGGGTCGGTGAAGGTGCTCCGCGTCTCGTCGCCGCGGTACGCGGTGATGCCGCCGATGGGCGACCACGCCTGCGTGAGGATGCCGTGCGCGGCGTTCGCGGATCGGAGGGTGGACTGCGTGAAGTACGGGTGCACTTCGATCTGGTTGACCGCCGGGATCACCTCCGCCCGTTCGAGCAACGCTGCGAGGTGATCCGGCATGAAGTTGCTGACACCGATCGCCCGCACCCGGCCATCGGTGAGCAGCTGCTCGAGCGCTCGGTACGCACCCGTCGTGCGGTCGAATGCGGTCGGCAGCGGCTGGTGCAGGATGAACAGGTCGATGACCTCCAGCCCGAGCTTGCGGGTGCTCTTGTCGAACGCATGCAGTGTCTCGTCGTACCCGTAGTCGTCGATCCAGACCTTCGTCTCGACGAAGAGGTCCTCACGCGGAACCCCCGACGCCCGGATCGCCTCACCGACGCCGCGCTCGTTGCCGTATGACGCAGCGGTGTCGATGAGCCGGTAGCCGGTCCGCAGTGCGGTCTCGACCGCCTGCGCGGTGGCCTCCGGTGGGGTCTGGAACACGCCGAATCCGAGGGCGGGCATGACGACGCCGTTGTTCAGGCGGATCGTGGGATGCATCTGGTTCTCCTTCATCGTTCAGGGCAGCCGCTCGACGGCTGGGCCGAGCCGTGCGGGCGCTTCCGGCTGCGACGGGTCCTCGCACCGGCGCTGCCGGTCCCGCTCGATCGCGATTCGCATCGGCAGGGGCGCAAGACTGCTGAATGCTCGTTCCAGCACCGCCCGCACGGTCGCGCTCCGATGCCCGGCTGGCACCGGCGTGTCGGGATGAGTCGTCATGCTTCGAGTGAACCCCCGGCCCCGACCTCGGTACCAGTCCCCGACGAGCCCGGTACTGCCAGGCCCTCCCTCCGCGTGCACGGCGCGCGTAGGGTCGACAGCATGGACAACCGCAGCGAGGTACGGGAGTTCCTGACCACCCGCCGCGCGAAGGTCACCCCGGCGCAGGCCGGACTGCCCGACTACTCGGGTCACCGCCGCGTACCGGGACTGCGCCGCGAAGAGGTCGCATTGCTGGCGGGGGTCAGCGTCGACTACTACATCCGACTCGAACGCGGAAGCCTCGCCGGCGCCTCCGAGGCAGTACTCGACTCGCTCGCTCGAGCCCTGCAACTCGATGATGCCGAGACCGCGCACCTCGTCGACCTGGCGCGGTCGGCCAACGCCTCGCCGGTCGTCCGCCGCATGCGAACGAGCTCCGACCGACTCCGACCCGGCCTGCAGCGCGTCCTCGACGCGATCACGGACGCACCTGCCGTCATCACCACCGTCCGATCCGACTACCTCGCCGGCAACGCCCTCGGCCGTGCGCTCTACGCACCGATCTTCGCGATGACCCGCCCGAACGGGGCCAGGTTCTCGTTCCTCGATCCGGCCGCGCTGGAGTTCTACGCCGAGTGGGAACGCGTCACACAGGAGGTCGTCGCGAACCTCCGCGCCGAGGCCGGCCGAAGCCCCAACGACCGGCACCTCGTCGAACTCGTCGGCGAGCTCTCACTGGGCAGCGAGCGCTTCCGGACGCTCTGGGCCGCGCACGACGTCCGGCATCACCGGGCGGGAACCAAGCGCCTCCATCATCCGGTCGTGGGCGAGCTCGTGCTCGACTACGAGGCGATGGAGCTCAGCGCCGACCCCGGCTTGAAGCTCTCGGTGTTCACGGCGGAGGCGGGCAGCGCCTCAGCGGACGCGCTCCGACTGCTGGGGGCATCCGCGGCGTCGCCGGATGCCCACCGGGCGCTCAGCTGAGTCGCACCGGATGCTCCGCCGCGCACCCATCGTTCTCCCAGCGGGCGCTTGAAAGGATACCCCAGGGGTATCCGAACCACCCCGGGATGCGAGCGACCATGTGCCGAGCGGTGAACTGCAAGACCTGCGGGAAGACGACGTGGGCCGGCTGCGGCCAGCACGTCGACCAGGTGATGCGCGGGGTCCCGCGCTCCGAGCGGTGCACCGGCCACGCCGACGAGCCGAAGCCCGCCGGCCTGCTGGCCCGCCTGTTCGGGCGCTGAGCCGCGGCGTACGCACCCCGCACCGGAGATGACGAACGGCGCCCCACCCGGATGGGCGGGGCGCCGTTCGGCGACTCGGGCTCAGCGCATGCCGTAGACGGCCCCGCGCGACTGCTCGGCCTCGTGGTCGGGCCCGAGCGGGATGCCGGTGCGGTCGCGGAGCAGCAGCGTGGCCGCGAAGGCGACGACCATCACGCCCGCGATGTAGAAGGCCACGGAGGTCGCGGTGCCCGTCTCCTGCACGAGCCAGGTGGCGATCATCGGAGCGAACGCGCCGCCCAGGATCGCACCGATCGCGTACGTGATCGACACGCCCGAGTAGCGGATCGAGGCAGGGAAGAGCTCGGCGAAGTACGCCGCCTGCTGCCCGTACGTGAAGCCGTTGCCGATCGCGAAGAGCGAGACCCCGAGGAAGAGCAGCCACGGGTTGCCGGTGTTCACGAGCGGGAACAGCAGGAAGACGGTGGCGAGGAACGCGATCCACCCGATGATGTAGGTGTTGCGGCGGCCGATCCGATCGGAGATGATTCCCGCCGCGAAGGTGCAGACGAGCCAGACGACCGAGGCGCCGGCGACGGCGAGCAGCACGGGCGTGCGCTCCATGCCGACGAGTCCGCCGTCGGCGACCGGCGTGGTCGCGTAGTTCTGCAGGTAGCCGCCGGTCGTCATGTAGCCCGCGGCGTTGTTGCCTGCGAACGTGAGCGCGGCGAGCAGCACGAGCAGCCAGTGCTTGCGGAAGAGCGTGAGGATCGGGGTCTTCGCCTCCTCCTTCTTCGCGGCGATCTCGAGGAAGACCGGGCTCTCGTCGACCGCGCGGCGCACGATGATGCCGACGACGATCAGCACGAAGCTGAGCAGGAACGGCACGCGCCAGCCCCACTCGAGGAAGGCGTCGCCGGGCGAGATCACGCCGGTCATGAGCGCGAGCACGCCCGAGGCGAGGAGGAGGCCGATCGGCACGCCGATCTGCGGGAAGGCGCCGTAGCGACCGCGCTCTCCGTCGGGTGCGTGCTCGACCGCCATGAGCACGGCGCCACCCCACTCGCCGCCGGTCGAGAGACCCTGCACGATGCGGAGGAGCACGAGCAGGAGCGGGGCCGCCATGCCGATCTGCTCGTAGGTCGGCAGGAAGCCGATGAGCGTCGTCGCCGACCCCATCAGGATCAGCGTGACGACGAGCATCGCCTTGCGGCCGATCTTGTCGCCGAAGTGGCCGGCGAGGAACGCGCCGAGCGGGCGGAAGAGGAAGCTGACGCCGACCGTCGCGAAGGAGAGGATCGTCGCGAACTCGGCGCCCGCGGGGGCGAAGAAGAGCGACCCGAAGACGAGGCCCGCGGCGCTCGCGTACAGGAAGAAGTCGTACCACTCGATGGTGGTGCCGATCACGGTGGCGAAGGCGACGCGCTTGAGTTCGCGGCGCTTCGCGGCATCGACGGGCGATGGGGCGGGAAGGGTTTGTGCGGTCATGCGGCGACTCCTCTGTCGAGTCCGCGGTCAGGGGGATGCGCCCGGACCGGCTGCTCCGCCCCGAACACGTCTCGAATCATATACGATTTCAGATACCCCGCAACCGGGGCGCCCCCGCCCCGATCCGGGAGCGGTGACTACGATCTCCAGTGGACCCTCGATGAAGTGGAGCGCCTGTGCTTGACCAGCCAGTGATCGACGCGATCGCCGACGAACTCGTCGCCGCCGACCGCGACCGCACGACCGTGCCCCTGCTCACCGCGCGCCATCCCGGCATGAGCGTCGACGACGCCTACGCCGTGCAGCGGGTGTGGGCCGAACGCCGCATCGCCGGAGGCGCGCGGCTCGTCGGGCGCAAGATCGGCCTCACCTCGAAGGTGATGCAGGTCGCCACCGGAATCACCGAGCCCGACTACGGGGTGATCCTCGACGACATGGTGATCGAGTCGGGGGCCTCGGTCGAGTTCGACCGCTTCTCGAACGTGCGCATCGAGGTGGAACTGGCCTTCGTGCTCGCCAAGCCCCTCCAGGGGCCGAACACCACGATCTTCGACGTGCTCGAGGCGACGGCCTACGTGGTGCCGGCGCTCGAGATCCTGAACTCGCACATCGAGATGCAGGGCCGCACGATCGTCGACACCATCAGCGACAACGCCGCCATGGGCGCCATGGTGCTCGGCGGGCGACCGGTCAAGGCCGATGCGGTCGACCTGCGCTGGGTCTCGGCGCTGCTCTCACGCAACCAGACCATCGAGGAGTCGGGTGTCGCCGCGGCGGTGCTCGGTCACCCCGCGATGGGCGTCGCCTGGCTCGCCAACAAGCTCGCCCACCACGGGCAGACCCTCGGCGCGGGCGAGATCATCCTCGCCGGCTCGTTCACCCGCCCCATGTGGGTCGAGCGCGGCGACACCGTGCACGCCGACTACGGACAGCTGGGGACGATCTCATGCCGATTCGAATGAACCTGCCCCAGACCTTCGCCGCACGGCTCGCCGCAGCCGACCGGCCGCAGATCGGCATGTGGGTGTGCTCGGCGAGCCCGCTCGTCGCCGAGATCGCCGCCGGCAGCGGCCTCGACTGGGTGCTCATCGACGCCGAGCACTCCCCCAACGACCTGCAGACGATCCTGCATCAGCTCTATGCCGTCTCGGCCTACCCCGTCGCGCCGGTCGTGCGCCCGCCGATCGGCGACCCCGTCCTCATCAAGCAGTACCTCGACCTCGGGGTGCAGAACCTCCTGGTGCCGATGGTGCACTCGGCCGAGCACGCCGCCGAGCTCGTGCAGGCCGTGCGCTACCCCGACGGCGCCGACGACGGCGGCGTCCGCGGCGTCGGCGCCGCGCTCGCCCGCTCGTCACGCTGGAACCGGGTCGAGGGCTACCTCGGCCGCGCATCCGACTCGATCAGCCTCATCGTGCAGATCGAGTCGGCCGCCGCGGTCGCCGTCGCGGGCGAGATCGCCGCGGTCGACGGGGTCGACGCGGTCTTCGTCGGCCCCGCCGACCTCGCCGCCTCCATGGGACTCGTCGGGCAGCCCGGGCACCCCGACGTCGTCGCCGCCGTGCTCAGCGCGATCCGCGCCGCGACCGCCGCAGGCACGCCCGTCGGCGTCAACGCCTTCGTGCCGGCCGACGCCGAGCGGTACCTCGAGGCGGGGGCGTCGTTCGTCGCCGTCGGCGCCGACGTCGCGATCCTCGCCCGCGCCTCCGAGGCGCTCGCCGAGCGATTCATCGGGTCGCGCGACAGCGGGGATGCCACGGGCCCGACGCCGCGCACGAGCTACTGAGACCCGATCCGCACCGGCCTCTTGCGCGTCGGTGTTGATCGTATATGATTTCTGATATCACGAGACGAGGACGTCAATGACCATCGCTGGCATCGCCACTCCCGGCAAGATCATCGCCGTGCACCTCAACTACCCGTCGAGGGCCGCACAGCGCGGGCGCACACCCGCCCAGCCGAGCTACTTCTTCAAGCCCGCCTCCTCGCTCGCCGTCACCGGCGGCACGATCGAGCGCCCCGCCGGCACCGAGCTGCTCGCCTTCGAGGGCGAGATCGCCATCGTCATCGGCGAGCGCGCCCGCCACGTCGCACCGGCCGACGGCTGGTCGCACGTCGCGCAGGTCACCGCGGCGAACGACTTCGGGCTCTACGACCTCCGCGCCGCCGACAAGGGCTCGAACGTGCGCAACAAGGGCGGCGACGGCTACACGCCGCTCGGCCCGGTCGCGCTCTCGGCATCCATCGCCGGCGAAGACGGCTGGCGGGTGCGCACCTGGGTCAACGGCGAACTCGTGCAGCAGGACACCAGCGACACCCTCCTCTTCCCGTTCGGCCGGCTCGTCGCCGACCTCTCGCAGCACCTGACGCTCGAGCCCGGCGACGTCATCCTCACGGGCACGCCCGCCGGCTCCTCGGTCGTCGTGCCGGGCGACGTCGTCGAGGTCGAGGTCGACGCCCCCGGCGCGCCCGGCGCCCCGAGCACCGGCCGACTCGTCACGACCGTCACCCAGGGCACGGTGCCCTTCGGCGACTTCGGCACGAAGCCCGCGATCGACGACGCGCAGCGCATCGAGGCCTGGGGCAGCGAGACCGAGCACGCCGCCGCGGTCACCGCCGGGCTCGCGAGCCCGCTCGACGCATCGCCCGCCCCGAACGACACGGTGGCCGCGAACGTCGCCGCGCCCGTGGCATCCGGCCCCGTGCTGACCGACGAGGTGCGCGAGCAGCTCGGTCGCTCAGCGGTCGCGACCATCTCGGCGGCGCTGCGCAAGCGCGGCTACCACGACGTCTTCATCGAGGGCGTCTTCGCGAACCACGCGGGCGACCGCATCGTCGGCACGGCGAAGACGCTGCGGTTCATCCCGTTCCGCCCCGACCTGTTCAAGGAGTTCGGCGGCGGGTTCAACGCGCAGAAGCGCGCCTTCGACACCGTCGAGGCCGGCGAGGTGCTCGTCGTCGAGGCCCGCGGCGAGCGCGGCACCGGCACCGTCGGCGACGTGCTCGCACTCCGCGCCCAGGTGCGCGGCGCCGCCGGCATCGTGACCGACGGCGGCGTGCGCGACTTCGACGCGGTCGCCGAGTTCGACATCCCCGTGTTCAGCCAGGGGCCGCACCCGAGCGTGCTCGGCCGCCGGCACGTGCCGTGGGAGACCGACGTCACCATCGCCTGCGGCGGCGCCGCGGTGCAGCCGGGCGACGTGATCGTCGGCGACGGCGACGGCGTGCTCGTCATCCCCGCGGCGATCGCCGCCGAGGTCGCCGCCGAGGCCTTCGCGCAGGAGGCCGAGGACGCCTGGGTCGCCGAGCAGGTCGCCGGCGGCGCCTCCGTCGACGGGCTGTTCCCCATGAACGCCGAGTGGCGCGCCCGCTACGACGCCGACCGCGCGTCGGGTGCCGACTCGGCCGATGCCGCGCAGGAGTCGCGATGACCGCCGAGTCCAAGTCGCAGCGCGCCTACGGGTTCATCCGCGAGCGCATCGACGACGGGCGCTACGTGCCCGGCTACCGGCTCGTGCTCGGCTCGATCGCCGGCGAACTCGACGTCAGCGTCGTGCCGGTGCGCGAGGCGATCCGCCGCCTCGAGGCCGAGGGCCTCGTCACCTTCGAGCGCAACGTCGGCGCGCAGGTCGCGCTCATCAAGGAGACCGAGTACCTGCACACCATGCAGACGCTCGCCCTCGTCGAGGGCGCCGCGACGGCGCTGTCGGCGCCGACGCTCACCGCCGAGCAGCTCGCCCGCGCCCGCGCGGTGAACGAGCGGATGCGCCGCACCCTCGACGACTTCGAGCCGCACCGCTTCACCGAGCTCAACCTCGAGTTCCACGCCGTGCTCTTCGAGGAGTGCCCGAACCCGCATATCCTCGACCTCGTGCACCGCGGCTGGAACCGCATGAAGGTGCTCCGCGACTCGTCGTTCAGCTTCGTGCCCGGCCGGGCCCACGAGTCCGTCGACGAGCACGAGCGCATCCTCGAGCTCATCGAGGCGGGCGCCCCGTCGCTCGAGGTCGAACTCGCCGCCCGCGCCCACCGCACCGCCACGCTCGACGCCGTGCTCGCCTACCAGGCCGAGCACAAGCATCCGGCGACCGCCTGACCCGACCGACCGAGACCGACCGTCTCATCGCCCGACCACCGCAGAACGGAAGAACCACGATGACCGCGTACACGCCCGAGGGGCTGCCCGACCGCATCCGCCACTACATCGACGGCGAGTTCGTCGACTCGATCGACGGCGACACCTTCGAGGTGCTGAACCCCGTCACGAACGAGACCTACGTGCACGCCGCCGCCGGCAAGAAGGCCGACGTCGAGCGCGCCGTCGCCGCCGCCCGCCGCGCGTTCACCGAGGGACCGTGGCCGCGCATGCTCCCCCGCGAGCGCTCGCGCGTGCTCCACAAGATCGCCGACATCGTCGAGTCGCGCGACGCCCGCCTCGCCGAGCTCGAGTCGTTCGACTCGGGCCTGCCGATCACGCAGGCGCTCGGCCAGGCCCGCCGCGCCGCCGAGAACTTCCGCTTCTTCGCCGACCTCATCGTCGCGCAGGCCGACGACGCCTTCAAGGTGCCCGGCAAGCAGATGAACTACGTGAACCGCAAGCCGATCGGCGTCGCCGGGCTCATCACCCCGTGGAACACCCCGTTCATGCTCGAGTCGTGGAAGCTCGGCCCGGCCCTCGCGACCGGCAACACCGTCGTGCTGAAGCCCGCCGAGTTCACGCCGCTGTCGGCCTCGCTCTGGGCCGGCATCTTCGAGGAGGCGGGCCTGCCCAAGGGCGTCTTCAACCTCGTCAACGGCCTCGGCGAGGACGCGGGCGACGCGCTCGTCAAGCACCCCGACGTGCCGCTCATCTCGTTCACGGGCGAGAGCTCGACCGGCCAGCTGATCTTCGGCAACGCCGCACCGTTCCTCAAGGGCCTCTCGATGGAGCTCGGCGGCAAGAGCCCGGCCGTCGTCTTCGCCGACGCCGACCTCGACACGGCGATCGACGCGACCATCTTCGGCGTGTTCTCGCTGAACGGCGAGCGCTGCACCGCCGGCTCGCGCATCCTCGTCGAGCGCCCGGTCTACGACGAGTTCGTCGAGCGCTACGCCGCGCAGGCGAAGCGCGTCAAGGTCGGCGCCCCGCACGACCCCGCGACCGAGGTCGGCGCGCTCGTGCACCCCGAGCACTACGACAAGGTGATGAGCTACGTCGAGCTCGGCAAGACCGAGGGCCGGCTCGTCGCCGGCGGCGGGCGCCCCGAGGGCTTCCCGACCGGCAACTACGTCGCTCCCACGGTCTTCGCGGATGTCGCGCCCGACGCACGTATCTTCCAGGAGGAGATCTTCGGGCCGGTCGTCGCGATCACCCCGTTCGACACCGAGGAGGAGGCACTCGCCCTCGCGAACGACACGAAGTACGGCCTCGCCGCCTACATCTGGACCAACGACCTCAAGCGGGCGCACAACTTCTCGCAGTCGGTCGAGGCGGGCATGGTGTGGCTCAACTCGAACAACGTGCGCGACCTGCGCACCCCGTTCGGCGGCGTCAAGGCCTCGGGCCTCGGCCACGAGGGCGGCTACCGTTCGATCGACTTCTACACCGACCAGCAGAGCGTGCACATCACGCTCGGCGCACCGCACAACCCGACCTTCGGCAAGGCCTGAGGCCCGGAACCCCACTGAGCAAGGACGCTGACATGACCAACCGCGACGACATGACCCTCACCTCCTCGGGCTTCTACGTGAGCCAGGAGGCCCCGATCCACACCGACAACCCGGTGCCGACGCCGAGCGTGCCCGCCCCCGACATCCTGCGCTGCGCGTACATGGAGCTCGTCGTGACCGACCTCGCCGCCTCGCGCGAGTTCTACGTCGACGTGCTCGGCCTCTACGTCACCGAGGAGGACGAGGACACGATCTACCTCCGCTCGACCGAGGAGTTCATCCACCACAACCTCGTGCTGCGCCGGGGCGAGCTCGCGGCCGTCGCCGCGTTCTCGTACCGGGTGCGCTCGAACGACGACCTCGACAAGGCGGTCGCGTTCTACACCGAGCTCGGATGCCGCGTCGAGCGCCGCGCGGAGGGCTTCACCAAGGGCATCGGCGACTCGGTCCGGGTTGAAGACCCGCTCGGGTTCCCGTACGAGTTCTTCTACGAGACCACTCACGTCGAGCGGCTCTCGTGGCGCTACGACCTGCACACGCCGGGCGAGCTCGTGCGCCTCGACCACTTCAACCAGGTGACCCCCGACGTGCCGCGCGCCGTGAAGTTCATGCAGGACCTCGGCTTCCGCGTCACCGAGGACATCCAGGACGAGGAGGGCACGGTCTACGCCGCGTGGATGCGCCGCAAGCCCACCGTGCACGACACCGCCATGACCGGCGGCGACGGCCCGCGCATGCACCACGTCGCCTTCGCGACGCACGAGAAGCACAACATCCTCGCGATCTGCGACAAGCTCGGCGCGATCCGCCGCTCCGACGCGATCGAGCGCGGGCCGGGCCGCCACGGCGTCTCGAACGCGTTCTACCTGTACCTGCGCGACCCCGACGGGCACCGCGTCGAGATCTACACGCAGGACTACTACACGGGCGACCCCGACAACCCCGTCGTCACGTGGGACGTGCACGACAACCAGCGCCGCGACTGGTGGGGCAACCCGGTCGTGCCCTCGTGGTACACCGAGGCCTCGCTCGTGCTCGACCTCGACGGCAACCCCAAGCCCGTCGTCGCACGCACCGACTCGTCGGAGATGGCGGTCACGATCGGCGCCGACGGGTTCTCGTACACGCGCAAGGGCGACGAGGAGCAGGGCTTCAAGCTCGGCAACACGCTCTGAGTCGCGCGGCCGCGCGCATGACGGACGGGGGCCCCGGGCGGATTCGCCCGGGGCCCCCGTCCGCGTCTCCCGGCGCGGTGGTCGTGCGCCGGCTCGACGTCGGCAGCCGGATGCCCCGGGCGGCGCGCCGCACGTCACCCAATACGTCGCGCGACGCGGCGCCCGCGGCATCCGGGCCGAAGCTCAGGCCAGGCCGAGTCGGGCGATCCCCCACGCCGGGACGTCGAGGAGCCCCTCGGCCGCGAGCGCGGTGCCGCCGCCGGCGGTCACCCGGTAGGGCACGCCCGCGACCTGGGAGGCGTTGACGACGACGAGCTCGTCGACGCCGGAGAGATCGAGCTCGACGAGCACCGACTCGTAGTCGACGACGACGAGGGTGCCGTCCTGCCGGGCCTGCGCGGCCGGGTAGCCGCGGGCCGGCAGTCCGAGCTCGAGCTCGCCGCCGAGCAGGACGTCCCGCAGCGAACGCCACAGTTCGAGCGACTCCGCGACCGTCTCGCGATGCGGGCCGGAGAGCTCGGCCAGAGGCATCGAGACCTGCGGCACGCCGAAGAACCCGGCGAAGAGCTGGCGGCGCACCGCATCGGCGTCGGCCTCGGGCGCCCACATGATGGGGTCGGCGTGCACGACCTGTCCGCGCGAGAGCAGCCGGAGGTCGAGCACCGAGAGGCGGTTCTGGTCGGCGTCGGCCGGGCAGTCGTTCGCGCGCACGACGTCGGCGAAGGCGGCCACGGTCGGCGACACGTAGGGCTGGCGGAACTCGATGAGCGCCCCGGGGCGCGCGAGGTCGACCGCGTCGGCGACCCCGCGCAGCAGCTCGACCATCGCGAACCCGATGTCGTCGAGGTCGCCGGTGCTCGGGGTGTCCGCGTAGACCATCGCATTGTTCAGGAAGTCGATCTTCAGGCCGTCGAGCCCGTAGTCGCGCACGAGTCGCGCGCACGTCTCGACGAGGTGCTCGCGCACCTCGCGGTGGCGCGGGTCGAGCACCCAGGCCCGGAGGCCCGTCGAGTACTCGGTCGCGAACGGCGCGAGCCGCGCGAACGCCTCGCTCTGCTCGCCGACGAGCAGCGGCGCGAGCCACAGCACCACCTCGAGCCCGTGCCCGTGTGCGCGCTCGACGAAGCCGCCGAGGTCGGCGAACTTCTCGCTGTCGGGCACCCAGTCGCCGCAGCCGGCGTACCAGCGGCCGTCGCCGAATCGCTGCCAGCCGTCGTCGAGGAACACCGAACGGAACCCGAGCTCGGCCGCGACCGGCAGGTCGCGCGAGACGATCTCGTCGGAGATCCGCTGCGAGTACGCGTACCAGGTCGAATACACGGGCTCGAGCGCCGCCGTCGAAGCGGGGCGCACCGGTGCGTTGTGGAACAGCACCTCGGCGACGCGCCCGAGCGCACGCGGGAACGGTTCGGGCGAGCGCGCGATCACGAGCTCGACCTCGGTCGTGCGCGCGGCGAGGCGCTCGTCGATCGGCAGGCGCACGACGAAGTTCTTCTCCTCCTCGGAGACGCCGAACTGCACCTCGCCCTCGCCGGTCGTCCAGTCGAGGCCGAAGGCGAGCCTGCTCGTGCCGTCGGCGTCGTACAGCGCACCGATCGGCGCCGAGCGGATCGCGCTGTAGCGATCGCGCCCGGCCCAGTCGGCGGGGAGCCCCCGCTCGCCGTCGAGTCCCGGGTACCAGTACCCCGCCGCGTCCCCGAGCGGCGACTGCAGGATCACCTGACCGCCGGCGCGGACCGCCAGACGGACCCGGAGCACCTCGCCGTCGTCATCGGTGCCGAGCACGCGGCATCCGCCGCCGGTGCCCAGCCGGATGGCCCGCGGCAGGTCGACCCAGTCGACGAGCGAGAGTTGGTGGTCTTCGAGTAGCACGGTGAAGGACTCCTATTGCTTGACCGCACCGGCGAGGATGCCGGCGACGAAGTGACGTTGCAGGAAGAGGAACAGCACGAGGATCGGCAGCACCGACAGCAGCGTGCCGGTCATGAGCTGGCCGTAGTCGGTCGTGCCGATGCCCTGCAACGAGGCGAGCGAGACGGGGATGGTGAAGGACTCGGGCGTGCGGAGCACCACGAGCGGGTAGACGAACTCGTTCCACTGGGCGAGGAAGAGGAAGATCGCGAGCGCCGCGAGCGCCGGCCGGACGGTCGGCAGCACGATCCGGGAGAACACGCGGAACTCTCCCGCGCCGTCGACCCGCGCCGCCTGCAGCAGCTCGTCGGGCACCGCCTGCATGGTCTGGCGCATGAGGAAGATGCCGAACGGCAGGGCGAGGTTCGGCAGGATGAGCGCCTGGTAGGTGTCGAGCCAGCCGAGCGTCACCATGATCTGGAACAGCGGCACGAGGGTGACCTGCGACGGCAGCGCGAGCGTGACCAGCACGGCGCCGAACAGCACATTGCGTCCGCGGAACTCGAACTTCGCGAAGGCGTAGCCCGCGGCCGTGCAGACCACGAGGCCAAGCAGGGTGTAGACCGAGGCCACGAGCACCGAGTTGCCGATCGCGCGCCCGAAGAGCGTGTCGGTGAGGAGCCCCGAGAGGTTGTCGAAGAAGGCCGGGCCGGGCAGCACGTTCGGCGGGGAGGCGAAGATCTCGCGCGACGGGTACGTGGTGGCGATGATGAGCCAGTAGAACGGCAGCAGCATGACCACGGCGCCCGCGGCGATCGCCGTGGTGAGCACGAGCGATTTGGTGCGGCGCCCGCGCACGCCGATGAGCGACTCGGTCATCGGGTCTTCTCCTTCGGGGACTGCGGCTTCGTCGGGGACACCGGCTTCGGCGTCCGCTCGCGGAAGAGCCGGAACTGGATGAGCGAGACCACGGCGATGATGACCGTCAGTGCGTAGCCGATCGCCGAGGCGTACCCGAAGTCGAAGTACTTGAAGCCGTTCTGGTAGAGGTACATCCCGACGGTGAGCGTGGCGTTGTCGGGCCCGCCGTTCGTGAGCACGTACGGCTCGTCGAAGAGCTGGAGGGTGCCGATCGTCGAGAGGATGACGGTCAGGAGCAGCGCGGGGCGGAGCCCCGGCAGCGTGACGTTGCGGAAGCGCTGCCATGCGTTCGCGCCGTCGACCTGCGCCGCCTCGTAGAGCTCGCCGGGGATCGACTGCAGCTGCGCGAGGTAGATGATCGCGTTCTGGCCGGTGTAGTGCCAGGTCATCGCCAGCACGATCGAGATCTTCGCCCAGAACGGATCGACGAGCCACGGGATCGGGGCGATGCCGACGTAGCCCAGCAGTTCGTTCACGATTCCGGCGCTGGAGTCGAAGAGGGCGCTGAAGAGGATGCCGTAGGCGACGAGGCCCATGACGATCGGCACGAAGTAGGCCATGCGGAAGAACCCGCGGCCCTTCAGCAGCAGCGAGTTGAAGGCGACCGAGAGCACGATGCCGAGCCCGAGCATGAGCGGCACCTGCACCACGAGGATGAGCGCGGTGTTGCCGAGCGCGGTGTAGAAGAGCGGGTCCTGCAGCAGGCGCGCGTAGTTGTCGAGTCCGACGAAGGTGATGACCCCGCCGATGTTCGAGGTGAGGCTCGTCCAGAACGCCGAGAGGTAGGGGTAGAGCTTGAAGCCGAGGAACAGCAGGATCGTCGGCAACAGGAAGAGGTACGGGGTGATGCGCGGGTGGCCGACCGATGATCGACGGCGCCGGCGCGGCGGCCGCGGGGCGGCCTCGATCGGCGCCGCCTCCGCGGTGGGGCCGGCGGTCGTGCCGGCGGTCGAGGACAAGACGTTCATGTGTGTTCGCTCCATGGGCGGGCGCGCCGGCCCGCGACGTCGCTGGACATCGCGAGCCGACGCACCCCGTCCGTCAGTCGGCCAGCTTGCGGCCGGTCTGCTGGGCGACCTGGTCGGCCGCCTCGTCGAGCGCCTGCCGGGGGTCGGCTCCCGAGAGCAGCACCCGCGTCTGCGCATCGGTGTACGCCTTCAGCGCACGCGCGTAGTCGCTCGTGTAGTTCAGGACGGGGGTGTCCTGCGCGAGCTCCGCGATGAAGATCGCGTTCGGCGACTGCCCGTTGAAGAACTCGCTCGGCGCGGCGAAGCCCTCGGACTCGAGCATCGGCTTGTAGCCGGGGAACATGCCGCCGCCCTCGTAGACGAGCTTCTGGCCCTCGAGCGTGCCGAGCGCGAAGTTCACGAACTCCCACGCGGTCTTCTGGTTCTTGCTCGCCGTCGGGATCGACAGGTAGGTGCCGCCGTTCACGGCCGCGGTGATGCCGCCCGGCTCGACGGCCGGAGGGAGCCGCACGCCCCACTTGCCCGCCATCTCCGGGGCCTCGTTCTCGATGACGCCGGCCATCCAGCCGCCGGCGGGCATGATCGCCGTGGGCTTCTCGCCGCGGAGCTGCGCGAGCAGGTTGTCCCAGCTGCCCTGGACGTCGCCGACGATGCCGAGGTCGTTCGCCTGCTTGATGAGTTCGAGCGAGTGCACGCCGGCTTCGCCGTTCATCGTGATGTCGCCGTTCTCGTCGAAGTAGAACGAGTCCTGCAGGGCGGTCTGGAGCTGCCAGAGCCCGGCGGAGTCGGCCTCCGTCGCCGCCTTGTCCTGGTTGTAGAGCGGGACGCCCGTCTTCTCCTTGATGGTGACGCCGGCGTCGATGAGCTGGTCCCACGTCTCGATCGAGTCGATGTCGATGCCGGCCTCTTCGAAGACGTCGCTGCGGTAGAAGAAGCCGGTGGCGTTGACCTCGTAGGGAATGCCGTAGACCGCGCCGTCGGCGCCCGAGCCGCTCTTCCAGGCGCCCGAGGGGAACTCGGACTCGAGCGATTCCGCGCCGAAGTCGCGCAGGTCGACGAGCTGGCCCGGGAACTTCTCGACGTAGTTGCCCATGTAGTCGATGCCGATGTTCAGGACGTCGGGCAGCCCCTGGCCGCCGGCGGCCATGCCGGTCGTGATCTTCTCCCAGATCGCCGGGTTGCCGACGTCCTGCACGTCGATCTCGACGTCGGGGTAGAGCTTCTGGAACGCCGGGATCGCGGCCTCGAGGCCGTCGCCGGGCGCGTTCCAGGTCCAGATCGTGATCTTCCCGCCGACTTCGCCTTCGGCGGCGGGCTGGCCGTCGGCGGTGCTCGAGCAGCCGGCGAGCGCCGCGGCGGTCGTGACCGCGGCTGCGGCGGCGACGATGCGCAACGCCTGCCTCGTGGGGGTGAACCTCATTGTTCGCAGTCCTTTCTCAGTGATGCTCCGGTGCATCGCGTCATCCGCGACGAAGGCGACAGTAACATATCATTCGTATATATGCAGCATAAGTTTGCAAGTTTGCAAGGGAGCACGCAGTGAACGCAGAACTTCACCACCTGCACGCCGCCGGGGTCAGCCTCGTCGTCGAGACCACGGCATCGACGTTGCCGGTGGTGCACTACTGGGGCGCCTCGCTCGGCGAGCTCGACGACCGGGGGCTCGCCTCGATCGCCGAGCTCGCCCGCGGCATCCGAGTGGGCAACGAACTCGACGTGCCGCCCGGAATCGGCGTCGTCACCGAGGCGCGACAGGCCTGGATGGGTCCGCAGGGCCTCTCGGTGCACCGCGAGGACGGCGCGGGAGCGTTCCCCGAGTTCGGTCGGGTGGACACCGAGCGCACGCGCGTCGACTCCCCCGTCGTCGCCGAGCGCCTCGTCTCGACGGCCACCGAGGTCGACGGCGGGCTCGTGCTCGCCATCGAGCTCGAGATGCTCGTCTCCGGACTCGTGCGCACCGCGGCGACCCTGCGAAACGACGGAACGGCCGCGTACCTGGTCGAAGGGCTCGACCTCGCGCTGCCCGTCCCGGGCCGAGCGAGCGAACTGCTCGACTTCACCGGGCGTCACAACGGCGAGCGCCGGCCCCAGCGTCGCGAACTCGTCGACGGCACCCACCTCCGCGAGGCCCGGCGCGGCCGCACCGGCCAGGATGCCGCGACCCTCCTCGTGGCAGGGACCCCCGGCTTCGACGTCGATCGCGGCGAGGTGTGGGCGATCCACGTCGGCTGGTCGGGGAACCAGCGCATGTGGGCCCACCGCTCGAACGGCGGGCGCACCGCCCTGGGCGGCGGCGAGCTGCTGCTCCCGGGCGAGCTCGCGCTCGCCCCCGGCGACTCGTACCGCGCTCCCTGGCTGTACGCGAGCTACGGCGAGGGTCTCGACGCCGCCTCCGCCCGCATCCACCGCACGCTGCGGGCGCGACCCCGGCATCCGTCGATCGGCCGCCCGGTCACCCTCAACACCTGGGAGGCCGTGTACTTCGACCACCGGCTCGAACCGCTCGTCGAGCTCGCCGGGCTCGCCGCCCGCGTCGGCGTCGAGCGCTTCGTGCTCGACGACGGCTGGTTCGGCGCCCGCCGCCACGATCGCGCGGGCCTCGGCGACTGGACGGTCTCGCCCGAGGCGTGGCCCGACGGGCTCGGCCCGCTCGTCGACCGCGTGCGCGAGCACGGCATGCAGTTCGGCATCTGGTTCGAGCCCGAGATGGTGAACCCCGACTCCGACCTCGCCCGCGAGCACCCCGAGTGGATCCTCGGCCCGCGGCACCGCGACGCCCCGCTCGCCCGCCAGCAGCTCGTGCTCAACGTCGGCCACCCCGACGCATTCGCCCACCTCCTCGAGCAGATCGTCGACGTCGTGACGGCGCACCGAATCGACTACATCAAGTGGGACCACAACCGCGACCTCGTCGAACCGATCGACCGCACCAACGGCCGCGCCGGCGTGCACGCGCAGACCCTCGCCGTCTACCGGCTCATGGACGCCGTGCGGGCGGCCTGCCCGTGGCTCGAGATCGAATCATGCTCAGCCGGCGGCGGCCGGATCGACCTCGGGGTGGTCGAGCACACCGACCGGTTCTGGACGAGCGACTCGAACGACCCGCTCGAGCGCCAGCGCATCCAGCGCTGGACGAGCCTGCTGATGCCGCCCGAGCTCCTCGGTGCGCACGTCGGGCCCGCCACCGCGCACACCTCGGGGCGCACGAGCTCGCTCGCGTACCGGGCGATCACCGCGATGGTCGGCAGCTTCGGCATCGAGTGGGACCTGCGCGAGGCGACCGACGACGAGCTCGACGAGCTCGCGGCGTGGATCGACGAGTTCGTGCGCCTCCGGCCGCTCATCGAGCGGGGAAGCCTGCTCCGCCTCGAGACCCAGCCGGCCCTCGTCGCGCAGAGCGTCGTCGCCGCCGACCGCCGGCACGCCATCGTCACCATCGCCTCGATCGACACGCCCTCGCACCTGCCCGGGCCGGCCGTGCGGCTGCGCGGGCTCGACCCCTCGTCGAGCTATCAGGTGCGGCGCATCCGCCCAGAGGGCGCCGTCGACGCGACCGCCAGGCGGGCCCAGCCCGCGTGGTGGACCGACGGGGCCGTGGTCCCGGGCGTCGTGCTCATGGCGACGGGACTGCCGACGCCCGCGCTGCGCCCGCAGGAGGCCGGGCTCGTCGAACTCGTCGCCGTGGGCGCCGAGGGCGCCGTGGGTGCCGAGGGCGGTGCCGACCGATGAGCGCCCTGCGCATCGAGACCGACGACGCGGCGCTCGCGGAGCTGTTCGCGTGGGCGACGAGCACCGCCCGCCGCTTCGTCGTGGAGGCGGGCACGACCGGCCCGCTCGACGTCTCGGAGGCCACGCCGCCGCCGTACCTGCAGGCGGTCTACCGTCCCGCTTATCACGCGGGGTACCTCTTCCGCAGCGGCTACTACCTGCGCGACTTCGCGCACCAGGCCGTCGGCGCGCAGCTGCTCGGGCTCGGCCGCGAGAACCGCGCCATGCTCGATTCGTTCATCCGCACCGCCACGCCCGAGCACGGCGGATGGCCGGTGTGGGCGCTCAACTTCGACGGCGTCACTCCGCTCGCCATCGACTACCACGGGCCCGATCGCTTCGTGCGCGAACTGCCCGCCGCGTTCGAGCTCGTCGAGCTCGTCCACGTGCTGTACCGGTGGACCGGCGATCGCACGCTCGGCGGGCACCGGGCGCACTGGCGGCGCACGCTCGGCGAGTTCGTCGCCGGGCGCGACGCCCTGCGCCCGAACGGCGTCGCGGAGGCCGGCGGCCCCGGGATCTTCGACGGCGCGGCGAGCTACAACGAGCGGCCGGGCTCGTACCTCCTCGAGGCCGGCGACGGCATCGGCGCGCAATACGCCGCGCTGCGGCACGCCGCGGCGCTCGAGGCCGCGCTCGGCGACGAGGAGGGCGCCGGGCGCTTCGCCGGCGCCGCCGAAGCGCTCGCCGCCGAGTTCACCGCGCGCTGGGGTCGTGTTCCGGGCGTGGGCGAGCCCGGTGATCGGGATGCCACGTCGGCCACGCATGCGGACGAGCCGGCGGCCCGTCCCACCGGCTCCGCGTTCGACGGACTGGTGTCGGCCTGGCTCGCCGACGGCCGGCCGGTCGCCGAGTGGCTCCGCGAGGCCACCTGGTTCCTGCCCTTGAAGGGCCTGCTCACCGAGGACGACTCGAGGTGCGACGCCGTGCTCGACGAGATCGACGCCGCGTGCCGGGACGCACGGGCGCCGAGCAACATCGAAGCCCTGAGCTACCTCCCCGACGTCTTCCTGCGGCACGGCCGCGCCGACGCCGCCTACGCCTGGATGCGCGAGATCCACGCGCGCCGCGACGAGCTCCACGAGGTCCCGCAGCAGGGTGCGAACGGCGACTACCCCGAGCTCGCGTTCGCGCTCGTCGGCCAGATCGTGGCCGGGCTGCTCGGGCTCGAACCCGACGCGGGAACGCGACGCATCGCGACGCGGCCGACGCTCCCCGCAAGCGTCCGCCGGCTGGTGGCGAGCGGCGTGCCGTTCGGGCGGGGCACCCTCGACATCGGCTGGGCCGAGGGCGAGGGCCACTGGCTCGAGAACCGGACCCCCGACGAGATCCTCTGGAGCCCGCACCGCACCCGCGACCGGCGATTCCGCGACCCGCACCTCGCCGTCGTCGCGGGCGAGGGCGACCTCGTGCGGGTGCGGCCCGGCGAGCGGCGCACGGTCTCCGACGCCGCGGATCTCGACCGGGAGGCTACCGCGGCGCGGGCCCGGTCGACTGGCGCAGCCGCAGTTCGGGGTCGATGAGCACCTCGCCGGACTGCACGCCGCGGTTCTGGATCATCGTGATCAGGGTACGGACCGAGGTCTCGGCGAGGCTCTCGACGGGCTGGCGCACGGTCGTGAGCGGCGGGTCGGTGAAGTCGAGCAGGTAGGAGTCGTCGTAGCCGATGACCGAGAGGTCCTTCGGCACCTCGAGGCCGCGACGCGTCGCCGCCCGCATCGCTCCGAGCGCCATGTCGTCGCTCGAGGCGACGATGGCGGTGACCCCGAGCGGCAGCAGCTCGTCGGCGGCGTGGCGCCCGCCGTCGACGCTGTAGTGGTGCCGCACGACGTAGTCCTCCGCGTCGCTGAGGCCCCGGGCGTCCATCGCCTCGAGGAACCCCTCGACCCGGCGATCGGCCGGGGTGTTGCCGACGGGGCCCGCGCACATCCCGATCCGGCGATGCCCGAGGTCGTAGAGGTGCGAGACCGCGAGCTCGGCCGCACGCCAGTCGTCGGTCGAGACCACGGGCGTCGCCCCCTCGGGGAACCCGCCGTTGACGCTGACGTACGGGATGCCCCGGCCCTCGAGCAGCTGCCTGGCCATCGGGTCGGCGTTGCGCAGCGTATTGCTCGCCGAGAGGAACACCGCCGCGGCGATGCCCGCGTCGAGCATGGGCTCGATGTAGTCGCGCTCGATCACCGAGCCCGGCACGACCGGGCAGACGAACGCCCGCAGCCCGTGGGGCGTGAGCTCGCTCTCGATCGCCGTCACCATGGCGGCGAACACCGGCGTCTTCAGTCCGGGAACGAGGATCAGCACGATCTCGCCCTTGACCGGGCGCTCGTAGCCGATCTGCTGCAGCGCGCGCTCGACCTGCTCGCGGGTCGACGCCGAGACGCCGTACTTGCGGTTCAGCACCCGGCTCACGGTCGCCTCGCTGACGCCGGCGATCGCGGCGACCTCGGCGAGACGCACAGTGCCCGCGGGTGAGCGCGTGCGCCGCGCGCCCGTCGCTCCGGCCGCGGCGGGGACTTCGGGCGTTCGGCTCATGCGTCCATTCTGGACGACGACCGTCGCCGCGCGCACCGCCGGGCCCGGGAACCCGGCCCTCAGTCGGCCGGCGTCGCCTCGACGAGCGGGACGACCCGGTACGGGATGGGCGTGTCGAGCACGACGAGCGTCGAGGTGCGCTCGATGCCGGGCACGCGCACGAGCTGGTCGACCACGCGCTGGAGGTCGCGGTTCGAGGCGGCGACGACCCGCACCAGCAGGTCACTCCGGCCGGTGATGGTGTGCGCCTCGATGACCTCGGGGATGCCGCGGAGCTCGTCGAGCATGAGGTCGCTGCGCGAGCCCTGCGCGATCTCGATCTCGACGAAGGTCGTGACCGGGTAGCCGAGCGCGGCCGTATCGATGTCGGGGCCGAACCCGGTGACGATGCCGAGCCGCTGCAGCCGGTCGAGGCGGGCCTGCACGGTGCCGCGGGCGACGCCGAGGCGACGCGAGGCCTCGTACACCCCGATGCGCGGCTCGTCGGCGAAGAGCGCGACGAGTCGCGCGTCGAGTCGATCGATGGGCATCGGGACCTCCCCCGCATCCAGCGTACGCGGGCGTTCGCGGGCCGGATGACGCGGGGAGGACGGGGCCGGCGGGGTCGCCGTCGGTGACGCCGCCGACCCTGCCGCGCGCGGGTGCGGGGCGCGATCCGGCGCCCCCGCGCCCGACCGCGCCCCGGTGCGGGCGCCGATCCCGCTCAGCCGAGCATCGCGCGGTCGTCGAGCGCCGCGCCCTTGATCTTCGCGAACTCCGCGAGGAGCCCGGCGACGGTCATCTTCTGCTTCTCCGCCTCGGGCAGGTCGAGGATGATCCGCCCCTCGTGCATCATGATGAGCCGGTTGCCCACGCGGAGCGCCTGCTCCATGTTGTGGGTGACCATGAGGGTCGTGAGCTTGTCGCGCTCGACGACCGACTTGGTGAGGCGGGTGACGAGGTCGGCCCGCTGCGGGTCGAGCGCCGCCGTGTGCTCGTCGAGCAGCAGGATGCGCGGCTGCGTGAAGCTCGCCATGAGCAGCGACAGCGCTTGGCGCTGGCCGCCCGAGAGCAGCCCCACTCGGGCCTTCAACCGCTGCTCGAGGCCGAGCTCGAGCGCCACGAGCTCCTGCTCGAACCGCTCGCGACGCGCCTTCGTCACGCCGAGGTGGAACCCCCGGCGCTGCCCGCGCCGGAGCGCGAGCGCGAGGTTCTGCTCGATGGTGAGGTCGGGCGCGGTCCCGGCCATCGGGTCCTGGAAGACCCGGCCGATGTACGCGGCCCGCTGGTAGTCCTTCATCCGCTTCACCGAGCGCTCGTCGATGAGGAGGTCCCCCGAGTCGACGGCGATCTTGCCCGCGATGATGTTCAGCAGCGTCGACTTGCCGGCGCCGTTCGAGCCGATGACGGTGACGAAGTCGCCCTCGTCGAGGTGGAGGGACACGTCGTTCAGCGCGACGCGCTCGTTGACGGTTCCCGGGAAGAAGGTCTTCGTGACGTGATCGATGGTGAGCATGGTCGTCGCTCCTCTCAGGCCCTGACCGCGCGGCGGTTGAGCTGCCGGAAACTCGGGACGCGCTTCAGGAAGCCCCAGCGCGGCAGCAGCAGCGCGGCGACGACGAGCACGGCGGAGATGAGTTTCATGTCGTTCGGGTTGAGGCCCGCCGCGAGCGCGAAGAAGATCACGAGGCGGTAGATGATCGCGCCGACGAGCACCGCGAAGGTCGCCACCCACACCGAGCGACCCGCGATGATCGCCTGGCCGATGATGACCGAGGCGAGGCCGACGAGGATGAGGCCGATGCCCATCGAGACATCCGCGAAGCCCTGGTACTGCGCGACGAGCGCGCCGCAGAGCGCGACGAGCGCGTTCGAGATCGCGAGCGTCAGGATCGTCGTGAAGTGCGTGTTCACGCCGAACGAGCGGATCATCTGCTCGTTGTTGCCGGTCGCCTGGATCGAGAGACCGAGGTCGGTCGAGAGGAACCAGTCGATGGCGAACTTCAGCACGAGCGCGAAGATCGCGAAGATGAGGATGCTCCACGGCCCGCCGAGCAGGCCGTTGTCGCGCAGCGGCGTCATCACGGTGTCCTCCCTGAGCAGTGGGAGGTTCGATTTGCCCATGATCCTGAGGTTGATCGACCACAGCGCGATCATGGTGAGGATGCCGGCGAGGAGGCCGTCGATGCGCCCCTTCGTGTAGAGCACCCCGGTGACGATGCCGGCGACCGCCCCCGACGCCGCCCCTGCGAGGGTCGCGACGGGGGCGGGCACGCCCTGCACGATGAGCGAGGCCGCGACGGCGGCGCCGGTGGTGAAGCTGCCGTCGACCGTGAGGTCGGGGAAGTTGAGCACGCGGAATGTGAGGTACACACCGAGCGCCATGATCCCGTAGAGCAGGCCGAGTTCGAGTGCGGCGTTCATGCAGGGCCTTCCGGATGTCCCGTGGGCGTCTTATTCGATGGTCTGGTCGGCGTCGGCGACCAGGTCTTCGGGAAGGGTGACGCCCTGGCGCTCGGCGGCGGCGGGGTTCACGATCAGCGAGAGCTCGTCGAGGGTCTCGACGGGCATCTCGGCCGGGTCGGCGCCGTTCTCGAGGATCTCGATCGCCATCTTGCCGGTCTGGTAGCCGAGCTCGGTGTAGTCGATGCCGTAGGTGGCGACGGCGCCGCGCTCGACCTGGCCGCCCTCCGCGCCGAACAGCGGGATCTGCTTCTGCTCGGCGATCTGCACGACGGCCTCGAGGCCCTCGGTCACGCGGTTGTCGGTCGGGATGTAGATCGCGTCGACGTCGCCGAGCGACTCGGTCGCCTGGGCGACCTCGCTCGAGTTCGTGACGGTCGCCTCCTTGATCGTGAGGCCGAGCTTGTCGGCGGCCTCCTTCGCGAGCTCGACCTGCACCTCGGAGTTGACCTCGCCCGAGCTGTACACGATGCCGACGGTCTTCGCGTCGGGCACGACCTGGGTGACGAGCTCGAGCTGCTGCTCGACGGGGTTGAGATCGCTCGTGCCGGTGACGTTGCCGCCCGGCTTCTCCCAGCTGTCGACGAGGCCGGCCTCGGCGGGCTCGGTGACGGCGGTGAAGAGCACGGGGATGTCGGCGATCGACTGCGCCGCCGCCTGCGCGGTGGGCGTGGCGATCGCGAGCACGAGGTCGACGCCGTCGGTCTGGAACTTCGCGGCGATGGTGGTCGCCGTGGCCTGCTCGCCCTGCGCGTTCTGCTCGTCGAACGTGATGTCCTCGCCCTCGACGTAGCCGGCGTCGGCGAAGGCCTGCTTGAAGCCCTCGCGCGTCGCGTCGAGCGCGGGGTGCTGCACGATCTGGCTGATGCCGATCGAGACGGTGTCGTCGGATGCTCCGGCCGCGCCGCCGTCCGCTGCGCAGCCGGTGAGCAGCAGTGCTCCCGAGGCGAGCAGTGCGAGTCCGGCGAGCTTCGAGTGGGTTCTCATCGTGGGGATCCTCCTCAGGTCCGTGTTGCGGGGGTTCCGTGCGCAGGGCGCAGGTCTCTGGGGCGGGCTCGGCCGTGAATGGCCGGGCCCGTGATGGGGATGGAGCGGGGTCTGGAGGTGGGGCGGGTGCGGGGTGGCGTCAGCCGACCGGCGCCGCGACCGGTGCGGTGGCGACGGCGGCGGCCGCGGCGGCGAGGAAGCGGTCGTTCGCCTCGGGCGAGCCGATCGTCACGCGGACGCCCTCGCCGGCGAAGGCGCGCGCCACGACGCCGTGCGCGTGCAGCACGCCGTCGACGCGTTCGGTGTCGTCGCCGGTGCGGAGCCACACGAAGTTGCCGAAGGAGTCGACGAGCTGCCATCCCCCGTCGCGGAGCGCCGCCGTGACGCGCTGCCGCTCGGCGACGATCCCGCGGATGCGCACCTCGAGCTCGGACTCGGCGTCGAGCGAGGCGATCGCCGCACGCTGGGCCAGGTCGCTCACGGCGAACGGCACGCCGACGCGGCGGAGGTTCGCGGCGATCTCCGCCGGCGCGATGGCGTAGCCGACGCGAAGCCCGGCGAGCCCGTACGCCTTCGAGAAGGTGTGCAGCACCGCGACGTTCGGGTGGCGGCGGAAGAACTCGAGCCCGTTCGCCGAGCGGGGGTCGTCGTCGAAGTGCACGTAGGCCTCGTCGACGACGACGAGCACCTCGGCGGGCACCTTCGCGAGGAACGCGGTGAGCTCGTCGGCGGTCACCGTCGCGCCGGTCGGGTTGTTCGGGTTGCAGACGAAGACGAGCCGGGTGCGGGGCGTGATCGCGGCGGCCATCGCGTCGAGGTCGTGGCGTTCGTCGGCCGTGAGCGGCACGGGAACCGGCGTGGCACCGGCCACCTGCACGAGGATCGGGTACGCCTCGAATGAGCGCCAGGCGAAGATCACCTCGTCGCCGTCGCCGGCGCTCGCGTGGATGAGCTGGCTCGCGACCTCGACCGATCCGGCGCCGAGCGCGATCTCGGCGGGGTCGACGTCGTAGTGCTCGGCGAGCCGGCGGGTGAGCTCAGCGGCGCCGAGGTCGGGATAGCGCTGGATCCCGTCGAGACCGGCGACGACCGCGTCGACGACGGAGGGCAGCGGGGGGAACGGGTTCTCGTTCGAGGAGAGCTTGACGGCGCCCTGCGCGGCGGGCCGGCCCGGCTTGTAGACGGGGAGCCGGCCGATGACGTCGCGCTGGTGGATCATGTCCCTACTTCCTCGTGGGTCGTCACCGCGGCGCACGTCGCCGCTGACGATCGGCAGCCTAGGGAGGAAGTCGACGGGGCGGCAAAGCGACGATCGAGCACCCGACAAGGTGCTCGATCGTCACGTGCCGATCCGATTCGAGCTGTACAAGATGCACAGCCGTGGAATGACACCCGGTGCGGACGCGACCCGGCTCAGTCGCGCAGGAACCCGATCGCCGCGTCCTTGAACACCCGCGAGGTGAGCGTCGAGACGTGGTCGCGGCCCGGCACGGAGACGAGGTCGACGCCCCAGTCGAGCGCGAGCTGCTGCACGCCGGCCGGCACCGGGTCGAGCTCGCCCGCGACGAAGAGCGCGGGGATCGTCCCGGGGATCCCGAGGGGTGCGCCCGACACGCCCTCGACGACCGCGAGCAGCGCCTCCCGGTCGGCGCCCGCGTCGATCGCGGGCCGGAGCACCTGCTCGATCACCCGGTTCTCGGTCGGCCGGTCCTCGACGAGCAGCTCGCGCACCTCGGCGATGGCCCACGAGGCGAACAGTTCGTTCGGCCCCGCCCCGCCGAGCACGACCCGCCGCAGGCGTTCGGGCGCGATCGCCGCGAGCGCCGAGACCACGCGGCATCCCATCGAGTAGCCGATCGCGTCGGCGACCGGCACGCCCGCCGAGTCGAGCACGGCGGCGAGGTCGGCGCCGAGCCGGACCGGCGCGTAGTCTGCGGCTCCGATCGGCTTGTCGCTCTCGCCGTGGCCGCGCAGGTCGACGGTCACGACCTCGCGCCCGGCGTCGGTGAGCGCCTTCACCCAGCCGGTGCCCTCCCACGTGATGCGCGCGTCGGAGGCGAAGCCGTGCACGAGCAGCACCGGCGGCAGGGCGGCGTCGCGGTTCGGCGCGCGGTGCACGCGGTACCCGATGAGCGTCCCGTCGGCGCTCTCCGCGTGCAGCAGCGGGGGGCGCGAGGCATCCGTCGCGATCACTCGGCGGCCCCGGATGCCTCGGCGACGACGCTCGAGGTCACGATGAGCGCGCCGGCGTGGCCGAGCTCGGCGAGGGCGGCGATCGACGACTCGGCCGCGACGCCCGCGACGAGGTCGGTCAGCACGCGCACGTGCTGGCCGTGCTCGAGCGCGTCGAGTGCGCTCGCCCGCACGCAGTAGTCGGTCGCGAGGCCGACGACGTCGACGTCGGTGATGCCGTGGCGGCCGAGCAGCTCGCTGATCGTGTCGCCCGCGTCGTCGGTGCCCTCGTAGATCGAGTAGGCCGGCACCCCCTGGCCCTTGCGGATGTGCACGTCGACATCGTCGATCGTGAGCCCCGGGTGATACTCGGCGCCCATCGTGCCGGCGACGCAGTGCGGCGGCCAGGTGTCGACGAAGTCGGGTTCGGCGTCGGTCGCGAAGTGCCCCCCGTTGTCGCCCTCGCCCGAGTGCCAGTCGCGCGAGGCGACGACGAGCTCGTAGGCGCCCCGGTGGCGGGCGAGCAGCTCGCTCACGCCGGCGGCGACGGCGGCTCCGCCGTCGACGCCGAGCGCACCCCCCTCGGTGAAGTCGTTCTGAACGTCGATGATGAACAGCGCGCGGGTCATGCCTCCATTGTCCCCCCGCCCGCGCGAGGGGCAACCCGGGCGGGCGCGGAGCCCGCCGCGAGCCCCGCCGCTCACTGGTTCGAGAGGTTGTCCCCGCAGAGGTAGAAGCCCGTCGCGAGCGTGTCGATGGCGGTCTTCGCCTCATCGGTCACGTCGCCGAGGGCGTAGATCGCGAAGGTGAGGTCGGTGCCGTCCTCGGCACGGATGACCCCCGAGAGCGTGTAGCCGGTGTTGATCCACCCCGTCTTCGCGAGGACGCGGCCGTCGGCCACCGCGTTGTCGCCCCAGAACCGGTCGTCGTAGGCGAGCGAGCCGCGCTCGCCCGACACCGGCAGCGAGTCGAGCAGGTACCCGAGGTTCGCCTCTCGGGCGTTGATCTTCACGAAGAGCCGCGTGAGGTACGAGGGCGGAACGGCGTTGTCGTCGGAGAGACCCGAGCCGTCGACGACCGTGATGCCCGCCGTGTCGACCCCGTAGGGCGCGAGGCCCTCGAGCACGCCCGCGTTGATGGCCGCGAAGTCGTTGCCGGAGCCCGTCTCGATCGCGACGAGGCGCGCGAGCATCTCGGCGACCGTGTTGTCCGACACAACGAGCGCCTTGTCGACGAGCGCCGACACGGGCGGCGAGAGCACCTGACCGAGCTGCGCCGCCCCGGCGGGCGCCGTGCCCCGCTCGATCGTCGCGACCCCGCCGAGCTCGTCGGCGAAGGCCTGCCCCGCCCGGCCGATCGGGTCGTCGCTGCGCCAGGAGGTGTTCGAGTACGGGTCGTCGCGGTCGCCGTCGACCATGAGCGCCGTGATGTTCGACATGTAGCCGTCCTCGCGCTCGACGAGGTCCCAGCTCGGCTGCCACTCCTCGCCGCCGAAGTAGCTCGCGTCGAGGATCAGCTTCGTGATCGGCGGATTCGCCGGATCGGCGGCCCACGCCTCTTCGACCTGGCGGGCCAGCTCGTCGAGGTGCGCCGCGCCCGGGTAGGCAGTCTCATCGCCGGAGGGGGTGCGCGAGAGCGTCACGTCGCCGCCGCCGACGAGCACGATCGAACCGGGCTCGGCACCCTTGACGACCGTCGTCGCGGCGCGGTGATCGGGCCCGAGCACCGAGAGCGCCGCCGCCGAGGTGAGCACCTTCATGACGCTCGCGGTGCGGGAGGGCGTCGTGCCGCCGCGGTCGTAGAGCACCTCGCCGGTCGACGCCTTCATCACCTGCGCCTGCAGGTTCGCGAGACGCGGGTCGGCGGCACGATCGGCGACCGAGCAGGTGCGCACGCGGCTTGCCGCCGCCGCCGTCTCGGGCCGTGGCCGTGCCTCGGGAGTCGGCGTCGGGGTCTCGCTCGGCACCGCGGCCGAGACGGGCTCCTCGGGTGCGAGCGCGGCGCCGAGGGCGACCGCGCCGCCCCCGACGAGCGCGAAGGCGAGCACGCCGCCGACGATCGCGAGCGGCAGCCGATGCTTCCTGATGAAGGCGAGCGCGGATGCCGCGGCACCGCCGCGCCCGGGCGGCGCGGCGCCCGTGGCATCCGTCTCATCGATCACGCGGGAATTGTACGCGCCCTCCCCCGATGCCCCGTTCAGGAACGGTGCGGAGACCCGCGCCCTTCGGCGCGGGTGCCAGCGACCGGGCGATCAGACACCGGCGCGCAGGGCGGCGATCGGCTCGATGCGCGAGGCCTTGCGCGCCGGGTAGGCACCGGCGCCGAGCCCCACGACCGCGCCGAGGAGCGCCGCGCCGAACACCATGGGCAGGTCGATGATCGGGGTCCACTGCTGCACGAGCGCGACGACGACCACCGCGAACACGCCGACCGCGGCCCCGATGAGCCCGCCGAGCAGGCCGATCACGACCGACTCGACCATGAACTGGCGGGCGATCTGCCGCCTCGTCGCGCCGAGCGCACGCCGCAGGCCGATCTCTCCCGTGCGCTCCGACACCGAGAGCAGGGTGACGTTCGCGATGCCGAGCCCGCCCGCGAGCAGCGCGATCACCCCGAGGATGAGGAAGACCACGTTGATGTCGGCCTGCACGTTCTCCTGCAGCGAGGAGCCGGCGCGCGGCGCCTGCACGTCGAAGTTCTCGGGGGCGTTCGGATCGAGCGCGATCGGCGCCTGCTTCGCGACGAGCGGGCCCGCGCCCGCGTCGATGCGCAGCTGGAGTTCGCTCGCGCTCCGCAGGCCGAAGTCGGCACGCGCCGTTCCCAACGGCAGGATGACCGCGTCGAGCAGGTCGGGCCGGCGCTCCATGCCGTCGACGATGCCGATGACGGTGTACGGGCGCTCGCCGATGAAGATCGAGGGCTGGCTGTCGACGCGGTTGATGCCGAGCTTCTCGGCGGCCCGCGCGCCGATCACCGCGACCCGGTCGGCGCGGGCGTCGTGCCCGTCGTCGAAGTAGCGCCCGGCGCTCACCTCGCCGCGCACGGCGTCGAGGAGCCCCGGCGAGGTCGCGAGCAGCGCCGGGCTCAGCACCTCGGGCGCCGAGGGGTCGTTGATCGGCACGGCGGTGATCTCGAGCTCGCCGATCGGCACCTCGCCGATGAGCCCCGCGCGCTCGACGCCGTTGAGGCGCTCGACCCGCTCCGACGCATCCCACGGCAGGGTCGTGGTCGCGACCTCGTTGCCGCTCGAGTTCGCGGTCTCGGGCTTCACGACCGCCTGCGTCGCGGCGACCGCGTCGAACTGGCGGCTGATCTGCCCCGCCGCCGTCTGCGCGAAGCCGATCGTGACGACGAGCGAGGCGATGCCGAGCACGGTGCCGAGCGTCGTCATGACGAGTCGTCCGGTGTGGCCGCCGATGCCGTGGCTCACCTCGACGAGCAGGTCCTGGTTGGTGAAGCGATCGGCACGGGCGATCACGGGGACGGCGGCGGACTCGCTCGCGCCGTCGACGCTCGCGCCGACGACGGTCGTGCCGTCGACGATCGCGCCGTCGTTCGCGACGTCGGTCGACGCACCGCGGCGGAAGCGCCGGAGGATCGATCCCCTCACAGCTCGCTCACCCGCCCGTCGGCGATGCGGATGCTCCGTCGCGCCCGGTCGGCGACGTGCTGGTCGTGCGTGATGACGACGAGGCTCAACCCGTCGGCATTGAGCTCCTCGAAGAGGTCCATCACCTCTCCGGAGGTCTGCTGGTCGAGGTTGCCCGTGGGCTCGTCGGCGAGGATGAGCTCGGGCGAGGCCATCACGGCCCGGGCCACGGCGACGCGCTGCCGCTCGCCGCCCGAGAGGGTCGTCGGCAGGAAGTCCATGCGATGCGCGAGGCCGACCCGGTCGAGTGCGGCCTTCGCCCGGGGCATCCGTTCGCGTCGCGGTACGCCGCTGTACAGGGTGGCGAGCAGCACGTTGTCGAGCACGGTGCGACGCGGCAGCAGGTGGAAGGCCTGGAACACGAACCCGATCGTCTGCGCGCGCAGGCCCGCGCGCGCCTCCTCGTCGAGCGCGGCGGTGAGCACGCCGCCGAGCCGGTACTCGCCGACCGTCGGCCGGTCGAGGAGGCCCAGCACGTTGAGCAGCGTCGACTTGCCCGAACCGCTCGGTCCGACGATCGAGAGGTAGTCGCCCCGCCCGATCGAGAGGTTGACGCCCTTCAGCGCCTGCACCTCTGGCGGACCGGGGAAGGAGCGGGTGACATCGATGAGCTCGACCACGGGGGCCTGGCTCATCGGCCCACCACGACGAGGTCGCCCTCGGCGATCTCACCGGTGATCTCGACGAATCCCTCGGCGGCGAGGCCGGTCTCGACTTCGACGAGCCGGGTCTCGTCGCCGTCCTGCACCTCGACGCGCGATTCGCCGCCGGGCCCCGCGGTGAGCGCCGCGAGCGGCACCGCGAGCACATCGCCCTCGGTCGCGCCGATCGAGATCTTCACGCGCACGTTCTGCCCGCGCAGCGCCTCGACCTGCGCGTCGGTGGGCTTGACAGGTGCGAGCACCACGTCGTAGCGCGGCCCCGACTCGGCGGCCTCGCCGCCTTCGGCCTTGCGCGGTTCGACGGAGGTGATCGCGGCCGCGAGCTCGGAGCCGTCGGGCATCGCGAGGGTCGCGACGTCGCCGACCTTCAGCAGCTTCGCGTCGCTCTCGGCCGCGGAGGCGTTGATCGCGAGGGTCGCCCCCGAGACGAGCATCGCCGCGGACTGCACGATGGTGCCGCGCTCGACCATGACCTCGTCGACGCGGCGCGGGAGGTCCTGGAGGTAGAGCACCTCGCTCACCGGGAGGAAGGCGAGGGTGCCGGTCTCGGCCTCCGCGAGGAGCTCGTAGGCGTCGTCGAGCTGCGAGCGGGCCGAATCGAGGGCCGCCCGTTCGGCGCTCGCGTCCTTCGGCGCGAGTCCGGCGTCCCGCTCGACGCGGGCGAGCTTCAGCGCATCCTCAGCGTCGCCGATCGCGACGGCGTCGCCCTGGGCCTTGGCGGCGGCGAGCGCGCGCTCGGCGGCGCGCACCGCGTTGTCGAGCTGGACGCGCTCGACGGAGCTCGGGCCGGACCCGGCCGCGGCGAGCGCCCGTTCGGCGGAGGCGACCGACTCCTCGGCGCCGTTCACGGCCTCCCGCGCCGAGCGCACGGTGTCGGCAGTGCCTTCGGGCGCCTCGGGCAGCGGATAACCGACCTTCTCGTAGAGGGCCGCCACGCCGGCCGCGGTCGCCGAGTCGTAGGCGTCGGAGCCGACGTCGCCGGGGTCGATGCCGACGGCGCGCAGCGCCTGCTTGAGCTGCGTCACGTCGGGCCCCGAGAGCCCGGCCCGAAGGGTGCGGTAGCCCGGCAGTTCGCCCGGCAGCACGATGACCGGGCGACCGGTGACCTCGAGTGCGACCGCCGCAGGACCGAGCGTCGCACCCACCTCGGGCACGCGACCCGTGACGACCGCGGGGCCGCCGAGATCGCCCGTCTCGAGCTTCACCTCGACGGAGTCGGCGAACGCCGCGTCGCCGCGGATGGTGACGTCGTTCGAGAGCGAGCGCAGCTCGACCGGCACGGTGATCGGTCCGGCGTCGGGAGCCGACGCATCGGCGGCCGCCTGCCCCGGGGAGACGATGAGGAAGCTCAGCCCGACGCCGGCGACGAGCGACGCGATCGCGACCGCCGCGAGCACCCAGAGCACCCGGTTGCCGCGCAGCACGCGCCGCCACCCCTGAACCGCGGGGTCGACGGGTTCGGCCGGCGCGGCGTCGGTCGGGGTCGACGCCTCGGCGGCGACGAGCTCGTCGAACTCGCTGCGCGGGGCATCCGACGCCGCGTTCTCGCCGGCAGTGCCCGCCTCGCCCGCCTCGCCCGTCGCGCCCGCCTCGCCGGCGCCGCCCGACTCGCCGGCCCCGCCCGCGCGCCGCCTGCGGATCACTCGTCGCCCTTGCTGTACGCGGCGAGCAGCGCGTCGAGCTCGGACTTGTTGTCCTCGATGAACTGCTCCTCCAGCGCGAACTGCGCCTTCAGCTGCGTGTTCTGGTAGTCGAACTTCTCCGCGCAGCGGAAGTCGGCGACGGCGATGTCGATCTCCTGCTGCTTCAGCTCGGCGAGCTGCTCGTCGCTCGGGCCCTCGGGGTTCTCACCCTCGTAGAAGGCGTTCTGCTCGTCCATGATCGAGGTCTGGGCGTCGCTGCGGGTCTTCAGGTCGGGGTACTCGGCGTCGGCCATGCAGGCCGCCCACTTCTCGTCGAGCGCGAGCATGTCGGGCTGCTTCGCGAGCCCCTCCCACAGGGCGCCCATCGCCTCGGTGAGGTCGGTGAACTCCTCGTCCTCCCAGTAGTTCTCTCCCTGGATCTCGTGCTGCGCCGCGCCTTCGCAGCCCGCGGTCTCCCAGTTGTACTCGTAGGAGCCGTCCTCGTTCATCTCCTCCTCGGTCGGCGGCACGCCGTAGAGGGTGGCGTAGTAGGCCTCCTGCTCGCTGGGCGAGAGCGACTCGACATAGGGCTGGTTCGGGTCGACGTACTCCTCGGCCTCCTCCTGCTGGGCCTCCATCTCCTCCTGCGTCTGGATCATCCCCCAGCCGTTCGCGGCGACCCATTCCTCGGTCTCGCGCTCGGCCATCTCGTCCTCGTCCATGAAGCCCATGTTCTGCGACTGGTCGATGGGGGTGTACTCGAAGCCCTCCTCGGCCATGCACTCGGCCTTGAACTCCTCGGCCTTCTTCTGCTCGGCGATCATCCGCTCCTCGTCCCACGTGCCGTTGACCGGCTCGAGGTACTTCGTGAGCGGGCTGTCCTCGTAGCTGAGCTTCTCCGCACCGCCGGCGGGCCCGCCGGCGCAGCCCGCGAGCGCGAGCACCGTGACGGCGGCGAGGGCGGTGAAGCCGAGGACGGGGCGGCGTGCGGGCACGGGGAACTCCTTCGGGTCGGTGCGCCGAACCCCGCGTCGGACGGTCGCTCGAGCGGGTCTCGGACGCGTCGGCAGGGCGGCGCTCCGGCGAGCCTATCGGCGCGCCGGAGCCCCGCACCATCCGTCCAGAGGATGATTCGGGGTCGGATCAGGGTGATCCCCGATCGGCGCTCACTCGCCCGGGTAGCGGAGGCCGATCTGCTCGCGGATCAGGTCGAGCGTCTCCATGATCGCGACGCTCTGCCGGGTCGGCAGGATGTCTCCGCCGTCGGTGCGTCCCTCGGCGACGAGTCGCTCGAGTGCGGCCGCCTGGTAGTGCATGCCCCGGCCGTGTACCTCGGAGACGTACTCCTCGACGACCTCGCCGTCGGGACGGACCAGGCGGAAGGTCGTCGGCGCGTACCAGATCGGGTCGATCTCGATGCGCGCCTCGGTGCCGAGCACCATCGCCGTGTTCGGCCCGCGGGTGTTCGACGCGGAGAGCGTGGAGGCGATGCGGCCGTCGCCGTAGGTGAAGATCGTCGCGACCTGCGCGTCGGCGCCGGTCGGCTTGAACGTCGCCGACGACCGGACGTCGGCGGGGGCGCCGAAGAGGTCCCAGGCGAACGAGATCGGGTAGATGCCGAGGTCGAGGAGCGCCCCGCCGCCGAGCTCGAGCGCGTTGAGCCGGTGGGCCGGGTCCTCGGGGAGCAGCTGCGTGTGATCGGCGATCAGCGTGCGCGGCTCACCGATCGCGCCCGTCGCGACGAGCTCGCGGATCCGCACCATGTGCGGGAGGTAACGGGTCCACATCGCCTCGAGGGCGAGGAGCCCGCGAGCCTCGGCGACCTCGGCGATCTGCTTGGCCTCTCGGGCGTTCAGTGTGAGGGCCTTCTCGACGAGCACGTGCTTGCCGGCCTCGAGGGCGAGCACGGCGTTCGCCGCGTGCATCGGGTGCGGAGTGGCGACGTAGACGACGTCGACCTCGGGATCGGCGACGAGCGATTCGTAGCTGCCGTGCACCCGCGGGATGCCGAACTCCTCGGCGAAGCGTGCGGCGGAGGCCTCGTTGCGCGAGCCCACGGCCCGCACATCGAATCCGTTGAGCTTCAGGTCGTTGACGAAGAGGCGAGCGATGCCGCCGGTCGCGAGGATGCCCCAGCGCAGAGATTCGGTCATCCGGCAAGGATACGGCGAGTTCCCCGCTTCCACCCCCAGATCTGGTTACTGTGGAATCCTCAATTCAGGCCTAGCGTTGGGCCATGAGCGCTCTTTTCACCCGAAGGGCCCGCAACGGCATCGTCGCCGCGGCGTCCGCAGTCGTCCTCCTCGCGATCCCGATCGGGATCGCGCTGCCCGCCCAGGCAGCGCCACCGCAGACCGCCGTCGCGAAGTACGTCGCACTGGGCGACTCGATCGCCGCAGGCCAGGGCGCGGGCACGCCGCTCGACGCCTGCCTCCGCACCGGCGCCGGCTACGCGAACGGCCTCGACGCCATCCCCCGCATCAACCTCCTGCGGAACGCGGGCTGCAGCGGCGCCACTGTGAGCGAGGTCGCCGCCGGCCAGCTCGACCAGGTCAACCGCGGAACGACCCTCATCACGATCACGGCAGGCGCCGGCGACCTCGACATCGGCGGGGTCTACGCGGCGTGCTTCCCCGATCCGAACACGCTGCCCTGCGCGGCCGCCGTGGGGGCCGCCCAGCAGACCCTCGAATCCGGCGTCATCGGCGAGCGCCTGACCGCACTGCTCATCGCGACGCACGAGCGGTCGCCGCGTGCGCAGATCCTCGTCACCGGGTATCCGCTGCCGTTCGGCGGCGCGACACCAGGATTCCTCGGCGTGATCGACCAGGCCGCCGCGGCGCTCGACGCGCAGATCGCCGGAGCCGTCGCCGCAGCCGCCGGCCTCGGTGGGGTGCCCGCCACCTACGTCGACGTGACCGCGGCCTTCGCCGGCCACAGCGCGGTCAGTGCCGATCCCTGGCTCGGTTCGAACGCGGCCGATCCCGTCACGTTCCTCCATCCGAACGCCGCGGGCTACGCCGCGTACACCGGCCTCGTGCACGACGCCTACCTGGCCGTGGCGCCGTGAGCGCGCGCAGGACGCTGGCCGCGGCGGTCGCGGCCGTCGCCGTCGCGGCCCTTGCGCTGACCGGCGCGTCGCCCGCGTTCGCCGCGAAGGGGCCGGGGAAGCCAGGCGGCGGCTCGAGCGAGCTCGCGTACGTCGCGCTCGGCGACTCGTTCGCAGCGGGGCAGGGCGGCGGGAGTTATCTCGACACGAGCTGCTACCGCAGCAGGAACAGCTACCCGCAGCGTCTCGATGCGACGGCGAAGCTGAAGCTCACCGCCTTCCCGGCCTGCGCCGGAGCCTCGACCGTCGAGACCCTCGCGTCGCAGGTGCCGTCGATCCCCGCGGGCACGCAGCGCGTGTCGCTGACCGTCGGCGGCAACGACGTCGGGTTCGCGTCGGTGATGCAGAACTGCTTCGTGTTCGTCTCCACCACGAGCTGCGAGTCGCGGCTCGTGACGGCGGAGACCATGGTGGGCGACGGCACGATCTACAACCGGGTCGCCTCGCTGGTGCAGGCCATCCGCGCGAAGGTCGGCGCCCAGGCGAAGATCGTCGTCGCCGGCTACCCGCAGCTGTTCCAGCTGCCGTCACGGTATGCCTACGCCGCCCGCGTCAACGCCGACACGAGCGCACTGAACGACCAGGTCGAGGCGGCCGCGGTCGCCAACGGCGCGACCTTCGTCGACGTGGAGGCGGCCTTCGCCGGACACGGCATCGGCAGTTCGACGCCGTGGATCAACGCGTTCAGCATCTTCAACACCACCGCGGCGTTCCACCCGAACTCGACGGGATACGCGAACTACGCGACGCTCCTCGGCCCGGCGCTCGGCTGACGACTCGAGACGGGAACGACGAAGGGCCTGGGGAGACCCGGGCCCTTCGCATATCCGGCACCTCGACGATTCCGACTCGATCGGACCGCAAGAGTAGGGTGCCGATCGTCGCGGCGAGCGAGGCTGGACGACGAAGGGAGCACCATGATCGCAGAACTGAACCGTCTCGTCGCGTACGTCGAGGATCGTCTCACCGACGACCTCGACGTGACCGCGCTGGCGACGGGCTTCGGCACGACCGAGTACCACCTCCGCCGGATGTTCTCGTCGTTGGCCGGCATGCCGCTCTCCGAGTACGTTCGGCGCCGCCGGATGACGGCCGCCGCGGCGGACGTCATCGGAGGCGGCGAGCTGCTGGGCATCGCCGTGCGCTACGGCTACGGCTCGACCGAGGCGTTCGGCCGAGCGTTCCGATCGGTGCACGGCGTCGGCCCCGGCGACGTGCGGCGGGACGGCGGCCCCCTTCGAACGCAACCGCAACTCAGGTTCCGCCTGACCGTCGAAGGGAACATCACCATGGACACTCGCATCGCAGATCGACCGGCATTCCGGCTCGTCGGCCACGCAGCACGTGTGCCGCTCATCCACCACGGCGCCAATCCGCACATCCAGGCCCACATCGCCGCGCTGCCGGCATCGGAGCACTCCCGGCTGAGAGACCTGGGCGACGGCGAGCCCGCGGGCCTGCTCCAGGTGAGCGACGACGTCGATCCCGATTACGCGGAGGGCAGCGAACTGACGTACCTCCACGGGGTCGCCATCACCGACGGGACGCACGTGCCGGAGGATCTGGACGTGATCGACGTGCCCGCCGGCAGCTGGGCGGTGTTCCGCACCGAAGGGGAGTATCCGGGAGCGCTGCAGTCGGCATGGGCGGCCACCGCGACGGAGTGGTTCCCGTCCAATCCCTGGCGGCTGCGTCCCGGTCCCTCGATCGTGGCGATCCTCGACCGCGCCCCCGACTTCAGCACGGCCACCTGCGAATTGTGGCTCGCGATCGAACGAGCCTGATCGACATCGCCCGTCGGAGACGATCCGACGACCCGGCGACCCGGACAAACGGAGAAGCCCGGAACCCCGCGAGATCTGCGGAGTTCCGGGCTTCGTGTCGGAGCCGCCTGTGGGAATCGAACCCACGACCTTCTCATTACGAGTGAGACGCTCTGCCGACTGAGCTAAGGCGGCGTGACGACCGGCGCGCGAGGCGCACCGACTGGCACGAGAGTCAATAGTAGCGGATGCGCGAGCCTCCTGATGACCACTCCGGTCAGCGGTGCGGATGCCTCGCGGCGCTCGCCGCGCGACATCCGCACCCGATCAGCACTCGGGGTCGCTCGCCGGCACCGTCCCGTCGATGAGATAGCTCTCAACCGCGCCGTTCACGCAGGAGTTCGACTTGTTGTAGGCAGTGTGCCCCTCGCCCTCGTAGCTCACGACCACGCCGCTCTCAAGCTGGTCGGCGAGGGCGACCGCCCACTCGTACGGGGTCGCCGGGTCGCCGGTGGTGCCGACGACCATGATCGGCGCAGCGCCCTCTGCGTGGATCTCGGCCCGCTCGCGGTCGGACTGGTACGGCCAGTTGACGCAGCTGAGGTCGCCGTAGCCCATGTACGGGCCGATCGTCGGGGCGGCCTCGGCGATCGCCTCGGCCTTCTCGCGCATCACGGCCACGTCTGACTGGTAGGTGTAGTCGAGGCAGTTGATGGCCCGGAAGGCCTCGGTCGAGTTGTCGAGGTACGTGCCGTCGGGGTTGCGACCGTTGTAGCCGTCGGCGAAGGCGAGCGCGGGATCGGCGTCGCCGAGCATCGTGGCCTCGAGCATGTCGCTGAGGTACGGCCACGAGTCGGCACTGTAGAGCGGGTAGATGATCGCCGTCAGGAGCGTGTCGGCGCCCACCATCCGCCCGTCGCTGCCGCGCAGGGGGCTCTGGTCGACCGAGGCGAGCAGGCGCCCGATCTCGTCGCGCGACGCGTCGACGGTGCCGTCGAACGGGCAGTCGTCCGAGGCGAGGCAGTCTTCCAGGTAGGCGTCGAGCGCTCGCTCGAACCCGACGGACTGCGCCTTCGAGACCTCGAAGTCGCTCGCCGACGGGTCGATCGCGCCGTCGAGCACGAGCCGACCGACCTTCTCGGGGTAGAGCTCGGCGTAGGTCGCCCCGAGGAAGGTGCCGTACGAGAAGCCGAGGTAGTTCAACTGCTCGTCGCCGAGGACCGCACGCAGCAGGTCCATGTCGCGGGCGGCACTCTCGGTGTCGACGTTCGGCAGGAGGGCGCCGGTGTTCTCGTCGCAGGCCGCTCCGAAGTCGGCCGCGGCACTGCCGACGGCCTCGATCCACTCGTCGCTGCCGCGCTCCGCGGGCACGATGCCGTAGAGGTAGTCGTCCATCTCGGCGGCGTCGTAGCAGGCGACCGCCGAGGAGCGGCCGACCCCGCGCGGGTCGAAGCCGACGATGTCGAAGCGCTCCTGCAGGGGCTCGCCGACGGCGTAGTCGAGGGAGTCGAGCACGAAGTCGTAGCCCGAGCCGCCGGGGCCGCCGGGGTTCACGAGCAGCGACCCGACCTTCTCGCCGCTCGCCACGTGACGCACGAGGGCGAGGTCGATCTCGCCCGCCGAAGGGTCGTTCCAGTCGAGCGGCGCCTTCGCGGTGGTGCAGCCCATGCCGTCGCCGCAGCGCTCCCACTCGAGCACCTGCGTGTAGAACGGCTCGAGCTCGGCCGAGACCTCTTCGCCGGTGGGGGTCGACACCGGCGCCGACGGCTCGAGGAACGAGGGCACGCACCCGCTCAGCGCGAGCACGGCGACGAGCGCGACGCCGACCGCCGCGAAGCGACGGCCCCGCGGCCTCCGCCCCCTCGGCTCACGATCCTGCGATCGTCGGACGGTGCTCGGTGCGCTCATGCGGCTCCTCGTTCGTGGTCGTTGGCTCGGACGGCGGAGACGAGCATCGCCTCGAGCGCGAGGGCGGGCTGCACGTTGCCCTCGATGCGCGTGCGCGCGGTCTGGATGGCGTCGAGCGTCGCGAGCGTCCGCGCGGGCGTCGCCGCCGCGGCGGCCAGCTCGATGCCCGGCAGCAGCTCGCGATTGACGAGCGGGACCTCCGCGGCCAGTTGCACGAGCAGGATGTCGCGGTAGAGCGACGCCAGATCGACGAGGATCCGGTCGATGCCGTCGCGGAGGCTCCGGGTCGCCCGGCGCTTCTGATCGTCTTCGAGGGCCTTGATCTGCGGCCGGAGCGCCGGCGGCACCGCCTGCCCGGGGGCGATGCCGAGCGAGTGCAGCGCGTGCTCGCGCTCCTCGGCGTCGCGGAGCTCGGTGATCGCCTTCGCGTCGTCGCCGGCGATCTCGAGATACCGCGCCGCCGTCATCACCGCGGTCGCCGTCGAGCGCACCCGCAGCGCGAGCTGGAGCGTCTCGGCCCGGCGCTCGCGCGCCTCGGCGTTGGTGGCGAGCCGGTGCGCCATGCCGATGTGGCTCTGCGCCTCGCGAGCCGCGCGTTCGGCGAGCTCGGCGTCGACGCCGTCACGGCGCACGAGGAGCTCGGCCACGTCGGCCACGCTCGGCACCTGGAGGCGCACCGAGCGAACCCGCGAACGGATCGTCGGGATGAGGTCGGCCTCGCTCGGCGCGCAGAGGATCCAGACGGTGCGCTCGGGCGGCTCTTCGAGCTCCTTGAGGAGGAAGTTCGAGGTCTGCTCGGTCATGCGATCGGCGTCTTCGACGATGATCACGCGATGCCGGCCGATCGAGGGCGCGTAGTGCGAGCGCTTCACGATGTCGCGCACGTCGTCGCGCTTGATGATCACGCCCTCGGTCGCGAGCACGTGCAGGTCGGGGTGGCTGCGCGCGTCGACCTGGATCCGCGTCGTCTCGTCGCCGTCGGGGTCGCCCGAGATCAGCGCCGTCGCGAAGGCGTAGGCGAGATTGGAGCGCCCCGAGCCCGGTGGGCCGGTCACGAGCCACGAGTGCGTCATCTGCTGCGAACCGCCGGCGGATGCCTCGGTGCCGCCGCCGCGCGCGGCCTCGGCCGCGGCGCGGAACACGGCGATCGCCGCGTCCTGCCCGGTCAGCTCGCTCCACACGCTCACGGCTCCACGCTACCTTCCGCCGCCGACGGCGGATTCAGCGGTCGCCCAGGAGTGCGCCGACCCGCTCGCGGATCGCGAGCGCGATCGCCTCGACCGGCTGCGCCGCGTCGACGACGAGGAATCGCCCGGGTTCGGCCTCGGCGAGTCCGAGATAGGCGGTGCGCACCCGGTCGTGGAACTCGGCGGCCTCGGCCTCGAGCCGGTCGTACCGCGTGCGCGCCTCGTCGAGACGGCCCCGGGCCGCCGCGGCGTCGAGGTCGAGCAGCACGGTGAGGTCGGGCACGAGCCCCTCGGTCGCCCACTCGGAGATCCCGCGCACGGCCTCGGGGTCGAGCACGCGCCCGGCCCCCTGGTAGGCCACCGAGGAGTCGATGTACCTGTCCTGGAGGACGACGTCGCCGCGTTCGAGCGCCGGCCGCACGACCGTCGCGACGTGATGCGCACGGTCGGCCGCGTAGAGCAGCGCCTCGGCGCGCGGCGCGATGTCGCCGCGGTGGTGCAGCACGATCTCGCGCACCTCGACGCCGACCTCGGTGCCGCCCGGTTCGCGGGTGCGCACGACGGTGCGCCCCTGCCCGGTCAGCCACTCGCCGAGCAGTTCGGCCTGCGTGGTCTTGCCCGAGCCGTCGCCCCCCTCGAGGGTGATGAACAGACCCGAACCGCTCACTTCTTCGACGCCGGCTTCTTCGCGGCCGGCTTCTTGGCGGGCGCCTTCTTGCGCGGTGCGGCCGGGCCCTTGTCGCGCTTGATCTGCAGCAGCTCGACCGCGCGCTCGAAGGTGATGTCCTCGACGGACTCGGCGCGCGGGATCGTCGCGTTCGTCGTGCCGTCGGTGACGTACGGTCCGAAGCGGCCGTCCTTCACCTTGATCGGCTTGCCGCTCACCGGGTCGTTGTCGAACTCCTTCAAGGCGCTCGACGCGCGGCGGGCGCCGTACTTCGGCTGGGCGAACAGCTCGAGCGCGCCGGCGAGGTCGATGTCGAAGATCGCGTCCTCGCTGGGGAGCGTGCGGGTGTCGGCGTCCTTCTTGAGGTACGGGCCGTAGCGACCGTTCTGCGCCGTGATCTCGACGCCCGACTCGGGGTCGGCGCCGACGACGCGGGGCAGGTCGAGCAGCTTCAACGCCGTCTCGAGGTCGATCTCCTCGGGGTGCATGCTCTTGAACAGCGACGCCGTGCGCGGCTTCGGGGCGGCGGCCTTCTTCGCGCCGCGCTTCGGCTTCGGCGCCTCGACGACCTCGCCGGTCGCGGTGTCGACGGTCGCCGCCGCCTCGGGCTCGGGCTCGGGCTCGAGCTCGGTCACGTACGGTCCGAAGCGGCCGTCCTTCGCGACGATCTGCTTGCCGTTCGCGGGGTTCACGCCCAGCACGCGGTCGCCCTGCACGGGCGCCTCGATGAGTTCTCGGGCCTTCGCCTCGGTGAGCTCGTCGGGCGCGAGCCCCTCGGGCAGGTTCACCCGGCGCGGCGTCGGCTCTCCGGTCGCGGAGGGGGCGGCGTCGGGGTCGATCGTCTCGAGGTAGGGGCCGTACTTGCCGATCCGCAGCGTGATGTCGGGCGCGATCGCGACCGAGTTGATCTCGCGCGCGTCGATCTCGCCGAGGTTGTCGACGACCTGACGGAGCCCGCGGTGCTTGTCCGAGCCGAAGTAGAAGCTCGAGAGCCAGTCGACCCGGTCGGCCTCGCCCGCGGCGATGTGGTCGAGGTCGTCCTCCATCTCGGCCGTGAAGTCGTACTCGACGAGGTCGCCGAAGTGCTCCTCGAGCAGGCGCACGACCGAGAAGGCGATCCAGCTCGGCACGAGCGCCTGGCCGCGCTGCGTGACGTAGCCGCGGTCGATGATCGTCGAGATGATCGAGGCGAAGGTCGAGGGCCGGCCGATGCCGAGCTCCTCGAGGCGCTTGACGAGGCTCGCCTCGGTGTAGCGCGGCGGCGGGCTCGTCTCGTGGCCCTTGGCCTCGAGCAGGTCGAGCGCGAGCTGCTGCCCTTCGGCCAGCTGCGGGAGCTTGGCGTCGCCCGAGGCGTCGTCGCGGTTGCGCTCCTCGTCGCGTCCCTCTTCATAGGCGGCGAGGAAGCCGCGGAAGGTGATCACGGTGCCGCTCGCGGTGAACTCGGCGATCGTGCCGCCGATCTTCGTCGTCGGCGCGGCCGGGGCGGCGGCATCCGCCTTCGTCGGGCCGACCTCGATCGTGACGGTGGCCGTCTGGCCCTTCGCGTCGGCCATCTGCGAGGCGACGGTGCGCTTCCAGATGAGGTCGTAGAGGTCGAACTCGCGCCCGCGCAGCGACCCCTGGAGCGAGGCGGGCGTGCGGAACACCTCGCCCGAGGGGCGGATGGCCTCGTGCGCCTCCTGGGCGTTCTTCGACTTGCCGGCGTAGACGCGGGGCTTGTCGGGCACGGAGTCGGCGCCGTAGAGCGAGGTTGCCTGGGCGCGCGCCGCCGAGATCGCCTGCTGCGAGAGCGAGTTCGAGTCGGTGCGCATATAGGTGATGTAGCCGTTCTCGTAGAGCGACTGCGCCACGCGCATCGTGTCCTTCGCCGAGAGGCGGAGCTTGCGCGCGGCCTCCTGCTGCAGGGTCGAGGTGGTGAAGGGCGCCGCCGGGCGGCGCGAGTACGGCTTCGTCTCGAGCTTGGAGACGCGCTGCGCGACCGTGTCGTCGCGGAGCGCCGACGCCAGCGCCTCGGCGGTCGCCTCGTCGATGACGACGGCCTTCGAGGTCAGCTTCCCGGAGTCGTCGAAGTCGCGACCGGTCGCGATGCGCTCACCGCCGACGCGCACGAGCTTCGCGTCGAACGCGCTGCCCGCGGCATCCGTGGCGAAGGTGCCGATCAGGTCCCAGTAGCCGGCCGCGACGAAGGCGAGGCGCTCGCGCTCTCGGTCGACGACGAGGCGCGTGGCCGCGGACTGCACGCGGCCCGCGGAGAGGCCGGGGCCGACCTTGCGCCAGAGCACCGGCGAGACCTCGTACCCGTAGAGCCGGTCGAGGATGCGGCGGGTCTCCTGCGCGTCGACGAGCGCGGTGTCGAGCTCGCGGGTGTTGTCCTTCGCCTTCTGGATGGCGTCCTTCGTGATCTCGTGGAAGACCATGCGGCGCACGGGGACCTTGGGCTTCAGCTCCTGCAGGAGATGCCACGCGATGGCCTCGCCCTCGCGGTCCTCATCGGTGGCGAGCAGGAGTTCATCGGCGTTCTTCAGGGCGCGCTTGAGTTCGGCGACCGTCTTCTTCTTCGAGTCGGAGACCACGTAGTACGGCTCGAAGCCGTTGTCGACGTCGACCGAGAACTTGCCGAGCGGGCCCTTCTTGAGCTCTGCGGGCAGGTTCTTCGGCTCGATGAGATCGCGGATGTGACCGACCGAGGACAGCACCTCGTACCCGTCGCCCAAGTACTGGGCGATGGACTTCATCTTGGTCGGCGACTCCACGATGACCAACTTCTTCGCGCCTGACACCAGACTCCTTCTGACCGTTCGAATGAGACGAGAACGCACAATGTATGCCGCGCCCCCGAGCGGTGTGCCATGGCCGGCGGAACGCTCCGCCGACAGCCACACGATACACACCCTCGCCGGAAGTACGCCCACTCCACGGCGTCCAGTGGTCGAGACGCGACTCGCCGCGACCCTCTTGCGCTTCGGCACGCCGGGAGGAGAATGGCCGCATGGACACGTCATCTCACGGCTCGTACACGGCCAAGCTGATCGACGGGCCGCTCGAGGGCAAGACCGTCGCGACGGCCTTCCTCGAATCCGGCGACCCCAGGCCCCGCCTCGAGCTCAACGCCGATGCGGGCAAGCGCTACGTCTACTCCCGCTCGGCCGGACTCGAGTTCGAGACGCCGGGCGACTCGCGTCCCTCGGCGGTCGACTACCGGTTCATCGAGACCGTCTTCGACTGATCGGTCCGGGTCGCCGCGCGGCGACGGGTTCACCCCGGCCAGCCCGGAGGCCCGGCGCGTGCCTCGGCCGTGAGCGCGAAGCCCGGCACCCCGACGCGCACCGACACCGCGGCGACCGGGCCGTCGAGCTCGCACGACACGAGTTCGACGCCGTTGCGCTCGGCGATCGCCGAGGCGAGCGCGCAGGGCGTTCCCGGCACGGCGCCGCTCGACGCGTCAGCGGCGGCGAGCGCGGCGGCGTCGGCCGCGTTCGCCGCGCGCTGCGACCCCACGAAGGCGCCGAGCACCGGCACGAGGAGCGCCGTGAGCCCGATGATCGCACCGACGAGACCGAGCGCGACGACCGAGGCGGCACCACGGTCGTCGCCTCGGCCGTCGAGGCGATCCGGTAGTTGACTGAGCCGGTTCATCGTCCGCCTCCGACCGCGCACGACTCAGCACTCAGGCGCACGGCCGACAGGAGCCCCGGACCCGAGGCGGTGAGCCGCGCGCACACGAACTCCCCCTCCTCCGCGACCGCGAGCGCCGCAGCGCCGGCCACGCGCGCGGCGATCGCCTGTGCGGTGGCGCTCGACTCGCCTCGTCCGAGTGCCCGTGCGGCGTCGGCGGCCGCGTCGGTGAGCCGCACCTGCTGGGCCGCGAGCTGCACCGAGGCGAGGCATCCGGCAAGCACGAGCGCGATCGCCGGCAGCGCGACGGCGAACTCCGCCGTCACGCTGCCCCGCTCCCGGTCACCCCACCGTGAGCGCATTCCGCACGAGATCGGTGAGGATGCCGCGCACCTCGTCACCGCGGAGGATGACGACGAGCAGGCCCGCGAAGCCGACCGCGGCCATGGTCGCGACCGCGTACTCGGCGGTGGCGGCCCCGCGCTCTCCGCCGAAGCGGCGGAGGAGACGACGAACGGCGGACCGCCGCCGGGCCGGAACGACGTCGATCTGCGCAGGCTCGGCCTGCGCCCCGACGTCACCCGCTCGCGCGCGCTCGTCGACCAGGTCATCGGAGTTCTGCATGTGGTTCCCTTCAGTAGTGCCGGAGGCCCGGCGGATCGGCGGCACGAGTCCTGGGTCGTCACGAGGCATCGCCGAGGGTGCCGGTGACGACGGAGATCATGAGCGGCGCGACGCCGAGCAGCACGAAGGCCGGCAGCACGCAGAGTCCGAGCGGCAGCATGAGGCGTACGCCGAGTGCCGCCGCCGCCGCGGCACCCGCCGAGCGGGCGGCGCGGCGCACCCGGAGCGACTCGGCGCGGAGGAGCTCGGCGACCGGGGCGCCCGCCCGGGCCGCGAGCGCCACGACCTCGTCGACGGCGCGGCCGTCTCCCGAGTGCGGCACGTGCGTGCGGACGGTCTCACGGGTGAGCACCCTGGCCCGCTCGACCGAGGCGCCGCTCGACATCGCGATCGCGAGCAGCTCGAGCTCGAGTCCGGCGTCGGCGCGCGAGACCGAGGCGGTCCGGGCGAGCCGCCGGTTCCATCCCGCTCCGGCCCAGAGCAGCAGCGCGCCGAGCACGAGACAGGCGAGGCCGATGGGGTTGCCGAGCAGCACGCCGACGGTGTCGAAGCCGAGCGTCGCTCCGAACACGACGGTGATCGGCGGCAGGGCGGTGACGAGCCGGGCGCTGGCCGCGGGGCCGGCGAGCGCGGCGCCGACGTCACGACGCAGCTGTGCCTCGTCGCGAAGCACGACGGCGAGGCTCCGCAGGCTCGCGGCGAGCGGCGCACCCGACTCGGCGGCGACCGCCCAGGCCGCGGCGAGGACCGGCCAGGCGAGGGAGGCCCCTGGGTGGGCCGCGCCTGCGACGGCGATCGCCGCGGCGACCGACTCCCCCTGCGACGCCGCCTCGGCGGCCGCGGCGAGCACCCGCTCGTCGCCGGAGACGGCCGGGCCGCCGTCCGTGGTTCCGGTCGTGCCCGCAGCGCCGTCCTCCGCGGACACGTGGCGCCAGGCGCTCGAGGCCGGCACCCCCGCTGCGAGGAGCACGGCGAGGCGCTCGGTGATCGACGCGATCGCGTCGACCCCCGCGCCCGGGTCGGCCGCGCGTCGGCGCACGAGATTCGTCAGCGCGATCACAGCGGCTCCACTCCGAGCCGATCGCCGCGCAGGGCGAACCGGCCGATCTGGGCGAGACGCCGGCAGCCGTCGACGCGTTCGAGGTGCAGCACGAGGTCGAAGGCGCTCGCCGTCTGCCGTGCCACTGCGTCGGGCGAGAGCCCCGCCGTCGCGCCGAGCGCTTCGAGCCGGGCGGGGACGTCGGCGAGCGAGTTCGCGTGGAGCGTGCCGGCCCCGCCGTCGTGCCCGGTGTTGAGCGCGGCGAGGAGCTCGCGCAGCTCGGCGCCGCGGCACTCGCCGACCACGAGCCGGTCGGGGCGCATCCGCAGCGCCTCTCGGAGCAGCGCGTCGAGCCCGATGCGCCCGCTGCCCTCGAGATTCGCCTGGCGCGCCTCGAGCGAGACGACGTGCGGGTGCGCGAACCGGAGCTCGGCGACGTCCTCGATGACGACGATGCGTTCGTGCGCGGGCGCCCCGCTCAGCATCGCGGCGAGCATCGTCGTCTTGCCGGTGCCGCCGGCACCGGTGACGAGCAGGTTCCGGCGGTCGCGCACCGCGCGCTCGAGCAGCTCGCGCTGCACGTCGTCGAGCATGCCGGTGGTCGCGAGCTCGGCGAGCGATCGACCGGCCGCCCTCGGGATGCGCACGGAGATGAGGGTGCCCCCGGTCGAGACGGGCGGCAGCACCACGTGCACGCGGATGCCGAGACCGAGCCGGACGTCGACCGTCGGGGTGGCCTCGTCGACGTGGCGTCCGCCGCGGGCGATGAGCTTCACGGCCAGCGCGCGGACCTCGGACTCCTCGACCGCCCACCCGGGCTCGCGGCGGGCCCCGTCGCCCCGGTCGACCCAGAGTCCGGCGCCGCCGTTGACGAACAGATCGGTGACCGGCCCGTCGGCCGCGAACGGTGCGAGGGCGTCGAGCACGGCCAGATCGACGAGGGATGCCGCGGCCCGCGTCTCCCCCTCCGTCGCCCCGAATCCGTACTCGAGGCCGTTGAGAATCTCGGTGAACCGGTCGTTCGCCTCGAACTCGGAGGGCGCGCACGACGACGACGCGCGGCTGATCGACCGCGTACGCGGCACGGCGATCTCGTTCGTCTGCCACGAGGGCGTCGCCACGAAGGGGATGGACATGCGGCGAGCGTATGGAGCCGGGCGAGCCCCGAGGCATCCGTTCGAACGCGGAGAAGAAGAAATCCCCCTCCACGTCGTTGTGGAGGAGGATTCGACCCGCACCTGCGAGAGGTGCGCTTAACGAAAGGGGGCGGCACCCATTGGGGGGAACAGGTGCCGCCTCGGCAGCGCAAGGATTGGGGGGAATCGCGAGCGCTGCAGGCCTCGAAACGAGTGTTCGGGCGGTATTCAGTGTAGGGCCTCAGAATGAATGCGCAAGTATTTTTGTCCTCATTTGTGCGGACATACAGATTTCTCTGCGCAAAGGCACAGTAATACTCCGAAGCCGTGCACGGAAGTGCAAACCGACGATGTGTTTCCTCACTCGTCGAATGCATGCATGAGCGAGAGGTAGGGTGCTGCTTGGGGCAGGCGACCCAACCGATGAAACAGATCGCGAAGGAGCGACCGGAGAACCATGACCGTTCAGATCGATCACGCACTCGAGGAGATCAGGCGCTTCCGTCCGAGCCCCGAGTTCGCCGCCCAGGCCGTCGCCGGCCACGAGCTCTACGAGTCGGCACGCGCCGACCGCCTCGGCTTCTGGGCCGACCAGGCGCGAGAGCTCCTCACCTGGCAGAAGCCCTTCACCCGCACGCTCGACTGGTCGAACCCGCCGTTCGCGAAGTGGTTCGACGACGGCGAGCTCAACGTCGCCGAGAACTGCCTCGACCGCCATGTCGCCGCCGGCCTCGGCGACCGCGTCGCCATCCACTTCGAGGGCGAACCCGGTGACAGCCGCGACATCACCTACGCCGAGCTCACCGACGAGGTCAAGCGCGCGGCGAACGTGCTCGAGGGCCTCGGCATCGGGGAGGGCGACCGGGTCGCCATCTACCTGCCGATGATCCCCGAGGCGATCGTCTCGATGCTCGCCGTCGCGCGCATCGGCGCCATCCACTCCGTCGTGTTCGGCGGGTTCAGCTCCGACAGCCTCGCCTCGCGCATCGACGATGCCGAGGCGAAGCTCGTCATCACCGCCGACGGCGGGTACCGCAAGGGGCGGGTCTTCCCGCTCAAGCCGACGGTCGACGAGGCGATCGCCAAGTCCGCCGGATCGATCGAGAACGTGCTCGTCGTCAAGCGCACGGGCAACGAGGTCGACGTCGTCGACGGCCGCGACCACTGGTGGCACGACACCGTGGCCGAGGCCTCGGGCGAGCACGCGGCGAAGCCGTTCAACGCCGAGCACCCGCTGTTCATCCTCTACACGAGCGGCACCACCGGCAAGCCGAAGGGCGTCGTGCACTCGAGCGGCGGCTACCTCACCCAGGCCGCGTTCACCCACAAGAACGTCTTCGACCTGCACGCCGAGACCGACGTCTACTGGTGCACGGCCGACGTCGGCTGGATCACGGGCCACTCGTACGTCGTGTACGGCCCGCTCGCCAACGGCGCCACGCAGGTGGTCTACGAGGGCACCCCCGACACCCCGCACCCGGGTCGCTGGTGGGAGATCGTCGAGAAGTACAAGGTCTCGATCCTCTACACGGCCCCCACGGCGATCCGCTCGTTCATGAAGCTGGGCCGGCAGATCCCGCACCAGTTCAACCTGCGTTCGCTGCGCCTGCTCGGCTCGGTGGGCGAGCCCATCAACCCCGAGGCCTGGATCTGGTACCGCCACGTCATCGGCGGCGGCTCGATCCCCGTCGTCGACACCTGGTGGCAGACCGAGACCGGCGCGATCATGATCTCGGCGCTGCCGGGCGTCACCGACCTGAAGCCCGGTTCGGCGCAGGTGCCGGTGCCCGGCGTCTCGATCGACATCCTCACCGACGACGGCGCCCCCGTCGAAGGCGAAGAGGGCGGGCTCCTCGTCGTGACCGAGCCGTGGCCGTCGATGCTCCGCGGCATCTGGGGCGACCCCGAGCGGTTCAAGGAGACCTACTGGGAGAAGTTCGGCGACAAGTACTTCGCCGGCGACGGCGCGCGCCGCGACGAGGACGGCGACATCTGGCTGCTCGGCCGGGTCGACGACGTCATGAACGTCTCGGGCCACCGGCTCTCGACGGCCGAGATCGAGTCGTCGCTCGTCGCCCACCCGTGGACCGCCGAGGCGGCCGTCGTCGGCGCATCCGACGAGACCACGGGCCAGGCGGTCGTGGCGTTCGTGATCCTCAAGGCGAGTCAGGCCGCGCACGGCGACGACGTCGCCGCGGCGTCGGAGGAGCTGCGCAAGCACGTCGCGACCCAGATCGGTGCGATCGCTCGTCCCCGCCAGGTGTTCATCGTCAACGAGCTGCCGAAGACCCGCTCGGGCAAGATCATGCGGCGCCTGCTGCGCGACCTCGCCGAGGGCCGTCAGATCGGCGACACGACGACGTTGGCCGACACCTCGATCATGCAGATCATCAGCGAGCAGGTGAAGTAGCCGCTCCGCGACGCTCCGCACGACGACGGATGCCCCGGCGGGAATCGATCCCGCCGGGGCATCCTGCTGTCTGCTCGGGCTATGCGAACTCGACGACGAGCTCGAGCTCGACCGGCGAGTCGAGCGGCAGCACCGCGACGCCGACGGCCGAACGGGCGTGGCGCCCGGCGTCGCCGAAGATCTCGCCGAGCACCTCGGAGGCGCCGTTGATCACTCCGGGCTGTCCGGTGAATGCCGGGTCGCTCGCGACGAAGCCGACGAGCTTCACGATGCGGGTGACGCGGTCGAGCGAGCCGATCTCGGCGCGCACGGCCGCGAGCGCGTTGAGGACGCAGGTGCGGGCGTAGGCCTTGGCGTCGTCGGCGGGCACGAGCCCGTGCCCGTCGCCGACCTTGCCGGTGGCCGGCAGGGCGCCGGCCGTGAACGGCAGCTGGCCCGAGGTGTACACGTACGAGCCGGTGACGACGGCCGGCACGTAGGCGGCGACGGGGGCGGCGACCTCGGGGAGCTCGATGCCGAGCTCGGCGAGGCGGGCCTCGTAGCCGGCCATCAGGCGTGCCCCTCGCCCTCGAACTGCTTCGCGGCCTGCGCGGCCGCGGCGGCGCCGGCCGATGCCGCCGCCGAGTCCTCGCCGCCCTTGGGGCGCTTCAGGTACGCGACGAGGCCGCCCTCGGGGCCCTGCACGATCTGCACGAGCTCCCAGCCCTCCGAACCCCAGTTGTTGAGGATCGCGGCGGTGTTGTGGATGAGCAGCGGAGTGGTGATGTACTCCCAGGCGGGCATGTGGGCTCCCTCGATGGATGTCTCGTGCACGATACGTGCGGGATCGCGGTTCGCGGCGTGTCGTACCCGGATGCGACGCCCAGCGCACGTATCGGGATTTGCCAGCCTTCTCCGTTAAGCTCCACTATATGTCTGCCCAAAAACGTACGATGAGCGACGTCGGCTCCGGAATCCTCGGGTTCGTCGGCATGAGCGCTCTCGCCGGCGTCCTCGTGACCGCCGCGGTGACCCCGGCCCTCGCCGTGACCGGTATGGCTGCCAACAACAGCATCACGATGTTCGAGAACCTGCCCGGGTACCTCGAGATCGGCGAGCTGGCGCAGAAGTCGACGATCTACGCGATGAAGCCCGACGGCACTCCGTCGGCGATGGCGTTCTTCTACGACGACAACCGCGAGGAGGTGGAGTTCAAGTACATCTCGCAGTACCTGAAGGACGCCGCGGTCGCCGGTGAGGACCCCCGGTTCTACGACCACGGCGGCATCGACATCGCGGGCACCGTGCGCGGCGCGTTGAAGACGGTCATCGGAGGCGATACCCAGGGCGGTTCGTCGATCACGCAGCAGTACGTGAAGAACGTGCTGGTGGCGAACGACATGTCGAAGGCGACGACCGATGAAGAGCGCACCGAGGCGTGGGAGAAGCACACGAAGACCTCGGTCGACCGCAAGCTCAAGGAGATGCGGTACGCGATCACGGTCGAGAAGGAGTACTCGAAGGATGTGATCCTCGGCGGCTACCTGAACATCGCGGGCTTCGGCGGCCAGATCTACGGCGTGCAGACCGCCGCCTTGTACTACTTCGGCACGAACGCGAGGGACCTCTCGCTCGCCCAGGCTGCGAGCCTCATCGCGATCGTGAACAGCCCTGAGGAGTTCCGGCTCGACTACCCCGAGGACGAGCTCAACGGGGCTGCGACGGTCGTCGACGGCGAGACCGTGCCGTACGCGCGCAACAAGGAGCGCCGCGACTACATCCTCGGGAAGATGCTCGAGGAGAAGAAGATCACCCAGGAGGAGCACGACGCGGCGGTCGCCGAGCCGGTCGCTCCGAAGATCGTGCCGCCGTCGAGCGGCTGCCAGGCCTCGCCCGTCTACGCGTATTTCTGCGACTACGTCACGTGGGAGATCAAGAACAAGCTCGACAACCCCGAGACCGAGGAGAACGAGGGCGCGCGCATGCTCGAACGCGGCGGCCTCGACATCTACACGACGATCGACATGGACCTGCAGTCCGCGGCCTACTCGGCCGTGCACGATAACGTCCCCGGGTCGATCGCCGAGGCGAACATCGGCGGTTCGGCCGTGTCGGTCGAGGTCGGCACCGGACGCATCCTCGCGATGGCGCAGAACACGACGTACAACGTCGATCCCGAGGTGACCGGCGACGGCTTCGACGCCGTCAACTACAACGCGACGATCGACTACGGCAGCTCCCACGGCTTCCAGCCGGGATCGACGTTCAAGATCTTCACGCTCGGCGAGTGGCTCAAGGAGGGCCACTCGGTCAACGAGAGCATGGACGCCCGCAAGCGCAACAACTGGGGCACGTTCAAGGACAGCTGCGACGGCGACAAGGACGCCGGCGACTGGGACCCGCGCAATGACGAGGGCGGCAACGGCGGGTACTGGAGTGCGCTGCACAACACGGTCCGGTCCGAGAACACCGGCTTCGTCGCCATGGCGAAGCAGCTCGACCTGTGCGGCATCAAGAAGACCGCGACGGGGCTCATGAGCGCCGGTCGCGCCGACGGCAAGCCGCTCGGCGAGGGTCTCGACGAGGACGGCGACCGCATCCCGTTCGGCCCCTCGGCCGTGCTCGGCACCGAAGAGGTCGCACCGATCTCGATGGCGACGGCGTTCGCCGCGGTCGCCGGCGGCGGCAAGTCGTGCACGCCCGTCGCGATCGACAGCATCACCGACGGCAAGGGCGAACCGGTCGAGTTCCCGAAGTCGACGTGCACGCAGGCCATCACGCCCGACGTCGCCGCAGGTATGAACTACGCGCTGCAGCGCGTCATGACCGAAGGCACGGGTACGTCGTCGCGCGGCAGCATGGAGACCGCGGGCACGCCGATGATCGGCAAGACCGGTACGACCGACGACGCGTACGCCACCTGGATGAGCGGCGCCTCGTCGAAGGTCGCGACGGTCGTGGGCGTCTACAACGTCACCGGATTCGTGAACCTCCGCGAGACCTACATCAACGGCGAGCAGGCCGCCGTCCTCCGCCACAACATCTGGCCGCGCATCATGGACGTCGCGAACAGCAAGTACGGCGGCGACGGGTTCCCCGAGCCCGACCGGAAGTACCTGAGCACCCCGATGGCCAACGTGCCGAGCGTGCTCGGCCTTGCGCCCGACGCTGCGCAGAAGGCGCTCGAGGCGGCCGGCTTCGGCTGGTCGATGGACGGCGACGTCGACTCGGCGCAGCCGAAGGGCACGATCGGAAGCCAGTCCGCGACCGGCCAGGCTCCGCGGGGGTCGTCGATCTCGCTGAAGACCAGTCGCGGCAACCTGACCGGGGTGCCCGATGTCAGCGGCATGCAGGCCGACCAGGCCGAGGCGACCCTCGGGGCCGCCGGCTTCCGGGCCGACCGCAAGGAGGAGGACACGGACGACGAGAGCAAGAACGGCCTCGTCATCTCGCAGTCGCCTGGCCCGGGCGAGAACGCGAAACCCGGCCAGAAGGTGACGATCGTCATCGGCCGCTTCACCGGTGGCGGCGGCGACGGCGACGGCGGCCCCGAGACCCCTCCGGGCAACGGTTGACCGCCCGCCTGACGCCCGTCGCGCGGATCGCCCTGGCGATCGGCGCGGCGGGCGTCGCCGCGTTCGCCTGGGGTTCGCTCGTCGAGCGCACCCGCTGGACCCTCCGACGCGCCGAGGTGCCGGTGCTCCCCGCCGGCGCGCAGCCGATCCGCGTCCTCCACCTCTCCGACCTCCACATGGCGCCGTGGCAGCGCGACAAGCAGGAATGGGTGCGCGAGCTCGCCCTGCTCGAGCCCGACCTCATCGTCGACACGGGCGACAACCTCGGCCATGAGCGCGGCCTCGAGGGGATCCGCCGGGCATTCGAGCCGTTCGCGGGCATCCCCGGGGTCTTCGTCAACGGCTCGAACGACTACTTCGGCCCGACGCCGAAGAATCCGTTCGCGTACTTCGCGGGTCCGTCGCGGCTCCGCCGCTCGGCGAAGCGGCTCGACATCGAGGCGCTGCACGGGTTCTTCGCCGAGCTCGGCTGGCAGGACCTCGACAACACCGCCGCGAGCCTCGACCTCCGGGGCACGCACTTCGAGTTCTTCGGCGTCGACGATCCGCACAAGGGATACGACCGGCTCGACCTCATCACCGGTGCGATCGACGAGCTCCGCGCCGACGACCCGCTCGGCGAGGAGAGCTGGCTCGACGAGACCCCGCAGCCCACCGCGCGGCCCACCGTGACCATCGGCGTCGCCCACGCACCGTACCAGCGCGTGCTCAACTCCTTCGTGAACCACGGTGCACAGCTGATCCTCGCGGGCCACACGCACGGCGGCCAGGTCTGCGTGCCCGGCTACGGGGCGCTCGTGACCAACTGCGACATCCCCCGCAAGCAGGTCAAGGGGCTCAGCATCTGGCGCCACGGGCTGCGGTCGGCGTTCCTCAACGTCTCGGCCGGCCTCGGCACCTCGATCTTCGCCCCGGTGCGCTTCGCGTGCCCGCCCGAGGCCACGCTCATCACGCTCGTCCCCGCCGAATAGGCCCCGATGCCCGCAACCGCGGCGCCCGGCCGCTGCGGAGGGCGAGGCACGGCGCAGTGGTCGGAGGCGCTCGATTTATCGGCTATTCTTGTTGAGGCCCGCAAGGGTCACCCCGGGGTGTGGCGCAGCTTGGTAGCGCGCGTCGTTCGGGACGACGAGGTCGCAGGTTCAAATCCTGTCACCCCGACCGGGTAGAGACCCCCTCCGATTTCGGAGGGGGTTTCGTCGTTCTCGGGGTGTCAGGGGCGCCCGATGCCCCGGTACTCCCAGCCGGCCGCCCGCCAGGCTGCCGCGTCGAGCACGTTGCGCCCGTCGATGATGCGCCGCCCGGCGACGAGCCGGGCGGTCTCCACCGGATCGAGAGCCCGGTACTCGCGCCATTCCGTGACGAGCACGACGAGGTCGGCGCCGCGGAGCGCCTCTCGGGTCGAGCTCACGTAGTCGAGCTGCGGATGGCGCGCCCGCGCGTTGTCGATGCCCTCGGGGTCCGTCGCGACGACCTCGGCGCCGAGTCCTTTGAGCTGCACGGCGACATCGAGCGCCGGCGAATCGCGCACATCGTCGGATTCGGGCTTGAAGGTGACGCCGAGCACCGCGATGCGCTTGCGGTGCACGCTCCCGTCGAGGGCGGCGACGGCGAGGTCGACGGCGCGCTGACGCTGACGGAGGTTGATGGCGTCGACTTCTCGGAGGAAGGCGAGCGCCTCGCCGCGACCGAGCTCTTCGGCGCGAGCGGTGAACGCCCGGATGTCCTTCGGCAGGCATCCGCCGCCGAATCCCACGCCGGCGTTGAGGAAGCGGCGCCCGATGCGCGCGTCGTGTCCGATCGCGTCGGCGAGGGCGGTCACGTCGGCGCCCGAGGCATCCGCGATCTCGCTCATGGCGTTGATGAAGCTGATCTTCGTCGCGAGGAAGGCGTTCGCCGCGACCTTCACGAGCTCGGCGGTCGCGTAGTCGGTGACGATCCGCGGTGTGCCCGCCTCGATCGCGGCGCGGTAGACCTGATCGAGCACGGATGCCGCGTGGTCGTCGCCGACGCCGTAGACGAGTCGATCGGGCTCGAGGGTGTCGCGCACGGCGTAGCCTTCGCGGAGGAACTCGGGGTTCCAAGCGAGGGAGGCGTGGGGTGCGAGCTCCACGAGACGCTCGGCGAGGCGCCCGGCGGTGCCGACGGGAACGGTGCTCTTGCCGACGATCAGCGCGCCGTCGGCGAGGTGCGGCACGACGGCCTCGAAGGCCGCGTTCACGAAGCGCAGGTCGGCGGCATGGCTGTCCGCGGCCTGCGGCGTGCCCACGGCGAGGAAATGCACCTCGGCGCCGGCCGCGTCGGCGATGTCGCTCGAGAAGCGGAGCCTGCCCGTCGCGGTCGCGGAAGCGAGGATCTCGGCGAGCCCCGGCTCGAAGAACGGCGGACGCCCGACGGCGAGCGCCGCGATCTTGGCGGGATCGACGTCGATGCCGACGACGTCGTGCCCGAGTTCGGCCATCGCCGAGGCGTGCACGGCGCCGAGATAGCCGCAGCCGATCACCGAGATGCGCATGGAGTCCCTTTCGGTCGGGCTTCCATTCTCGCGTACGCTCCGTGCGATCGCCCGATGGGCGGTCAGTCGGCGCCTCCGGCTGCGGCGCCCGATCGACCGCTCGCCGCCCGCAGGAGCCGTTCGAGCGGACCTCGCCCGAGGAATCGCCTCCAGAGCCACGCGAACGCCATCCCGCCGGCGATGAGCCCGATCGTCAACCCCCAGGAGTCGTCGGTGACGAAGCCGTCCTCGACGCGCTTCGCCGCAGAGATCACCACGAGGTGCAGGGTGTAGATGGTGAGGGGCATCGCGCCCATCGCCGTCACCGGAGACAGCACGGCCCCCGCGATCCGCGTCACGGCCGGACGGGCGAGCGCGGTCAGCATCACCATCGTCGCGACGACGACGAGCCCGAGGCCCACGTTGCCGAGAGCGAGCGCCGAGGCGGAGACCGCGTGCTCTGCGGGCGTGGCCGTGGCATCCGCCTCGGCGGGCAGCAGCCGCGTGAGCGGCAGCATGACGACCGCGGTGATCGCGCCCGCGAGCGCGTACCGCGGGACCACTCGCGGATCCGCCGCCCCCATCCGCGCGAGCCCGAGGCCGATGAGCATCACCGGCACCCAGACGATGACCGGATACGCGCCGGTGAGCAGCCAGTCCCACAGCAGGCGCGGGCCGCTCTCCCTCGCGATCAGGAGCTCCTGGCTGTACTGCGCCGCGGTCGCGACGCCGGGTGCCACCGCGAGGAGCCCGGCGCCGACGACCACGGCGACGCGCGCCGGCAGGAAGAGCAACGGCAGCATGACGAGGAACGCGACGCCGTAGACGTCGAGGATGATGAACACGAGCGGATGGAGCGTCGCCGCGATGAGCAGGCCGAGCGCGACGAGGATGACGGCGCGCACGGCGAGCTGACGGCGCAGCACGCCGCGACCCTCGGTCACGGGGCGGGTGCCGCCGGTGAGGAAGCCGAGCCCGAACCCGGCGGTGAGCGCGAACAGCAGGCGTGGGCGCTCGTCGGCGATCGCGATGAGCTCGGCGACCTCGGGGGTCGCCGCCACCGGCGCGACGTGCGCGACGAACATGCCGATGAGTGCGAGACCACGGGCCGCGTCGATGCCGTCGACTCGCGGCGCAGGGCGGTCGCGCACCCGCGCGCCCAGCCCCGCGGGAGCCGTCACCGCACGACGACCGTGGGCGCCTCGAGGCGCGCCAGCACGCCGTGGCTGACCGAGCCGAGCAGGAACCGCGCGAGGGCGCTGCGGCCGTGGCTCCCGACGACGAGGAGCTCGGCCTCGGCCGCGGCGTCGGCCAGGGCGACGACCGGGTCGCCGGCGATCACCCGCCGATCGATCTCGAGCCCGGGGTGGGATCGATCCAGCGGAACGAGGGCGTCCGCGAGCACCTCGTGCGCAGCCCTCGTGAGGTCGTCCATCGCGAACGCGGAGACGCCGTACCCGTACTCGCCGCCGGCCATCAGCGCCAGATCCCACGCGTGCACCGCGATGAGCGGGCAGTCGAGCCGCTCGGCCTCCGTCGCGGCGAACTCGAGCGCCCGCGCACCGACGTCCGATCCGTCGATGCCGACGGCGACGCCGGATCGGGCCGAGACGTCGATGTCGGGCACGACCGCGACCGGCGCGTGACTCGCCGCCGCGATGCGGAGGCTGTGCACGCCGCGCCGGCTCGGGCGCTTGCCGCCGTGCGTATCGCTCGCGACGACGAGGAGCTCAGCGGCACGCGAACGCCGCTCGAAGTGCGCGATCGGCGCGCCCTGCTCGAGGTCGGTGACGATCTCGAGCGACGGGTCGACGGCGCGGGCGGCATCTGCGGCGACCGCCAGCGACGCGCGGGCCGCGTCCAGCACGGCGAGGAGCAGATCCGCGTCGCCGCTCGCCTCGATCGCCTCATCGACGACGTGGAGGAGGCGCAGCGTCGATCGGCGTGCCGACGCCTGTTCCGCAGCCCACCGCACGGCCAGGAGGCCTGCGCCCTCCGCGGCACCGACGCCCACGACGATCTCGCTCATGCATCCCCCCTCTCGACTCCATCATCACGCCGATTCGGCGGCAGCGCCAGACACTTCGAAAGGTCGTGCACGTGCGCGTCGCCCTGTCCGCCCGCATCTTGGCGGAGTCCCCGTTCGCCCTACTCCGGCGGAGCACAGACGCGGTATCGACCGCTGAGCAGCAGCGATTCGCACGTCTCGGGGCGATGCGACTCGTGCCAGACCTGCGGGTCTCCGACGACCACCGCACCGGCATCCACGAGGGCGGCGTGAGCCCCCGACAGCACGACGACGCTGACTTCGCCGCCCCAGGGGCTCGCGAGTCGATCCGCGCCGAGGTCGCCTCGCAGCTCGGCGATATCGCGCGCTGCAGCGCGTTGGTCGGCAAGGGTCTCCCAGTCGCCGTACCCGGGCAGCGCGACGCGGCCGCCCAGGGAGACGAGGAGGAGTCCGACGCCGAGGGCGCCGACGGTTGCGGCGGCGAGACGGCGGGACCGCCCCGCCCTCCATCCCGCCGGTGCCGTCCCCTCGCCGACGACGGTCGGCGTTTCGACCGGAACACGGCGCCCCGCACTCGCGAACGCGACCCGGGCGAGCGTGAGCGTCGCTGCCACGAGCACCGGGGCGAATGCGAGCACCGCCGGCGCCGGGTGGCGCAGCCAGGTCGGCGTATGCATCGAGAGGGGCCACCAGATGAGGAAGATCGTGAGGCCGAGGAGCGCCGCGCCGGAGACGACCGCGAACTCACGCGGCGTCGCCGTCGCACCGCCCGGATCGGCGAGGAGACGCGGGTCGCGGCGCACTGCCAGCAGCCCGATGACGGCGAGTGCCACCCCGGCGACGAGGACGACGGCGACGAGCCACGGCGGCAGGTGCCAGGCATCCAGGAGGGCATGCAGTTTCTCGATCGGAGGGATGGCATAGCCGCGCTGACCGCCGCCGCGCACGAACCACACGAACTCCCGCAGGTTCACGACCCACCCGGCCGGCCCGAGCGCGAAGAGCTTGACGAGCTCGAATGCCACGGTCGGCGCGGCCGCGCACGCGGCGGCCGCGATGACACGCGGCATCGCCCGACGGGCCCGCCCGACCAGGGTCGCCCCCGGGGCGTCGAACAGCGCCGCCAGCGCGAACGCCGGGAGCGCGAGCACCGCGATGAACTTCGTCTGCATGGCGAGGCCCACGAAGAGTCCGGCGAGCCACGGTCGCCGGTGCAGCACCGCGAGCGCCGCTGCGAGCAGCCCCGCGGTCGCGACCTCGCCCAGGACGTCGACGGGCGTCTGGATCGGCGAAGGGAGGCGATCGCTCGCGAAGGCGAGGGGCAGCGCCGCGGCGACGAGGCCCGCCCAGCGTCCTCCGAATCTGCGGCCGATGATCCACAGACTGCCGATGAGGAGCAGATAACCGGCGAGGCCCACGAGTCGACCGGCGATGACCGTGTCGACCCCGAGACCGATGAGCGCAGCGACCGGCAGCAGCAGCACCGGGCCCGTCGAGATCCGGACGTCGAACGGCGTGAGTTCGCTGCCCGAGAGCGTGCCGTCACTCGTGTAGCCGAGCCCTCGCAGGAGGTTGAGCGGCACCGTGAGGTTGAACGCCTCGTCCTCCCAGAGCCGGACGGTCGTGAAGGCGGGCACGAGCACGGCGAGGTTCGCGACGACCACCGTCGCGAGGACGACCCACCACAGGATGGTGCCCGCGCCGATGCGACCGCGCCCGACGGACGTCGACGGGGTCGCGCTCACTCGACCCGTCCGGGTCTCAGCGAGACCTGCCAGAGTTCGACCGCGGCCTGGCGGGCGAAACGGCGGAGTCTCGGCGGCGGAACCTGGGGCAGGCGCGACCGGCGGCCTGCGTCGCTCCACATCGTGCCCTGCGCGTCGGCACCCCGCCTCGGCAGGCTCGCCACGCGCACGTATCGAACCCGGAACGAGTTGCGGACCTCGGCGATCGAGAAGTGCACGTGCGGCACGAGTGCGTTCTGCGGCACCGTCGACACCAGCGCGGCGAGCGGTGCGGGCCGGTACGCGCGCAACGGCGTGTTGACGTCGGGGATGCGACGCCCGGCGACGATCGTCACGACGACGCCGACCATCGCGGTCAGTCCTCGACGGAACCAGGGATCGCTGCGCCCGGTGCGGACGCCGTGCACGACGTCGGCATCGGTGCCCATCGACGCGCGGACGAGCTTGGCGACGTCGGCGCCCGCGAACTGGCCGTCGCCGTCGACGTGCACCACCAGTTCGGACTCGGCGGCGAGACCGGCGCGGTACGCGGCGAGGGCGGTCGGACCGTGGCCGCGGTTGGCCTCGGCGGTGATCACCTGCAGTCGGGGAAGGTCGCGGGCGAGCGCGGCGAGCACCGACCCCGTGTCATCCGTCGACCGGTCGTCGACCACGATGAACTCGAGTTCGGCCGCCAACGGCGAGAGGTTCGCCTCGAGCTCCTGGAGGAACCCGACGATGCCCTCGGCCTCGTTGTATGCCGGCATCACAACCGCGAGATGGCTCAGTCGCACGCCGACTCCCCAACTGGTCGCCGTGCGCTCGCCGCACGGACGTTGGGTAGTAGCGTAGTGGAGATGCCGACCAGTGCCCGTTTCCTCCGTGCGGCCGGGCTCGGCGCCCGGTTCCTCACCGTCGGCGCCCTTTCCACGCTCATCGAGATCGGCGTGTTCAACGCGCTCTACCTCGGCCTCGGCTGGGATCTCGTGTGGGCGAAGATCATCGCCTCGCTCGTGGCACTCGTGAACGCGTACTTCGGCAATCGCGAGTGGACGTTCCGCGACCGGGGAGGACACAGCCGAGCCGTCGAGATCACCCTCTTCGTGATCGTGAACGCCCTCTGCACGGCGCTCGGCGCCGCGCTGGTGTGGGCGGGCGTCGCCGTCGCCTCCGCCGCGCTGGGCCGGGAGGCCGGACCGATCGCGGTGAACATCGTGAACCTCGCGAGCATCGCCGTCGTCGTGCTCGCGCGATTCCTGCTCTACCACTTCGTGGTGTTCCGCGGCGAGCGTGCTCGACCGGTCAGTGCCGCCCGTTGAGCACGCCGCCCGACTCCTGCAGGTAGCAGACGCCGCAGAGCGACTCGTACTCCACCTCGACCCCGTCGATCGCGACCTGCTCGCCGTCGAAGATGTACCGCCCGTCGACGCTGCGCCCGTTGAAGATCGCCTTGCGGCCGCAGCGGCAGATCGTCTTCAGCTCTTCGAGCGAGTGCGAGACCTCGAGGAGGCGCCGGCTGCCGGGGAACGCGACCGTCTGGAAATCGGTGCGGATGCCGTAGGCGAGCACCGGAATGCCGTCGATGAGCGCGATGCGGAGGAGGTCGTCGACCTGCTCCGACGAGAGGAACTGCGCTTCGTCGACGAGCAGGCAGCTGACGTCGCGGCCCGACTCCTCGATCACCCGGGTTCGGTGCCCCTGGAAGCGGTCGAGCACCGGAGCATCCGGTTCGATGACGAAATCGACCTCGCGCACGACACCGAGGCGCGAGACGATGCCGCGATCCCCCTTCGTGTCGACGGCGGGCTTCGCGAGGAGCACCCGGTGCCCGCGCTCTTCGTAGTTGAAGGCCGCCTGGAGCAATGCCGTCGACTTGCCGGAGTTCATCGCGCCGTAGCGGAAGTACAGTTTCGCCATCTACTCGAGGAACCCGTCCTCCGCCGCGCGACGGATGAGCTCCGCCTTGCGGCTCGCGGGCCGGCCGACCTTCGCATACTTCTCGCGCACACGGCGCAGGTAGGTCTTCGCGGTCTCGTAGCCGACGTCCATGCGCTGCCCGACCTCGAGGGTGCTGAGCCCCTGGGCGTAGTAGCGCAGAGCCTTCTCCTCGGCGGGGCTGAGATGCACGCCCGACATCGTCGCGACCGCGCCGGCCGCGCCGGGTGCTCCGACGGATCGGGCGCCGGGTCGGGATGCCTGCCGCGGCAGACGCTCGCCGCGCATCACCCGACGCGCATAGTCGACGAGCACCTCGGCGGGGAGGGTCTTCGAGACGAAGCCGGCCGCGCCCGCCGCCATGCAGCGCTCGCGCGAGTCGTCGTCGTCGAGCGCGGTCACCACGATCACCCGGGCGCCCGCGGCGCGGCACGCCCTGATGCGGGACTCGATCGACACGCCGTCGGGGAGCTGGAGGTCCATCAGGACGATGTCGACGGGGAACTCGGGGCTGCGCACGAGGTCCATCCACGAGGTCGCGGTGACGACCACGTCGAAATCGGCCGCACGGTCGCCGAACCACCGGGCGAGGCTGTCGACGATCAGACTGTGGTCGTCGAGGATCGCAAGCCGGTGCCGATGCGCCGGGCCTTCGTCAATCGATGACATAACTCAGCTCCACACGTACATTCTCTCGCGTCGAAGCCGATTCGGCACCCAAGGAAACGGCGCGCGCCACGGCGATGAACCGATCGATCTCGCGCTTGGCCGGCGGGCGACCCGCCGGAACCGCCGAGATCACGATCCGGCCGCCGTCGAGATCGTTCACGAGGGAGACCGCCACCCGTTCGGAGCGCGCCGGTTCGGCGAGCCAGCTGATGAGCGCCGTGAGTGCGGAACGCTGGTCGTCGCCGAGCAGATCGGCGGCTCCGGAGGGGTCGTCGACGACGGTCTCGATGCCCCGCGTCAGCCTGAGATTGGTCGCCAGGTCGTCGAGCCAGGTCGACTCGAGCCCCGCCCGCAGGGCACGGCGAAGCTCTTCCGCGAGCTCGCGGGCCCGATCGGCCTCGGCCACCGAGATCCGTTCGGCGGTCATGATGCCGGCGAGGAACGGCAGCACCTCACGGCCGAGCACCGAGACCCGGCTCTGCTGCACCGAGCGGGCGATGCCCGCCCGCAGCTCGGTATCGCGCTGGAGGGCCGCACGGTTCGCCTCGCGCTGCCAGCCGAGGGTCTCGGCGATGATCGCGTAGGCGTATCCGGCCGCGGCCGCGGAGAGCGCGACGACCGGCGCCGCGTTCACCGCCACCAGGGCACCGACCGGGGCATCCGCCGCGACGTAGCTCGAGGCGCCGACGACGAGGATCGACAGCACGATCGAGGCCAGCACACCCGCGAGCGCGAGCGAGACCCATGTGCAGTACGGAGCCACCGAGAGGATGAGCATCCCGATGACGACCGGCCCGAAGTCGTCGTAGAGGTAGCGGTTGGAGCCGACGGTGCTCGTGTACTCGGCGATCGCGGCGCCGACGGCGAGGGTGACGACGACCCAGAGGCGCTCGGCCGTGAACGGCGCCCGCGACGGTGCGGCCGAGATCGCGGCGACCGCTCCGGCCGCCGCGACGAGGAGGATCGCGACGATCGCCGCGAGGGGCGAGACGACCTCGCCCCGGTGGACCCAGGTGAGGGCGACCGCACTGCCGAGGGCGAGCGCGGCCCCGATTGCCACGATCGGCGCCGCAGTGATGCCGCCGATCGGGTCGGCCTCCTGCTGGGTCAGGCGCATCATGCTCCGCCCTCCGGGACGGTGAGCACGATGGTGGTGCCGATGCCCTTCGTCGACCACAGCCGGACGGTGCCGTCCTGCTGCTCGATGCGGGCGCGGATCGAGGTGCGCAGCCCGATGCGGTCGTCGGGCACCTCGCCCTCGTCGAATCCGACGCCGCTGTCCATCACCGCGATCGTGACCTCGCCGCCTCCGAGGCCGAGCGCGAGTTCGGCCTCGTCGACGCCGGCGTGGCGCGCGACGTTGATCAGGCACTGGGCGACGGCCGCGTCGAGCGCCTCCGCGCGCCCCGGCCCGAGCACGTGCAGGATCTCGGGGTCACCGGTCACGCGCACGTCGAGGCCGGCGTTCGACGCCGCGGCGAAGGACTGCACGAGCATCGTCGTGCCGTCGCCGCGCGGCTCGACCGGCTCGGGGGCGGTTCTCGATCGGGTCGCGGCCCCGCCGGCGCCCCGACGGGCGAATCGCCCTCGCCCGGTCGCCCCGTTCGGCGAGGGCTCGGGGACAGGTGCGGCGCGCCGGCTGCCGCGATCGTTCGCCGTGGCCTGCCCCGAGTGGTCGATCGCCCAGTCCCGCCCGACGATGAGCCCGAGATCCTGGCGGATCCCGGCGCGCAGCCGCTCGTCGACCGTGCCCGAGCCGGCCGCGGAGATCGCAATGAGGTGGCTCAACGCGGTGTCGTGCAGCCGTGCGGTGGCCCGGAGCTCGTAGTCGTGGCGGATGGCGAGTTCGCGGGTCTGCTGGCTCGCGCGGTGCAGCCCGGTCTCCTGCCGGGGGTCGGAACGGCGCGAGACGCCGTCGAAGATCCTGACCACGAGCAGGATGCCGAAGGCGGCGGCCGCCGCCGTGCTGGGGGCGTAGGCGCCTCCGACGAGCGCGACGCCGAGGAACGCCGCCGCCTCGCCGAGCGCGTAGCCGAGCGTGGCCCAGACGATCGCGATGAGCGAGCCGCTTCCGGCGCCCCCGACGAGCAGGAGCGCGATCCTCGGGAGCGCGAGCACCGCGTTGTTGGTCGATTCGAAGCCTCCGGGCTCCATGACGAGCATCGTGAAGGCGATCGTCGCCCCGGTGCCGACGACGAGCGCGAGGACGGTGAGGGTGACGGACGGGTGCAGGGCGACGGCGACGAGCGCGAGCAGCATCACCCCGGCGAGCGCTGCCCCCGTCCACCCGGTCGGCCGCTCGCCGACGGTCGCGACGAGGATGCTCACGACGATCGTGATCGTCAGCAAGGCGAACGCGGCGCAGTGCCCGGCGAACGCGAGCGCTCGACTCAGGCTGTCGCGCGCGAGGTGCCCCGGCAACCCCAGGCTCATCGTGAACCTCCACTCGCGAGCAGCGCCCGACCTTCGCGAGCCGATCGGACTCAGCGAATTATCTCAGTTCGGCGGGAATTCGCGCATCTTCACGCACCGCGAGCGCAGCGTTTCGCTCATGACGGGTCAGGACGGCCCGCTCATGGCGGGTCAGAACAGGGCCGCCGGGTCGGCGAGCGCGCCCAGTCCGGCGGGGAGTTCGAGCGTGGACGACGCCCTCTCGGAGCCCGCATGGGCACCAGCGCCGTTCGGCCGCCCAGCCGCCCCCGGCCGGGTCCAGCGGTCGCGGGGCTCTGCCGTCGACCGGACTCCGCCGGTCACCGGGTCTTCGATGCCGCGTTCGAGCCCGTGCGCCCGGATCAGCGGATGGATGCGCTGGGCGAGCCAGCGTCGGTAGTCCTTCGGGGCGTAGGCGTTGTTGCCGTAGTACATCGAGCGGTACTTCGGCACCAGTTCGGGATGCTCGCGTTCGAGCCACTGCATGAACCACGGCTTGACCGCCCCGCGCAGGTGGAGCGCGGCGTACAGCACGCTCGTCGCCCCGGCCGCCTTCACCTGCCGCAGCGCCTCGTCGAGGTGCGCCCGCGTGTCGGTGAGGTACGGCAGCACGGGCATGAGGAACACCGCGCAGTCGAGCCCGGCATCGCGGACCGCCGTCACGGTCGCCAGCCGCGCCTTCGTCGACGGCGTGCCCGGTTCGAGCGACTGCTGCAGTTCGTGGTCGTGGATCGCGATCGACATGGCGAGATCGACCGGCACGTGTTCGGCCGCCGCCGCGATGAGCGGCAGGTCGCGGCGCAGCAGCGTGCCCTTCGTGAGGATGCTGAACGGGGTGCCGCTCGTCGTGAGCGCGTCGATGATGCCGGGCATGAGCTCGTAGCGCCCCTCGGCCCGCTGGTACGGGTCGGTGTTCGTGCCGAGCGCGACCGGCTCGTGCCGCCACGACGGCCGGGCGAGTTCGCGCCGCAGCACCTCGGCGAGGTTCACCTTCACGATGATCTGACGGTCGAAGTCGTCGCCCGCGTCGAGATCGAGATACTCGTGCGTCGGGCGCGCGAAGCAATAGAGGCATGCGTGGCTGCAGCCCCGGTACGGGTTGATGGTCCAGCCGAACGGCATCATCGACTGGCCGGGCACTCGGTTCAGCGCCGACTTCGCGAGCACCTCGTGGAAGGTGACGCCGGCGAACTCGGGCGTCTGCACGGATCGCACGAGGTTGTTGAGCCGGGCGAGGCCGGGAAGGGCGTCGACCTGGTCGACTCCCAACTCCTGCCCGCTCCACCGCACTCGTTCATTCGAACATATATTCGAATCTCGCGCAAGCGTGCAGGGGCGAATGTCCGAAGAACGGGATGCCTCGGGGCGCACCCCGAGGCATCCCGCCTGCTCAGCCGGCGACCGCGACGGGGGCCGCCCTGCCCTGGTGCAGCTCGAGCCGCTCCCCCGACCAGCGCTGGCGCAGCCAGCGGTCGTGGCTCGCGATGACGACCGCGCCGGGGTAGCCGCCGAGCGCCTCCTCGAGCTCGGTCGCGAGCGCGAGCGAGAGGTGGTTCGTCGGCTCGTCGAGGAGGAACACGTGCGGCGGGCGCGCGAGGACGAGCGCGAGCGCGAGCCGGCGCTGCTGCCCGACCGAGAGCGCGCCGACGGGCCGCCCGAGGTCGCGCGGGGCGAGGAGGCCGAGGCCCGAGAGCGGCACCTGCTCGGCACGGCGCTCGCCGAGCACGCGCTCGTACGTCGCCCGCGGCGTCGCCGCGGGATCGGCGAAGCGGACGTCCTGCTCGAGCAGCTGCACGCGCAGTCCCCTGCGGCGCTGCACCGCTCCCCGGTCGGCGACGATCGACCCGGCGAGCACGCCGAGCAGCGTCGACTTGCCCGCCCCGTTCGCCCCCGTCACGAGCAGTCGCGAGAGCGGCTCGAGCCGGAGCCGCTCGAGCCGCAGCCGGCCCGGGACCTCGACGTCGTCGAGTTGCACGAGCAGCCCGGCGGACTCCTCGAGCGCATGCGATCCCGACGGGATCCCGGCGAACGCGAGGGGCGCAGGGGGCTTCCGCAGCTGCTCGCGTTCGAGCGTCGCGAGCCGCTGCTCGGCGTTGCGCACCCGGCGTGCGATCGAACGTTCGACGTTCTCGCCCTTGAAGTACTTGAGGAACTTGTCGTTGTCGGTCGCCGCCCGCCCGTGCGAGACGTTGCGCGCCGTCCCGCCGATCGAGGACCGGAGGCGCCGGAGCTCCTCCTGCTCGTCGTCGTACTGCCGCTGCCATCGCGCCCGCTCGTCGGCCTTCACGCCGAGGAACTCGCTGAATCCGCCGCCGAAGACCGTGCCGCCGAGGGTGCCCGATCCCCCATCGCCGGCGGACGCCGCGATCGCGCCCTGGCGCCCTGGATCGAGATCGAGCAGGCCCGTCGCCGCCCGATCGAGGAACGCACGATCGTGACTCGCGAACACGACCGGTCCCGCGAAGGCGCGCAGGCGCCCCTCGAGGAACTCGGCCGCGGCGTCGTCGAGGTGGTTCGTCGGCTCGTCCAGGAGCAGGGCGTCGGGCGCCGACAGCAGCAGCGCCGCGAGGGCGAAGCGCGAGCGCTGCCCGCCCGAGAGCTCGTCGATGCGCCGCCCGCGGCCGAGCCCGGCCACGCCGAGCCCGTCGAGCAGCTCGTCGCGACGGGCTTCGGCGGTCCACACCTCGGCGCGCTCGGCGGCGTCGAGTGCGGCCGCGTAGCGGTGCTCGGCCGATGCGGCGTCGGCGTCCGCACCGGCGCCGAGCGCCGCGGCCGCGGCGTCGAGCTCCCGTTCGATGGCGCGCACCGGGGCGAGGGCCGCCTCGAGCACGAGGTCGACGAGTTCATCGGGCGCGAACGGCAGCTCCTGCGTGAGCAGGCCGGTGCGTCGAGGGCGCGTGATCCGCCCCGAGACGTCGGCCCGTGCGAGCGGGCCGGCGGCCGAGGCATCCGGGCCGTCGTCGGCGGCGAGGAGCCGCAGCAGCGTCGACTTGCCGACGCCGTTCTCGCCGATGAGGCCGAGCCGGTCGCCCGGGGCGACGGCGAAACCGAGGTCGGCGAAGACGCGCCGGTCGGGGTAGGCGACCGAGAGTCCGTCGGCCCGGAGATGGTTGGAGAAAGAGAGGTGTACAGCCAAGGGGTCCGCCCTTCGCGAGAGCTCCCGAACGGCCGCCGGATGCCACGGCGACGACGCGGTCCGTCCGGTGCACCGGCGGTGCCGGGCGTCGCGTGCGACACCTCGGCCCGCGCGTTCGCTGCGGATGCGGCGACCGTTCGGGAGCGGAGTGGATCCCGCCGGGCATTGCCGGGCGTGGGTGCACGAGACCGCAGTCGCGATCAGCACGGGTCGATCAGGACCGTGTGCACACCCGACGTCAACGGCGCCTCAGGCGCGGGACGAGGGGGTGTGCTCACTTCATAGCGTGTACGACCGTAGCAGCGTGCCGGCGCGGGCGCAAACAGGCGCCCCCGCCGGCACGAGACGAATCGTCAGGCCGAGAGCTTGAGCACCTCGGCGGTCGCCTTCAGCGACGCCTCGGCGGCGGCCGGGTCGGCCGAGAGCTCGGTGCCGTAGCTCGGGATCATCTCGCGGAGCTTCGGCTCCCACTCCGCCATGCGGTCGGGGAAGCAGCGCGAGAGCACGTCGAGCATGATCGGCGCGGCGGTCGACGCACCGGGCGAGGCGCCGAGGAGACCGGCGATCGTGCCGTCGGCTCCGGTGATGACCTCGGTGCCGAACTGCAGGATGCCGCCCTTCTCAGGGTCCTTCTTCATGACCTGCACGCGCTGACCGGCGGTGATGAGCTCCCAGTCCTCGGTCTTGGCCGTGGGCATGAACTCGCGCAGCGCCTTCATCTTCTTCTCGCGGTTCGCCATGAGCTCGCCGACGAGGTACTTCACGAGGTCGAAGTTCTTGAGGCCGACCTGGAGCATCGGCCCGAGGTTGTGCAGGCGGATGGAGAAGGGCAGGTCGAACCAGGTGCTGGTCTTGAGGAACTTCGGCGTGAAGCCCGCGTACGGGCCGAACAGCAGCGCCGTCTCGCCGTCGACGACACGGGTGTCGAGGTGGGGCACCGACATCGGCGGGGCGCCGACGGCGGCCTTGCCGTAGACCTTGGCGTGGTGCTGTGCGACGAGCTTCGGGTTGGTCGTGCGCAGGAACTGCCCGGAGATCGGGAATCCGCCGAAGCCCTTGATCTCGGGGATGCCCGAGTGCTGCAGCAGCGCGAGCGCGCCGCCGCCTGCGCCGACGAACACGAAGCGGGCGATCACGGTCTTGGGCGTGTTGCCGACGGTGTGGCGGAGCCGGAGCTTCCACCGGCCGTCCTTCAGCCGCTTGAGCCACGTGACCTGGTGGTTCGTCTGGATGGAGGCGCCGCGCTGCTCCATGTCGTGCATGAGGTACTTCGTCAGCGCGCCGTAGTCGACATCGGTGCCGGCTTCCATCCGCGTTGCCGCGACGCGGGCGCGAGGATTGCGCTTCTTCGCGAGGAGCGGGGTCCACTCGGCGATGCGCTCGAGGTCCTCAGTGAACTCCATGTCGGGGAAGAGCGGCTCGTCCTTCAGCGCCTCGACCCGCTTCTTGAGGTACTCGATGTTCGCCGCACCGCGGACGAAGGTCATGTGCGGGGCCGAGTTGATGAAGTTGTGCGGCTCGGGCAACGCGCCCTTCGCGACGAGGTAGGCCCAGTACTGGCGGCTCACCTGGAACTGCTCGTTGATCGACACCGCCTTGGTCGAGCTCACGCTGCCGTCGGCGTTCTCGGGCATGTAGTTGAGCTCGCAGAGCGCCGCGTGGCCGGTGCCCGCGTTGTTCCAGGCGTTGGAGGACTCCTGCGCGACCTCGCCCAGGCGCTCGTAGACGCGGATCGTCCAGTCGGGCTGCAACTGGGAGATGAGGGAGCCGAGCGTCGCGCTCATGATGCCCCCGCCGATCAGAACGACGTCGACGGTTTCCTCTGAATTCACGGGTTCCAGTGTAGATGGGCTTCGAGGGTGCCCTTGACCGGCCCATTTCCTCGGATGACTCGGCGCGCCGCTGCGCGGTCAGCCGAGCTGCGGTAGGCCTCGCTCGTCGAGCGGCCAACCGGGGTTGTGCGCGAGCTCCCAGAGGTTGCCGTCGGGGTCGGCGACGTAGCCGCTGTACCCGCCCCACTCGGTCTCGGAGGCCGCCTTGGCGATCGAGCCGCCGGCGAGCACCCAGTCGCCGACGGCGTCGTCGACCTCCTCGCGCGAGGCGAGGTTGATGGCGAGCGCCACCGCCCTGAACCCCGGCGCGTTCGCGTGGAAGGTCGGCAGCGCCGCGTCCTTCGCGAGTTCGGCCGTCTCCCAGAGAGCGAGGACGCCGCCCGGCGTGGCGAAGAAGGTGATCTCCCCGGCGACGGTGGAGCGCGCTTCGCGCCAGCCGAGCCGGTGGTAGAACGCGGTGGCCGTCTCGACGTCGGCGACGCCGAGGGTCACGAGTGAGAATCGCTGCGGGATGCCCATGCGCCGAGCGTACGCCCTGACGTCGGCGCCGTCACCCTGCCGTGCCGGCCGGATCCGCCCGCTACGGCACGAGCACCGCCGCCTGGGCCGCCGCGGCCGCGACCGCTTCACGGGCGCGCTCGAGCGCGGGCGCGCCGGCGCCCGCCGCGGCGAGGGAGAGCAGCGCTGCGCCGACGATGGGCGCCGAGTCCACGACCGAGAGGCGCGCGAGCGGCGCGACCGCGGCGAGGCGTTCGCGGACGCCCCCGAGCAGGCGCTCGTCGCCCGACTGGGCGATGCCGCCGCCGAGCACGACCGGCACCGGCCGATCGAGGAGGCCGAGCCGCGTGAGGCTCGCCCGGGCGAACGCGGCGATCTCGTCGGCCTGGCGGTCGACGAGCGCGATCGCGACGGCGTCACCGCCACGTGCGGCGTCGAACACCGCCGGGGCGAGGGCGGTCAGCTCGGAGGAGTCGCGCCGCCCGAAGTGGAGCTCCTCGATGAGCTCGGGCACGGAGGCGACGCCGATCCTCCGGAGCAGCTCCCCGACCAGGATCGTATCGGGCCCGCGGCCGTCGACCGCGCGCGCGGCGTGCCAGAGCACCGCTTCGCCGAGCCCCGAGCCACCGCCCCAGTCGCCCGACAGCGGCCCGAGTGCCGGGAAGCGCACGACGGCGCCGTCGGCTCGGACGCCGATCGCGTTCACGCCGGTGCCGCAGACGACCGCGACCGCGTCGGGCGAATCGGTGCCAGCGCGGAGGAGCGCGTAGAGATCGTTCTCGACGACGGCTCCCGCGGCCCACCCGAGGCCCGCGATCGCGCCGGCGTACTGCTCGATCTCGACCGGCAGGTCGAGGCCCGAGAGGTAGAGGCCGGTGTGCGCGACGGGGTGCTCCCCCGCGACCTGCCGCACGAGGCCGTCGACCTGGGCGACGGAGGCGCCGAGCCCTTCGAAGTGCGGGCTCGACCCCGGGCCGCGCCGGTGCGCGACGAGCTCGCCGTCGAGCGTGAGCGCGACGGCGTCGGTCTTCGAGCCGCCGCCGTCGACGGCCACGACGACCGGCGGCGGCGGCGGCGGGGCATCCTCGCCGACGCCCGCCGCGCCCCCGGTCACGCCCACTCCAGGAAGCGCGCGTTCTCGGCCAGGAGCAGGTCGGTGAGCTGCTCGGCCCGGTCGTGCTGCAGCACCAGCGGGTGCGCGCGCATGGCGCGGAGCACGCGATCCCGACCGCCGTGCAGCGCCGCGTCGAGCGCGAGCCGCTCGTATCCGGCGACGCCCGAGACGAGCCCGCGGATGTCGTCGGGAAGCGGCGCGACCGGTTCCGCGACGAATCCCCCGTCGCGGAACACGGCCGGCACCTCGATGACGTGGTCGTCGGGCAGGAACGGCAGCACGCCGTCGTTGCGCAGGTTGACCACGCGGGAGCGGCTCCCGCCGTCGCGCATCGCCGCGAGGAGCTCGATCGCCGCCTCCGAGTAGAACGCGCCGCCGCGCCCCTCGAGGGCGGCGGGCTTCTCGTGCTGGGCGTCGTCGGCGTAGAGCTCGAGGAGCTCTCGCTCGATCGCGCGGACGGCCTCGGCCCTCGTGGGTTCGCGCAGCTGCTCGCGCAGCACCTCGTCGTGCGCGTAGAAGTACCGAAGGTAGTACGAGGGCACGACGCCGAGCTGGGCGATGAGGGCCGGAGCGAGGTGCACCTCCTCGGCGAGGTCGCCGAGCCGGTGCTGCAGGAGCCCCGGCAGGCGGTCCTCGCCGTCGACGACGACGCTGCGCTCCCAAGTCAGGTGGTTGAGCCCGACGTGGCCGAGGTTCACCCGGTCGTGGTCGACGTCGAACATCGCGGCGAAGCGGCGCTGGAACCCGATCGCGACGTTGCAGAGGCCGACGGCGCGGTGGCCCGCCTCGAGCAGCGCCCGAGTCACGATGCCGACCGGGTTCGTGAAGTCGACGATCCAGGCGTCGGGCTTCGCGTGGGCGCGCACGACCTCGGCGATGCGGAGCACGACCGGCACGGTGCGGAGCGCCTTGGCGAGCCCGCCCGGCCCGGTCGTCTCCTGGCCGATACAGCCGGCCTCGTGGGGCCAGGTCTCGTCGGCGTGACGGGCGTCCTGCCCGCCGACGCGCAACTGGATCAGCACCGCGTCGGCGTCGGCGACGCCGGCGACGAGGTCGGTGGTGCCGATCACGGCGGCCGGATGCCCCGCATGCTCGAGCATGCGCCGCGACATCCCCGCGACGAGCGAGAGCCGGTGCGGGTCGGTGTCGACGAGCCGGATCTCCTCGAGCGGCAGGGTGTCGCGGAGGCGGGCGAACCCGTCGATGAGTTCGGGCGTGTAGGTGGATCCTCCGCCGACGATGGCGAGCTTCATTGGTCCTCATTCCGTGCGTGGTGCGCCCCGCGCGCAGCGGCGCGGAGCGAAGATCGTGGCCTGGCGGCGGATGCCCCGGCATCCGCCGCTCGGAGGCGGGTCAGGTGGCGAGCGAGATGTCCGCCTCGAGCTGATCGCGGATCTGGTCGACGAGCTGCTGGCGCGCGCCGAGGAGCACCGGCTGCGCGCCGGCGCCGCTCGTGCGCACCGCGAGCTTGGGGTGGGCCGCAGGGTCGACGCGGCCGGCGACGAGCTCGGCGAGCCGAGCACCGCCCGCGGTGCCGGTGGGGCCGCCGAGCACGATCATCGAGGGGTCGAGGATCGCGAGCAGCGGGTCGACCGCCAGGATGACCCGGTCGGCGAGCGCCGAGAGCGCCGCGTCGTCGCCCGCGAGGCGGGGCAGGACCTCGGCGAGCGCCTGGTCGCCGTCGCCCAGCATCCGCGCGACGGCCGGGCCGCCGAGCAGATCGGTGAAGTCGTTCGCGGTCGGTGCGAACGCGGCCGCCGCGCGCGGCACCGCGAGGTAGCCGATCTCGCCGGCCCCGCCGGAGGCGCCCCGGTGGACGGTGCCGCCCAGGTCGACGCCGACGCCGAGGCCGTCGCCGATCCAGAACAGTGCGAAGCTCGACGCCTGCTGCGCCGCTCCGGCCGAGCGCTCGGCCATCGTCGCGAGGTTCACGTCGTTGTCGATAGTCACCTGGATGCCGAGCGCCCGCTCGATGCGCGCGCGGGCGCCGATCGCCGGCCAGCCGGGCAGCGTGTCGGTGAACGAGAGCTCGTCGCCCTCGACGAAGAACGCGGCCTGGACGCCGATCACGACGCGGCTCACCGTGTGCTCGTCGATGCCCGCGCTGGCGCAGGCCGCGCGGACGGCGTCGCGGACGTCGCCCTCGGGCGTGCGGTCGCCGTCGGCCGTCGCGATCTCGACGATCGGGTGGTCGTGGTCGACCGCGTCGACGACCACCGCCTGGATGGATCGGTCGAGGATCGAGATTGCGACCCCGGTGATGCGGTCGGTGCGCACGCCGTAGGTCACCGCGTTCGGCCCGCGCCCTCCCGAACGCTCGCCGACGGGATGGATGAGGCCCACCCGCTCGAGCCGTGCGAGCATCTGCGATGCCGTCGGCTTCGACAGCCCAGTCAGCTCGCCGAGGCGCGAACGCGTGAGCGGTCCGTGCTCGAGCAGGAGGCGGAACGCGGTGCGGTCGTTGCGCGCCGCGAGCCACGTCGGGGTGCCCGGGTCGATCTGGCTCATGCTGTCCGCCTCTCGCGAATCGTGTTCGTGGTCACTCTATCTGAAAACAATGTTTACTGATTGGATCACCCGCCGCTCCGCACCTCGTCGCGCAGCCGTCCGAGCCGATCGGGATCGGCGGCCGCCTCCAGCAGGGTCTTCGTGTAGTCGTGCTGCGGATCGAGGATCACCTGCTCGCTCGGCCCGCGCTCGACGATCTCGCCGCGGTACATCACGAGGATCTCGTCCGAGAAGTGCCGCGCGGTCGCGAGGTCGTGGGTGATGTAGAGCACCCCGAGGTGCTCCTGCCGCTGCAGCTCGGCGAGCAGGTTCAGCACGCCCAGGCGGATCGACACGTCGAGCATCGACACCGGCTCGTCGGCGATGATGAACCGGGCCCCGGGCGCGAGCGCCCGCGCGATCGCGACGCGCTGCCGCTGACCGCCCGAGAGCTCGTGCGGCCGGCGGTCGGCGAACGTCGAAGCCGGCGAGAGCCGCACACGCTCGAGCAGCTCCTCCGCGCGTTCGCGGACCTCCCTCGACGAGAGCCGCGGGTGGTGGATGCGCAGCGGCCGCTCGAGGTGGTGCCGGATCGGATGGAACGGGTTCAGCGAGCTGAACGGATCCTGGAAGACCATCTGCACGTCGCGTCGGTAGCGGGCGAGGCCGCTCCCCCGGGTCGCGCTCACGCGCCCGTCGAGGAGCACCTCGCCGGAGGTCGGGGTCTCGAGCTTCGCCATCATCCGTGCGATCGTCGACTTGCCCGAACCGGACTCGCCGACCAGGGCGATGGTGCGCCCGGGCTCGAGGGTGAACGAGACATCCCGCACCGCATTGAGGGTGCGCACGTTCACGCCGCTCCGCAGGCGGAAGTCCTTGACGAGGTTCCGCGCCTCGAGGGTCGTGACCTCGAGGGGCCCAGTGCGCCCGCTCATGCCGCACCGCCCATCGCCGCACCCGTCCGGATGAAGTCGCCGCGCTCGCCGCGCAGGCTCGGGAAGCTCGACAGCAGCCGCCGGGTGTACGGATGCCCGGGAGCTCGGTAGATCTGCTCGGACGCGCCCTGCTCGACGATCTCGCCGTCGAGCATGATCGCGATGCGGTCGCTGATCTCGATGAGCAGCGGCAGGTCGTGCGTGATGAAGATCACCGCGAAGCCGAGCCGCTCGCGCAGCCGCATGATCTCGCGGATGATGCCGCGCTGCACGACGACGTCGAGCGCGGTCGTCGGCTCGTCCATGATCATGACCTGCGGGTCGAGGGCGAGCGCCATCGCGATCATCACCCGCTGGCGCATGCCGCCCGACAGCTCGTGCGGGAAGCTCGAGAGCCGCGCGGGGTCGACGCCGACGAGGCTGAGGAGCTCGGCGCAGCGCGCTTCGCGCTCGGCCCGCTTCATCGCGGGGCGGTGCGTGAGGAACACGTCGGCCAGCTGCTTGCGGACGCTCATGACGGGGTTCAGCGAGTTCATCGAGCCCTGGAAGACCATCGACACCTTGTCCCAGCGGTACTTCCGCAGCGATTCGCCGTCGAGTGCGACGACGTCGATGTCGGCGCCGGATGCGTCGTGGAACACGACCTCGCCCCCGGTCATGAGCGCCGGGGCCTTGAGCAGGCGGTTGAGGCCGTACGCGAGGGTCGTCTTGCCGCATCCCGACTCCCCCGCGAGTCCCAGGATCTCGCCGCGGTGCAGGGTGATCGACGCGCCACGCACGGCCTTCACCGGCGGGTCGACCTCGTACTCGATCGAGACGTCGCGCGCGGTGAGCACCGGCTCGCCGAGGGCGACCGCGCCGTTCATGGGGTCCGTGGCGATCACGGGGTTCGTTGGGTTCATGCGAAAGCTCCGGTGTCGGCGACGCCCCGGCCGGCCTTGGCGGCCCGGCGCTGGCGCTTCGCGTTCTCAGGCGCGAGCCTGAGCTTCGGGTTCACGACCTCGTCGATCGCGAAGTTGATGAGGGCGAGCCCGGCGCCGAGGGCGGCGATGACGAGGCCGGGCGGCACGAACCACCACCAGGCGCCGGTGCCGACGGCCTGGCCGGTCTGGGCGTCGTTCAGCATCGTGCCGAGGGTGATCGAACCGGTCGGCCCGAGCCCGAGGTACGAGAGGCCGGCCTCGCCGAGCACGGCGAAGATCACGCCGAAGATGAACTGGGCGGCGAGCAGCGGCACGAGGTTCGGCAGGATCTCGACGAAGATGATGCGGCCGGGCTTCTCGCCCGCGACCCGGGCCGCGGCGACGTACTCGCGGGTGCGGAGCGAGCGCGCCTGCGCCCGCAGCACCACCGCCGACCCGGCCCAGCCGGTGATGCCGAGCACGAGCGCGACGAGGAGCGAGCTGCGGGCGAGCGGCCCGAGCCCCTCGGCGTTCTGCACGTAGGCGGCGATCACCATGACGACGGGCAGGCCCGGGATCACGAGCACGATGTTCGTGAAGAGGGTGAGCACCTCGTCGAGCACGCCGCCGAAGTAGCCGGCGAAGACGCCGAAGATCACCGCGAGGAGCAGGGCGACGATGCCCGCGACGAGCCCGATGAAGAGCGAGCCCTGCGTGCCCCAGGCCAGCTGGGAGAAGACGTCGTAGCCGAGCTTCGTCGTGCCGAGCCAGTGCTCGGCCGAGGGCGGCTGCAGCGCCTCGTTGCTCGAGTCGCGGGGCGGCTGGGCGATCATCGGCCCGAAGATGCCGAACAGGGTGATGAGCCCGACGATCACGACCCCCGCGACGAGCTTGCCCGAGCGACTCGGCAGGACGTGGCGGAACCGCCCGCCGCGCGTCGCGCGGGCCGCCGCGATCGCCGCGGTCGCGGTCGCCTCCCGGTTCGTCTCGCGCACGGCCTCGGCGGAGACCGGCGACTGGAACGGCGCGTCGTCGCCCGTCGCGTACCCGGAGTCGTCGGTCGCGCGATCGAGGGTGGGCTGGGAGTCATCCATTGTGTCGCACCCTCGGGTCGATGAAGCCGTAGATGAGGTCCATGAAGAAGTTGGCGGCGAGCACCGTGAGCGTGATCACGAGGAACACGCCCTGCATGAGCGCGTAGTCGAGGCCCTGCACCGCCTGGATCATGAGCTTGCCGATGCCCGGGTAGCTGAACACCTGCTCCATCACGATCGAGCCCGCGACGACGAAGCCGAGCGCGATGCCGAATCCGGCGAGGCTCGGGATCGCCGCGTTGCGCGACGCGTACTTCGTGCGCACGCGGCGCGGCGTCAGCCCCTTCGCCTCGGCGGTGACGACGTAGTCCTCCGACATCGTCGACACCATCATGTTGCGCATGCCGAGGAGCCAGCCGCCGACCGAGGAGAGCACGATCGTGGTCGCCGGGAGGATGGCGTGGTAGATCGCGCTGCCGATGAACGCCCAGCTGAGCTCGGGACCGGCCGGGAACTCGAAGACGTCGTACCCGCCGACGATCGGGAAGAGTCCCAGCTGCACCGAGAACACCGCGACGAGCACGAGCGCGAGCCAGAAGTACGGGATCGACTGGAAGACCGTCGTCACCGGCACGAGGTGGTCGAGCCAGGTGCCGCGCCGCCACCCCACCCACGCGCCGACGATGATGCCGAGCAGGAACGAGATGACGGTCGCGACCCCGACCAGGATGATCGTCCACGGCAGCGCCGCGGCGATGAGGTCGGCGACCGAGGCCGGGTACCGCGTCGAGGAGACCCCGAGGTCTCCCTGCAGCAGCCGGCCCCAGTACGCCACGTACTGGTCCCAGAGGGACATGTCCTTCCCGGCGCCGAGGATCGAGGTGATCGCCTCGATCGTCTCCTCGGAGAGGGGGCGCCCGCCGCTGGCCCGCCGGAGCTTGCCGAGCATGATCGCCGCGGGGTCGCCCGGGAGGAGCCGCGGGAGCAGGAAGTTGAGCGAGATCGCCGCCCAGAGGGTCACCAGGTAGAAGGCGACCCGCCGAAGGTAGAAGCTCATGCCGCTGCCGTCCTCGAGGTGGGGGAGGTTCGTTCCATGGGACCGCTCGGCCTACTCGACCGGCGTGAGGTGCGTGAGCACGACCGCGTTGGCCACTGCGAGATACGGCAGGGGCGCGGCGTACAGCTCGTCCTCGGTCGGCCACCCGCTGAACTTCTCGGTGTTGAAGAACGACTGCGAGGCGTTCAGCACCACCGGGATGTACGGGAGGTCGCGCGCGATCTCGGCCTGGATCGTCGCGTAGGCCTCCTGCTTCGCCGCGACGTCCTGCGTCGCACCCGCTGCGAGCACCGCCGCGTCGACCGTCGGGTTCGTGTAGCGCGAGTAGTTCTGCCCGACGAGCGGGGGCTCGCCGACCTTCGCGGTCGAGGTGCCGGCGAAGTACTCGTGGTAGTTCGAGTACGGGTCGGCGACGAGGCTCTGCGTGAGGCCGAAGAGCGCCATCTGGAAGTCGCCGTTCTGGATCGGCGTCCAGTACTCGGCGTCGGAGACGGTGCGGGCGTTGATGCGGATGCCCGCCTCCGCCGCCTGCTCGGAGATGAGCTTCGCCGCGTCGTTGTAGTCGGTCCAGCCGTCGGGCGAGAACAGGTCGATCTCGATCGCCGTCCCGTCCTTGCCGTAGAACCCGTCGGATCCCTTCGTGTAGCCGGCGGCCTCGAGGACGGCGCCCGCCTCCGCGGCATCCGCCTGCTGCGGGCTCGTGGCGAGCTCGGGGTCGCTCAGCCACTGCTCGTCGCGCGGCTGCAGGGTGAACGACGGCGAGGACTCGCCCGCGAGGCCGGCGAACGCCTTCTCGGCGATCGTGGCGCGGTCGATCGCGAGGTTGATCGCCTGACGCACGGCCGGGTCGGTCTGCGGACCGACGCACCCGAGCTCGGCGTTGGCGCACGTCGTGATCGTGGTCGGGTCCTGCTGCTGGTTGAGCGTCGTGATCTCGCCCGACCCGGTGACGGCGTCGGGGTTCGCGATGAACTGGCCGACCCAATCGATCTTGCCGGTGGTGAGCAGGTCCTGCGACGACTGGTTCGAGTCGAGCCCGACGTACTGCACCTGTTCGACGGCGGGAGCGCCGTCGCGGAAGAGGTCATTGGCCTCGACGGTGTACGCCGCGTCGGAGAAGCTCTTCAGCACGTACGGCCCGGAGCCGACCGGTTCGGGGTTCGTCTCGGCCATGAAGTCGTCGATCGAGGCCCAGATGTGCTCGGGGATGATGTACGTCGATCCGAGCGTGAGCGAGGCGCTCGTGAACTGGGGCTCGGTGTAGGTGAGCACGACCGTGGTGTCGTCGGTCGCCTCAGCCGACACGAACTGCTCCGACTTGTTCGAGCCGTAGCCGAAGGTGAAGGCGACGTCGGCGGCGGTGAGGTCTTCGCCGTCGCTCCACTTCAGGTCGGGCTTGATCGTCACGGTGAGCGTTCGACCGTCTTCGCTGTACTCGTAGCCGTCGCCGATGAGCCCGACGGGTGCGTCGGCCGAGAGCTGGTTGAAGAAGAACAGCGGCTCGTAGATCGCACCGAAGGTGGCGTGCACGGCGGTGTCGACCGCGAACGGGTTGAAGTTGTTGTTGATGGGGGTGGCGCTGCCGGCCCAGACCCGGAGGACCGCGGCGTCGCCGCCCGACCCGGTCGAGGGCGTGCACCCGGTCAGGCCGACTGCGAGCGCGGCGGCCCCGGCTGCGAGCGCCACCGCGATGCGGCGCTTGGATCGAATCATCGTTCCGTCATTCCTCTCGTGCTTCATTGCGTGGGAAGAGCAGTACGCCGCGTGCAGGATCGTGGGTGCGGTCGTTACTGGAAGCGACCCTAACAGAAAATGAAGTAACCGGAAACAATTCATTCAATTAGTCCGGATGCCACGGCGAGCGGCGCGGCGGCCGACGCGGCGTGCACGCGAAACGACGACGCCCGGTGCGGGGAATCCCCCGCACCGGGCGCCGTCGTGACGGCCTGGGCCTCAGCGCGCGAGCAGCGCGGAGAGCGCCGGCAGCTGGGCCGGATCCTCGAGCGCAGCACCGACGGCGACCGTGCGCACCCCGCGGGCGAGGAACTCGCCCGCGTTCGAGGCATCCATGCCGCCCGTGGCGACGAAGCGCGCCTCGGGGAACGGCCCGGCCATCGCGCCGAACCACCCGGGTCCGAGGAGCGAGGCCGGGAACGCCTTCAGCCAGGTGAGGCCGAGCGCCCTCACCCGCTGCACCTCGGTCGCCGTCGCGACACCCGGGAGCGGTGGCATGCCCGCCTCGAACGAGGCGCGCGAGACGGCCTCGTCGAACCCGGGGCTGACCGTGAACCCCGCACCCGCGGCGGCGGCTTGCTCGACGTGCCGCAGCGACACCACGGTGCCCGCGCCGACGATCCGGCCCTCGGCGCGCCCGGCCTCGGCGACGGCCGCGAGCGCCTCGACGTCGGCGTCGGACTGGATCGGCAGCTCGACCACGTCGATGCCGAGATCCCATGCCTGACGCGCCAGCGCGAGGCTGCGGTCGACGCCGAAGCCGCGGAAGATCGCCATCAGCGGGCGGCCCGCGAGAAGGGTGTCGAATGCGGCGTTGTCGATCGTGGTCATCACGGGGCCTTTCACTGGGAGCGGGGTCGGTCGGTGCGCGGTGGGGCAGTGCGCGGTCGTGTGGTGCGCGGTCGGATCAGGGGGCGCTGAGCTCGCGCGGGAAGTCGCTCGTCTCGGCGAGCACGAGCACCGCCCGGTCGTGGCCGGCCTGCAGCCGCTCGACGGAGTCACGACCGTCGAGGAGCGCGCCCAGGTAGCCCGCAGCGAACGCATCGCCCGCACCGACGGCCTCGACGACCTCGACTCGGTGCGCGGCGACGTGCTCGACGGCATCGTCGCCGTCCGCGTCGCGCGCGAACTCGGTGGCCCCGACGTCGCCGTCCTTCACCACGAGCCGCTCGGGCTCGGGCAGCAGCGCCCGCACCTCGGCGGGCGTCGCCGTGCCCCACAGCCGCTCGGCCTCGTCGAGCCCGACGAAGGCGAGGTCGGCGCGGGCGGCGAGTTCGCGGAGGCGCGTCGCGGCAGCGGCGAGCGCGTCGGACGGATCGCCCGGCCAGAGCACCGCCCGGTGGTTCACGTCGAAGCTGAGCAGCGCGCCACTCGCGCCGATGCGCTCGACGGCGGCGTCGAGCATCGCGTCGCAGGAGGCGGAGAGCGCCGCGGTGATGCCGCTGAGGTGCACGACCCGCACGCCGTCGAGCGGCAGTGCGGCGAAGAACCCGGGCGACATCCTCGAGGCGGCGGAGCCGGCCCGGAAGTACTGCACGCCGTTGCCGGGGTCCTTCACGTAGAGCCCGGTCGGCGCCTCGGCGTCGCGTTCGACGTAGCGCGTGTCGACGCCGCGGGCCGAGAGCTGCGCGACGAGGCGACGGCCGAGCGCGTCGTCGCCGACCCGGCCCGCCCAGGCGGCGGCATGGCCGAGGGCGGCGAGGTGCGACGCGACGTTCGACTCGGCGCCGCCCGCGTCGAGGTGGAAGTCGCGGGCCTCGGCGAGCGGTTCGGCGAGCGCGGGCGCCACGAGCACCATCGTCTCGCCGATGGCGATGATCTCGGGCAGCGGAGCAGCGGTCACACGGCCTATGCTGGCGGTTGTGCAACTGCTGCGCAAACGCGTTGCAGAATACGCAACACGCAGAAAGTGATCATCGGATGCCCCGCCTCGCCCCGCTCGCCGAGACCGCCGACACCCGCCTCACCGAGGGCGACAAGGGACTGCCCCCGCGCGCGGCCGGGCTCACCGTTCACGAGTTCCTCGACACCGCGCCCCGGCTCGGCGAGTTCTGGACCCCGCTCCTGGCGCTCGATCGTGCGGCCCTCGAGCACAACGCCGAGACGATCCAGCGCTGGTGCGACGAGCGCGGCCTCGAGCTCATGCCGCACGGCAAGACGACGATGGCCCCCGCGCTCTGGCGCCTCCAGCTCGACGGCGGGGCCACCGGCCTCACCCTCGCGACGCCGGGCCAGGTGCGCACCGCGCGCGCCTTCGGCGTGGGCACCATCATGCTCGCGAACGCGCTCGTCGCTCCCGACGCGCTCGCCTGGGTCGCCGCAGAACTCGCCGACCCCGCCTTCGAGTTCTGGTCGTGGGCCGACTCCGTCGAAACCGTCGAGGCGATGGAGCGCGGCCTCGCCGCCGGCGCGAACGCGAACGGCCCCGGCGCCCCGGCGCTCGCCCGTCCGCTCGCCGTGCTCGTCGAGCTCGGCGCCGGCGGCGGCCGCACCGGCGCACGCGGGCTCGACGAGGCCCTCGTGATCGCCCGCCGCATCGCCGACTCGCCCGTCCTGCGGCTCGCGGGCGTCGCCGGGTACGAGGGCAGCCTCGGGCACGACCGCTCCTCGGTCGCGGTCGCGGCGGTGCGCGACTACCTCGCCGACCTCGTCGAGCTGCATGGCGCGGTACGCACGCTCGCCGACCCCGCCGACGGCCCGCTCATCGTGACCGCCGGCGGCAGCGCCTACCTCGACCTCGTCGCCGACGTCTTCGCGCCCGAGATCGAGGCCGGCGCCGGGCGCGGCGACACCCGCTGGGTGCTGCGCTCGGGCGCGTCCCTCGTGCACGACGACGGCTTCTACCGCGGCATCTCACCCATCCATCGCGAGCTGACGCCGGCGATGCGCGGCTACGCCCGCGTCGTCTCGCACCCCGAGCCCGGGCTCGCCCTCCTCGACGGCGGCAAGCGCGACCTCCCCTACGACGAAGGGCTGCCGGTGCCGCTCGCCGTCGCGAGCGCACTCGGCGTCGAGGGGCGGCCGCTCGACGAGGCATCCGTCACCGCCGTGAACGACCAGCACGCCTACCTTCGCGCCGATGCCGGCGCCGCCCTGCCCGTCGCGATCGGCGACGTGGTCGCGCTCGGGCTCTCGCACCCCTGCACCGCGTTCGACAAGTGGCGCTGGATCCCCGTCGTCGAGCACGCCGGGAGCGACCTCGTCGTCGACCTCGTGCACACGAGGTTCTGACGGCGATGACCGAGAACACCACCCGCGGCCCGGTGCTCGTCACGAACGCGCGCATCGTCGATGAGACGGGCGAGCGCTCCGGGCTGCACGACGTGCTGCTCGACGGTGGGCGTATCGCAGCGATCGACGCCGCAGGCGGTCGCGGTGCGGGTGCGACGCTCGCGCATCCGGCGTCCGTCGTCGACGCCGCAGGGCGCCTGCTCATGCCCGGCTTCGTCGACGCGCACTCGCACGCCGACGGCGCCGTGTTCGACCCCGAGGTGCAGCTCGCACTCCTGCGCCAGGGTGTCACGACCGTCATCGGCGGACAGGACGGCGTCGGCTACGCCCCCGGCGACGGCGCCTACGGCACGGAGTACTTCGCCGCGATCAACGGGCGGCACCCGAACTACGCGGGCGGCGGCATCGGCGCGCTCCTCGCCGGCTACGACGGCACCACCCCCCTCAACGTCGCGACCCTCGTGCCCGCCGGCACCGTGCGGTTCGCCGTCATGGGGCGCTCCACCGCCACGCCGAGCCCAGCCGAGCTCGAGGAGATGCGCGAGCTCGTGGCATCCGGACTCGCCGACGGCGCCGTCGGCCTCTCGACCGGACTCGACTACGTGCCCGGCGTCTTCGCCGACGCCGCCGAGCTCGCCGCCCTCGTGCGTCCGGTCGCCGCGGCGGGCGGCGTCTACGTGACGCACATGCGCGGCGGCTACGAGGCCAACTCGGCGGCCGGCATCGACGAGATCGGCGCGATCGCGACGGCGAGCGGGGTGCGCGTGCACGTGTCGCACTTCCATGCGACGCCCGCGATCGTGCGCGGGGAGCTCGCGCGGCTCGCCGAGGCCGGTGTCGACGCGAGCTTCGACGCCTACCCGTACACGCGGGGCTGCTCGATCCTGGCCATGCCGATCCTGCCGGCCGAGCTGACTGTGCGACCCGCCGCCGAGGTGCTCGCGGTGCTCGCCGACCCCGCCGAGCGGGCGAGGCTGCGCGCCGACTGGTTCCCGACGATCACGGGCTACGCGAGCCTCGGACCCGACTGGCCCGCGATGCTGACGCTCGCGCACATCGCCGCACCCGAGTACGACTGGGCGCACGGGCTCACCCTCGCCGAGGCGGCGGAGGCGAGCGCTCGGAGGGGCGCCTCGACCGCCTCCGCCGAGCCGATCGACGCGATCGACGCGATCGACTTCGCCCTCGACGTGCTCGTGGCCTCGCGGCTCGAGGTCAACGTCGTGATGGCCGTGCAGCACGAGCGCAGCGACGCCGAGCTCGCCGAGATCCTCTCGCACCCCGCGGCGATCGGCGGATCCGACGGCATCTTCCTCGGCCGCCATCCGCACCCCAGGGCGCGAGGATCGTTCGCGAGATACCTCTCGCTCCTCGTCGGCGAGCAGCGCATGCTCGGGTGGCCGGATGCCTCGGCGCTCGTCTCCGGGCGCGCGGCACGCCGATTCGGGCTCGGCGAACGGGGTCTCGTGCGCGAGGGCGCCGTCGCCGACCTCGTGCTGGTCGACCCCGAGCGCGTCCGCGCCGGGGCCTCCTACGCCGCGCCCCTCGAACTCGCCGCGGGCATCGACGACGTGTTCGTCGCCGGAGTGCCCGTGCTCGCGGACGGCGCGCTCACCGGTGCCACGCCGGGGCGGGGCCTGCGTCGTGCCCGGCGAGCGGTCGATGCCGCACCGACGAACGAAGGGCGGGCCTGACATGTCGCAGAGCGTGACGCGCGCCGCGCACATCATCGACGCGATCGCGGCCGATCCGCGCACCGTCGCCGAACTCGCCGAGGAGTTCGGCCTGCACCGGTCGACGATGTTCCGCGAGCTGCAGGCGCTCGAGGCCGTCGGCTGGGTGCGCAAGCGGGGCTCGGGCAGGTACACCCTCGGTACCCGGCTCGCCGCGCTCTCCAAGCAGGCGCTCGACTCGCTCGACCTGCGCGAGGCCGGCGCCGAGCACGTGCGCCGGCTGCAGCGCCGCACGGGCAACACCGTGCACCTCGCCGCCCTCATGGACCGCTCGATCGTCTACGTCGACAAGGCCGAGGACGAGGCCGGGGTGCGCATGTACTCCCGGATCGGCCGCGCCGTGATCCCCTACTGCTCAGCGGTCGGCAAGGCGATCCTCGCGGGGATCGACCCCGCCCGGCGCGACGCCGTGCTCGACGGCGTCGTCTGGCAGCGCTACACGGAGCTCACGATCGACTCGCGCGAGCGGCTCGACCGCGAGCTCGCGCTCACCGCTGCCCGGGGCTACGCCGTCGACGACCGCGAGTTCGAGGCCTTCGTGAACTGCATCGCCGTGCCGATCCGCAGTTCGCTGGGCGTCGTCGGCGCGCTCTCCGTCACGGCGATCCGCATGGTCGCCGACCTCGACCGGCTGAAGGCCGAGCTGCCCGCGATGCGCGAGACCGCCGAGCTCATCTCCCGCGAGCTCGGGTGAACGGATGCCTCGGGTCGCGCCCGAGGCATCCGCAGACCGCGAACCGCACCACACCCCAGACCACCCCAGACCACCCCGACCACCGGAACGAACACCCAGGAGGAACCCATGTCCAAGACCGCCGTCACGCTCTCGAACGCGCCGAAGCCCGCCGGGCCCTACAGCCACGGCGTCGTCGCCAACGGATTCCTGTACACCGCGGGCTTCGGCCCGCAGGACCCGGCGACGGGCCTCGTCGTCGAGGGCGGCGTGAAGGAGCAGACCCGCCAGGTGCTGCGCAACATCGGCGCCGTGCTCGCCGAGTACGGGCTCACCCACGACGACGTCGTGAAGGTGACCGCCCACCTCGAGGACCTCGCCGACTTCGCCGAGTACAACGAGGCCTACGCCGAGTTCTTCACCGAGCCCTACCCGGTGCGCACCACGGTCGGCTCGCGCCTCGCGAACATCCTCGTCGAGATCGACGTCGTCGCGGCGATCCCGCAGGCCTGACCCGCCGCGCCGCTGCTTCTGCAGGAGATTGGGCCCCATGGTCGCCTGACCGGGCGTCTCAGTGCAGTTCTCCTACAGAAGCAGCGCGCTTCGGCGCTTCGGTTAGGCGATGCCGCCGCCGTCGACGACGAGCGCCGAGCCGGTGACGTAGCTCGACTCGTCGCTCGCGAGCCACACGACCGCCGCCGCGATCTCGCGCGGCTCGCCCATGCGACGCAGCGGGCGGTCGGCGGCCTCGGCGAGGAACCCGTCCTCGGCCTGGCCGAGCTGGCGGGCCTCCTCGCGGAGCATGCCCGTGTTCACGTCGCCCGGGTTCACCGAGTTCACCCGGATGCCCTGCGGGCCGTGGTCGATCGCGAGCGCGCGGGTCATGTTGACGACGGCGCCCTTCGAGGCGCAGTACGAGATCGCCTGACCGCCGCCCTTGAGGCCCCAGCCCGAGCCGGTGTTGACGATCGAGCCGCCGCCGGCGGCTTCCATGATCGGCACGACGTGCTTGCACATGAGGAAGATCGAGCGCACGTTCACGCCGAACACGCGGTCCCACTCCTCGACGGTCGTCTCGACCGCAGTCGTGCGGCGGATGATGCCCGCGTTGTTGAAGACGACGCTCACGCCCCCGAACTCGGCGACCGCGGTCTGAACGACGCGTTCGATGTCGGCCTCGCTCGAGACGTCCGCCCCGATCGCGATGGCGGTGCCGCCCGCCTCGCGGATCTCGGCGGCGACCTGCTCGGCCGCCTCGGCGTTCAGGTCGACGACCGCGACAGCGGCACCCTCGGCCGCGAGTGCGAGCGAGGTCGCGCGGCCGATGCCGCCCGCTCCGCCGGTGACGATGGCCTGCTTGTTCTCAAGGCGCATGGCCTTCTCCTTCGATATCGGGTGCGTGGACAGGATAGAAACTGGATGCTCCGGAGCCGGTGATCACGCGCGCGAATCCCGCGAGGCGGGCATCGACGCGCGGGTCGCCGGTGTCGACGAGCAGGGGTCGCCCGCCGAGGTCGATGAGCTTCTGCTCGGGGGCGACGACCACGAGCGGGTCGTCGTCGAGCAGGCGCAGCACCCTCGGCGAGAGCTGCTGGTTGCCGCGGCCGAGCAGGAACCCCTGCCCGCCGATGACGCTCACCACGGCCTTCGCCGGGCCGCGCGAGATCTCGTCGACGAGGTCGCGCTCGCTCGCGCCGGCCAGCACGAGGCGGCCGTCGAGCACGACGTCGACGCCGAGCGGGGTCTTCGCGACGCCGAGCTCCCTGGCGAGCTCGGCCATCGTGCCGCCCGGCCCGAGCAGGTAGCGCACACCAGGCCGCATGGCGCGGGCGGCGCCGCGCGCGGCGGCCACGACGGCGGCGTGCTCGCTCGCGGGCGTGGCCGCCTTGCGCGACTGCGTGCGGCCCGCGCGGTACGGCACCGGCATGGTGCCGTAGAGCCGCGGTTCGACGCGGGCGCGACGCATCGCGGCCTCGTCGATGTCGAGCACCTCGCGCTCCTGCACTGGCAGGGCTCCGCCCGGTCCGGATGCCTCGACCCACGCGGCGGCGAGGGCGCCCGCCGCGCGCGGACTCACCGCGAACGCGGGCGAGTACATCTTGACGCCGGCGGGGATGCCGAGCGCGGCGACGACGCCGTGCCGTTCGTCGGCACCCGCGGCCGACACGCCGGGCGGTGTCGCGGGTTCGGCGGCGCGCCGCACCGGAGTGCCGACGGACGGCACGGGTGGGGTCGCCCCGAGCCCGGCGGCGACGTCGCGGGCGGTGCCGTCGCCGCCGGCGAAGAGCACGAGCGTCGCCCCGGCGGCGACGAGTGCACGCACCGCAGCGGTCGTGTCGGCCGCGGTCGTCTCCGAGGCGGATGCCCGGGGGCCGTCGCCGCCCGGGCGGTAGACCACGTGCGGCTCGAGGCCCGCGGCCCGCACCGCGTCCTCCCCCATCGGGCCCGCCGCCGTGAGCACGGGCTGCCTCGTGTCATCCGCCGTCGTCGCGACGACCTCGAGCGCGAGCCGGGCGCGCTCGGCCGCGCGCGGGTGCGAGCCGCGCACCGCGGCCTCGACCTGCACGTCGGCGCCGTCGGAGCCGGCGAGCCCGGCGGGCCCGCCGACCCCGGCGACGGGGTTCACGACGAGGGCGAGCATGCTCAGGCGGCCGGCTCCGCGACGGCGACCGCAGCAGGAGCGCCCTCGCCGAAGTACTTCCGGCGGTAGGCGCGCCACGTGATCGCCCAGCGCTCGGGGTCGTCGAGGTCGTCGTGGTGGGTGTGGTGCACGGTCTGGTTGTGCGGCGCGGTGCGCACGACCTCGGGGGTCTCGCGCGCCTCGCGGGCGACCTCGGCGAGCGCGCCGACGTACTCGTCGATCTCGGCCATCGAGTACGACTCCGTCGGCTCGAGCGTGAACGGCTGCGGCACGACGTAGGGGTGGTGGCTCGTCCAGTAGTGCATGCCGAAGTCGGAGAGGCGGATGCCGATCTCCTCCGACGAGATGCCGGTGTCCTCGAAGAGCTCCTGCCACGAGTACCGCACCTGCTCGATGCGGCGGCGGCCCTCGGCGTACGGCGCCGAGGCCCCGGGGATCTCGAGCACCTTCGCGAGCAGGTAGTTGTTGTTGAGCACGGCGATCTCGGCGGCGGCGAGCAGGCCCTCGGCGCCGAGCGCCATGATCCACGAGTACGCCCGCACGATGTTCGGCACGACGCCGTGGAACGGTGCGACCGTGCCGATCGACCGCGGGCCGGCCTCGCGCACGTCGAAGCGCACCTCGCCCGACGCATCGGTCGAGCGCACGACCCGCGGCCCCGGCAGGAAGGGCGCGAGCGCCTCGCTCACGGCGTTCGCCCCGGCGCCCGGCCCACCGCAGGCGTGGGGCGTCGAGAAGGTCTTGTGCAGGTTGAAGTGGCAGACGTCGAATCCGGCGTCGCGGGCGCGGGTGATGCCGAGGATGCCGTTCGCGTTCGCCTGGTCGTACGAGGCGAGGGCGCCGACCTCGTGTGCGGCATCCACCCACTGCTTGATCGCGGGGTTGTAGATGCCCGTGTCCTCGGGGTTCGTGACCATGATCGCCGCGGTGCGCGGCGAGAGCGCCGCCTTCAGCGCCGCGAGGTCGGGGTAGCCATCGGCGTCGGGGTGGATCGTGATGATCTCGTACCCGGCCGCCTTCGCCGCCGCCGCGTTCGACGGGTGGCTGAAGATCGTCGTGATGACCTCTCGACGCTGCTCGCCCTCGCCGTTGGCCTCGTGGTACGCGCGGATCATGGCGATGTTCGCCCAGATCGCGGCCGAACCGCCCTGCGTGTGCAGCGACACCTCGGCCATGCCCGAGATCTCTGCGAGCATGCGCTCGAGGTTCCAGGTGATCTCGAGCACGCCCTGCGCGTCGGCCGGGTCCTGCAGGGGGTGCATCGCCGTGAGCTGCGGCACCCCGATGAGCTGGTCGTTGATCTTCGGCGAGTACTTCATCGTGCAGGTGCCCTGGCCGATGTCGACGTTGAAGTCGGCGCCGAGGTTCTCCTGCGAGAGCCGCAGGTAGTGCTTCAGCACGCGCTGCTGGCCCATCTCGGGCAGTGCCGGCGGCGCGGCGCGGCGGAGGGCCGCGGGCAGCGACGCGACGACGTCGCCGACGGCATCGCGCACGCCCGGCTCGATCGGCGTGACCAGCACGCCGCGCTCGCCCGGGGTCGAGAGCTCGAAGATGACGGGTTCGTCCCAGCTGGCCTGGTGGAAGCGCCGGACGGCGGGCTTGGGTGCGAGGGGCAGGCTCATGCGCGGGTCTCCTGAGTCGTGGTGGTGTCGGTGGATGCCTCGGCGAGCGCGCCGATCGCGGCCGCCAGCCGGTCGATGTCGGCCTGCCCGGTGAGCTCGGTGACGCACACCGCGAGGGTGTTCGCTCCGAGGGGCACGCCGGGCTCGATGCCGTCGCGCCGGAGCGCCTCGACGACGCCCTGCGCGGTGAGCCCCGCGCCCGACACGTCGATCGTGAACTCGCGCAGGTGCAGCGCGTCGTCGCCGAGCACGACGCCCGGGACCGCGGCGAGCCGCTGCTGCGCGTACCGGGTGCGGGCGAGGAGCACCTCGCCGAGCTCGCGCATGCCCTGCGGGCCCATGAGCGCGAGGTAGACGCCGGCGGCGATGCCCCAGAGCGCGGCGGCCGTGCCGACCCATTCCTTGCCCTCTTCGCGCAGCGCGAAGGAGGTGCGCTCGTAGGCGACGTCGCCGAAGCCGACCTCGCCGGGGACGTCGGTCGTCGCGAGGCCGAAGAGGCGCGAGGGCATCTCCATGATGAAGGCGGGGTCGTCGGCGACGGCGATGAAGCCGCCGTGGGCGCCGCCGTACCACTGGTGCAGGCCGAGCGACTGGATGTCGCCGCACACGATGTCGGCCCCCTGCTCGGCCGGCGGCGTCAGCACGCCGTAGCCGATCGGGTCGGTGCCGACGACGAGGATCGCGCCGACGGCGTGCGCCGCGTCGGCGATGGCCCGGAGCGAGGCTTCGACCGCGCCCGTGACGCTCGGGGTCTCGACCCACACCGCGGCGACGTCGTCGCCGAGGCGCGCGGCGAGCCCCGCGACATCCGCCGTGCCGTTCACGGTCGGGACGACCTCGAGATCGAGGTGCACGCGGACGAAGTCGAGCACCTTGGAGGACTTCGCCGGCAGCACGTCGCTCACGACGAGCACGCGGCGGCGGCCGGTGATGCGTCCGGCCATGGCGAGGCTCGTGGCGGTCGCCTGGTACCCGTCGTAGGTGGGCACGTTCACGACGTCCATCGCGAGCAGCTCGGCCATGAGCGACTGGTACTGGAACAGCGCCTGGAAGCGGCCGTGGTCCTCGTAGGGCTCGCCCGCATAGGCGGTGAGGAACTCGCTGCGATTGATCACCTCGTCGACGACGGCGGGCACGTAGTGGTGGTAGGTGCCGTGGCCGAGGAAGCTCAGGCGCTCGTCGGTCGAGCGGTTCTTCGCGAGGAGGCCGCGCACGTGGCGGGCCAGGTCCTGCTCGGCGACGAGCGGGGCCGGCAGCTCGAGCGCGCGGCCGAGCCGCAGCTCGGCGGGCACGTCGGCGTAGAACTCGTCGATCGAGGCCGCGCCGACGGCGTCGAGCATGGCCTGCTTCGTCGCGGGCGCGGTGTTCGGGATGTACGGATGGACGAAGGAGTCGGTCATGGTGCCTCAGTCGTTCGTGACGGTGGTGTCGGTGGAGTCGGACAGGGTGATGAAGGGCGGCGCGTCGGCCCGCGGGGTCGCGAGCACTGCGGCGCCGAAGCGCGCCAGGGTGAGGGTGGTCCCCCTGGGCGCGGCCTCGCCGAGCAGCTCGCGCGCCCCTGCGGGCACGTCGACCGTGATCTCGCGTCGGCCGTGGTTCAGCACGAAGGTGTAGTCGGTGGTCGCGTCGCTGCGCGTGACGGCCTCGAGGTCGAGGTCGATGCGTTCGCGGGCCGGCAGGCCGGCCGCGGCGAGCACCTCGCGGAAGAGCGCGACGAGCCCGGCGGGCTCGAGCACGCAGCTCGCGTACCAGGCGGCACCGGATGTCCCGTCGCCCGCCTGCGGGCGCCGAGTGATCGCCGCACGGCCGTCGAGCTCGCCCGAGGCGTAGTGGGCGAGCACCTCGGTGCCGTCCGGCACCTCGAGCCACTCGCCCCAGGTCGGGGCGTCGAACTCGGCGCCGCCTGCGGCGAAGCGCACGCGCTCGGCGAGCCCGTCGGCGACGGGCCACTGCTCGTCGATCTCGACCCCGAGGAGTCCGCGCAGCGGGCCCGGGGCGCCGCCGTCGTGCACCTTCTCGGTCGCGTCGACGACGCCCGAGAAGGGGCCGACCACGAGCTGGCCGCCGCGGGCGACGACGTCGGCGAGGGCCTCGGCCTGCGAGGCATCCGTCACGTAGAGGTTCGGCACCGCGACGACGTCGTAGCCCTCGAACGGGCCGGTCGCACGCACCGTGTCGACCGGGTGGCCGAGCGCGTGCAGCGCCGCATGCCAGGCGCGGGCCTGGGCGAGCCAGTTCAGCCGCTGCGAGGGCAGCGACTCGGTCGCCGACGAGCCCCACCACGAGTCGTGGTCGACGACGAGCGCGACGCGCGAGCGCACGCGGGTGCCGCGCACCGGTTCGAGGTGCTTCAGCTCGGCGCCGAACGCCTTCGCCTCCTGGAACGAGCGGGATGCCTCGCCGCGATGCCCGACCATCGCCGAGTGGAACTTCTCCTGGCCGTACTTGGCCTGGCGCCATTGGAACACCATGGCCCCGTCGGAGCCGTGGGCGATGGCCTGCAGGCTGCCGATGCGGTACTGGCCCGGCGCCTTCGGCACGTTCACGTCGCGCCAGCTGACGCCGCTCGGCGCCTGCTCGAGCAGCAGCCACGGCTGTCCGCCCTTGAGCGAGCGCATGGAGCCGTAGTTGAGCGCGGCGGGCACGTGGGCGAGCGGGTCGGCCGGGTCGGGGTAGGCGTCGTCGGTCACGAGGTCCTCGACCGCGGCGAAGTCCCAGTAGTCCAGGTCGCGCAGGATCGACATGAAGTTCGTCGTGACGCCGATCTCGGGCGTGACCTCGCGGAGGATGTCGACCTCGAGCTGGAAGAGCTCGAGCAGCGCGTCGGACGAGAACCGTTCGAAGTCGAGCAGCTGCGTCGGGTTGACCGGGCCGGTCGAACGGCGGGGCGCCTCGATGTGCGCCCAGTCGGTGTAGCGCTGCCCCCAGACGTTGACGCCCCACGCCTCGTTGAGGCCGTCGAGGTCGCCGTAGCGGGCCTCGAGCCACCGACGGAAGTGGGCGGACGACTCAGGGCACCAGCAGCGCGAGACGTGATCGCCGTACTCGTTGGAGACGTGCCAGAGCGCGAGCGCGGGGTGGTCGCCGTAGCGGTCGGCCATGGCCCGCGTCATCCTCGCGACGTTGTCGCGCCAGACCGGCGAGCTCGGGCAGTAGGCCTGGCGCGAGCCGAACTCGAGCCGCTGGCCGTCCTCGTTCCACGGCAGCATCTCGGGGTGGCTGCGGATCAGCCACGACGGCGGCGTCGCGGTCGCGGTGGCGAGGTCGACCGCGATGCCGCCCGCCCACAGGAGGTCGATGATGCGGTCGAGCCAGCCCCACTCGTAGACGCCCGGCGCGGTCTCGAGCTGCGGCCACGAGAACACCGGGAGGCTCACGATATTGACGCCGGCCTCCCGCATGAGGTGGATGTCCTCGTGCCAGACCTCCTCCGACCACTGGTCGGGGTTGTAGTCGCCGCCGTAGGCGAGCGCGTCGAGGCGGATCGCCCGAGGGGACTCGTCGGCCACATCTGCTCCTCTCTGAGTGCGTGGGGATGTACAGCCTGCCCTGCAGAATGTATTCTGTATACAGACACCGTAAACCGGATGCCGGAACCGGTCAAGCCCACCTCACGTCCTAGGCTTGCCGCGACGGCCGAACGGCCCGAAGGGGCGAACACATGGCGATCGAACGCAAGAACCTGCGCTCACAGGTCCGCGAAGAGCTGCTCGCACGCATGCGCGCCGGCGCAGTGCAGCCCGGCGAGGGCATCAACGAGGTGCAGCTCGCCGGCGAGCTCGGCGTCAGCCGCACCCCGCTGCGCGAAGCCCTCATCGCCCTCGAGAGCGAGGGCCAGATCGAGAGCGAGAACGGCAAGGGCTTCCGCTTCGTCCCCCTGAGCGCGAGCGAGTTCGAAGACCTCGCCCCCGTGATGGCGAGCCTCGAGAGCCTCGCGCTCGAGCTCAGCCCCATCGATGAGCTCCGTGAGATCGGCGCGCGCCTGGCCGCACTCGCCGCCGACTTCCAGCAGGAGGTCGTAGAGCACTCCCTCGTCGTCACGAAGGACGACGAGTGGCACGGCATCATGCTCTCGGCCTGCCCGAACCGACGCCTGCTCGACGTGATCGCGAGCGTGCGCGGGGCGTTCCACCGCTACGAGTCGCTCCTCGTGCCGAATGACGTCATGGTCGAGCGCGTCGCGGCCGAGCACGCCGCGATCGCCGCATGCCTCGCCGACGGCGACGTGCCCGGCGCGATCGCCGCGCTCAAGGTCAACTGGCTGCACGGCATGCGCCGGATCCTCGACAACGCGTCGAGCCCCTACTTCACCGCGTAGCCCAAGCTTCTGCAGGAGAACTGCGCTGACATCCCGCGACAGGCAGGGAGAGGGCCCGATCCCCTGCAGAAGCCGTGTCCTGCCGACGCGACGGATCAGTCGTCGGCAGACAACGCGACCGCGAGGTCGATGAAGAGCGCCGCCGACCAGCCGAACGCGGTGGTCGCCGTGCGCGCCTTCCTCCCGGTGAGCGGGTTGAAGTACTCGTGCGGGCCGCCGCCGTGCACGACGAGCGCGACGGTGCGTTCGGCGAGCTCGCGGGCGAGTTCGGGGTGCCCCGAGGCCCGCAGCCCCTCGACGATGAGGGCGTTGGTGTTCACCCACACCGGTCCGCGCCACATCCGCTCGGCGGAGAAGTCGGGATCGGCGGCGGAGACCGTCGGCACAGACCACGGCAGCGCGTAGCGCTCGGGGTCTCCGAGCGCGGCGAGGAGCGCCTCGGCCACGCTCTGCGGCAGGCGCCCGGTGAGCAGCGGCATGAACCCGACGACGGCATCGCTCGCGACGACCTCCCCCGCTGCGCGGGCGAGGAAGCGGCCGGCTGCCTCGTCCCACATGCCGAGCAGCAGCTCGAGCGTGCGCTCCGCACGTTCGCGGTGCCCGCGAGGGTCGCCCGCGGCATCCGCACCGTACCGCTCGGCGAGCGCGGCGAGCTCGAGGTCCTGCAGCACGAGGTAGGCGCCGAGGTCGGGCGCGGTGGTCGGCAGCGGGCCGTCGAAGATCGGGCTGTCGTCGAGGCCCGAGGAGTAGGGGTGGCCGTACTCGGGCATCCCGTCGCCGTCGAGGTCGCTGCCCGCGAACCACCAGTCCTGCGAACGGCGGATCACGGCGAGCTGCTCGCGCGCCCACTCGGGCGCGTCCTCGACCTCGAGCACCTTGCGGAGCGCCCAGGCCGCGAGCGGCGGCTTCGTGAGCGGCACGGGCGCACCGGGGTCGGCGATCTGCGAGCCGGCGCGGCGCAGGCGGTCGCGGTCGGCCTGCGGCAGGTCGTCGCTCGTGGCGAGCACGCCCTCCTCGTGCACGACGTCGGGCAGCTGCCCGTCGGCGCTCGGGAATCGGAAGGCGATCTCGAGCTGCTCCCGGGCGAGTGCGGGGTCGCCGTGGCGGAGGCCCACCGCGATGAAGTACGCGTCCCACTGCCACACGCCGACGTAGCCGATCTTCGACGGCACGACGCCGCGCGCCTGCCCGAGCGCGGGCAGCTCGACGATGTTCGCCCCGAGCACCCACCAGCAGAAGGCGGCCATCTGCTGCAGCTCGTCGCGCACGATCGGGCACTTCGCGAACCAGTCGAGCCAGAGACCCTCGGTCGCCGCGAGGTCGTCGCCGTGCGAACCGGATGCCTCGTGCGCGACGCCGCGCGCCGCATCGATGTGCAGTCGGAGGCCCGGTGCCTCCTCGGTCAGCGTGACGCGATGGGCGCGGCCGTCGGCCGTCGTCCACTCGAGGGCGAGCCCGGCGTCGCCGCCGATCGTCAGCGCGCCCGGGCCGGCGAAGCTGAGCGTCGCCGCTCCCCCGCCGAACTCGATGACGTGCGGCAGCACCGAGGTGACGGGCAGCGCCCGCCCCGAGGCATCCACGACGCTGAGCTCGTCGATGACCCGGCACTCGTCGAGCCAGCGCTCGTACTCGGAGGTGTGCACCCGCAGCACGGTGGCCGGGGGCGCGCCCTCGGCGCCGCCCTGCTCGGCCCACTCGGCGCGGTCCTCGCGGAACACGAGCACTCGCGAACCCGGCAGCGTGAACGGGGCCTGCACGAGGTCGAGGTGTCGCCCCGCGAGGGCGGCCAGCTCAGTGGCATCCGTCGTCGTCGGCACGGTGCTCATCGTCCTCCCAGTCCCGAAGCGGCCATGCTGTTGAGAATGCGACGCTGCCCGATGATGAACACGATGAGCATCGGGATCGTCGAGATCGCGCTCGCCGCCATCACGAGCCCGTAGTTCACCGAGCCGAACTGGCCCTGGAACGACGAGAGCAGGAGCGGCACGGTGAACAGGTCGGGCGTGTTCAGCAGCACGAGCGGGAACAGGAACGCGTTCCACACGTCGAGGGCGACGATGATGCTGAGCGCCGCGAGCCCGGGCTTCAGGTTCGGCAGGATGACGCTCCAGAAGATGCGCCAGCGTCCGGCGCCGTCGACGAGCGCCGCCTCCTCGAGCTCCTTCGGCAGGCTCAGCACGAACTGGCGCATGAGGAACACCGCGAACGGGTTCGCGAGCAGGCCCGGCACGATGAGCGCGAGGTGCGAGTCGACCCAGCCGAGCTGCGTCATCAGCAGGTAGAACGGGATCAGCGTCACCTGCTTCGGGATCATCTGCGTCGCGAGGAACACGATGAACAGCACCTTCGCCCCGCGGAAGCGGATGCGCGCGAACGCGTAGCCCGCCATCGAGGCCGTGAGCAGCGTGCCGGCCACGACGAGTGCCGCGATGTAGAGGCTGTTGAGGTACGCCTGGCCGAACGGCACCGCGTTCCACGCCTCGACGTAGTTGTCGGCCGTCCACGGCTGCGGCAGGAACGCGAGCGGGTCCTGCAGCAGCTGCGGCAGGGTCTTGAACGACGTCAGCAGCATCCAGACGAAGGGGAACACCATCGCGACGCCCGCGACGACGAGCACGACGTGCAGCACCGTCGAGCTCAGACGGCGCTTGCCCTTGCCCGTGCGGGGCGCGGTCGGGCGGTAGCCGGGCGCGCTCAGCGCGACGGTCGAGTCGGTCGGGGGCGTCTGCGTGCCGTCGGCGAGGCGCGGATTCGTGAGACTCATGCTGCGTCGTCCTCGTAGTGCACGAACTTCTTCTGGGCGCCGAACTGGATCGCCGTGATGACGAGCGTCAGGACGAGCAGGATCACGCTCGCCGCGCTCGACGGGCCGATCTCGAACTTTCCGAAGCCGAGGTCGTAGATGTGGTAGACGATCGTGCGGGTCGCGTTGTCGGGCCCGGCATTCGAGACGAGCACGTAGACCGTGTCGAAGGTCTGCAGCGACGAGATGAAGGCGACGACCGACGAGAAGAACACGATCGGCGAGAGCAGCGGCAGGCGGATGCTCGTGAACAGGCGCCAGGGGCCGGCGCCGTCGATGCGTGCGGCCTCGATGACCGAGGGCGAGATGTTCTGCAGGCCGGCGAGGAAGATCACGACGTTGAGGCCGAGCGACGACCAGATCGTGACGATGCAGACCGCGAGCAGCGCGAGCTTCGGGTCCTGCAGCCAGTCGGGCGGGGCGATGCCGAAGATCTTCGCGATCGCGGTCGACAGCACCCCGTCGGCGCGGAACATCTGCTGCCAGATCATGGCCACCGCGACGGTCGACGTCACCACCGGGGCGAAGAACAGCACGAGGTAGAGCGTGCGGGTCTTCAGCTTCTCGAGCGCGACCGCGATCATCACGGCGAGCCCGAGGCCGATCGGCACGGTGACGACCGCGATGATCAGCGTGTTGACGATCGATCGCCACAGCAGCTCGTCCTGGAACTGCGCCGTGAAGTTCTCGAACCCGACCCACGTCAGCTCGGACAGGCCGTCCCAACTGGCGAACGCGAGCACGAGGCTCGCGACGAACGGCAGGACGACGAAGAGCAGCATGCCGAACAGCTGCGGGCCGATGAACACGTAGCCCCAGCGGCGGTCGCGGCGACGCCACGCCGCCTCCTTGCGGTACCTGCGCGGGGGCGGAGCGGATGCCGCAGGGAGCTCCTGCAGCATCCGCTCGCCGGTGGCGATCTGGCTCACGCTATTCGCCCGACTTCTCCGCGACGAGGTCGGCGGTGGCGTCGAGCGTCTGCTGTGCGTCGGCCTTGCCCTCGTACAGCTTCAGGAACAGGTCGCTGATGTCGGTCGAGAGCCCGGGAACGCGTGCTTCGGCGGCGTAGTTGGTGAAGCCGATGTCGCGCATGTCGAGGAACGTCTGGGCGTGCGCCGGGTAGCCGTCCTCGAGCACCACGTCGTCGGCGCCCTTGATCGACGGCACGGCGTTGCCGCCGCCCTCGAGGCGGAACGTCTGGCCCTCGGCCGAGAGGAACTCGGTCCAGAAGGTGAACGCGGCGTCCTTCGCCTTCGTGTTGCCGTTGATCGCGAGGAAGGAGACGGCGACACCGGTCAGCGCGGCCTCGCCGTCGGGCGTCGGCCAGCGCACGATGTCGTAGGCGTCGGGGTCGCCCGCGGTCTGCACGGTGCCGATCGTGTAGCGGCCCTGCACGAAGAAGCCCGACTTGTGCGTGACGAACACGCTGTCGGCTCCGGCGCCGTCGGGCAGGGTGTCGGCGACGACGAAGGTGCCGTCCTGGAACAGGCCGCCGAATTCGTCGATCGCCTCGACGCTCGCCGGGTCGGCGTCGGCCGTGAATGCGCCCGACTCGTCGTACGGTGCGGGCAGGCCCTGCGACGAGAGCCAGCTCCAGTGCGTGGCCCAGTAGTTCCAGAACATCGAACCGGTGAGCCCCGCGTCCTTGAGCTTCGCGTTCATCTCGAGGTACTTGTCGGTCGTCCACTCGCCGTTCTCAGCGAGCGTGGCCGGGTCCTCGGTGATGCCCGCCGCTTCGAGTGCGGTCTTGTCGTACCAGAGCACGTCGGGGTTCGAGTCGTTCGGGGCGCCGTAGTACTCGTCGTCCTTCTCGGCGGCGCCGAACAGGCCGGGGAAGAAGTCGTCGGGCTTGGTCTGGCTGTCCTTCGACTCCATGAGCTTCTTCAGCGGCATCAGCCGGCCCGAGTCGGCGAACTGGCCCATCTTGTCGTCGCCGACGTAGAACACGTCGGGCGCGGTGTTGCTCGCGAGCTGGGCGAGCAGCTTCGAGTGGTAGTCGCCGTAGTCGGCGACGGGCTGGAGCTTGACCGTGATGTCGGGGTGGCGATCCATGAACGCCTCGTTGAACTCCTTGTACCGCGTGAGCTCTTCGGCGGTGCCCCACGTCGACCACACGACGGTGTTCTCGTCCTTCGCACCTCCCCCGCCGCTGCATGCCGCCAGTCCGAGTGCGAGGGCGCTTGCCGCGCCGATCGCCAGGAGACGCCTCATCTTCGAGTTCGAGCGGGCCATTCCGCTACCTCTTTCGTCTTTGCAGGAGGTGCCGACGGGAGTGTCGGCGTTGAGGGGATGCTCGCCATTATTCTGTATACAAAACTCAATTCCGTCAAGGCGCGCCAGGTCACGAACGCGCAACGGAGGACGTTCGGCCGGTCGGTGACCGACGAGGACCCCGAGAACGACGGATGCCCCGTGGCCGGTCGGCCACGGGGCATCCGTGTGATTCGAAGGAGACGCTGCGCTACACGCGCGCCGGCACCTTCGCGGCGACGAGCTCCGCGATCTGCACGGCGTTCAGTGCCGCGCCCTTGCGCAGGTTGTCGTTCGAGACGAAGAGCACGAGGCCCTTGCCCTCGGGCGCCGACTGGTCCTGGCGGATGCGGCCCACGTAGCTCGGGTCGTTGCCCGCGGCCTGCAGCGGCGTCGGGACGTCGCTGAGCTCGACACCCGGCGCCACGGCGAGCAGCTCGGTCGCGCGCTCGGGCGTGATCGGGTTCGCGAACTCGGCGTGGATCGACAGCGAGTGACCGGTGAACACGGGCACGCGCACGCAGGTGCCTGCCACGAGCAGGCCGGGCAGCTCGAGGATCTTGCGGCTCTCGTTGCGGAGCTTCTTCTCCTCGTCGGTCTCGTTGTCGCCGTCGTCGACGATCGAGCCGGCGAGCGGGATCACGTCGAAGGCGATCGGGCGCGGGAACTTCTCGGGCGCCGGGAACTCGACGGCGGAGCCGTCGTGCACGAGGTCGATCGTGTTCTGCTCGACGGCGGCGCGCGCCTGCTCGAGCAGCTCCTCGCCGCCCGCGAGGCCGGCGCCGGAGACCGCCTGGTAGGTCGACACGATGAGCCGCTCGAGGCCGGCCTCGTCGTGCAGCACCTTCAGCACGGGCATCGCGGCCATGGTGGTGCAGTTCGGGTTCGCGATGATGCCCTTCACGGCCTGGTCGATCGCGTGCGGGTTGACCTCGCTCACGACCAGCGGGACCTCGGGGTCCATGCGCCAGCCGCTGGAGTTGTCGATGACGGTCACGCCCGCCGCGGCGAAACGGGGGGCCTGCGCCTTCGAGAGCGTCGCACCCGCGGAGAAGATCGCGAGGTCGAGGCCGGTGGGATCGGCCGTCGAGGCATCCTCGACGACGATGTCCTCGCCCTTGAACGGCAGCGTGGTGCCGGCCGAACGCGCCGAGGCGAAGAAGCGGATCTGCGCGACCGGGAAGTCGCGCTCCTCGAGAAGGCGGCGCACGACCGCGCCGACCTGACCGGTGGCGCCGACGACGCCGATGTTCACACCGTTGCTCATTTCACCCTCTTGATCGTCGAGTTCATTTCAGTTTGCAGGACTTCGGAGGCCGCTCAGGACGAAGTCGGTGATTCCGCCCTGAATTGGCAGCTTTCTCCTGAATTCAGGCGGGGATGCCTCGCGGCGGGCGCGGAGCCTAGCGACCGGTGCCCGCGTGGACGATCGCGTCCTCGTCGCCGTCGAGCTCGAACGCCGTGTGCACGGCCTGCGCGGCCGCCTGCACGCTGTCGGCGCGCGTCACGACCGAGATGCGGATCTCGCTCGTCGAGATCATCTCGATGTTGATGCCGGCCTCGTAGAGCGCTTCGAACAGTCGCGCCGAGACACCGGTCGCCGAGCGCATGGCGTTGCCGACGAGCGAGAGCTTGCCGATCTGGTCGTCGTACTGCAGCGACTCGAAGCCGATGGCCTCCTGCGCGCTCGCGAGGGCGGTCAGCGCCCGCTCGCCGTCGGCCTTCGGCAGGGTGAACGAGATGTCGGTGCGACCGGTCGCGGCCGCCGACACGTTCTGGACGATGACGTCGACGTTCGCGTTCGTGCCGGCGACGATCTTGAAGATCTTCGCGGCGACGCCCGGCTTGTCGGGCACGCCGACGACCGTGATCTTCGCCTCGGACAGGTCGATCGCGACTCCGGCGATGACGGACTCTTCCACAGCTGCTCCTTCGGGAAGACGCGAGGGGTCGTAGACGATCGTCCCCTCGCTGTTGTTGAACGACGAACGGACGTGCAGGGTGACGCCGTGGCGACGCGCGTACTCGACCGCGCGGATGTGCAGAACCTTCGCGCCCGACGCGGCGAGCTCGAGCATCTCCTCGCTCGTCACCCTGTCGAGCTTGCGCGCCTTCTTCACGACGCGGGGGTCGGAGGTGAAGACGCCGTCGACGTCGGTGTAGATCTCGCAGACGTCGGCCTCGAGGGCCGCCGCCAGCGCGACGGCGGTCGTGTCGCTGCCGCCGCGCCCGAGGGTCGTGATGTCGCGGGTGTCGCGGTTGAAGCCCTGGAAGCCCGCGACGATCACGATCGCACCGTCGTCGAGCGCCTCACGCAGCCGCACCGGGGTGACGTCGACGATGCGGGCGGCACCGTGCTGGGCGTCGGTGATCATGCCGGCCTGGCTGCCCGTGAAGCTGCGGGCCTCGTGCCCCATGCTCTTGATCGCCATCGCGAGCAGTGCCATCGAGATGCGCTCGCCCGCCGACAGCAGCATGTCGAGCTCGCGGGGCGCCGGGATCGGCGACACCTCGCTCGCGAGGTCGAGCAGCTCGTCGGTCGTGTCGCCCATCGCCGAGACGGCCACGACGACGTCGTTGCCCGCCTTGCGGGTCTCGACGATGCGCTTCGCGACCCGTTTGATGCTCTCGGCATCGGCGACGGACGAGCCGCCGAACTTCTGCACGATCAAGCTCACGTGGCCTCCCGGGGATTCTGGGCGCGCGCGGGCCGACGGGCCCGTCGTCGGAGTCTTCATCATACGGCGGCCCGCATGCGCGGCCGGCCATGTGACGCCGTCGTGACGGCGCCCGCAGGAGTAGCATGCGGCCATGTCCGAGGTGCTCGAGGGCTGGTCGGAGTTCAACGTCGCGATGGTGGGCGCCACGGCGGCGCTCGCCGGCCTGCTCATCGTGGCGATGTCGGTGAACATCCGGACGATCCTGCAGTCGCCGACCCTCCCGGCACGGGCCGCCGCGTCCATCGCCACCCTGGTGCTCGCGATCGTCGTCACGGGTCTCGCGCTCGCCCCGGGCCAGCCCGCCTGGGTGTACGGGCTCGAGGTGCTCGGGGTCGCGCTCGTCGCCGGGTCGTTCGAGGTGCACGCGATCCGGGTGATCCACCGCGACGCGACCGAGCACCGCGGCAGTGCCCTCGAGCAGCTCGCGAAGTCGATCGCCGGGGTCCTGCCGCTCCTCGCCTACCTCGCCGGCGCGATCGCCCTCATCGCCGGCGCACCGGCGGTCGGCCTCTGGGCGCTCGGCGTCGGCACGCTCCTCGCGATCGCCACGGCGATCCTCTACTCGTGGGTCGTGCTCGTCGAGGTGCTGCGCTGAGCGACCCGCCGACCAGCGCCGATCAGCCTGCGCGGCGACGCCGCACCGCACCCAGCAAGGCGACGCCCACGACGAGCAGCAGGATTCCTGCGGCGAGCGCCGCGGTCGGCAGATCGGTGCCGCTCTCGGCGAGGCCGCCCGGCGGTGACGGAGGTTCGGTTCCCGGCGGGGTCGTCGGCGGCGTGGTCGGCGGCACCTCGCTGAAGGTGTTGTCGATGATCACCACGACGTCCATCGCGGGGCCGACCGCGAACGTGCCGAGGTCGTCGAACGGCTCGGGCGCGCCGCCGTTGACGCTGATCGTCCCCGTCGTCACGACCGACCAGCCGTCAGCGGCGCCCGTGGCGATCTCGGTGAGCTCGCATTCGTCGTCGTCCATCACGAGATACGGCGAGCTCGTCGCCGTGCTCGTCCCCGGACCGATCGAGATGTCGATGATGCCCACACCGCAGTCGAGCCGCAGCACGACGGGATCGGGCCGCTGGGCCTCGTCGTCGCTCGTGTTCTTCGTGATCGTGAGCGTGCCCGCCGGCACGAACTCGTTCGTGAACGTGCAGACCGGGTTCGGCGTCTCGGCGTTGACCGCGACCGTGACGGAGGCGAGCGCCACGTCGACGCCGAGCTCGGCGCCTCCGCAGACGGCGCCGGTCATCCGCCAGAAGCCCTCGGTGGACGGGGCCGGCAGCGACTCCCGGATCGTGTAGGCCTGGTGCTCGAAGACGTTGATGCCCACGAGCGACGCCTCGGCCGGGGTCGCGACGCCCTCCTCGGTCGTCGTCGCCGAGGTCGTGAACACCTCGCCGCGCGGGATCGCCGTCCCTTCGGCGTTCACGGGGACCACGTCGTACTCGAACATGCCCGTCCCGCCGTTGGTGATCTTCTCGATGGAGAGCGACGCGGTCGGGATGAATCGGTTCGTGAACAGGCACGTGGTCGACTGGCCGGAGACGATCTCGTAGGACGCGGACCAGGTGCCGCCCGGCCCCTCGACCGGCTCCAGTTCGCCGTCGTCGCAGTTCACCGCCTCGAGGTTCCATGTTCCGGCGCCGTTCGGCTGCGGCAGGGTCTCCTGCGCCGTGTAGACGCCGGGCGCGACGCCCGCCGTCGAGACGACCTCGACGGGCGCGCCCGGCACCGTCGTGACCGCGGTCGCCTCGGTGGAGCCGCCCGGACCGGTCACGGTGAACGGGAAGGAGCCGACGCCGTCGAGCGTCTCCTTGTACAGCGCGGCCGGACCGGTCGGCACCCGGCTGTTCGTGTACGTGCAGACGACGTCGTCGTCGGGCGCGAGCGTGATGGCCACGCTCGGCCCGGAGATGTCGAACGTGCTCGCCCCGCCGGTGCACGCGAGATCGTCGAGCACCCAACCCGCGAGCGGCAGCTCCTCGAGGGTCCACGGCTCGTCGTCCGGCCCGACGGCCCCGCGAACCAGCGTGACCGACCCGGCGGCCCCCGGTGCGGCGATGAGGCGCATCTGGCCCGGCTCGCCTTCGACGTGGTCGTACGAGAGCGAACCTTCGAACGAGAACGCCGTCGGTCCGGCGACGGTGCCGTCGGCGAGCTGCTTCCTGATCGTGATCGTGCCGGCGTCGGGCGGGGGCGCCACGGCGTAGTAATAGCAGAAGACGTGTCGTGCCCCGGAGGGGAAGCCGATGTAGTCGACGTTGTCGCCGTTGAGCGCATCGTTCGAGCAGCGGAGCGCCGCGAACCCGAGACTCGTCTGGAGTCCGTTGAGGGTGTCGTCGCCCACACCGCCCTGCGCGACGATACGACGCCCCGACTGCACGAAGGCGGTCTCGGCCGGGGTCAGCGCCACGGTGACCGCCCCCTCGATCATGCCGCCGGTGGGTCGGCCCTCGTCGTCGAGGCGCGGCGCCGAGGCGGCCGTCGTGATCGGCGGTCCGCCGGTGAAGGGCGAGGTGACCTTGCTGAGGTAGTGCGACGCCTCGGTCTTGCCGGTGAGGCCCTGGCCGAGCGAGAAGGTCCAGCCCTGCAGCGGTCGACAGTTCGGGGAGCCCGCGGCCTCGGCGTCGGGGTCGACGCTGTCTGCCACGGCGTAGTTCGAGTCGGGCCCGAGGTCGCGAAGCGACTCCATGATGTTGTTCCGGGCCTTGTTCGCCATCACGTCGGAGTACTCGTCGCACACCCGCGCGACGTAGGTCACCGACAACGGCAGCGGCTCGCCCACCCGGATGATGTCGGCCGCGGCCGGTGCGGCCATCGTCAATGCGGCCCCGCTCGCAAGCAGCACCGCCGTGAATACGGCGATGCTGCGTGTGAGACGTCGTTTCGGAATGCGCCGGTCCATGCTCCCCCTCGGCGTATGAGCGGCCTTCCTGTTCATCGAACCACATCCGCGACCGCGACGGCGACAGGCGGATCTGCGGCGCGCGGGACGCCGCCCTCGAGGGGGCCGACGGGTGAGTCGGGCCTCAGCCCTCGTGATCGCGCGGCATGTACCACTCGGTGAACTCGCTCGCCCGCCCGTCCGGGGCGAAGCGGATCACCCAGAGGTTGAGGTAGTCGCGCTCGGCCGGGTACTCGGTGCGGCCCTGCACGAGGGCGATCTCGGATGTCTCGTGCACGACGTGCCAGTCGAAACTCCATGCCCCCGGATCGTCGGCGTCCTCGATCCAGCCCGCGACGATCTCGGCACGCCCGCGGCGGGGTTCGGCGTCGGGTGCGGTGAGGTAGCTGGCGTCGTCGGTGAAGAGACGGCCGATCGCGTCGGGGTCGTTGCTCCGCCAGGCGCCGAGGTAATCGGCGACCCAGTTCGCGGTGCGCTCGCTCGCGGATTCGCTCATCACCCCGGTCTACGCGCGCCCGACGCGCGCGTCAACCCGACGGCCCGATCGCGCCGTCGGCCGCAGCGGCGACCTCGACTGCGGCGGGGCGAGTCAGCCGACGACGCGACGGCCCTCGAATGCGCGACCGAGCGTGACCTCGTCGGCGTACTCGAGGTCGCCGCCGACGGGCAGGCCGGAGGCGAGCCGGGTGACCTTGATCTCGAGCGTGGTGAGCAACCTGCTGAGGTAGGTCGCCGTCGCCTCCCCCTCGAGGTTGGGATCGGTCGCGATGATGACCTCGACGACGGTGCCGTCGGCGAGCCGTTGCATGAGCTGGCGGATGCGCAGTTCGTCGGGGCCGATGCCGTCGATGGGGCTGATGGCGCCGCCGAGCACGTGGTACAGCCCCCGGAACTCACGGGTGCGCTCGATCGCGACGACGTCCTTGGCCTCTTCGACGACGCAGATGAGCGAGGGGTCGCGACGCGGGTCGCGGCAGATCGAACAGGTCGACTGCTCGGAGACGTTGCCGCAGATCTCGCAGAACCGCACCTTGTCGCGCACGGTCGTCAGGATCTCGGCGAGCCGGGAGACGTCGAAGTGCTCGGTCTGCACGATGTGGAACGCGATGCGCTGCGCCGACTTCGGCCCGATGCCGGGCAGCCGGCCGAGCTCGTCGATCAGTTCTTGGACGATGCCTTCGTACACGGGTTACCCACGCTCCCCGAAGCCGCGCGCCGGGGCTTCGACCTCTTCGAGGAAGGTCGCACCGAGCACTTCCCGCACGACGGCCTCGCCGTACCGCTGGATGCCGCCGTCGGTGGTCGAGGCCACGGGGCGCGACGGCGCGCGTCGCGCCGGTGCCGAGCGGCGCTGCGCCGGGCCCCGTCCGGAGTCGGCCGGGGGCGGGGGCGCGTCGAACGGCTCGGGCGCTGGGCCCGGGTCGAACGGCGGCTCCTCGTCTGCCGGCGGCGCCTCGGCGTCGTCGGGCACGAAGTCGGGAATGCCGTGGTTCGGCCCGGAGTCGCCCGTCGCAGCGGGCCGGGCGGCCCGCGGCTCCGCGTCGGGAGCCGGCCGTTCGGCGAGTGCCGTCGCGGTGCGCGCGGACGCCTCGGCCGCGGCCGTGCCGGCGGGGTCGGTCTCGGGTTCGGGATCGCGCGGGATCGCGACCGTCGCCCACGAGTCGACCGGCCCGGTCGGCGTCTCGGCCGCCGGGCCCTGCGCGGCGGCCGTCGGCGCCGGGGCGCTCGTCGCGGAAGGCTCGGCGGAGCGATCGGGTGCGGCCCCACGGTCGTTCACCGCGGCGTCGGCGCGGGGCGGAACCGGCGCCGCCCCGTCGCTCGGACGCGCCCCGTCGGGGCCGGTCGACGTCGGAGGCGAGGCCGCAGCGCCGCCACCGCCCGGAGCGGGCGACGACGTCGGCGCGGGCGCCGTCTGACCGCCGCCGCCCCCGCCGATCACGCGCGGGACGAACTTGACGGTCACGCCGAGCACCTCGGCGATCGCCGTGCGAAGCAGGTCGGCCGCCGTCTGGGTGCCGCTGCCCGCCCGCAGGCCGTCGAGGTCGCCGGGGCTGGCGAAGCCGAGCACGAGCACGGCCTCCTCGGTGCGGTACTCGAGCACCTGCGCGGCGAGCGCCGCCATCCATGCGGTGCGCTTGGTGCGCTGGAGGACGTTGAGCACCTCGGGCCAGGCGTCGCGCACCTGCTGCACGGTGATCGGTCCGCTCGGCCGGACGCGTTCGGCGGGAGCCGCCGGCGCCTCGGCGACCGGTGCGGGCACGACGGGAGCAGGCTCGACCGGCGCGGACGCGGTCGGCGTCACCGGCTCGGACGGCCGCGGCCCGGCCACCGGATCGGCGGCGGGCGTCGGCGCTGCGGTCGGCTCGGCCTGACGGCTCGGCGCCGGCGTGGCATCGCGTGTGGCGGCGGCTCGAGGCGCCGACTCGGCCGTGCGAGCCGCGGCCGGCACTGCGCCGCCCGGCGACGCACCTGCGGAGGCGACCGCGAGGGCCCCGCCCTCGACGGCACGCTCGAGCCGCTCGACGCGCGCGAGCGCGCCGCGCTCGGAGTCGTCGCTCGCCGGCACGAGCACCCGCGCGAGCATGAGCTCGAGGTGCAGGCGCGGCGAGGTCGCCCCGGTCATCTCGGTGAGGGTCTGGCTGACGAGGTCGGCCACGCGCGACAGCTCGGCCGAGCCGAACGCCCTGGCCTGGGTCGCCATGCGGGCGAGCTCGTCTTCGGGCACGCCCCGCAGCACGGCCGCGGCCGCTTCAGGCGTCGACGCGGCGACGACGATGAGGTCGCGGAGCCGCTCGAGCAGGTCTTCGACGAAGCGTCGCGGGTCTTGGCCGGTCTGCACGACGCGGTCGGCAGCGGCGAACGCCCCGGCCGCGTCGTGTGTGCCGATCGCGTCGATGACCTCGTCGAGCAGGGCGCCGTGCGTGTAGCCGAGCAGCGCCACGGCCCGCTCGTAGTCGATCGTCGAGCCCTCGGAGCCCGCGATCAGCTGGTCGAGGAGCGAGAGCGTGTCACGGGGCGAACCGCCGCCGGCGCGCACGACGAGGGCGAGCACGCCGGGTTCGACCGAGATGCCCTCTTCGGTGCAGAGCTGCTGCACGTACTCGAGCATCGGCGCGGGCGGCACCAGCCGGAACGGGTAGTGGTGCGTGCGCGAGCGGATCGTGCCGAGCACCTTGTCGGGCTCGGTCGTCGCGAAGATGAACTTGATGTGCTCGGGCGGCTCTTCGACGATCTTCAGCAGCGCGTTGAACCCGCCCGAGGTCACCATGTGCGCCTCGTCGATGATGAAGATCTTGTAGCGATCGCGTGCGGGGGCGAAGATCGCCCGCTCGCGCAGGTCGCGCGCGTCGTCGACGCCGCCGTGGCTCGCCGCGTCGATCTCGACGACGTCGAGCGAGCCGCCGCCGCCGCGTGACAGCTCGACGCAGCTGGGGCACACCCCGCACGGAGCATCCGTCGGGCCCTCTGCGCAGTTCAGGCAGCGCGCGAGGATGCGCGCCGACGTCGTCTTGCCGCAGCCGCGGGGGCCGCTGAACAGGTAGGCGTGATTGACCCGATCGGTGCGGAGCGCCGTCATCAGCGGCTCCGTCACCTGGGACTGGCCGATCATCTCGGCGAACGTCTCTGGCCGGTAGCGGCGATATAGGGCGGTGACCACGATTCAATCGTAGTTGCCGCGTCCGACACACCATCCGGATGCCTCGGGCGTACGATGCACGGACGGAAGGAGCGTGATGACGGTGACGACGATGACTCCGGCTCAGCTCGAGCGATTCGAGGCCCGCCTGCTCGCCGAACGCGGGGAGGCCGCCGAACGCGCGGCCGAGTTCGGCGATGTGATGGGCGAGGTCCGAGCTGCCAGATCCGGCGCCAGCGCCGACGACGAGCACGACCCCGAGGGCCCGACGATGACCCAGGAGTGGTCGCAGCGGACCGCGGTGCTCGCCGACGTCGAGCACGAGCTCGCCGAGATCGACCGCGCCCTCGCGCGCATCGCCGACGGCAGCTACGGCTTCTGCGCCCGCTGCGGCAAGCGCATCACGGTCGCCCGGCTCGACGCGCGCCCCACGGCCACGCTCTGCATCGACTGCGCACGCCTCGAGCGCTGACCGGGCCTGCCGGCAGCACGGCCGACCGCGGGCGGCGTCGCCCGCTCGACGCGCTCAGTCGCGCCGGCGGTACGCCTGGATCATCGGGCAGTCGAACGGGTCGCGCGCGGCGAGCCCGACCCGGTTGAGGTAGGCGATGACGATGCCGTACGACTCGATCAGCCCGGTCTCGGTGTAGCGGAGGTCGTTCTCGCGGCAGTACTCGCGCACGATCTCCTGCGTGCGCTTGAGCGCCGGACGCGCCATGCTCGGGAAGAGGTGGTGCTCGATCTGGTAGTTGAGGCCGCCCATGAGCGAGTCCATGAACCGCCCGCCGCGGATGTTGCGGCTCGTGAGCACCTGGCGCTCGAGGAAGTCGACGCGGACCCCGCGCGGGATGAGCGGCATGCCCTTGTGGTTCGGCGCGAACGACGCGCCCATGTAGACGCCGAAGACGCCGAGCTGCACGAAGAGGAACACGGCCGCGAGCAGCGGCGGGAACGCCCAGAACACGAGCGCGGCGACCCCGACGAGGCGCACGGCGATGAAGGCGAGCTCGAGCCCGCGGCGCTTCACCGTGTTGCGGCGGTCGAGCACGTGACGGATGCCGTGGACGTGCAGGTTGAGGCCCTCGAGCAGCAGCAGCGGGAAGAACAGGTAGCCCTGCTTGCGGGTGATCATCCGGACGAGACCGCGGCTCTCCGCGGCATCCTCCTCGAGGAACGAGATCGTGTCCTTCGCGATGTCGGGGTCGCGGCCGATCACGTTCGGGTTGCCGTGGTGGCGCGTGTGCTTGTTCATCCACCAGCTGTAGCTGATGCCGACGACGAGGTCGGCGAGCACGAGCCCGGCCCAGTCGTTCATCGGCCCCGAGCGGAAGATCTGCCGGTGCGAGGCCTCGTGCGCCATGAAGGCGAACTGGGTGAAGACGACGCCGAGCACCGCGGCGATGACGAGCTGCCACCACGAGTCGCCGATCATGACCGACGCCGCGATCGCGGCACCGAGCACCACGGTCCAGAACACGGCCTTCCGCACGTAGAAGCCGACGAAGCGGTCGAGCAGCCCCTCGGCCTTGATCTGGCGCGACAGTCGGGCGAAGCCGCTCTGCGCCGGATCGACGGCGTCCTCGCGGCGGCGGCCCGCCGTGAGGATGACCGGCGACATGGTGCCCAGCGCACCGTCGGGGCGTTCAACGACCTGCAGGCTCATCTGCGCTCTTCTCGTCGTCCGAAGGCGCGAATGAGTCTCAGACGAACGATTCGGGGGCGTGTCCGCGGTCGAGTTCGACCACGACGCGAGCGTAAGCAGGCGGTTCAGCGCGTCGCATCACACGGCTGAGCCATTCGCACCCCCTACCCCGGTACGGGTTCGGATGACTCGGCCGTCGCCGAGGCGGCACGCAGGCCCTTGAACGCGCCCAGGTACAGCGGGCTCGACGCGAGCACCAGGTAGAGCCCGGCGCACACCACGAGGGTCGGCACGAGCCCCGCCTGCTCGGCCGCGAGGCCGCCGAGGAACGCGCCGAGCGGCATGGTCGCGGCAACGCCCGCGGTCGTCACGCCGAACACCCGGGCGCGCATGCCGTCGGGGATGAGCCCGTACATCGCGGTCGAGATCATCGGGTTGATAGCTCCCGCCGCGAGCCCCGACAGCGCCAGCACGGGCAGCAGCACGGCCGCGGGAGCGCCGAGCGCCATCGTCAGGTACGGCACGGTGCCCGCGATGAGGAAGCAGACCGCGAACATCGCCCGCCCCGAGAAGCGGTGCCCGACCGCGCCGAACAGCACCGAGCCGGTCAGCGCGCCGGCCGCGAAGCATCCGACCATGAAGCCCAACTGCGCGGGATCGCCGAGCACCTCGGTCGCGTACAAAGGCTTCAGCACGGTCATGCCGGCCGCGTCGATCGCGTTCGTGAGCGTCACGAGCAGCACGATCGCGCGCAGCAGCGGCGAGGATGCCACGAAGCGGAGCCCCTCCATGAATCCGCCGCGCGGGGCCGGGTCGGCGGCGTCGGGCTCGTGGGCCTCCTCGGGGCCGAGGCGTCGCGGCACGAAGCAGAGCACGAGCAGCGCCGAGACGACGAACCCGCCCGCGTCGACGACGAGCGCCGGCATCGGCCCGAGGAACGCCACGAGGGCGCCCGCGGTGCCCGCACCGAGCATCATCGCGGTGCGCTGCACCGCCGCCTGGGCACCCGCGGCCCGCTCGATCGGCCAGTGCGCGAGCTTCGCCAGGTCGGGCGTCATCGAGGTCTTCGCCGTGTCGCCCGGCGGGTCGAGGAGCCCGCCGAGGAAGACGAGGGCGAGCATCGCCCCGAACGGGAGCCCCACGGTCGCATGGAGGATCGGGATGGCGAGCACCGTCACGGCGCTCGCCAGGTCGGCCACGATCGACGACAGCCGGTACCCGAACCGGTCGACGAGCACGCCGCCGAGCGCCCCGCCGATGACGAGCGGCACGGTCGCGAAGACGCCGACGACGCCTGCGGCGAGCGGCGAGCCCGTCTGCGTGAGCGCGATGATCGGCAGGGCGACGAGCGCGATCGCGTTGCCGCCGAGCGAGAACAGGGCGGCCGCGAGGTTCGCGACGAGCGGGAGCCGTCGGCGGGGGCCCGCCGCGGCGGCGGCTCGGGCGCCTTCGGTCCCGGTCGCAGTCTCGGTCTCGGTCTCGGTCTCGGTCTCGACCAGTTCGCTCATCGCTCGCTCCTCGGGAAGGTGTGCGTGATCCAGCGCACGGCGCGGGTGCCCTCGCGGGGCTCGCGCCCCACCGCCCACCACTTCTCGCGCACCGCGGCGAGCTCGGCGGTGAGCTCGCGGAACTCATCGAGGGTGAGCTGCGCGCCGCCGTCGCTCGAGTCGGAGGCGGCGATCCACTCGGGTTCGAGCCCGCGCTCGGCGTCGAGCGCGTCGAGGAGTTCGCGGTGGTACGAGTCGATGACCGTGCGGCGCATCGCCTCGGCGGCCTCGCGGCGCTCGGGGTCGTCGAGATAGCTCTCGGCGCTCAGGCTCGTCATGTCGTGGGCCGAACGCCACCAGCGCTCGCGACCGTCGCGCTCGTGCTCAGGGGCGGGCTCGACGAAGCCGTGCTTGGCGAGCGTCGACAGGTGGTAGCTGATCGACCCCGAGGCCGCTCCCGTCGCCTCGGCGAGCATGCCCACCGAGTGGGGCCCGTGCATGCGGAGCAGGCCGAGGATGCGCAGCCGGAGCGGGTGCGCCATGGCGCGCATGGCGCCCGCGTCGCGCAGGTCGATGGAGTTCCGGTTCTCGCTCACGCCATCATGCTAACTCTGCAAGAACTATTGCGCAACAGTTCTTGCAGAAGTGGATGTGAGCCGTCCCCGCCTGGGCGCGTCGCACGCGCGGGCGATCAGCCCGAGACGGCCTCGAGGGTCTGCCGGGCGATCTCGAGCTCCTCGTCGGTGGGGACGACGAGCACCGTGACGGGCGATGCGTCGGTCGAGATCACGCGGGTCTCCCCCGAGCGGGCCGCGTTGCGCTCCGCGTCGAGCTCGATGCCGAGACGCTCGAGCCCGGCGAGCGCGGCGGCACGCACCGGCGCCGAGTTCTCACCGACACCGGCCGTGAACGAGATCACGTCGACCCCGCCGAGCTGGGCCAGATACGCCCCGATGTACGCCTTCAGCCGGTGCGCGTACACCTCGAGGGCAAGGGCGGCACGCTCCTCCCCCGCCTCGGCCGCGTCGACGAGGTCGCGCATGTCGGCATGCCCGCCGAGGCCGAGGATGCCGCTGCGCCGGTTCAGCAGTTCGTCGACCCCGTCGACGTCGAGGCTCGCCCGACGCTGCAGGTGCAGCAGGATCGCCGGGTCGAGGTCGCCCGAGCGGGTGCCCATGACGAGTCCCTCGAGCGGCGTCATGCCCATGCTCGTGTCGACCGAGCGGCCGCCGGCGACCGCGCACGCCGAGGCGCCGTTGCCGAGGTGCAGCACGATCTGGTCGAGCTCCTCGAGCGGCCGGCCGAGGAACTCGGCCGCGGCCCGCGAGACGTAGCGGTGGGAGGTGCCGTGGAAGCCGTACCGACGGATGCGGTGCTTCGCCGCCACGTCGCGGTCGATCGCGTACGTGTACGCCGCCGGCGGCATGGTCTGGTGGAACGCCGTGTCGAACACCGCCACGTGGGGCGCGTCGGGGAACGCGCGCTGCGCCGCCTCGATGCCCTCGAGGTTCGCGGGGTTGTGCAGCGGCGCGAGGCTCGACAGCTCGTCGATGTTGATCTTCACGAGCGGGGTGATCACGGTCGGCTCGAAGAAGCGGGCGCCGCCCTGCACCACCCGGTGCCCGACCGCGACCGGCGGGTGCTGCTCGAGCGACGGCCCGTGCGCGGCGAACCCCTCGAGCATGACGTCGAACGCCGCGAAGTGATCGGGCACGTCGACCGAGGCGTCCCAGGTGGAACCGAGACTGTCGTTCTCGGGGCCCTCGTGGCGGTGCCTGGCGTGCCCGCCCTCACGGCCGATGCGTTCGACCAGCCCGCTCGCGAGCGCCTCGCCGCTCGCTGCGTCGACGAGCTGGTACTTCAGCGACGACGAACCCGAGTTGACGACGAGGACGAGGCTCACGAGGCATCCGCCGCCTGGATCGCCGTGATCGCCACGGTGTTCACGATGTCCTGCACGAGCGCCCCCCTCGAGAGGTCGTTGACGGGCTTGCGCATGCCCTGCAGCACCGGCCCGATCGCGACGGCGCCGGCCGAGCGCTGCACTGCCTTGTAGGTGTTGTTGCCGGTGTTGAGGTCGGGGAAGACGAACACCGTCGCCCGCCCCGCGACATCCGAGTCGGGGAGCTTGGTGCGCGCGACGGCCGCGTCGGCCGCGGCGTCGTACTGGATCGGCCCTTCGACGGCGAGCTCGGGCGCTCGCTCGCGCACGAGCTCGGTCGCACGCCGCACCTTGTCGACGTCTGCGCCCGCGCCCGACTCCCCCGTCGAGTACGAGAGCATCGCGATGCGCGGCTCGATGCCGAACTGCGCGGCGGTGGCCGCCGAGGAGATCGCGATGTCGGCGAGCTGCTCGGCTGTCGGATCGGGCACGATCGCGCAGTCGCCGTAGACGAGCACGCGGTCGGCGAGGGCCATCAGGAACACGCTCGACACCACCTCGACGCCGGGCCGGGTCTTGATGATCTCGAAGGAGGGCCGGATCGTGTGCGCCGTCGTGTGCGCCGCCCCCGAGACCATGCCGTCGGCCATGCCGAGCTCGACCATCATGGTGCCGAAGTACGAGACGTCCTGCACGCGTTCGCGCGCCTGCTCGAGGGTGACGCCCTTGTGCGCCCGGCGCCGCTGGTACTCCTCGGCGAAGCGCGTCACGTAGACGAAGTCGTGGTTCGAGAGCACCGTCGCGCGCGAGATGTCGAGGCCGAGCCCGATCGCGCGCGAGCGCACCTCGATCTCCTCGCCGAGGATCGTGAGCTCGGCGACGTCGCGGGCGAGGAGGGTCGCCGCGGCCCGGAGGATGCGGTCGTCGTACCCCTCGGGCAGCACGATGTGCTTGCGCTCGCGACGCGCCCGCTCGAGCAGGCCGTACTCGAACATGAGCGGGGTGACGACCTCGGGTCGCGCGATCTCGAGCCGGTCGAGCAGCGCCGGGCCGTCGACGTGCTGCTCGAAGAGCGACAGCGCGGTATCGCGCTTGCGCTGCGACTCGGCGGCGAGGCGGCCGCGAGTGTGCGTGATCGCGAGCGCCGTCTCGTAGCTCGTCAGCTGGGTGCGGATGATCGGCAGCCCGGCCTTCAGGCCCTCGACCAGGCGCTCGATGTGGTCGGAGAGCGGGAACCCGCCGTTCAGCACGATGCCCGAGATCGACGGGAACGTCGCCGAGGAGTGCGCCGTGAGCACCCCGAGCAGCACCTCGCTGCGGTCGCCCGGCACGATCACGACGGAGCCCTCGATGAGGTGCGAGAGCACGTTCTCCATCGACATCGCCGCGATCACGACACCGAGCGCCTCGCGGTCGAGCAGGTCGGCGTCGCCCGCGTAGAGCTCGCCGTCGACGGCGTGCATGATCGAGCGCATCGACGGCGCGACGAGGAACTGGTCCTCGGGGATCGCCCACACCGCGGCGGATGCCTCGCCCGACGTCGCGGCCACGGGTGCCCCGTGCTCCGCGAGCGACGCGCGCCGCACGGCGCCGACGATCTCGATCAGCCGCTCGGGGTCGGCGCGGTTGACGACGATGCCGAGGAGCGAGGCGTGCTCGCGCTCGAGCTCCTCGACGGCGAGCTCGGTGAGCTGGGCGAGCTCGTCGGCGGTGCGCGCCTCGGTGTCGCCGAGGTGCTCGCTGCGTCCGCGACCCTGGCCTTCGCCGACCCGCCCGCCGAGCACGAGGAGCACCGGGGCGCCCAGGTTCGCGGCGATGCGCGCGTTGTAGGCGAGCTCGGTCGGGCTGCCGACGTCGGTGTAGTCGGAGCCGATGATCACGACCGCATCGCATCGGCTCTCGATCGCCTTGAACCGGCGGACGATCGTCGCGAGCGCCGCGTCGGGGTTCGCATGCACCTCCTCGTAGGAGACGCCGATCGCTTCGTCGTAGTCGATCGGCACGACGCCGTCGTGCGCGATCAGGAGTTCGAGGACGTAGTCGCGCTCGGCCGTCGATCGCGCGATCGGCCGGAAGACGCCGACGCGGGTCGCCCGGTGGGTCAGTGTGTCGAGCGTGCCGAGCGCGACGGTGGACTTGCCGGTGTTGCCCTCGGCCGAGCAGATGTAGATGCTGTGCGCCACGCACTCAGCCTATTCGGCGTGTGCGCCGTCGGTTCTGAGAGTCTCCGGTCAGTCGGCCGCCCGGTCGCGATGCGGTGCTGCGTCAGCCAGGACAGGGCGGCGAGCCAGAGCAGCGCCGCCGTCGTCGCCACGAGTTCGAGCCACCCGCCGAGGTCGGTCGCGACGCCGGCGAGCGAGAGGATGCCGCCGGTCGCCGAGGTCGCGATGACGAGCAGGATGCTCGGGGCGGCGAGGGTCGCGTAGGCCCGCCCGAGCCGGAGGGTCTGGATGATGGCCACGCCCGCCAGCGCGAAGCCGGTGACCGCGGCGATGGTGTGCACGGCGTCCTGCGGGGCGGCGGCGGCGCTGAACGGGATCGGACAGCCCGTCGTGCACGGCACCGCCGCGCCGACGGCGAACATCGCGCTGGCACCGATGAGGCTCGTGCTCACCGCCCACGCGCCGAACAGCCCGCGCCCGCTGCGCAGACCCCAGAGCCCGATCGCCGAGGCGGCGCCGCCGAGCGCCACCAGCCCGAGCGAGAGGTTGAACGCCGTCGCGGTGATCTCGCCGGCGGCGCCGAGCCCGCTCACGTAGGTGTTGCCGGGGAAGACGATCCGCGCCGCCCACATCATGCCGAGCGCGAGCAGCACGAGGCCGGGGCCGACGAGGCGCAGGGCCATCGCCGTCGGGCCGCAGAGCCAGCGCGCGGTGGACGGGGAGTGGTTCGAGTGGGGCATCGTTCCACGCTAGGAACGCGGCTGCCGGATGTCGTCGACGCGGGGTGCCGTCGTCGTGGCACCCGAGGCCCATCCTCGTGACCGCGCCATCCGTCGCGAGGATGACGTGCACGACGCGAGAGAGCGCGACCACGTGGGACCGCGGGCGCGGTCGGAACCCGAGCGTCGTTCGCCTATGCTGATCGGGCACATCGACGTGCCGTGCCGTCCCCCTGCGGCGCGACCCGAACAGAGACACCCACCTGTGAACCCCATCGCCCTCATCGGAGCGGGCCCCTCGGGCCTCGCCGGCGCACGCGCACTCAGCCGCGCCGGACTCCCCTTCCACGGTTTCGAGGCCGGCGCCGACGTCGGCGGCCTCTGGAACATCGACAACCCGCGAAGCACCATGTACGAGTCGGCGCACCTCATCTCGAGCCGCACGACGACCGAGTTCGCCGAGTTCCCCATGCGTTCGACGGCCGACTACCCGAGTCACCGCGAACTCCTCGGCTACTTCCGCGACTACGCCGACGAGTTCGGCCTGCGCGAGCACTTCCGCTTCGGCACCCGGGTCACCGCGGTCGAACCGTTGCCCGTCGAGGGCGGCGAGAGGCCCGGCGCGAACGGATGGCGCCTCACCGCGATCACCGACGACGGCGAGACGATCACGGGCGAGTACTCGAGCGTGATCCTCGCGAACGGCACCCTCGCCGAGCCGAACGTGCCGTCGTTCCGCGGCGAGTTCACGGGCGAGCTCATGCACACGAGCGCCTACAAGTCGGCGAAGGTGTTCGACGGCGAGCGCGTGCTCATCATCGGCGCGGGCAACTCGGGGTGCGACATCGCCGTCGACGCGGTGCACCACGCGACATCCGTCGACCTCTCGGTGCGTCGCGGCTACTACTTCGTGCCGCGGTACCTGTTCGGGAAGCCCTCCGACACGCTCAACCAGGGCCGACCGCTTCCCGCGCCGATCAAGCAGTTCATCGACACCCGGGTGCTGAAGGCGTTCACGGGCGACCCGGTGCGCTTCGGCTTCCCGAAGCCCGACTACAAGATCTACGAGTCGCACCCGATCGTGAACACGCTCATCCTGAACCACCTCGGCCAGGGCGACCTGCGCATCGTGCCCGACATCGACCGCTTCGACGGCCGCACCGTCCATTTCGCCGACGGCCGCTCGGCCGAGTACGACCGCGTCGTGCTGGCGACCGGGTACACGCTCGACTACCCCTTCGTCGCGCGCGAGCACCTCGATTGGGCGGGGGCCTCACCCTCGCTCTTCCTCAACATCTTCCCGCCGAGCTTCAACGGCCTCTTCGTGCTCGGCATGATCGAGGCCTCGGGCATCGGCTGGCAGGGCCGCGCCGAGCAGGCCGAGCTCATCGCCGCGTACCTCGCCGCCGCGTCGAGCGCGCCCGAGCAGGCGGCGCGGTTCCGGGCACGGGCGGATGCCCCGTGGCCCGACCTCACCGGCGGGTACGACTACCTCGGGCTCGACCGCATGTCGTACTACGTCAACAAGGACGCCTACCGGCGCACGGTCACGCGGCTGCGCAAGACGCTGCCCGAGGCATCCGCTTCACCGACCCGAACCGGCGCCGCTGCCGATGCGGGCCGTTCGGCCGACCGGAACGGAGTGCGCGCATGAACATCGACGACGTCGTCCTGAACTTCACGCCCGGCTCGATGCTCGCCCTGAACGTCGTGCTCGGCTTCATCATGTTCGGCATCGCGCTCGACACCGCGCCGAGCGACTTCAAGGCCGTGCTCACGGCCCCGAAGGCGATGATCATCGCGATGCTCGCGCAGATCGTCCTGCTGCCGGCGGTCACGTTCGGGCTCACCCTGCTGCTGAACGTGCAGGCCTCGATCGCGCTCGGCATGATCCTCGTGGCGTGCTGCCCGCCGGGCAACATCTCGCAGGTGCTGACCTACCGCGCCCGCGGCAACGTGGCCCTCTCGGTCTCGATGACGGCGGTCGCGAACGCGCTCTACATCTTCGTGCTGCCCGTCAGCGTCGTCTTCTGGGGCAGCCTGCACCCGACGGCGTCGGAGCTCGTGCGCGCGGTCAGCCTGAACGGCTGGCAGATGCTGCTCGAGATCTTCCTCATCATCGGCCTGCCGTTCTTCGCCGGGCTCCTGATCCGGGCGAAGTGGCCGCGCTTCGCCGCTCGCGTGCAGCCGTACGCCCGCTGGATCAGCCTCGCCGCCCTCGTCGGCTTCATCGTGATCGCCCTCGTCGGCAACTGGTCGATCTTCATGGCCTACATCGGCGTCGTGCTCGTCGCGGTGTTCCTGCACGACGCGGTCGCGCTCGGCCTCGGCTACGCGAGCGCCCGCATCGGCGGGCTCGGCGTGCGCGACCGGAAGGCGATCACCTTCGAGGTGGGCATCCGCAACGCCGGCCTCGGGCTCGGGCTCGTGTTCGCCTTCTTCGACGGCCTCGGCGGCATGGCGATCGTCGCCGGCTGGTGGGGCATCTGGGACATCATCGCGGGCCTCGCGGTCGCGACGCTGTGGGCTCGGCATTCGGCGAAGCGGTCGGATGCCACCGCGCCGGCCCCCGCGGTCGCGGCCGGGGCCTCCGGAAGCGAGCCCGTCGCATGAGGCGCGTGCTCGTCACCGGCGGCTCGGGGTTCCTCGGCTCCTCGGCGGTGCGAGCCCTCGCGGGCGACCCGCGCGTCGAGCTCGTCGTCTCGGGCGACGTGCGCGAGCCCGCCTCGACGCCCGACGGGGTCGTCGTCGAGGCATGCGACGTGACCGATGCCCAGGCCGTCGCCGCCGTCGTCCGCGAGCACCGCATCGACACGATCGTGCACCTCGCCGCGATCGTGAACCCGGGCGCCCTCGACGAGGAGATCGAGTACCGGGTCGACGTCGAGGGCACGCGCAACGTGCTCGACGCGGCCGTCGCCTACGGCGTCTCGCGCATCGTCGTGTCGTCGTCGGGCGCCGCCTACGGCTACCACGCCGACAACCCCGAATGGCTCCGCGAGGACGACGCGATCCGCGGCAACGAGGAGTTCAGCTACTCGCGGCACAAGCGCCTCGTCGAGGAGATGCTCGCCCGATACCGGGAGGCCCACCCGGCGCTCGAGCAGGTGGTGCTGCGCATCGGCACCATCCTGGGCCCGACCGTCGCGAACCAGATCACCGCCCTCTGGGACGGCCCGCGGATCCTCGCGATCCGCGGCTCCGACAGCCCGTTCGTGTTCGTCTGGGTCGACGACGTCGTCGGGGCGATCGCGACCGCCGCGACCGGCGAGGCGACCGGCGCCTTCAACGTCGCCGGCGACGGCAAGGTGAGCGTGCACGAGATCGCCGCGGCGCTCGACAAGGGCACGCTGACGCTGTCGCCCGGGGTCCTCGCGTTCGCGCTGCGCGCGGGGCGGGCCCTGCGGCTCACCGTGCACGGGCCCGAGCGCGTCGGGTTCCTGCAGTACCGGCCGGTGCTCGCGAACGACCGCCTGAAGTCGGTGCTGGGCTACACCCCGGCGAAGACGAGTCGTGATGCCTTCGACGCGTACCTCGCGGCGCGGGCGGCGCGCGGCTAGGGTGCACCCTCGCTCGTCAGGAGACGACGTGCACCGCCCTGTTCAGGATGAGCGCCTCATTGCCTTGGCATGCGACGCCGAGGAGGCGCTCGTCCTGAAAAGTGCGGCCGCGTCACCCCGAAGGCGCGGATGCTTCGCGCACCGCGCAGCTCGATGCATCCACCTCGTCGGCATCGCGCGCTGATTTCGGGAGGCAGCGGCGGCTCGGCTCAGCGCGCGTCGACGACGAGGTGCGCCCGTTCGCGCGGGCGGAATCGCTCGGCGAAGTCTCGCTCGTTGGGCACCCACACCTCGTCCCAGAGTCGGTCGTGCCGGCGGCCCAGCGCCTCGTCGCGTGCCTTGCCGCGCCGCGCGGCGGTCTCGAGGTCGAGGTCGACCCAGATGCGCAGGTCGAGGAGCTCGACCGTCTCGGGGTGGAAGAGCCCGATCAGGTCGACGACGAGCACCTCGGCGCTCGGCAGCGGTAGCGGCTCGCCGAGGCGGCCCGCGACCCAGTCGTACGGGCGGAACTCGCCGGAGCGCCCCTCGCGGAAGGGCCGCAGCACCTCATCGGCGAGCCGCCCGCGCTCGACGCCGCTCCAGTCGCTCGACCGCAGGTGCGAGCGCACCGGGTCGAGGAAGTCGTCGCCGCGGATGCGCACGATGCCACCACCGCGCGCGACGAGCGCCCGTGCGAGCGTCGATTTTCCCGCCCCGCAGTACCCGGAGATGCCGACCACGATCGGACGCGCGGCGGCCGCCCGCGCCGCGAGCACCCGCTCGAACACGGCCTCGGCGTCGATCCCTGGCATCCCCTCAACGTAGCGTTGGCGGGCGCGAACGGGCGCTGGTTCTTCGGCACCCCTCCGCTCGGGTAGACTTGCCTGCGGCTCCCCACGTGGCGCCATCCAGGCCAACTCCCCCAGGGCGGAAACGCAGCAAGGGTAACCGGGCTCTGGCGGGTGCGTGGGGGGTCACTGGAGGATTCGCCTAGTGGCCTATGGCGCACGCTTGGAAAGCGTGTTGGGTGAAAGCCCTCAGGGGTTCGAATCCCCTATCCTCCGCCAAGTAACTCACCTGTGCACGTTAACTCACCGGGTGCGCGCACAGCACCCGCAGGTGGGTTCGAATCCGCTCTCCTCCGCCGAACACGTTTCGCACGACCGCGCACACGTCAGCGCACCCGGTTGCAAAGCCCTCCGCGCGGCGGACGCCGCTCAGACCAGGGCAGCGATCCGTGCCGTCGCGGCGGCGTACGCGGCGCGGATCTCCGGACGGGTGCCGGGCTCCAGCTCGGCGGCCAGTTCCACCGCCCAGGCCGGGCGATCGCCGGTCAGCGACCATGCGGCCTGCCGCGCCGCGCCGTCGGCGACGTACTCGCCCGGGGCGGGCACCGCGATCGGCACGTCGAACACCTCGGCGGCGATCTCGCGCACGGCGGGATTCTGGGCTGCGCCCCCGATCAACAGCACACGACGGGCTTCAACGCCCTGGCTCCGCACGGCGTCGAGTCCGTCGGCGAGCCCGCAGAGCAGGCCCTCGACGGCCGCGCGGGCGAGGTTCGGGCGGGTGGCCGAGAGGAGCGTCATTCCCGTCAGCGACGCGGTCGCGTCGGGGAGGTTCGGCGTGCGCTCACCCTCGAAGTAGGGCACGAGCACGAGACCGGATGCCCCGGGCTCGGCCTCGAGGGCAAGCCTGCCGAGCTCGTCGTGGTCGACGCCGAGCAGGCCCGCCGCCCAGTCGAGCACCCGCGCCGCGTTGAGCGTCGCGCAGAGCGGCAGCCAGTTGCCGCTCGCATCGGCGAAGCCCGCCACCGTGCCGGACGCATCGGCGACCGGATCCTCGGTGACGGCGAAGACCGTGCCGGAGGTGCCGATCGACACGACGACATCGCCCGGCTGCGCGTCGAGGCCCAGCGCCGCCCCCGCGTTGTCGCCGGCCCCGGGACCGACCACGACGCCGGTCAGGGTCTCGCCGATCGGTTCGCCGGGGCCGGCCACTCGAGGCAGCACGGCATCGTGCCCGAGCGCCTGCACCAGGAGATCACGGTCGTACCCGTCGGCACCCCAATATGCGGTGCCGCTCGCATCCGAGCGATCGGTGACGAGTTCGTCGAGCGCCGGGCCGCGAGGAGCGTCCGCTGCACCGGCAGGACCGTACCCGCGCAGCCGCCAGCTCAGCCAGTCGTGCGGGAGCGCGACGGCGGCGACGCGTGCCGCGTTCGCCGGCTCGGCGTCGCGCAGCCAGCGCAGCTTCGTCGCGGTGAACGAGGCGACGGGCACCACGCCGGTGCGGGCTGCGTACGCGGAGGCACCGACCTCCTCGGCGAGGTCGCGGGCCGCTCTCGCCGAGCGGGTGTCATTCCAGAGCAGGGCCGGTCGGATCACCCGGCCGTCGGAGTCGAGCGCGACCATGCCGTGCTGCTGCCCCGCGATCGACACCGCGGCGACGTCGTCGAGGCCGCCTGCGGCGGCGATCGCCTCCTGCAGCGCCCGCCACCAGGCCTGGGGGTCGACCTCGGTGCCGTCGGGATGCGGCGCACGACCGGAGCGGACGAGCGCGCCGGTCGCGGCATCCCGGATCACGACCTTGCACGACTGGGTCGACGAGTCGACTCCGGCGACGAGCGTCACGTTGCCTCCTGGGCGATACTGCGGGATGAATGGGTGGCAGTCGGCGCGCGTCAGCCGCGCGCGCCGAGCAGGTGCTCGGTGGCGAGTTGCTGCAGGCGCACGAAGCCGAAGCCCTTGCCTCCGAGATAGGCGTTCGCGTCGAAGTCCTCGAACGCCGAGCGGTCGGCCGTGAACGACTCCCAGGTCTCGCCCTCGTTCAGGGTGGGCGTGGCAAGCTCGTCGACCTTCGCGGCAGCGAGCGCCTCCTGCACCTCGGGGTCGGCGCGGAAGGCCGCAGCGCGTTCCTTGAGCAGCAGGTAGGTGCGCATGTTCGCCGCAGCCGACTCCCAGACGCCGCGCTCGTCCTCCGTGCGGCTCGGCTTGTAGTCGAAGTGGCGGGGGCCCTCGTAGGCCGGCACGCCGCCGGGTCCGCCGTTCTCGAGCAGGTCGACGAGCGCGAACGCATTGTGCAGGTCGCCGTGCCCGAACACCAGATCCTGGTCGTACTTGATGCCGCGCTGGCCGTTCAGGTCGATGTGGAACAGCTTGCCGTGGTACAGCGCCTGGGCGATGCCGGCGGCGAAGTTGAGGCCTGCCATCTGCTCGTGGCCGACCTCGGGGTTGAGCCCGACCAGCTCGGGGTGCTCGAGCGAGTCGATGAACGCGATCGCGTGGCCGAGGGTCGGCAGCAGGATGTCGCCGCGCGGCTCGTTCGGCTTCGGCTCGATCGCGAAGCGGATGTCCCAGCCCTGGTCGATGACGTGCTGCCCGAGGAAGTTCACGGCCTCGCGGTAGCGCTCGAGCGCGGCGCGGACGTCCTTCGCGGAGTCGTACTCGGCCCCCTCGCGGCCACCCCACATGACGAAGGTCTTCGCACCGAGCTCGACGCCGAGCTCGAGCTGACGCATCACCTTGCGCAGTGCGAAGCGTCGGACGTCGCGGTCGTTCGAGGTGAAGCCGCCGTCCTTGAAGACCGGGGCCGAGAACAGGTTCGTGGTGACCATCGGCACGATGAGGCCGGTGTCGGCGAGTGCCTGCTTCAGGCGGTCGATCTGCGTCCGGCGTTCGGCGTCGGTCGACCCGAAGGCGAACAGGTCGTCGTCGTGGAAGGTGAGGCCGTAGGCGCCGAGCTCCGCGAGGCGCTCGACCACGTGCACGACGTCGAGCGCGTTCCGGGTCGGGCCGCCGAACGGGTCGGTGCCGTTGTAGCCGACGGTCCAGAGGCCGAAGGAGAACTTGTCGTCGCGGGTGGGCGCGCTGGCCATGGGTGATCCGCCTTTCAGCGTCGTCGATGATTTGTTGGCGTGTTCAACATAACCCTGCATCGAACTGTACGCAAACCGATTCCCGAGAGTGACGACCGCAAATTTCGCCGCTAGGCTTCGAAACATGAAATCGGATGCCACCGGCCAACGGGTGACGCTCGCCGAGATCGCCGACGAGGCGGGAATCTCGCTGTCGACCATCTCCAAGGTGTTGAACGGCCGCGCCGACGTCGCCGACGCTACCCGCGAGCGCGTCGAGCACGTCCTGGCCGAGCGCGGCTATCGACGCCGGGGCGGCGGTCGCAGCGAGACCCGTGCCGAGCTCATCGAGATCGTCTTCCACGAACTCGACCGCATCTGGTCGATGGAACTCATCGACGGCGTCGAGTCGGTCGCGAAGGAGCACGGCCTGAGCGTCGTGCTCACGGTGAGCGGCAGCCGACACTCGCCCGACGCCGACTGGGTCGAGGGCGTGATGCGACGGCGCCCCGTCGGGGTCGTGCTCGTCTTCAGCGACCTCGCGCCCGAGTACCGCGAACAGCTGCGGGCACGGGCCATCCCGTTCGTCATCGTCGACCCCGCCGGCGACCCGTCGCCGGACGCGCCGAGCGTCGGCTCGGCGAACTGGTCGGGCGGCCTCGCCGCAACGCGCCATCTGATCGAACTCGGACACCGGCGGATCGCGGCGATCACCGGGCCCGAGGACATGATGTGCTCGCTCGCCCGCGTCGACGGGTACCGGTCGGCAATGAACTCCGCCGGCCTCGCGATCGACCCCGATTGGATCCGCTTCGGCGACTTCCACGTGACCGGCGGACGCGACCACGCCCGCGAGCTGCTCTCCGTCCCCGACCGCCCGACCGCCGTGTTCGCGGGCAGCGACATGCAGGCGCTCGGCGTGCTCGAGGTGGCCCGCGAACTCGGCTTGGGCGTGCCCGAAGAGCTGTCGGTCGTCGGCTACGACGACATCCCGCTCGCCCGCTGGTTGACCCCGCGCCTCACGACCGTGCACCAGCCGCTCCGGCGGATGGGCGAAGAGGCCGCGCGCCTGGCGATCCGGCTGGCCGACGAGCCCGTCGACGCCGCCGCCCCGACGCCCCGGATGGACCTCGCGACGAGTCTCGTCATCCGCGAGAGCACTGCGGCGCCGCCCGACGCCTGACCCGACGGACGCGATCCGGCCGGCCGGCCCGCCGGACGGCCCGCCGGCCCGCCGTGCGACGGTGCGGTCGCCGGCCGACGGCGGGGGAACCCCGTCGACCGGCGGTCCGGGGGTCAGGAGGCGACGGAAGCCTCCTGCGGCTGCCGTTCGACGGTCACATCGGGGTGGAGGCGTCGGGTGTGGTCGACGCGACGCACCGCCCCGGTGAGCACTGCGCGGTGCGTCCCGACCAGCTCGGCGCTCGAACGGCCGAGGCCGAGCACGAGCTCGCCCGGCTCGACGATGCGCTCGCCGTCGCGCGAGGTGAACGACGAGAGCTCGGCCGGCACCACGAAGCGCACGTCGGCCGCCTCACCTGGAACGAGGTCGACGCGGGCGTAGCCGATGAGCCGTTGCACGGGCCTGACGACGCTCGCGATCGGGTCGTGCAGGTACAGCTGCACGACCTCCGCACCGGCGCGGTCGCCCGTGTTCGCGATCCGCACGCGCACGGCGACCTCGCCGTCGGTCGGCACGGCGGACGTCTCCCCCGAAACGTCGCTCCACTCGAAGCGCGTGTAGCTGAGCCCGTGGCCGAACGGGTACCTCGCGGTCGGGTCGATGCTCGAGACCCCGTTGCGGTGCGCGAGCGGCGCGGCGAGGTAGGTCGAGGGGTGCACGCCCGCCGACGCCGGCACCGAGACCGGCAGGCGTCCAGAGGGTGCCACGCGCCCGCTGAGGATCCCTGCGAGCGCGCGGGTGCCCTCCTCGCCGGCGAAGAACGCCTCGAGGATGCCCGCGGCGCGCTCGGGTGCGGTGCCGAGCGTGTACGGCCGACCCGCCAGCAGGGTCACAACGGTCGGCGTGCCGGCGTCGAGCACCGCCTCGAGCAGTGCGCCCTGCGCGCCGGGGAGCGCGAGCGACTCGGCGTCGCAGCCTTCGCCGCTGGTCCCCCGGCCGAAGAGACCGGCGCGGTCGCCGAGGGCGAGCACCACGACATCGGCCGCGGATGCGGCAGCCACGGCTTCGGCGATGCCCTCGGTCTCGCCGCCGTCGACGGACGTGCCGAGCACGTGGCTGATCGCGGCATCGGGGAACTCGGCCTGCAGCGACTCGACGAGCGTCGGCAGCGCGATCCCATCGCCCGAAGCCGGGTGATGCACACCGACGTGCGCGGGGAACGAGTAGCAGCCGAGCACAGCGAACCGGTCGTCGGCGTTCGGCCCGATCACGGCGATGCGCGGCGGTGCGGCAGCCCCAGACCCCAGGGGCAGCGTGCCGTCGTTGTGCAGCAGCACGATCGCGCGTTCGGCGATCTCTGCGGCGAGTGCACGGTTGGCCGGCGGGTCGAGATCGATCGCGCCCCGCACCGCGTCGAGGTCGTCGGCGAGGTCGCGCAGCGACTCGGGCGTCGCGTCCCAGTCGGCATCGAGCAGGCCCAGCTCGAGCTTCTGCGCGAGCACGCGACGCAGTGCTCGATCGACCACGGCGATGTCGAGACGTCCGTCGGCGATGGCCTCGCGGAGGGGGGCTCCGAACGCGTGCACCGTCGGCAGTTCGACGTCGATGCCGGCCTCGAGCGCCGCGGCGGCGGCATCGGCGAGCGACCCCGCGGTGCCGTGCAGCGTCTGCAGGAAGGCGATGGAGAAGTAGTCGGCGACGACCGTGCCTTCGAAGCCCCACACTCCGCGCAGGAGCTCGGTGAGCAGGGCGGCGTCGGCGGCCGTCGGCACGCCGTCGAGGTCGGTGTACGCGTTCATCACGCTGCGCGGAGCCGCCTCGCGCAACACCATCTCGAACGGAGGCAGGAGGACGTCGGCGAGCTCGCGCCGACCGACCGAGACCGGCGCGAGGTTGCGACCGGCCTTCGACGCCGAGTAGCCCACGAAGTGCTTGAGCGTCGCGACGACGCCGGCCGACTCGAGCCCGCGCACGTACGCGGCACCCACGGTGCCGACGAGATACGGGTCCTCGCCCATCGTCTCCTCGACCCGACCCCAGCGGGCGTCCCGCACCACGTCGAGCACCGGCGCGAGCCCCTGGTGGATGCCGACTCGTCGCAGGTCCTCGCCGATGCGCCGTGACATCCGCGCGATCAGCTCCGGATCGAACGTGGCCGCCCAGCTGAGCGGAACCGGGTACGCGGTCGCTCCCCATGCGGCGAAGCCGGCGAGGCACTCCTCGTGGGCCAGCGCGGGAATGCCGAGCCGGCTCTCGGCGACGATGCGACGCTGGGTGCGGGCCAGCGAGAGCGCCCCGACGCCGGGGTCGACCGGTGCGGTTCCGAACGGCCGGGTGAGCTGGCCGAGGCCCTTCGGGATCAGCGCGTCGAGGTCGACGTCACCGATCATCTCGTGCTGGTTCGGGGCGACGTCGGTGCCGTCGGCGGAGGCCCCGACCCAGACGCCGTACAGCTGTGCGATCTTCTCCTCGAGGCTGAGCGCCGCGATCAGCGATGCGATCCGCTCGGCGGACGGCAGCGTGGAGTCCTGCCAAGGGCGGGCGTGGTCCATGGTCATCCCTTCACCGCTCCCTGGAGTCCGCCGACGATGCGCTTCTCGGCGAGTGTGAAGAACAGGATCGCGGGGAGCATCGCGAGCGCCGTGTAGGAGAGCACGCCCGTGGTGTCCTGACCGTAGGCGGTCGAGAAGAACTGCACGCCGAGCGGGAGCGTGTAGCTGTCGACCCCTGCGCCTCCTGCCTGCAGCACGAACAGGGGCAGCAGATAGGCGTTCCAGCTGCCGACGAACGCGAGCACGCCCACGGTCATGAGCGCCGGCATCGAGAGGGGTAGCATGATGCGCCAGAAGAAGCCGACTCGGCTCGTGCCGTCGACCATCGCGGCGTCCTCGAGCTCGCCGGGGATCGCTCGCAGGAACGGGACGAGGATGATGATCGTCGTCGGCAGGGCGAACGCCACCTGGGGGACGATGAGCCCCCACCAGGTGCCGAAGAGGTTCATCTGCCGCAGCAGCACGGTCAGGGGGAGGATCGAGATCGTGAGCGGGAACAGCAGGCCCGTGGTGAACATGGCGTAGAGGAACTCGCGCCCCCTGAAGTCGTAGCGGGCGATCCCGAACGCGGCCATGACGCCGAGCAGCATGACCCCGAGGGTCGTGCCGAGCGCGGTCACCGTGCTCGCGGTCACCTGGTTCCAGAAGGTGGGGTCGGTCAGCACTCGCACGTAGTTGTCCGTCGTCCACGGGTCGGGCATGCCCGCCGGGTTCGCGAAGAAGTCGGGGTTCGTGCGGAAGCCCGAGATGAAGACGTACAGCACGGGGCCCACCGCGAGCGCGGCGACGGCCAGCGCGACGAGGTAGACGACCGGCTGACCCCAGTCGAAGCGCTGGCCGGCTCGTCGCTTCGGGACGTAGGTCGCGTCTCCGACGGTGATGGCGGTCGTGGCGGTCATCAGCGCACCCCTACGGTGATGGCTCCAGCGAGATCGCGGCGCAGCGCGAAGCGCTGGTACACGAGGGCGATGACGAGGGAGATGAGGAACAGGACGACGGCGACGGCGCTGCCGTAGCCGATCTGGGTGACGTTCAGGCCGTTCTTGACCATGTAGACCGCCATCGTCGACGAGGCGTTGAGCGGCCCGCCTCCGGTCACGATCCACACCATGTCGAAGAGCTGCAATGCTCCGATGATCGAGAGGAACGCCCAGATGCGGATGGTCGGCCCGAGCAGCGGGACGGTGATGTACCACTGCGTCTTCCACCAGCCGGCGCCGTCGAGTGCGGCGGCTTCGTAGAGCTCTTCCGGTACGCCCGAGAGCCCGGCGAGCATCAGGATGATGGCGAGGCCCAGGTACTTCCACGTGAGGATGGCGAACATGGTCCACATGACGACGTCGGGGTCGGCCAGCCAGGCGGGAGGGTTCTCGATTCCGATCGATCGGAGGAGCGTGTCGACCGGACCCCACCGCATCGGCGGCACCGACTGCAACAGGATCTGCCAGGCGAGGCCTGCCGTGACCTCGCTGAGCACGTACGGCACGAAGATGAGGGCGCGCAGCAGTCCGCGGAACCGGAGGGGTCGGTTCATGAGCAGCGCGACGAGGATGGCGAGCGGGCCCTGGACGACCAGCGACATCACGATGATGAAGAAGTTGTTGGCGACCGAGCGGTGGAACACGGGATCCGCCAGCAGTCGGGCGTAGTTGTCGAGGCCGATGAAGCGATCGAGCGGGCCGAGGCCGTTCCAGTTGAAGAAGCTGTAGTACGCCGCGAGCGCGACGGGCAGGAGGACGAAGAGCACGTAGACGACGACGGCGGGGCCGGCGAACAGGGAGATCTCGCCCCACTTGCGCGTGTTGCGCCGCGCGGATCGCTTCGTGCTGCGTATGGGGGCCGGGCCCGCGGTCACCGCGGGCCCGGCCGTGTCGAGTGCGGTCATGCTAGAGCGTGGCCGCCGCTGCGTTCATCGCCTCGGGAACCGACTCGGGCGTTCCGTCGCCGAACATCAGCGCCACGATGGCGTCGTTCATCGCCTGGCCGATGACCGGGCCGTACTGGGTGTCGAGCCACGTCACGACGAGCGCGGCGTTCACGGTGCCCTCGGCGATCTGCTTGAGCACGGGGTCGGTGATGCCGGCCTCCGCGCCCGCCACCGTCGGGATCTCGCCCGTCGCCGCGAAGCGGGTCTGCACGTCTTCGCTCATGACGTACTCGAGCAGCTCGAGCGTCTCATCGGGCGCGTCGGCGTAGACACCCCACGCGTCCCCGGAACCGAGCGCGGCACCGGGTGCGCCGGACGCGCCCTCGATGTCGGGCACGGGCATCCAGGCGAGCCACTCGGGCGCGGGCGGGTTCTCGGCAGGTGCACCGGGAACGAGCTTCGCGACCTCGCCGCGGTGCCAGGTGCCCATGAGCTCCATGGCGGTCGCCTGCGAGGCGAGCAGGCCGGCCGAGCTGTTCGGCACGCTCTGCGCCGGGGTGCTGGTCGGGTTCGACTGGAACGGCAGATCGCCGTCGAACTCGTCCATCCAGGCCTTCAGGTTCTCACCCGCCTCGACGAAGCAGGGATCGCTGAAATCGAGGGTGTCCGCCGCCTTCTCGAGCGATTCGGGCGAGCAGGTCTTGATCGCGAACTGATACCACCAGTGCGCCGCCGGCCAACCGTCGGCGGCTCCGACGCCGACCGGGGAGACCCCAGAGGCGGCGAGCTTGTCGATGGCCTCGCCGTACTCGGTGAAGGTGGTCGGCACCTCCGTGATGCCCGCCTTCTCGAACGCGTCGGAGTTGTACCAGATGCCCTCGATGCCGAAGCGGAACGGGATGCCGTACTGCTTGCCGTCGACGTTCCAACCGGTGCCCGAGGCACCCACGCTCTCGACGACCTCGGTCAGTCCGCTGAGGTCCTTGAGGTAGCCGGCCTCGACCTGCGCCGCGATCTCGCCCTCCGCCCAGACCATGAAGAGGTCGGGCGCGGCGTCGCCGCCGGCCTGGAGCGCGTTGGGAATGAGGGTCCGCTGGAGGTCTTCGTTCTGGAAGGCCTCGACCTTGACCGTGACGCCCGGGTGCTCGTCTTCGAACTCGCCTGCGACGTCTTCCCAGAAGGACTTCAGCGGCTCACCGGTGCCGTTGTGCCACCACGTGATGGTGGTGTCGTCACCGGAATCGCCGTCTCCTGCTCCCGCGGGCGCGCAGCCCGCGAGCGCGAGCGCCGCGAGTCCGACGGTCGCCCCGAGTGCGACGAGCTTGGTGCTGCGTCTGTTCATCTTTGAACCTCTCGAAATTTTCGGGCTTCGTGCCGAAAGTGATTTGGGACGCCTTGAATATACGTCGGGCTGGATATCGAGTCAAGCGCAACAAATTCGGAGTGTGCGACGCTCCGCCCTCGCCGCCCCGCCTAGAGTGAACGGGTGATCGAACGGAGCGGAACCTTCGACGGCGTCCATCGTCGAAACCTCTCGAAACTCCTCACTCTCGTGCACCTCGAGGGTCCGCTCTCGCGCGCCCGGCTCACTGCGATGACGGGCCTCAACCGCTCGACCGTCGCCGCGCTGGCCGCCGAGCTCGTCGACCTCGGCCTGGCGGTCGAGCGGGCACCCGATCCGACCAACCGCGTCGGTCGACCGTCGCCGGTCGTCGCCCCCTCCCCCGATGTCGTCGCGATCGCGGTCAACCCCGAGCTCGACGCGGTCACGATCGCCGCCGTCGGGCTCGACGGACGCATCGCGGCCCGCGAGCGGATCGAGCGCGATCGCATCGTCACGCCGGATGAGACGGCCTCGATCGTCGCCGACACCATCGGCCGGTGGCGTGCGACCGTACTCTCCGGCGCGCGGATCGCTGCGATCGGACTCGCCGTGCCGGGCCTCGTGCGGGCGGCCGACGGGATGGTGCGACTCGCCCCGCACCTGGACTGGCGCGACGTCCCGCTTCCGGCCCTCGTCGCGCAGGCGACGGGCCTGCCGGCCGTCGTCGGCAACGATGCCACCTTCGGCGTCACCGCCGAGCATCTCTTCGGCGTCGGGCGCGGCGTCGATGACATCGTCTACCTGAACGGCGGAGCGAGCGGCATCGGCGGCGGACTGATCGTGAACGGCCTGCCGGTCGGCGGCGCGGGCGGATACGCCGGGGAGTTCGGCTGGAACCGCCCCGGGATCGCCGACCCCGAGGATCGCACCGCCCCGGCCGGGGTCCTCGAGGCGGAGGTGAGTCGGGCGCGGCTCCTCGCGGTCGCCGGCATCGTTCACGCCGACGAGCCGACGCTGGCCGCCGCACTCGCCGCGAGCGACGACGCCGAAGTCGCGGCCGAACTGGCGCGTCAACGACGCATCCTCGCGACCGCACTCGCCAACGCGGTCAACGTCCTGAACCCGTCGCTCGTCATCCTCGGCGGCTTCCTCGCCACGGTCGCGGCGAGCGACCCCGGTGCACTGCACGACGCGGTCGTCGCGCAGACGATGCCGGCGGCCGGCGAGACGCTCGAGATCCGCGTCGCCGCGCTCGGCGAGGACCGCCTGCTGATCGGCGCAGCGGAGGCGGCGTTCGCCGATCTGCTGCGTGACCCGATCGGCTAGGACGACACCTCGGGCTCGGAGATCTGCACCGGGAGCAGTCGCGGCTCTTCGGTGAAGTACCGATGGAGCGCGTCGATCGCCTGCTCGACCCGGCCTTCCTGAAATCCGCTCGGACTCGAACCGGACGTTCCGCACCCAGACGACGCGATCCGATCCGTCGAGGATGATCGCGAGGTCGTCGAGGACGCAGACGATGCCCGCCTCGGCGGTCTCGGGCAACGCGACCCCGTCGGCGTCGGGGGGCCGAGCCGACGTCCCAGGCGGCATCCCATCTCCGCCCCAGGGCGTATTGCGTCGTCGTCGGAAGCGCCTATGCTGTCCTGAGCCGGGTCGTGAGGGCCCGAGGTGTCGACGAAGACGACGGCGACCTTGTTGACCCCACGACACCGGCGCGCCCTTCCAACTCTCCCCGCTCGCCGGCCCTTTTCGCCGCGCGGAATCCCCCCTGTTTCGCGGTCGTTCCGACCCGTGTCCTCATTAATGCGGAATAGCGCCATCCCGCCGAACAGGCGCATCATGTGTGTGATGTCAGCAGCACAGGTGGAAGCGAGGAGTGGGGACGCAGGGGGCTCCTCCACCAGCGCAGCGGCAGCAGGGGGCGACGGCCTCAGGGTGATCACCCTGAGGCCTCGTCGCACTCTCGGGTGGAACTACGGTCTCGCGCTCACCGCGCTCGTCGTGCCGCTGCTCGCGGCCGAGCTGTGGTTGCTCGACCAGCCGACCGCGTGGCCGATCGTCGCCGCGACGGCCTCGGTGCTCGGCGTGCTCATCGGGCTCGCGTGGGTCGCGTATCGGCGCGCCCGGGTGTCGGTGAGCAAGTACGGGATCGTCGAGCGCGGATTCTTCGGCGTCACGACGGTCGTCGCGGCGCGGGACGTCGCCCGCGTCCTCCGCCTGGAGCTCTATCGCCCGAACAGTCTCGACACGACCGAGGAGCTGTTCGTCGTCTGCCGCGGCGGGCGCGGACGGTTCCGCATGCGCGGCCGCTTCTGGGACGAGCGCACCATGAATCTCGTCGCCAAGATGCTCGAGGTCGACGAGACGACGCGGGTCGAACCGGTGACGCTCGCCGAGCTGCGCGCGAGCGATCCGACGCTGCTCTACTGGTTCGAGCGGCGCTCGCTCCTCGGCTGACCCCGCGGGAGCTGCGCACTCGACACCCGTCCCCGACCCGTGCCGACCCCCTCAACTGGGGTCGCCGCCGCCCTCGAACCACGGGAGGATGCGAGCGCGGCGATGCACCGTGCGGGCAGCGTCGCCTGACGGAATCGAGGGAATCATGTCTGCATCCTCCCGGCGCTCCGACGCGCGCCGGCTCCTCGCCACCGGATTCGTGGTCGGACTCGCCGCGACCGCGCTGGTGGCGGCCCCGGCCGACGCCCGACCGCTCGAACACACCACGTTCTCCGAGGAGTTCTTCGAGACGATCGACGACTTCTGCGACGTGCCCGGCCTCACGATCGACCGCGAGGCGACCGCGGAAGGCAAGTTCATGATCAACTCCCGCAAGCCGGGCACCTCTCCGTACTTCAGCGTGGTCGTCTCATCCGAAGCGAAATACACCAACGCCGACGGTGACTTCGTGACCGAGAACGTGAACCTCGTCGAGAAGGACCTCCATGTCACCGACAACGGCGACGGCACGCTGACGATCCTCGTTCTCGCGACGGGCAACGCCACCGTCTTCGGCCCCGACGGCAAGGCGATCGCCCGCAACCCGGGGCAGGTCCGGTACGAGATCCTGATCGACCACGCCGGCACGGTGGCCGACCCGAGCGACGACGTCTTCCTCGGGGACCTCGGCCAGGTGAAGGGCAGCACCGGACGGAACGACGACTTCTGCGAGGCGGTGCTTCCCGTCCTCGGCTGACCTCGAGCGCCGCGGTCGCCGACGCGGCGGCCCGCGTGACCGCTCAGTTCGTCGCGATGCCGAGGCGCGGCGCCTGCGGGGTGCTCGAGGGCAGTTCGTGGAATCCGAGCCGGTCGTAGAACGCCCGCGCCCCCGTGTTCGCGGCGGCGAGGCCGAGATGCAGCGCGGGCACTCCCCGCGCGGCGAGCTCGGCCCGCACCCGCTCGATGAGGCGGCGCCCGAAGCCCTGGCCCTGCAGCGCCGGCAGCAGGTCGATGTGCAGGTGCGCGGGGTACTCGGCGAGCTCGGGCACGAGCATGCGCTCGGGGTGGAGGCCGGCGTCGATGAGCTCGGCCTCGGTGAAGTCGGGTGCGTGCGAGGTGGGTTCACCGGCGGCCGGATGCCTCGCCGCGAAGCCGGGTGCCCACTCGCGCCGCCACCACTCGACGAAGTCGGCGGTGTCGGCGATCGCCATCACGTAACCGAGCGCCCGCCCGGTGTCGGTGTCGGCCACGACGAACGCGAGCTCGGGCGCGTACTCGACGTACGGCAGGGCGAACACCTCGGGCATGAGCGTGTCGTCGGAGTAGACCCCCGTCGCGTCGCCGCCGGCCGCCGCGGTGCGCAGGCAGACCAGCGCGACGTCCTCGCGGTCGTCGGGGCGGTAGGGGCGGATCTCGAACACCTGTCAATCCTCCCCGATCTCTCGGGAGTCCCGAGACGCTCGGATGCTCGACCGGCCGTGTCGCGGTCTCAGCGGCGCTTGGCCATGCCGAAGAGCCCGGTGAGCACCTGGGTGATGACCTTCTGCGTGGTCTTGGAGCCGAGCACCTGGTCGAGCGTCGAGCGCTGCGGCGAGCGCGACCGCGATCCGCCCGAGCGAGAGGAGCCGGAGGTCTTCTTCAGCAGTCGGTCGTACTCGGCCTGCGCCTTCTTGTCGGCCTTCGCCGCGTCGGCCTGGATCTTCGCCTGCATCTTCGCGTACTCGGCGTCGGCCTTCGCCTTCGCCTCCGCCGCCTCGGCGGCGTCGGCGGCGGCCGCCGCGTCGGCCATGCGCTTCGTGAGCAGCTCGTGGGCCGATTCGCGGTCGATGGCGGTGCCGTACTTGGCCATGAGCGGGGATGCCGCGACGGCGGCGTCGATCGCGGCGTCGGCGCTCGGCGACATCGAGGCCTGGGGCGCGCGCAGCCTCGTCCAGGCGACGGGCGACGGGGCGCCCTTCTCGTTCATCACGGTGACGACGGCCTCGCCCGTGCCGAGCACGGTGAGCGTCTCCTCGAGGTCGTACCCCGACTTCGGGTAGGTCGAGACGGTCGCCCTGAGGGCCTTCGCGTCATCGGGCGTGAAGGCGCGCAGCTGGTGCTGCACGCGCGAGCCGAGTTGGGCGAGCACATCGCCCGGCACGTCCTTCGGGGTCTGGGTGACGAAGAAGACGCCGACGCCCTTCGAACGGATGAGCCGCACGGTCTGCACGACCTGCGCGAGGAAGTCCTTGGAGGCGCCGGCGAACAGCAGGTGCGCCTCGTCGAAGAAGAAGACCAGCTTGGGCTTGTCGAGGTCGCCGACCTCGGGGAGGCCCGCGTAGAGGTCGGCGAGCAGCCACATCAGGAACGTCGAGTACAGCGCGGGCTTGTCGGCGACGCCGGGCACCTCGAGCAGGCTGATGACGCCGCGCCCGTCGGCGGCCGTGCGCAGGAACTCCGCGGTGTCGATCTCGGGTTCGCCGAAGAACACGTCGGCGCCCTGGTCGGCGAAGGTGATGAGTTCACGGAGGATCACGCCGACGGTCGCCTTCGACAGGCCGCCGAGGCCGTCGAGCTCGGCCTTGCCGTCGTCGCTCACGAGGTAGGCGAGCACGGCGCGCAGGTCGTCGAGGTCGAGGAGCGCGAGCCCGTTCGCGTTGGCGTAGTGGAAGACGAGCCCGAGGCTCGACTCCTGCGTGTCGTTGAGTCCGAGCACCTTCGAGAGCAGCAGCGGCCCGAAGCCCGAGATCGTCGCGCGGATGGGCACTCCTCTCCCGACGCCGCCGAGCGAGAAGAACTCGGTCGGGAAGCTCGCGGCGCTCCACGCCTGTCCGATCCCCTCGGTGCGCTTCAGCAGCTTCTCGTTGCCCTCGCCCGGCGTCGCGACCCCCGAGAGGTCGCCCTTGATGTCGGCGGCGAACACGGCGACCCCGTTCGCGGCGAGCTGCTCGGCGAGCACCTGCAGCGTGCGCGTCTTTCCAGTGCCGGTGGCGCCGGCGACGAGCCCGTGCCGGTTCGTCATCGCGAGCGGGATCCGCACCGGGACATCCGGCATCGCCTCGCCGTTGACGAGCGCGCCCATCTCGAGCGCTGGGCCCTCGAACGCATAGCCCGCGCGCACGGCGTCGATCGCGGCCTGATCGAGCGGTCCGGATGCCTCGGCGCCGGCGGGTGCGTCGGACGCCGCCGTCACCGGGACCGCGGCCACCTCGGGCTCGGGTTCGGCCGCGGCAGCGGCAGCGGGCTCGGCCGCGGGTTCTGCAGGTGCAGCCGCGGGCTCTGCCGCCGCGGCATGCGCCGACGCCGCCGCGGCCGCCGCCTGCGCGAGCGCCGCGGCCTCCTCGGCGGCCTTGATCGCGGCCTCCGCCTGCGCCTGCAGCGCCTTCGCCGCCGCGGCTGCCGCAGCGGCCGCCTCCTGTGCCTGCTTCACCGCGTCGTCCTCGGCCATGTGCCGATCCTACTGACGCACCCGGGAGCGCCCCGATCACAGCGGACGGGAATCGGAGATCGCGCGCCGCAGCCCGGTCGGGTTGAACAGGCTCAACGCCGTCGCCGAGACGACCTCGACGGGCGCGTCGAGCAGCCGTCGAGCGAGATCGGCGAGCAGCGGCGCGGCCGCAGAGCCCATCGCGATATCGGTCTCGACGAGCAGGGCGAGCGCGTCAGGGTGCTCACGGTACTCGTCGTCGAGCACGCGCACGTTCGTCGCCCCGTTCGCCTCGAACACGCGCAGCAGTTCGCTCCGCCGGAGGCCGAGGCGCTCGTCGAGCGGAAGGTCCGCGAAGCGCCTGCGCTCCTCGCTGTGCCCGCCCGACCGCCTCGCCGCGGCGAACTCGAGCATCGCCTCGCGGACGACGACCTTCTTCGTCGTGCCGAGGAAATACGCGAACTCGTCGATCAGTGCGTTCGTCGGGCCGTCCACCTTCACCGGCTTCTCCGTCACCCATGAACTCCAATCCGATTGGTCTTCCTCGGTCCCCATCGCGCCGGCTTCGGCCGTGTGGGCGGCTCGGCGCCTCCATGCCTCCGCAGCTCCACTCCCCGTGCTCCCGCGCCCTCGCACCTTCGCGCCCTCGCCCCCTCGCGCCCTCGCGCTCCCGCGCCCTCGCACTCCTGCGCCCTCGTGCCCAGGTTCCCTTCGCGAAGTCGGTACCGAAGTACCGAAGTACCGAATGTTCGACAACGGAACTCTCCCCAGCTGCGGCGCCGATGGCTCCGAAGGGCGTCTGTCAGGTCGGCCGTCCGAGCAGGGACGCGTCCGGGGAGGAGGAGTCCATGGTGGCGATGCGGCGCTCGACGGGGTTCCCCGCGCGTGCGGGCCGCCCTAGGGTGAGGGGATGAGCCCGGCAGCGCGTGCGGCAGAGGTCATCGACGTGGGGGGTCGCGAGGTGCGGATCTCGCACCCCGACAAGCTCGTCTTCCCCGAACCCGGCCTCACGAAGCTCGACCTCGTGCGGTACTACCTCGCGGTCGCCGACGGGGCGCTGCGCGGGGTCGCCGGGCGGCCGATGGTGCTGAAGCGCTTCGTGAAGGGCATCGACCAGGAGGCCTTCTTCCAGAAGCGGGCCCCCGAGAAGCGTCCCGACTGGATCGAGACCGCGACGCTCCACTACGCCTCCGGGAACTCGGCCGAAGAGGTCGTGGTGACCGACGCCGCGGCGCTGGCGTGGGTCGTGAACCTCGGCTGCATCGACCTCAACCCGCACCCCGTCAGGGCCGACGACCTCGACCATCCCGATGAGCTGCGGGTCGACCTCGACCCGATGCCGGGCGTCGACTGGTCGCAGATCGTCGACGTCGCCTTCGTCGCCCGCGAGGTGCTGAGCGACCACGGGCTCGTCGGCTGGCCGAAGACCTCGGGCTCGCGTGGCATCCACATCTCGGTGCGCATCGCACCCGAATGGAGCTTCGCCGAGGTCCGCCTCGCCGCCGAGACGCTCGCCCGGGAGGTGGAGTCGCGGGCGCCGGGGCTCGCCTCGGCGCGCTGGTGGAAGGAGGAGCGCGGCGAGAGCGTGTTCGTCGACTTCAACCAGAACGCGAAGGACCGCACGGTCGCCTCGGCGTACTCGGTCAGGGCGCTGCCCGACGCCCGGGTCTCGACGCCGCTCGACTGGTCGGAGGTCGCGGACAGCCACCCCGAGCGCTTCACGGTCGCGACCGTGCTCGAACGCTTCGCCGAGCGCGGGGATCCGGCGGCCGGCATCGATGACGCCGTCGGGCGGCTCGACGGCCTGCTGCAGCTCGCCGAGGAGCTCGGTCCGGCCGAGAAGCCGCTGCGCGGCTCCGACGGGTCGGGACGTCGTCGGTCGACGATGCCGCTCATCGAGATCGCGCGCGCGAAGACCAAGGAGGAGGCGCTCGAGGGGCTCGAACGGTGGAATGCGAGACATGCCGACGTCGTCGCGCGCCTCGAGCCGGCCGACGTGCTCGTCGACGGCATGCGCGGCAGCTCCTCGCTCTGGTACCGCATCCGCGTGAACCTGCAGCACGTGCCCGAGGCCGACCGTCCCCCGCAGGAGCCGCTCGAGGTCGACTACGACCCGTGGGCGAGGTACCGCGACGAGAACGGCACGCTCTCGTTCCCGGGTTCCACCTCGTGAGCGACCTCGGCCCTGTCGACCCCGGACACCATGCCGACGTCGAGTGGCTGCACCGCTGGCGCCTCCGCCCCGAGGGCGACGCCCGCACGACCGCGTCGAGCACGCTGATCCCGGTGCGCACCGCCGAGGGCGTGCCGGCGATGCTGAAGCTCGCCCACCTCGACGAGGAGGAACGCGGCGGCGAACTGCTCGAGCGACTCGCTGGGCGCGGCGTGGCACGGGTCCTCCGACGCGAGGGCGCCGCGGTGCTCATCGAACGTGCGACCGGGCCGAACGACCTCGTGCGGATGGTCCTCGCCGGACACGACGACGAGGCCACGCGCGTGCTCTGCGCCACGGCGGCGCAGTTGCACGTCGACCCCGCCGACCTCGACGGCACCGACCCGTCCACCTCGGGCGAGCTGGTCGTGCCGTCCGATGCCGGCGGCGCGCCGCTCGTGCCCCTCACGACCTGGTTCCGTGAGCTGTTCGCGCACGCCGACGACCTCGAGCCGCTGCACCGCCGCGGAGCCGAGCTCGCGGACGGACTGCTCGCGGCGCCCCGCGACGAGCGGGTGCTGCACGGCGACGTGCACCACGGCAACGTGCTCGACTTCGGCGAGCGCGGCTGGCTCGCCATCGATCCGAAGGGGCTCGTCGGCGAGAGCGCGTTCGACTTCTGCAACCTGCTGTGCAACCCCTCGCACGAGCGCGCGCTCGCCCCGGGCCGACTCGAACGGCAGTTCGGCGTCGTGCTCGATGCGACGGCGCGGGCCGGCGCCCCCCTCGACTCCGACCGCTTCGCGCAGTGGCTCGTCGCCTGGTGCGCCCTGTCGTCGACGTGGTTCGTGCTCGACGACGACCCCGCGCACGCCGACGGGGTCGCCCGGATCGGCGAGCTGGCGCTGGGCCTCCTCGACTGAACGCCGCCCGGCTCAGCGGGTGATCGCCACCGCCGCCCGCGACGCCCAGTCGCGCACGAGGTCGACGCGCACGTCGACGCCCGTGCCCGGGGCATCCGGCACCTTCAGCTGCCCGCGGTGCTCGCCCGTGCCGAGCACGAAGGGCTCGGTGAGGTCGTCGGCGTAGTAGCGGTCCGACGCGGAGGTGTCGCCGGGCAGCAGGAACCCGGGCAGCGCGGCGAGCGCGACGTTCGCCGCGCGGCCGAGGCCGGTCTCGAGCATGCCCCCGCACCAGACCGGCACGTCGAGCTCGCGGCAGGCGTCGTGCACCCGCAGTGCCTCGAGGTAGCCGCCCATGCGCCCCGGCTTGATGTTCACGACGCTCGTGGCGCCGCGGTCGATCGCGTCGACCGCGGTGGCGGCGTCGAGGATCGACTCGTCGAGGCACACGGGCGTCTCGCTCGCGGCGGCGAGGCGCACATGGCTCACGAGGTCCTCCTCGGCGAACGGCTGCTCGATGAGCAGCAGTTCGAAGGCGTCGAGACTCGCCAGCAGCGGAATGTCGTCGACGGTGTACGCGGTGTTCGCGTCGACCTGCAGCAGCCCCGCGCGGCCCATGAGCTCGCGCACGGCCCCGACCGGCACCACGTCCCAACCGGGCTTGATCTTCAGCTTGATGCGCCGGTACCCCGCCTCGAGGTAGCCCGTGACCTCGTCGAGCAGTTCCTCGAGAGTGGGCGCGATGCCGACCGAGACGCCGCAGTCGACCCAGTCGCGCACGGCACCGAACGCCTCGCCCATCGAGCGGCCCTGCGCCCGCAGCTCGGCGTCGAGCACCGCCGCCTCCAGCGCGCCCTTCGCCATCCGGTGCCCCGCCACGAAGCCGAGGGTCCCGGCGACCGAGTGGGCGAGCGGGAGCGAGGCCCCGCGACGGCCCGGCCCCTCCTCGCCAGTCGCGCCGCCGGTCGGCTTCGCCTCGAGCAGCGCCGGGCCCAGGTAGCGTTCGATCACGGATGCCGCGCCGTCGACGTACTCCGCCGAGTAGAACGGGTCGCGTCCGGCGACGCACTCGCCCCAGCCCTCGCCCGCGTCGGTGCGCACGTGCACGAGCAGGGCCTCGCGCACCGTCTCGCGCCCGAAGCTCGTCTCGAAGGGGCGAACCAGGGGCACCTCGATGCGGTGCAGTTCGATCGCGTCGATGCGATTCGGGGTCGTGCTCATCTCGTCTCCTGTCCGGGGCGGGCGTCAAGGTCGGGGTCGTCGTCGGTGAAGACGTAGTCGCCGTGCTCGTCGAGCTCGGGGCGGAGCCCCTGCCTGGCCATCGCGGTGAAGGCGGCGGCCGACGCGGCGCGCAGCCGTGCGGCCTCGTCGGGGTCGTCACGACGGAGGGACTCGAAGTCGGCGACGAGGGCGAAGCCCTCCTCGCCCGACCAGTGGGGTGCGGGTTCGCCCCCGAGCGCCCGGTCGACGCGCGGCGCGGCGAGCCGCCAGCGCACCTCGAAGCGGTCGCTGCGGTCGGCGCCCGTGATCTCGTCGCCGATCACCCCGTAGAACTCGGGCAGGTACGCGGCGACCTCGGCGCCGAGCCGCACGAGGTTCATTCGCGCGTTGCGGCGGATGAGCGGGTCGAACGTCCACCGGATCTCGTCGACGCCGTGCGCGAGCGCGATCGCCCGCTGGCGGAGCTTCAACGCCAGGCCGATGCCGTGCCCGCGGGCCGCCGGCGCGACGGCGTTCATGTGCGAGTGCAGGTGGAGACCCTCGTTCCAGCCGAGGAACCCCAGCGTCGCACCGAGCAGGGCTCCGGGCGTCGCGAACGGCGGCGTCGCCGAGGCATCCACCCCGCCCTCGTCGTCGACGACCGCGACGAGCACCGTGCCGCCGGCGTGCAGGAGCGCGCGGATCATCGCGTGGTCGGGCCCGCGCCCCTCGCCCCACGTGGCCTCGAAGCGCTCGAGCACCGCGTCGACCTCGTGCTCGGCCGCCTCGCGGGTGACGACGCCCGAGCGCAGCTCCGCCGCCTCGGCGAGTGCTTCGGCGGCATCCACGACGACACGGTCCATGCCTCCCGAGGCTAGCCGACCGCGAGCCGCGACACCGCTCCCGGCACCGGTCAGCAGAAGCCGCCGACGCCCTCCCACGCCGCCGGTGCGGGCTCGACGCCCTCGCGCGTGACCGACGCCTCGATGAGGCCGTACGGGCGGTCGGCGGCGAAGAACACCTCGTTCGGGTTGTCGAGGCCGAACGGCGCGAGATCGACGACGAAGTGGTGCCGGTTCGGCATCGAGAACCGGATCTCGTCGAGCTCGGGCTCGGCCTCGAGCACCGCCCGGCCCATCTCGTACAGGGTCGCTTGCAGGGCCGGCGAGTACCCGGCCGCGAAGCTCGCGAGCAGGCGCGCACGCACGCGGGCGTACATCGCGTCGTAGTCGGGTCGCGCTCCGGCGGCGAACCGCCAGCGCACGGCGACGCTCGTCGCGAGGATCCGGTCGCTCGTCTCCTGGAGCGTGGTGTAGCGGTCCCTCGGGAATCCCTCGAAGCCCGAGCCCGTCGTCTTCATCACGGTGAGGTCCTTGAGCCCGCCGAGCACGTGGCGGGAAGCCCCGTCGACGACGACCGCCGCGGTCCGCACCTCCTGGCCGGCGCGGACGAACGCGTGGTCGTGCGGCTCGCCGTCGGCGACGATGCGCTGCCAGGCGTACCGTTCGGCGAGCCAGCGCCCGCCCGTCACCCAGTCGAACTCCCCCGTGAAGTGCTCGGCGAGGCGCAGCAGGAACTCCTCGGGCGCGCCGACGCCGTCGCGGGCGAACGCGAAGATCGTGTTCTTCTGGGTGTCGGTGGCGACGACGTGCGCGTTGTCGCCCTCGAGGTGCGCCGCCGCGAAGTCGCCCTGCAGCTGCGAGGTGACGTTCAGGTCGTCGATCTCGTGCCGGGCCGTGTCGCGGGTCACCCGCACGACGCGCACCTCGGCCTTGCCGTACCGGTTCGGGCCGAGCACGATGCCCGCGCCGCCGCCGCCGTTCGATTCGTCGGTCATGCTCGTCCTAGCTCCCTCGATAGGTGGAGTACGCGAATGGGCTGAGCAGGATCGGCACGTGGTGGTGCCGCCCCTCCTCGTCGACCACGAAGGTGATGAGCACCTCGGGGTAGAAGCCCGCGGTGCCGCGGGCGGCGAAATAGGCGCCCGTGTCGAAGCGCAGGCGGTACTCCCCCGGTGCGACCCGCTCGGGGCCGAGCGCGTTCACCCGCCCGTCGTCGTCGGTGGTCGCGTGCGCGAGGCTCGTCCACCCGTCGCCGCCGTCGTGCCGGAGGAGCTCGACGGCGATGCCCGCAGCGGGCCGGCCCTGGGCTGCGTCGAGCACGTGCGTCGTGATCTGCGAACCGGTCATGGTGAGAAGCGTCCCTTCACTCGCAGCACGGCGATCTCGCGCAGCTGCTCGGCGACGATCGCCGCCTCGTCGGCGTCGTCGTTGCCGAGGCGGGCTTCGAGCGCCTCGAGGATGTCTCGCGCGGAGCGCCCTGCGGCCCGGATGAGGAACACCCGCCCGAAGCGACGCTCGTACGCCGCGTTGCCCTCGGCGAGCGCGCGGGCGAGCTCGGCGTCGGCGGGATCGACGCCCGCCTGCTCGGCGCGCGAGAGGACCGCCGACTCGCCGGGCCCCGCCGCCCGTTCGCCGATGCGCGGGTGGTGGCCGAGCGCCTGCGCGACCTCGGCGTCGGTGAACGGCGTCGCCGCGAGGCCCGCCGCTCGAACGAGGTCGTCGAGCGACGCGAACGGCCGGGCGTCGACGAGCTCGTCGCACCACCGGGAGATGTCGAGGCACGGCCGGAGCGACGCGATCGCCTCCTCGCGATCGGCGCCGTTGAACCGCTCGAGGGGGTCCGCCTGCGTCATCGTCCCATTGTGCTGGCGTCGGCCCGCGAGGGGAACCGGCTCGCGCCGGAGCATCCGACCGCGGGGTCGTTCGCGATCGACGGGCACGCCGGCGAGCAGCGTCCGCCGTACGACGCCGGTGAGCTCGCGGCCGTCGTAGGGCGAGACGGGATGCCGGTGCTGGAGCAAGGCGGCGTCGACGGTGAACCTCGCCTCGGGCGCGAAGACGACGAGATCGGCGTCGGCGCCGACGGCGATGCGCCCCTTCGTCACGAGCCCGACCAGTTCGGCGGGGCGCTCCGACATCCACAGGACGACCCGCTCGAGCCCGATGCCGCGACGGCGCGCCTCCGTCCAGACGAGCGGCAGGCCGAGCTGCAGCGAGGCGATGCCGCCCCAGGCGAGCTCGAAGTCGCCGTCGCCTGCGAACTTCAGCTCGGGCGTGGCCGGCGAGTGGTCGGAGACGACGAGGTCGATGACGCCGTCGACGAGTCCCTGCCAGAGCGCGTCGCGATTCGACTGCTCGCGGATGGGCGGACAGCACTTGAACGCGGTCGCCCCGGCCGGCACGTCCTCGGCGCTGAGCGTGAGGTAGTGCGGGCAGGTCTCGACGCTCAGGCGGACGCCGGCGGCGCGGGCGTCGGCGATGCGGCCGAGCGAGTCGGCGGAGCTCAGGTGCAGCACGTGCGCGCGGGCACCGGTGCGCTCGGCCCCCACGATGACCCGGGCGATCGCCGTGTCCTCGGCCTCCCGCGGCCGCGACGCGAGGAAGTCCGCGTAGGCCGGTCCGCCGGGGTGCGGGGCGCCCTCGATCAGCCCGGCGTCCTCGGCATGCACGATCAGGAGCGAGTCGAGGGCTGCGATCCGGCCCATCGCCGCCTCCATCTCGTCGACGCTCACCGGCGGGAACTCGGGCACCCCCGAGGGCAGCAGGAAGCACTTGAAGCCGAACACCCCCTCGGCGACGAGGGGCTCGATCTCGTCGAGGCTCCCCGGCACGATCCCGCCCCAGAACCCGACGTCGACGGCGAGCTGGCCCGCGGCCGCCGCGCGCTTGACCGCGAGCGCCGCGACCGACACCGTCGGCGGGATGCTGTTCAGCGGCATGTCGATGATCGTCGTGACGCCGCCGGCCGCGGCCGCCCGCGTCGCGGAGGCGAAGCCCTCCCACTCGGTGCGGCCCGGCTCGTCGACGTGCACGTGGGTGTCGACGAGCCCGGGCAGAAGCACCTCGTCGTCGGCGAGGGTCTCGACCTCGGCCCCCGCGAGTCCCGTGCCGAGCGGCGCGATCGCCGCGACGACGCCGTCGCGCACGCCGAGCTCGACGGCCGCAAACGCGCCGTCGACGAGGGCGCGCCGGGCGCGCAGCACTCGGTCGAACGGTCGGGCGTTCACGCGGTGAGCCTCACCTGCCGGTTGACGTCCTTGTAGAGCAGGTAGCGGAACGGGCCGGGCCCGCCCGCGTAGCAGGCCTGCGGGCAGAACGCGCGCAGCCACATGAAGTCGCCCGCCTCCACTTCGACCCAGTCGTCGTTGAGCCGGTACACGCCCTTGCCTTCGAGCACGAACAGTCCGTGCTCCATCACGTGCGTCTCGGCGAACGGGATGGAACCTCCCGGACGGAAGGTCACGATGTTCACGTGCATGTCGTGCGCGAGGTCGTCGGGGTCGACGAACCGGGTCGTCGCCCAGGCACCGTCGGTGCCGGGCATCGGCTGCGGCGCGACATCCTGATCGCGGGTGACGAAGGAGGCGGGCGCCGCGATCCCTTCGACGGGCTCGTAGGCCTTCCTGATCCACTGGAAGCTCGTGAGCTCGTCGTCCTCGTTCGCGATCGACCAGTCCGCCCCTGCGGGGAGGTACGCGTACCCGCCCGGTTCGAGCCGGTGCCGTCGGCCCTCGAGCGTCAGCGCGAGCACTCCCGCGGTGACGAAGACGACGCCCTCGACCCCGCGCTCGGCCTCGGGCCGCTCGGCGCCGCCGCCGGGTGCCAGCTCGACGATGAGCTGCGAGAAGGTCGTCGCGAACCCCGCGATCGGGCGGGCGAGGATCCAGGCGCGCGCGTCGGTGAACCCGGGAAGGCTGCTCGTGACGATGTCGCGCAGCACCCCCTTCGGGATGACCGTGTACGCCGTGGTCACGATCGCCCGGTCGCTCAGGAGTTCGCGCTGTCCGGGCAGTCCGCCCTCGGGGGTGAAGTAGTCGCTCATCGAGCCTCCTCGTGATGGTCGTCGGTGCGTCCGCCGCGGCATCCGCTCATCTCGTCGTTCGCCTCGCCCTCGCGAGGTCCGCGAGCGCCGTCTCGTCGTAGCCGGTGTCGGCGGCGACCTCGTCGCCCGTGAGCGCACCGCACTGCACCCCGCGACGCACGAACGAGGCGAGCGCGCGCACGGTGGCCGGCTCGTCGAGCACGGCGCCCGCCGTGCCGTCGTGCACATGACGCAGCCGGGCGGATGCCTCGGGGTACCCCTCGCGGTAGTAGGCGTACGCCGCGACGAAGCGGGTCGGCAGCTGCGCCGGGTGGAGGTCCCACCCCTGCGGGAATCCGCGTTCGAACGCGCGGCGCACGAGCCGGGCGTGCACCCGCCAGGCCTCCAGCGCGCGGTCGCCGAGCGGCAGCAGGTTCGACGAGCCGTCGGAGAGCCGGATGCCGGTGCCCGCGACCGCGAGCTGCATGACCTGCTTCGCGTGATCGGCGGCCGGGTGCTCGAGCGACTGGTAGGGCGCCGCGATGCCGAGCGCGGCGGTGTAGTCGTACGTGCCGAAGTGGAGGCCCGCGATGCGGCCGGGGGCGGCGAGCGCCAGCCGCGCCACCGGTGCGAGCCCGTCGGCGCCCAGCACGAGCTGCGGCGTCTCGACCTGCACCTCGAAGCGAAGGCGTCCGTCGGGCAGGCCGTGCGCGCGTTCGAGTGCGGCGAGCGCCCCGGCCATCGCCTCGACCTGGGCGACCGTCGACACCTTCGGAAGGGTGAGCATCAGGCCGTCGGGCAGCCCGCCCTGCTCGACGAGCGCGGTGACGAAGAGGTCGAGCGTGCGCACGCCTCGACCGCGCGTGGCCGCCTCGAACGACTTGCAGCGGATCCCGATGAAGGGCGGGGCGAAGTGCGCGCCGGTCGCGGCGGCGACGCGCTTGGCGGCGCGCACCGCGTCGGCGTCCTCGGCATCGTCCTCCCGCTCGCCGTAGCCGTCCTCGAAGTCGATCCGCAGGTCCTCGATCGGCTCGCTCGCGAGCTTGCGTTCGACGAGCGGGGCCACTGCCTTCGCGATCGGCGTATCGAGCCCGATGCGGAGCCCGAGCGCCTCGGCGCCGCCGGCCGAGGCGACGGCCTCGCGCGCGGTCCGTCCCCACTCGACGGGGAGCTCGGGCGTGTAGCGGTCGCCCGGCACGTAGACGGTGTGCACCGGCTGGCGCGAGCCGTCGTCACCGGGATAGGCGCGCTCGAGCAGGCGGTCGGTGTCGGCGAGCCGCTCGTCGACGCGCGCGAGGTCGGCGGGGGTGAGTGCGGTGCGCGCGGGACCGGCCATGCTCAGCCCCGCGGCCGGGCGTTGCGAGCTCCGATGGCCATGCGAACACCTCCGTCCACGCCGTCCGTCGGCACCGAGGGAGGCGTCTCTCGGAGGCTACACCCGCAGCCGCGCGAGACGGCCGGAACCTGCCGTCCTGCGCTCGGCGCCCCGTGCCGCGGAGGTGCGTAGACTCCGAAGGAGGGGTGCAACGTCGCACCGGAGGAGCCCGGCCCATGGAAGAACCCGTTCTCACCGTCAACGGAAGGCGGCGCCCGTTGACGGGCGTCACCGCGCACACGACCGCCCTCGACTGGCTGCGGTCGACGGGGCTCACCGGCGCGAAGGAGGGGTGCGCCGAAGGCGAGTGCGGGGCCTGCGCGGTGCTCATCGCGACGCCCGACGGCGACGGCACCTCGTGGACGGCGGTCAACTCGTGCCTCGTGCCGGTCGCGGCGCTCGACGGCCAGGAGCTCGTCACCGCCGAGGGCCTCGGCTCCCCCGAGTCGCTGCACCCCGTGCAGCGCGAGCTCGCCGAGGCGGGCGGCTCGCAGTGCGGCTACTGCACGCCGGGGTTCGTCTGCAGCATGGCGGCCGAGTTCTACCGCGCCGGGCGCGCGCCCGACACCGATGGGGCCGACGGGGCGTCCGACGCCGAGCACGGCCCGAACGGATTCGACCTGCATTCCCTCGGCGGCAACCTCTGCCGGTGCACGGGGTACCGCCCCATCCGCGACGCCGCCTACGCGCTCGGCGTGCCCGACCCGGCCGACGAGCTCGCCGCCCGCCGCGAGCGCCCCGCCCCAGCCCCCGCCGCGACCGACCTCACCGTAGACGGAACCCGCTTCGTCCGCCCGTCCGCGCTCGACGAGGCGCTGCGGCTGCTCCACGGCGAGCCGTCGGCCGTCGCCGTCGCGGGCTCGACCGACCTCGGCGTCGAGGTGAACCTCCGCGGTCGCCGCGATCCGCTCCTCGTCGCGATCGACCGCCTCGACGAGCTCCGCACCTTCGCCGTCGACGGCGACGCCGTCGAGCTCGGGGCGGCTCTGCCACTGTCCGAGATCGAGCGGCGCCTCGACGGCCGGGTGCCGCTTCTCGCGCAGCTCATCCCGCAGTTCGCCTCGCGACTGATCCGCAACCGCGCGACGCTCGGGGGCAACCTCGGCACGGGCTCGCCGATCGGCGACGCGCCGCCCGCACTGCTCGCCCTCGACGCCCGCCTCGTGCTCGTCTCGCACGAGGGCGAACGCGAGGTCGGCGTCGCCGACTACTTCACCGGCTACCGCGAGACGGTGCTCCGACCGGGCGAGCTCATCCGCGCGGTCCGCATCCCGCTGCCGCTCGCGAGCCTGACGGCGTTCCACAAGATCGCGAAGCGCCGGTTCGACGACATCTCGAGCGTCGCGCTCGGCTTCGCGCTCGACGTCGACGACGGCGTCGTGACCGCAGCCCGGATCGGCCTCGGCGGCGTGGCCGCCACCCCGGTGCGCGCGCACGCGACCGAGGCCGCGCTCGTCGGTCGGCCGTGGAACCTCGCGACCGTGCGCTCCGCCGCGGCGGTGCTCGCGGGCGAGGGCACCCCGATGTCCGACCACCGCGCCTCGAGCGAGTACCGCTCGCTCATGCTCGGCAACGCGCTCGTGAAGCTCTTCCACGGCGACGCCCACCGGGCGACCGACCGGAGGGAGGTGCCGGCATGATCCCCACCACGCCTCCAGACATCGCCGGCGCGATGCCCGGAGCCTCGGACGGCGTAGGCCCATCGCTCGCCGATCGCCCGCCCGCCCCCGTCGTGGGTCGCCCGGCCGTGCACGAGAGCGCGGCCCTGCACGTCACCGGGCGCGCGCAGTACACCGACGACCTCGCCGTCCGCGCCGCAGGGGCGCTCACCGCCTGGCCGGTGCAGTCGACGCACGCGCACGCCCGCATCGCGCTCGACGTCGCGCCCGCGTACGAGGTGCCGGGCGTGGTCAGGGTGCTCACGGCCGACGACGTGCCCGGCCTCAACGACGCCGGGGTGAAGCACGACGAGCCGCTCTTCCCCGACGAGGCCATGTTCGTCGGGCACGCCCTCGCCTGGGTGCTCGCCGAGACGCCAGAGGCCGCACGCCTCGGGGCCGCCGCAGTACGCGTCGACGCCGAGCCGCTGCCGTCGATCGTCACCGTGCGCGAGGCGATCGCCGAGGGGTCGTTCCAGGGCATACCGCGCACGGTCGTGCGGGGCGACGCCGCCGAGGCCCTGCGCACCGCCCCCGTCGTCCTCGACGGCGTCTCCGAGTTCGGCGGGCAGGAGCACTTCTACCTCGAGACGCACGCCTCGTTCGCCGTGCGCGACGGCGAGGGGCAGTACTTCGTGCAGTGCTCGACGCAGCATCCGAGCGAGACCCAGGAGATCGTCGCGCACGTGCTCGGCATTCCCTCGCACGAGGTCACGGTGCAGCAGTTGCGCATGGGCGGCGGATTCGGCGGCAAGGAGATGCAGCCGCACGGCTTCGCCGCGATCGCCGCGCTCGGCGCGAAGCTCACGGGGCGCCCGGTGCGCCTGCGGCTCGACCGCACGCACGACCTCACGATGACGGGCAAGCGGCATCCGTTCCACATCGCGTGGCGAGCGGGGTTCACCGACGACGGCCATCTGCTCGCGCTCGACGCGACGCTCACGAGCGACGGCGGGTGGAGCCTCGACCTCTCCGAACCGGTGATGACGCGCGCGCTCTGCCACATCGACAACGCCTACTGGATCCCGAACGTGCACGCGCACGGGCGCGTCGCGAAGACGAACCTGCCGTCGAACACCGCGTTCCGCGGCTTCGGCGGCCCGCAGGGGGTGTTCCTCATCGAGGACGTCCTCGGCCGCGCCGCGCCGATCCTCGGCGTCGAGCCCACGCGGCTCCGCGAGCAGAACTTCTACCGCCCCGGCCAGACGACGCCGTACGGGCAGCTCGTGAAGGACGCGGATCGCATGCCCGCGATCTGGAACCGGCTGAAGGCGGAGTCCGATTTCGACGCCCGCCGGGCCGAGCTCGCCGCCTTCAACGCGGCGCACGCCGAGGTCAAGCGCGGGCTCGCGCTCACGCCGATCAAGTTCGGCATCTCGTTCAACTTCACCGCCTTCAACCAGGCGGGCGCGCTCGTGCAGGTCTACAAGGACGGCTCGGTGCTCGTGAACCACGGCGGCACCGAGATGGGGCAGGGCCTGCACACGAAGATGCTGCAGGTCGCCGCGACCGCGCTGGGCGTCGAGGCGCACCGGGTGCGGCTCGCGCCGACCCGCACCGACAAGGTGCCGAACACCTCGGCGACGGCGGCCTCCTCGGGCGCCGACCTCAACGGCGGCGCGGTGAAGCACGCGTGCGAGCAGATCCGCGATCGGCTGGCGGCGGTCGCCGCGCCCCGCCTCGGCGTCGAGCCCGGCGAGGTGCGCTTCAGCGCCGGCCTCGTGCACGGACCGGACGCCGACGGCCCGCGACTGCGTTTCGACGAGCTCGTCGCCGTCGCCTACCTCGAACGCGTGCAGCTCTTCGCCGCCGGCTACTACCGCACCGAGGGCCTCGCGTGGGACCTCGATCGCATGCAGGGCTCGCCGTTCAAGTACTTCGCGTACGGCGCCGCGGCCGCTGAGGTCGAGGTCGACGGCTTCACCGGCGAGTACCGGCTGCGCCGCGTCGACATCGTGCACGACGTCGGGGACTCGCTGTCGCCGCTCATCGACCTCGGGCAGATCGAGGGCGGCTACGTCCAGGGCGTCGGATGGCTCACGCTCGAGGAGCTCCGATGGGACACCGGCGACGGCCCGAACCGGGGGCGCCTGCTCACGCAGTCGGCGTCGACGTACAAGCTGCCGAGCTTCTCGGAGATGCCCGAGGTGTTCAACGTGCACCTCTTCGAGAACGCCCGCGAGGACGGCGCGGTGTACGGCTCGAAGGCGGTCGGCGAGCCGCCCCTCATGCTCGCGTTCAGCGCCCGAGAGGCGCTGCGCGACGCCGTCGCCGCGTTCGGGCCGGGCGGCCGCACCGTCGAGCTCGCCTCGCCGGCGACCCCCGAGGCCGTGTTCTGGGCGATCGAGGCCGCCCGGGCCGGCGCGGCCGAGCACGCGACGAGCGCGCGGGACGCGCCCGAGGCATCCCTCGCATCGGATGCCCCGACGCCCCGGCGCGAATCGGTCACCGCGCGGCGCGAGACCTGACGGCGCCGCGGATGGACTGGCTCGAGGCGCTGCGGCGGCTGCGGGAGGCGCGCGAGCCCGCGGTGATCGTCACCCTGGCCATCGTGCGCGGGCACGCCCCGCGCAACGGCGGGGCCAAGATGGTGGTCTCGCGCGGCGCGATCGTCGGCACGGTCGGGGGCGGCAACCTCGAGGCCACGGCGATCGACCGTGCCCGCACGCTGCTCGCCTCGGGGTCGACCGACCCCGAGCTCATCACGCTGAAACTCAGCGACAAGACCACGACCGAGTACGGCGTGCAGTGCTGCGGAGGAGAGGTCACCCTCATGCTCGAACCCGTTCCGGTCGTGCCGGCCGTCGCGATCTTCGGCCTCGGACACGTGGGACTCGAACTCGCCCGCATCCTCGCCCGGCAGGAGTTCGAGGTGCACCTCATCGACTCGCGGGCCGAGATGCTCGCGCCCGAGCGACTCGGGGTCCCCGGCGAGTCGGGGGTCCTCGCCGATGCGGTCGCGCTCGTGCACGTGCAGCACGAGCCCGTGCCCGAGGCGGGGCTCGCCGCGCTGCCGGCGGGCGCCCACGTGCTCGTCATGACCCACGACCATGTCGAGGACCTCGCGATCGTCGACCAGGCGCTCCGCCGCGAGGGGCTCGCGTCGATCGGCCTGATCGGCTCGCGGTCGAAATGGGCGCGGTTCAAGGTGAAGCTGGCCGAGCTGGGCCACGACGACGCGGCGCTCGCCCGGGTCTCGACGCCGATCGGCATCCCCGCGGTGGCGGGCAAGGCGCCGGCGACGATCGCGGTGAGCGTGGCCGCGCGCATCCTCGAGCTCGTCGAACGGGCGCGAGCGGGCGACGACGCGGAGTGAGACGGGTGCTCAGTACTCGATGCGGTCGGCCTTGCGCCGCCACTCGGCGAAAGGTGCGAGCCGCTGTTCGCCGGCGAGTCCGAGCCGGGCGACCGGCATGACGGCGCGCGACTCCTCGCCGTCGTCGTCGAAGTAGCGGTAGAAGCGGGCGTCGTCGAAGCCGGCGTCGGCCGCGTCGTCGCGCGTCGCGGCGTAGACGACCCGGTCGAGGCGGGCCCAGAGCGCCGCGGCGAGGCACATCGGGCACGGCTCGCAGCTCGAGTAGAGCGTGGCGCCGCTGAGGTCGAAGTCGCCGATGCCGAGGCACGCGGCCCGGATCGCCGTGACCTCGGCATGGGCGGTCGGGTCGAGGTTCGCGGTGACCCGGTTCACGCCGTCGAAGCTGCGGCCGTCGGCGGTGACGACGATCGCGCCGAACGGCCCGCCGGCGTTGCGCACGTTCTCGGTCGCGAGCTCGACGGCCTGGGCGAGCCGGGCGGCGGTGTCGTCGCCGCCGGGTGCTGCCGGGATGGGGCCGAGGTTCATGCGATGCATCCTTGCTCTTCGTCCCGACAGTAACAGCCGCACGCACCGCCGAGGCCGGTGGATTCATCCTCCGACGCTCGTCACTTCCGCATCTGCGGCACTATTCTCGGTTTCATGACGCAATATCGGATCAGTGAGGCCTCGGAGCTCGTCGGGGTGAGCGACGACACGGTACGCCGCTGGATCGCCGACGGCCTGCTGCCCGTCGAGAAGGACGCCGCCGGCCGTCAGGTCGTTCCGGGTGCCGAGCTCGCGGCGCGCGCGCAGGCGATCGCCTCGACGGTCGACGACCGCACCGGCGTGCGCCGCAGCGCGCGCAACCGCTTCGTCGGGCTCGTGACCCGCGTCGAGATCGAAGGCCTCATGGCCCAGGTCGAGCTGCAGTGCGGCCCGCACCGGGTGGTCTCGCTCATGTCGTCGGAGGCCGCGCGCGAACTGCGACTCGAGGTCGGCTCGCGCGGCGTCGCCGTCGTCAAGGCGACGATGGTCGTCGTCGAGACCGAGCAGGCCGCCTCGTGAGCGCCCGTCGCGCCCTCACCGCGTTCGCGCTCGGCTCGGTCTCGCTCGCGCTGCTAGCCGGGTGCGCCCCCGCCGGCACCGATGCCGCCGCCACCCCGTCGTCAGCCGCGACCGGGGCCGCCGCCGACGAGCTCACCGGCGAGCTCACGATCTTCGCCGCAGCCTCGCTCGGGGGCGCCTTCGACGAACTCGCCACCCGATTCGAGGCGCTCCATCCCGCGCTCGACGTGCTCCCCGTCACCTACGACGGCTCCTCGGTGCTCGCGACCCAGCTCATCGAGGGCGCCGCCGCCGACGTGTTCGCCTCCGCGGACGAGCCGAACCTCGACCGCGTCGCCGAGGAGGGCCTCGTCGAGGGCGAGCCCGAGGTGTTCGCCACGAACGTGCTCGAGATCGCGGTGCAGCCGGGCAACCCGCTCGGTATCGACGGCCTCGACGACCTCGCGCCCGCCTCGGGCGCCGCTCCCATCGTGGTGGTCTGCGCCGCCGAGGTGCCGTGCGGGCGCGCCGCCGCGACCCTGCTCGCCGACGCCGGCGTCGATCTCGCACCCGCGAGCGAGGAGCAGAACGTGACCGCGGTCCTCACGAAGGTGCGCTCGGGCGAGGCCGACGCCGGCCTCGTCTACGTGACCGACGTGCGCGCGGCCGACGACGACGTCGACGGCATCGCGATCGAGGGCGCGGATGCCGCGACGAACCGCTACCCGATCGCCGCCCTCGCCGAGGCCGCGAACCCCGAGGCCGCCGCGGCGTTCGTCGAGTTCGTGCGTTCGCCCGCGGGCGCCGAGGTGCTCGAGGAGTTCGGATTCGGGTCGCCGTGACCCCGTACCGCCGGCGCGACGAGGAGGGGGCACCCCGATGACCGGCACCCCGTTCACGCTCGGGCCCGCCCCCTCGCCCGCTCGAGATCGCGTCGGCGCCCGTCGGGCGATCGGGATCCCCGGCGCCCTCCTCGTGCCCGCGGCCCTCGGCACGGCCGTCCTCGTGCTGCCCCTCGCCGCGCTGCTGCTGCGCCTCGACTGGAGCGCGGTGCCCGCAGCGGTCACCTCGCCCGCCGCGGTCGAAGCGCTCACGCTCTCGCTCGTCACGGCGGCGGTCGCCACCGTGTGCTGCCTCGTGCTCGGGGTGCCGCTCGCCCTCGTCATCGCCCGGGCCTCCCGCCGAACGGCGGCGGTGCTGCGCACCCTTGTCACGCTGCCGCTCGTGCTGCCGCCCCTCGTCGGCGGCATCGCCCTGCTCGCGCTGCTCGGCCGCACGGGACTCTTCGGCGAGAGCCTCGCACTCCTCGGCATCCGCATCCCGTTCACGACGACCGCCGTCGTGATCGCGCAGGTGTTCGTCGCCCTGCCGTTCCTCGTGATCTCGGTCGAGGGCTCGCTGCGGGCGGTCGGCACGCGCTTCGAGGCGGTCGCAGCCGGACTCGGCGCCCGGCCGTTCACGGTGTTCCGCCGGGTGACGCTGCCGCTCGTGCTCCCGGGCGTCGCCGCCGGCACGGTGCTCTGCTTCGCCCGGGCGCTCGGCGAGTTCGGCGCCACGGCGCTGTTCGCCGGCAACACCGCGGGCGTCACCCGCACCATGCCGCTCGCGATCTACACCGCGTTCAACGGGGCGGGCGTCAGCGAGGACACCGCGATCGCGCTCTCGCTCATGCTCATCGGCGTCGCGGTCGCGGTGCTCCTCGTCATGCGCGGGTGGCGAGAGGATGCCCCGAGATGACCGGCGGCGAGGCATCCGGCGCGCTCGTCGCGGACGTCGTGAGCGAACGCGGCGGGTTCCGCCTCGAGGCGGCGCTCCACGTCGACCGCGGGGAGGTGCTCGCGGTGCTCGGGCCGAACGGCTCGGGCAAGTCGACGCTCCTCGCGACCCTCGCGGGCCTCATCGCCCCGACCCGCGGGGTGATCCGGCTCGGCGAGCGCGAGCTCTTCGGCGTCCCGCCGGGCGCGCGACGGCCGGTCGAGGTGCCGATCGATCGTCGACGCATCGGACTGCTCGGCCAGGAGCCGCTGCTGTTCCGGCACCTCAGCGTGCTCGAGAACGTCGCCTTCGGTCCGCGCTCCCAGGGCATGCGCGCCGCCGAGGCGCGCACCGAGGCCCGGCAGTGGCTCGACCGCGTCGACGCGGCCGGGTTCGCCGACCATCGCCCGGCCGAGCTCTCTGGCGGCCAGCAGCAGCGGGTGGCCATCGCCCGCACGCTCGCGGCCCGACCTGAGCTGCTGCTCCTCGACGAGCCGTTCGCGGCGCTCGACGTGCCGACCGCGGCCGCCATGCGCCGCCTGCTCGGCGAGCTCTGCGACGAGACGGCGACGCCGACCGTGCTCGTGACCCACGACCCGCTCGACGCCATCGTGCTCGCACCGCGCGCGGCCGTGCTGCACGACGGGCGCATCGCGCAGACCGGCACCGTCGCCGAGGTGCTCGGCCACCCCGCCACTCCGTTCGTCGCGGCCCTCGCCGGCGTGAACCTCGCGATTGGCGTCGCCACCGGCGACGGCGGCGTCGTGGTCGCCGGCGTGGACGGCTCGCGGCTCGTGCTCGTGGGCGCACCCGCGCCCGGAGCAACCGACGGCGCCGCACCCGCCGCAGTCGTCCCCGAGGGGCTGCCCGCCTCCGCCGTCTTCAGCCCCGGCGCGGTGCACGTCGCACCGGCGATCGGGGTCGGCGCCGGGTCATCCGGTGCCTCGACCGCGAATCGCTGGCTCGGCACCATCGCCCTGCTGCAGCCCGCGCCCGGCGGCGTGCGACTCACGACGCGCGAGCACCCCGAACTCGCCGTCGACCTGCCGGGCGCCGCGGCCGTCGCGCTCGACCTGCAGCCGGGGGCGCGGTTCTCGTTCTCGATCGCGCCCGAGGACGTCGCAGTGCGGGGGCGCGACTGAGCCGGTGTTACGGTGGCTCCACGAGCAGGGGGTGACCGACGAGCGACACGGCGATTCCGATCAGACCGCCTCACGCCGAATCGGCGGGTGCGGCGCTCGGCGTGCGCCGGCTGCCCTCCACTGGCCTCGACGCCGTCGAGCCGTCGCTCGTCGATCGCCGGGATCGCCCCATGCGCGACCTCCGCATCTCGATCACCGACCGCTGCAACTTCCGCTGCGTCTACTGCATGCCGAAGTCGGTGTTCGGTCGCGACTACGCGTTCCTCGACCGCGACGAGCTGCTGAGCTTCGAGGAGATCACCCGGATCGCCCGCATCGCCGCCGCGCACGGCGTCGAGAAGCTGCGACTCACCGGCGGCGAGCCGCTGCTGCGCCGCGGGCTCGAGGGGCTCATCGCCCAGCTCGCCGAACTGCGCACCCCCGACGGCCGCCCGCTCGAGATCGCGCTCACGACCAACGGCTCGGCGCTCGCGATGAAGGCCGCCTCGCTGAAGGCGGCGGGCCTCACGCGCGTCACCGTCTCCCTCGACTCGCTCGACGACGAGCTGTTCCAGGCCATGAACGACGTGCGATTCCCCGTGGCTCGCGTGCTCGAGGGCATCGACGCGGCGCAGGCCGCCGGGCTCGGTCCGGTCAAGGTCAACATGGTCGTGAAGCGCGGTCTCAACGACCACGAGATCCTGCCGATGGCGCGGCACTTCCGCGGCACGCCGTTCACACTGCGCTTCATCGAGTACATGGACGTCGGCACGACCAACGGGTGGCGGCTCGACGACGTCGTGCCGTCGGCCGAGATCGCCGAGCGCATCGGCACCGAGTTCCCGCTCGAGCCGCTCGGGCAGACCGCCCCGGGCGAGACGGCGACGCGCTGGCGGTACCACGACGGCGGCGGCGAGATCGGATTCATCTCGAGCGTCACGAACGCGTTCTGCGGCGACTGCAACCGCGCCCGCATCTCGACCGAGGGGCGGCTCTTCACCTGCCTGTTCTCGGCGACGGGGCACGACCTGCGGGCGCTGCTCCGCGGCGGCGTCGACGACGAGCGGCTCGCCGACGCGATGGCCGCGATCTGGCGGGGCCGCGACGACCGCTACTCCGAGGTGCGGGCGACCCTCACGCCCGAGCTGCGGGCCGCACGACCCAAGGTCGAGATGAGCTACATCGGCGGCTGACGGCCGCGACCGCCGTCCCCGACCCGGGGCTCAGAGGCCGACCCACTCCGAGACGCCGTCGTCGAAGTGCTGCCGCTTCCAGATCGGCACCTCGCGCTTGATGAGCTCGACGAGGCGCTCGCACGCGTCGAAGGCCTCGGCGCGGTGGCCCGCCCCCGCCGCCGCGACGAGCGCGACGTCGCCGATGCGGAGGTCGCCGACCCGGTGCGCGGCCGCGACCGCGAGGCCCGTCTCCTCGGTGATGCGGCGTACGCAGTCGGCGAGGAACCGCTCGGCATCGGGGTGGGCCCGGTAGTCGAGCGACCGCACGCTCCGGCCGCCGTCGTGGTCGCGCACGATCCCGTGGAAGACGACGACGGCGCCGCTCGCGTCGGACTCGACCGCGCGCCGCACGGCGGCCTCGTCGAGCGGGAGGTCGGAGACGAGGGCGTACGGTTCGGGCATGCGGCGATCCTATGCCGTGCGCGTCGGGGTCTCGATGCGACCGCCGCGCCCCTCTCTCGCCGGCCACCCGACCGACCGGCCGCAGGGCGCCGCGCTACTTCCCGGGCGCCGCCGCGCCGGGCCGGGCGTCACGGAGCATGCCGGCCACGACGAGCGCGAACGCCCCGACGAGGACGAGGAGCCAGAGCCCGAGCGCGTACGAGTTCGTCTCGGCGTTGTAGGTGGCGCCCATCACGAGCGGCGGGAAGTACCCGCCGAGACCGCCCGCCGCCGCCACGACTCCCGTCACCGCGCCGACCTTGTCCTTCGGGGTCGATGGTCCGACCCAGGCGAACACGGCGCCCATGCCGAGGCCCATCGCCGCGGCCATCGCGATGAAGGTGACGCCGGTGAGGATGCCCTCGGGCGGCTGCTGCCCGACGACATAGGCGAGCGAGACGATGCCCGCGAGCGAGATGAGCGAGATGATCTTCGGCCCGACGCGGTCGGAGAGCGCGCCGCCGATCGGGCGCGCGACCACGGCGGCCGCGGCGAACAGCGCCGTGCGCGTGCCGGCGCCGACCGGGTCGACGTCGTCGGGGTAGATCGTCGTGAGGTACTTCGGCAGGAACGTCGAGAACGCCACGAAGCCGCCGAAGACGATGCCGTAGAGGAACGCCATCTCCCACGTGATGCGGAGCTTCAGGGCGCCGACGACCTTCGGCACGAGCGGCTGCCTGCTCGGCTCCCACACCGGCGAGTCGCGGAGGAACAGCCACACGAGCACGGCGGTGGCGGTCATGATCCCCGCGATCAGGAAGTGGGTCGGGAGGTAGCCGATCCACTCGGCGAGGCGGGGGGTGAAGAACGCGGAGACGGCCGTGCCGATCATGCCCATGCCGAAGACGCCGGTCGCGAAGCCGCGACGCGAGGGTTCGTACCAGGCGCTCGAGAAGGGCACGCCGACCGCGAAGATCGTGCCGGCGACGCCGAGGTAGAAGCCCGCGCCGATCAGCAGCGGGAAGCTCTTGATCTCGCCGGCGAGCGCGACGAGCAGCACGGCGGGCACCGAGAGCAGCAGCACGGCGACGAACATGGTGCGCCCGCCGAAGCGGTCGGTGAGCGCACCGACGAGGATGCGGCCGAGCGCGCCGACGAGCACGGGCGTGGCGAGCATGAGCGAGATCTGCCCCTCGTCGAGGCCCATCTCGGTGGCGTAGGTCTTCTGCAGCGGGGCGATCACCATCCACGCCCAGAAGCCCATCGTCGAGGCGAAGGTCGCCAGCAGCACCTGCCCGAGCTGCCCCCGCAGCTTCGTTCCCTCGGATTGCGTCGACGATGCGGTCATGCTGCCCCTCCAGCCGATTGGAAATCGTGACCCTTCCTGAGGCAGACAGTACCGGGCGGGCGCCCGGGGCGCACGCAACCCCGCCACGGGAATCGCACGCGGCGACGCGCTGGCCCGGCGGGGGTTCCTTCCCATCCAGTCGCTCACCGACCATGATGTCGGGTAGGACGTGTCGGATCGCGGCCTCGGCCGCTTCGACGCACCAGCCGAGACGAGGAGGCTTCGATGAGCCGAACGCCCCGACCTGCGAGCGAGCCGGCCACCGACGGCCCGCTCGCCGATTCCCTCCTGAGGTTCGGCCGGTTCCTGAGACCCGGCGAGTTCTCGCCCGACCTCCGCACCGTCACCCTCGAGGGCGGTCGCCAGGGCGACGTCTTCTACCGCGACCGCTGGTCGCACGACAAGGTCGTGCGCTCGACGCACGGCGTCAACTGCACGGGCTCGTGCTCGTGGAAGGTGTACGTCAAGGACGGCATCATCACGTGGGAGACGCAGGAGACCGACTACCCGTCGGTCGGCCCCGACTCCCCCGAGTACGAGCCCCGCGGCTGCCCGCGCGGCGCTGCGTTCAGCTGGTACACCTACTCGCCGACGCGGGTGCGCTACCCGTATCTGCGGGGCGTGCTGCTCGAGCACTACCGGGCCGCGAAGGCCCGCGTCGGCGGCGACCCTGTGCTCGCCTGGGAGGCGCTCGTCACCGACCCCGTGGCATCCCGCGCGTACAAGCGGGCCCGCGGCAAGGGCGGGCTGGTGCGCGCGAGCTGGGACGAGACGCTCGAGATCATCGCGGCGGCCCACGTGCACACGATCAAGGCGCACGGACCCGACCGGGTGGCCGGGTTCTCGCCGATCCCCGCGATGTCGATGGTGTCGCACGGCGTCGGGGCCCGGTTCATCAACCTCATCGGCGGCACCATGCAGTCGTTCTACGACTGGTACGCCGACCTCCCGGTCGCGAGCCCGCAGGTGTTCGGCGACCAGACCGACGTGCCCGAGTCGGCCGACTGGTGGAACTCGACGTACCTGATGATGTGGGGCTCGAACGTGCCGGTGACCCGCACGCCCGACGCGCATTTCATGACCGAGGCCCGCTACCGTGGCCAGAAGGTCGTCACCGTCTCGCCCGACTACGCCGACAACACGAAGTTCGCCGACGAGTGGCTCTCGCCGCACCCCGGCACCGACGCCGCGCTCGCGATGGCGATGGGGCACGTGATCCTCAGCGAGTTCCTCGTCGAGCGGCGTGTGCCGCGCTTCGAGCACTACCTGAAGACCTACTCGGATGCCCCGTACCTGATCTCGCTCGAACGGCGGGGCGAGGCGTGGGTGCCCGGGAAGTTCGTCACGGCGGCCGATCTCGGCGGGTTCGGCGCGCGCGTCGCGAACGCCGCGTTCAAGACGGTCGTGCTCAACCAGAACGCCGAACCGGTCGTGCCGAACGGCTCGCTCGGCCACCGTTTCGGCCCAGACGACGAGGGCCGGTGGAACCTCGATCTCGGCGACGTCGATCCGCTGCTCACGATCGCCGACGCGCCGGGGTGGCGGGGGGCGGCCGTCGCCGTCGACCTGCCGCGCTTCGACACCGCGCCCGAGCCCGGAGCGGAGCACGAGGGCGGGGCGGGCGTGGTGCGCCGCGGCGTGCCCGTCGCGACCGTCGAGGGCCGCACCGTCACGACCGTCTTCGACCTGCTGCTCGCCCAGTACGGCGTCGGTCGCGACGGACTCCCCGGCGACTGGCCGACCGGCTACGAGGACGCCTCCACCCCGGGCACGCCCGCCTGGCAGGAGGAGATCACCGGGGTGCCCGCCGAGCAGGCCGAACGCATCGGCCGCGAGTTCGCCGACAACGCCGAGCGCTCGGGCGGCCGCTCGATGATCCTCATGGGCGCGGGCACGAACCACTGGTTCCACTCCGACACGATCTACCGCACCTTCCTCGCGCTCACGACGATGACGGGCTGCCAGGGCGTCAACGGCGGCGGGTGGGCGCACTACGTCGGGCAGGAGAAGGTGCGCCCCGTGACGGGCTACACCCAGTACGGGACCGCGAGCGACTGGTCGCGCCCCGGCCGGGCGATGATCGGCACCGCGTTCTGGTACCTCGCGACCGACCAGTGGCGCTACGACGGGCTCTCCGCCGACCAGCTGGCCTCCCCGCTCGCCGAGGGGCTGTTCGCCGGCCGCACCACGGCCGACTGCCTCGTCGAGTCGGCGAAGCGCGGCTGGATGCCGAGCTACCCGACCTTCGACCGCAACCCGCTCGACCTCGTCGACGACGCCCGTGCCGCGGGCAAGGAGCCCGCCGAGTACGTGGTCGACTCCCTGAACGACGGCTCGCTGCGCTACGCCTGCGAGGACCCGGATGCGCCCGAGAACTTCCCGCGGGTGCTGAACATCTGGCGGGCGAACATCCTCGGCTCCTCGGGCAAGGGCAACGAGTACTTCCTGAAGCACCTGCTCGGCACCGACTCGGCGGTCCGCGCTGCCGAGGCGCCGCCCGAGCGGCGCCCCGAGTCGATCGAGTGGCACGACGATGCGCCCGAGGGCAAGCTCGACCTGCTCGTCACCGCCGACTTCCGCATGACGTCGACGACGCTCTTCTCCGACGTCGTGCTGCCGGCCGCCACCTGGTACGAGAAGCACGACCTCTCGTCGACCGACATGCACCCGTTCGTGCACTCGTTCAACCCGGCGATCGCGCCGCCGTGGCAGACGAAGACCGACTTCGAGATCTTCCACCTCATCGCGAAGCGGTTCTCCGAGTACGCGCGCACGCACCTCGGCACCCGCAGCGACCTCGTCGCCGCTCCCCTCATGCACGACACCCCCGATGCGATGGCGACCCCGCACGGCACCGTCGATAACGATCTGCCCCTCGTGCCCGGCGTGACGATGCCGAAGCTCGTCGTCGTCGAACGCGACTACACGGCGATCGCCGACAAGCTGGCGACGCTCGGGCCGCTCGCCGTGAAGGCGGGCATGGTGACGAAGGGCATCGTGTTCGACCCCACGCCCGAGGTCGCCGAGCTCGGGCGGGTGAACGGGGTCGCGTCGGCCGGCGCCGGCGCCGGGCAGCCGCTGCTCGACACCGATGTGAAGGTGTGCGAGGCGATCCTCGCCCTCTCGGGCACGACGAACGGGCGGCTCTCGGTGCAGGGCTTCCGCCAGCTCGAGAAACGCACCGGCCAGCGCATCGCGCAGCTCGCCGAAGACCATGAGGGCGGCCGCATCCGCTTCGCCGACGTGCAGGCGAGGCCGGTCTCGGTCATCACGAGCCCCGAGTGGTCGGGCTCCGAGCACGGCGGCCGGCGCTACACGGCGTTCGCGATCAACGTCGAGCACCTGAAGCCGTGGCACACCCTCACCGGGCGCCAGCACTTCTTCCTCGACCACGACTGGATGCGCGAACTCGGCGAGAACCTGCCGATCTACCGGCCACCGCTCGACCTCGCGAGGCTCTTCGGCGACTCGCCTCCCGTCGGGTCGACCGCACCGAGCGGCGACCCCGCGGCATCCGGGCATGCCGAGGTCGCCGTGCGCTACCTGACGCCGCACTCGAAGTGGTCGATCCACTCCGAGTACCAGGACAACCTCTTCATGCTGTCGCTCTCGCGCGGCGGCCCGACCATCTGGATGTCGACGCAGGACGCCGAGAAGATCGGCGTGCGCGACAACGAGTGGATCGAGTCGTACAACCGCAACGGCGTCGTCGTCGCCCGCGCGATCGTCTCGCACCGCATGCCCGAGGGCACCGTGTACATGTACCACGCGAAGGACCGCACGGTCGATGTGCCCCGCACCGAGACGAGCGGGCAGCGCGGCGGCATCCACAACTCGCTCACCAGAGTGCTGCTGAAGCCGAGCCACCTGATCGGCGGCTACGCGCAGCTCTCGTTCGCGTTCAACTACCTGGGGCCGACCGGCAACCAGCGAGACGAAGTCACGGTGATCCGCCGGCGCAGCCAGGAGGTCGAGTACTGATGAAGGTCATGGCGCAGATGTCGATGGTCATGAACCTCGACAAGTGCATCGGCTGTCACACGTGCAGCGTCACCTGCAAGCAGGCGTGGACGAACCGCTCGGGCGTCGAGTACGTGTGGTTCAACAACGTCGAGACCCGACCGGGCATCGGCTACCCGCGCCGCTACGAGGACCAGGAGAAGTGGGGCGGCGGCTGGGTGCGCACGAAGTCGGGGCGCCTGAAGCTTCGCTCTGGTGGGCGCCTGAAGAAGCTCGCCACGATCTTCTCGAACCCGAAGCTGCCCGAGATCCACGACTACTACGAGCCGTGGACGTACGAGTACGACATGCTCCTGAACGCCCCGGCCGGCGAGCACACCCCGGTCGCGAAGCCGAAGAGCCTGCTCACCGGCGAGGACATGAAGATCTCGTGGTCGGCGAACTGGGACGACAACCTCGGCGGCTCCGCCGAGATGATGGCGGAGGACCCGATCCTCCAGCACATGTCCGACCACGTGGCATCCGAGTACGAGCAGACCTACATGTTCTACCTGCCACGCATCTGCGAGCACTGCCTGAATCCCTCGTGCGTGGCCTCGTGCCCCTCGGGCGCGATGTACAAGCGCGTCGAGGACGGCATCGTGCTCGTCGACCAGGACCAGTGCCGGGGCTGGCGAATGTGCGTGTCGGGCTGCCCGTACAAGAAGGTCTACTTCAACCACAAGACCGGCAAGGCCGAGAAGTGCACGCTCTGCTACCCGCGCCTCGAGGTCGGGCTGCCGACGGTCTGCTCCGAGACGTGCGTCGGCCGGCTGCGCTACCTCGGCCTCGTGCTCTACGACGCCGACAAGGTCGCCGAGGCCGCGTCCATCGAGGACGAGCACGCGCTCCTCGACGCGCAGCGCGACGTCTTCCTCGACCCGCACGACCCGGCGGTCGTGCAGGCGGCCAGGGAGGCCGGCATCCCCGAGGACTGGATCGACGCCGCCCAGCGCTCGCCGATCCACAAGCTCATCAACGAGTACAGGGTGGCGCTGCCGCTCCACCCCGAGTACCGCACGATGCCGATGGTCTGGTACATCCCGCCGCTCTCGCCCGTCGTCGACGTCATCGCCTCCTCGGGCAACGACGGCGAGGACGCGAAGACGCTGTTCGCGGCGATCGCGAAGCTCCGCATCCCGCTCGAGTACCTCGCCGGGCTCTTCACCGCGGGCGACACCCGCCCGGTCGAGGCGTCGCTGCGCAAACTCGCCGCGATGCGCTCGTACATGCGCGGCATCAACCTCGGCGAGGGCAAGGACGAGCGGATCGCCGACGCCGTCGGCATGACCGGCGACACCCTCGAGGAGATGTACCGGCTGCTCGCGATCGCGAAGTACGAGGAGCGCTACGTCATCCCGGCCGCGCACACCGAGCAGGCCCGCGAGCTCGACGAGCTCGCCTGCTCGCTCGACTACGACGGCGGCCCGGGCATGGGCGGCGCCGGGCCCTTCGGCTCGTCGAGCGGCCAGCAGGTGCCCGTCGCGGTCGAGAACTTCCACGCGCTGAAGAACCGGCAGACCGCCGACCGCCCGTCGACGTCGGGCCGGGTGAACCTGCTCAACTGGGACGGCAACGGCGCGCCCGACGGCCTGTTCCCCCCGAAGTCCGGGGAGGAATGATGGCGAACTTCCCGCTCATCTTCAAGCGCTCCGGGTCGGATGCCTCGCGCTCGTCGCGCAGACCGGCGACGGCGCCGCTCGCGCTCGACGACGCCACGCGGCGGCTCGCGCACATCGCGACCTCGCTGCTGCTCGACTACCCGGGCGAGGGCTTCGACGCCCGCGTCGCGGCGGTCGAGGCCTCCCTCGGCGAGCTGCCGCCCGCGATCGCGAGCGAGCTCCGCGCGTTCATCGATCACGCCGCCGCGACCGATCGCGAGGCCCTCGCGATCGAGTACGTCGCGACCTTCGACCTCAAGCGCAAGTGCTGCATGTACCTGAGCTACTACGCCGCGGGCGACACCCGCCGGCGCGGCTCCGCGCTCGTGACCTTCATCGAGGCCTACCGCGCCGCGGGCTGGGAGTTCGACGCCGACGAGCTGCCCGACTACCTGCCGGCCGTGCTCGAGTTCTCGGCGCGCAGCGACTCGCCCGTGGCATCCCAGCTGCTCTCGGCGCACCGCGACGGCCTCGAGGTGCTGCGCGAGGCCCTCGAGAAGCAGCAGAGCCCGTGGGCCGGCCCCGTTCGCGCCGTCTGCCGCTCGCTGCCCGAACTCGACGAGGCGACGCGCGAGCGCTACCTCGAGCTCGTCAGCCAGGGGCCGCCCGCCGAGACGGTCGGGTTGTCGTTCCTCGGCAACATCCCGCCGTACCAGCCCGTCGGAGCCGCACACGAGGAGGCACGCGCATGACCGCCTGGGACGTCCTGCTGTGGGTCGCGATGCCGTACGCCGCGTTCGCGGTGTTCGTCGTCGGGCACATCTGGCGCTACCGCTACGACAAGTTCGGGTGGACGACGAGATCGAGCCAGACCTACGAGAACCGCCTGCTGCGCTGGGGCTCGCCCATGTTCCACCTCGGCATCCTCATGGTGCTCGCGGGGCACGTCGTCGGGCTGCTCGTCCCGCGCGAGTGGCTCTACGCCATCGGCATCGACGAGCACCTGTACCACCTCGGTGCGACCGCGCTCGGCACCGCGGCGGCGGTGCTCACCCTCGCGGGCCTCGCGATCCTCATCTACCGTCGGCGCACGGTCGGCCCGGTGTTCCTCGCGACCACCCGCATGGACAAGCTCATGTACGTCGTGCTCGGCGCGGTGCTGCTGTTCGGCACCATCGCGACCGTCATGTACCAGTTGCTCGGGCCGGGCTACGAGTACCGCGGCACGGTGGGCCCGTGGCTGCGGAGCCTCATCATCTTCCAGCCGAAGCCCGAGCTCATGGTCGACGTGCCGCTCATGTTCCAGATCCACGTGATCGCGGCGAACGTGCTCTTCGCGCTCTGGCCGTTCACCCGGCTCGTGCACGTGTGGTCGGCGCCGATCGGGTACCTGTTCCGCCCGTACATCGTGTACCGCTCGCGCGACGATGCGCGCCGCCCGGGCTCACGGCCCGCGCGCCCGGGCTGGGAGGGCATCCAGACGCCCGACCCGAAGAAGCTCACGAAGCTCTGAGCGCGCCGGGCCCCGCGCGCGCCACCAGGTCGCTCAGCGGGTGACGAGGTCGGCGGCGACCCCGGCGAAGCGCTGGATGCCGCCGTCGAGCGAGGCGACCTCGGCGTGCCCGCGGCGTGCGAGCTCACGGGCCGCGCGCTGCGAACGGATGCCGACCTCGCAGTAGACGACGATCGGGCCGTCGCCGGGCGGGAGCTCGGCGCCCGAGAGGAGCTCGCGGAGCGGGAGCAGGGTGCTGCCGTCGATGCGGGCGAGTTCGGCCTCGCTCGGCTCGCGCACGTCGATGAGGCGCAGCGGCTCGGCCGCACGCAGGCGCATGAGCAGTTCGGCCGCCGAGATCGGCGGCGGCGCGGTCGCCGAGGCATCCGCTTCGCTCGGATCGTCGAGGCCGCAGAACCGTTCGTAGTCGATGAGGTCCGTGATCTCGTCGGCGTCGGCGATCGCCGTGTAGGCGATCTCGCGGGTGCGCGCGGTGAGCGCGTCGTAGCTGAGCACCCGGCCGAGGAGGGGGTCGCCGAGTCCGGTGACGAGCTTCACGACCTCGGTCGCCATGAGTGCACCGACGACGAGGCAGAGGCTCGGCAGCACACCGCCGAGCTCGCAGCTCGGCACCTCGCCGGGCGCCGGCGGCACGGGGAAGAGGTCGCGGTACCCGGGGCCGCGACCGCGCCACGCGACGCCGAGCTGCCCGTGGTAGCGCAGGATCGCGCCCCAGACGAGCGGCTTGCCGGCGAGATGGGCCGCGTCGTTCGTCAGGTAGCGCGTCGGGAAGTTGTCGCTGCCGTCGACGACGAGGTCGTAGTCGTCGAGGATGCCGCGGAGGTTCGCCGCGGTCACGCGCTCGCGATGGCGGACCACCCGGCACCCGGGGTCGGTCGCGGCGACCGTGTCGGCGAGCGAGTCGACCTTCGGCCGGCCGAGGTCGTCGACGCCGTGACTGAGCTGACGCGGCAGGTTGCTGAGCTCGACCGTGTCGGCGTCGGCGATGCCGATGGTGCCGACGCCTGTTCCGGCGAGCGCGGGCACGACCGCGCTGCCGAGCCCGCCGGCGCCGATGACGAGCACCCGCGCGGCCTGCAGGCGACGCTGGGCGAGTTCGCCGAAGCCCGGCAGCATGAGCTGTCGGCTGAAGCGTGCGAGCCCGGCGGGAGCCAGCGGCGGCCCGGGCTCGACGAGCGGCTCGGTCATGCGGCCAGTGTATCCGTCGGGTTCCGGCGCGAGGGCCGTCGACGGGGCGGCGGATCCGGATAGGGTCCCGGATCCGTCGCGCCGCACTGATCGGGAGTGATCGGCGCCGGGGCGCATGGGAGCCGTTCGTGGGGGGCCGAGTTCGCTCCACCCCGGAACGCCGATCGCGGGACACCCACTCGGGTGTGGGTCAAACGTCCCACTTATGAAGATACGGATCCATCCTGTGAAGCGGCTCCACGATCCCTGCATGCTTCCACTGAGTCCCGAGCGCACCCGAAGCGGATCGGGAACGGGCCGCGCCGCACCGGATCCGAGCCCTCCCGGTACCATCGACGGCATGACGATCGTGACCGTGCGGTACTTCGCGGCGGCCGCCGACGCGGCCGGTGCCGAGGAGGAGCGGCTCGAGCTCCCCGACGGCGCCACCGTCGGCCACCTCCGCGACGAGCTCGCCGAGCGGTACGGCGTCGCGATGCAGCGCGTGCTGCAGAACGGGTCGTTCCTCGTCGACGGCACCGTCGAGCGCGACCCCGCGACCGCACTCGGCGCGGCCGTCGACATCCTTCCGCCGTTCGCCGGCGGATAGGACCGAGCACTCCCCGAGCACTCCCCCGGACTCGGGACCCCGCAGCACCCACCGCAGAGACGAGGCCGGAATGCGCAGCTACGCCGAACACCAACGGGCCGTGCACGAACTGCTCGACCCGCTCGCCGCGCGGCTCGACGCCGCGGGCGGCCGTCCGGTGCCGGTCTCGGCCTCGGTCGGGCGAGTCGACGCGCATGGGCGGGTCCTCGCCCGCGACGTCCACGCGCCCGTCGCGCTGCCCGGCTTCGACAACTCGCAGATGGACGGCTACGCCGTGCGCTCGGCCGACCTCGCCGGGGCGCGCCCCGGTTCGCCGGTGCGGCTGGTGGTCGGGCCGACGAGCGCCGCGGGCGACGCGCCCTTCGCGCTCGCCCCCGGCACCGCCTCCCCCGTGATGACCGGTGCCGCGATCCCCGACGGCGCCGACGCCGTCGTGCCGATCGAGGTCGCCGACCCGTCCGCCTTCATCGGCCTCGGGGCCGGGCGCCACGACTCCCCCGACGGCTCGGTCGTCGGGTTCACCGCCCCGGTCGCGCCGGGCACGTACATCCGCCGCGCCGGCAGCGACATCGCCGAGGGCGCCCTGCTGCTCGCCGCCGGCACCCGGCTCGGCCCCGCGCAGCTCGGCTCGCTCGCCGCGGCCGGCGTCACCGAGGTGCTCGTGCGTCGCCCGTTGCGGGTGCTGCTCGTCTCGACCGGCCACGAGCTGCAGGCGCCCGGGCTGCCGCTCCGCCCCGGGCAGATCCACGACGCCAACACCACGATGCTCGGCGCCGCGCTCCGCGGGTGCGGCGTCGAGGTGGTGGAGGCTCTGGCGCCCGACGACGCGGACTCCGTGCGAGCCGCGCTCGAGGCATCCGCTCGCCGCGTCGACCTCGTGGTGACCACCGGCGGCGTCAGCGCCGGCGCCTTCGAGGTGGTGCGCGAGGCGCTCGCCCCGCTCGGCGTCGAGTTCGTGAAGGTCGCGATCCAGCCCGGCGGGCCGCAGGGCCTCGGCACGGCCCGCATCGAGCCCGATGACGGCGACGGCCCCGTCGGGGTGCCCGTGGTCGCGTTCCCCGGCAACCCGGTGTCGGCGCTCGTCTCGTTCGAGCTCTTCCTGCGGCCGGTGCTGCGGCGACTCGAGGGCCTCGCGCCCGATCGCCACCGCGCGCGGCTGCCGCTCGCGCACGAGGTCGTCTCGCCGCGGGCGAAGCACCAGGTGCGACGGGGCGTGCTCGACGGCGACGGCGCCGTCGAGGTCGGGGCTCCGAGCTCGCACCTGCTGCACGCGTATGCTCAGGCGACGGTGCTCGTGCACCTGCCGGTGGGGGTCGACGCGCTGCCCGCCGGCGCCGCCGTCGACGTCTGGAGGATCGATGACTGACACCCCGCCCCGTCTCACCCACCTGCGCGACGACGGTTCGGCGCACATGGTCGACGTCACCGACAAGCAGGTCACGAAGCGCACCGCGAGCGCGCAGGCGGTGCTCACGACCCGCCCCGAGGTCGTCTCGGCGATCCTCGACGGCACCCTGCCGAAGGGCGAGGCGATCGGCACCGCGCGCATCGCCGGGATCATGGCGGCGAAGCAGACCTCCACGCTCATCCCGCTCTGCCACCCGCTGCCGCTCACGAAACTCGACGTCGACATCACCGCCGAGGGCGAGCGCGTGCGCGTCGTCGCGACGGTGACCACCAAGGGCGTCACGGGCGTCGAGATGGAGGCGCTCACCGCGGCGAGCGTCGCCGCGCTCACCCTCTACGACATGATCAAGGCGGTCGACCACCACGCCGTGATCGGCGAGATCATGGTGCTCGCGAAGGCGGGCGGCAAGAGCGGCGACTGGGCGCGGGCATGAGCGACCGGATGCCTCGCGCGGCCACGGTGCTCGTCGCGTCGACGCGCGCCGCGGCCGGCGTCTACGAGGACCGCACGGGGCCGATGATCGCCGCCTGGCTCGCCGAGCGCGGCTTCGCGGTGCAGGGGCCCCTCGTCGCCGCCGACGGCGTGGCGTTCGAGACGGCGCTGCAGGCGGCCGTGGCGGCGGCGCCCGCGGTCATCGTGACGACCGGCGGCACCGGCCTCGCCCCGGGCGACCTCACGCCCGAGGCCACCGCGGCGCTGCTCGACCGCGAGCTCCCCGGCTTCGCCGAGGAGCTGCGCCGACGCGGCGCAGCGACGACGCCGACCGCGCTGCTGACCCGCGGCGTCGCCGGGGTCGCCGGATCGACGTTCGTGGTCAACCTGCCCGGCTCGACGGGGGGCGTGCGCGACGGCCTCGGCGTGCTCGGCGACGTGCTCGACCACGTGCTCGACCAGCTCGCGGGCGGCGATCACGCACGTCCCGCCTGAGGGTCGGGTCCGGCCGACGGCCGTCAGGCCCGCGGCACGCGCGGCGGGGTGACGTGCTCCTGCGCCAACGCGGCGTTGCGGGCTGAGACGACCTCGAGCCGGGCGAGGCGCTCGCGTTCGAGCGGCACCGCGAACACGGCCCAGAGCACGAGCGCGACGCCCGCGCCGACGAGCGCGCCGCCGACGGTGTCGGAGAACCAGTGCGCGCCGAGGTAGGTGCGGCTGATGGCCATGAGCACCGTGTAGACGGCGCCGAGCACCCAGACCCAGAGGCGCGGCACGATCACGCCCACCGCCACCGCGATCGTCGCGGCGTTCGCGACATGCCCCGAGGGGAATGAACCGTAGTCGGAGACCACGATCATGTCCTCGGGGCGGGCGCGGCCGAAGAACGACTTCAGGATCTGCACGACTCCGGCGCTGAGCGCCGAGGCGAGCACGAAGTAGAGCGCGGCCCAGGGCCTGCGCAGCAGCAGGAGCACGATCGCCGCGCCGACGGGGATCACGAAGACCGCGATGATGCCGCCGCCGAGCGCGTTCATGAAGTACGAGAACACGTCGCCGATGGGCCCCCGCAGGGCGAGCACGTCCTCGGCCCACTCCTCGTCGACCGCGAAGGGCAGCCCGCCCTGCCGCCCCATGATCACGAAACCGAGCAGGGCCGCGGTCACGACCGCGGCGATGCCCCCGATGAGCGGTGCGCGTCGCCGCACTGCCCGCACCGAGGCGGCCGCCTGCTTCGCCTCAACGGTCCGCATCGCCTGCATCCTCCAACGCTAACGGCCGCTGCGGCGGCATCCACCCGGCTCGCCGGGGCGCCGGGGTTCAGTCGGTGAGGGGCGGCACGGTCTTCGGGCGCACGAGCGTCCAGAGGCCGATGATCGCGATCGCCGCGGCGGCCGACATGACGATCGCCATCGGCAGCGCGCTGCCGACGCCCATGAGGCCGATGAGCGGCGAGATGAGTCCCGCGAGCCCGAAGTTCAGCGCGCCGAGGAGCGACGCGGCCGTGCCGGCCTCGCTGCCGTGCGAGGCGAGCGCGAGGATCTGCACCGCGGGGAACGAGAAGCCGCACGCCGTGATGAACAGGAACAGCGGCACGATCGTGCCCCAGAGGCCCGCGCCGGTCACGTCGAGCACCGCGATCGCGATGGCCGAGCCCAGCAGCACGACGGTGGTCACCGCGAGGATCCACTGCGGCGCCACCCGCCCGCGCATGAGGCGCGAGCTCGTCTGGACGCCGATGATGATGCCGACCGAGTTCACGCCGAACAGCAGTCCGTACTGCTGGGCGGTGAACTCGTACACCTCCTGGAAGAGGAACGACGAGGTCGAGAGGTACCCGAACAAGCCGGTGAACACCATGCCGCCGACGAGTGCGGCGCCGAGGTACACCCGGTCGCTGAAGAGGGAGCGGTAGCGGTCGCGCATCGTCGAGTGGCCCGAGATGTGCCGGCGCGACGGCGGCAGCGTCTCGACGATGAGGAAGGCGACGCAGAGCACGACGACCACCCCGTACGCGGCGAGCACCCAGAAGATGCCGCGCCAGTCCATGACCTGCAGCAGCTGCGAGCCGATGACGGGCGCGAGCACGGGAGCAAGGCCGTTCACGAGCGCGAGGCGCGAGAGCATCTTCACGAGGGGCTTTCCGCCGAAGAGGTCGCGCACCATCGCCATCGCGACGACGCCGCCCGCGGCGGCGCCGAAGCCCTGGAGCAGGCGGAACACCGCGAGCCAGACGATGTCGGGGGCGAACGCCGCACCGATCGACGCGGCGATGTGCAGCGCCGTCGCGAGCATCAGCGGCAGCCGGCGGCCGACCTTGTCGCTCCACGGGCCCACGATGAGCTGCCCGAAGCCGAAACCGATCATCGTGCCCGTGAGGGTGATCTGCACCGCGGCGGCCGAGACGCCGAGCTCGTCCTGCAGCACCGGGAAGGCGGGCAGGTAGAGGTCGACCGTGAACGGGCCGAGCGCGGTGAGCGCACCGAGCACGAGCACGTAGACGAGACGCTGGCGGCTGGTCAGCCGGTCGCCGGCGTGCACCGAGACGACCGGGGTCGAGCGGGTGTCGTCGGGGCGGATGATGGGGATGGGGCTCGTGGCGGACATGCGATCCTGGCGTGCTCGAAGGCGGATGAGGTCTGGTGCCGGGCGCGACCGGCTGCCTCGGCGCGCGCCGTCGGACGCCGGGAACGACGACGACGGCACCGCGCGGGTGCCGTCGTGCGGATCCGAGCCCTGCTATCGCACTCGAATCGATTCGAAGGCACTAGGTTATCGCACGGTCGACCGAGGCGCGAGCATCGATTCCCCGACTCCCGGCATGCACGCGGGCTGCGTCGCTAGTCTGGATCGATGCCGTTCGATCTCCGAGACATCCCGCTCGATCAGAAGGCCGAGGCTGCGCTCGCCGCACGCGGTCTCGCATACCGAGTGATCGACCCGCATGATCGTGCGGCGCTCGCGGCCTGGGCCCAGGCCGACAGCCGCGGCTTCCACAACGCCGTCCCGACCGAGCAGGAGCTCGAACGCGAGATCGGGGTGATCTCCGATCGACGGGTGCACGGCGTCTACGACCCGACCCTCGACGAGCCCGAGATCCCCGTCGCCACCGTCGCCAGCTGGCCGACCGGTCTCAGCGTGCCCGGCGGGCGGAGCGTCGACGGCTGGGCCGTCAGCTCGGTGACGGTCGCCGCGACGCACCGGCGACGCGGGGTCGCCCGCGCGCTCATGGAGGGCGAGCTCCACAACGCCGTCGCCGCGGGCGCCGCCGTCGCGATGCTCACCGCGACCGAGGCGACGATCTACGGACGCTACGGCTACGCGCCCGCCGCACGCGCGACGACCATCGAGATCGACCGTCGGCGCGTCTCGTGGGCGGGCGCCGCCGAGCCCGGCCGGGTGCAGTTCGTCGCCCCCGCCGTGATCCGCGAGCAGGCCGCGGCGATCGCCCGCCGCGCCGTGGCCCGGACCCCCGGCGAGATCGACCGCTGGCCGGGTCTGCTCGACCGGGTGCTCGGCACCCATCACCCCGACAGCGAGCGCTCCCGAGCGGTCCGGGTCGCCCGTTACGACGACCGGCACGACCAGCCGCAGGGATTCGTCGCCTTCCGGGTGCGCCACGAGGGCGACATGGCGGGCGTGATCGAGTTCGACTTCATGGCCGCGGCGAGCGACGAGGCCGAGCGGGCGCTCTGGCGGTTCCTCGTCGAGCAGGACTTCGTGACCCGCATCCGCGGACGCCTGCGCTCGATCGACGAGCCGCTCCCCTGGCTCCTGACCGACCGCCGGGCGATCAGCGTGACCGAGTCGCACGACCACCTCTGGCTGCGCATCCTCGACCCGGTCGCAGCGCTCGAGGCACGTCGGTACACGGGCAGCGGTTCGCTCGTGCTCGAGGTCGACGACCCGCAGGGCTACGCCGCGGGCCGCTTCGAGCTCGAGTTCTCGGCGAAGGGTCACGCCGAGGTGCGCCGGCTCGAGCAGGGCGCCCCGGATGCCACGGCCTACGCCGCGCGGCGCTCGCGCCCCGCACAGGGCCTGCGACTCGGTGTCGCCGAGCTCGCAGCGATCTACCTCGGCGACGTCGCACCGTCGCTGCTCGCCCGCGCCGGCCGCGTCGTCGAGACGACGCCGGGATCGCTCGCCCTCGCCGACCGCCTCTTCTCGTCGCCGCGGGCACCGCACCTCAGCGTCTGGTTCTGAGCGGCGCCGCCGCCCCGCCGGATCGTCACGAGCGGGCCGGGTCGGTCCATCCCGCCGCGAGCTCTGCGCCGGCCCGTTCGAGCCATCGCAGCGGTTCGGCGACGGCTGCGGCGCCGGTGCCCGCCAGTGTGGTGAGCGAAACGCTCGCCGCGAAGCCGGCACCCTCGGGCTCTGCGGCGATCAGACCCGCGACGAGCGCCGACGGGACGCCGGCGGCTGCGGCGAGGCGCACGACCGCCGAGGGCGCCTTGCCTGCGGCCGACTGCCCGTCGTAGCGCCCCTCGCCGGTGATCACGAGCGAGGCGCCACGGAGGGCGTCGGGCAGCCCGATCGTCTCGGCGACGGTGCGGGCGCCAGGGGCGATGTCCGCACCCCAGGCGAGGAGACCGAAGCCGGTGCCGCCCGCGGCGCCGGCACCGGGGGTCGTCGGGTCGGCGCCGGGCAGCAGTTCGGCGAACCGTGCAAGGCCGGCGTCGAGCAGGGCGACGTCGGCGGCCGTCGCGCCCTTCTGCGGGCCGAACACCTCGGCGGCGCCGGTCGGTCCGAGCAGCGGGTTCGTGACGTCGACGAGGAGTCGGGCCCCGGCGACGGGCGGGCGGCGGAGACCGTCGAGCCTCACCTCGGCGAGCCGGGCGAGCGCGCGGCCGCCGCTCAGGACCGGCCGCCCAGCGCCATCGAGCAACTCCGCGCCGAGCGCGGTGAGCGCCCCGGCACCCCCGTCGGTCGAGGCGCTGCCGCCGAGCGCGAGCAGGAGCCGCCGGGCCCCGTGGTCGAGCGCCGCGGCGATCGCCTCGCCGAATCCGCGGGTGTGCGCGTCGAGCGGCGCGAGCGGGTCGAGGAGCGTGATGCCGCTCGTCGCGGCGAGCTCGACGACGCCCGTCGCGGGTTCGCCGGGCAGGAGCAGCCAGTGCGCGGCGACGGGCGCGTCGAGCGGCCCCGTCACGGTGACGGGCATCCGCGTCGCCCCGGGCACCGCCGCCGCGAAGGCGTCGAGCGTGCCCTCGCCGCCGTCGGCCATCGGCCGCAGCACGAGTTCGTCGGCCGCTCGCACTGCACGCCAGCCCCTGGCGATCGCGGCGGCGGCCTCGGCCGCGGTCGCGGTGCCCTTGAACGAGTCGGGGGCGATCACGACACGACGCATCGGACACCTCCTCGGGGTCGGACCGCTCGGCGCGAGCCGGCGCGCGGGCTAGATGGTGTCCTGCCTCGGGAACACGACCTTCTGCACGATGATGATGAGCGAGGCGGCCACCGGGATCGCGACGAGCGCGCCGAGCACCCCTCCGAGCGTGCCGCCGGCGACGGCGGCGATCACGACGAGCGCGCCGGGCACCGAGACCGCGCGGTTCATGATGCGGGGGCTCAGCACGTACGCCTCGACCTGCATGTAGATGAGGTAGTAGATCGCGGCGGCGAGTGCGGTGGGCGGGCCGGCGGCGAGGCACACGAGCGTGATGATGACCGCGCCCGTGAGCGTGCCGACGAGCGGGACGAGCGAGAACAGGAAGGCGATGAACGCGAGCAGGATCGGGGCGGGCGCCCCGATGATCGTCAGGAAGATGAGGCTCAGCACGCCGTTGACGGCGGCGAGGCTGACCTGGCCCATGACGTAGCGGCCGACCGAGCCCGTGATCTCCTCCGAGACGTCACGGTATCCGGGGCGCGAGGAGGCCGGCACGAATCGAGCGGCGTAGCGCTTCATCGAGTCGAGCGAGGCGAGGAAGTAGAGGGTGAGGATGAGCACGATCGTCGCCCCCGTGAACCCGCCGGCGATGCCCGCTCCGACGGCGAGGATGCCGCCGCCGAGCGAGCCCAGGTTCTCGGGGTCGGCGAGCCACTTGCCGACCGACTCGATCGCGTCGTTGAGCGCGTCGCCCGAGCCGGAGACGCTGTTGAGCCAGCCGACGAGGTCGCTGTGCTTGAAGTTCTCGACGATCGTCGGCCAGTTCTCGATGACGTACGTCGTCTGCTCGACGACGAGCGGCACGATGGTCGCGATGAGGCCGACGAAGAGCCCGACCACGACGATGACGACGCCGAGGATGGCGGCCCACCGGGGCATCCCCCTGCGCTGCAGCCAGCTGACGACCGGATCGAGGCCGAGCGCGAGGAACAGGGCGAGCGCGACGTAGAGGATGACGGTGCCGAGCTCGGCGATGATCCCGCCGAGCATGAGCGCCAGCAGCACGCCGAGCGCACCGATGAATCCGATGCGGAACGCCCGGATCTTCACCTCGGGACCGCGCGCGTCGCCGTCGCTCGTGACCTGGGCCGCGGGCGGCTCGGGTGCGACCGCTCGCTTCGTTCGGATTCGCATGCCTCGACGGTAATGCGCGCCCCGGCCGAAGGCATCCCCTTGACCCGGCGAGTTCGATCCGGCAGCCGCCGCGAACGGATGGAATGATTCGAGACCCGGGGCGTTGCACCACAGCGGGGCGGCACCGTGCGCCCCGGCGAGGAGCGGGCATGGCGGACACGACGGGTGTGGGATTCCGATCCGAGCGGGGGCCGGTGCTCATCGCGGTGATGCTCGCGACCGGGCTCATCGCGATCGACTCGACGATCCTCGCGACGGCGGTGCCCTCGATCGTCGAGGATCTCGGCGGCTTCTCGCAGTTCCCGTGGCTGTTCTCGATCTACCTGCTCGCTCAGGCCGTCTCGGTGCCGGTCTACTCGAAGCTCGCCGACACGGTGGGGCGCAAGCCCATCATGCTCGTCGGGATCGGGCTGTTCCTCCTCGGCTCGATCCTCTGCGGCGTCGCGTGGGACATGACCTCGCTGATCGTCTTCCGCGCCGTGCAGGGCCTCGGCGCGGGGGCCGTGCTGCCCGTGTCGATCACGATCACGGGCGACATCTACACGGTGCGCGAGCGCGCCAAGGTGCAGGGCTACATCGCGAGCGTGTGGGCGGCCTCCTCGGTCATCGGTCCGACGCTCGGCGGGGTGTTCGCCGAGTTCCTGTCGTGGCGGTGGATCTTCTTCGTCAACATCCCCCTCTGCATCCTCGCCGCCGTCATGCTCTGGCGGGGCTACCACGAGTCGCTCGGCCGCGAGAAGCACCGCATCGACGTGGCCGGCGCGACGGTGCTGACCCTCGGGCTCACCCTCGTCATCCTCGCCGTGCTCGAGGGCGGGCAGGCGTGGGCCTGGCTCTCGTGGCAGAGCCTCGGCGCGTTCGGCGTCGGCGGGCTGCTGCTCACCCTGTTCGTGCTCATCGAACGCCGCGCGGCCGAGCCGGTGCTGCCGCTGTGGGTGTTCTCGCGGCGCCTCATCGTGACGACCTCGCTCGTCTCGCTCGGCGTGGGCGCCGTGCTCATCGGGCTCACCTCGTACGTGCCCACCTTCCTCGAGATCACCGCGGATGCCTCGCCGCTGGTCTCCGGCCTCGCGGTCGCCGCACTCACCCTGGGCTGGCCGATCGCCGCGTCGAACGCGGGGCGCCTGTTCCTCCGCATCGGGTTCCGCGCCACCGCCCTCATCGGGCTCGCGGTCGCCGTGCTCGGCAGCGCCGCGCTCTTCGCGGCCTCGTTCGTGCCGAACGTGTGGACGACGGCGATCGCCTGCTTCATCGTCGGACTCGGCCTCGGCCTCGTCGCCTCGCCCACCCTCATCGCGGCCCAGTCGTCGGTGCCGTGGGAGGAGCGCGGCGTGGTGACGGGCGCGAACATGTTCCTCCGCTCCGTCGGCAGCGCCGTCGGCGTCGCGATCTTCGGTGCGGTCGCGAACGGCGTGATCGCCCGCTCGGGACTCGGCGACCACTCCCCCGTTGCGATCCAGGCGGCCTCGGCCACGGTGTTCTTCGCCGTCGCGGTGGCGGCGGTCCTCACGATCACCGCGGCGCTCGTGATGCCGCGCGCCCGGGTCGACGAGATCGAGCACCGCCCGGTGGAGGCTGCCGCCGCGAGCTGAGTCGCGGAGTCCCGCCCGCACCCGGGCGCTAGACGAGACCCGAGGTCGCGGGCGGCAGGATCTCGGCCTCGAGGGTCCGCACCCAGCGGTCCTCCGTCGCCCGGAACTCCCGCCGCGTCGCGAAACGGTAGTGGTAAGCCCGCACCCGCACCCAGCTCGGCCTCGCCCCGTCGAACGGGTCGCGGGCGAGCAGCGCGAGCGTCGGGGCGTCGGCCGCGAGCAGACGCTCGAGGAGCACCCCGAACCACGGCTCCCACATGCGCCCGAGCGGCAGGAACCACATCAGCCAGTCGAGCCGCAGGTGGTAGGGCGCCCACTGCCGCGGCAGTGCACGCACGTCACCGGGCTTGCCCTTGAAGCCGTACTCCCACCACGCGGCATCCTCGTCGGGCACCTCGTCGAGGGTGCCCTCGACGACGATCTCGATGCGCCGCTTCGTGACGGTGCCGAAGGCCCCGTAGGCGTTCACGAGCATCCACCGGTTGAAGGCGGCGTTCATGAGCTGCCGCCGCGAGAAGAGGTTCCGCAGCGGCCACCAGCTGAGCACGAGCAGCAGCGCGGAGGCCGCGAGCACGACGAGCGTCCACCAGGTGGGCGACCCCGCGGCATCCGTGCCGAGATTCGCCGGGATCGCCGGGACGAGCGCATGCCACACCGAGTCGGGTACGGCGGAGGCGGCGAGCACGACCGTGATCCAATTGAGCCAGGCGAAGTTGCCCGTGACGATGAGCCAGAGCTGCGTGGCGATGACGATCGCGGCCGCCGCCGCGCCGACCCACCCTGGCACGAACAGCAGGAACGGCACGACGAGCTGCGCGAAGTGGTTGCCGAGCACCTCGCCGCGGTGGAACCACGGCGGCAGCAGATGCGCCTGGCGGCTGAGCGGCCCCGGCATCGGCTGAGTCTCGTGGTGGTACATGAGCGCCGTGAGGTCGCGCCACTCGCGACCGCCGCGGATCTTGATCATGCCCGCGCCGAACTCGAGCCGGAACACGAGCCACCACACCGCGACGATGATCGTGATCGGCGGGGGCTGCGAGTTCGAGCCGAGGAACGCGACGGTGAACAGCGCCTCGCAGAGCAGCATCTCCCAGCCGAACCCGTAGAAGGTCTGCCCGACGTTCACGACCGAGAGGTAGAGCAGCCACAGGCCGAGGAAGACGAGCATCGGCAGCCACGGCGGGCCGAGCTGCGGCAGCCCGAGCACGGCGGATGCCCCGAGCACGATCCCGGCGACGGCGACCGCGACGAGCCGCCGGTCGGTGTACCCCCAGCGGAACAGGCTCGGGCCGCGCAGCCGCGAGGCGCGGCGCAGCAGCTCGGGTACCGGCAGGAGGCCCCGCTCGCCGAGCAGCGGGCGGAACTGGTTCAGCGTCGACCAGAACGCGACGACGGCGAGCGCGCCGACGCCGCGCTGCAGCACCTGGCGGGCGACCTCGTAGTCGTGCGCGTCGAACCAGGCGGTCCAGTCCACCCCTCAACGCTACGCCGCGGCGCGCCCGTCGCGCAGGGAGCGCAGCGACCGTCTCGAGCCCACCGCCGTCAGACGCGCAGGCCGAACCGCTCGCGGAGGGCGAGCTTCGCGGCGTACCACCCGTTCATGCCGTGCACGGCGGGGCCGGGCGGGGTCGCGCTCGAGCAGAGGTACACGCCGTCGACGGGCGTGCGCCACGGCGCCGTCGAGACCACCGGGCGCTTCACGAGCTGGGCGAGGTCGAGCGCCCCCGAGTAGATGTCGCCGCCGACGTAGTTGCGGTTGTAGACCCCGATCTCGTGCGCCGAGCTCGCGGCGCTCGCGAGCACCACGTCGCGGAACCCCGGCGCGAAGCGCTCGACCTCCGCCGTCACGAGCTCGGTCGCGTCGAGCGTCGACCCCGCCGGCACATGGGTGTAGGCCCAGAGCACGTGCTTGCCCGCGGGCGCACGGCTCGGGTCGACGACGCTCGGCTGGCAGACGAGCACGTACGGATGCCTCGGGGCGCCGCCGTCGCCGGCGATCTGCGCGTTCAACCCGGGCTGCAGGCCGCGCGCCACCGCGTTCTCGGCCGCGGCGATCTCGCGCCGGCTGCCACCGAGGTGCACGGTCGGAGCGAGTCCGACGGCGGGGTTCGCCCACGGCACCGGGCCGTCGAGCGCGAAGTCGACCTTCGCGATGCCGGATCCGTAGCGATAGCGGCGCAGCGCGCGCTCGTAGCGAAGCGGCAGCTCGGCGCTGAACAGCAGCTCGGGCGAGGTGTCGAGCAGCACCGCGCGCGAGCCGCCCACCTCGTCGAGCGATAGCACCGGGGCATCCGTCACGATCTCGGCGCCGTGCTCGGCGAGCTCGGCGACGAGCGCGTCGGCGATCGCCTGGGATCCGCCCTTCGGCAGCCCCCAGCCGACGCCGTGGGCGTGCATCGCGATCAGCAGTCCGGCGCCCGCCGAGGCGAGCGAGGGCAGCCCGCCGGCTGCGTGCGCCACGACGCCGGTGAAGAGCGCCGGCGCGACGTCCCCCGTGAAGCGCCGGTCCCACGCGCGGGTGCCCTGGTCGAGCGCGCGCAGGCCGAATCGGAACGCCGCGATCGGATCGCGTGGCACCCGGAGCAGCTGCGACCCCGTGAAGTCGACGACGCCGTCCTGGCGGGCGAGGAGCGGGCCGACGAGACGGCGCCACGCCGGGCCGTCGGCGCCGAGCCCGTCGACGGTGCGGTCGAGGTCGCGCCAGGCGATGCCGGCCCGGCCGCCGGGCAGCGGGTGCGCGTAGGAGGCCTCGGGCACGATCCACTCGGGCGCGCGCGGCCCGTCGATGAGGCCGAGCTCGCCGAACACCGGTGACGCGAGCCCCGCCGGATGCACCGCCGAGCAGACGTCGTGCCGGAAACCGGGCAGCGTCAACTCGGCCGTGCGGATGCCCCCGCCGATGGTCGGCGCCGCCTCGACGACGCGCACGGTGAGCCCGGCGCGCGCGGCGACGACGGCGGCGGTGAGCCCGTTGGGCCCCGATCCGACGACGGTGACGTCGACCATGCTCAGAAGCTGTGGAGATAGACCCAGGGCAGGCGGTCCATCATGAGTCGGTGGCGGTTGCCCTGCGCGTCGGGGTCGTCGTCGGGCACGGCGGGACTGCGCCCCTCCCCGCCCGGGGCGGCGTCGTACTCCTCGTCCTCCTGCCAGAGCACCATGCGGCGGGCGTCGTCGCGGCGGGCCCGGTAGGAGCGCACCTCACCGGCGGCGAACGCGGCGAGCGCCGCGTCGACCGACGTGGCCCCGCGCAGCCCGTGCAGGGTGACCCACGTCGGCGGCCACAGCGTCATGGCACCCGCGGCGTGCCGGTCGAGGGCGTCGACCGGCCGGATCCACTCCGCGGCGACGACCTCCTCGGGGGCGAGTCGCAGTTCGCCGTCGGGGACGCGCACGGCGAAGAAGGCCGTGGTCAGCTGCTTGGGCGCGCCGCGCGGCGGGGTCCACAGCGAGAAGGGCACGAGCTCCCGCCCGTCGATGACGAGGCCCACCTCCTCCTCGACCTCGCGCACGGCGGCGCGACGGGCGGCCTCGAGTCCGTCGGCTGGGCCGCCGAGTGCGTCGGCCTCGTCGACGGCACCGCCTGGGAACACCCAGGCGCCGGCGAACGAGCCGCGATCGCTCGGCCGCTCGGCGAGCAACACCTCGAGGCCGAGCTCGCCGTCGCGCAGCAGCACGACGGTGGCGGCGGATCGGGTGGCGACGGATGAGCTCGGGGACTCGGGCGCGCTGTCCATCCCCTCAGACTAGGCCGGTCGGCCCCGCGTCGCACCGGGGCGGGCCGATACACTGCCGGGATGGATGACGCCGCAGCGCACGAGCGCGTCGACCCCGCCGGGCCGTCGCGACTGGCCCGCACGGTGCTCGCACCGAACGCCGGCCCGATGACCCTCGACGGCACGAACTCGTACGTGCTGCAAGCGCCCGGCGCCCGTTCGACGATCGTCGTCGATCCGGGGCCCGCCGATGCCGGCCACCTCGAACTGCTCGCGGGCGCCGGCGACGTCGAGCTCGTGCTCATCACGCACCACCACGCCGACCACACCGAGGGGATCGACGCCTTCGCGCGGCTGACCGGAGCCCCCGTGCGGGCGATCGACCCCGTGTTCTGCCGCGGCGCGGCGCCGCTCGCCGACGGCGAGCGCATCGTCGGGGCGGGCATCGAGCTCGAGGTGCTCGCGACCCCCGGGCACACGGCCGACTCGGCGTGCTTCGCGCTGCTCGGCGAGACGGGCGACCCCGCCGAGGACGGCGACCGCTCGCCGCTCGCGGTGCTCACCGGCGACACGGTCCTCGGCCGGGGAACGACGATCATCGCCGACCCCGACGGCGCGCTCGGCCCGTACCTCGACTCGCTCGAGCGGTTGCGCGCGCTCGGCACGCCCGGCCCGGTCGCCGTGCTGCCGGGTCACGGCCCCGCACTGCCCGGCCTCGCGGCGATCTGCGACGCCTACCTCGCGCACCGGGCCGAGCGGCTCGACCAGGTGCGGGCCGCACTCGCCCGGCTCGGCGACGACGCGACGGTCGGCGAGGTCACCGACCTCGTCTACGCCGACACGGATGCCTCGGTGCGGGGTGCGGCCGAGGCATCCATGCGTGCGCAGCTGCGCTACCTGCGCGGCACCGCCTGACCGCTCGCGAACGCACGAATCGCCCGGCTTCATGCGAAGCCGGGCGATTCGAGGTGAGGCGCCGGTGCGTCAGGCCGCGACGGCGAAGCCGCCGGTCCAGCCGATCTTCTCCTGCACGGCGAGAGTGAGCTGGAGGAAGCCGATCGACTCGAGCTCGCGGGCACGCTTGAGCGCTCCCGCGTCGATCGCCTTCACGCCGCCGGCGCGCACGACGTCGATGAGGGCCTGCTTGGCCACGGCGTCGTCGCCCGCGACGAGCACGGTGGTCTCCTCGTCGCCGACCGACTTCGAGGCGAGGGTCGCGGCGAAGTTGGTGTTGAAGGCCTTGAGCACGCGCGACTCGGGCAGGAGCGCGGCGAGCTCGGCCGCCTTCGAGCTGTCGGACGCGGGGACGAGCGAGTCGAAGGTCTCGAAGTCCAGCGGGTTGGTGATGTCGACGACGATCTTGCCGGCGAGCTCGGTACCACGGGCCTCGACGATCTCGGCGAGTGCGAAGTGGGGCACGGCGAGCACGACGATATCGCCCGTGATCGGCTGCGAGACGTCGCGGCCGATGACCTCGACGCTGTTGCCGCCCGCGGCGACGATGCCGCCGATCGCGCTGCCCATGTTGCCGTTTCCGATGATGCTGACGGTCGTCATTGCGATTCCTCCCCGCGCCGTTCGACGCGATTACTTGTTACGACAACCATTACGATAGCCCAATTCAGTTGTTGCGTCAACCAATGCGCTAGAATCGAGGTATGGCAGACGAAACGCAGTGGCTCTCCCCCGAGGAATCGGCGGCCTGGGTGCGCCTCATCGCCGTCGCCGAACTGCTGCCGGGCGCACTCGACGCGCAGCTCCTCCGCGACGCGGGCCTCACCCATTTCGAGTACGTCGCACTCATGGCCCTCGCAGACGCCCCGGCTCGCACCATGCGCATGACCGAGCTCGCCTCGCGCACCAACGCGACCCTGCCGCGGCTCTCGCACGTCGCCCGCCGGCTCGAGGAGCGCGGGCTGATCCGACGATTCCCCTGCCCCGAAGACCGGCGCGCGACGAACGCGACGATCACCGAGGCCGGGCTCGAGCTCATGGCCGACGCCGCCCCCGGACACGTCGGCACGGTGCGCGCGAACGTGTTCGACGCGCTGAGCGCCGAACAGCTCGAACAGCTCTACGTCATCGCGGGCGCCGTGCTCGCGAAGCTCGACCCCGACGAGCGACTCTCGGCCACCTCGTGCCAGTTCAGCGAGGGGCCGGTCGTCCGCACGCTCGCGAGCTAAGGCTTCGCCGCCCAGGGCAGCACTGCTCACAGCAGCACTGCCGTCGGCAGCATCGGGCCCGCGCCTCGGCCCCGCGGCGCAGGCTGAGGGCATGAGCGAACAGACCCCGGCAATCCAGCCGATCGACGCCGAGCTCACCGCCCGGCTCTTCCACGAACGCATCATCGTGCTCGGCGACGAGCTCGACCAGCAGGGCGGCAACCGCCTCTGCGCGCAGCTCGTCACCCTCGCGGCCGACGACCCGCGCCGAGACATCCGCTTCTGGATCAACTCGCCCGGCGGCTCGGTGTCGGCGATGCTCGCCATCGCCGACCTGATGCGGTCGATCCCGAACGACGTGTCGACGATCGCGTACGGCATGGCGGCGAGCGCGGGCCAGTTCCTGCTGAGCGCGGGCACGCCGGGCAAGCGCTTCGCGCTGCCGCACGCGCGCATCCTCATGCACCAGGGGTCGGCGGGCATCGGCGGCACCGCCGTCGACGTCGAGCTGCAGGCCGACGACCTGCGCCACATGCGCGACACCGTGCTCGGCATCACCGCGGCGAACACCGGCCAGCCGCTCGAGCGCATCGCCGAGGATTCGCTGCGCGACCGCTGGCACACCGCCGCGGAGGCGGTCGACTACGGCTTCATCGACCGCATCGCCGACGGCTTCGACGAGATGTTCCCCCGGGCCGAGCGCCCCCAGACCGGATTGCGAGCGACCGCATGAGCAGCTACACCATCCCCTACGTCGTCGAGAAGCGCGGCAACAGCGAGCGTTCGCTCGACGTCTACAGCCGGCTGCTCTCGGAGCGCATCGTCTATCTCGGCACCGAGATCGACGACGGCGTCGCGAACGTGCTCATCGCCCAGTTCCTCCATCTCGCGTCCGAGTCGAGCGAGACCCCGATCAGCCTCTACCTCAACTCCCCCGGCGGCTCGCCCGGTGCGGCGCTCGCGGTCTACGACACGATGCAGCACATCAGGCCGGATGTCGCCACCACGTGCGTCGGCCAGGCGGCCGGGCCGGCCGCGGTGCTCCTCGCCGGCGGGGCGAATGGGCAGCGGGCGATCCTGCCGCACGGGCGGGTCGTGCTGCACCAGCCTTCGACGCAGGGCCGGGGCTCGATCCCCGACCTGATCATCCACGCCGACGAGGTCGTGCGCGTGCGGGCCGAGCTCGAGGCGGCGCTCGCCGCCGACACCGGGCACGACGCGGCGACGCTGCGACGCGACACCGATCGCGACCGCATCCTGTCGGCGGCCGCCGCCGTCGAGTACGGGCTCGCCGATCACGTGCTGACGGCGCAGGTCGCCGTCGGTTCGGGCGCCTCCTACGCGGCGAGCAGGTAGACGCCGCCGGGCGGCGTGACGAGGGTCGCGCCGCCCGCGGCCGTCGCGGCGTCGAGGTCGAGCACGAGCACGGCGTCGACGTCGACGTCGACGTCGACGTCGAGCATCGGATGCCTCGCCGGCACGTCGGCGCGGAACGCGAACGACACCTCGCGTTGGAGGCGTTCGCGCCGCTCGGCCTCGCGCCGTTCGAGCTCGCGTCGGGCCTCGAGCGACTCGGCCACCCGGTGCACGAGCTCGACGAGCTCGAGGCCGAGCGCTTCGGCGACCGAGCCGAGCACCTCGCTCGACGCCTCCTTGCGACCACGCTCGATCTCGGAGAGGTACTGGGGCGAGACGCCGGCCGCCCCGGCGACCTCGGTCAGGATGCGCTCCTGGGCGAGCCGCTCGCCGCGGAGCACCTCACCCAGCTCGTTGCGCCAGAGCGGCTTGGCGGTGCGCGGCGCTCGCGGGAACTCGACGACCTTGCCCATGCCCCGAGGCTAATCGCCGAGCCGAGCGTGCGACAGCTCGATCCGCTCACAGCAGAACGGCGTCGCCGGACGACGAAGGCGGCGCGGGATCGCTCCCGCGCCGCCTGCGCCTCATCGCGTCAGGATGCCCCGAGCATCGTCATCGAGGCACCCCGCCGACGTTGATCTCGGCGGCGCCGCCGAACGCATTGCCCGCCATCGAGTTCAGTCCGACGAGCTTCACGTACCGACCGGCCGCGGCCGCGAACTCGACGCGCTGAGGCCCGAGGTCGCCGGTGAACGACCCCGTGGCGACGGGGTCGCCCCAGCTCGTCCCGTCGGCCGAGACGAAGACCTGGTAGTCCTTCATCCGACCGTTGACCGCGTTCTGGCGCGTCAGGTACTCGAGGCCCGTCACGTCGTAGCTCGCCCCGAGGTCGAGGGTGATGAAGTGCGGGTACGGAACTGCGCCGTTGCGGTACGACGTGTGCCAGAAGGTGTACGGATCGCCGTCGATCGCCTTGGCGGCCGGCGTGTTCTCGGAGACCGTCTCCTCGCTCGAGACCCCGGCGATCGTGAGCTGCGTCTGGTCGATGAGGTTCGGCAGCGGCGGAATGGTGGGAACGGAGAGCGTCTCAGTCGCGCTCCCGGCGCCGTCGCCACCCCGGTAGTCCGCGGTCGCGGTGAAGACGCGGAGCGCATAGCCCGCTCGCTTCTCGGGGACGCGGATCTGGAAGACGGCGACCTCCTCGTCGCCCACGGCGATGCGGCCGATCTCGTCGTCGACCACGGCGACCTGCCAGCCGACGGGACCGGTGAACGACACGGCGACCTTGCTCATCGCCTTGTCCGAGTCGTTCGCCACCGTCACCTCGACGTCGACGATCGCCGGCCCTTCGAGGCTGATCTCGGAGATCGAGACGGAGATCTCGGCCTCCTCGGCCGGCGCCTCGGCGGCGGCCTCGGCCTTCCGCTCCGGCGCGGCCGAGACCTCGGCCGGAGCCTCGGCCTCCGGGGCCTCCGGTGCCCCGGCCCCCGTTTCGGTCGCCTCGGTCTCGGGGGCATCCGATGCCGGTGCTTCGGACGCCTCGGGCTCCTGCGACGCCTCCGGCGCCGGCGCCGGCGTGCTCGTCGCCCCGGGTGCGGGCGGGTCCTCCAGCGTGCTGCCGAATGCCGGCGGTGCGGCCAGCGCGAGCGTCGAGGCGAGTGCGAGCGCCGCGAGGGCGCCGCGACGGACGGAGTTCGATGACATTGTTCGCTTCCTCTCGTTCGGGTGTCAGACGACGGCCGGCATGGCGGTGCGGACGGAGTCGAGGCCGAGGCGGAGCTTCTTCCACTCGCCGCGGGTGAAGTCGGGCACCTCGACCGGGCGCCCGCCCTTCTCGATCGACGCCACGCTGAGCGGCACGGGTGCGCACCACGCGGCCGAGTCGTAGACGTCGATGTCGGGCACCTGGCCGGTGCGCATCTGCTGCACGATCCGCCACTGGAGGATGTAGTCCATGCCGCCGTGGCCGCCGCCGGCCGCGGGCCCCTCGAGGTCCTTCCACAGCCAGTGGTCGTACTCGGCGCGCAGCGCGCTCGCGCCCCGCCAGGTGTCGCCGCTGTGGATCGGCTCGGCGTAGACGCGTGCCCCCGTCGCATCGGCGCCGACGTAGTCCTCGAAGATGCCGCGGCTGCCCTCGATCGTGTTGATGCGGCTGTACGGTCGCGGCTGGCTCACGTTGTGCTCGGCCCTGATCATGCGACCGTTCGCGGTGGAGATCATGCAGGTGACGAGGTCGCCGTTGATGTACTCCTCCTTCCACGAGCGGTGGTCGCGCGGAACAAACCGCTCGCGGTAGTCGGCGAGGCCCCGGGGGGCGCTCGCGGTCGCGGTCAGGGTCGTCAGCCGATCGCCGCGGTTGATGTCCATCGCGGCCGCGATCGGCGCGAGCCCGTGCATGGGGTAGAAGCTCGCGACGCTCTTCGTGTGCCAGATCCGGCGCCAGTCGTCGGTGTAGTAGCCGTCGTTGAAGAGCAGCGACCGCAGGTCGTGCAGGTAGCCGCCGTGTCCGCTCGTGATCTCGCCGAAGACGCCGTCGTGCGCCATCTTGAGCATCGCGAGCTCGTTGCGGCCGTACGAACAGTTCTCCATGAGGAACAGGTGCTTGCGGGTCTGCTCGCTCGTGTCGACGAGGTCCCAGAGCTCGTCGAGCTCGGTCGCGATCGGCAGCTCGACGCCGACGTGCGCACCGGCCTTCAGCGCGGCCTTGCCCTGGGCGTGGTGGAACTCCCACGGCGTGGCGATGTAGACGAGGTCGAGCTCTTCGGTGTCGAGCATCTTCTGGAACGAGGCGTCGGAGCCGCCGTACTCGCGCGGGCGGGGCTTGCCCGCGTTCGCGACCCGATCGGCGGCCCGGGTGGCGCGATCCCCTCGGATGTCGCAGACGGCGACGACCTGCGCGCCCGGCACGCTGACCCAGCTGCCGAGCATGCCCATGCCGCGGTTGCCGAGGCCGATGAGGCCGATCTTGACGGTGTCGACCTGGTTGAAGGGCTCGTTCGCCATCGATCGCGAGCCCTGCTTGCGCGCCGGAACGGCGGCGGTCGCCGCGCCCGAGCTCGCGGCCGTCGCGAGCGCGACGCCCGCCAGTGCTCCGCCGAGCAGGTTCCTGCGACTGAAACCGGATGCCGCGGTGTCGAGGTCGGCGGCGGCGCCGACCTTCTCGCGCGGACTGGTGAAGAAACGCGACATTGCACTCTCCAGAGCTCTCGTGTGTGGTTGCTGAGCACACTGGCGCAGGTGAGCGATGAATGTCAAGAGTTGATCGAAAACTGACTCAATCGATCATGAAGATGCAGAACTCGACGAATTCTGCCGCTGGGCACACAGAAAAACGGGCCTCACCGATCACTCGGCGAGGCCCGTTTCGGTTCTGGTCAGGCGACTTCGTACGTCAGGCAGTCGGCATCGTCGGCGCCGGCGCCGATGCGCACCGAGGCCGCAGTGCACTCGAGTTTCGAGTTGTGCACGCACTCGGCGCGCTGGCATGCGCCGACGTGGGTGAGCACCTTGTCGAGCCCGCCCTTGCTGCCCAGCGGGATGAAGGTCGCGCACTCGGCGTCGCCGACCGAACCGGCGATCGTCACGGCGGCGGCGTGGCAGTGCGAATGATCGTTGTACGAGCATCCGGCCACCGAGCATTCGGCGACTGCGGGCAACTCGTCGAGCGTCATGCTCATGGGTGACCTCCTCTGGCGGTTGCGACCCGTCGAGACGGCCGCTCGGTATCTGGATGCTAACCCCGCGCCGGGTGATCCCGCAGTAGCCTCGGGACGGTTTTCCGCAGATCAGTGCGACTTTCTTCTGAGGATTGCCTTACCTTGCCGGCGCCGTCAGCGAGTGGTCGCAGGCAGATCAGGCCGGAGCGTTGTCGGGGTCGACCGTCTCGATCGTGTCCTCCTCGACCGCGTTGTCGGCCTCGACGTCGTTCGCGTCGTCGCCTCGATCCGGGCCGCCGTCGGCCGGCTCCCCCTCGCGGTCGAGACGGCCTGCCTCGTCAGGGTGTTCGGATGCTCGGGGTGCCCCTCGATCGCGCGTCGCGTCGCTCATGATGCCCTCCCAGGTCTCGATCGTCGCGGTCGTCCGAGCGTGCGCTGGTGCGAGGCATCCCGTCAACCGCTTGACAGCGCCGATACGGCGGCGAGGCCGGCCTCAGAACTCGAGCACGTAGCTCCGGTGCGAGTGCGCGATCTCGAATCCGAGGCCCGTGTACAGGCCCAGTGCTCCGGTCGGATTCTCGGCGTCGACGTCGAGCGTCGCCTTCTCCAGGCCCGCCGCACGACACGCCTCGAGGTGGCAGGCGAGCAGCCGTCGGGCCATGCCGCGCCCGCGCCACGGTCGCACGACGCCGACGAGCTGCACGTACGAGGAGCTGAACCCCTGGCCCGCCCAGTCCTGCTCGTTGCGGAGTGCGAGCACGAAGCCGACGACCTCGTCGCGACCGTCGTTCGGCGCGACGGCGAGGAACGAGAGCGACGGGGCGAACTGCTCGCCGCCGACGAAGCGCGCCCACCGCTCCTCGCCCGCGGACTGGCTGCCCCAGTGGTCGACGAAGGCCGAGTTGCGCGCCAGCCGTGCCGATTCGGTCCATTCCGCCGACCACGGGACGATCGCGTACGCCCCGTCATCGGGGTCGAGGTCGGCGGGCTGGGCGATCTCGCGCTCCAGGGTGAAGAAGTGACGGCGCAGCTCGAGGCCGGCCCGTGCGAGCAGCGACTGCGCGTCAGGCGATCGCTCCTCCGCGTACGCCATGATCCAGCCCGGCAGCGTCTGCTCGCTCGCCGCGAGCTGTTCGCGGGCCCGTGCGAGCTCCCACTCCAGCAGACGGCGCCCGATACCGCGGCCGCGCGCCTCGGGCCGCACCGCGCCGAGCACGATCGCGCGCACCAGCGTCTCCTGGCCGGGCGGCACGACGGCCGAGCCGCTCGCGAGGATCCGCCCGTCCTCCGCGAAGCCCAGCAGGGTGTCCCGGCCGGGGTCGACGTGCGAGACCTCGAAGAAGTCGAGGATCTCGTCGCGGGACTCCACCCAGTTGGGGTGGTCGGCACGCGCCACGTCGGCGTGGAAGGCGAGGAGTTCGTCGAGATCACTCCGCACGGCCGGCCGCCACCGGGCGACGTCGGGGTGCTCGGGCACGACGGGCGCGGGAGCCGGGCCCACTCGGCGCGACAGCGGGAGTCCTGGATCGGCCATCCTCAGATCCTGCCACGCCCGGGCCGGGCGGCGACCGTCCGCGCCCGGATGCTGGAGTTCGCGTCGCCGCACGGGCATGATGAAGCCACGGACACGGAGGTGGGCGATGTCGACGGAGACGATGTTGTGGTCGATCCTGGGGCTGATCGGCGCAGTGGGCGGGGTGCTGCTGCTCGCCGCGCTCTGGTCGTTGATACGGCGCCCACGGCAGTGATCCTGCGTCAGTTCCCCGACCGGTTCAGCGGATCGCGTCGGCGATCGGCGTCGCGCCCGCGTTGATCCGGATCGTGCGCCCGATGGTCGAGGGCGCCGCGAGCACGGCGGCCGCGACGGCCGCCACGTCGGCGCGGTCGACGGTCAGGCTCTCGGATGCCTCGGCGTCGATGCGCCCCGTGCCCTCGCCGTCGGTGAGGCGGCTCGGGCCGAGGATCGTCCAGTCGAGCGGGGTCGTCACGAGGTGCTCGTCGGCGGCCGCCTTCGCCTCCGCGTAGGCGTGGAACGGGTCGCCCTCGGGCACCGTGTGGTCGGGTGAACGGAAGTACGAGACCATCACGTAGCGCCGCACACCGGCCGCCTCGGCGGCGGCCATCGAGCGCAGCGCCGCATCGCGGTCGACCGCGTACGTGCGCCGCGGATCTCCACCGCCCGCACCCGCCGACCACACGACGGCGTCGTGCCCGCGGACGAGTTCGGCGAAGCCGTCGGCGTCGAGGGTCTCGATGTCGGCGACGACCGGGTTCGCGCCGCTCGCGGCGACCTCGGCCGCATGCTCGGGGTTGCGGATCACCGCGTCGACCTCGTCGCCGCGCGCCGCGAGGAGACGTTCGAGCCGCAATGCGACCTTCCCGTGCCCTCCGATGAGTACGATGCGTGCCATGCGGAACTCCTTCGCTGCTCCTGCTCCACGCTACCCGGCCTCGTCACCGGAGGACGGCTCGGCGCCGTGCCGGTGACCAGCGCGGGCATCCTGCTCTACCGGACGACGCCGGTGGATGCCCCGCCGACGGGTGCCGCACTCGAGGTGTTCATCGCGCACATGGGCGGCCCGTACTGGGAGCGCCGGCACGAGGGCGCCTGGACCGTGCCGAAGGGCGAGTACCTCGTCGCGACCGAGCATCCGCTGCTCGCGGCACGGCGGGAGTTCGGCGAGGAGATCGGCGTCGCCGCGCCCGAGCTCGACTACGCCGACCTCGGCGAGTTCCGATCGTCGACCGGCAAGCTCACCCGGGTCTACGCGGCCGAGGCACCCGACTTCGAGATCGGCCGGGTCGAGAGCAACTCCTTCGAACTCGAATGGCCGCCGCGCTCGGGGCGCATCCAGTCCTTCCCCGAGGTCGACGACGCGCGCTGGGTGGCGATCGACGAGGCGCGCACGCTCGTGACGAAGGGCCAACGGCAGATGCTCGACGCGCTCGAGGCACGGCTCACCGGGTCGGGCTGACCCGTGCCGCTCAGCTCCGGTCGAGCCCGCCCAGGAGTTCATCGCACCACGCGGGCACCACTGTGCTCGCCGGGCCGTGCCGCACCTCGTCGAAGAGGCCGGTGATCTCGCTCGCGGCGAGGTTCAGCTCGACGGTGCGCGCACCGCGCGCCGTCGCGGTCGAGACGAAGCCCGCCGCGGGATACACCGCGCCCGAGGTGCCGATCGCGACGAACACCTCGCAGTCGGCGAGCGCGGCGTCGATGCGGTCGAGTCCGTACGGCATCTCTCCGAACCAGACGACGTCGGGCCGGAGCTTCCGTGCACCGCAGACCGGGCAGGGCGGCCGTCGGATGAGGTCGCCCTCCGCCGGCGTCCTCGCGCCGCACGACGTGCAGAGGGCCGTGCCGAGTTCGCCGTGCATGTGCAGCACCCGGGTCGAGCCAGCCAGTTCGTGCAGGGCGTCGATGTTCTGGGTCACGACGAGCAGCTCGTCGCCGAGTTCGTCTTCGAGCCGGGCGAGCGCCGCATGCGCGGGATTCGGAGCGACAAGCGCGACGGCACGGCGACGCTCGTCGTAGAAGCGCTGCACCGTGTCGGGGTCGCGTTCGAAGGCCTCGGGCGTCGCGACGTCCTCGACGCGATGCCCCTCCCACAACCCGTCGGCATCGCGGAACGTCGGCACCCCGCTCTCGGCCGAGATGCCGGCCCCGGTCAGCACCACGACTCGCATGACTCCATGAGACCACGTCGCGGCGGCTGTCGGAATCGCCCGCGATCTTGCAGGATGGCCCTATGGGGGGCGATGCGCTCATCGACGAGGCGACGGCGCTGTACGCGCTGCGCCCCGAGGAGTTCACCGCGGCCCGGAACAGTCGCGGGCGCGAACTCCGCGACGACGACCGGGAGCTCGCCGACGCCGTGACCGCGCTGCATCGCCCGGCCCCGGCGGCGTGGCTCGTGAACCAGCTCGTGCGTCACCGCGGCGACGAGCTCGACGAACTCCTGGGGCTCGGGGCCGAACTGCGCGCCGCTCAGGCCGAGCTCGATGCCCCGGCGCTGGCCCGCCTCGCCAAGCAGCGCCGCGCGCTCGTCGCGGCGCTCGCCCGCGCGGCGGGAGCGCTGGCCGATGAGCTCGGCGCCCCGGTGCGCCAGCCGGTGCTCGACGAGGTCGCGCAGACGCTCACCGCCGGCATGGTGGATGCCTCCGCCGCCGACGCGGTCGCCAGCGGACGACTCGTGCGGAGCCTGGAGGCCGTCGGTCTCGAGGCCGACCTCGACGGCGCGGTCGCGGGCGGTCCGGGCGGTCCCGGCGGCGCTCCGCCGAAGCGGCCCGCTCGGTCGAAGGCCGGCCGGCGGGGTGACGCCGACGCCGGAGCTGCGGACCGCGAGCGCGAAGAGCAGGCGCGGCGCGATCACGCGGAGCGCGAGCGCGCGGCTGCGGCGGCCGAGGAGCGCTCGGCCGAGGCATCCGCCGCCCTCGACGAACTCGAGCGCGAACTGGCTGCGCTCACCGAACGGATCGCCGCCGACGCCGCGCGTCGCGACGAGCTCGACGCCGAGCTGCGCGAGGTCGAGGACCGGCTCGACGAGCACGGCCGGGAACAGCGGCGGCTCGGGCGTGAGCGCGACCGGGCGGCGCGGTTCGCCGAGACGGCGCGTGACGAGGCGACCGCGGCGCGCGAGGCGCTCGACTAGCCTGTCGGCATGCCCGCGACCCCCGACGACGCCCCCGCCCTCCGCCCCGAGACCGTCGCCGTGGTGGCGGGTCGACCGCCGCACGCGCCCGACGCTCCGATGAACGTGCCCGTGCACCTCACCTCGACCTACGTGGCGGGCGGCGACACCGCGTACGGGCGGTACGGCAATCTGAGCTGGACCGCCTTCGAGGACGTGCTCGGGGCGCTCGAGGGCGGCCACTGCGTCTCGTACGCCTCGGGCATGGCCGCGATCTCGGCGGTGCTCGACCTCGTCGCGCCGGGCGGGCTGGTCGTCGCGCCGCGCCACTCGTACACGGGCACGGTCGCGCTGCTCGAGGAGCGGGCGGAGCAGGGGCGGATCCGGGTCCGCTTCGTCGACATCTCCGACACGCCCGCCGTCGTCGCGGCCTGCGCCGGAGCCGCGATGGTGTGGTTCGAGACGCCGACGAACCCCGCGCTCGAACTCGCCGACATCGCGGCCATCGCTGCCGCGGCGCATGAGCACGGCGCGCTCGTCGCCGTCGACAACACCTTCGCCACGCCGCTGCTGCAGCGACCGCTCGCGCTCGGTGCCGACCTCGTGGTGCACTCGGCCACCAAGTACCTCTCGGGCCACAGCGACGTGGTGATGGGCGCCGCCATCGCCGCGAGCGAGAAGCACGCCGCCGCGCTCGTGCAGCGTCGCAGCCTGGCCGGGGCGATCCCGGCGCCGCTCGAGGCGTTCCTGGCGCTGCGGGGGATGCGCACGCTCGCGGTGCGGCTCGACCGTGCGCAGGCGAACGCGCAGGAGCTCGTCCGCAGGCTCGACGGGCACCCCGCGCTCGAGGAGGTGCGCTACCCGGGCTTCGGGGCGATCGTGTCGATCGTCGTGCGCGGCGGCGCCGTGCCGGCGGAGACCCTCGCCGAGCGCACCCGCCTGTGGGTGCACGCCACGAGCCTCGGCGGAGTCGAGTCGACCCTCGAGCGGCGTCGGCGCTGGCCGGCCGAGCAGCCGACCATCCCCGAGGGCCTCGTGCGGCTGTCGGTCGGGATCGAGCAGGTCGACGACCTCTGGCGCGATCTCGCCGCCGCACTCGACTCCCTCGGCTGACGTCGGGTTCGACCCTCAGCCGAGACGAGCCAGGAGCCAGTCCATGGCGTCGGGCACGGTGTCGAGCACCGAGACGTGCCCGTCGTCGAGGCGCATCCAGAGCGTCGCGTTCGGCAGGTGGGCGAGCTGCCACGCAGCGTGCCGCCGCGGCACCACCCGGTCGCCTTCGCCCTGCACGACGAGCACGGGGGCGACGACCTCGGCGAGCTCGAACCCCCACGGGCTCGCGAAGGCCACGTCGTCGTCGATGAGCCCGTCGGGGCCGAGTTCCCCGGCACGCACGGCATCCGCGCCGAGCGACGCCCACCGGCCCTCGAGCGCAGCGAGATCCACCGGCAGGAACTGCTCGGGGTCGAACTCCTCGGTCTCGGCGAAGCGGGCTCGCGCGGCCCGTCCCTGCCGAGCGGCCCCCAGCGCCCCCGGCGCGCGCATGCCGTCGAACCAGTCGAACGCCTCGGTGTACGGCGCGATGCCGGCGAGCACGACCGCGCCGATCACCCGATCGGGGTGCCGTGCCGCGCCGGCGAGCGCGTGGGGCCCGCCGCCCGACGCCCCCATCGAGGCGAAGCGCCCGATGCCGAGCGCGTCGGCGACCGCGATGACGTCGTCGGCCGCGGAGGCGACGTCGCGCCCGGGGTGCGTCGTCGAGCCGCTGTAGCCCGGGCGGGCGTACGAGACGAGACGGATGCCCCTGGCCTCCGCCGCGGCGGCGACCGGTTCGAGCGGCGCCCCGGTCTGCGGCGAACCGTGGTGCCAGGCGAGCGTGAGCTGCGCCGCGTCATCCGCGCCGGAGTCGTAGGCGCGCAGCACGCGACCGTCGTCGAGCCGCACGTCCTGCACCGTGACCATCTGGACCTCCATCGTCGACCCGGCCCGCGGCCGATCCGCCCAGCCTAGGCTGGGCAGGTGATCGAGGGCTTCCTGCTGGGCGTGCGGATGCTCGTGCGCGGCTTCGCGTTCTGGGCGAAGCGCCCGCGCGTGATGCTGCTCGGGCTGATCCCGGCCGCGATCGTGTTCCTCCTCGTCGTGGCGGCGCTCGTGGGGCTCGGCTTCGGGCTGCCCTCGCTGACCGACTGGCTCACGCCGTTCGCGGACGACTGGACTGAGCCGTGGCGGGGACTCGTGCGCGGCACGATCGGCGCGATCCTCCTCGCCGCCGCGGTCGTGCTGGCCGCGGTGACGTTCACGGCGGTGACGCTCGCCGTCGGCGACCCCTTCTACGAGCAGATCTGGCGCGCCGTCGAGACCGAGCTCGGCGGCGAGGTGCCCGAGCACGGCCCCGGGTTCTGGCGCGCGGTGGGCGACTCGCTCGGGCTCATCGGCATGGGCGCGGTGATCGCGATCGGCGTCGGCATCGTCGGGCTCGTCCCCCTCGTCGGCGCGGTGGTCGGGCCGGTGCTCGGCGTCGTGCTCTCGGGCCGGCTGCTCGCGGCGGAGCTCAGCTCACGCGCGTTCGCGGCCCGCGGGCTGCACGGCGAGGCCCGCCGGCGGATCCTCCGCGGCCGGCGCTCGACGTTGTACGGGTTCGGCGTGGCGACCCAGCTCTGCTTCATGGTGCCGCTCGGCGCCGTGATCGCGATGCCGGCGGCCGTCGCCGGTTCGACGATGCTCGCCCGGGCGGCGATCGACGCCGCCGCATCCGCTTCCGCAGGCGCTGCGGCTTCTGCAGGAGATTAGGTCCCATCCCCTGCTCTGAACCCTGCTCAGCGCAATTCCCCTGCAGAAGCAGCGGGTCTCAGGGCGCCCGCCCCTCGAAGAGGAGGATCGGCACCGGCCCGAACGGCAGCGACCTCGCGCGGACCCGTCGCACGTCGGCCGCGGTGAACCCCGCCGCGAGCAGGGCGGCCTCGGTCTCGCGATCCCAGTGGCATCCGTGGCACCACCGCTTCGACAGGGGGGTCGCGACCCGCTGCACCGCACGCTTCAGCGTGCCTCGGGGCGCGGCGACGTGGTCGACGAAGACGACCCGGCCGCCGGGCACGAGCACCCGCCGCACCTCGGCGAGCGCCGCCGCCTGATCGGTGACCGAGCAGAGCACGAAGGTGCCGACGACGGCGTCGACGGAGTGGTCGGGCAGCGGGATCCGCTCGGCGACCGCGTCGAGCGGTTCGGCCGGGTGACCCCACTCGCGCCCGCGGGTGGCGAGCTCGGCTCGGCGCTTCGCGTCGGGTTCGAGGCCGATCCACTCGACCCCGAGTTCGAAGGCGCCGAAGTTCTCGCCCTCGCCGGCGCCGATCTCGAGCACACGGCCGCGCACGCGCCCGAGCAGTTCGCGGCCGAGTTCGTCGACCGCGTCCTGGCTGATCAGTTCACCGGGGGCCACCTCGGCACGCTACCGCGCGCGGCCGCTCCTGTCATCAAGTGAACGGCCCGGCGACCCGGCATCGGATGCCTCGTGCGACCGTCAGCCGTCGAGCCCGGCGGTGCGCGCGGCCGCGGCCACGAACGCGGGGCGCACCCGCTCCCAGCCGTCGAGGTAGCCGCCGACCATCGCCGCGTCGCGGAGCAGGACGAGCTGCCCGGCCGCCTGCTCGGGCGCCTCGACCTCGGCGGCGGTGAGCAGCGCTTCGAGCTCGGAGCGGAACCACTCGCGGTGCTCGCCGACGGCCCGCCGCACGCCGCTGCCGGGGTCGGGGTACTCGGCGGCCGCGTTGATGAAGGGGCAGCCGCGGGTGTGGTTGCGGGCGACGTCGTCGGCGAGGCCCTCGATGACGAGCCCGACGAGCTGCCGCGGCTCGGCGCCGGATGCCTCGGCGGCGTCGAACGCCCCGCGGATGTTCGCGTCCTCGACGCCGAGGTACGCCTCGACGAGGTCCTCCTTGCTCGGGAAGTGCCGGTAGAAGGTCGCGCGGGTGACGCCTGCTTCAGCGATGATGCGGTCCACGCCGACGGCGTGGATGCCCTCTCGGTAGAAGAGTTCGGACGCCGTCTGGAGCAGTCGTTCGCGCGCCGCGGAGGCGCCGGTGGAGGTGGTTCGTGCAGCCATACCAAAGATGATAGAACGATCTTTCTCTTTTTGCTTGACATCCGTTCCGCCCTGGGCGTACAGTCTGGGAATACAAAGAGATAGAACGATCGTTCTACTTCACAGATCACGAAGCGGTCAATCCGATCGCCCCACCACAAGGAGCAGGAACCATGAACACCACCGGCGCGAACAGCAGCAAGGCCACCATCGTCCTCGTCCACGGGCTCTGGATGACCCCGAAGAGCTGGGACACCTGGGCCGAGTACTTCCGGGCCCGCGGCCACGAGGTCATCGTCCCGGGCTGGCCCGGCATCGACGACCGCGACGTCGCCGACATCCGCTCGAACCCCGAGTCGCTCAAGGGCATCGGCCTCAAGCAGATCGCCGACCACTACGAGCGCATCATCCGCGCCCTCCCCGAGAAGCCCATCATCATGGGCCACTCCTTCGGCGGCGTCATCACCCAGATGCTCGCCGACCGCGGCCTCGGCGCCGCCTACGTCGGCGTCGAGCCCGGGCAGACCGCCGGCATCACGACGCTCCCCGCCTCGACCCTCCGCACGGGCTTCCCGATCCTCGCGAACCCGTTCGACAAGAACGGCGCGAAGCCCCTCTCGAAGTCGCACTTCCACTTCACCTTCGGCAACGACCTCGGCCGCGAGGCATCCGACCGCCTCTGGGAGGAGTTCGCGGTGAACTCGTACAACCGGGTCTTCTTCGAGGGCGTCGCCTCGACGATCAACGAGAAGGGCGGCGTCACCCACGTCGACTACGCCCGCGCCGACCGCGCGCCGCTGCTCGTCATCACCGGCGAGATCGACCACGTCGTGCCCCCGGCAATCGGTCGCGCGATCGTCAAGAAGTACACCTCGACCGGCAGCCCCGCGATCGTCGAGCTCCGCGAGTTCGCCGGCCGCACGCACCGCATCGTCAGCCAGGACGGCTGGGAGGAAGTGGCCGAGTACGCCCTGAACTGGGCCACCGAGCACGCGCAGGCGTCGCAGCTCGCCTGACGGCCGCTCGCACCTCGCGCGGAAGGCGCGGACCCGGACGGGTCCGCGCCTTCGCCGCGTTCGGGCCGACTTCAGTCCGCTGCGCGCAGCCCCGTGAAGAACGCCCGGATGTCTCCGACGACGAGCTCGGGCACCTCGAGCGCCGCATAGTGGCCGCCCCGCTCGAACCGGCTCCAGTGCACGATGTTCGAGTTGTCGCGCTCGGCGAAGACCCTGATCGTCTGGAAGTCGTCGGCGAAGACCGCGACGCCCGTGGGCGCCGCGTTGACCTGCGGTTCGTCCCCCGCGGCCTCGGCCGCGGCGGCCGCGCGCGCGTTGTCGAGGTAGGCCCGGCTCATGCCGGCGGCCGCATTCGCGAACCAGTTGACGCTCACCTCGGTGAGGATCGCGTCGAGCGGCACGAGCGAGGTGCCGTTACCGAAGGAGTTGAAGAGCTCGCTGTAGGCGAGGAGGCCCACCGGAGAATCGCTGAGGCCTACCGCGACGGTCTGCGGACGGCTCGCGTTCATCGTGTTGTATCCGCCGACGGACTGGAACCACTGCATGTGCTCGAGCCCCGCGTAGTCCTGCGGTTCGAGGCGTTCGAACTCGGCAGGGTCGCCCGAGGGGAACGAGAACAGCTGCAGCACGTGGAGGCCGAGGAAGCCCTCGGGGTTCAGCAGCCCGAGGTCGCGCGCGACGAGCGCGCCGTTGTCGGAGCCGTGGATGCCGTACTCGGAGTAGCCGAGGCGCCGCATGAGCTCGTCGTAGGCGCGGGCGACCCTGGCGGTCGTCCACCCCGACTCGGTGACGGGGTTCGAGAAGCCGAAGCCCGGGGCGTCAGGGACGACGACGTCGAAGGCGTCCTCCGCGCGGCCGCCGTGCGCGACCGGGTCGACGAGCGGGCCGATCACGTCGAGGTAGTCGACGGATGACCCGGGGTAGGTGTGCGCGAGCAGCAGCGGCGTCGCACCGGGGTGCGGCGAGCGCACGTGGATGAAGTGGATGGGCTGGCCGTCGACCTCGGTCGTGAAGTGCGGGAACTCGTTGATGCGCGCCTCGACGGCTCGCCAGTCGTAGCCGCCGTGCCAGCGGTCGACGGCCTCGCGGAGGTAGGTGTTCGGCGTGCCGGCATCCCAGTCGTCGACCGGGGCGGCCTGCGGAAGACGGGTGCGCGCGAGGCGCTCCTGCAGGTCGTCGAGCTCGGCCTGGGCGACCTCGACGCGGAAGGGACGGATCTCGGTGGAAGCGGTGGTCGTGTTCATGTCTTCGACGCTACGGTTCATATAGGCACGTTCCGTTCCTAATGAACGAAGAGAATCGAACCATGTCCGACACCGCCGCACGCCTCCTCGCGTTGCTCTCGCTCCTGCAGTCGCGCCCCGACTGGACGGGCACCGAGCTCTCAGCACGACTCGCGGTCACCACGCGAACGATCCGCAACGACGTCGAGCGCCTGCGCGAGCTCGGCTACCCGGTCGACGCCGCCCGCGGCAGCACCGGAGGGTACCGGCTCGGCGCCGGCGGCAAGCTGCCGCCCCTGCTGCTCGACGACGAGGAGGCCGTGGCCGTCGCGGTCGGCCTGCGCGCGGCCACGGGCATCGCGGGCATCGAGGAGTCGAGCGGCCGCGCCCTCGCGAAGCTCGAGCAGGTGCTGCCCTCGCGCCTGCGACCCACCGTCGCCGCCCTGCACGAGACGGTCGACCGGGCACCCGAGAACACGGGGACGGATGCCCCCGACCCTGAGGTCGACGCCGCCGTCCTGCAGGCGGTCGCCGCGGCCATCCGCGACGTCGAGTGGCTGCGCTTCGACTTCCGCGGTGAGCCCGTGCTCGTCGAGCCCTACCGACTGCTGAGCTGGCAGCGCCGCTGGCACCTCGTCGCGCGCGACCCTCGCAGCGGCGACTGGGGCACCTACCGCGTCGACTGGATCGAACCGCGGATGCCGACCCGCCGGCGCTTCGAGCCCGAACCGGTGCCCGGCGGCGACCCGACCGCGTTCGCCATGCGCACGATCGCCGCGACCGGCTGGAACGTGCATGCGCGCCTTCGCATCGCCGCGTCGGCCGACGAGGTGCTCGCGCGCATCAATCACGCGGTCGGGGTCGTCGAGCCGGTCGACGAGCACCGATCGGTGCTCGTGACGGGGGCCGACACGCTCGAGACGATCGCCGCGTACATCGGGATGCTCGGGATGGACTTCACCGTCGAGTCGCCGCCCGAGCTGCGGACGGTCCTGCGGACGTACTCGGAACGGTACGCCCGGGCCGCGGCCGCCGAGTGACCGGCCGCCGCACCGTCCTCGTCAGCCGAGCCCGATGCGGTCGGGCACGGCCGCCGCGACCGACGGCAGCCAGGCGTCGACCTCGGGCCAGGCGCGCGCGACAGGCAGGCTCCGCAGCAGTTGCGCGAGCGAGGCGTCGGCGGCCGGCCACGGGATGACGCGACGCGGCGACGCACTCGCGAGCACCCCGAGCCACCAGTGCTTCCAGGTGACGGGCAGGCTCTCGGGATGGATCACGACGTAGTAGTCAGGGACGTTGAGGTCGTGCCGCCCGGCCGCCTCGAGCGCCCGGGCGATCTCGAGTTCGAGCACGCCGTACGTCGACAGGTCGTCGAAGAACTCGACCCAGGCTGCGGCCACGTGCGCGAGCGGGTCGTGGTCGTGCACGACGAACGGCGCCGCCGAACTCGACGACCAGCGGGCGACGTCGGCGTCGGAGGCGTCGGGCAGCGAGGCGGCACACACGTTCGCGAAGCCCTCGAGCGCATGGATGGCATTCGCCGTCTCATCTCCGACGACGACCAGCGTGGTGCTGGACGGAGCCTCCATTTCCGCAGTCTACGCCGCGGTGGATCACCCGGGTCAGTGGGCGCGCCAGTAGCCGCAGAAGGAGATGTCGCGCTTGGAGATGCCGCACTCATTGACCAGGAACCGCCGGGCTCCCGTCGCGAGCTGCGACTCCCCCGCGGCGAAGGCGTACACCGAGTCCGCGGGAAGGTTCAGCTCCCGCAGGTGCTCGAGTGCGGCACGTCCGGCGGGCTGCTCGGGTCGGCGCACGATCCAGTGCAGGTCGAACCCGTCGGGGGCGTCGATGTGCTGGCGGTCGGCGAGATCGGGCACCTCGATGACCGCCTGCCCCCGTGCGTCGCGCGGGAGGTCGCGCAGGATGCCGAGCACCGCGGGCAGCGCGCTCTCGTCACCGACGAGCAGGACGTGCTCGGCGCGCTCGACATCAGCCTGACGGAATCCGCACCCCTGGTCGATCAGCGCGACGGACGCCCCCAGCGGCAGGCCGCTCGCCCAGGGCCCTGCGACGCCGTCATCACCGTGCACGACGAAGTCGATGTCGAGCTCGAGCGCGGCCGGACGGAACTCGCGCACGGTGTAGTTGCGGATGACGGGCCGCGTCGCCTTCGGGAGCATCAGGTAGCGGAGGTACCCCGCCATGTCGAAGGTGTCGGCGAGGTTGTCGAAACGCGTGTCGCCCGCGGTCGGCACGGCGAGCCGGAACCACTGGTCGAAGCCGAGGTGCCGCCAGCGGGCGAGCCCCTCTCCCGCGACCGTGAGTCGGACGAAGTGGGGCGAGATGCGCACGGCATCGGAGACCTCCGCCTCGACGACGCCGCTCGGCGCATGGGTGACGGCGATGTTGCTGGCGGCCACGGGACTCCTCTGGATAGTTAGGTAATGCTTACCTTATATGCGACCGCTGGCTCCGACGGAACCGATGCAACCGGCGCCATTCGGAAGGAATCCTGAAGATCTCGCCGAGGTCGCATCATGATCCGGCTCCATCTGCGTCTCTCTCATTGAGTGGAGATGGTCGACCCCCTCGATCCCCTCTCGTTCCCCCGCCCGTTCTCCCCGAAACGGAACCCGATCATGCACTCCCGCGCCTCCAGTTCACCGCGCACGCGCCTGCGCTCGTTCACGAGCCTGCTCGCCATCACCGGCCTCGCCCTGCTGGGCGCCGTCGCGATCACGGCCGCAGCGCCGGCGGCACCCGCGAACGCCGCCGAGCCGTTGCCGATCTGCCCGCCCGACGGCGAGGCTCCCCCGATCGGCCCGCTGCCGACCTACACCGATTCGAACGTCGCCGTCTACTCCGGCGGCGACTTCCTCGCGACCTCGAGCGCCGCCGAGTCCGAGGGCCTCCTGCTGGTCCGCGGCAACGCGACCTTCGACAAGACCTCGGGCGGTGTCTTCAACGTCGGCGTCGTCGGCGCCGGCTCGGGCATCGTGCCGGCGGGCGGCGAGACCATGCTCGCGGTCGGCGGCGACCTCGTCGTCGGCCCGACGACGAACCTCCACGTCGGCGCGAACATCACGGGCGGCGGCGCGGTGAAGGCCGGCGGCACGGCGACCGGCACCGTGGTCACCAACGGTGCCAGCATCGAGACCGGTCTCGGCCAGACGGCCGCGATGGATCCGAACGCCGACTTCCAGATGGTGATCACCGACACCTCCGCCGAGATCGCGGGGTACCCGGTGACCGGCGCCGGCCTCGTCGCCGGCAACCAGGTGCAGTTCGTCGGCACGCCCGGCGACGACCCGCAGGTCTTCACGCTCGACGCCGGGGCGATCTCGGCGATCACCGAGGTCGACTTCACCGCGCTCCCCGCCGACGTGCCGATCGTCATCAACATCACGGGCACCGACGACGTGGCGTTCTCGCCGAACTACTTCGCGATCGACGGCGTGCGGGTCGACGACCTCACGAGCACCGGCTTCGGCAACGCCGCCTCGCGCATCCTCTGGAACTTCACCGACGCGACGTCGCTCCTCATCGGCGGCACCAGCCAGTTCATGGGCTCGATCCTCGCTCCGAACGCCGACGCCGAGATCACCGCGTCCACCAACGGCCGCGTGCACATCGGCGGCGACCTCACCACCCGCGGCGCCGGCAACGAGCTGCACAACTACCCGTGGACCGGCGGCGGATCCCTCGGCTGCCAGCAGGTCGGGGGCTTCTCGGCGGCGAAGGACGTCACCGGCCCCGCGGCAGGCGAGGTGCCCGCCGACACCGAGTTCACGCTCGAGTACTCGTACGAGCTCGGCGGCGAGACGATCACGGGCGAGCTCACCCTGCTCGCCGACGGCACAGTCGTCGACGGCCCGCAGGACCTGCCGGTCGGCACGGTCGTCGACTTCGTGGAGGTCGACCTGCCCCTGATCCCGGGCGTCGAGTGGGGCACGCCGGTCATCAGCCCCGAGCGCGTCACGATCGCCGACGACGAGAACACCCTCGTCACGGTCACGAACCGCACCGGATCCGAGATCCTCGCCACCGGCGGCTTCTCACTCGCGAAGTCGATCGAGGGCGGCGCCGCCGAGGCCGTGCCCGCCGACACCGCATTCACCGTCGAGTACCGCTACGACGTCGACGGCACGACGCAGACGGGCACGATCGTCGTGCTCGCCGACGGCACCGTGGGCCAGGGCCCGCAGCACCTCCCGACCGGCACCGTGGTCTCGTTCACGGAGGTCGACCTGCCCGAGATCGACGGCGTCGAATGGGGCGAACCGAGCTTCAGCCCCGAGACGGTGACGATCGTCGATGGTGAGGACGTGCTCGTCACGGTGACGAACACCGCGAACGTCCCTGTCGGCCCCGGACCGGGCCCCGACGGCGGCACCGACACCCCGACCGACGGCGACCTCGCCGTGACCGGCGTCACCGGCCTCGCCGCCGCGATCGCGGGCGCCGCGGCACTGCTCGCCGCCGGTGTCGCACTGCTTCTCATGCGCCGCCGTCGCACCGTCTGAGCGACGACACACCGGATGCCCCGGGCTGCACCTGCAGCCTGGGGCATCCCTGTGCTCGCCGACGACCGTCACACGCCGATGGTGAGCGCCGCGGTGTAGCCCGCCGCCACCGAACCCGACATGCTCGCGATCTGGTGGATGCCGCCGTCGTCGCCGAAGACGTTGTCGCCGCTGAGACTCGTCCGCGTCATGTTCTGCACGCTCCGCTCGTAGCCGGCGGTCGCGTAGACGAGCGCGTTCGCCTCCTCGGGCAGGGCGATCTGCGAGGTCTTCACGATCGGCCCCGAGGCGACCGCGTTGTCGACGTCGGAGTACACCTCGAAGTGGATGTGCGGCCAGCGCCCCGAGTAGCAGGCCGGGTAGATCGAGGTGAACCGCACGGTGCCGCTCTCGTCGGTGGCCTGCACGCCGCGAAGGTAGTTCTCGTTCGCGGCGCCCTGCGAGTAGAGCGAGTAGTCGCCGGCGCGGTCGCAGTGCCAGAGGTACACGCCGGCGCCGACGAGCGCGCTGCCGGTCGCGGCGTCGCGCACGGTGAGCGCGATCTCGAGCGGGACGCCCTCGGCGACCGTGGTCGACGAGCCGAACGACGAGCGGATGTCGCTGCGCACGATGCCCGAGTCGTCGAGCACGTTCACGCCGTTCGAGCCGTCGGCCGGATACGGGCCGCCGGTCTCGTCGGGCACCTCGTCGAGCGGCGCGGATGCCTCGGCGCCGGCGCCCGACGACGGTGTCGGCGTGGCCGTCGCCGATGACGTCGAGGACGACGTCGGGCTCGCACTCGGCGACGCCGGGCCGGCCGAGCACGCTGCGAGCAGCGAGGTGAGGCCGATGCCGCCGAAGATGCCGAGCGCACGTCGTCGGTCGACGAGGGTGCGGATGTCGTAGACGAGGCCGCGATGGTCCTCATCGATCTCGTCGCCGTGCTCGTCGAGCCAACGGGGGTCGGTGGCGGTCATGGGCGGCTCCTTCCAGCAGCGAACTGACTGAAGCCGACCACGACGCCCTCGCCGCGCCCTGTGGAGCGTCGATGAATCGGCTGTGTCGCCGATCGCGGGCTCGCGAGCCTCGTCAGTCGTGCGCGACGAGGGCGCGGACGACCCGCTCGATCGGAGGCCGCAGTTCGAGTGCGGGATCGACCGTCAGCCGGTGGAAGAGGAGCCCGTCGCCGAGCGCCATGAGCGCGCGGGCCGTCGGCACGACCTCGACGATCCCGGCCGAGGCGACGAGTCGCTCGGTGAGTCGCTCGAACTCGCGCCGATCGCGGTGCAGGGGCGCGGCGAGCTCGGAATCGGTCGCGAGTTCGAGGAACAGCGCGTAGCGCGCCCGGGTGCGCAGCGCGAACGACCCGGACTGCAGTTCGAGCAGGGCGACGAAGGCCTCGATGAGCTCCCCCGGGTCGCGGGGCAACGGCAGTTGCGACGGGTCGAGGTCGGCCTGCTCGCGCTCGCCGATCCGATCGAGGACGCCGGCGATCAGCGCCCGCCGGGTGCGGAACCAGTTCGACGTGGAGCCCGGCGGTAGCCCCGCCCTGGCATCGACGCGGGCGTGGGTCAGCGCCCGCACGCCCTCGGCGCCGAGCACCTCGACGGCGGCGTCGAGCGCCCGATCGCGGGTCGTGGCAGCCATTCGCACCTCCAGTGGTCGCACTATTAACGTAGTGGTACTATGAACATAGTAATTAGCGCGACGAGGGAGTCGTCATGAACACGCCTGAACCACAGAAGGGCGAGCGCCCCGCGACGGCGCCGACGGCGAGCTGGTCGCCGCCACTGCCCGAGGCGCCCGGATTCGAGCACGTCGTCGTCGAGACCCCGGGCCTGCGCCGCCACGTCGCGATGATCGGCGACGGCGCGCCCGTCGTCATGCTGCACGGCCTTCCGCAGCACTGGTGGGAGTGGCGCGACGTCGGACCGAGGCTCGCCGCCGCGGGCTATCGCGTGATCTGCCCCGACCAGCGCGGCTTCGGCTGGACGGAGGCGGACGACCCGAGGCTCGGGCCCGAGACGTCGCTGCACGACCTGACCGCGATGCTCGACGAGCTCGGGCTCGACCGGGTTCGCGTCGTCAGCCACGACATGGGCGGCATCACCGGCATGCAGCTCGCCTACGCGCACCCCGAGCGGGTCTTCGCAGCGGTCACGCTCGCGGTGCCGCCGGGATTCATGTCGTTCAGCGCGAAGCTCGTGCCGAGCCTGCGGCACATCCCGCCCCTGCTGCGCCACCGGGCGGGCGAGTCGCTGCGCTGGGTGTTCGGCACCGGGTACACCGCGCACCCGATGAGCGCAGAGACGATCGACGCGTATCTCGCGCCGACCGCCCGGCCCGAGGTCGACGCCGCGATTCCCGCGGTCTACCGGCACGTCGTGCCGTCGGTCATGACGCGCCTGACCTTCGGCGCGTACCGACGACAGCGCCTCGTACCGCCGAGCCTCTTCGTGTTCGGCGATCAGGACGGAGCCTTCACCGAGGACCTGGTGCGACGGTTGTGCGGCGACACCACGCGATACGCCGAGCACGCCGAACTCGCGTTCGTCGAGGATGCGAAGCACTTCGTCGTCGACGACCAGCCCGCGGCCGTCGCCGAGCTGATCGTCGACTTCTTCGACCGGGTGGGTTGAGGCCCGGCCGGCGGGAGGATCGCTACATCGCGCGAGTGCCGTCGGACATGACCGGCGAGATGAGCCCGAAGAGGTTGCCGTCGGGATCGGTGAGCGCGCCGGTGCGCCCCACGCCTTCGGTGTCTTCGAGCGGCACCGCCTCGGTCGCCCCGAGTTCGAGCGCGCGCGCGAACGTCGCATCGACGTCGTCGACGCCGACCACGATGTTGCAGCCGTTGACCGGCGCTCCCGGCGCCGGAGCCGGCCCTTCCCGTTGGGTGAGCCCGCCGTTGATGCCGAGCCCGGGCGACGCCTCGGTGTTGCCGATCGACCCCTCACCGGTCTGGATCATCCAGTACGGATAGTCGCCGAACTGGGTGAACTGCCACCCGAGGAGTTCGGTGTAGAAGTCGACGAGCCGCTGCGGCTCGCTCGCGTGGATCTCGAAGTGCACGACCAGGTTCGCCATCATGGCTCCGTCCGCTCAACGCCGGCTCGCCGCGTCGCGGCCGGTCACGCGGCACAGGCTACGCCGGGCCGGCGACATCCTCCACCGGCGCCGGGCACTCGAGCGCCGGCGAGGCATCCGAGGCGGGGGGGTTCCGTTCGCCGCCTCGGAGGCGAATGATGGGGACGATGCGGGGCGCGGTCGCGGCCCGCCGCCGATGACGTGCCGAGCGGCCGCTCCGCGAGGCATGCGAAGGAGCGGAACCATGGGCATCATCGCCGCCGACCTCTTCGTCACCCTCGACGGGGTCTACCAGGCCCCGGGCGGCCCCGAGGAGGACGAGGAGCACGGCTTCCCGTACGGCGGCTGGCAGGCGCCGTACCTCGACGACGAGAACGGCGCCGACATCATGGCGGGCATCGACCGGCTCGACGCGCTGCTGCTCGGGCGCAAGACCTACGACATCTTCGCCGCGTACTGGCCGCACCAGTCGGGCCCCATCGCCGAGAAGTTCAACGCCGTACCGAAGTTCGTCGTGTCGCGCACGCTCGCCGACGCCGACTGGGCCGGCACCACGGTGCTGCACGACGCCGCGGGCGAACTGCCCGCCGTGAAGGAGCGGTTCGACGAGATCCACATGATCGGCAGCGGCGACCTCCTGCAGACGCTGCTGGACGTCGACCTGGTCGACCGGCTGAACCTGTTCGTCTACCCGATCGCCTTCGGCACCGGCAAGAGAATGTTCCGCGACGGGGTGAAGCCGGCCTCGTTCACGCTCGCCCAGCCCGCCCGCAGCTATTCGAGTGGTGCCATCGGGCTGGTCTACGACCGGGCCGGGGTGCCGGTGACCGGCATCTCGATGGAGTGACGCAGGGATGACGGGAGGCGGACCATGAGCACTCGTGACGAAGGCTTCGAACTCCTCGGGGAGGTCGCCCCCGAGCTGCTCGCCGAGCCCGACGTGGCCTTCGGCCGCATGTTCGGCTCGGAGGGGCTGTCGGTGCGCGGCAAGTTCTTCGCCTTCGTCTCCTCGCACGGCGACCTGGTGGTGAAGCTCGACGCCGACCGCATCGAGGAGTCGGGCCTCGACAACATGGTGATGCGCGGGCGTCCGATGCGGGAGTGGGCGGTCGTGGCCCTCGCCGAGGGCGCCGACCGCTGGCGCGAGGTCGCCCGCGAGGCGTACGCGTTCGTCGACTCGATCACGCCGCGCTGAACCGACTGAACCGTCAGCCAGGGTGGAGCGGCAGCAGCCAGGGCACCATGGTGATCGCGACGACCATCACGATGAGTGCGAACGGCGTGCCGATCCGCAGGAAGTCGCCGAACCGGTACCGCCCCGGCCCCAGCACGAGCGTGTTGACCGGCGACGAGACCGGGGTCATGAACGCGGCGGAGGCCGCGAGGATGACGACCATCGCGAAGGGGTAGGGCGAGGCATCCAGTTTCTCGGCGGTCGCGATCGCCACGGGCCCCATGAGCACCGCCGTCGCGGTGTTCGAGACGAACAGCCCGATCACCGCGGTCGTGATGAACAGGCCTGCGAGCAGCACGACCGGACTCCCCTGCCCGAGCGTCGAGGTCAGCGCCGTCACCGCGAGGTCGATGCCTCCCGTGCGCTCGAGTGCGAGCGCGAAGGGCAGCATGCCGACGATCAGCAGCAGCGTCGGCCAGTGGATCGATCGGTATGCGCTCGGCATGTCGATGCAGCCGAACAGCCCCATCATGAGGCACGCGATGAGCGCGGCGATCACGTTCGGCACGATGCCCGTGACCATGAGCACGACCATGACGACGACGCTCAGCAGCGCGAACGGCGCGCGATTCGCGGCGGGTGACTGCTCGCGCACCTCGGCCGGCAGTTCGAGTGCGACGAAGTCGGCGCTGCGTGCGGTCAGTCGCTTGACATCCTCCCAGGCGCCGACGACGAGCAGGGTGTCGCCCAGCCGCACGCGTTCGTCGGCGAGCGAACCGGTGAACGCCTCGGCGCCGCGCCGCAGGCCGATCACGTCGACGCGGTACAGCTCGCGCGTGCGCAGTCCGCCGATCGTGCGCCCCAGCGCGGCCGAGTTCGGCGGCGGCATCACCTCGCCGAGCCCCACTTCGCGGGACCGTTCGGCGAGGAAGCCCTCACCGGCGGGCAGGGCGCGCAGGCGCAGGCGCCGGAGCTGCTCGGCGAGGTCGCCGCGCCGTTCGAAGACGTCGACGAGCAGCACGTCGCCCCGGGCGAGCTGCGTCCCCGGCGCGGTGGCCGTCACCTCGAGCGTCCGTTGCAGCCATCGCGAGCGCTCGACGGCGATGATGCGGAGGCCGTGCGGGTGCAGGCTGATCTCGCCCAGGCGCCGCCCGATGAGGGGCGAACCCCGCCCGACCTTCACCCGCCGATCGCGATCGGCGAGCCGGTAGTCGCCGATGAGGTGGCCGTACGTGCGGTCGGCCCGAGTCGAATCGTCGGCGGAGCCGGCCCCGAGGAAGCGGCGTGCGACGAGCATGTAGCCGATTCCGAGCACGAGCACCACGAGCCCGAACGGGGTGACCGAGAAGAACCCGAAGCCGTCCTCCCCTGCACGCACGAGTTCGGCGTCGATGACGAGGTTCGGTGCGGTCGCGATGAGGGTCAGCATGCCGCTGATCAACGCGGCGAAGCTCAACGGCATCATGAGCTGCCGCGGCGAGATGCCGAGTCGTCCGGCGATGCTGAGCACCACCGGGATGAAGATCGCCACGACGCCGGTCGAGCTCATGAACGCGCCGAGCAGCGCGACCGTGAACATGAGCAGCACGATGAGCCGGGTGCTGCTCGTGCCGGCTCTCGCCGACAGCCAGTCGCCCAGCCGATAGGTGAGTCCGGTTCTGGAGAGCCCCTCGCCGATGACGAAGAGCGCGGCGATGAGCACCACGTTCGGGTCGGAGAACCCTGACAGCGTCTCGGGCACGGTCAGCACGCCGGTGAGCGGGAGGGCGACCAGGAGGCCCACTGCGACGACGTCCATGCGCGGGCGGTTGATCGCGAACATCACGATCGATGCGACGAGGAGGGCGAGCACAACCAGCAGTTGCCAGTTCACGGTGCCACCGTATCGGTCGTGGCGGCGATCGGGCAGGTTTCGGCGACCGAGCGCGCCGCGCTCACGACCGCAGCGGCCGTTCGGGCGCAGACGGCCGGCGGCCCCTCACTCGCGCAGGAGGCCCCGCAGCGTCTGGATCGTGTCGGCCTCGGCCGGCCCCTTGTCGTCGCGGTAGTGCTTGACGCGCGCGAACCGCAGGGCGATGCCGCCCGGGTACCGGCTCGACCGCTGCACCCCGTCGATCGCGATCTCGACGACGGTGACCGGTGCGACGAAGACGGTGTTGGCCGTGCGCCGCACCTCGATCTCGGGGAAGCGTTCGGTCTGCCAGCGCAGCAGCTCGTCGGTGAGCCCCTTGAAGGTCTTGCCGACCATGACGAAGCCGCCCGGCTCGCCGAACTCGCCCTCGGGATCGAGCGCACCGAGATGCAGGTTCGAGAGCAGCCCGGTGCGCCGCCCCGAACCCCACTCGCACGCGAGCACGACGAGGTCGTAGGTGTGCACCGGCTTCACCTTGACCCAGCTCGACCCGCGTCGGCCGGCCGCGTACGGCGAATCGATCGCCTTGACGACGACCCCCTCGTGCCCGGCCGCGAGCGCCTCGCGCGAGACCCGCTCGGCGACCTCGGCGTCGGCGGTCACCTCGCCCGGGATGCGCTGCCCGGGTGCGATGCGCTCGAGCTCGGCGAGCCTCGTCGCGAGCGGTTCGTTGAGCAGGTCGCGGCCGTCGACGTGCAGCACGTCGAAGAACCAGGGATGCAGCACGGTCTCTCGTGCCGACTCGGCGCCGAACCGCGACATCGTCTCTTGAAACGGCCGCGGCGCTCCGTCTTCACCCAGCGAGAGGGTCTCGCCGTCGAGGATGACCCGGTCGACCGGCAGACCGCGCACGACCTCGACGACCTCGGGCACCCGGTGGGTGATGTCGGCGAGGTTGCGCGTGAAGACCCGCACCTCGTCGCCCGCGCGATGCACCTGGATGCGTGCGCCGTCGAGCTTGTACTCGACCGAGGCCTCACCGGTCTGCTCGATCGCCGCGCTGGGCGTGGCCGCGGTCGCCGCCAGCATCGGCTGCACGGCGCGCCCGACGACGAGCCCGATCGCCTCGAGCTCGCCCTCGTCGCCGGTGAGTGCGACGCGGGCGGTCTCGCCGAGGTCGCCCGAGAGCATCGCGGCCCGGCGCACGATGCCGGCGGGGCGATCGGCGGCTCGGGCGACCGCGTCGGCGAGCACGCCCGCGAGGGCGCCGGTGCGCACCTCGCCGAGCAGCACCCCGGCGATGAGGTGCTGCTCGCCCTCGGTCGCCCGGGCGAGCAGCTCGCGCAGCTCGCTCGAACGCTCGCCCGAGGAGCCCGTGCCGGCTGCGGTCGCGAGCCGGTCGAGTGCGGCGTCGAACTCGCCGACGGTGATCGAGGGCGACTCGGCCGCCGCGGTCGTCTCGACCGCGGTCGACAGCCCGCGCCACCCGACGCCCACCCGGCCCTGCCGCGGCCTGCCGATGAGGAACCCCACCGCCGGTGCGATCTCGTCGGGTTCGAGCCGCCGCAGCAACTCGGCCAGCGCCTCGATCTTCGCGAGGCGCGAGCGGGTGGCGGCCACGGCCGCCGAGGTGGTGACGAGCTCGTCGATCAGCACGCGCCCAGTCTCGCACCAGCCGCCGACACATACCCTTGAACGATGACCACGCTTCTCGCCGCCGCCGAGTGGCGCGCTCGCGCCGAGGCGCACGCCGAGCGGGCCGATACCCTCACCGCGGGTCATCGCGAACGGACGGCTCTCGGCGAGAAGCATCCCATCGAGGACTTCCTCTTCACGTACTACTCGTACTCGCCGAGCCTGCTGCGCCGCTGGCACCCCGGCCCGGGCGTCGAGCTCGCCGACGCCGCGGGCGACCCGCGCGCCGGCTGGCGCTGGTACGCCGAGGGCCACGAGCCGGGTTCGCTCGTCGTCGACCGCGACGCGATGGAGGCCGAGAAGGGCCCGATGCTCGCGGTCGTCGCACGCATGCTCCGGCTGACGGCGTCGCGGCCGGCGGCGTTCGGATGCTTCGGACTGCACGAGTGGGCGATGGTCTACCGCCAGGGCGAGCACCGGCATCCGGTGCCGCTGCGACTGGGGCAGGCGGCGACCGACGAGGTCGTCGAGGCGCACGAGCTGCGCTGCACGCACATCGACGCGTTCCGCTTCTTCACGCCCGACGCGGTGCCGCGCAACCGCTTCGAGCCCACGCGCGAGTCGCAGCCCGAGCTCGAGCAGCCCGGCTGCCTGCACGCCAACATGGACGTCTACAAGTGGGCGGTGAAGCTCGGTCCGCTCGTGCCGGGCGAACTGCTGCTCGACGCCTTCGAGCTGGCCCGAGACATCCGCTACCTCGACATGCAGGCCTCGCCCTACGACATGGCGCCGTGGGGCGGCGAGCCCGTGCGCATCGAGACCCCCGACGGCAAGGCCGAGTACGTGCGACGCCAGCGCGGCTTCGCCGAGCGGGCGAACGGGCTGCGCCGCGGCATCCTGGATGCCGCGTTCGCACCCACGCCCGCGCTCCAGCCGGTCGAGTAGGCGCGCAGCGCCGTATCGAGACCCCGGCCGGTGTTCTCGATACGCTTCGCTACTCGACCGACCTGATCGCGGTCAGGGCACCTGGTATCCCGCCGCGCGGAACAGCTCGTACCACTCGGGACGCGTGAGCGGCACGGCCGAGCCTGCCGCGGCGCCCGCGACGCGCTCGGGGTTCGTCGTGCCGAGCACGACCTGCATGTTCGCGGGATGCCTCGTGATCCAGGCGGTCGCGATCGCGATCGGCGGCACGTCGTACTTCCCGGCCAGCCGGTCGATCGCCGCGTTCAGCTCGGGGTAGTCGGCCGAGCCGAGAAACACGCCGGTGAAGAACCCCGCCTGCAGCGGCGACCAGGCCTGGATCGTGATGCCGTTCAGGCGGCAGTAGTCGACGACGCCCCCGTCGAGCATCGTCGACTGCCAGAGGCCCTGCATGTTCGCCGCGACGCCCTGGGCGATGATCGGCGCATGCGTGATCGACAACTGCAGCTGGTTCGCGACGATCGGCTGGCGCACCGAGCGCCGCAGCAGCTCGATCTGGCTCGGCGTGTGGTTCGAGACGCCGAAGGCCCGCACCTTGCCGGAGGCCTCGAGCTCGTCGAAGGCCCGGGCGACCTCGTCGGGCTCGACGAGGGCGTCGGGGCGGTGCAGCAGCAGGATGTCGAGGTAGTCGGTCTGGAGCGCCTCGAGCGAGCCCTCGACCGACTCGATGATGTGCTCGTACGAGAAGTCGAAGTAGGGGCCGTCCTTCACGATGCCGCACTTCGTCTGCAGGGTGACCTGCTCGCGCTCCGACGGCGAGAGCCGCATCGCCTCGGCGAAGCGGCGCTCGCATGCGTGCAACGTCTCGCCGTAGATGTCGGCGTGGTCGAAGAAGTCGATGCCGGCGTCGCGGGCGGTGCCGACGAGGGTACGCACCTCGTCGTCGCTCATCTCCTCGATGCGCATGAGGCCGAGCACGACGTTGGGCGCCGCGATGCCGGCGAGGTCGATGGTCTTCACTGGGCTCCTTCGGGGCGCCCGACGCCTTCGGGACGCGCCCACCCACCCTAGCGAGGCGGGGCGGCTCCTCGGCGCGGTGCCGAGGCGAGCCACTCGTCGAAGCTCTGGCGCCCGAGCCTCGCGTGGGGCCCGGGCAGCACGGCGCCGTGGCGCATCTCGCGCATCCCCTTCATCGGCAGCGCGATCGAGAGCACGGGCCCGCGCCGTCCCTCCGCGCGGGCCAGGCGGCGGACCATCTCCGAGAGCTGCTCCTCGCGCGGGCCCGCGAGCTCGCCCGCACGGCCGGCGGCCGGATGCTCGGCGAGCTCGACGAGACGTTCGCCGACCTCCCGCGCGGCGACCGGCTGCGTGCGCATCCGCGGCGCCAGCTGCACCCCGGCGACCCGCATCCGCCCGGCCATCTGCCCCGCGAACTCGTGGAACTGGGTCGCCCGCAGGATGGTCCACGGCACCTGCCCCTGCTCGACGACCCGCTCCTGGGCGAGCTTCGCCTCGTAGTAGGCGTACGGCACCTCGTCGATGCCGACGATCGAGAGCAGCACGTGGTGCCCCACCCCTGCCCGAGCCTCGGCCGCGAGCAGGGTGAGCGAGCTCGTGGTGAAGAACCGCTCGGCCGTCTCACGGTCGATCGACATGATGTTGGCCGTGTCGACGACGGCGTCGACCCCCGCGAGCGCCTCGGCCAGCCCCTCGCCCGAGATCAGGTCGACCCCGGCCGAGCGGGCCAGGACGACGACCTCGTGGCCGCGTTCGCGGGCGACGTCCACCACGTGACGTCCGACGGTTCCGGTGCCTCCGGCGACGGCGATCCTCACAGTGCTGCTCCTCTCCTCGGGTGCGGCGGGGTGCCGCAGGCGGGGCATCCGATCGCCCCTCACCATGACGACGACGCAGCCCGCCGGAATGTGACGCGGCGGTGGGAGCGCGGGATGAGAGGCTTGGCGCATGACCCGCGACGACACTGCGGAAGCGGCCGCCCTCGAGGCCGAGCGCCCGAGGCTGCTCGGGCTCGGCTACCGCCTGCTCGGCACGGTCGCCGATGCGGAGGACGCCGTCCAGGACGGGTATGCGCGCTGGTATCGGATGCCTCCGGCCGAGCGCGACGCGATCGAGAACCCCGGGGCGTGGCTGATGCGGGTCACGAGCCGGATCTGCCTCGACCTGCTCGGCTCCGCGCGGGCCCGACGCGAGTCGTACGTCGGCGAGTGGCTGCCCGAACCGTTGCCGACCGCCGACGTCGCCCGTTTCGCGGTGCGCGCCGCCGACGACCCGCTCGACCGCGCGATGCTCGACGAGTCGGTGTCGACGGCCCTCCTCGTCGTGCTCGAGGCGCTCACCCCGGCCGAACGGGTCGCCTTCGTGCTGCACGAGGTGTTCGCGGTGCCGTTCGGCGAGATCGCCGAGATCCTGGGTCGCTCGCCCGAGGCGTGCCGTCGGCTCGCCTCCTCGGCCCGGCGCCACGTGCGCGAGGGTCGTGCCGGCGCCGTCAGCCGCGAGCGCCACGACGAGGTCGTGCGCGCCTTCGTCGCGGCGGCGGGCAGCGGCCGGCTCGAGGCGCTGGTGGCGCTCCTCGCCCCCGAGGTCGTTCTCGTCGCCGACGGCGGCGGCCTCGCCTCGGCGGCACGTCGTCCGGTGCTCGGACCCGACCACGTCGCCCGCTACGTCGCCGGCATCCTCGAGCGTCGCGGCCCCGCGCTCGAGTGGGCGGTGCACGAGACCGCCGACGGGCTCGTGCTCGTGTTCGGCGAACGCGGCATCGTCGACTCGGTCGCATCCGTCGAGGTCCGCGACGACCGCATCGCGCAGGTCTGGATCATGCGGAACCCCGGGAAGCTGCAGCGCTGGAACCCGTCCGCGACAGACGCGGGGTGAGCGGGCGCCGATCGCTGGCCGCGGCGGGGTGCCGTTGATCCCGATCAGCCCACGGTGTCGAGCGCCTCGCTCACGTCGAGGAGCAGGGCGCTCTGCAGTGCGTTCCACTCGGCGGTGTCGGGGTCGGGCCAGGTCGAGAGCTTGACGATCACCGAGTCGGTCCGGGGGTCGAGCCAGAGGTTCTGACCGTGGATGCCGATGCCGCTCACGTTGCCGCGCGCGTTGCCCATGCACCACCATTGCGCCGTGTACGAGCCGCCGGGGAACGCGCCGGTGAATCCCTCCGAGGTCATCGCCCCCGGGTCGCCGCCGGTGAGGATCGCGCGCGCCCACTCCTCGGAGACGACGCGCCCGCCGGATGCGACCCCGCCGTCGAGCACGAGGCGCCCCACCCGCGCGAGATCGCGGGCGGTGCACGAGATGCCGCCGTTCGCGAAGCCGAACCCCGCGCGGTCGACCGTGATCGTCGCGTCGCGGTCGGCGTCGAGCTTCGACCACACGAGGTCGGCGACGACCTCGTGGTAGCGCGAGCCGGTGACCCGCTCGATGATCCACGCGAGCACGTCGGTGTTCGCCGAGCAGTACTGGAACTCGCCCACCGCCCCGCTGCCGCGGAGCGTCGTGAGGAACGCGTAGGTGTCGACCGGGTCGCCGTCGCGCCGTCGTCGCCACCCGGCCGCACGGTCGTGCGTCTGCACCTCGGCGGCCGGGTTCACGTAGTCCTCGTCGTAGTCGATCGCGACCTGCATGTCGAGGACGTGACGCACGGTCGGGCCGTCGTAGACCGATCCGGCGAGTTCGGGCACGTAGTCGGTGACGGGGCGCGCCGGGTCGATGCGGCCGGCGTCGACGAGCGCGCCGACGGTGAGGCCGCAGATCGACTTCGACACGCTCATGAGCAGGTGGCGCTGGTCGGGCGCGAACCCGGTCTTGAAGTACTCGGCGACGACCTCGCCGCCGCGCAGCACCAGGAACGCATCGGTGAAGGTGGCCTCGAGCCGGCGTTCGAGGTCGGGCAGCGCCGTCGCGAACGCGTCGAGCCGCACGGTCGCGGCGACGGCTGCCGCGGCGCGCGCGGCCGTCGGGATGCGCGAGATCGTCGCGGTCGGCACGAGCTCGGCGAGGTCGCCGAAGGCCCAGCGGTTGCCCGGCGCCTCCTGCCAGGTGTCGAGGTCGGGCACGCCCGCGGGCGCGCCCGGGTAGCGGGGCGGGTGCGGGCCGGTCGCGGTCGGGTCGTGCGGGTCGATGGGGAGGGCCGCGTCGCTCATGTCCGCCATCATGCCGCGGACTCGGTCGACGAAGCGGCGGGGCTCGCGGTCTCCGCGGCCGGCGCTCCCTGCGTCGCCGACTCGGCGCCCGCGTCGTCGAACCGGCCGAACCCGGCCTTCGAGAGCCCGAGGTAGACGAGGGCGGAGACCGTCATGCCGACCGGCACCGACAGGTCGACCCAGCCCAGCAGCTCGGCGATCGGGCCGGTCCAGACGTCGGTCGAGAGGCAGAGCGCGGTCGCGATGCCGCCCGTGACGACGGCCGTCATGCCCGGGATGCTCCACCCGCCCGCGTACCAGTACTTGCCGCCGCGTCGCTCGTCGAACAGGTCGATCGCGTCGTACCCGTTGCGGCGCAGGATGATGTCGGTCGCGAAGATCGCCATGGCGGGGCCCGAGACGATCACGAGGAACTGCAGCATGAGGTTGACCGCGTCGAGCAGGCTCGTCGACATCACGAGGTAGAGCGTGAGCGCCGTCCCGATGACGCCCACGACGATCGCCGAGGGGATGCGACGGATCGGCACTCCGACCGACTGCAGCGCCATGCTCGAGGTGTACGTCGTCATGCCGTTGAGGGCGATCGTGTTGACGACGACGCCGAGCACGAGCAGCGGCCCGAGCCAGCTCGGCAGGAGGCCGAGGATCGCCGACTCGATGCCCGCGTCGATCGCAGCGGCGCTGAGCCCGGTCGCGATGAGCGCACCGACGACCGTGAAGAAGATGCCGGGCAGCGCGCCGCCGAGCGCGGTGGCCGCGATGATGTGCGACGGCTTGGTCTCGCGCGGCAGGTAGCGGGCGATGTCGGGGCTGTTGATGTACGAGAGCGGCGTCGAGGCGAGGATCGTGAACCCGATCGTCACGGCCGACCAGAGGGGCACGCCGGTGAGGGGCACTGGGGCCTGGTAGCTCCAGTCGACGGTCGGCAGCGCGAACACGGTCACGGCGAGGAAGATCACGAGGAGGCCGGCCGAGATCGCGGTGTAGCTGCGGATGATGAGCGCGTGGCCGTAGACGGCGACGAGCACGGTGATCGCGGAGACGACGAGGGTCACGATCACGGGACCGAGGACGGGGTCGTCGAATCCCCACTGTGCGAGGAGATCGGCGCCCATGAACGACGACGCGAGCCAGTTCAGCGCGAGGAACACTGCCGAGATGAACCATCCGGTGAAGGCGATGATGACCTTGTTGCCGATGACGCCGTAGATGGCCCGGCTGATGACCGATCCCGAGGTGCCCGCCGCCGGGCCGGCGATCGCGATGAGGCCAGGGAAGACCCAGAGCAGGTTCGCGGCGACGATGACGGCGACGGCCTGCCAGATCTCGAGGCCGAGCAGGATCATGGTCGCGCCGATCGTGAAGTTCAGCACGCTCACGTTGGGCGCGGCCCACACGCCGAAGAGGTCTCGGGCTCGGCCGTGGCGCTCGCTCGCGCTCACGTACTCGATGCCTCGGGTCTCGGGTTGGGTGGGTGCGTCGACGAAGTCCTGCGACGCTGCGGGAGTCTGGGATGACACGGGGGATCCTCTCGGCGGGCCCGAGGCGGCGTCGGCCCGGCTCAGCCGGTGCGACGCTGCTATTGGTCACTCGACCAATGGGCTATTGGTCGCTCATCCAATAACATGAACGGCATGATGTCAAGCGCGCCCGCGACCCGAGCCCGCAAGCTGCCCGCCGAGCGACGGGCGGAGATCGTGCGGGCCGCCGCGGCCATCGCCCTGGAGGGCGGCCTCGAGAAGATCACGCTGCGCGCCGTCGCCGACCTGCTGGGAGTCCGGCCCGGGCTCATCAGCCACTACTTCCCGGTCGCCGAGGACCTCGTGATCGCCGCGTTCGTGCACGCCGTCTCCGACGAGCGCGAGGCGCTCGTGCCCGAGGGCGGCGAGCCGCTCGAGCGGATGGCACGCCTCGTCTCGCGGGTCGAGAGCTCCGACGCGCGGGCGATCTCGCGTCTCTGGCTCAACGCGCGCCACCTCAGCCGGTTCAGCCCCGCGCTCGATGCGGCGCTCGAGGAGCAGGAGTCGTTCGACCGCGACCGGCTCACCGCGCTCATCGACGACGGCATCGCGGCCGGCGTGTTCGCACCCGCCGACGTCTTCACCGCGACCGTGCGCATCTTCATCGCGATCGACGGCTTCGGCGCCTACGCGAACAACACCGGCGCGTTCGCCTCCGACGCCTACTGGCGCTTCGTCACCGACGCCGCCGAGTGGGCGCTCGGCCTCGAGGCGGGTCGGCTCCGCGACGAGATCGACGCGCTCGGCCACTGAGTCGACCGGTCGGCCGAGCGGGTGCGGCCCGTCGTATCCTGAGCCGATGGAGCTCGCATTCAGCGGTGAACTGTGGTTCTGGCGCGGGCCGGCGCCGTGGCACTTCGTCTCGGTGCCCGACGCGGAGTGCGAGGCCATCGCGCAGGTGGCGCCGCTCGTCAGCTACGGCTGGGGCATGGTGCCGGCCACCGTGCGGATCGGCCGCAGCGAATGGCCGACCGCGCTGTGGCCGAAGGACGGCGGGTACATCGTGCCGGTGAAGACCTGGGTGCGCGCGGCCGAGTTGCTCGAGATCGGCGACACCGTCGAGCTGCGTCTCGACCTCGGCACGGTCTGAGCCGCAACGTCGCCCGACGTCTACTCGGCCGCTCCCGGCCCGAGCTCCCGCCTGCGCCGCTCGAGCTCGGCGCGCTTCTCGTAGTACTCGATCTCGCGGTCGAGGTCGGCGAGCTGCTCCTCGGTCGAGCGCGCGTCGCCGGGGCCGCTCGGCGGCATGACCGTCTGCGGGCCGGCGGGCGCGGCCGGCGCGGCCTCGCCACGTGCCGTGGCGGCACCCCCGCGCTGGCCCGCCGACGAACGCTCGCGACCCAGCACGAACCACAGCACGGTCCCGATGAGCGGCAGCAGCACGACGAGGAGGATCCAGCCGAACTTCGGCAGGTGCTTCACGTCCGACTCGTCGCGCATGATGATGTCGACCAACGCGTACACCAGGGCTGCGAGCGTCAGGATGGTGAGCACGAACCCCATGGGCGTCAGCCTAGAGCCGGACGGTCACCCCGGGGGAATCGCGCGCGGACGATCAGCGGCTCGCGCGGATGTGGACCCGCTCGCCCTGTGCGCTCAGCAGGTTCAGCACCTCGGCGGGCTCGAGCGACGCGCTCGCGGTGCCGTGCGGCACCCGCGTGTCGAACTCGGCCGCCTCGCCCGCGTCGAGCACGATCTCGTCGTTTCCGAGCGCGAGACGCACGCGCCCGCTCAGCACGTAGATCCAGTCGTACCCCTCGTGCGCGCGCTGCTCGACCGGCACCTCGGGCGGATGCCCGGGCAGCACCATCTTGAACGCGTGCACGTCGGGGTTGCTGCGGGTGAGCGGGATGATCGCCTTGCCGTCGCGGTAGAAGGGTTTCGGGTGCACCCTGGGGTCGGCGATCTGCGGGGCGCCGACGAGATCGTCGAGGCTCGCCCGGTACACCGCGGCGAGCCGGATCAGCAGGTCGAGCGTCGGACGCCGACCGCCCGACTCGAGCCTCGAGAGCGTGCTCGCCGAGATGCCGGTCTCCTCGGAGAGCTCGGCGAGCGTGAGGCCTCGACGGGTGCGGAGGGCTCGCAGTCGCGGAGCGACGCCGTCGAGCATGCGGTCGAGCGATGGTGCGTCGGGGTCGTCGGGCACGGGGCATCCTTTGCTGATTCGGCAAACTCGCTTGCCGTTCCATCATGACACCTCCAGGATCGGAACATGCAGCAGACCACCTGGGACGTCATCATCATCGGCGGCGGCAGTGCCGGACTCAGCGCCGCGCTCATGCTCGGCCGTTCCCGACGGCGAGTCCTCGTGCTCGACGAGGGCCTGCCGCGCAACCGGTTCGCCGGCCACATGCACGGCGTGCTCGGCCGCGATCACACCTCGCCGCTCGCCCTCCTCGCCGACGGGCGCGCCGAGCTCGAGCGCTACGACGGCGTGGACGTGCAGCGCGGAGTCGCGGTCGCCGCGCACGGCTCGGCGCCCGCCTTCACGCTCGAGCTCGCCGACGGCGCACCCCTGCACGCCAGGCGCCTCCTCGTGGCGAGCGGCCTGCGGGACGCCCTGCCCTCCATTCCCGGCCTCGCCGAGCAGTGGGGCCGCGGCGCGTTCGTCTGCCCCTACTGCGACGGATGGGAGGCGCGCGACCGGCGCATCGCCGTGCTCGCCGCGAGCGCCGCGCAGGTGCACCAGGCGCAGCTCATGCGCCAGCTCTCCGACCACGTCACGGTCTTCGCGCACGGCGCCGAGCTGCCCGACGAGGCGCGCGCCGGCCTCCTCGCGCGCGGCATCGGCGTCGAGGACCGCCCCGTCGAGGCGGTCGTCGCCGACGAGCGTGGCGTGCTCCGGGGCATCCGTCTCGATGACGGCACCGAGATCGCGAGCGACGCGATCTTCGCCGGCCCGGCGCCCGAACCGAACGACCCGGTGCTGCGCGAGCTCGGCGCCGAACGCACCGCGCACCCGATGGGCGGCGAGTTCGTCGCGGTCGACGCGATGGGTCGCACGAGCGTGCCGGGCGTCTGGGCGGCGGGCAACGTCACCGACCCGCGCTCCTCGGTCCCGTTCGCGATGGCCGCGGGCAGCATGGCGGGTGCGGCGGTCAACGCCGATCTCGTCGACGAGGAGGTGCGTGCGGCGCTCGCCGCGAGCGCGGCATGACCCGTCACGTCATCCACGGCTCACGTTCACCCTGAACGCCTAGGCTGAGGTGATGCTGGTCATCAGCTACAACCTCCGCAAGCACCGCGCGATCACCGAACTCGCGGCGCTCGATGAGCGCTACTCTCCCGACGTCCTCTGCCTGCAGGAGTGCGACACCACCGACCTCGCCGAGGAGGTCGGGCGGCTGCGGCTCGCGCACTCGACGACCGGCAACCGGCTCGGGCTCGCCCTCTACTTCCGGCCCGACCGGTTCACACCGCGGGACATCCGCGCCTTCGCCCTCAAGAAGTCCCTGCACGACCGGGTCCTGCGCCCGGCGCACGAACGCCTGCTCGGCGCGCGGCTCATCGACCTGCAGCACGACCGCGAGGTGATCGTCGCCTCGTTCCATGCGGCGCCCCTCACCGCGCTCAACTCGCTGCGACGGCACCAGATCCACTCGGCGCTCGGCTCGCTGCAGCTGATGGGCCCGCACCTGCCGACCCTCATGGTGGGCGATTACAACTACCCGGTCTTCAAAGACAATCTGGCCGAGAAGGTGCGCGACGCGGGCTACGAGCTCACCCTCAGCGACAGCCGCACGTACACGCGGTACAAGTACTTCCGCGGCCACTTCGACTTCGCGACCTCGGCCGACTTCGAGATCCGCCGCGTCGAGACGCTGCCGCGCGGGTCGAGCGACCACCTGCCGATCCTCATCGACGCGCAGTACGTCGGCACGCGCGCCGACGACGAGATCGACGTCGTCATCTGAGGCACGGGCGGAACGTGCGCCGCCACCGCCGCTGACCCCCGCATCGATCCGGGGGTTCACCCGATAACCGCACCACGGCGACGCTCGTAGCGTGCGGCCATGGCCTCCCTCACCGACACCAGCACAGCCACCGGCACCGCCGCGCCGCCGCCGTCGCTCCCGCCCGCCTCGGCCCGCCGCCGCCTCGCCGCGACCCGCATCGCGTGGACCTGGGTGCTCCTCTCCTCCCTCGGCATCGCCGCCTTCGCCGTCGTGCCGTACCTCACGGCCTCGCTCCGGACCCTCGCCGAGACGCCGTCCGGCGGCCTCGCCGGCAACTACGCCGAGCAGCCGTGGCCGGTGCAGCTCGCGTTCTACGCGCACATCCTTGCGGGCGGGGTCGCCCTCGTCGTCGGCCCGCTGCAGTTCTGGACGGGCCTGCGCACGAGGCATCCGCGCGTGCACCGCTGGACCGGCCGTTCGTACCTCGTCGCCGTCGGCGTGGCGGGCGTCGCCGGCCTCGTGATCGCCCCGGTGAACGACGCCGGACTCGTGGGGCTCTTCGGCTTCGGCGCACTCGCCGTGCTGTGGCTCGTCACCGGCTGGCTCGGGTATCGCGCGATCAGGCGGCGGGATGTCGCGAGCCACCGCGCCTGGATGATGCGCAACTTCGCCCTCACGTATGCGGCCGTGACGCTCCGCATCTGGCTGCCGCTCCTCCTCCTCGCGCAGCTGCCGTTCATGACCGGGGCGTTCGACTTCGACGCCGTGTTCGCGAACGCCTATGCCGCGGTGCCGTTCCTCTGCTGGGTGCCGAACCTCGTCGTCGCCGAGTGGCTCATCGCCCGCCGCGGGCTGCCGACGTTCCTGCACGCGACGGCCCTCGCCCGCTGACGGCCGATCGCTGCTCGCGCTCCGGCTTACGACGTCAGCCGGCGATCGCGATGCCCACGCAGACGAGCCCGAGGAACAGGTCGAGCCCCATGCACCACAGTGCGAGCGAGCGGCCGACGACGGCGTTGCGGCGGTAGTGCACGACGTCCCAGCCGGCATGTGCGGCGAGCGCGAGGCCCGCGAGTGCGAGGCCGAGGCGCGGGTCGAGCGCGAGCGCCGCGACGGCGACCCCGAAGAAGCCGACCATCGCGAGCGCCTGGGGCGTGGTCGCCCGGGGCCGCCTGACGAGCCCGACGACGAGCAGCACGACCCCCGTGACAGCGAGCACCGCCCACCGCGGCAGGTCGAGCAGCTCGGCGGCGAAGACCAGCAGGGTGCCGACCCCGACGACGAGCCACGCGACCCAGCGCCGGCCGGTGACCGCCGCCGCGAGATAGCAGAGCGTGGCGATGCCGAGCGCGGTCATGGGCACGGCGGTGCCGAGCGCGTCGGGGTAGCCGCTGAACAGCAGCCCGAACCCGCTCGCGACGCCGATGACGAGCGCGATGACGATGAACGGGATCGACGGCGGCGCGGTCGTGGCGGCGCCCTCGGTCGGGGCCGGGACCGTACGGTCGGTTCGGTTCATCGCTGCGCCTCCTTGCGTGAGCGTGGGATGCGACGTATCTATACCCCCTGTGGGTATAGCACATCGACGCTGCCGCCGCCACCCCTCGGCGAGCGTCGCGATCCCGGTTCAGCGCCCGAGCAAATCGTTGAGCCAGCCCGGCCCGACGACGAGCACGCCGGTGGCGAGCCTCGCACGCAGTCCGCGGTCCGCGGTCACGACGAGCGTCGGGCGATCGGATGCCTCGGAGCCGGCGATCTCGACGATGCTGCCGTCGCCGTCGGCCGGAGCGGCGACGACCGTGATGCCCTCGGGTCGCGCGGCCGCCTTCGCGGCGCCCTCGATCACGGCCACGAGCTCGACGATGCACAGCGCGGCGCCGTCGGGGCCGCGCACCTCGCGCCCCACGAGCGGCGGCAGTGCGGCGAGCATGCGGTTCGCGGCGCCGGCCCGGTCGCGCCACCACCCGTCGGGCCGCGAGCCCATCACGTTGGCGATATCGACGATCAGTCGAGTGCCGACCGCTGATCCGTTCACGCCCGCCGCCGTGCCTGCTCCGCCTCCGTCATCCATGCCCCGATCCTCCCCCATCGTCGAAGTTCCAGAGCAGGCAGGATCTGGCGGCGAGCACTTCTGTGCTGTCATCCTGACGAGATGATGCTGAGACTCGTACTCATGGCCGGGGCGATTGCGACGCTCTTGCTCGGATGCGGGGTCCCTGGGGCATCGAGTACGTCCGTGCAACGTGCCGGCGGTTCGATCATGGTCGCTGCCTCGACCGAACCCGAGGACGTCATGGAGGCCCTCGTCGTCGGTGAACTGACCCGCACACCGATGGGCTGTCTGGCGCTCGAGTCCGGGAGCGACACGCACATCCTCCAGTTCCCCTTCGGTACCACGCTGGCCGACGACGGTCGAAGCGTCGAAGTGCCCGGTCTGGGAGCCGTGGAGCTCGGCGATTCCATCAAGGGTGGTGGCGGGTACATCAAGCTGCCCGATGTGCCCCGAGAGTGCCGCACCGACGACGACTACGCCGTCTGGCAGACCGTCAACGAGTGATCTGCGCGCGCTGAGCTCTGAGCCCGATCGGGGCTGCCGGCGGCCGATACATCTCGGTCGGCGGCGGCAGCATCTGGGAGTTCCCACTTCGCGCGCAACGTGCTTGGCTGCAGGCATGACGTATGCCGTCGTCTCCGTGCATTCACCCAAGCCCGAGCATCGGGACGCGGTGCTCGACTCGATGCAGCGCTGCAGCCGAGTCGCCCGTGAACAGCCGGGGTTGGAGTGGACCGGCGTCGTGGACGACGGCAGCGGCCGTCTGGTGGGCATCGCGCTCTGGGAATCCGAAGACGCCGCAGAGGCCGCACGTCCCGCACTCATGGCGGAGGTCGGCAACGACCCGTTCGCGATCTGGGACGAACGCCCGATCGACGGGCTTCGCGGGGATGTTCGCTGACCCTGAGCGGGTTCCTCACTGCGCGTGTCACCGGGCCCGTGCACGATGATCCTGTGACGGACTCGCCGAAGCTCGAGGTCAGGGATCTACGGATTCTCGCGAGGCTCTGCGATGCAATGCGAGCGATGACGCTCTCCGGACGGATCGACCCGGACACGATATCCATGCTGCGGCGCAGGATCATGAGTGTCGAACCAAGCGATGACGGCGGCAGCGATGAAGCCGTGCTCGCCGCCCACCTCGAGCGAATCATCAGCCGACTCCGCGATGAGCTGGGTGCGGACTACTGAGACTGGCCCTCAGGTGGATCGATCATCGACACAGGTCTCGTGCTTCAGGCGCTGCTTCCACGAAGCGACTTGGAGCTGATCGAAGGACGCGGCCGGGCGCTCCGCGTGGAGTCGCCCGGCCGCGCGGCGTGCGGTGCGTGCGGTGGTGGGGTCGCCCTATTCGACCGTGGTCGCCCCGGCCCGGTGGCGCCGACGGGCCGCGATGAGGAGCGAGATGCCCACGCCCACGATGAGCACACCGAGCGGTGCGAGAGCGAGCAGCCCCGAGTCGACGCCCGTCTCGGCGAGGCCATCGGACACGGCCGGCCGCGAGCCGGCGCCGTCGGTCTGGCCGCCGTCACCGTCGCCCGTGCCGCCGTCCCCGTCACCGGGGCCGGGCTCCCCTCCCGGCTCCTCCCCCGCCGCGGCGGGCAGCGTGCCCGCACGGAGGGCGGCGGGCTGCTCGCCGTCGGCGAACCACCACACCGCTCGTTCGGCCACAGCGACCTCGGTGCCGGCGGCGCGCATTGCGGCACCCGGCACGGCGCTCGCTCCGAGCGCCGCGGGCATCGTCGCAAAGCCCTCATTGTTGAGGTTCGGCATGCCAGTGGGTCGGGCGAACAGGCTGATCTTCGGCTCGCCGCCGGTGAAGGCGATGCGGGCCGAGCGGCCCTCGCAGCCGTCGTCGCAGACGGCCCAGAGCTCGCCGATCACCGTGTCGTAGTCGAGCGCCATGACGCCGCCGAGCCCCGGGTCGATGGCCGCGACCTGCGCGACCGAGCCGTCGGTGCTGAGCGCGTACGCGTAGACGAAGCCGTTGTCCTCGACGGCGACGAAGAAGAGGCCGTCGCCGTGGCCGGGGTGGTCCGCCGGGTCGTACGGCGCCCCGGTGCCCTGGTCGACGAGCAGGCCGGCGAGCGCGGTGTCCGACACCCATTCGACGGCCTCGATGCCGGTGTTCGCGGCGACCTGCGGCAGCGAGGCGGTGAGGTCCCACTCCTGCGTCGCGACGACGTCGGGGCCGACGGCGTCGGGGTCGATGGCGAGCACGACGTTCTGGTTCACGCCCTTCTTCGAGTTGTCGCGCTCGGAGGCGAGGTAGACCCGCCCGTCGCCGTCGACCGTGATTCCCTCGGCATCGGGGCCGGCCGCGGCCGGGTTGCCGGCGTCGCGCTGGAACCTCGCCCGCTTGCCGTCGGCCCAGCCCTCGGCGAACGAGGCGGTGCCACCGGCCGAGACGTCGAGCTTCCAGAAGGTGCCGGTGCCGTTGTCGACGGCCCAGAGCACGGTGCCGTCCGCAGTCGCCTGCGCGTCGAGGCCCGAGGAGTCCTCGAGGAACATCGCGGTCTCGTCGAGCACGGTCACCTCGGGTGAGCCGGGCCAGGCCGCCGTCACGGGCTCGCCGGGTCCGCCGGGCTCGCCGGTGCCGTCGCCGCAGTTGGTCGCGCCCTTGGTCGCGGCCATGGCGTCGACGAAGTCGCCGGTGCCGTCGGGGCAGCGCGCCCAGGTGACGGCGGCGTGCTGGGTCCAGGCGTACTCGGCGACGGTGAGCCCGCTCGCGTTGCGCACGGTCGCGACGTCGGCACCGCCGAGTCCGAAGGCGAAGTGGCTGGCGCCGTCGAAGACGAAGAAGGCGCCCGGCGCGAGTACGGTGCCGGCCGCGACCGGGGTGACGTCGGCCGCGTGGCCGGCGGGGTCGCTGTCCATGAGGGTCCAGCCCGAGAGGTCGATCGGCGCATCGCCGGTGTTCACGACCTCGACCCAGTCGGTGGCGTCGCCGTTCGACTCGACCTCGTTGATCGCGAGCGCGGGCAGAACGCAGTCGTTCGCGGCGCCCGGCGTGACCCGGGCGAGGCCGAAGGCGCCCGTCGTGTCGGGGCAGCGCGCGTAGCTCGCGGCCGCCTCGTCGCCGTCGATGGCGGGATGCCCCGTCCACGAGGTCTCGTCGAGGAGCGTGCCGTCGGCGCCGAAGACGCGGATCGAGTCGGAGCCGCCGATGCCGATCGCGGCCTGGAGCGGCTGCGCAGCGCCGTTCACGTCGACGCCCTCGGTCTCGGCGTCGACGACGAGCCGCTCGCCCGCGGCGAGGCTCGCCCCGGCGGCGAAGAACCAGCGGTGGTCGTCGGAGTTGTCGCGGATCTCGACGCCCGAGAGGTCGACGGCCGCATCGCCCGGGTTGACGAGCTCGATCCAGTCGGCGGGGCCCGAGTCGACCTCGTTGAGCACGACGTCGCCGGCCACGGCGGGCGGCTCGCAGGTGTTCGGGGCGCCGAGGGTGAGCGCGGTGCCATGCGCCCACTCGCCGCCGTCGGCGCAGCGCGACCAGTCGGCGAGCGGCGCCGTGGGCTCGTAGGCGTACGAATCGACGTCGGCGCCTGCGGCGTCGACGAGGGTGACGGTGTCGCCCTTGCCGAGCCCGAACGGGAACCCGAGGGGCGAGCCGTCCTTCTCGAGCACGAGGAAGGCGCCCGCGGCGAGGCTCGTCCCGGCGGGGATGACCCCGGACTCCTCGCGCTTGTCGTCGAAGACCTGCCACCCCGAGACATCCACGCTCGAGGCCCCCGCGTTGAACAGTTCGATCGCGTCGACCGCCCCGGCGACGACGTCGTCGTAGACGATCTCGTTGACGACGACGCCGGCCTCGGCGGCGGTCGCGAGGCTCGGAGTCGCGGCGACTGCGAGCCCCGACGCCGCGACGGCGAGCGCGGCGAGCATCGCGGGCACACGGCGATGCGGAGAGGTGGGTGGGTTGGGGTGCTGCACGGGCATGCTGGCGCTCCTGACGCGGGCGGGTGCGGGGGTCGGAAGCCACTCGACCGGGCCGCGGTGACGCGGACCCGTCGCGCGGGTGAACGGGCGGTGTACCGCACCGGTCGACTCACGCCGTCGCCTCGGCGGATCGGCCGATCGGCCGAGGGCGGTCGAGCCCGTCGGCCGATGTGCGCGGCCCGCGCGGACACGAGCATCGAGGCATGACCGAATCACCTCGACGCCGCGAGTGGCTCGCTCCGGCGGGGCTCATCGCCCTCAGCCTCGTGCCGATCGCCGCGGGGGCGTTCCGGCTCACCCAGCTCACGGGCGGCGGGCCGGTGACCGCCGAGAACGCCCGGTTCTTCGACTCGCCGGTGCCGGTGGTCGTGCACATCGTCGCGTCGAGCGTGTTCCTCGTGCTCGGGGCGCTGCAGTTCGCACCGTCCCTCCGCCGCCGGCGCTGGCACCGGTTCGCCGGACGGGTCGTCGCCCCCGCGGGGCTGCTCTCGGCGATGTCGGCGCTCTGGATGACCCTCGCCTACCAGATGCCGGCGGTCAACGGCGTGGCGCTCATGGTGATGCGCCTCGGGTTCGGCACCGTGATGGCCGGCGCGATCGTGGTCGCCTTCCTCGCGATCCGCCGGGGCGACGTCGGCACCCATAGCGCCTGGATGACGCGGGCGTATGCGATCGGGCTCGGCGCGGGCACGCAGGTGTTCACCTTCCTGCCGTGGACCCTCGTGTTCGGCGCGCCGGGCGAGGCGATGCATGCGGTGCTGATGGGCGCCGGCTGGGTGATCAACCTCGTGGTCGCCGAGTTCGTGATCCGTCGCCGCGCGCGATCGGCTCGACGCCCGGCCGCGAGCCGGCTCCACCGCGGCGCCGCCCCCGCCTCCGCCCCTGCCCCGCCGGCGGGCGCAGACCTATCATGAGGGCATGACGAGCCCCGTCCGCGCAGTGTGGCGCTCGCCGGCCCCGACGCCGCCTCCGCCGCGCCGTGTCTGGCGCGACTGGGTGCTCGTCGGCATGCTGCCCCCGCTCGTGCTGCTCGAGGCGGCGGTGCGCCCCGAGGTGCCGTGGCGGTGGGGATGGGCGATCGTGCTCCTCGCCCTCGTGCCGACGCTGTTCTGGCGGCGCACCCGCCCGTTCACGATGCTCGCCGTCGCGTTCGGCGTCGGCACGCTCGTCTCGGTCGTGGTGGGCGGCGACCCCCAGCTCTTCACGACGGCCTACTTCCTCGTGCTCGTGTACTCGGTGCTGCGCTGGGGCAGCGGCCGCGCGATGGTGGGCGGTGCCGCGCTGGTGCTCGCCGGCACCCTCGCCCCGCTGCTCCTCGAGACGCCGTCGCCGTCACCGGTCGACCTCGTCGGCGGGCTCGCCGTCGTCGTCACGACGGGGTCGCTGGGCCTCGCGTTCCGCTGGCGCGCGGGTGCCCGGGCGCGCGAGCTCGAGCGCATGCGACTGCTCGAGCGCGAGGAGCTCGCGCGCGAACTCCACGACACGGTCGCCCATCACGTCTCGGCGATCGCGATCCAGGCGCAGGCCGGCGCCGCCGTCGCGGCGCAGCACCCCGACGCCGCGACCGAGGCGCTCCGGGTCATCGAGGGCGAGGCCTCGCGCACGCTCGACGAGATGCGGGCGATGGTGCGGGTGCTCAGGCGATCAGATGCCCCGGAGCTGGCCCCCGTCCCCGGCCTCGACGACCTCGGGCGGCTGACGAGCTCGCCGGCCGGCGGCCCTGCCGTGACGGTCGAGCTCGAGGGCGACACGGCGTCGGTGCCGCCGGCGATCGGCGCCGCGGTGTTCCGCATCGCGCAGGAGGCCGTGACGAACTCGCGCCGCCACGCGCACGGCGCCACCCGGGTCGAAGTGCGTGTCAGAGTCGACGGCGACGGCGTGCGGCTCGAGGTCCACGACGACGGTGAGGCCGTGGCATCCGGCCGCCCCGGTTTCGGGCTCACCGGCATGGCCGAACGTGCCGCCCTGCTCGGCGGCCGGTGCGAAGCCGGGCGGCGCGACGGCGGCGGGTGGACGGTGACCGCGGCGCTGCCGCGGGCGGGGTGGCCGACATGAGCGTTCGCGTGCTGATCGCCGACGACCAGCACCTCGTGCGCACGGGGCTGCGGATGATCCTCGACGCCCAGCCCGGCATCGAGGTCGTCGCCGAGGCGGCCGACGGCGACGAGGCGGTCCGGCTCGCGCGGAGCATCCGGCCCGATGTCTGCCTGCTCGACATCAGGATGCCCGGGACCGACGGCCTCGAGGCGACCCGCCTGCTCGCGGGGCCCGACGTCGCCGACCCGATCCCCGTCGTCGTGATCACGACCTTCGACCTCGACGAGTACGTCTACGGTGCGCTGCGCGCCGGTGCGCGCGGATTCCTGCTGAAGAACGCCGGGGCGGTGCTGCTCGCCGAGGCGGTGCACGCGGCCGCCCGCGGCGACGCGCTCATCGACCCGAACGTCACGGTGCGGCTCATCACCGCCTTCGCGGGCGAGGCCGCCGACCCGCCCGCCGCCCCGGCCGTGCCCCTCACCGACCGCGAGACCGAGGTGCTCGACGCCGTCGCACGCGGCCTCGGCAACGCCGAGATCGGCCAAGAGCTGCACATCTCGCTCAGCACCGTGAAGACGCACGTCGAGAGCCTGATGACGAAGCTCGGCGTGCGCAACCGGGTCGAACTGGCGATCTGGCGGCACGAGCAGCTGCGGGGCCGGGGGCCTGCCGGGCCGACGGGTGGCGGCGTCGGTGGCACCGCGCACGGCGCCTGACCGACCTCAGCGCGGCTCGCCGAGCCGCACGAGTCCGCTCTCGTAGGCGAACACGACCGCCTGCACGCGGTCGCGCAGCGCGAGCTTCGCGAGCGCCCGCGACAGGTAGGTCTTCACGGTCGTCTCACCGAGGTAGAGGTGGGCGGCGATCTCGGCGTTCGAGCGGCCCGCGGCGACCTCGCGCACGACGTCGCGTTCGCGATCGGTGAGGCTCGCGAGCAGCGTCGCGAGCCGGGGGTCGGCCTGCGGTGCGCGGGCGAACGACTCGATGACCCGCACGGTGACAGCAGGGTCGAGGAGGGCATTCCCCTCGGCGACGCCGCGCACGGCGGCCAGCAGCTGCTCGGGCGGGGCCACCTTCAGCAGGAAGCCGCTGACTCCCGCGCGCAGCGCCGCCGCGAGGTTCTCGTCGTCGTCGAACGTCGTCAGCATGATGACCTTCGTGGTGCCGTCGGCGACGATCTCACGGGCGGCGGCGAGGCCGTCCCGGCGAGGCATCCTGATGTCGAGCAGCACCACGTCGGGGCGGGTGCGCCGCACCATCGCGACCGCGTCGACGCCGTCGGCGGCCTCGCCGACGACCGTGAGATCGGGCTGATGCTCGAGCAGCAGGCGAAGCCCGGCGCGCACCATCGCCTCGTCGTCGGCGAGCGCGACGCGGATGGGGTCGGCGGGCGACCGCTCGCCGCTCGGCGCCTCGCCCTCGCGGTCGTCGTCGTTCATGCCGCTCCTTCCACCGGGAACTCGGCGCGGACGAGCCATCCGCCCGCGGCCGTCGGGCCGGCCGCGAACGCGCCGCCGGCCATCGCAAGTCGTTCGCGCAGTCCGACGAGCCCGTGCCCGCCGCTCGGCGCCTCGACGCCGTCGTGGCTGCGCGCCTGGCCGCCGTGGGCCTGGCCGGGGCCGTTCGCCTCGGCGCCCGGCCGGCCGTTCTCGATCTCGACCACGACCGTCTGCGGCGAGCGAGCGACCCGCACCGCGACCGCTGATCCCGGCGCGTGGCGCAGGGCGTTCGACAGCGACTCCTGCAGCACCCGGTACGCCGAGACGTCGGCGACGCGGGGCAGCGCGACGGCATCGCCCGACTCGTCGAGCGAGACGTCGGCCCCGGCGGCACGCACGTCGTCGACGAGCTCGCCGACCCGTTCGAGCGTCGGCGGCGCGGTCGGCGGGGCCTCGTCGGCCCGCCGCAGGATGCCGACGGCGGTGCGGAGCTCTGCGACCGACTCACGCCCGAGCCGCTCGATGCCGCGCAGCATCTCGATCTGCGGCGCGTCGGCGGGCATCGTCGCGCGCACGGCGCCGAGCTGCAGGGTCATGACGCTCACCGAGTGGGCGACGGCGTCGTGCAGGTCGCGGGCGATGCGCTGCCGCTCCTCGATGAGGAGGGCGTGCTCGCGCGCCTCGCGCTCGGCGTCGAGGGCCTGCGCGAGCCGTTCGGCGCGCACCGCCCTGGCGCCGGCGCCGCGCGCCACGGTGCCGACGAGCCACGACACCCAGGCGAGGCTCGAGAAGAACAGGTTCTCCCAGACGAGCGCGGCGAGGCCGGGGGCCGCAGCGGACTCGCCGGCCACCGCCCCGGCGTCGGGGGTGAGCGCACCGAGTGCGACGCCGACGGTCGCCATGAGCTGGGCGCCGAGCGGGGCGATCCACGAGCGGCGCGGCGGGCTGCGGTAGCCGGCCCAGCCGGGCAGCACGAAGAAGGCGAGCACTCCGACCCCGGTCGGGCCGTCGAGCCCGAGCGCCGATCCGAGCGGGAACAGCGCGGTGACGACGAGGCTGCCCGCGATGGGCGAGACGATCGCGAGCAGCGTGCCGGCCACGATGAGGGCGAGCACGAGGCTCGGGGCGAGCGGTGCCGCGCGGAACGCCGGATCGAGCGCGATCTCGACCCCGCCGATGACGGCGAACCCGGTGGCCGCCGCGGCCGGCACGATCCATCGCGTGGGGCTCACCTCGGCTCCTTCCGTGGGCGCCCGCGGGCGGGCGTGCCTCAACGCTAGGGGACGAGCTCGCCCCGCGGGTCATCCGTTCGAACGACGAGCGGATGCCACGGGGTCATCCTCGGGGGCGCACGGCCGGACCGTCGGGCGGCATCGCCCGTGGCATCCCGATTCGTACCGTGTTCTCGTCGCAGCCGGAGCTGCGGCATCCGAACGATCAGGAGACGCAATGACCACCGACACCCTCGCGGCCGACGCCGCACCGACCCCCGCCGCACCGACGCGCCCTGCGACGGCGAACCGGGCCCACCGCGCCCTCGCGATCGCCGGGGGCATCGCGCTCGTCGCCGGCCCGGCGATGTTCTTCGCGGGCCTCGCGACCTCGCCCGTGCAGCTCGGCGACGACAAGGCGAGCTACATCGAGTCCCTCGCCCGCGACCCGCTGCTGACCCAGATCTCGGCCGTGCTGCTGCACTACGGCAACCTGCTGATGGGCGCCGGCGTGCTCGCGCTGCCGTGGCTCGTGCGCGGGGTGCGCGGCGCGATCCCGACCGTGATCGGGGCCCTGATCGCCTCGGTCGCACTGCTCGGCAACTCGGGCTCGCTCTTCGCCGACTGGATGCACCTCGAGCTCGGCCGGATCCTCTCCCTCGAGGAGGCCGCATCGATCTCGGACGCCGTGATGGGGCATCCGATGTTCCAACTCAGCTTCGGCATCGCGCCGCTCATCGCCGTCGGCCTCATCTCGGCCGCGATCGGGCTCGTGCGGGCGGGCGTCGTCGGCTGGTGGTCGATCCCGGCCGTCGTGATCGGCCAGGCCGGGCTGCTGTTCCTGCCGTACTCGATCCCGATCCTGCCGGCGCTCGGAACGACCCCGATGCTGGCCGTGCTCGTCGTCGCAGGGTTCCGCGTGTTCGGCCGGGTGCGGGCGGCCTCGCGCGCCGCGTAGGGGAACCGCGGCGCAACGACCCGGTGACCCGCCCTCACGGCGGGGCACCGGGTCGCCGTACGCGCCGGCGGCGGACGCGCACTGTCACGCGGTACGCCCCGGCCCCGGCATCGGGCGAGGATGGAAGCATGCAGATCATCGTCATCGGCGCCGGCGCCTGGGGGCTGCCTGCCGCCGCCGAGCTCGCCGAGCGCGGCCACCGGGTCACCCTCATCGACCGCTACGGACCCGCGAACCCGCTGTCGTCGTCGCACGGGCCGACCCGCATCTGGCGGCTCGCCGACCCCGATCCCGCGAAGATCCGGATGACCCGGCAGAGCCTCGAGGCGATGGAACGGCTGTCGTCGATCGCCGGCGAACCGGTGTTCCTGCGACGCGGCCTCGTCTGGCGCGACTCGAAGGCCGCGCTCGACGCCTTCGAGTGGACGCTCGCAATGGAGGGCATCCCCCACCTGCGACTCGACGCCGACAAAGTCGGCGCCCGCTTCCCCGGGCTCGTGCCCGACGGCCGCGGCGCGATCTACACCTCCGAGGCGGGCCCGGTGCTCGCCGACATCTCGCTGCGCGCGCAGCTACGGCGCTTCGAGCGGACGGGCGGCACGCTGCGCATCGCGCACGTCGTCGACATCGAGGCGGATGCTTCGGGCGACGGCCCGCGCCGGGTGCACCTCGCCGGGGGCGAGACGCTGGACGCCGACGCGCTCGTGGTCGCGCCCGGCCCCGGGGCCTCAGCACTGCTCGAGCGCCTCGGGCTCGACGTGCCGCTGCGTCCGCATCTGGAACAGGTCGTGCACGTCGCCGACCCGGCGCAGCCGTTCGACGAACTGCCCGACCTCATCGACATCGCCACCCCCGAGCGACCGACGCTCTACGCGATGACCACGCCGGGCGTGGGCTACAAGCTCGGCCTCGACGCACCGCTGCGCGACGCCGAGTGGGGTGTCGACGACGACCGCACGCCCGACGCGGAGCGCACCGCGTTCCTGCTCGGCTACGCGCGCGAGGTGCTCGGCATGCAGGGCGCTGAGGTCGTCGACGCGAAGGTCTGCACCTGGACCGACTCCCCCGACGGCCGATTCGTCATCGGCACGCCGCTGCCCGGCGTCACCGTCGCATGCGGCGACTCGGGAGAGGGCTTCAAGTTCTCGGCGCTCATGGGCCTCGTGCTCGCCGACCTCGCCGAGGGCGCGACGCCACCGGTCGACCTCGAGCCCTTCCGCTTCGACCGCTTCGCCGGCGACGACGCCGCTGCCGGTGGCGGCGGGGCGACGGCCGCACGCGCGTCGCTCGCCGCGCCGACGTCGATCGGCGGATCGCCGGCGAGCGGTGCATCACCGGAGGCATCCGCCTGACGCACGCCCGCGTCGCGCGCGACGAGCGGCCCTCGCGCGCGACCGGCGTCGGAGGGAGGTATCCCCCGTCGACACCCCGGTACTTCGGTACTTCGGTACCGAAGTCGCGAAACGGAAGGTCCCGAACCGCGTTGGCGCCGCACACCCGAAGCCGGCGCGCCGGACCGACGCGGCGCCGCCCGACGGTGATCCGAGGCGGCGCCGCGGACGGCTAGCGCCCGGTGTCGCTCGGCACCGCGTCTGCGTCGGCCTCGGCACCCTCCGCGCCGGCCGCCGCGCCGAGCCGCCGGGCACGCAGCACGCCGACGACCGCCGCGACGACGAGCGAGAGCATGAGCGCCCAGTTCACCCAGTCGTTGCGTCCGGTGAGCAGTTCGAGGTTCGTCACCATGAGCACGAGCCCCACGAGGAGGCCGACCACGCCGAGGAGCGGCGCCACGAGCACGCGGAACACGCCGTGCCCGCGCCGGTCGCGCGAGAAGAAGCGGATCACGGCGACCATGCACACCGCCTGCAGGGCGACCACGCCGACGATGCCGACGCCGTTGGTCCACAGCAGCAGCACGAGGTACGGATCGGCGCCGAAGGTGACGGTGAGCGAGATGAGCATGAGCGAGACGATCGTCGTGACGAGGCTCGCCCGGGCCGGCGACCGGTAGCACGAGTGCGTGACGCCGAGCCGCGCGGGCAGGAACCCGTCGCGCCCGAGCGAGAAGAGGTAGCGCGATGTCGCGTTGTGGAACGCGATGGTCGCGGCCAGGATGCTCGTGACGATGAGCAGGCCCATCACGATGCTCGCCCATGTGCCGAGGTACGACTCGGCGAGCATGAAGTACAGCCCCTGGAACACGTCGGAGAGCGAGTACTCGACGAGCCCGTCGACGCCGAGCGCGGCGACCGCGATCCAAGCGATGAACGCGTAGAAGACGGCCAGGAACCCGACGGCGAAGTACGTCGCACGGGGCACGGTGCGCTCGGGCCGACGCGCCTCCTCCGCGTAGATCGCGGTGCTCTCGAAGCCGATGAACGCGCCGAGGGCGAGCACGAACATGCCGCCGCTCGCGAGGTTGAACACGTTGCCGGGCGCGAACGGCTCGATCGAGAAGTTCGCGGTGCCCTCGGTCGCGAGCACGGCGACGGCGATCACCGCGAGGATGAGCACCTCGAGGATCATGAGCACGGCGAGCACCCGCGCGCCGATGTCGATCTGCCGGTAGCCGAGCACCGCGACGACGGCGAGCCCGGCGAGGGCGTACACCGACCAGTGCAGCTCAATGCCGAGCATGGGGTTGAAGGTGGTCGCGGCGTAGAAGCCGAGGAACCCGTAGAAGCCCGCGCAGATGAGGGCGTACGAGAGCAGGGCGACGAGCGCGGCGGCGCCGCCCGCCGATCGGCCGAGTCCTCGGCCGATGAAGGCGTAGAACGCGCCCGCATTGCGCACGTATCGGGCGAAGGCCGTGAAGCCCGCGGCGCACAGGATGTACACGATGCCGCTGAACAGGTAGGCGCCCGGCGCGCCGATGCCGCCGAGCCGGAACGCGAGCGGGGCGGCGCCCGCCATCACGGCGAGGGGCGCTGCCGCGGCGACCACGAAGAAGAAGATGTCGAAGGTGCCGAGCTTGCCGCGGGCGAGTCCGCCCGAGCGGTCGTCGGCGGTCGGCGTGGGGGTGGGGGTGGGGGTCGAACTCATCGGTGCTCCTCGTCAGCGACGGTGGTGACTGCAGGGGGGTAGAGCGGGTGGATCAGGTGATGCGGGTGGATCGGAGGGCGGCCTGGGGCGGGCAGGGGGCCGCCCCGGCCGGGAGGCTCACATCGCCGGCCACCAGGCGGGGTCGGTCCAGAGCGCGAGCTCCTGCTCGAGCGCCGCGCCCACGCGGAACACGGTTGCGTCGTCGTAGCTGCGTCCGACGATCTGCACGCCGGTCGGCACCCCGTTCGGCGCGCGGCCCGAGGGCACGGCGAGCACGGGCACGCGACCGATGACGTTGAACGGCAGCGTCATGAGCTTCGAGAAGATCGCGGTGCTGTCGGTGCAGGGCTCGTCGGCGGCGAGGCCGGTGGTCGCGATCGTCGGGCAGACGAGCACGTCGTATCCCGTCATGAGCTCGGCGAACGGGCGGTAGAAGGCCGACTCGGCGACGAGTCCGCCCACGTAGTCGCCGCCGGCGGCGGCCTGCGCGGCGAAGGCGCGGGTGTACGGCATGAGCTGATCGGCGCGAGCGGGGTCGCCCTCGGCGATCGACTCGATGAACGGGCCCATCACCGCGCCGAAGTGCGGCCAGGCCGTCTCGAGCGTGCGCTCGGGCCCCCACGGCAGTTCGACGAGGTCGACCGTGGCGCCCGCGGCGACCAGCGCGGCGGCGGCCGAACGGGTGTTCGCCTCGACGACCGGGTCGACGTCGTAGCCGCCGAGGTCGAGGCAGAGGGCGACGCGGACGCCGTCGAGCGGGGCGGCGACCCCTGAGACGGTCGCGACCTCGCGGAGGGAGGCGGCGTCGCCGACCCACGGGCCCGAGATCACGTTCTGCAGCATGGCGACGTCGGCGACGCTGCGACCCATCGGACCGTCGGCGCAGTAGGTGTCGGAGTTGAACGGCGCCATGCCGGGCACACGGGCGAACGGCGGCTTGAAGCCGACGACGCCGCAGAACGACGCGGGGATGCGGATGGACCCGCCGATGTCGGAGCCGGTCGCGAGCAGGGTCGACCCGGCCGCGAGCACGGCGCCCGAGCCGCCCGAGGAGCCGCCGGGGGTGAAGTCGGGGTTCCAGGGGTTGCGGCTGACGCCCCAGAGCTTCGAGTGCGTCACAGGGGCGCAGCAGTACTCGGGGGTCGTGGTGCGGCCGTGCACGACGGCGCCGGCCGCCTGGATCCGCTCGACGATCGGGTGGGTCTCGTCGGCGATGTTGCCGCGTTCGAGGAGGCATCCGTCTTCGAGGAGTCGGCCTGCGATGGGCTGCTCGTCCTTGAGCATGAGCGGGATGCCCTCGAGCGCGCGGGGCGCGTCGCCTGCGGCGAAGCGCGCCTCGGACACGACGGCCGCGGCGCGCGCCTCGTCGATCCACTGCTCGGTCACGGAGTTGATGACCGGCTCGGTCGCCTCCGTTCGGGCGATGACCGATTCGAGCAGGTCGACGGGCGAGAGTTCGCGTCGTCGCATCAACTCGGATGCCTCGGTGGCGGTGAGCCGGAACAGTTCCATCTGGTGGTGCCTTTCGCGCTTCCGTACGTCGTACGGATCCGTACACTGTACGGACGATACTGTTGCACCCATGGCGTCCCGTCAAGAGGCATCCCGCACGAAGACCCCACCGCGCAGGACCGTGAGCCGCGACGACCTCACCGAGGCCGCGATCGCGCTCGTCGAACGCGACGGGCTCGACGCCCTGACCATGCGCCGACTGGCCGCCGAGCTCGACCGGGCGCCCATGAGCCTCTACACGCACGTGCGCAACCGCGACGACCTCGTCGACGCGATCGTGGCCCGGCTCATCGAGCGCCTCGGGCTCCACGAGGTCCCCGGCGATTCCTGGCAGGACGCGGTGCGACGCACCCTGCGCTCGTACCGCGACCTCGCGGTGCAGCTGCCGCACAGCTTCGAGCTGCTCGCCCTCGCCCCGTACGACACCTCCCCCGTCGCGCCGCACCTCGCCGGGGTCGTCGCGAGCCTCGAACACGCTGGGCTCGGCCCCGCCGAGGCCCGTCAGATCCTCGGCATCGTCGACGCCTACGCCACGGGGTTCCTCGTCGTGTGGGCGCGCAGCCAGGCCGCGGCGCGCCCGGCGGGAACCGGCGCCCCGCCCGAGGTCACCGGCATGCGCGAGCTCGAGACCTTCGACCAGGGTCTCGAGGCCCTCATCGCGGGGCTCGACGCGACCCTCGTCGGGACGACGCCGGCCGACGCGTAACTCGGCCCCCACGCCGCGGGGCGGCGAAGCTCCGTGCTGATCTCCGTGCGCTGCACGGATGCGGCAGGCACCGCCCGCAGCGACACTCGCTCCAACGTCATCACCGACAAGGAGCACGACATGACCGACACCACCGCGACCACGGCCTCCGACGCCGACCGCGAACTCAAGGCCCGCCACCGCAGCATGTGGGCGTCTGGCGACTACCCGACACTCGCCGCCGACCTCATCTGGAGCCTCGGGCCGCGCCTCGTCGCCGCCACGGGGATCCACGACGGCGACCGGGTGCTCGACATCGCCGCCGGCAGCGGCAACGCGTCGATCCCCGCCGCCGAGCGCGGCGCCGCGGTCGTGGCGAGCGACCTCGCCCCCGAGCTCTTCGCCGTCGGGCGCCGCACGGCGGCCGAAGCCGGTGTTGCGCTCGAGTGGCGCGAGGCCGACGCCGAGGACCTCCCGTTCGAGGACGCCGCGTTCGACGCGGCCGTCTCGTGCGTCGGCATCATGTTCGCGCCGCACCACGAGGCCGCGGCGAGCGAACTGCTGCGGGTCGTTCGGCCCGGCGGCCGGATCGGCCTGCTGAGCTGGACGCCCGAAGGATTCATCGGCCGCATGTTCGGCGTGATGAAGCCGTTCGCGCCGCCGCTGCCCGAGGGCGCCACGCCCGCGCCGCGATGGGGCGACGAGGCGCACGTGCGCGAATTGCTCGGCGACCAGGTCGACGACGTGGTCGCGGTGCGCGAGACCGTCGCGATCCCCCGGTTCTCGAGCGGCGCCGAGTTCCGCGACTACTTCAAGTCGCACTACGGCCCGACGATCGCGGTGTACCGCCGCATCGCCGACGACCCCGATGCCGTCCGCGCGCTCGACGACGCCCTCGCCCTGCTCGGCGACGAGCAGATCGCGGGCGACGCGAACCGCACCCTCGAGTGGGAGTACCTGCTCGTCACCGCGACCCGGCGCTGAGCCGCCGTGCCGCGCACCTCGATCCGCACGAAGGAACCACCGTGAATCTCAGCGAGCATCACCAGATGCACGACCTCAACCTGGCCCGCGAGGCGACCCTCGCCGGCCGCCTCGAGCAGCGCCGCGTCGCGCTCGAACGCATCGCCGAAACGCGCGCCGCCGCGGTCGCGCGACGACGGCCGGATGCCCCGGCGCTGGCCTCGTCCGGCGCACCGGCCCGCTCGGGCCTCCGCGGCCTCCGCGCTCTACTCGACCGGCTCGGCCACGGCTGGCCGCCGGCGAGCGGCCCGCGACCGGCCCACTGAGCCGGCGACTCCACGCGACGGGCGGGCGGCATCAGTACAGGGTGAGCACTGATGCCGCCCGCCTGTCGCGCGTCGAAGATGTCACCGTGTCGAACCCCCGTCTGACACCCCGTGAACGCGCCGTGCTCGCCGCCATCGAGCGACGGCTGAACAATCCCGAGATCGCGAGCGAGATGTTCATCTCGGTGCGCACGGTCGAGAGCCATGTCGCGAGCCTGCGCCGCAAGCTCGCCGCCGAGACGCGCGCCGAACTCATGGCGGCGTCGATCGCCCTGCGCGAGACCTCGGTGCGGGTGCCCGACGACGCCTTCGTCGGGCGCGACGCCGACCTCGATCGTCTCGGCGCGGCCGTCGACGGACGGCACTGGGTCACCGTGACCGGCCCGGGCGGGGTCGGCAAGACCCGGCTCGCCCTCGAGTTCGCCCGCTCGTTCGCGGGTGCGCCGGTCGTCGTCGAGCTCGAGCACGCGGAGCCCGTCGACGTCGTGGCCCGCATCTCGCGGGCGCTCGACCTCGAATCGACCCCGGGCATCGACGCGCTCGGGGCCGTCGCGACCTCGCTCGGCACCCGCCCGTACCTGCTCGTGCTCGACAACGTCGACCGGGTGGGCGCCGCGGTCGGCGAGGTGGTGGCCCGGGCGAGCGCGCTCGCGCCCGAGCTGCGGGTCCTGACGACCTCGCGCACACCGATCGGCGATGCGGGCGAGCAGGTCGTCGCCCTCGCCCCGCTGCAGGTCGACGGCGCCGACTCGCCCGCGGTCGCCATGTTCCTCGAGCGCCTCGGCCCCGGCGCAGTCGCGGTGCCGCCGAGCGAGGCCGAGCGCGAGCAGGCCGCCCGCATCTGCGCGCGGCTCGACGGACTCCCCCTCGCGATCGAGCTCGCGGCATCCGTGGCCCGTCATCTCTCGCTCGCCGAGCTCGCCGAACGCCTCGAGCGCGACTTCGCGACGCTCGATCGCGCCGCGCCGGGCGGACGGCACCGCACCCTCGAGACCGCGTTCGAGTGGAGCTGGGACCTGCTCGACCCCGACGAGCAGGAGGTGCTGCGCCGACTCGCCGCCCTGCCGCGCACCTTCGACATGGACCTCGCCCTCGCGGTCACCCACCCGGGCGCCGACGGCACCGTCGTGCGGCTGCTCGACCAGTCGCTCATCGTCGCGATCGGGGGCTCGCCGCGGCGGTTCCGGCTGCTCGAGGTGCTGCGCGACTTCGTGCGCGCCCGCACCGACGAGGTGCTGGCCCACGAGGTGCTCGAGCGGCATGCGACGTTCATCGAGGCGATCGTGGTGCCGTTCGCGAACCGTGCGCGACTCGACGACAGCCTCGACGCGATGCACACCTCCGAGATCCTCTGCCCCGAGGTGAACGCGGCGGTGCGATGGGCGCGGGCCACGAGGCATCCGAGCGCCCTCAACCTGGCGTCGTCGCTCGGCATCGGCATCGAGCAGTACGGTTCGGACGTCGACAGCGTGCGCACGCTCGCGGCGGTCGCGCACGACGCCGAGGTGATCGTGGATGCCACGCCGCAGCAGTTGCTCGCACTGGGGACCGCACTGACGTTCCTCGACCTCGACGCCGTCGCCGAGCTCGCCGAACGCGCCCTCGAGATCGCGGGCGACGACCGCGAACGTCTCGCCGCGCTGCACCTCGCCGGCATGGCGGCGGCGTACCTCGACGACGAGGCGACCGCGCTCGCACGGCTCGGGGAGGCCGAGGAGCTCGCCGAGGCACTCCTCGACCGCTGGGAGCTCGCGGCGACCCGGCAGATGCGCGGCGTGGCCCTCCGGCGCGATTCGCCCGAACTGGCGATGGTCGACTTCGCGGCCGCGATGCACGACTACGGGCGCGCGGGCGACGCGATGCACGTCAACAACGCGCGGTACATGATGGCGCTGACCGCGGCCGAGGCCGGCATCGACCTCGACCGGGCGGTCGAGCTCGCCGCCGAGTGCGTCGACTATGCGCGGGCGTCGCACAACGAGCACGAGCTCGCGCACGCCGCGATGGTGCAGCAGCTCATCGGCCGCGCGGACCCGGCGCTCGAGCTCGACGAGCTCGCGCACGAGTTCCAGCGGTTCGGCGACGCCCGCTGCTGGATCCGCACGTTGCTGATGCAGGCCGAGCGCGGGCCCGAGGCCGATCGCCGCGACCTCCTGCGCGAGGCGCTCGACCTCGCCCGCGCGGTGCACGATGAGCGTCGCGAGGCGATGATCCTCGAGCAGCTCGCGGTGACGGGCTGAGGGCCGGCATCGTTCCGCCGCCCTTCCGCGTTCGGCCCCGAACTGCTACCGTCGTCGCGATGGGTACGCTGATTTACTCCTGAGTGGTGAGCCGTGTCGAGCATTCGCTCCGCGGCTTCCGCATCGATCGCAGCCGGCGCTGAGCGCCGCTGTTCGACGCGCAACCGACCACTGATCATTCGGCCCGCTGCCGTCGACGCTCGCGCGCACCCTGTCATGGGTTCGCCGACGAGGCCTCGACCGGCGCTCGCGTCCTCCGCGAAGCGGGCCGGGAAGGGAGCTACTCCATGTATCCGACCAGCCAACTCTCACTGCACGCCGTGACCAAGCGCTTCGGCGACCGCATCGTGCTCGATCGCGTCGAGCTCTCGCTGCGGCCGGGCGAACGCGTCGGCGTCATCGGCGACAACGGCTCGGGCAAGTCGACACTGCTGCGCCTGATCGGGGGCGCGCTGAGCCCCGACGCAGGCGAGCTGATCACGCGCTTCGCCGGCGGCGTCGGCACGCTTGACCAGGTGCTCGAGCTGCCCGAGGGTGCGTCGGTCGACGACGCGATCGACGCCTGCTCGGTCGAGCTGCGCGCACTCGAACAGGCGATGCACGCCGCCGAGCGCGGGCTCGCGGGGCTCGCGGGCCCGGCGCTCGACGAGGCCCTCGCCGAGTACGCGGCGCTCACCGTGCGTTTCGAGTCGCGCGACGGCTACGGCGCACCGGCCCGGCTCGACGCCTCGCTCGAAGCGCTCGGCGTCGGAGGCCTCGATCGCGATCGCGCGTGGCAGACGCTCTCGGGCGGTGAGCGGTCACGCGTCGCACTCGCGGCGACCGTCGCCGCGAACCCCGAGCTGCTGCTGCTCGACGAGCCGAGCAACGACCTCGACGACGACGCGTGGCAGTGGCTCGTCGAGCGGCTGCGCGCGCACGACGGCACAGTCGTGGTCGTGACGCACGACCGGGCGTTCCTGCAGGCGCTCACACAGGTGATCTGGGAGGTCGACGCCGCCTCGGTCGCCCGCTACGGCGACGGCTACCCGGGCTACCTCGTCGCGAAGGCGAACGAGCGCGAACGGCACCGGCTCGCCTACGAGACGTGGAAGGCCGAGCTCGCCCGCAACCGCGACCTCGTCACGGCGAACGCCGGGCGGCTCGCCGCGATCCCCCGCAAGCTCGACAAGGCCGGCATGGGCACGGGCGCGTTCAAGCCCCGCAGTCGCGACCACGGGGCGATGGGTCGCATCCGCAACGCCAAGGCACGGATGTCGCGGCTGCTCGCCGAGCCGGTCGCGGCCCCGCCGAAGCGGCTCTCGTTCCGGGCGTTCGCCCCGACGCGACCGGTCGACGTCGACGCAGCCGAGGCCGAGCACGCGCCTCTGCTCGTGCTCTCCGGAGTGCGGGTGGCCGAGGCATCCGTCGACGACCTCGTGCTCGCGCCCGGCGGGCGGCTGCTCATCACCGGACGCAACGGCATCGGCAAGACGAGCCTGTTGCGGGTCATCACCGGTGAGCTGCGGGCGGATGCCGGCACCGTGAAGGCGACCCCCCGCATCGGGCACCTGCGGCAGCAGAGCGCGATCCCGCCGGGCCGGCGCACCCTGCTCGAGGCGTTCGCGGCCGGAATCCGCGAGGATCTCGGCACGGCGGAGGGGCGGCTCATGCCGCTCGGGCTGTTCCACCCGCGCGACCTCGCGGTACCGGTCGGCGCGCTGTCGTACGGGCAGCGGCGGCGGCTCGAACTCGCGCTGCTCGTGAGCGAGCCGCACGAGCTGCTGCTGCTCGACGAGCCGACGAACCACCTCTCCCCCGACCTCGTCGAGGATCTCGAGGCGGCGCTCGAGCGGTTCGCCGGCGCGGTCGTGCTCGTCTCGCACGACCGGTTGCTGCGCGAGCGGTTCGGCGGCGAGCGGCTCGACCTCGAGAGATGAGGGCCTGGGCTCAGGTATCCGAAGCGTCGGACACCTGAGCCCAGGCGAACCCGTCGGGGTCGACGAACGCCTCGGCGTCGCCGTGGATCAGGATGCGGTGCGCGCCGCTGCCGTCGTCGGCGACCCCGACCGTCTTCGCGAGCGCGCGCCGCTTGTAGAGCCCGAAGCCGATGGGGCTCGCCTCCATGTCGAAGTCGACGTAGCCGCCGATGCTCTTCGCCACCTCGAGGCCGCGCTCGCTGTAGAAGCGCTTGCTGGCCGACACGTCGTCGGCGCCGATCAGCAGCACGACGTGCTCGATCCGGTGGGTCGCGGGCGCGGTGTCCTTCTTCGCCTCGCTCGCCATCTGCCAGATCGTGCCGTCGGGCGCTCGCACGACGCCGCCGAATCCCCAGAGCGACTTCTCGGCGGGCTTCAGCACGGTCGCGCCCGCGGCGACCGCGGCATCGAACAGGTGGACGACGTCAGCGGGTTGCGCGACGACGAGTGACATCGTGAACCCGCGGAAGCCGCCCGTCGGCTCGTTCGACGATTCGAGCTGGAGCCGTTCACCCAGACCGAATGCATCGTCGTAGAAACGAGCGGCCGCGTCGAGGTCCGGCACCCCGAGCGTGACCGAGCGGATCGTCGTGAGTTTCTGGTCGGTGTTCATGTGGCACACGATTCACGCGCGCACGACCGGCGTCAACCCCTGCCGAAGACGACCTCGTCGGCGGCAGGGCGCACCACATGACCACATGACCACACGACCGGCGACCACATGACCACACGACCACACCCGTCGCCCGGGCGGTCCTGGCCGCGCGCAGAGACCGACCGTCGGATCCCTGGCGGCGGACACCCCGCGGCATCCTCGCCTGACGCGGCCGTCGGGCTACGACGAGGTCGCCTGCCGGCGCGCGTAGAACTCGCGCACCCGGTTGCGGTTGCCGCAGTCGGCGGCGACGCACCACCGCCGGTTGTGCCGGGGCGAGGTGTCGAGGAACACCCAGCCGCACTCGGCGTCGGCGCACTGGGCGAGCCGGTCGAGGTCGTCGCGCAGCAGCAGCTGGACCGCGGCGAGCGCGAGGCGTCGACGCGGGAGCGCGAGGTCGAGGGGGAAGCTCCAGTCCCATCCGTCGCCGGCTGACACGAGCGCGCCTGATGCGACCGCCTCGGCGTGCAGCCGCACGACGGGGTCGGTCGGCCCGCCCTCGTAGCAGGCGGAGTAGAGCGTCTCGCGCAGCTCGCGCACGCGGGCCCATTCGTCGGCGGCGTCGGCCGGATGCTCCGCCGCGAGTGCGCGGAGTGCGGCGGCCTGCTCGGTGTCGATGAGCCCCGACTCCTCGACGAACCGCAGCACGTCGTCGTAGTCGACGAGGTAGTCGACGAAGCGATCGGCGGCGAGGCGCTCGGACACGGTGTTCATGAGGTCGAGCCCGACGGCGCCGCCGATCTGCGCGAAGGGCCTCTCGCGCCGTCGGTAGCTGACCGGAACCGCCATGGATCGATTCTAATGTGCAATCACGACTTTACGCATTCGATTCCATCTGCCAACCTGTAATGCATGTCTGCACGATCATCCATTAGTCGACGAGACGCGGCGCGACGCAGCCCGCTGTCGGCCGACTTCTCGCGCCTCTGGGTCGCGCAGGGCGCCGGGGTGGCCGCTGCGCAGATCGCCGAGCTCGCACTTCCGCTGCTCGCGGTCCTCACACTGAACGCCTCGGCGCTCGAGCTCGGCCTCCTCGGCGTCGCCCGGTGGTTGCCGTTCCTGCTGCTCGCACTGCCGCTCGGCGTGCTCGTCGACCGGCATCGCCGACGCCCGATGATCGTCGTCTCCGACTGGGGGCGCGCCGCCTTCACCGTCGCGATCATCGTCGCCGCGGTCGCCGGGGTGCTGACGATGCCGGCCCTGCTGCTGCTCGCGGCCGCGATCGGCTGCTTCACCGTGCTGTTCGAGGTGTCGTACCAGTCGATCGTGCCGAGCGTCGTGGCGCCGTCGGGCCTCGCCGCCGCGAACTCGCGGCTCGCGGCGACCGCGGCGGCCGTGCAGGTCGGCGGCCCGGGCGTCGGCGGCCTGCTGGTGCAGCTCATCACCGCCCCGTTCGCGCTGCTCGTCACGGCGGGCGGCTACGTCATCTCGGCACTCGCGGTCGGCGGCATCCGGGCGCCCGAGGCGCCGCCCACCGAACGCGGCCGCTTCGTCGACGAGCTGCGCGCCGGCCTGTCGTTCGTGCGTCGCGACAAGTACCTCGTCGCGAACCTCGGCTTCTCGGCGCTCTACAACCCGTTCATCCAGTGGGTCATGGTGCTGTTCCTGCTGCACGCCGTCGACGAGCTCGGCCTCGACGCCTTCCAGGTCGGCCTCATCCTCGCGATCGGCGCGACCGGGGCGCTGGCCGGCTCACTGCTGGCGGGCCCGCTGACCCGGCGGTTCGGGGCGGGGCGCCCCATCCTCGTCACCGCGATCGCCGAGTGCCTCGTGCTGCTGGTGCTTCCACTCGCGGATGCCTCGTGGGGCGCGCCGACACTCGTCATCGTTCTCGGCCTCGTGTTCGCGGTCGGCGACGCTGGCGCGACGCTCTCGAGCGTCATCCTCATCACGATCCGGCAGCTCCGCACGCCCGACCACATGCTCGGCCGCGTGAACGCGAGCATGCGCTGGGTCTCGTACGGCACGATCGCATTCGGCGCGGCCATCGGCGGCATCGTCGGCGAGTTCGTCGGCACCCGCCTCGGCATCCTGATCGGCGTGCTGCTCACCTTCTCAGCGGTGATCTGGGTGATGCTCGGCCCGCTGCCCCGGGTGAAGGACCCCGCGGAGCTCGCCATCGCCGAGCGACGCGAGCCCGTCATGACCTCGACCGAGTAGGCGATACTGTCGGCGAGACCGCACCCCGTCGTGCCGAGAGGATTTCCATTGGCGAACACCGAGCCACCGCTGAAGGTCCGACCCCGCATCTGGGTCGGCCTGCTGATCTGGCTCGCGTACCTCGCGCTCGTCATCACGATCCAGGCGGCGAGCGGGATCCCCTACGACGCGTGGGGCGAGAGCGCGGGAAACCTGTTCTTCGGGGCGGGCGTCTCGCTCATCGTCGCGACGGTGCTCCTCGTGATCACGACGACCCTGCTGGGCTGGTGGCGCCCGGCGCTCTTCGAGCGCGAGCGCAGCCGGCATCGCTGGCCGATCTTCGTGCCGATCCTCACGGCGATCGCCGCGATCATGAACCTCACGGCCACCGACTGGAGCGCGTACGGCGGCGCGTTCCTCGCCGCATCCCTCGCGCTGCTGCTCGTCGGTTTCACCGAGGAGCTCGTGAGCCGCGGCCTGCTGCTCACGGCGCTGCGCAGTCGGCTGCGCGAGGTCTGGGTCTGGCTCATCACCTCGGTGCTGTTCGGTCTCTCGCACCTCGTGAACATCCTGCTCGGCGCGCCCGACTCGGGCACGGTGATCCAGGTGACCTCGGCGTTCCTCGCCGGAACGGTGTTCTACATCCTGCGACGCGTCACGGGCTCGCTCATCTGGGCGATGGTGCTGCACGGGCTCTGGGACTTCTCGGTCTTCGCCACCGCGGTCGGCCAGGCAGGCGACCTCGCCGCGATCGCGAACGTCGTCGAACTCACTGCCGGCTTCCTGGGTCTCGCCTGCGTGGCGTTCGTGATCCGCGGTGCGAACGAACGAACGGATGCCCCGGTCGCTCCCCGAGCGTAGGCCGTCGCGCCGGCGAGGAAGCGACGGCGCCCACCGGGGGTGAGCACGCCGTCGGCCGAGCGGCCGTCGTCGAGGTCGCCCGTCAGCCCCGCCCGCGCCGCTGCGCCCGCCTCGCCCGTTTCGCCCGCGTGCGCTGCTCGGCCGCCTCGCGCGCTGCGATCGACGCGGCGTCGGGGTCGCCGGGCGACAGCACGCTGCGCAGCGCATTGCGTTCGTGCACGGCGCGGCGAAGGTCGGCCATGCCCACGAGCGCCGCGACGACGGGAGCCGCGACGGCGACCGCGAGGGCGATCACGACCGTCGGCCCGCCGAGTATCAGCTCGGGGTCGACGAGCGCCGCGAGCGCCACGAACGCGGCGAGCGGCGTGAACACCGCCACGATGAGTCGCGACGTCCAGAGCCCGGCGCGCGGGCCGAGCAGCATCGACTCGGCCACCTCCTCGGTCACCCGCCGGGGCCGCCCGTCGGCGACCCACTGCACGGCCGCCAGCTCGGTCCGCCGCATCAGCACGAGCCGCACGACGACGAGCACCGCGGTGACCGCCAGCGCACACGCGATCGCGATGCCGCCCCAGAGGCTCAGCCCGTCGATGAAGCGCTCGACCGGGTCGTCGAAGTAGCGCTCGTCGCACCGGCGGCACGGCTGACGCAGCCACACCGAGACGAACCAGATCGCGACCACCGCCCCGAGCGTGCACGCGGCGATGACGATCGCGCGGTCGATCCGCTGCGTGAACGTCGGCAACAGCTGCGCGGGCGGTTCGGCCGCGGTGGATGCCTCGCGGCGACGCTTCTCCGAGAGCTCGGCGACGACGACCGAGCGAGCCCAGCTCAACTCGAGCACCGCCCGCCGGTACTCCTGCCGCTCCTCGACGCCGATGAGTGAGGAGCGCACGACCAACCACCCGAGCACCACGACGGTGCTCACACCGATGATCGTCCACACGATCGGCGTGCGGCCCTCCTCGTCGAACAGCGCGAAGAGCAGGCAGAACCCGCCGACGGCCATCGCGATCACGGCGACGACGAAGGCGGCGCGACGAACATGGCGTGCGGGCAGGGTCGCGAGGCGGACGCGGTGCGCCGACGACGGCACCTGCCCCGGCTCGGCACTCGCGTGATGTTCGAGCAGCCGCAATGCCGCCGCGCCGTCGAGGGCGCCGAACAGCGGGATCGCGAGCGCCAGCGCGGCCGCGAGCCCGAACAGCGGGATCACCGTCGCCCGCAGGAACGCGTCGACGTCGAGGTCGAGGTCGTGCGTCAGCTGCCAGAGCGCTTCGTCGCCGACGATCGCGGCGATGAGCATCGTCACCCACGTCGCACCCGCGCCGACGGCGAGCGCGATCGACAGGCCGACCGCGGTTCGCCCGAACGCCGACGACACCGTCTCGGGCACCTCGACGAAGCGGAGGTCGCGCAGCTCGCGCTCGGTGCGGTCGCGCGTCGCACGCCGTCGCTCGGTGCGGGCTGCGCGACCCGACTGGGCGCGTTCGTCGCGTTCGTCCATGTCTGCCACGCCTCAGGCGCCCCGGGTGGCGAGCGGGTCGTCGATGAGGGCGCGGTCCCACTGCGCGAGGATCGCGTCGACGGTCTCGTCCGGCGCCTGGTCGGTGGAGTCGATCCAGAGCCCGACCTGCGGCGTCTCGGCGAGCCAGCCGTCGAATGTGTGCACCGCGTCGACAAGCGAACCGTCGCCGACCCAGCCGGCGTAGGCGCCCGTGCCTCGCTCGGTCTCGCGCCGCACCACGGCTTCGACGCCGGGTCGCAGCACCACGAGGGCGCGACGACGACCCATCCGGGCGAGCTGGTCGGTGACGGCGTCGCCGTAGATGTTGTCGACGTGCACCGCGCTGATGCCCGAATCCACGAACGACCGGGCGAGCATCGCGCCGTGCCGGTAGCGCAGTTCGAGCTGGGCGAGCGCGCCTGGCGACGGCGGCTCGGCCATGTCTTCACGGCCTGAGACGACCATCTGCCAGAGCACGTCGCCCTCGATGAACGCGGCGGTGCCGAGCCGCTCGGCGAGCAGCCGACCCACCGTCGACTTGCCGGCCGCGGGAACACCGACGACGAGCACAGCGGTCGGCCGGACGTCGGGAGCGACGGGTGCGGGTGCGTGGGCGGTCGAGTCGGACATCCGGGTCAGATTATCGCCTTATCGCCTGCGGATCGGGGCGTCGGGGTCGACCGCGACGAGTGCGGCCTCGAGCGCGTCGGCGAGCGCGCGCACGCCGTCGGCGCCGACCGGTGAGAACTCGCGGTCGATCGCGGGGAGGTACGCCTTCGCCCCGGCGAGGAAGCGGCGGCGCCCGTCGGCGGTGAGCACGGCGTAGGCCGAGCGACCGTCATCGGGGTTGACCTCGCGGGCGACGAGCCCTGCGGCGATGAGCTCGTCGACGAGCCGGCTCACCCGGGTGCGGCTCAGCACGACGCGCTCGGCGAGCTGGCCCATCGTGAGCCGGCCTCCCCCGTCGTTGAGCTCGAGCAGCACGTCGTACCAGCTGAGCGGCAGGCCGCCCTCGCTCGCGACGGCGCGCTCGAGGCGCGGCAGTACGGCGGCGTGGAGTCGCAGCAGCGACTCCCAGGCGCGTTCGGCGTCGTTCGACATGCGCCGACTCTACCACTTGCGTGCGTGCGCACACATATGCCAGACTCGCTCACCTCAGTTATGTGCGTCCGCACGCACTTGAAGGGATCGGACCATGACCACGCTCCTGCACCTCTCCGCCTCGCCGCGTGGCAAGGCGTCGCACTCGCTCGCGATCGCCCAGCGCTTCGTCGAGTCGTTCGAACAGGCCTCGCCCGAGGCATCCATCGACCACTGGGACCTGTGGGACGGCTCGCTGCCCGCATTCGGCCCAGACGGGGCCGGCGCGAAGATGCGGGTGTTCGCGGGCGACGAGCCCGAAGGGGCTGAGGAGATCGCGTGGCACCGCGCACGCCTCGCGTTCGAGCGGTTCGCCGCCGCCGACCTCTACCTGTTCAGCCTGCCGATGTGGAACGCGGGCGTGCCGTACATCGCGAAGCAGTTCATCGACGTCGTCAGCCAGCCCGGCTGGGTGTTCGGCTTCGACGGCGAGACCGGGTACTCGGGCCTGCTCGAGGGCAAGCGCGCCGCGGTCGTCTACACGAGCGCCGTCTACGGCGAGGGGCGGCCGCCCGCGTTCGGCGCCGACTTCCAGCAGCCGTTCTTCGAGGGCTGGCTGCGGTGGGCGGGCATCGACGAGATCGACTCGATCGAGTTCCGGCCGAACCTCGCGATCGCCGACGCCGAGCCCGGACGCCTCGCCGCGCATGCCGAGGCACGACGGCTCGGCGCCGAGTTCGGGCGCGACGCGCGAGCCGCGGCTGCCTGACGGGCGCCGGGGCGAGCATTCGGGGGTTCTCCCGATACCGACCGCCCACCCGCATCCGCTTGGCTCGGGACATGCCTTTCGTCACGTTCCTGCGCGGGTGGGCGGCCGTCGCCGTCGGCTGCCTGCCGCTCGCCGGCCTCATGCTCACGCCCCAGCTCATGCGCAGTCGCGCGGGCAGCGAGTCGCTGCTGATGGTCGGGATGCTCCTGCTCCTCGCGCTGCTCGCGACCGCCATCGTGCTCGCGCCCATGCTGAGCGCACTGGCGACGCCGGTGGCCGGCCGCTGGGAGCCGCGCACGGCGCTGCGGTCGACCCGCGAGGCATGGCGCCGCCGCACGGGACAGGCGTGGCTGGCGTTCGGGTTGCTCGTGCTCGTCTACGGCGCAGGCCAGGCGATCGGCTACCTCGTCGGCGAGGCGGTGCCGTACGTGCACGACAACCCGGCGAGCGCGAGCGACCCGACGGCGCCGCTCTGGGTCATCGACTACCCCGCCTACGTGCTGCAGGCGGCCGTGCTCTACGCCGTCACCACCCTCGCGATCGCGCTGTACGCCGCCCGCGTGCGGTCGCTCGCGCTCGGCCTCGCGGCGTCGGCCGCCGATGACGCGGCGCGAGGCGTCCGTGACGCACGGCGGCCCGGACTCGACGCCGGCGTTCGCTGAGCCGCGGCTACTCGACCGGCGCGGCGTCGGGCACGTACACCGCGAGCCGCTCGCGCAGCGAGCCGGCGTGCAGCTCGAACAGGTGGCCGTCGTCGTCGTGGAAGTAGATCGAATCGCCCTCGCCCTCGACGCGCGAGCGCGGCGGCCGGAGGTCGAGCCCGAGCGCGGCGATCTTCTCGCGGAGACCGGGGAGGTCGCCGCGCTCGACCTGGAACGCGACGTGGTTGTAGCTGCGCGGCAGCCCGCCGTCGCCCTGCATGATCGCCACCCAGGTCGCCGCGTCGCCCTCGCCGACGAGGAAGAACCGCTCGGCAGAGAGCGAGAACGTCTCGCTGCCGCTGTCGTACACGCGCACCGCGCCGAGCACCGTGGTGAGCATGCGCTCCATGCGGTCGAGGTCGCGAACGATGAAGGTCACATGGCTGAGGCCGCTGCTGGTCACCGCGTCAGACTACCCGCGGCGACCCGCGGCAAGCCCGCCATACGATGGTCGTCGACGTTGGGAGAGGCATGCTTGTGAGCTGGGCGGCGGTACTGGGCGTGGCACTCGTCGAGTTGGGGATGGCCCTGACACCCGGCCCGAACATGGTGCACCTGGCGGCGCGGTCGATCAGCCAGGGAACCCGCGCAGGGCTGGTCGCGTTGTCGGGCACGGCGGTCGGCTTCGTGGTCTACCTCGCGGCGGCCGCCTTCGGCCTCGCGGCGCTGTTCGCGGCCGTGCCGGCGGCGTTCCTCGTGGTGAAGATCGCCGGGGCGGTCTACCTCGGCTACCTCGCCTGGCAGATGCTGCGCCCCGGCGGACGCTCGGCGTTCGACCCGGCCGACGTCGCTCCGATCCAGCCCGCCCGACTCTTCGGGATAGGCCTCGTCACCAACCTGCTCAACCCCAAGATCGCGCTGCTCTACGCCGCGATCCTGCCGCAGTTCATCGACGCCTCGAAGCCGGTGTGGTCGCAGTTCCTCGTGCTCGGCGCCGTGCAGATCGTCGTCGGCGTCACCGTGAACGGGGTGGTCGTCGTGAGCGCGGGCCGGCTCGCCGGATTCCTGCGCGCGCGGCCGCTCGCGATGCGGGTGCAGCGCTGGGTGTCGGGCACCGTGCTCGCCGGTTTCGCCCTCAAGCTCGCCGTCGAACGACAACCGACCGCCTGACGCGGTTCGGTGCCGGCCCGAGCGAACCAGCGGCCGAGGCCGCTCGCCGCCGCCGCCGGGATCCGGCTGCTGCGCTCACGGCCCGTCCGAGCACGCCGTGAAGCCGCTCATCGCGCCCGTGAGCAACGTGCCGCCGAGGCCGACGTCGCCCGAAGCGCTCGTGTTGAGGCCGTTCACGTGGTTCTCGACGGCGGGCGACGCCGTCCCCGCGAGCCCCTCGATGCCGAAGTCGTTCGTCGATGGATCGGTCGAGAGCTTCGCCAGTCCGATGCCGGGAATGCGGGTTCCGCCCTGACTGCCCGTCGTGGTGTTGCCGGTGATCCCCAGGCACAGCTGGGCGTCGGTGCCGCCCACCGAGCCCGAACCGACGAGGATGCCCGTGTAGCCGACACCGGTCGGTGCCAGCACGACATTGTTGCGGATCGGCGCCACCACTCTGCCGGCGGCACTGGCCTGCACGGCGATGCCGGGACCGCCGGTCGCACTGACCTTGTTGTTGTACACCTGTGCCCTGAGCGTCGCGCCGACGAGGTCGAGCGAGGTCGCCTCCGCAGAGATGCCCGGGCAGCCGCTGCGGCTGCCGGCCGCGATGACGTTCTCCGAGATGTTCACCGAGACGGATGCGGTGCCGCCGGTCAGCACGCCGATCGCCCGGCAGTCAAGATGGCGGATCGGATCGGCCTCGGTGCCGTTGCGCGACACGTCGAAGTTGGCCTGTGCGACTCCGAGCACCTGGATGTCGGCGAAGAGCTCGGGCTGCTGTTCGAGCCCGCCGTCGCCGCCGTCCATGCGGTTGTTGTTGACCGCGATGTACTGCCCGGAGTTCCGGTATGCACCCAGCATCGACTGCGTCGGGCCGTCGGTGTTGCCGCCGCGCAACACGATGCCGCTGCCCGCGCGGAAGTCGCTGATGACGTTGCCCGAGATCGTGCCCTTCGAGATCGTCGCCGCCCCGATCGCGCTGCCAGTCGCCGACACGACGATCGCCGAGCCTGGCGTGAGCAGGTCGCCCGCGTCCGAGATGCGGTTGCTGTTGATGGTCGCCTGCGAAATCGTGCCCCCGCGGTTGGCGATCGAGATGCCGGATGCCTCGTTCGAGGTGAGCACGTTGTTCGAGATGTCGACCGCGCCAGAGAGGTTCGACAGCTGGCCTGCGTCGAACGCGATGCCGTCTTCGCCTGCGGCGTCGCCCGCCCCGGTGACGGTGCCGTCGCGGAACGAGAACCCGACGACGTCGACGCCGGTGATGCCGTTGCCGGCGCTGTTCTCGATGCGCATGTTGCGGAGCGAGACATCCGCGGTGCGCTCGAGCTTGATCGCATCGGTCGTGGCGGCCGCGATGGTGCCGCCCGAGGCGTCGCCACCCTGGGCCGTGCTGCCGCCGCCCGTGACGTGCAGGCCGCCCGCGGTGCCCGTCACGCCCAGCACGATGCCCGACGCCGCGCCGTTCGAGGAGATGCGTTCGAACGTGAGGTCGTCGGCCCCGATGCCGGTCAGCGCGATCGAGAGTGCAGTGCCGGTCGTGCTCGCGAGTCTGTTTCCCGTGCCGGTGACGACGATGGTGCCCGAGGTGTACACGTCCAGCGCTCGACCGCTCGTCGTGGTGACGTCGAGGCCGCCGCCCGTGATCGAGAGGCTGTGCCCGCCGGAGGATCCGAAGTCGACTCCATCGAAGGCCCCGGTCTCGAGGTGCTTCGACGGGCCGGACAGCACGGTGGCGCCGCCGGTGTTGTTCGCGACGATGATGCCGCCGCCCGCATCGCTGCCGTCGGTGATCGGCCCCGAGAGCGTGACGGTGCCGCCGGTGCGGTTCTGGATGTCGACGCTCGTCGTCGCCGGCCCGTCCGCGATCGAGCCGCCGTACGAGATGTCGCCGCTGCCGCCGACCACGCGGAACTGGGTCATGCCGGTCTGTCCTCCGGAGAGCTGGCCGCTCGCCGCCGAGAACGTGCCTGCACCGATCTGGTCGATGTTGATGCCGTACAGGTTGTTGTTCGTCGCGGTGACCTCGTCGAACGAGAGCGACGTGCCCGACGACGCGCCGACGTGGACCGCCGGGCCGTTGGTCGCGACGATCTTTGCGGTCGCGCTCGCCGGCACGGTCACGGGGCCGGTCAGGCTGAGACTGAATGCCGCTTGGCCCGTGCCGTTCGTGCGGATGTCGAGGTCGCCGAACGTGAGGGCGCCGGTCGTCTGCTGCAGGTTGACGCCGCCGCCGTTGGACACCTCGGCGGTGACGATCTGGTCGATCTGGCTTCCTTCGAGATTGCAGAGCCGCGCGAGCAACGCCCACCCGGTCCCCGTGGTGCGGATCTTGACGGTCGCCGCCTGGTCGAACACGACCTTCGGGGTGGAGTCGACGAACACGCCGAAGCCGACGACGTCGACCTCGAGGTCGCCGATCAGGTTCGTGCCGGTCATGCCCTGCAGCGCGAGCGCGATGCCGCCGGCGACCGTGTCGACGATGCGCACGTCGTCGATGGTCGCGTCACCGCCCGGGTCGTTGGCGACGTCGACGACGCCGATGCCGCTGCCCGCCGTGACGGGATGCACCTCGAGCCCGGCGACGCGGTTGCCGACGCCGAGGCCGACGACGTACACTCCCGCGGACGCCGTGATCGTGGGCCGCTTCGCCGGGTCGCCCTGGTGCAGGGGGCGGCCGCCGACGACGAGGTCGGATGCCTCGCCGATGAGCTGCTGGTCGTCGTCGAGCGCGATCGCGGTCGAGTACCCCGTCGTGGTGCCGTCGCCCCGGAAGACGAAGATGTCGTCGCCCGCGCTGCTCGCCGCGGCGGCCTGCGCGATCGTGTCGAACGGCCTGCTCACGTTGCCGCTGTTGCCGTCGGCCGCGTTGTCGACGTACCAGACGCAGTCGCTGATGGCGATGGTCACGTGCCCGGTGTCGGTGAGCGCGTTCACGGCGCCCTGGTCGGTGAGGGTGTAGTCGAAACCGTCGGTGGTGGCGGTGCAGCCGTCGGGCGGCAGGTAGGCGACGTCGCCGTCGGCCTCGATGTAAGCGGTGCCGCCCTGCTCGGTGACGGTGACGCTGGAGACGATCGCGAGCTCGGTGCCGGGGTCGCCGTCGGTGTCGCCGTCGAGCAGGTCGCCCACGACGAGGAGGTGCGGGCGGGCGGGGTCGATCGCCCCGTCGCTCGGGTCGTCGATGACGAGGAGGGTGTTGCCGACCGCCGCGCTCGAGCCCTCGAACGTCTCGTCGTCGGCGACGGGTGCGTCGGCGATGCACGTCACCGTGACCGACACCTGCGCGTTCGCGTCGCCGGGGGTGAGCGTGTAGCTGAACACGTCGGGGTCGCCGCCCGGGGAGTTGCAGTAGTCGGCGTCGGGCTCGTACGTGAGTCCGGTGCCGCCGCCGGTGATGGCGACCGTGCCGTTCGCGGGCTGCACGATGCTCGTGATCGACCGCGGGCCGCCGTCGCTGTCGGCGTCGTTCGCGAGCACGTCGATCGCCGTGGCGGAGGCATCTTCGCTGACCGTGGCCTCGTCGTCGTCGGCGACCGGCAGGTCGTCGACGCAGGTGACCGTCACGAACACCGACGCCGTCGAGCCGCCGGGCGCGAGCGTGTAGGTGAACTCGTCGGTCGTGGTGCCGGGCGGGTCGTTGCAGTATGCGGGGTCGGGTTCGTAGGTGACGGATGCCTCATCGCCCGCGATCTCGATCGTGCCGTGTGCGGCGTCGCCGACCTGGTCGATCGAGATCGGCCCTCCGTCGGAGTTGCTGTCATTGGCGAGCACGTCGATCGTCGTGGGCTCGCCGTCCTCCTCGACGGTCGCGGTGTCGGTGACCGCGGTGGGCGGCGCGTCCTCAACGACGTCGGCCACGCTGATCGTGAACGCCTCCTCGCGGCTGCCGCCGTAGCCGTCGGTACCGCGCACGCGGATCGTGTAGTTCGCCTTCGTCTCGTAGTCGAAGCTCGCCGCGGTCTTCAGGCTCGAGCCGGTGATGGTGAACGACGCGTTGTCGTCGCTCCCGGTGCCGCTCACGAGTGCGAAGGCCGGCGTCGCGGCCGGATCGCCGTCGACGAGGCCGAGGGTGCCGACGACCGTGCCCGCGGGCTCGTTCTCGAGCACGTCGTCGTTCGAGAGGGTGAGATCGCTCGGGTCGTGGTTGCCGATCACGTACCGCTGCTCGCCGCTGCGGCACGCGGTCGCGGCGCCCACCCGGCGCAGCACGCCCGAGCTCGGCGCGCAGAAGTACACGGGCTGGCCGCTCGTCGTCGGCACGACGAGCACGGTGCCGGCCGGCTTGAGCCTTGTGCATTGCTTCGCCGACGAGAGGCGACGCACCGATCCGTCGGGCTGGATGCACAACGAGGTCGGCCCCGGCCAGATCGCGACCGGCGTCTCCTGCTTCTGCCGGCAGTCGCCGGCGCTCGTCGCCGCCCGCATCAGGCCGTTCGACTTCTGCGCGCAGGCGACCTGCAGCTGCGTCTCGGTCGGGGCCGCGACGGCGACCGAGGGGGTCGCGAGCGCCACGATCATCGCCACGACGGCGAGCAGCACGAGGGCGAGCGTGCGCGGGTTCGACTGCGCGACTCGCGCCTCGGCCGTGCGCGGGTGAGACGCAGTTGACATGGGGGCCCTCCTCGGGCGGCTCCATCGCCGTCGATCCGCAACCGTCGGGCTCGGCGCGGAACTGCCCCAACACTCGACCCGTCGGGGTCGGCTCCGCTAGCCCGAGAACGGGGGGGGTCGTGCGGGTCGCGGGTTACGCTGCGCCGGCGGCCCGAACGTCCGCAAGGTGCGGCGCGACAAGCTCGAGCATGCGCTCGTGCGTCGGTGCATCGGCCGAGACGAGCAGGCCGCGGCCACCGCGCAACGGCTCGCCGTCGAGATCGGTCACCACGCAGCCGGATGCCTCGGCGAGCGCGATCCCGGCGGCGAAGTGCAGGTTGTCGTGCAGTCGTCCGTCGGAGAGGTAGGCCGCCCGCCGACCGGCCGCGACCCAGGCCACGCCCATCGTCGATGAGATGACCCGTGGGCCGTAATCCGCCCGCAGCCGTCGGTCGGCGACGAGCTGACCGCCGACGAACGGTCGATCGAGCGGGCCGTCGCAGTTGATCTCGACGAGGCGCGAGCGGGCGGTCGGCGCGAGGGGCTCGTCGGCACCACCCGCACGGCGGAACGCACGGCGGCCATCGGTCCAGAACAGCTCGGCGGCGATCGGGTCGGCGACGGCCGAGGCGAGGTCGGTGTCGCCCTCGCGCAGCGCGACGTTCACGGCGGCGAGCGGCGTCGTGGCGGCGTAGTTCAGGGTGCCGCAGAGCGGGTCGACGAACCAGCGGCGCGCGGTGAGCTCGCCGCCCGAGGCGCCCGACTCCTCGCCGATGCGTGCGTCGGCCGGCCGATGCTCGTCGAGCACCCGGAGGATCGCCTGCTCGGCATCGAGGTCGACCTGCGTGGCGAAATCGGTGGCCGACTTCGCGATCCGCGCGTGCGCGGCACCGTAGCCGCGCGCCACGACCTCGGCCCCGGCCTGAGCGGCGGCGATCGCCACGTCTACATCGCTGAGCGTCACGCGCCGACGATAGCAGTGCGTGCGCGCGCCGGGCGTGCCACGGCGCGACGGCCGCACCACGCCACGTGTCGCGGGCGGGTCATCCAGCCCGGGTCATTGTGCGCGGCCGCCGACGGGAGGATCCTGAGAGCATGACCGATCGCGAGGATTTCTTGATTTGGTTGCAGCGCGACTTCGTGCGGGCGGAGCGCGCGATGTTCGACGGGGACGCCGGTCCCCGCCGGGCGATCTGGGCCGAGGAGGAACCGGTGACGGTGCTCGGTGCCTGGCGCAACGTCTCGAACCACGCCGAGCTCATCGAGGCGTTCGACGAGCTCTCGACGAGCTTCTCGAACTGCGCCGACTACGAGTTCGACCTGATCTCGTTCGAGGTGCTCGGCAAGATGGCCTACACCGTCGGCTACGAACGCGTCGCGGCGTCGATCGACGGCGAGCCGCGCAGCTTCACGCTGCGGGCCACGCAGGTCTATCGACGCGACGGCGACGGCTGGCGGGTCGTGCACCGGCACGCCGACAAGGTCGGGTAGCCGGGGAGCTCTCGTGACCACCCAGGTCGAGGCCGACTACCTCGTGGTCGGCGCCGGCGCCATGGGGATGGCCTTCGTCGACGCCCTCGTCGACCACGCACCCGACGTGCGGGTGGCGCTCGTCGACCGGCGCCACGGCGTCGGCGGGCACTGGCTCGAGGCGTATCCGTTCGTGCGGCTGCATCAGGCCTCGGCGCTGTACGGCGTCGCGTCGACCCTGCTCGGCGGCGGCCGGGTGCAGCATCGCGGGCCGGAGGCGGGGCTCCAGGAGCGGGCGACGAAGGCCGAGATCTGCGCGTACTACGAGCGGATCCTCGCCGAGCGCCTGCTCGAGTCGGGGCGGGTCGAGTTCTTCGCCGGCTGCGAGCACCTCGGCGATCACACCTTCGTCTCGCGGGTGTCGGGCGAGCGGTTCACGGTGCCCGAGCGCTGCCGCGTCGTCGACGCGCACTACCTCGCCCCTCGCGTGCCGGCCGAGTTGCCGCCGCCGTTCGAGGTCGTCGACGGCGCCCGGGTGGTGCCGGTCAACGAGCTCGCGCACGTCGACGAGCCGCCGAGCCGGTACGTGATCGTGGGCTCGGGCAAGACCGCGACCGACGCGTGCATCTGGCTGCTGGCGCGCGGCGTCGCCCCCGACGCGATCACGTGGGTGCGCCCCCGCGACCCGTGGATGCTGAACCGTGCCGTCGTGCAGCCCGTGCCCGAGGTGTTCCTCGGCTTCGTCGCCGACATGATGGAGGCCGCCGAGGCGGCGAGCTCGCTCGAGGACCTGTTCCTGCGGATGGAGGACGCGGGCATCATGCTGCGGGTCGACCGTTCGGTGACGCCCACGATGGCGAAGGCTCCCACGCTCGCGCTGTGGGAGCTCGAGCTGCTGCGCACGATCGAGCACGTCGTGCGCCTCGGGCACATCCGCCGCGTGGAACGCGGAAGCATCCACTTCGACGACGGCTCGATCACCATCCCGGCCGATGCGCTCATCGTGCACTGCGCCGGCGAAGGCCTCATCTACCGCCCTCTCGTGCCGGTCTGGTCGCCCGGCGCGATGACGCTCCAGCCGATCCGGGCGGGCTTCCCCTGCTTCGGGGCGGCGATCGCCGGCTACGTCGAGGCCACGCGTTCCGATGACGACGAGAAGAACCGGCTCTGCCCGCCGTCGCCCTACCCCGACTCGATAGCGTCGTGGGCGCGGATGACGGCCGTGGGCACCCGCAACGCGGGGTCGTTCGGTTCGGAGCGCGACATCTCCTCGTGGGCGTCGACGGTCGCGATCAATCCGGCGCGCATCTCGCGGGATGCCCCGCGCTCGGCTCAGCTCGACGACATCCTCGATCGCGTGAAGGCCCACTCGGGGCCGGGGGCGACCCGCCTCGCGGAGTTGAGCGGCGGCTGGGCCGGGGCAGGATCGGGCTGAGCCCTCTGCGAACGACTCAGGGCCAGCACCCTTGCCGCCTGGTGGCCACGAGTCGATACTCGAAGGATGCGTCGTCTCGGGGCCCTACCGCCCGAACGTCGCCGGGGGGCGGGGTTCGTGCTCGCCGTGGCCGCTGCGGTCACGGTGCTGTCGGGGTGCGCGCTGATTCCCGCGGCGATCGACGCCGATGCGCACGCGTTCGCCCGCGGCGAGGTCGCCGACGTGGCCCGCGGCCTGTACGGCGAGGGCACGTCCACCACGATCGAGCACTACGCCCGAACGGCCGACGAGGCGCTCGGCCAGTACAGCTGGCCGGTCCTCATCGGGTACGAGGCCTACGCCGATGCCGGCGAGGACGAGCCGATCGGCCGGTTGCAGTTCCGCGTGGTGGTGCCGAGCGAGGGGTACGGCACCGACGATCACATCGCGTGCTTCTGGTCGGAGTTCGACATGTACGGCGTGGTGCCCGACCCCACGGCGAGCGACACCGCCGTCGCCCACGACCTCGACTGCCCGGCCGACGCGCAGCAGATCGAACCGCCCGTCGACACCGACCCCGTGTATGTGGTGCCTGACGGCACCGAGGCCGTCGCGGTCGAGGTGCTCACCGCGGCACCACCCGATGCGACGGCCGAGGCCATCGTCGCCGAGGTGATCGAACGGATGCCACCGCCCACGGGCGAGTACGACGTGCCGTTCGAACCGGCCGCGGTCGTCGTCGACGGCGAGATCGGCTTCGCGATGGGCCAGGGCCACGACTGCCTCCTCGTGAAGCGCACCGCCGCGGGCGTCGAGGTCGTGCACGCCCCGGCGATCCTGCTCGAGCCGGGCGAACTCGGCTGCAGCCCGGGCACGGCGCTGCTGCCGCCCGACCAGCTGCAGTCGCCGCACTAGGCCGGTCGAGTAGCGAAGCGTATCGAGACCAGCACGGCAGAGCCGGTCGAGTAGCGAAGCGTATCGAGACCCCTCACGAGGTCTCGATACGCTCCTTCGTCGCTACTCGACCGGCCGGTACGGTTACGCCGCCAGCGGCACTACACCCGCCGCCGCCACGACGAACTCTCCATCGCGGGCGTCGACGTGCACCGCTCCCCCGTCGCCGAGGGCGCCGGAGACGAACAGGTCGCTGATGCGGTCGTCGACCTCGCGCTGGATGACCCGGCGCAGGGGCCGCGCACCGTACTCGGGCTCGTAGCCCCGTTCGGCGAGCAGCGCGACCGCGGCATCCGTGACCTCGAAGCCGACCTCGCGCGACGCGAGGCGACGCGCGGTCGCACCCAGCATCAGGCGAACGATCGACGCGAGCTGCGGCTGGTCGAGCTTCTGGAACAGCACGATCTCGTCGATGCGGTTCAGGAACTCGGGGCGCATGGCCTCGCGCACCTTGCCCATGACGCGCTGGCGCACGTCGTCGGCCGAGCTGAAGCCCGAGGCATCCGCGCCGGCGACGAAGCCGAGCGCACCCGACCGCGACGCGAGGAACTCGCTGCCGAGGTTCGAGGTCATCACGACGACCGTGTTGCGGAAGTCGACCGTGCGACCCTGGCCGTCGGTGAGGCGTCCGTCGTCGAGCACCTGCAGCAGCAGGTTGAACACGTCGGGGTGCGCCTTCTCGATCTCGTCGAACAGCACGATCGAGTACGGGTTGCGCCGCACGCGTTCGGTGAGCTGGCCAGCCTCGTCGTAGCCGACGTATCCGGGAGGGGCGCCGACGAGTCGCGAGACGGTGTGGCGCTCCCCGAACTCGCTCATGTCGAAGCGGATCACGGCGGTCTCGTCGTCGAACAGGCGGTCGGCGAGGGCCTTCGCGAGCTCGGTCTTGCCGACACCCGTCGGCCCGAGGAACAGGAAGGAGCCGACCGGCCGACGCGAGTCGCCCATGCCGGTGCGGTTGCGGCGCACGGCCTTGGCGACGGCGGTGACCGCGTCGTCCTGCCCGATGACGCGCTGGTGCAGCTCGCCCTCGAGGTCGGCGAGGCGTTCGCGCTCGGTCTCGGTGAGGCGGTTCACCGGGATGCCGGTGGCCCGCGAGATCACCGCGGCGATCTCGGCCTCGTCGATGACGGTGGCATCGGATGCCGCGGCGCGACCCCGCTCGGTGACCTCGTCGAGCTTCGCCTGCACCTTCGAGATCTCGTCGCGCAGGCGCGACGCCTCCTCGTAGTGCTCGGTGCGCACGGCGGCGTTCTTCTCCGCCTCGAGCTCGCCGAGTCGCGACTGCATCGCGGAGACATCCACCTTCACACCGAGGCGCAGCCGCAGGCGCGCGCCGGCCTGGTCGATGAGGTCGATCGCCTTGTCGGGCAGCACGCGGTCGCTGAGGTAGCGGTCGCTGAGCTCGACGGCCGCGCGGATCGCAGCATCCGTGTACTCGACGCCGTGGTGCGCCTCGTACGCGGGCTTGAGCCCCTGGAGGATGAGCACGGCGTCTTCGATCGACGGCTCGCCGACCCGCACCGGCTGGAAGCGGCGCTCGAGCGCCGGGTCCTTCTCGATCTTGCGGTACTCGTTGAGCGTGGTCGCGCCCACGAGGTGCAGCTCGCCCCGCGCGAGGCGCGGCTTCAGGATGTTGCCGGCGTCCATGCCGCCCTCGCCCGCGCCACCGGCGCCGACAACGGTGTGCACCTCGTCGATGAAGACGATGAGCTCGCCCTTGTTGGCGGCGATCTCCTCCATCGTCTTCGTGAGGCGCTCTTCGAAGTCGCCGCGGTAGCGGGTGCCGGCGAGCATGCCCGGCAGGTCGAGCGCGATGACGCGCTTGCCAAGCAGGGCCTCGGGCACGTTCTCCTCGACGATCGCGCGGGCGAGGCCCTCGACGATCGCCGTCTTGCCGACGCCCGCCTCGCCGACGAGCACGGGGTTGTTCTTCGTGCGGCGCGACAGGATCTCGATGGTCTGCTCGATCTCGTCGGCACGGCCGATCACCGGGTCGAGCTCCCCGTTCGCGGCCCGCTCGGTGAGGTCCATGCCGAACTTGTCGAGCATCGGGGTTTCAGAGTCGGTCGGTTGAGTAGCGCCCGACGAAGGAGGCCGCGTATCGAAACCACCCTCGCCATCGGTCTGCGCCTCGAAGTCCTCCCGCATCCCCTGCGTCAACGCCTCAGCAGTAACCCCGGCCCGAGCCAGCACCTGCCCCGCAGGCGCATCCTGCCCGAGCACCAGCGCGAAGAACAGGTGCTCAGGATCGATGTACGTCGACCCGCTCGACCGCGCCACTTGGTAGCTGTGGAACAGCGCGCGGCTGGCCGACGGCGTGATCGTCGCCGCATTGATGTCGGCGATCTCGGATGCCGCGGGCAGACGCGCTTCGGTCGCCGTGATGATGCGCTCGGGGCTCGCCCCGACACGGCGGATCGCCTGCTGCACGCTCTCGTCTTCGACGATCACGCGCAGGATGTGCAGGGCGTCGAGCTCGGTCTGCCCGCGCTCGAGCGCAAAGCGCCCGGCCTGCTGAAGAATGCTCTGGGTGCGCGCGGTAAGGAACCGGCTGAGGTCGATCGACCGCGCCTGTCGCGCCTGCTCACCCGCGAGGTATCGGGCAAGGAACTCGTCGAACGAGCTTGCGCCGGCCTCGTTGAAGTCGTTGGGCACCTGGCCTCCAAGTTGAAGTTGAGTGTGGTTCGCTCAAGTTCAACGCGATGGGGGCGCGGGTATTCCCAGGAACGCTCGAGGTCAGATCTACGCAAGCGCTCCAACCTGGTCGGCCTTCCAGGTTCGATAAGTTGGCTCGGCGTGCGTCGTCCCGTCCGCCTGCTTTTTCAGCTCAACTGCAATCAGCCCGTCACCCTCGAATGCAGGGCTCAGCTCGAGCTGCAGGTATTCGAACAGAGCGCGTTCATGCACGGCAATCACAATCTGACGGCCAAGCTGTTTCGACAGCACTCTCAAAAGAGCTGCGAGCTGGGAGATGTGCACGTCGTCCATCGACTGAACCGGGTCATCGAGCACCAACACACGCATGTCATCGGAAGCGTGAAGATGAAGCGCAAGGAACAAAGTCAATGCGGCCGTGTTTAGGTTGCCCGCGCTAAGCATCGCCCCTGGCCGCCCACCGACTGCGCCGTCCCGGTGACGAGTCACGAGATTCGGTGTGCGCGCGCCAGCCGAAACTTCAAAAGCCGGCACGAAATCTTCATTCGGGGCGAGTCTCACGAAGAGGTCCCGCCAGAGCGAATTGAGCGAGTCATTGAAAACCGATTCAACAATCCTGGCCTGCGTTTGCCCGGCTGTCTTCAGCAAACCACGCGCAACCTCATTGCGTCGCTCCACTTCTCCGAGGCTCGCAGCGTTCGAGTCAAGGATCTTCTTCGCAGCCGCGAAAGCGTCCCGCTGTTCCTCGACCCGCCCGCTAAGCGCTGCAGCCGCCGACTGCTTCTCTCGAAGTAGGCGCCGAGTAGCCACCTGATTCTCCAAGACGCGTTGGCTTCCTTCGATCGCGCGGTCGACATCCAGCAGCGCCTGGGCTGTGGAATCGCTGTCCACCAAGCCCTCGAGATTGAACTCCTGCTTTACTGCTTCAACGAATCGCCTGGCGTCATGGGCCATTTGATCGTCTGATCTAATGGCAGCAAGGACGTCCTGCAACTTAGCGAAGGTGGCGATCTTGTCAGTCCCCAGGTCGGCCTCGTCCTGAAGCCTGTGCAGCTCTGAAATCGATGACGAGATGCTTGCCAAATCGGAAATCGATATCGAGCGCTCTGCTGCCGATAGGCGCACGGCCGCGGCCGCCGCGAGCTCTCGATTGGTCTCCGCGTGCTGAATTGAAAGTTCTCGGTCCGCTGCTGCGAGTTCAGACATTGTTTGCGCCTCAGCGGCGAGCTCTGATGCGCGTCTGAGGACGACTGCCTCAAGCGGTTCAGGTGAGATTTCGCTGAAGTCGCGGCCGCACACAGGGCAGTCGTCTTCAGCGATGTGAGGTACGAGCTCCGCGAGCAAGCGTGCTACCTCGCTCGCATTCTTGGTAATAGCGGTCTGCTGGTGGCTGATTCGCTCGCGCCGAGCACCCAAGTGCTCGAGCACGCTTCGAAGGTCTGCTTCACGCTTGATGGCGACATCATCCGCACTGATCCGACTCTGCAATCTGTCGGCCTCGGATTGAAGCGAAGCGAGCGCAGAACGGACCGCCTCACTCGGCCCCACCACTCTCGCGAACGGTATCGACGAAAAGCGAGTTCTCGCGATTTCAAGCGCGCCCTCAACCGCGCGACCTGGGCCGCTCCACCACCTCTCCACATCAACCGACATTGCTGCGACTGCGGATTCAGCCTCAGCAAGACGCATGCCGTCTTTGGTGCCTGCAGCTGCAGCCAACCTCGATCGAACACCAGCCAGCTCCCTGCGGAGAGCCAGCAGCCGCCCGATCTCTGACTCCTCATCGACAGTAGGCGTCGCCTGAGTCGAAATCGAAGAAGCCAGATCGACGACTTCGGCCACAGCTCGCGCCTTTGCAGAAGCGAGCTCCGAGAGGGAGCCCTCTTCCTCCTTCAGGGACCGCTTGCTCATCCGAACATCGCGCTCCAGTTCAGCGAATTCGGGGACTAGTGTTCGCAGCCGACGAATGTCCCCAGACGAGTGGAGACCCGCGATCAAGGAATCCAAAGCGTCCAAATGGAGGACATCCTTTACGAAGCGCGCGAGGGCCGAGTCTTTGTCGCTCGTTGAGTTCTCATAGATCTCTAGCAAGCGGCCGAGCGTCGATTGGGCCAAGTAACACCGCTCGCTGAAATGCGAAGCGCTCGGCTCGTTGAGTGGGGCAAACCCACGCCACTGATCTGATTCAAACTTTCTAGTCGACTCGATCAACACCCCGTCGGAATCCTCGAGGGAGATGGACACTGAAGCATCGGCCGCGCCATGCCGCACAAGATGAGACTCGTACTCCGCATCGACCCTCTTCATCGATTCAACCGAGCCTGTGAGAGCGAACTCAATGGCTGTCAGCACGCTGGTCTTTCCCACGCCATTCATACCGTGCAGGAGCACAACAGGGGCATCAAGCGGGATTCGAACCTCCCCCGCGATGCTTCGAAAGTTAGAGACTGTGATGGACTGCAGCCGTCGTCGATTCAATCGCGCACCTCCTGGTGAATCCCATCCTCAACCCACGCCTTGAGCGTGGCTGTGACCTCATCCATCCCGAACTCCGCTGCTGCGAGCACCTCCGTGATCCACGGGTCGGGCTCGCCCGTTCTAATGAACTCGAGCTCGACCTGCTTGATGGGGTTTTGGGCCGTCGACTCCGGGAACGGCAACGCGAGAGGCAGGAGGGCGGATAGCGAATCATGAAGAACACTCGTCATTCCCTTGCCAGATTGTGGGGAGACGCAAAGAACTCGACACGTCCGGGTTAGGAATCGCATTGTGCGATCGGTCGGCCTCGGCCCTAGAAGAACGAGCGTGAGCGGACGTGTGGAACCCACTACGTCAAGCGCACGACTGAGACCATCGACCTGCCTGCGCAGTACGACTTCGTCCGGCTGATCGATGCGGTCTTCGACGACCACAAGTTCCGAGGAGGTTCCGGTACCCATCAGCACACACGGAAACTCGAACGAGATTGTCCCAACTTGCAGGCCTGAGGAAACTAACTCGTAGCCTCCTGTTTGGAGTAGTTCGACGGCGGATTGAACAGGCTCCGGGTAAATCACAATCCCACCGCCCCCCGCACCGCTTGTCTTATCTCCGCAAAGTCGTCCGCATCCAGCAACAGATCTGGCATGTGAACACGTCGTACGCCGAACCTGCCGGTGCGCCCGATGCTGGACGAGGGCGACCGCTGCGCTCCGATCAGTTGTTCATCGCTTGAAATCACAACACACTCACCGTCTTCGGCATCGATGAATCCGGACATCTCAAGTCGGACAGCTGATGTCTCGTTCGCGACAAACCACACCTTCGCCGAGCGGCCTCCGGACAAGATCTTGAGCATAGGCTCCTTTGACTGATCATCGTGGGGGTTCGTCTCGATTGACCAATTCCCATCGACGGCTTCCGCTGCTACCGCAGCGAGCGCCAGAGACGCTGCCGGTAGCCCAGTGGACATCAAAAGGGGGTCTTTCTCCAGTTGCCCGATTGGTTTGTCCGTGAGGGGGAGATAACGCCCGAAAGGCGTGGGCAGGACTCCCGAGCTGAAGAGCATCCTTGCACGACCGAGATCAGTGAGCACGGCCCGGGCCTCGCCGACCGTTCCCATTCGTCGGGAAAAGTACAGCTTCAGGCCCATGACTGCTGAATCGACCGCGCCTTCCACCTGCGGTGCCGCGACAACCGCAAGCTGGCCCAGTTTCTCGGCCAGTGTCGTTGCCAACAAAGCCCCTAGGAGAGGTTTCGCATAGGCGCGGACGAGTGATCCCGTCTCGATTTCTGGCCCGTTCGCCGAGTAGTCGGCGGCATAGACGACCCGAAGGATGTTCTGTTGATCCACGCCAATCGCGTCTTCCGCGAATAGCACGGCGGGAGCATCACCAGGCCACGGCCACGCCAGATCCGCGCTTGATTCCGCGAAGAGATCTTGAATGTTGGTGTCTTGTCCAGACAACCCGATCATCAGGGTCCGCTTGGTGGACGCCATTTGCACCATGTGCTTGCGAACGATCACATGCTCATGGTCATGCGGCCAGGCGGTGATCTGCGACCGCCGGCCAACGAGGTACGAGCGGTAGCGTTGCTCATCGGTGAACGCACAAATCGCGCAACCGTGGAACTTCAAGATGGCCGGCTGGCCGTTATGTGCCCGAAAATCGTCCGAGTCCACAAGCACGCTTAGGCCACCGGTCGAACCGCCGAGCAGCTCCGAATGCGCGCGCTCAATGAGACCGTCCCAGTTCGCGGATATGAGGCCAGCGATTGTCCCCTCGATCACGAGGGCCGCCACGGCGAAATGCTCGAGATCTGGGCCAACTGCCGGGTCGGAGTATGTAGCGGATACATCAACCGCAGTCCAAACGAGGAAGTCCTCGGGTTCACCGGGGATCCGGTAATCCAGCAGCGTCGAGTACTGTCGCCCGAGCCGCCGTAGAAGAGTGTCCACCCCTTCCCAATCGTCGACGCGGCGCTCGAGGTCGACAACGATGCCGTCGGAATCGTGCACATCCGCGAGCGCCAACGCATGATCGATGACTTTCCGGAATTCACAATCGGGGTTCTCGAGATCCACCCTGCTACGCAGAAACTCGAGCACCTTTACTAGAAGTTCGCGTACGTCCGGCATACGACCGCGCGAAATACCTGCACCGAGCCAGAGCGCGTACTCTCCTCGAGCGAAGGCGCGTTCAAAACCATTCAATCTGGGAAGCAATGATCCGGCAGCCTGGATGGCACTGATTTCACCGGCGCCCCGTTCGGGGGTTGCTGTCATATGGACCCAATCACACTCATGCTGTCGGCCTCTCCCGCCGACAGCGACCTTGGCATCGACGGTGTCGCTCACATCTTGGGCCCGCGTAATAGCAATATGCTCGCCTCCACACTTGCAGCCCCCGCGCGTTCGCCCCCGCGCAACAACCACCCCAGTTCGGGTGACATTCTCCTCCGGCGTTTAGCAAGACACCGACAGCAACGGGCCGGCGCAACCCTGCGAGTGCGGCTGGCAGGCGCACCCGAGCAGGGCGCGGTCGAGCTAGCCTCCCAAGCGTTTCGGACATCCAACGATTCTGGGATGCAGGCACCAAGAACTGACGAGCGAAACGCCTTGGTCGCAGCCTTTGACACTGGAATCATTTGGTGATGCATTCAAAGTTTCGGCCCATTGGTGCATTTATCGCCACGCGGCCCCAGAGCCAGACGTTCGTAAATCGACATTTCGCTGAGGAACCGACGGAGAGCTTCATCTGGTTCAGGCTGCGGCAGATGTGTGACGTGCCATCCATCGGTATGTCGCTATTCACCGGGACCTTGGCTGAGCGTCGTGCTCTCTACCGGGACTTTCGCGCATTCATGCGGCAGGCGCAGACGTACTGGCACGCGGCGACAAGCACTTCTGGATCGGCGGCGGCGTTGCCCTACTACTATGCCCAGCTCCAGCTCGCGAAGGCAGAACTGCTCCAGACCAACGGCCCTGAAATCCAAAAGGGCTCGATTATGCATGGCCTGCGGAAGCTCCGCTCGGGCACAGCGTCGATCAAGAGCGACTACCTAGAGGTAACAAAGGGCGTGTTCCCGCTACTGTTCCGCAAGCGAACGGGGCGTGACATCCCTCCGGGCACCAAGATCAATGCGTTCAACCTGTTATCGCTCATTCCCGAGATCAGTCTCGAGATGCAGGATGTCGGCCCAAGCCGCCCTTCGGCGCAGCCCGGCTACTACGCGATCGCTATGGATGATGAGCGGGCTTGGTCGGTCGTTCTTTCGAACTCTTCACTTACTTCCGACGTTCGAGAGCGCATGTACCGTCGGTTCATCTCAGGCTACGAAGAAGTGCCGCAGCCCGAATTCGTGAACTGGCGAGGTGTTTTCGCCGTTAGTTCGCGAATGTTCGGAGGGTCAGTCCGGCTCTTCCAATCACGAAAGACTGTATCGACTCGTCAACCGGATGGGACGCTGAAGCCGGCGATGTATGAGGCGATCCCGCAACTGAGCGATCTCATGGGGGACTACCTGCGACCACCAACGAAGGGAAGGACCGACTTCGTTCTCACCCCAACAGTCAAGAAGTCCGACACACTCACGGTTCCCCTCGACTTGGTCCGCTATGCAGCCATGTTCTATCTCTCATCGCTGGTCCGCTACAGCCCGTCCGCACTCGACCCCGTGACAGAGGGGGCCCAAGCGTATCTCATGGACTCGTTCGCCAACGAAGTCCCTCTGGGATTGCTCCTCGGCGCGCTAGATGGGATCACCGGCAAGTTCTCATACTTCGATCCGGGCGATATGCGCCTGTAGAGCGACTCGAATCCGCGCCCGAGGGGGAAATTCGCTCCGACGCGGGCGGTCCTCTTCGAAGTCGTTGACTCCCCCCGCCCACCGGCGTAGACCTGAGTCAGCCCGAGAAGGAGGTGCCGTCATGGCGAAGGATCTCTTGGTCACCCTCGAGGATCAGCCCGGCGAGGGGGCTCGACTCGGCGAGGCGCTCGGCAACGCGGGCGTCAACATCGAGGGCCTCTGCGCGATCATGGAGGGCGGTCGGGGCGCCGTCCACATCCTCATCGACGACGTCGCGGGTGCCAGGGCCGCGCTCGAGGGCGCCGGCATCACGATCGATGCCGAGACCGACGTCATCGTCAGTCCGGCGTTGCCCGATCCCGACCTGGACACACCAGGCGTGTTCGGTGGCATGGCTCGTGCCCTCGCGGAGGCGGGCATCAACATCTCGCTCGTCTACGTGGCATCCCGAAACCGGGTCGTGCTCGCAACGAGCGACAACCAGAAGGCCACGCAGCTGCTGCAATCGATGATGTAGGGAGCGGTCGGGACCTCAGCCGACCGGATCGTGCTTGCGTGACGCCGTCCGCAGTGCTTCAACGTAGCCCGCGATGATCTCCGGCCGCTCAACGCCGAAGAATCGGGCCGGCACTCTCATCGGTTGGAACGACACGCGGACCGGTCCAGTTGCGCATTCAATCAACAGGTCGACCGACTGGGCCGAACCGAACGGATATTCGATCGTGCCGAGCGCGACGTCCTCGATGGCCGTGCTGGGAATGGCCACGTCAGTAACGAACGCCCAACCCGAGAAGACGCGAACGCCAGTGCTGTCGACGACGAGGAGACCGTGGCCGGGATAGCGAATGTACGGTGCGCGGCGCCCGACCGCCTTGCCTGCGGCATCGAGTTGATGGGGCAGGTAAGCCGTCACCACGAACGGCATCACGACCGCAGCAGGGGCGACCTGCTCTGCCGTACGAATCCGTGCTGCTTGCTGCGACTCGAACCACATGAGTACCAGCGCGACGACCAGGGCGAGGATACCGGGCACGCCCAGAGCGACACCGCTCTCCCCCGCAGAGAATCCGGCGCCAGCCGCAGCGACACCGACCACGCCGACGCTCACCCAGGTAGCCCACCACAGACCGCCGTGCAGACTCCGCGCATACGCGCCGATGTCTCTGACAGCAGCGTTGAGCTTCGGGTCGGGTGCCACGCGATCACACTAGCGCCGGACCAATGCCCTGAGAATGCTCCGTGGGTGGGCGTTCCGTCCGACCACGAGGAGGTTGGCCTAACGATTCCGCCGCGGGCGATCCTCCATTCGACGACCGGCCCGAGCCGGTGCCATTAGCGTTGCGGAAGAGCCACGTGATCGCCGTCCCTCGAACTGATCCCCCAGGCTGCAATGGTGGTCCTCAGAGAGGAGATCTGATCGTGACTCTGCATACAGCTCTGAAAGCTGAGCTCCGAGATCAGCTCGGGCCCGCAGCTCGGCGCCACGGTTACCGAGGCTCGGCGCCGACCTGGCGCAAGACGAACGCGCAAGGTGACTGGGTCGTCGTGAACGTTCAGTCCTCGTCGTGGAACACCTCCGAGCGCATCAGGTGCACAATCAACATCGCGGCCGTGCCCGAGCCGTGGTTGCGATGGATGCGACACCAACTCGACGCGAGGCCCGTGAAATCTGTCTCGGAGTCCCACGGGCTCTATCGCGATCGGCTCCATCCGACGGGGGCCCCCGATGGAGCGGACCTCTGGTGGGAGGCTGTCGACGCGTCGAGCATAGAGGCGATGGTCGCAGACATGACCGCGCGGCTCGAGGACGTGGGGTGGAATCTGCTGGACTTGTTGCTGACGCGCGAGGGCATCCGTAGGCGACTCGAAGATGGAAATCACGGCCTCTTCAAGCGGGCGTCGGTTCCAGCGCTGTTCAAGCGCGCAGAAGCGCTCTTGCTGATGGACGATGGCCCGAGCAACGAGCTCGATGCCTGTCTGGCATACGCGCTCGAAGGCGCAATGCCGGGGCAACGCGAGAACTCGGAAGCGTTCGACTCGTGGGTGCGCACGCAGGCGGAGGCTGCTCTGGCCCGGTGAACAGATGTAGGGTCGGGTCGGCACCAGGGAGGTGCGCCCGCCCTCACCCCCGCAACCAGCGCTGCCGCAACCACGCCCCGATGACGAACCGCGCATCGTCGGCATCGATGTCGATGCCGATCGACGCCGCCGCCCGCTTGAGGCGGTAGTGCACGGTCGCCCGGTGCACACCGAGCTGCTCGGCCACCTCGGTGATGCGTTCGCCGTGGGCGACGTACACCTCGAAGAGCTCGAGGGTCTCGGGCGGCGCCGCGGCGAGGCGGCGCAACGGCTCGGGCAGCAGGTGCGGCGGCGGCTCCTCCGCGAGCAGGGTTGCGACGGAGGCGGCGATCGGGTCGGCCATCCACGACGCCGACCGCCTCCCCCGCGACCGCGCCACCCGCACCGCCACGAGCGCCTGCTCGTACGACTCCCAGGCGTCGGCGAGGCCGTCGACCGGCGCACCGATGCCGACGACCGCGTCGAGCGGTTCGTGCACGTCCGCGGCATCCGCCTCTCGAACGATCGCCGCGACCATGCTGTCGATCGCCTCGGGGGTCGGCTCGTTGCGGAATCCGATGAGGATGAACGTGTCGGGCGTGCTCGGCACGAAGCTGTAGGCGTCGATCATCGGCGTCGTGATCGCGCGCAGCAGCACACGCGAGATCACCTCGCGCGGCGGCGGTCCGCCCCACGGCGCCCACTCGGCGCCGAGCGAGAGGCAGAGCGCCACGAACCGGCGCGAGCGCGTGTACATGCCGAGGTCGACGAGCTCGCTCGCCGAGTTGCGACGGCTCGGCGCGTCGGGCGTGAGCAGCCCGAGCATCTCCGATTCGACCTCGGCGTTCACCGCCTCGATCGACTGCGAGACGTTGACGAGCAGCGAACGCAGAGTCTCGACGGTCTCGGTGATGACGGATGCCTCGCTCGGCGTGAGCGGGCGCACGAGCGTGATCCAGAGGAACCCGAGCACGCCGTACCGCGACCGCAGGGTGATCGCGAGGCGCGCGTGCTCGAGGCCGAACGCGGGGTCGGCCTCGAGCACACGAGGCACGAGTTGCGCGTGCAGGCGGCGGGCCCGCAGCTCGGCGGCGAGCGCGTCGCTCGGGCGCCGGGCGGTCAGGGTCTGCAGCCGGGCCGGGTCGAGGTCGTCGTAGTGCGCACTGCTCGCGAGCAGCACGAACTCGGCGTCTTCGAGCACCACCGAACGGTTCAGCGCCATCGCGAGCCGATCGACGGTCTCCTGCACGGTGTCGAACATCGGGCCTCCGCTACCTGGCCGGCGGGATGCCTCCGATCCTATGCCGCGCGCATCGCCGGCCGCCGTCACACGACGAGCGCTCCACCCTTCACCACGGCCGCGACCTCGGTGAAGCGCTGCACGTCGTCGAGGTGCGCACCGTGCACGGCGACGAGGTCGGCGTAGCGGCCGGGCGCGAGGGCACCGACATCCATCGACCGCCCGAGGCAGTCGGCCGCCACGGATGTCGCGGACTGCAGCGCCTGCATCGGCGTCATGCCGAGCTCGACGAACTCGGGCAGCTGCCCGGCGTTGAGCCCGTGCGGGAACACGATCGCGTCGGTGCCGTACGCGATGCGCACGCCCGCCTCGATCGCAAGCCGCACCGAGGCACGCGCCGACTCGCCCACGAGCGCGGTCTTCTCGCGCACGCCCGCCGGGTACCCGTCGAGGTCGCCGTGCGCGTCGTCCCACTGCAGCAGGTAGGTGGTCGGCACGTAGTAGGTGCCGTGCTCGAGCATGGCCGACATCGCGGCCTCGCCGAGCATGGTGCCGTGCTCGATGGTACGAACACCCGAACGGATGGCCCGGAGTGCGCCCTCCTCGCCGTGCGCGTGCGCGGCGACGTGGAGGCCGTAGAGCGCCGCCTCGTCGACGCACGCCTTGAGCTCGGCCTCGGTGTACTCGGGAGCGCCGGGCACGGTGCCCGCGGCGTAGACGGCGCCGGTCGCGATGACCTTGATCACGTCGGCCCCTCGGTGCGCGATGCGGCGCACGGCCGAGCGCACCTCGTCGACCGAGTCGGCCACGCCGAACCGGAACGAGCGCGGCAGCTCGATGTCGACCGCGAGGTCGGTGATCTCGCCGCCGCCCGACGAGCACGTCACGTAGGCGCCGGCGCACACCATGCGCGGGCCCTCGCAGATGCCGGCGTCGATCGCATCGCGCAGGTCGCAGTCGACGAAGGCGCGGAAGCTGCCGACGTCGCGCACCGTCGTGAACCCGGCGCGCAGCGTGGCGCGCGCGTTGCGCACGCCGAGCAGGGCGTCGCGGGCGGGCGAGCCGGTGAGGTACGGGCTGTAGCTGCCCCGCTCGAGCTCGCCGACGAGGTGGGTGTGCAGGTCGATGAGGCCGGGCGCGACGAGGTGGTCGCGCAGGTCGAGCACGTCGTCGCCGCTGCCGTGGCGCGAGGTCGACCAGGGCTCGACGGCGGCGATGCGCTCACCGTCGAGCACGATCGCATGGTCGGCGAGCACCTCGCCGGTGAGCACGTCGGCGACGGCGCCGGCACGGATGACACGGGGCTGGTTCGTCGTGGTGGTCATCACAGCGCCTCCACACCCTGGCTCGTGCCATCCGTCGCGATCAGCCGCTTGCCGAACGCGAACCGCACGAAGATCATGGCGACGGCGACGACCGCGCCGACCACGGCGAACGAGGCGAAGTAGGCCGTCTCGTTCTCGCCGGGCGAGAAGCCCTCGCCGGCGACGCCCGCCGCGGCGATGCCGATCGCGGCGCCCAGGTAGTGCAGCGAGAGCATGCGCGTCTCGAAGCCGGCAGGCGCGACCGCGCTCGCGAGCGACAGGCCCGACGGCGACACCACCACGTCGGAGGCGCCGAACACGAACACGATGACGACGAGCACGATGATCGGCGTGAGCTCGCCCGTGCCCGAGGCGGCGGCGAGCCATCCCATCGCGATCGCGCAGCCCCCGAAGGCGACGGCGAACTTGACCGCGAGCGACGGTTGACGATCGCCGAGCGCGCCCCAGAGCGTCGCGAGGATCGGCGCGACGATGATCGTGCAGAGCGGCGCGATGCCGAGCACGGTCGACGGCGGCAGCTCGATGCCGAAGACGACGCGGTCGGTGCTCGCCTCGGAGTGGATCGCGACCGTCGTGAAGAGCTGCTGGTAGAGCATCGCGAACACCGCGGTCGCGCCGAAGAACGGCAGGTAGTGCAGCACCCGCCGCTTGTGCTCGCGATCGAGGTCGCGCCGGGTGAAGATCCGCACGAACATGCCCACGGCGAGCACGAGCGCGCCGAGTCCGACGATCGTCGACGGGTTCGACCCCGCCGCGACCGTGCCGATGATCGCCGCGACCCCGAGGGCGACGGCGAGGATCGGCCAGGCGAGCGCCCAGCCCTTCACGCCGTGGCCGTGCACGACGGGCGCGGTCGCCTCGGTCGAGCGGCGGAAGGGCAGGTACACGAGCAGGCCGATGAGGATCGCCACCGCCGAGGCGAGGAACCCGAGGCGGAATCCGACCTCCGCCTGCAGCACGCCGGTGAGGGTGATGCCGACGAGGGCACCGCCCGCACTGCCGAGGTAATAGACGGTGAAGCCCGACTCGCGCTTCGACTCGTGCGCGTTCAGCGTGCCGCCGAGCACGGCGCCCTCGCTGACCCACATCGAAGCCGCGCCGAACGCGATGGCGATGAGCCCGGTCGCGAGACCGACCTCGCCCGGCACGGCGGCGAGCACGAGGTATCCGGCGAGCGCGAGCACCGCACCCCAGCGCAGGCCGCGGCCGGCGCCGAGCACGTTGTCGGCCAGCCAGCCCATGAAGATCGTCGCGAGGAACGTCGCGGCGCTGTACGTCGACACGATCGCGATCGCCACGTCGGTCGAGAGTGCGAGGCCGCCCTCGGAGACGGCGAAGTACACGTAGTAGACGAGGATCGTCTGCATGCCGTAGAAGGCCAGCGCGTCGAACGCGGCGAAGCCGGCGACCGGATACATGGTGCGCGGCAGTCCGAAGAACGTTCGTTGCGTCGGTGGGGCTGTCGGCGGGCTGCTGACGGTCATTGCGCCTCCATTGGAGCATCGGGCCGCGGGGGCGGCATCAGGGGTTGCCGAGAGTCAATCCGATCGTGATGAGCGACGGTTTCGACATCCGTTGAAGTTCGCGCCGCGATCTGCGACGGATGTCGCAGGCGCCACCGCCGCCGCGCGGTCACGATGGTCGGGTGACCAATGACGCCACCGACCTCCCGTTCACCCGTGCCGAGTACGACGATCGGCTCCGCCGCATGCGCCGCGCCATGGCCGACGTCGACGTCGCCTTCGCGATCATCACCGCGCCCGACACGATGGCCTGGCTCACCGGCTATCGCAGTCGCTGGTACCGCCAGCACACCTCGACCTCGATGCCGCCGGCGCAGTGCATCGTCGTGCATGTCGAGGAGGGGCATCCCTTCATCATCGACGCCGGCTATCACGAACAGCTCGCCCGCACCTCGACGGTGCTCGACGACATCCGCACCCTGCCGACCTCGAGCGAGACGCACGAGGCCTCCCTCGACGACTATGTGACGTTCCTCGCCGCGCAGCTCCGCCCGTGGGCGGGCGGCCGCGTCGGCCTCGAGCGGTGGAGCTGCATCCCGAGCCCAGCGGTCGCCGACGTCGTCGACGCCATGCTCGAGGGCCTCGGATGCCGCGTGGTCGACGTCACCCTGCCGTTCCGCGGCATCCGGCGCCTGAAGAGCCCGGCCGAGCTCGCGAAGATCGAGCTCGCCCAGGCGGCGTGCGACGCCGGCATCCGTGCGATCGCCGCCGAGGCCACCCCCGACACGACCGAGCTCGAGGCTTGGGCCATGTACTCGCTCGCCATGGTGCGAGCGGGCGGCGAGCCCGCCGTGCTGCACGAGACCGTCGCCGCGGGATCGTCGGTCTCGGCGCTGCACCGGCTGAGCGGGCACACGCGACTCGGTTCGGGGCCGGTCGTGCACCCCGACATGGCGTCAGCGGTCGACGGGTACCACGCCCGCGCGACCCGGCCGCTGATGTTCGGTGGCGTCTCCGACGAGAGCCGACGGCAGGTCGCGATCGCCGCCGGGGCGTACGACGTGGTCGCCGAGCACGGCGCGGTCGGGGCATCCTGGCGCGGGCTGCTCACGGCGCTGCGCCGGTACTTCGCTTCGGCCGGAGTGTCGCCCGGTGCCGAGGGCGGCGTCGGCGGGTACGAGCTCGGCCTCTCGGTCGCGCCCGGCGACTGGGTCGGCGAGTTCGCGTGGGCGATGGACGACGAGCGCGACGACGTGATCGAAGCCGGGCTCGTCACGAACTTCGAGTCATGGACGTCGCTGATCCTCGTCGACACCGTCGTGTTCGAGGCATCCGGCCCGCGGTTCTTGTCTTCATTGCCGCGCGACGTGCTGGAGTTCGCGTGAACGCCCCGTGGACGCGGCAGTTCGACCTGCCCACCGCCGCCGGGTCGATCCGCGTGCGCGAGTGGGGCGACCCCGATGGGCCGCTCGTCGTCTTCCACCACGGCACGCCGAGCAGCTCGATCGCCGTGCCCGGCGGCTGGGCCGGGCCCGCGACCGCCGGCGTGCGGCTGTGCTCGTACGACCGCCCCGGCTACGGCGGCTCGCCGTCGACACCGGGGCGCACCGTCGCGGATGCCGCGGAGTGGAGCCGTCTCATCGCCGACGCCTGCGGTGCCGACCGCTTCGCGGTGCTCGGCACCTCGGGCGGCGGGCCGCACGCGGTTGCGACGGCGGCGCTGCTGCCCGAGCGTGTGACCGCGCTCTGCGTCGATGTGGGGCTGGGGCCGGCCGGGTTCGGGTCGGGCGGATCGAGGTGGTCTGAGCCCGGGGTGTCGGAATCCGGACCGGTTGGGCTGGGGGCGGCCGGGCGAGGACCGGCCGGGCCAGGGTCGACCGGGCCAGGGTCGACCGGGTTCGCGTCTGGCGGGTTCAGGCAGGCCGGGTTCGGATTCGACGGTGCGACGGGGATGGTGGCCGAGACGGTCGCCGAGATCACGGCCGCCCGACGCGGCGAGGGAGCGCTGCGCGAGCACCTGAGCTCGCTCGGCGACGGTGCCGACGCGCTCGAGGAGTGGTTCGCGCGGCTGCCCCCGAGCGACCGCGAGGTGCTCGGGCGCCCGGAGGTGCAGCACGAGGAGGCTGTGGAGGCGACCGAGTGGGGCGTGCACGGCATCGACGGCTGGGTCGACGATGACCTCGCACTCTTCGCACGCGAGTGGGCGTTCGACCCGAGCCGCGTGCGGGCGGCGACCCGACTCGTCTACGGCGGCGCCGACGTGCTCGTGCCCGCCTCGCACGGGCAGGCGTGGCTTGCGCTGCTGCCGCACGCGGAGTTGCAGGTCGTGCCCGACGGCGGGCACTGGATGCGCGACCACGAGGTCGAACTGCTGCGGTGGTGCGGGGCGGCGGTCGCCGTGTGAGCTGATCCTCACGATCGACTTCTCCTCCACAGGTGAGATGCCGCACGATTCATCCACAGGTTAAATCGCTGATCATCTCGGATTTCTGCGACGCTCGAATGTCGGTGGCTCGGTGCAGGATGGAGTCATGGACGAGGCCCGGCGACCCGCGCAGCCCACGCGTGCAGTGAAGTCTGCGCACGCAGTGGAGTCAGCGCACGCAGTGGAGTCAGCGCACGCAGTGGAGTCAGCGCACGCTGCGCAGTCTGCGCTGCATACGCTGGCGGCCCTCGAACGCGACGTAGCGGCCCTCCGCGACTCGTGGGTCGGTGCGATGCCGGCATGGGGCGCGAGCTTCGGGGCGGTTCAGGCCGACCTCGAGCAGATGAGCGACTCCGGTCTCATCCGGGTCACCGATGCCCTCTCGAAGACCCGGCGCGAGATCGACGCCGTGCTCACGCGCGCCGCCGCAGAGATCGCGCGGCGCTCCGGGCCCGAGTTCGGCGAAACTGGGCTCGCGAAGTCGCAGGGGTTCCACAACCCGACGCGACTCCTCGCGGCCTCCACGGGGGCGTCGCGCACCGACGCGCAGCGGCTGATCGCCGTCGGCACGGCCACCGCCGAGCGGCAGACTTTCAGCGGCGAGCGCGCGCCGTCGCGGCATCCGCATGTGGCGGTTGCCCTCGCGACGGCGGCGATCGGACTCGAGGCGGCATCCGCGATCACTTCGATGCTCGATCGTGCGTGGGCGCGGGCGGATGTATCGAGAGTCGACATCGTCGAGGCGGCGCTCGTCGACCTGGCGGCGCGAGTGCCGCTCGAGACCCTCATCCGCGGAGTTCGCGAGGCCGAGGCCCGGCTCGATCCCGACGGTGTCGAACCCCGCGACGACGAGCTCCGCACCGAGCGCTCGTTGACGATGCGCGAAGACCGTCACGGCATGGTGCACCTGCACGCCCGGCTCGACCCCGAGAGCGCTGCGCCGGTCAAGGCCGCGATCGAGGCCCTCGTCAGCGACGCGCTGCGCCGACGCGATCCGGCTGCCGGCGACGCCGCACCCGTCGTCGACGACCAGCGATCGATCCCTCAGATCCAGGTCGACGCACTCGCCGCGCTCGCCCGCCACACTCTCGGGTGCACGCAGACCCTCGCGCCGCTCGCGAAGACGACGGTCGTCGTGGGGGTCGACCTCGACACGCTCGTGAACGAGCTCGGGCATGCCCGCATCGACGGGCTCGACCAGCCCGTCTCAGCGTCGACGGCTCGCCGCATGGCCGCCGATGCCGAGCTCATCCCGACCGTGCTCGGCGGTGAGAGCCTCCCCCTCGACCTCGGAAGAACCGCGCGGCTCTTCACCAGAGCACAGCGACTCGCCCTCGGCGAGCGCGACGGCGGCTGCGCCTCCTGCGGCCAGAACATCGCCTATGTCGAGGCGCACCACATCAACTGGTGGCATCGAGATACCGGCCCGACCGACCTGTCGAACGGGGTGATGCTGTGCAGCTTCTGCCACCACAGGATCCACCGCGACGGGTGGCGGATCGACGCGGGCCCGAGCGAGGTGTGGTTCATTCCGCCACCGCACATCGACCCCGACCAGCTGCCGCGGCTCGGCGGGCGGGCGCGATTCGAGCTGCGCGACGATCGGGCGGCCTGATCGCGCCTGAATGCTGTCGTGGCGCCCATCGCGCCGCAGGGCGGCGCCCTACCGTCCGCGCCCGCTCAGACCTCGACGGCGACCCCGTCCACCAGCCACACGGCGCGGTCGTGAACCGACGCCGCGGATGCGTCGAGCGCGTCGCGCAGCCCCTGCTCGCCGTCGACGAAGTGCGACCAGCCGTCGTAGTGCGCGAACGTCGCGACGCGGGGAGCCGCGATGCCGACGAGCTCGACGACATCGCGACCCCTCATCGTGTAGCGCAGTGGCCCGGTGACGCCGAAGCGCACGCCGCCGACGTTGGCGAGCATGACGTCGATCGAAAGCTCCTCGGCGACCCGGCGCAACGGGCCGAAGAGCACTGTGTCTCCGGTGATCCAGATCGCGACCCGTTCCTCGCCCTGCCGGCGCACGGCGAAACCGATGACGTCGCCCACGATGGGGTGCGTCAGCGGCGGCCCGTGCCGGCACGGCGTCGCCGTGATCACGAGCGTCGGCAGCCCGGGGCGTGGGCCGGGCAGCGTGACCGACTCCCCCGCCTCGAGCCCTTGCAGCCGGTCGGCCGGCACTGCGCGCCCGGGCACCGAGCCGCCGGGTGCGCCCGCCGCAAGCCGGACGGCCCCGCTCGCCGTGGTCACGACCGCGCCGACCGAGGGCAGCATCGCGCGGCCCGCGTCGTCGAGGTTGTCGGCGTGATGGTCGTGGCTGACCAGGGCGACGTCGATCGGCCCGAGCTCGTCGAGGCCGATCGCCGGGCCGGCCGTCTTCGTCGAGCCGGTGCCCCAGCCGAACGAGTAGTGCCCGCCGGCCGGGTCGAACGTGGGGTCGACGAGCAGGCGCCAGCCGTCGAGCTCGACCAGCACGGTCGGGCCGCCGATACGCGTCAGCCTCATGCCGCCGACTCCCTCATGCCGACCAGCCCTTCATGCCACTAGGTCCTTCATCCCGACGAGCCCTTCACGCGGCCAGATCCGTTATTCCGAGATGCCCCTCATTCCCCGAAGCCCCTCATTCCGCGGACTCTACCGCCGGCTCCGCACCCGCCGCCACGGTCGACCTGGCGCCGGTGCCCGACCCGCTCGACGTTGCCGCCGCACCCGACCCCGCGTGGGCGAGCGCCCACTCGAGCGCCTTGTCGGCGACCTCCTCCCAGCCGGGCTCGGCGCAGATCCAGTGCGAACGACCGGGAAACTCCACGTACTCGGTGATCGCGGGCGACTTCGCGTAGTGCTTCGCGTTCGACTTGTTCACCGACGGCGGCATGATGTGGTCCTTCTCGCCGCCGATGAACAGCAGCGGGGCGCGGTCGGCGGCGTAGTCGACCCAGGTCTCCTGCTTGCCGGGCTTGAAGTTCGCGATGAGCCCGTACGACCAGACCCAGTTCGCCGGAGCGGGAATGGCGAACTCCTGCCACACCGCTTCGGAGTCCTCACGGGAGAGCGTGTTCGCGAACGCGTAGTGGAACTCCTCCGGCGTGAAGCCGACGGCCTTGTACCGGTTCGCCGGGTTCTTGAGCGCCGGGAACAGCGACTTCACCTGCGAGAGCGGGTTCACCCGCACCCCCTCGGTCGGCGCCGAGTCGACGACGACTGCCGAGGCGCCCAGCCCGCGGGCGAGCAGCAGTTGCGTGAGCGTGCCGCCGAACGAGTGCCCCATGATGATCGGCGGCTTCGGCAGCGCCTCGATCTGCGCGGCGAGGTGGTCGACGGTCTCGGGAACCGTGAGGTTCGCGATCACGTCGGGGTTCTCGCGCAGGGCCTCGACCTCGATCTCCAAGCCGGGGTACCCGGGCGTAAGCACCGTGAAGCCTTTCGCCTCGAAGCGCTCCTTCCACCCCCTCCAGCTGCGGGGCGTCATCCAGAGGCCGTGCACGAGCACGATGGTGTCGGGGGCAGTGGTCTCGGTCATGGTGCGGTCCTTTCGAGTGGTCGAGTGGTCGAGTGGTCGAGCGAAGGGCGACGGATGCCGCGACGAGCCGCCGCGGCATCCGTCTCACGAATCGATGAACGCGAGCAGGTCGGCGTGCAGCCGGTCGCGGTCGGTGTCGGGCAGGCCGTGGGCGCCGCCCTCGTAGACGAGCAGGGTGGCGCCGTCGATGAGCTCGGCCGAGCGTGCGCCGCCGACCTCGAAGGGCACGATCTGGTCGTCGTCGCCGTGGATCACGAGCGTGGGCACGTCGATCTTCGCCAGGTCTGGCCGGAAGTCGGTGGCCGAGAACGCGGCGATGCACTCGTACGCGGCCCGGTGCCCGCAGGCCATGCTCTGCAGCCAGAACGCGTCGCGCACGCCCTGCGAGACATCGCCCGAGCGGTTGTTGCCGAAGAACGGCCCGTCGGCGAGGTCGCGGTACAGCTGCGAGCGATCGGATGCCTCGCCCGCGCGGATCCCGTCGAACACCGCGATCGGCAGGCCGCCGGGGTTGTCGTCCGTCGCGAGCATGAGCGGCGGCACGGCCGAGACGAGCACGAGCTTGGCGACGCGCGCCGATCCGTGCCGGCCGACGTAGTGCGCGATCTCGCCGCCGCCGGTCGAGTGGCCGACGAGCGTGAGGTCGGTGAGGTCGAGCGCGTCGATGAGGCAGGCGAGGTCGTCGGCGTAGGTGTCCATCTCGTTGCCGTTCCACGTCTGGCTCGAGCGCCCGTGGCCGCGACGGTCGTGCGCGATCGCCCGGTGCCCGTGCTCGGCCAGGAACCGGGCCGCGGCCTCCCACGCATCGGCGTTGAGCGGCCAGCCGTGGCTCAGCAGCACGGGCGTGCCGCCCGAACCCCAGTCCTTGTAGAAGATCTGCGCGCCGTCATCGGCGGTGACGTAGGGCATGGCGCCTCCATCCAGCGGGCGACTCGCGCGGGTGCGAATCGCGGATGCCTCGATGCTGGCGCGCGGCGGCAGGCCACCGAACCACGTGGTGCGCGTAGTCGGGAGCGCTCAGCCCTCGGGGTAGCGCTCGGCGAGCTGGCGCCGCGAGGTGATGCCGAGCTTCCGGAACACCTTGCGCAGGTGATAGTCGACCGTGTTGGCGCTGATGAACAGCTCGGCGCCGATCTCGGCGTTCGTGCGGCCCGCCGAGGCGAGGCGCGCGACCGTCGCCTCCTGCGGGGTGAGCGCGTCGGCGGTCGACTCCCCCGGCGCATGGGCGGCGACGTGCTCGCCGGTCGCCTCGAGCTCGCGGCGGGCCCGCGCGGCGAACGCGGGCGCCTCGACCCGCTCGAAGATCGCGAGCGCGAGCCGCAGCTCCTCGCGTGCGTCGCGGCGACGCTTCACGCGGCGCAGCCACTCGCCGTACACGAGATGTGCACGCCCGAGCTCACCTCGTGATCCGTTCACCCCGAGGTGCCCGATGGCCTCGCGGTAGAGGGCCTCGGCCTCCTCGTCGCCCGCGAGCAGCGCGGCGGCGCGTGCCGAGACGCCCCGGATCCACGGCGTGCCGCTCACCTCGGCGAACCGCGCGAGCCGGGCTGCGGCGTCGCGCACCGCGGGCTCGTCGCTCCGGCCGCTGCGCGCGCCCGCCTCGACGAGCTCGGGCAGCTGCTGGTACGTCACCTGCAGGAAGTCACGCGCGACCATGGGTTCGAGCCGGGCGTACGCCGACTCCGCGCGTCCGTCGGCGAGGTCGCGCGTGCTGAGTCCGGTCATCGCGATCGTGTGCGCCCCGACGAAGCCGCTCGCAAGCGTGCCGAGCGCGACCTGCTCGATGACCTCGACGGGCGCCCCGGCCCAGGCGAGCACCGCCGCGTTCACGACCTGCTCGGCGTCGTAGCCGATGGCCCGGCGAAGCTCGCGCACCTCCTCGACATAGCGACCGGATGCCGCGGGGTCGCCCCGCACGAGCTCGACCTCGCCGAGCAGCCACAGGGTCGTGTCGAGCACGCGCAGGTTGCCCGCGTCGCGGGCCGCGGCGGCGGTGCGTTCGAGCAGTTCGATGCAGGCCTGCTCGTCCCAGAGGCCCATCGTCAGCGCGACGCCGAAGTACCCGAGGTCGAGCAGCTGCGCGTCGTCGGAGGCGCGGAGCATCTCGACGGCGGCGCGCATGGGCGGCACCGCCTCGTCGTACGGCAGCAGGATGTGCGCCGCGAGGCCGCGCAGCGCGATCGACCGCTGCCCGTCGGCGACCTCGGCGCCGGCGGCGAGCCGCTCGCCGAGCTCGGGCAGCGTCGCGCCCGCGACCGCCCACTCGGCGGTGAGCTCGACCTCGAACGCCCGCAGGAGCGCGCGCTGCTCGAGTTCGGGCGCGAGGCCGTGGAAGAGCTCGGCGGCGCGCAGCAGGTTCGCCGTGCCGCCGAGCACCCCGTCGGCGTCGGCCACGAACAGCGCGAGCATCGCGCGCAGCATGAGCAGGCGGCCCTCGGTGACCGGGTCGGCCGTCGCCGGGTCGATACGCGCGAGCAGTTCGAGCGCGAGCTGCGCGGCGCCGGCCGCCGCCGCGGCCTCGGCGGCCGCCATGAGCCGGGCGTCGCGCACCGGACCCGGTGTCGTGAGGTCGGCGGCGCCGGCGAGCAGTCGCGCACGCGAGGCCGTGCCGCCGCGTCCGCCCGCGGCATCGGCGGCCTGTTCCATGCGGTCGGCGACCTCGTCGTCGACCCCTGCCGCGGCGGCCGCCGCATGCCACACCGCGAGGTCGGGCCGCCCGTGCTCGTCGGCGACCTCGCGCAGCACCGCGTGCACCTCACGGCGTTCGGCGGACGGCATCGCGTTGTAGACGGCCGCGCGCACGAGCGGATGCCGGAACCGCACCCGCTCGCGCACCGTCGCGAGCCCGGCGAGTTCGGCGGGCCCCGCGGCATCCGCCGGTGACCCGAGCCGTTCAGCCGCCTCGTCGATGAGCTCGACGCGCCCCGTCGACTCGGCCGCCGCGATGCCGAGCCAGCGACGGGTCGCGGCCGGCAGCGCCTCGACGGCGCGCAGGTACGTGGACTCGAGCCGCAGGCCGATCGGCACGGGCCCGAGCGCGAGCGACGAGTCGGTGAGCTGCTTCGCGGTGAACTCGCGGCCGAGGTCGATGAGGGCGAGCGGGTTGCCGCCGGTCTCCTCGGCGAACCGCGTCGCGAGGTACGGGTCGACCGGCGCCGACGACGAGCGGTTCAGCAGCTGCACCGAGTTCGGACCATCGAGTCCGCCGAGCTCGAGCACGGCGACGCCCGCCGCCGTGACCGCGACTCGTTCGTCGGGCCGCGTCGCGAGCAGCAGCGCGATCGACTCGGCCTCGAGGCGGCGGCCCATGAACGCGAGCACCTCGAGCGACTCGACGTCGACGAGATGTGCGTCGTCGATCACGCACACGAGCGGCTGCCGCTCGGCCGCGGCCGCGAGCAGCGAGAGCATGCCGAGCCCGACGAGGTAGCGGTCGGGCGGCGGGCCGTCGTCGAGCCCGGCGGCAATGCGCAGGGCCGTGGCTTGACGCGACGGCAGGGTCTCGACGAGGTCGGTGAACGGGGCGCCGAGCCGCTGCAGCGCCGCGTAGGGCATCGCCTGCTCGGCCTCGAATCCGTGGGCGCGCACCACGCGGGCTCCGGCGACCTCGCGCGTGACGTCGTCGAGCAGCGCCGTCTTGCCGATGCCCGGTTCGCCGCGGATCAGCAGCGCCGACCCGCGCCCGTTGCGCGCCGATCCGACGAGCTCGGCGAGGCGCTCACGCTCGCCGGCACGGCCGAGGAGCGCGGGCGGCGACGTGTCGATGCTGAACACCGTAGTGGAGCGCTCTCACGGTGCGCTAGAGCGGTTCGCGACCCCACCGATCGTCCTCGACCACTCGCCCACCGCACTGGTGTCGCCTCGTAGGCTTGGAGCGTGCCCTGTCTCCACGCAGAACCCGATCGCTCCAAGTGGGTGCCCGTCACCGACTCCCTCGGCTTCCGCGGCCGCCGCGCCCGCAAGCAGGCGATCGGCATGCTGTTGTCGCAGGCCAAGGGGCCGGGTGCCGAGCCCGCGAAGCGCGGCGGCGGCTTCAGCGCCTGGGCGATGAGCCAAGCGGTCCCGTTCCTGATGCGCAAGGCGGCGGGGCGGGTGCTCGTCTGGGTCTGGAAGGCCGAGCCCGACCTGCTTGTCGTGATGGCCCAGGTGCAGGCGGCGACGCCCGACATCCGGATCGCGCGAGCCTCGATGCCGATCGAGTACGACGACACCGAGGAGTTCCGCGGCACCTACCTCGGGGTGGGCGAGAAGCTCGCCATGCCGCTGCCGCAGGGCGGTCGCCCGCCGTTCGCCACGTACACGTGGGATCTCGGCACGCACCTCGTGACCGTCACGGCCGTATGCAGCGATCGCGAGCGATTCGGCACCGTCATCGGCGCCGTCGACGAGCTCGCCCGCGGCATCCGCATCGTCGACGACCTCACGGTCGGCGAATCGGCGCCCGTGCTGCGCATCGACCCGGCCTGAGACTCAGCGACCTACCGCGGCGGCGCCGGCGAGTCTTCATGACTCCGACGGGCTACAGCTCGCCGACGACGCAGATGCTCTCGCCGTCGAGCGTCACCTGCCCGGGGATGATCACGATCCGCATGTTCTTCACCGTGCCCCCACGCCCGGTCACGCGAATCAGCGTGTCCGCTCCCTTGGTTTGGTCGGAGATCGTGACGACGAGGCCCTCGGACTCCCAGTGGACGCGAACCGTGTCGATCAGTTGCTCGGGGTCGGGATCCGGTGTGCCGACCCACGTGCGCACATCGATGTAGTCGATGCCAGCGGAACCGTTCGAGAGCGTGCAGGGATCGGCGGCGAGGGGAAACTCGGGGTCCCACCCATCCTCAGGAAGCGCCATGATCTCGCGCGTCGATGCCATCAGCTCTTCGAGTCCGTGCTTCGATTCTTCAGGAGTCATGGTCTGTTCCTGTTCGGTCGGGGACGCAGTGCATCCCGCCAGGAGAATGCCGAGGAGCGCAACGACGGCCGGGCCGACGATTCGGCGAGTGGTCTCCGCCATCAGTTCTCCCGCGCAGGGGCGGTGCCCTGAGCGGCAACCTCCCGCACCGCATCAAGCACCACCTGCAGGGCCGGCGAATCCGCCTGGCTGCGCCGGTGCACCGCCGACACTCCACGCGTCGACGCCGGACGCACCGTCGGAATCGCCACGAGATCCGGGTGCAGCTCCGGCCGGCCCATCCGCGGCACCAGCGCGACCCCGAGGCCCGCGCGAACGAGCTCGAGGTGGTTCTCGAACTCCATCGACTCGTGCACGACGCGCGGCGCGTTCGAGACGCCGTCGAACAGTCGCCGCAGCCACTGCCGGCAGATCGTCGAGTCGAACGTGGCGATCCATTCCTCGTCGGCGAGGTCGACCGGCTCCAGCTCGGTGCGCTCGGCGAGCGGATGGTCGCGCCGCAGGATCACGTCCGCGACGTCCGTGAAGAGGGGCGTCTCGACGAGGTGATCGGGCATCGCGAGCGCGACCCCGCCCCACCGGTGCACGATGCCGAGGTCGCGCTGCCCCGACGCGACGAGCGCGATGGTCTCCCACGGCTCGCTCTCGCGCATCGGCACCCGCAGTTCGGGATGCTCCGCGCGCAGGCGCGGCAGCACGTCGACGAGGATGCCGCGCACTGCCGTGGAGAACGCGCCGATGCGCACCTCCCCCGTGACACGGCGGGGCGCACCGTCGGTGGCGCCGACCCCGCCGGCCAGGTGCAGGTCGGCCTCGAGTCGTTCGAGGTCGGCGAGCACGGTCGCCGACGAGGTGACGAGCTGACGCCCGGCATCGGTGAGCACGACGCCGCGTCCGGCCCGTTCGAGCAGGGCGACACGGGTGCCGCGCTCGAGGCGCTTGATCTGCTGCGACACCGCCGACGGCGTGAAGCCGAGCGCGTCGGCCGCGCCGGCGACGCTTCCGTTGGTGGCCACGGCGCGCAGGGCGACCACGGCTTCGAGATCGATCATGTACGGATGCTACCGAATCAAGCAGAGAAATGATCGCTGGTGTTTCCGGATGACTCAGGGTGAAGTGGAACCATGACGAGACGCGACATGCTGCTGGCCGCCATGGTTGCGACGCTGTGGGGCTTCAACTTCGTCGTCATCGACTGGGGCATGGCCGGCATCCCGCCGCTGTTCTTCGTCGCCGTGCGCTTCGCCGTCGTCGCCCTCGCGGTGGTCGTCGTGCCCCGCCCGCTCGCGAGCTGGAAGACCGTCGTCGGCGTCGGCCTCTTCATGAGCCTCGGCCAGTTCGCCCTGCTCTACACGTCGATCGCGCTCGGACTGCAGCCCGGTATCGCCGCCCTGCTGCTGCAGGCGCAGGTCGTGCTGACGATCGTGGTCGCGGCGCTCGCGCTCCGCGAGCGGCCGAACCGCATGCAGACGATCGGCGTGCTGGTCGGCACCGTCGGGCTCGGCGTCGTCGCCCTCGGTCGCGGCGGCGACGCACCAGCGCTCGCAGTGGTGCTGTGCCTGCTCGCCGCGCTCTCCTGGGCGATCGGCAACGTCATCTCGCGCAAGGCCGGACCGGTCGCGCCCGCGAAGCGCTTCGGCGCCCTGTCGCTGACGGTGTGGTCGTCGCTGGTCGTGCCGCTGCCCGCACTCGGCCTGTCGACGCTCATCGAGGGTCCCGATGCGATCGCCGCGGGCATCGCCGCATTCGGCTGGCGCCCGATCGTCTCGACCCTCTACACGGCGGGACTCTGCACCCTCGTCGGCTACGCGATCTTCAACGCGCTGCTCGCGCGCAACCGCTCGGCGTCGGTGGTGCCGTGGGTGCTGCTCGCGCCCGTCGTGGCGATGGCCTCGGCCGCGCTGCTGCTCGGGCAGGTCCCGAACCTGTGGGAGACGGTCGGCGGGCTCGTGCTCGTCGCCGGGGTGTTCATCGCGAATGCGCCGGTGCGGCGACGCGTGGAGCGTTCAGTGGAGCCGCCCGGACGGGTCGCTCCCGCGGTTCGACGCTAGCCCGCCTCGCCGCCACGCTGATCTGACTCAAGAACAGGCTGATCGACGCTTCCGAGCCGGGTCATGATCTTCGCGAACTGCGCTCGCTGTGCCGACGACAGCGGAGCGAGCAGGACCTCCTGGATGCCGTCGAGCACCTCGTCGAGTTCGCGCAGCCTCGCCACCCCGGCACTCGTGATCGACACGATGTTGCGCCGACGATTGCCGGGGTCGACGTCGCGAACGACGAGCCCACGGTCTGCCATCTGCGTGAGGGCCGCAGTCACGTCGCTGCGGTCGATGCCGGTGTCGCGCCCGAGGTCGGCCTGACTCGCCGGTCCGAATTCATCGAGGGCGGCGAGCAGCCGGTAGTGGTAGCCGCGCAGACCGTCGCCGTGCGCCTCGAACCCGCTCGCCAGCAATACCGACGCCCTCGCAGCAGCACGTCCGAGCAGCCACGTGGGCCGATCCTTGAGGCGATCCGGCGTGCGGCCAGGGCGAGTTTCGCGCATACCCGGATTGTATGCCCTTGTTGGCGAGACCAACAGTCGCTATGTTGGGTACACCAACATTGGTGCCACCAACAAGGAGCGAATGATGTCAACACGTCCCTACCGAGTACTCATCGTCGGACGCAGCGCGGCGGTGCTGGTCGACACCGTGGCGATGCTGCGCGAGCGCGGATACGGCGCGAACGCGAGTAACCAGTTCGATCAACTGCTCGACGACTACGATCTTCGCGAGGTCGACCTCGTGATCTTCGGTGGAATGGTGCCGCCGGAGAAGAAGGAGCGGCTCCAGACCGAGATTCGCAACCTCAATCCCCGGGTGACCTTCATGCAGGGTCTCGGTGGCGTCGCCCCGCTCTTGGTCGCGCAGGTCGAGGAGTTCTTCAGTGATGCCGCTCCAGGCATCGAGTTCGACGCCACGTCACGGGTGATCCACCTGAAGCTTGATGACGTCGCGCCGGTCGTGGTCGAGGGCATCTGGGGCACGTTCGTGCCACCCGAGCCGGTGGGTCACACGGTGACGGCGTTCGAGGGCGAACTCGGCGCAGGTGAGCACGAGATTCCGATTCCCGACGAGGTCCCGTTCGAGAGCTCTTTCGCCACCACCCGCGTCGGCAATCGCGTGTCGGTGATGCAGATCGGCGCGACGCCGCAGGCCGTCAGGCGCATCGTGCCCGGCTCACTGCCGGCCCCCGAGCCGGTGTCGACGCGGCTCCCGTGGGCGTGAGCGACCGACGTTCCATGTCCGCAGCGGCGTCGCAGCTCACCCTCAGCGCGCCTCGATCAGCGCGACGTCCCATCGATATGCTTCTGGCTGAACTCAATCGGAGGAGGCTGCTCTGACCGAGTCACCTCGCCCACGGGACATCCCATCGGATGCCGCGGCCGGCGCCGCCCTGCTCGCAATCGCCCGCACCGAGGCCACCCCGTCGCACGCGATCCGCGAGCGCGGCCTCGTCGAGGCCATCCCCGAGCTCGCCGCGCTCGCATCCACTCCGCAGGATTCGGAGTGGCATCCCGAGGGCGACGTGCTCGTGCACTCACTGGGGGCGGCCGATCTCGCCGCCGCGTACGCCATCGAGCACGGCGTCGACGACGACCGGCGGCCACTGCTTGTGCTCGCCGCGCTCTTCCACGACATCGGCAAGCCCGACACCACCCGGCGCAAGGACGGGCACATCATCTCGTACGGCCACGCCGAGCGCGGCGCCCAGGTGATCCGGTCGATGGGGCGACGACTGCGTCTCCCGCAGCCGCTCGCGATCGCGGCCGCCGCCATCACCGAGACCCACATGGCGCCCGCCTCGGTGCAGGGCGAGCCCTCGGCACGGGCGGTGCGCCGGCTCCGAGCACGTCTCGAGACGGCCGGCACCTCGCTCGGCGACTGGGCGGTCGTCGTGCGCTGCGACGGCGAGGCGCGCGGTGGGGCGGCGCGACCGGATGCCTCGGTGCCGTGGTTGCGCGTCGCGCGCACCCTCGACCGCTGAACGCGGACTCGTCGGCCGGGGACCTCGCCGCTCGATGGCCGACGAGACGGCCGCACCCCGAATGGCGCGGCCGTCTCGGTTCGCGAGCTCAGCGGAGGGAGCGGAAGAACTCGCGCAGGTCGCCGACCAGCACCTCGGGCACCTCCATCGCGGCGAAGTGGCCGCCGACCTCGTGCTCCTTCCAGAACACGATCCGGTCGTTGTCGCGCTCGGCGAACACGCGGATCGAGCGGAAGTCGTTCGCGAAGATCGACACGCCCGTCGGCGCGTGGTTGATGCGTGCGGCGATGCCCTCGCCCGCGTTGAACCGGGCGTCCTCCTTGTACTGCCGCGCCGACGAGCCGGCGGTGTTCGTGAACCAGTACAGGGAGACGTGGGTGAGGATCTGGTCGCGGCTGAGCTCGGTCGGCCGGTCGAAGGTCGCCATCAGCTCGTTCCAGGCGAGCTGCCCGACCGGGGAGTCGGCGAGCGCGTGCGCGAGCGTCTGCGGTCTCGTCGACTGCAGCGTCGCGAACGCCGAGATCTCGCCGAAGTCCTTCAGGATCTCGAGCGCCTCGAAGTCCTTCGGCCCGAGCCGTTCGAACTCAGCCGGGTCGCCGCTCGGGAACGAGAACAGCTGCAGCACGTGCGTGCCGACGAGGCCGTCGGGGGCGAGGATTCCGAGTTCGCGTCCGACGAACGACCCGCCGTCGCCGCCGTGCGCGCCGTAGCGCTCGTAGCCCAGGCGCTTCATCAGCGTGTCCCACGCCGCGGCGACCCGCGCCGATCCCCAGCCCGCCTCGGTGACCGGCCCGCTGAACGCGTAGCCGGGGAAGCTCGGCACGACCACGTGGAAGGCATCCTCGGCGCGACCGCCGTGGGCGACCGGGTCGACGAGCGGCCCGATCATGTCGGCGAACTCGGCGAACGACCCCGGCCATCCGTGCGTGAGCACGATGGGAAACGCGTTCGGCTCGGCCGAGCGCACGTGCAGGAAGTGGATCGGCTGGCCGTCGATCGTGGTCATGAACTGGGGGAAGGCGGCCAGTCGTGCCTCGACCGCACGCCAGTCGAACTCCTCGCGCCAGTACTCCGCCATCTCCCGCACCTTGGTGAGGCTCGCCCCGTAGGCGGGGTCGCCGCCCGGGACCTCGGTCGTGTACCTCGTGCGGGCGAGGCGGTCGTGGAGGTCGTCGAGATCGGCGGCGGGGATCGAGAGGGTGAACGGAACGATCCGCTCGTCGTTCGACTCGATGGTCGGGAGGGTGGCCTGCTGGATGCCGGTGGTCGGCTCGCTGTTCGTCATGCCCCTACGGTAGAAATGAATGCGGAAGAATAGCTTCCGCGAATCGAGGCATCCCGTGAACCAGACCGCGACCCGCGTGCTGCAGGTGCTGGCGCTGCTGCGGCAGCGCCGCGACTGGTCGGCCACCGAACTCGCCGACCGGCTCGAGGTGTCGACCCGCACCATCCGCTCGGACATCGGGCGTCTCCGCGAACTCGGCTACGTCATCGACGCCACCAGCGGGAGGGCAGGCGGCTACCGCCTCGACCGCGCCACCGATCTGCCCCCGCTGATGCTCGACGACGACGAGGGCATCGCCGTCGCCATCGCCCTGCACCAGGTCACCACGAACGCCGTCACCGGCATCGAGGCGAGTGCGGCGCGGGCCCTCGCCAAGCTCGAGCACGTGCTCCCGCACCAACTGGCCGAACAGGTGAACGCGATGGCCGCGGCGACCGCGCCGCAGTCGCGCGACACCGGGCCGAGCGTCGAGGCACCGGCGCTCGCGGCGATCGCCCGAGCCGTGCAGCGCACCGAATGGCTGCGGTTCGAGTACACGCCGTTCCAGGGCGAGGCGTCGGTGCGTCGCGTCGAGCCGTACCGGCTCGTGAGCTGGGGTCGCCGCTGGTACCTCGTCGCATTCGACCTCGAGCGCGACGACTGGCGCAGCTTCCGCGTCGACCGCATGTCGTTGCGCCCGCCGACCCGTCGGCGATTCACTCCCCGGGGCCTCCCGGCCGACGACGTCGCGGGCTACGTGCTGCGCGGCGTCGCCTCCGCGGGGTGGCGGTTCCGCGCCCGCGTCGTCGTGCACGCACCGGCGAGCGTCGTCGCCGAGAAGATCGACCCCTCGGTCGGCCTCGTCGAGGCGATCGACGACGAACGTTGCGTGCTCGTCACGGGTGCCGACCACCCCATGACGGTCGCCGTCTACCTCGCCCTGCTCGACGAGGACTTCACCGTCGACGGCCCGGCCGAGCTGACCGAGGCGATCCACTCGCTCGCCCGCAGGTACGCGACCGCGACCGGGTGAACGCCCGGCCGCGGCATCCAAAAGTTCACCCAAAGACGTATGGCGAGTCGCCGCGCACTGCCGATATGTTCGGAACTTCGCGCGGTGATGAGCGGAAGTCCCTCCGTCTCACCCGTTCGACCTACGAGAGAAGAGCTGGACAACGATGTCGGAAACCTCGAACGCCACCGAACCGGACTTCGACACCGGCCCCTGGGCGACGATCGCGTCGGGCATGAAGACCCACACCAAGCGGGGCCGCCTCGTGATCTCCGACGGTCACCTCGGCCTCCTTCGCGAGAACGGCGACCTGATCGACAGCGCGCCCGTCGCCGCGGTGCAGCTCAAGAAGGGCTTCACCTACTCCATGAGCTCGATCCCGACGCTCGTCGTGAACGGCAACAAGTACAAGGTGATGGTGTCGTACGAGCGCTCGCTCGAGCGCGGGCTCGGCGATGAGCAGGCGAAGGAGATCCAGCACGAGGACAACGAGAAGCTGATCGCCGTCATCCGAGGCCTCGGCGGCAAGGCGTAGTGGGCGCTCCCCGCTCGCGCACGGCGCAGCACGAACTGGCGCAGGCGTTCTGCGATGAGCGGGGATACCTCTTCCGAGACCGGGTGGTCGACCTCCCGGTCTCGGGGCTGCTCTTCCGAAGCTCGAAGCACGTGGTCATGGACGGCGTCGTGGACGCGCTCAGCGCCGACGCCCCCTTCGTCTTCGCGACGGTCTCCACGCGGCGCCGAGGCCTGCGCGGCCTGAAGCTGGTCGTGGTGCCCCTGCCGCGGCCCGTTCCGAACATGGTGCTGCTCAGCACGAGTGGCGGCGTGCTGCGGAACTCGGGCATCGCGCTCAAAGAGTCCCAGCGACTCTCGGTCGAGGGAGACTTCCAGGACGTCTTCACGCTCTACTGCCCTGCGGGATACGAGCGCGACGCGCTCTACGTGTTCACCCCCGATCTCCTCCGGCGCCTCATGGATGCGGCCGCCGGCTGCGACCTCGAGATCGTCGACGACCGGGTGCTGATCTACGCTCCGGCGCGCGCCTTCTCGAAGCCGGGGCAACTCGACGAGCTGCCGGGGCTGGTGCACTACCTGCGCGAGAAGTTCGAGCGCCAGACGCGCCGCTACCGCGACGAGCGCCGCACCGACGAGGAGCTCGACGACCCGTTTCGGCGAGCGCAGGTCACCACGGGCACGGCAACGGACGAGCGGCATCTCGTCGGAGCATCCGGCCGCCGTCTTCGCACGCGCACGACCGCGTCGCAGAAGGTGGGCATCGCGGCCGCCGCAATGCTGATGCTGGCTGCCGCGACGTACTGGATCGGGATGGTCGCCACCGCGATCTTCGGCGGCGCCTGATCGGCTAGGCGCGCGCGAGCCGGAGAGCCTTCTCCGTGAAGTAGCTCACCTCACCGTCGGCATCCTCGACCCCGAAGACGAACTTGCCCGAGTGCGTCGCCCGCACGTCGACGATCTCGCCGCGGCCGCGCGGGGTGAACACGTCGGCTCCCGCTGTGAAGATGGTTTCGCTCATACCTGGATTCTGCGCGCACTCGGCATCGGCCGCCTCCCCCGAGAGACGGAGAATGCCTCGGCCGCCTCGCCGAACCAGCGCCACCCCTTGCTACCGTGACGCCATGGAGGAGCAGCTCGCACCCGTCCTCGCCCACCTCGACCTCGTCGATCCCGGCGAGCTCGTCGGCGTCTACCTGTACGGGTCGGCGATGTCGGGCGGGCTCCGCCCCGACAGCGATCTCGACGTCCTCGTGCTGACGCGTCACTCGCTCACCGCAGGCGAGCGCGCAGCGCTGACGCGGGTGCTGCTCGACGCGTCGAGCGGGTCGGCGCACCGCCTCACGCTGTCGGACGGCAGCACGGGCCGCCCGCTCGAGCTCACCTGCGTGGTCGTCGACGCGCATCGACGGTGGCCCGAACCGGCCGAGCACGACTTCCAATTCGGCGAGTGGCTGCGCGCCGACATCGAGGGCGGGCAGACGCTCGAGCCGACCACCGACCCCGACGTGCCGATCCTGCTCGCGACGGCGCAGACCGCGCACCGGGTGCTGCGGGGTCATCCCCTCGACGAGGTCGTCGCCCCGGTGCCGCCCGCCGAGCTGCGCGAGGCGATGCTCGCGAGCATCCCCGACATCCTCGGTGAGATCGTGGGCGACGAGCGCAACACGCTGCTCGCCTTCGCCCGCATCGTCACGACGATGCGCACCGGCGAGATCGTGCCCAAGGATGTCGCGGCCACGTCTGTCGCGGCCACGCTGGCGCCGAGCGACCGGGCGCTCCTCGAGCGCGCGCGGGCGGGCTACCTCGGCGAGGCTGTCGACGACTGGACGGGCCTCGCCGACGAGGTCACCGCGCTCTCCCACGCGCTCGCGGCGCAGGCGCACGAACTGGCGGCGCCCCGGGTGTAACCTGCGAGCACCGTTGCCGCCGAGCCCGGCGCCTCGGACCCCGCCCACCGAGGAGCGACCCGTGCGCCTACGTGCCGTCGACATCGTCGACGTCTTCGTCTACCTCGTCGTGCTCGGGCTGTTCACCCAGTTCTTCCCGACCGTCATCACCGAGTCGTTCGTCGTCTCGCTGCTGACGGCCGTGCTGTTCAAGGTTGCGCTCGAGGTCATCGCGGTCTTCAAGCGGCGCATCCTCGATCGGGTGCGCGCGTCACGCACGCCCGCCCGCAAGACGCTGAACGCCGCCCTGCTGCTGGTGCTCGGCGCGGGCAGCAAGTTCCTCATTCTGTGGCTCACCGACCTGCTGTTCGGCGACGCGGTGCAGCTCGGCGGGTTCTTCTCCGTCACGCTGCTGATCGTCGTGCTCATGGCGGCGCGCCTCGGCATCCGACTGCTCGTCGACGGCACCCGGCCGCGCGACGGGAGCGCCTGACCCGCTGACGCTCACCCCGCGAGCAGCTCCGCGGCGATCGCTTCGCCGAGCACTCGCGCGCCCTGCTCCGACGGGTGCAGCCCGTCGTACGACATCCCGTCGGCGTACCTGCCGTCCGCGGTGCGGAGGCCGGCCGAGGCATCCACGAACCGCCAGCCGCGATCGTCGGCGAGCGCTTCGAGCTGCTCGTTGTACTGCACGGCCGCCTCGGGGAACGCGTCGGACGGCGGGATCGACGAGACGACCACGTCGTCGATGCCGACCGTCGCCACGATGCGGTCGAGGTTCGCGGCCGACTCGTCGAACGGCACGCCGAACGCGAGGTCGTTGGTGCCTGCGAGCACGACGAGCACGTCCGTGTCGACCGCGGCGACCGAGTCGGCCATGTACGAGGTCGGCGCACCCCACTCGGCCCAGCCGCCGGCGAAGTCCGCACCGGCCTCGAAGGCGTACGCCGCCCACGATTCGCTGCCGAGGTCGCCACCGGCCAGATCGGGGCTGTTCGCATCGGTGATCGAGTCGCCGACGACGGCGAAGCTCGTCGGCCGCGCCATCGAGTCGGTTCGGTCGGCCGAAGGGGATGCCGCGCCCGAGCTCGTGGCACCATCCGACCCCGCGCCGCCGGTCGAGGAGCACGCGGCCAACACGGCACCGGTGAGCACCGCCATGACGAACGTGACGGCCCACCCTGCGAGGCGTCGCGACGGGCGAACGATGACGGCACCCATGCTGCGAGTCTACGAACGACGGCGTCCACCGAGCCCTGCCAGACTGGGCGGATGCCGAACGCACCGATCGACCACGCTGCCGCGCTCGCGATGTGGGCCGACTACCGCGCCGCGCATCCGACGATCGCGACCGACGCCGAGGAGCCGCCTGCCGAGCGGTTCGGCGACCACCCCGAGCTGACCGACGAACTGCTGGGCCTCGTGCTCGACGGCACGAAGCGTGCGACGGCGACGCTCGTCGCCGAGTTCGAGGCCGAGGGGCAGGCGCTCCCCCGGGTCGGCAGCCACTGGATCGCATGCGACTCGACCGGCGCGCCCCGGGTCATCCTGCGCAGCATCGAGCTGCGCGTCGGGCCGTTCACGAGCGTCGACGCTGCCTTCGCGTACGACGAGGGCGAAGACGACCGCTCGCTCGAGTCCTGGCGCGAGAACCACGCGCGCTACTGGCGGCGCGCGGCCGCCGCCATCGGCATCGAGTGGACCGAGCAGCACGAGGTCGTCTTCGAACGCTTCAGCGTCGTGTGGCCGCCCGAAGCAGCCCGGGTCGAATCGGCGTCGTCCGCGACGACGTGATCGCGGGATGTCGCGGGCTGCGGGTGCTGCAACCGCGCGCGACGGCATCCGCGAACTCAGCGACTGAGCGAGCTCGTGCGCCGGTCGCGCGTCGGCGCCGATCCGGGTCGCCGCGCGCCGAGGAGCGCAGCGGCGCCGAGCACGACGCAGAGCGGCCGGTAGAACCGCGTGTCGAGGTCGCGGAACCGGTCGCTCGGCTCAGGCAGGCCGAGGATCCGGCAGGCGACCGGGCCGCCCACGACGGCTCGTGCGAGGAGGGCCACGCCGGCGGCGCGGCGACCGGCGACGGCGATCGGGCGGTCGCCCAAGGCACCGCCGGCGACGATGCCGCCCGCCGTCGCCGCCACCGCCACCAGCGCCGTGGGCACCGGCGCGGGCGCGGCATCCGAACCGACGACCGCGTCGGCGAGTTCACGCCGGCTGCGCGCCGGCCAGCTCGACCCGCTCGCCCAGAGCGCATGCAGGGCGCCGACGGCGACGAGCCCGACCGCTGCGACTGCTCTCGACGTTCCGACTCCCGCTGCGGCGATCCTCACGCCTCCAGCCTAGGACGGCCGCACGCGTGACCCCGGCTCCGAATTCGCAGGGAGGGCTAGGGCTTCGGCGAGAGCAAGCGTAGATTGCGTTATATCGCGTTTCCGACGTGGCGATGAAGCCGCGTCTCGGCTCGACGAAGGCGGAGACATGAACGTGAATCACGAACGACGGCTCGTCGTGCACGATGCCCTCGGACGCCCCGGCGGGAGGTGGGAACCGTGGAGGTGCTGCTCGGCATAGTCATCGCGTTCCTCGTCTTCGTCGCCGTCTCGATCCTCACGGTCGTGCTGGTGGCGCGCGCCGTCTTCCGGCGCATCCGCCGCAACCGCGCCGTCGCCGCGACGGCGCTGCGCACGCGGGCCGGCTTCAGCCGCGGCCCGCGCCGAAAGGTGCTCACCCTCCGCGTGCGGCTCGCCGAGACGCTCGACAGCGGCCGGGCCGCGATCGACCTCGCTGCGCAGAGCGGCGGCGCGCACGGCGAACTGCCGCGACTCTTCGGGCGCATCGCGACCGAGGGCGAGGCCCTCGACCTGCAGCTGCGGCTGCTCGAGAGCGAGGCCGACCAGGCCGTGCTCGCCCGCGAGCTGCCACTCGCCGACGATCGCGTCGAGCAGGTGACGTCGCTCGTGCGCCGACTGCGCGCGGCGGTGTCGGCGGGGCTCGCCGGATCCACCGACGACACGCTCGGCACCCTGCACTCCGAGATGGAGCTCGAGGTCGCCGCCCTCGCCGCCGGGGTGCAGGAGCTCCAGCGCCTGAACCGCCGCGACGAGTACGTCGCTCCGACCCGACCGCCGGCGCGACCGCCGACCCGATCCGCGAGCGCCGTGCGCCGCCCGAATCCGACGTTCGACCTGAAGGAGACCCGACCATGAGTGACAACACCTCGCGCGTCCGCACCATCTTCCGCAGTAAGACCAAGAAGGCCCTCGACAAGATCGAGGACCCGCGTGAAACCCTCGATGACAGCTACGAGCAGCAGGTGAAACTGCTTCAGCAGGTGCGCCAGGCGGTCGCCGACGTCGCGACGGCGAAGAAGCGCATCGACCTGCAGGGGCAGGAGATGGGCACCCGCTACCAGCGCCTCGGCGAGCAGGCCCGCGAGGCGATGGCGCAGGGGCGCGAAGACCTCGCCCGCGCGGCCCTCGAGCGTCGTGCGCTGCTCGAGTCCCAGGTCTCGAAGCTGCAGGACCAGGACGCGTCGATGCAGCAGCAGACGGCGCAGTTGCAGCAGCGCGAGCGCCAGCTCTCCGAGCAGGTCGCCGCGTTCCGCGTCGAGAAGGAGACGATCAAGGCCACCTACACCGCCTCCGAGGCGCAGGTGAAGGCGAACGAGGCGGTCGCGGGCATCGGGTCGAGCATCGACGACGTCGGCGCCAGCCTCGACCGCGCGAAGGACCGCGTCGCGCAGATGCAGGCGCGAGCGGCCGCGACCGACGAGCTGCTCGCGAGCGGGGCATTGAAAGACCTCACCGCCGCCCCCGACGCCGACATCGAGCGCCAGCTCGCGGTGCTCTCGGCGAAGGCCGAGGTCGATCGCCAGCTCCAGGCGATGAAACAGGATGGCTCGTCGAGCCCGAGCTCGCAGCAGCACCGCGAGGGCCCCGACGGGTGGCTGGGCATCGGGCAGTAGCCGAGCCGGGAGCGAATCGCGGGGTTGCCCCGCCGCCGTCCGGGCTGCCACGATGCCAGAAGCCTGACGCGACTGGAGATGCGATGCCCGACACGCTCGACCGACCGGCGGCCGCCGCACTCTCGTCCCTGCCGGGTGCGACGATCATCCGCCGCATCCGGGGAATGATCTTCTCGGCCCTCGGCGCGGCCCTCGTCTATTCGATCATCGGTACCGCGAGCAAGGGCACCTGCGTGGGCGGCTACTCGGGCGACGGCGGCTACATCGATGGAAGCGGGAACGCGACCGACCTGGCCCCGACGTGCGTGCAGCTCACCCTGCGCCCGAGCGCGATCGTCTTCGTCGCGATCGCGGTGACCGTCATCGTGGCGATCACGCTCGTCCTCCGCCCAGGGCGCACGGAGGCATCCGCCCTCCGCGTCATCGACCGCGCGGTCGTCGTGATGATCGCCGCGACGCTCGCCTGGGCGGTGGTGACGCAGGTGTCGTTCTTCGCGATCCCGCTCGACCCGCCGAGCCCCGGTGAGCCCTTCATGGTCCCCTTCACCTTCGGCCACGTCGAGGTCGACATCACTCCGTAGGCGCCTCGACGCGATCCGACCAGCAGAGCGAGCCGAGGGTCTCGACGCGCGGCGCGCACGGGCGCATCATGGCCCCATGACGACGCCGACCCTCACCGCGCAGCTCCGGCTCGACCTCAGGCATCGCCTGCGACCCATGTCGGGCCGCAACCCCGACGAACCGCATCGCGCCGTCACCCCGCTCGAGCTGCTCTACGACCTGACGTACGTCATCGCGTTCGCCGCCGCGGCCGACGAACTGGCGCACGCGCTGTTCGTCGGCGAGGTCGGGCCCGGCATCGGCGCGTACCTCTTCGCGATCTTCGGGGTGTCGTGGGCCTGGCTCAACTTCACGTGGTTCTCGTCGGCCTACGACAACGACGACGCGCTCGTTCGGGCGGCCGTCGTCGCGCAGATGGTCGGCGTCGTCATCTTCGTCTTCGGGCTGCCCGTCAGCTTCGAGGATGCCGCGCACGGCGCCAGCCCGAACAACATGCTGCTCGTCGCCGGCTACATCGTCATGCGCGTGCCGCTCATCGCGCTCTGGCTGCGCGCGGCGCGCGAGGATCCGGCCCATCGGCGCACCTCGGTCGCCTACGCGGTCGTGATCGCAGTTGCGCAAGTCGGTTGGCTGCTCACGACCGTCCCCGGCATCCCCGCCGGCGCGACGGTCGCCGCGATCGTCGTGCTCGCGACAGCCGAGCTCATCGCACCGCTCGTCATCGAACGCCGCTACGGCCGCGCCCCCTGGAACGCCGGCCACATCGCCGAGCGGTTCGGGCTGCTCACGCTCATCACGATCGGCGAGGTCATCGCGGGAACCGTCGCGGCGGTCGGCGCCCTCGTCGCCGAGCAGGGGTGGTCGGTCGCGGCGGTCGCGATCGTCGCAGCCGGGCTCGTCATCGCCGCCGGGCTCTGGTGGGCGTACTACCTGATTCCGTCGCGCACCATCCTCGAACGATGGCCCGAACGCACATGGGGCTGGCGATACGTGCACCTGCCGTTGTTCGGCGCGATCGCCGCCGTCGGCGCAGGGCTCCACGTCGCCGCGCTCGGGGTCGAGCACCAGGAGCTCAGCCTGCTGCAGATCACCCTCGCGCTCGCGGTGCCGGTCGCGTGCGTGGTCGTGCTCGTCTTCCTCATCTGGAGCGTGCTGATGCACTCGATGGACTTCACGCACGTGCCGCTGTTCATCTGCAACCTCGTGCCGCTCGTCGCCGCGGTGATCATCGCGGCCGTCGTCGACGCGGGAGCGCCGATCGACCTCGAGCCCGGTGGCGACCTCACCGCCCTCGTGACGGTGATCGGCTTGGTGTCGCTGTCGTGCGTCATCGAGGTCGTCGGCCACGAACTCGTCGGCTACTCGCACACGCTGCAGGCGGCGAAGCGGCACCTGCTCGAGCCCGAGATCGACGAACGGCACGCCGCGACCGACGCCGCGGAGGCATCCACGTGATCGCTCGGCACCCTCGGCGACGAGTCGCTACGCCCACCCGAGTTCGCCGAGTTTGGCGTCGTCGAGCCCGAAGTAGTGCCCGATCTCGTGCACGAGCGTGACGCGCACGCGCGTGCGCAGGGCGTCGAGATCGGCGCTGTGCGCCTGCATGTTGTTCTTGAACAGGGTGATGCGGTCGGGCAGCTCGCCGTAGCCGTAGACGCCGCGCGTCTTCAGCGGGCGCCCGCTGTAGAGGCCGAAGAGCCGCGGCCGCTCCCCCGGCGGCTGGTTCGCGATGAGGATCGCGACGTTCTCGACGCCGCGCACCATGTCGTCGGGCAGCGCGTCGAACACCTCGGAGACCATCTGCTCGAATTCGTCGTCGGAGATCTCGACCATCTGCCCATTGTGCGCGCCGAACGACGGGCCGCGGCGCTCGTTCGCGTGCAGCGAAGTCAGGCCGAGCCCTCCTGGGCGGGATGCCCCGCGCCCCCGTCGCTCTGCAGGAAGGCGAGCACCGCGGCCACCCGCCGGTGGACCCCCGACTCGGGCAGCCGCAGCTTCGTGAAGATCGCGTTCACGTGCTTCTCGACGGTCGAGGTCGACAGGAACAGCGCCTGCTCGATGCCGGCATTCGTCTTGCCGGCGGCCATCTGGCGCAGCACCTCGAGCTCGCGCGGCGACAGCGTCGCGAGCGGGCTCGACGCACCGACCGCGCTGCGACGGCGCACCAGCGTGTCGACGATCTGCGGGTCGATCACCGAGCCCCCGGCGCACACCTCGCGGAGGGCGTGGACGAGATCCTCGAGGTCGCCGATGCGATCCTTCAGGAGGTACCCGAGCCCGGCCGAGCCGTCGGCGAACAGCGCCAGCGCGTAGCTCTCGTCGGCGTGCTGCGAGAGCACGACCACCCCGGTCGAGTCCGTCGAGGCCCGGATGGCGTGCGCCGCCTCGATGCCCTCCATGTGGTGGCCCGGCGGCATCCTGATGTCGGTCAGCACCGCGTGCGGTGCGAGCCGACGCACCGCGTCGAGCAGCTCGACGCCGCTGCCGACCGACGCGACGACGTCGACCTCGCCCGAGTCCTCGAGCAGGCGGCGCACGCCCTCCCGCACGAGGTAGTTGTCCTCGGCGATGACGACGCGCAGCACCTCCGGCTCAGCCAACGGTCACCCCCTCAGACGCGGTCCCGGCGGCGACGCCGTCGACGGGCAGCTCGACGGTCACGATCGTGCCCGACGGCTCGTTCGCCGAGACGCGCATGGTGCCGCGGAGCGCCGCGACCCGGTCGCGGATGTTCGCGAGGCCGCCGTGCGACACCGGCACGCCGTTCGCGCCGCGCCCCGACGCCCGCGCGGCCGACGCCTGCTCGGCATCGATGCCGCAGCCGTCGTCGGCGATCGCGATGCGCAACCGTCCGTCGTCGCGCGCGAGCCCGACCGAGGCGTGCGTCGCGTTCGCATGCTTGGCGGTGTTCGCGAGCGCCTCCCGCACGACGTAGTAGGCCGTGGTCTCGACGTCGTCCGAGAACCGCTCGCCGCGCACGCGCTCGTCGGCGTCGACGGTGAGCGGGATCGGGAACCGCGCCACCCCCGACTCGACGGCGGCGGCGAGCCCGTTGTCGCTCAGCACCGGCGGGTGGATGCCCCGTGCGAGCTCTCGCAGGTCGGTGAGCGTGGCACGGGCCTGCTCCTGGAGCTCCTCGAGCTCCGCCGAGGTGAGCTCGCCGCGCTGCAGCCGGTTGCGGGCGAGGCGGAGCCCGGCGATCTGGGCCACCACGTCCTGCTGGATTCCGTCGTGGAGGTCGCGCTCGAGGCGGCGGCGCTCGTCGTCCTGCACGGCGATGAGCCGTTCGCGCGAGGCGGTCAGCTCGTCGAGCTGCTCGGCCAGTTGCGCCGTGAGGCGCACGTTCGCCACGGCCGCCGCCGCCTGACCCGCGACGGTGCGCAGCAGCATCCGCTCGGCCTCGCCGTACTCGCCGCGCCGCCGCGGCCCGATCTCGATGCGCCCGAGCAGCTCGTCGCCGTGCACGAGATCGCACGCGTCGGCGGCGACCTCGTCGGCCGCGGCCTCACCCGCGCTCGCACCCGCGACGTCGCTCGGCATCGACTCGAGACCGCCGTCGGCCGCCACGAGCCCGATGCGCACCCACGAGGCATCCAGCCCCTCGCGCACCGCCTCGGCGAGGCGCGTGAGCAGCTCGCGCGGCTCGACCGCCTGCTCGAGCCTGGCGCCGAGCTCGCCGAGCATCTCGAGCTGTCGCTCCCGGTCGCCGAAGAGCCGGCGGTGCAGCCGGCGCTGCAGCCAGGTGCGCACGGGCAGCAGCGCGACGGCGAGCAGCGTGGTGATGAGGACCGCCGGCACGGCGCGCAGCGGCGGCGCGAGCAGCAGCGCGGGCGTCGCGACGGCGGCCGCGTAGATGACCGTGATGAGCAGATTCGACGACCGTGCGACGAGTCGGCCGCGATCGCCGGGTGCGATGTCGAACGCGCCGTAGCTGAGGATGCCGTGGATCGCGGCGATGGGGATCGCGATGAGCGAGGCGTAGACGAGCAGCTGGACGAGCCAGTTGTCGAAGAACGTCCAGAGCAGGAACGCGACCATCGCGCCGGCGACCACGAGCGCCATGACCCGAGTGCGGGCGCGCACCTCGGGGGCGCCGAACAGCGCCCGGGTGCCGAGCACGGTGAGCCCGATCGCCACGGCCACCCACGACTGCACGACCAGGTAGTACACCGGTGCCGCCGCCCATTCGAGCCACGGCACCGCGTACGGATTCGGGATCGCGTCACCGCTGATGCCGATGTACGGGGACATCACGACGTGCGGGGTCGTGAGGAGCGTCAGCGGGGCGGCCAGCAAGGGCAGCCAGAGGAACACGACCGCGATCCGCTGCCATCGGTGCTCCACGACGCCGTCGGGGAACGTCGCGAACACCATCAGGAACGCCGCCGTCGCGGTGCCGTCGGCGGTCAGCCCGATCCCGTTGACGAGCGGGAACCACGGCTGGGCGGCGAGTTGGGGGTTCTGCAGCATGAGGGTCTCGTAGGCCGAACTGACGAGCATCGCGGTTGCGGCGAGTGCGACCATCACCGCCGTGCGCGACGCCGAGACCGTGAGCAGCCACATGCCGAAGACGAACATCGGCAGAACGCCGAGCATGGGCCACGCGAGCGTGTGGTCGGCCTGCCCTTCGACGAAGCCGCGCGCGACGACGATGTAGACCAGGGCCGCGACCCCGATCGGGCCGAGCGTCGCCAGGCACACCCACCTGCGTTCCACGCCTCCATCGTCCTCCTCTCCCGCGCTCGGCGGGAGGGGGCCTGCCCCGGCCGCCCTTAGCAGCAGACCCCCACCGCGCGTGCGGCCCGCTGCCATGCGGCATCGGGTCACCCGCGTTCCGGCGAGCTCGCCCGTCGAGGAGCGTGAACACGAGCGGATGCCGCGCATCGGCGCCGCACCAAGGAGAAGGCATCATGCGCAAGCTGTACTCGGGCCTCGCCTGGACCGTGTCGGGCGCCGTGGTCGTGCAGGCCGCCGCGATCGCGTTCGCGTTCGGCGGCATGCTCAACCTCATCGCCGAGGGCGGCGTCGTCGACAAGGCGCTGCTCGAGAGCTTCCAGGCGGCCGGCGTCGGTGAGATGGGATTCCTGGTCCACGGGCTCGTGGGCGGCGTGCTGATCCCGCTCGTGGCGGTCGCCCTGCTCATCGTGTCGTTCTTCGTCCGTGTTCGCGGCACGAAGCTCTGGGCCGCGATCACGCTCGGGCTCGTGGTGCTGCAGGTGACGCTCGGGTTCTCGATCACCGGCTCGCCGTATCTCGGCATCATCCACGGCGCGAACGCCCTCGCGATCGTCGTCGCCGGTGCGGTCGCGGCCCTCCGGGTGCGCCGCGCGCGGCTGACCGAGACGGCGGCGAGCCTCGAGGGGGCGACGAGCGATGCCGTCTCGGCGTGACCTCCTGCGATGCGCCGTCGTCGGCGTCGCGGTCGCGACCGCGCTCGGCGCCGGTGCGCTCGCGTGGAGTTCCACGCTGCTCGGCGAGTACTCGGTCATGGACATGGGCTCGGGCGACGCGCACGCCGGCCACGGCGGCCACGGGGCGGACGGACCCGGTGGACACGGTGCGGCCGAGGCATCCGGCCCCGGCGCCCTCAGCGTGACCGCGCTCACCGCCCCCGACCGCCCCGCCGACGTGCGCGTCGAGCTCGTCGCCCGGCAGGGCACCGTCGAGGTGCCCGGCGGCAGGTCGATCGAGGGCTACACCGTGAACGGCACCTCGCCGGGGCCCGAGATCCGTGCCCGCCAGGGCGACCTCGTCGAGGTCGTGTTCGTGAACGAGTCGGTGGCCGACGGTGCGACGCTGCACTGGCACGGCATCGACGTGCCGAACGCGGCCGACGGCGTCGCGGGCATCACGCAGGACGCCGTGCCCGTCGGGGGCCGGCACGTCTACCGCTTCGAGGCGCGCGACGTCGGCACCTACTGGTACCACTCGCACCAGGTCTCGCACGTGCAGGTCGAGCGCGGCCTGCTCGGGGCGATCGTGATCGAGCCGGCCGAGGCCGCCGCCCGACCCGATGCCGCACGGGAGCTCGACCGCACGGCGCTGCTGCACATCTACGGCGGCCAGCACACGCTCAACGGTCGCGTCGCCGACGAGCGCGTCGCGGCGGCGCCCGGCACGACCGTGCGGGTGCGCGTCGTCAACACCGACCAGGGCACCGCCGCGGTGTGGGCGGGCGTCCCGTTCCGCGTCGCCGCGACCGATGGGCACGAGGTGCACGAACCGGGCGAGGTCGACGGGCAGCGGCTGCTCATCCCGGCGGGCGGGCGGGCGGATGTCACGGTGGTGGCGCCGGATCGCGGCGTAGCGCGCCTGCACGTGGGCGGCGCCCGGAGCATCCTCATCGGCGACGTCTCGGATGCCGAGGCCTCCGCGCCGCCCGTGCGTCAGCCCGCGAAGACCCTCGACCTCCTCGCCTACGGCGCTCCCGCCCCGCTCGACTTCGACCCGGCCGAGCCCGATCGCTCCTTCGACTACGTCATCGCCCGCCGCTTCGGCATCATCGACGGCCGTCCCGGCAACTTCTGGACGATCAACGGGCGCATGTTCCCCGACGTGCCGATGTTCGCGGTGACCGAGGGCGACGTCGTGGTGATGCACCTCCGCAACGACTCGGGCGACGTGCACCCCATGCACCTGCACGGCCACCACGTCGTCGTGCTCTCCCGCGACGGCATCACCGCCTCGGGCAGCCCGTGGGTCGTCGACTCGCTCGACGTGCACCCCGGCGAGTCGTACGACATCGCGTTCGTCGCCGACAACCCCGGCATCTGGAGCGATCACTGCCACACCCTCCCGCACGCCGTCGACGGGCTCATCGCCCACGTCATGTACGACGGGATCACGACGCCGTTCACGATCAACGGCGAGGCGGGCAACCGGCCCGAGTGACCGCGCGGGCGCGGCCTGCCGCCTCAGTCGACGAGCGCCCCCGCCGAGAGGTTCGCGATCGCCCCGGTCATCGAACGCGCCCGGTCGGAGGCCGCGAACGCGAGGTACTCGGCGATCTCGTCGAGGGTTGGCAGGCGTCCCAGCATCGTCATCCCCTCGAGCCCGGTCAGCCAGTCCTCCATCGGGATGCCGCCCGCCGCCGCGATGCGGCCGAACATCTCGCCCGTGTACGACGTGGCGAGCGCGTCGGACATGGCGTGCGGCCGCACGCAGACCACGCGCACCCCGTCGGGCCCGAGCTCGCCGGCGAGCGCGCGCGAGAACCCCTCGAGTCCGGCCGACTGCGCGGCGTTGCCGATGAGCCCGCGGCCGGTGAGCCGGGCACCCGGCGTCGAGATCGTGAGGATCACACCACGCCGCTGGGCGATCATGGGCCGCGACACCGCCTTCGCGGTGACGAAGTTCGTCTGCAGGTACCCGACCACGGGGTGCAGGTAGTCGTCGAGCGTGGTCTCGGCGATCGGCAGGCCCTGCACGTGGTCGAAGCCGACGGCGTTGAGGGCGACGTCGATGCGGCCGGCGGTCGCGACCACCTCGTCGACGTGCCGGTCGACCGCGGCCTGGTCCATCGCGTCGATGACGGCGATCGAGACCTCCGCGCCCTCAGCCCTCGCCGCGGAAGCTGCGGCTTCGAGTCGCGGCAGGCTCCTCCCCGCGAGGAACAGCCGTGCGCCTTCGCGGGCGAACACCCGCGCCGCCGCGCCCCCGATCGAGCCGCCGCCGCCGTGGATCACGGCCACCTTGTTCTCGAGCAGCATGTCGCACCTCTCCTTCGTCAATGTGCAACTTTATGGTTGCACATTGAGGAAAGAGATGCAATCGATCGATTGCAGTTCAGGCTTCGCGCGGCCTGAGCACGATGACCGGGATCTCCCGATCGGTGATGCGCTCGTACCGCTCGAATCCCCGGGCGGTCGCCGTGATCTGCGCCCATGCGGCGGCCCGTTCGGCGCCGTGCAACTGCTCGGCGACGACGTCGATGCGCCGCCCCGCGAACTCGATGCGCACCTGATCGGGGTGGCCGGCGATGTTGTAGTACCAGGCGGGGTTCTGCGGGGCGCCGTTCGCCGACGCGACGATGTACCTCGCACCGCCGCCGGCCGGGAACCATCGCACCGGCGTCACCCGCTCGAGGCCCGTCCGGCGACCGATCGTGACGAGCGCCAGCTTCGTGCCCCGACGATCGCCCTTGCGGCGGATGCGTTCGGCCATTCGCTGGTTCGCCCACTGCTCGAATCGGTTGCGGGCGGGCTGATGCGCCCCGTGGGTTCCGTTCGCCGTGTCGAATGCCATGGGATCGCCTCCTCTCGGTGGCGAGTGCTGCTCCACCTCAATCATCCCGCCGTTTCGGCCCGCGCGGCACACCGAATTCGGCCGAATCATGGGCCCTGACCGCCGAGGCTCGCCGGGTGCCGAAGCCTCACCGGGACGCCTAGACTCGCCGGGTGACCGACGCCCCCACCACCCGCCGCATCGAGCTGACGCTGCACAAGCCCTGGTTCGCGCTCTACTGGGGCGTCAAGCCGACCCTCGTCATCGACGGGCGCGGCCAGCCGAGCCAATGGGGCGTCGGAACCTGGCAGGTCCGCACCGACGAGCCGGCCGTCATCGGCGCCTATCTCTTCAACCGGGTCTGGCGCTTCGGGGCGGCCGAGTTCACCCTCGCGCCGGGGCATCCCACGGCGCTCGTCTACCGAGCGCCCGCGCTGCCGTTCCTCCGCGGGCGCTTCCGCCCCGCTGAATAGGATGTCCCTGAACCGACTCCCGGAGAGGACGCCCATGTCATTCGGCGACGCGATCACGACGGTGCTGCGCAAGTACGCGGACTTCAGCGGCCGGGCGGCGCGCCCCGAGCTCTGGTGGTGGATCCTCTTCTACGCCCTCGTCGCAGCCGCGCTCGGCGTGTTCAACGTGATTCCGATCGGCGATGCGTCGAGCCTCGGCGCCGTGCTCTCGAGCCTCTGGGGCATCGCCATGCTACTGCCGACGCTCGCCGTGATCGTGCGACGCCTGCGCGACACCGGCCAAGGCTGGGGCCACGTGTTCTGGCTGCTCGTGCCGATCGCCGGGCTCATCGTGCTCGCGATCATGCTCTCGCAGCCGGGCAAGCCGGGCGTCGTCACCGCCTGACCGCGCGCACGACACCCGCTGCGCGCCCGCGCACCCCGGGCGTAGGCTCACCCCCATGACCATTCAACGGATGGACAACGTCGGCATCGTCGTCGACGACCTCGACGCCGCGGTCGCCTTCTTCGTCGAGCTGGGCATGGCCGTCGAAGGCCGAGCTCCGATCGAGGGCCCCTGGGCCGACCAGACCGTCGGGCTCGCCGGCGTCCGCAGCGAGATCGCCGTGCTCGTCACGCCCGACGGCCACGGCCGGCTCGAGCTCGCGAAGTACCTCGAGCCCGTGGCATCCGAGATGTCACCGCCGAACCCGCCGCCGAACACGCTCGGCCTCCACCGCGTGATGTTCGCCGTCGACGACATCGACGACACCGTGGCCCGCCTGCGCGGGCACGGTGCCGAACTCCTCGGCGAGATCGCGAACTACGAGGGCATCTATCGGCTCTGCTACCTCCGCGGCCCCGCCGGCATCATCGTGGCGCTCGCCGAGCGGTTGGGCTGAGGCTCAGCCGAGCCCGGCGCGCTCCTCCGAGGCATCCCGCTCGCCCTCGACCGGGCGGTTCGAGAGACCGACCGATCCGGCACCCGGCTCGCCCGTCGACAGCGCCGCCTGCACCGCGACCGACTCGTCGACGTCGGGGTACTGCGGGCGCAGCTGCACCGGCTGGCGGCGGCGCTGCTCGCGCTTCGCCTTGCGCGACGCGGCGAGGAGGTTCAGCGCCTCGACGAGGATGGCGAACGCCATCGGCGCGTAGATGAGGGCCTTGTCGATGTGCACGCCGAAGCCCTCGGCGATGAGGAACACGCCGATCAGCAGCAGGAACGACAGGGCGAGCATCTTCACCGTCGGGTGGCGGTTCACGAAGGTGAAGATGAAGCGGGCCGCGAACAGCATGATCGCGAACGAGAGCACGACGACGGTGACGATCACGACGAGGTTCTCGGTCATGCCGACCGCGGTGATGACCGAGTCGAGCGAGAACACGATGTCGAGCGCGAGGATCTGCGCGAGCACCGAGCCGAAGGTGATGCGCTTGGGCGCGGCGCCGTGCTCCTCCTCGGCGCCCTCGAGCTTGTGGTGGATCTCGGTGACGGCCTTGTAGACGAGGAAGAGACCGCCGGCGATGAGGATGAAGTCCTTCACGGAGAAACCCATGCCGAACCAGACGACGACGTCCTCCTTCAGCGTGATGATCCAGCCCGCGAAGAACACGAGCACCACGCGGATCACCATCGCGAGCGTCAGGCCGAGGTTGCGGGCCTTCGCCTGCTGCTCCTTCGGCAGCTTCGACGCGAGGATCGAGATGAAGATGACGTTGTCGACGCCGAGCACGATCTCGAGCACGAACAGCGTGACGAAGACGGCGATGAGGTCGGGGGTCAGGGCGAGGGAGAAGTCCACCCGTTCATCGTAGGGAGCGCCAGGCGCCCTGCCCCGCCATTCCCGCGCGTCGCGGGGCTAGCGCGTGAGCTCGGCCTCCTCGTCGAGGTGCCCGAGCTTGTACGGGTTCGCGATCGAGAAGATGCGCGTGATGCGCCCGCCCTCGACCTCGAAGCAGATCGCTCCCGCCAGTGCGCCGTCGACCTCGCCGCGGATCGCCGGGTGCCCGTTGACCCACGTCGGCCGCGCCTCGAACGGCAGGCCGAGCTTCGCGAGCCCGCCGAGCAGGTAGCGGGCGATCTTGTCGGCACCGACGATCGGGCGGCGAGCAGCCCCCTTCACGAAGCCGCCGCCGTCGGCGACGGAGACGACGTCGGGTGCGAGCACGTCCATGAGGCCCTGCAGGTCGCCCGAGTTCACCGCGGCGACGAACCGGGCGACGACGGCCTCCTGCTCGGCGCGGTCGACCGCCACCCGCGGGCGCCGGGCAGCGACATGCGCCTTCGCGCGGTGCGCGATCTGGCGCACCGCGGCCGACGTCTTGCCCACCGCATCGGCGATCTCGTCGTACGGCACGTCGAACACCTCGCGGAGTACGAACACCGCGCGCTCGGTCGGCCCGAGCGTCTCGAGCACGGTGAGCATCGCGATCGAGACGCTCTCGGCGAGCTCCACGTCGTCGGCGACATCGGGGCTCGTGAGCAGCGGCTCGGGCAGCCACTCGCCCACGTACGACTCGCGCCGGCGCGAACGGGTGCGCAACTGGTTCAGCGCCTGCCTGGTGACGATCCGTACGAGGTACGCGCGCTCGTCGCGCACCTCCGTACGGTCGACGGCGTTCCAGCGCAGCCACGACTCCTGCAGCACGTCCTCGGCGTCGGCCGCCGAGCCGAGCATCTCGTACGCGACGGTGAAGAGGAGGCTCCGGTGGGTGACGAACGGGTCGTCGGTCATGACGCCGAGCCTACGACCTCGGCCGGGGCATCCGTCGTCGCCGCCGGCGCGCGCGTCGCGAGCGGCGGCAGCTCGCACGCGTCGGCGTAGCCCTCCGAGTGGATGCCGAGGGCGACGTTCATGCGCGAGCTCATGTTCATGAACGCGACCTTGGCCGTGAGCTCGATGAGCGCGGCCGGCCCGAGCTCGTCGAGCAGCGCCGCCGACAGCTCGTCGGTGACGGCGGGCGGGGTCTGGCTCATCGCCTCGGCGTACTCCATGACGTTGCGTTCAAGGGGCGTGAAGACGGATGCCTCGCGCCAGACCGGCACCTGCCGGGCCTTCGCCTCGTCGAGCCCTTCGTTGTGCGCCTTGTAGTAGTTGAAGTCGAGGCACCAGCTGCAGCCGATGTACGCCGCCGTCGCCATCACGGCGTAGCTCGCGAGGTTGTGATCCAGCTCGTCGAGCGCCTCGATCTTGCGGCCGATGCCCATCGACGCGCGCATGAGGGCGGGATGGTGCGCGAGCACCCCCATCGAGTCGGGTACCTGGCCGAGCATGCGCTTGGCTGCGATCTTCACGACGGTGCCGAAGACGCCGGTGAGCTCGGTCGGCGGAATGCGGGTCTGGGCGGTCATCGTGTCCTCCTGCGATCGTCGACGGCCCGGGGTTCGGTTCCCGGGATCATCCCGTCGCACATGAAGACACCGGCCGGGGCGACCGTGTGACATCCGCGCCCGAATCAGGCGGAGATCACGCCCGATCGAGCACGATCGCCGCGGGGAACCGCCCCACCACGCGCCGGAACGGCGCCCTCGCGAGCCCCTGCGCCTCTGCGCCGTCGATGATCCGCGGATGCACGAGGGCGACGTCGCGCGCCTTCCAGCGCAGTGACGCGCCGCCCGACGCGACGACGTTGCGCGCCCAGTTCGTGCGGGCTCCCCACGGCAGGCCGATCATCACGATCCCGGTGCTCGTGGTGGGCACCACCGCGATCGGCGTCTCGTAGGCGGTACCGCTCCTGCGGCCCCGATGCCGGATCACCGCCCAGAGGGGCATCCATCGCCGGCCGGCGAGCGCTCTGGCGATGGGCGCGGTCGCCTTCACCAGTCCGCGCGGCGGGCCGCCCGAGGCACCCGGAGCCGATGACCGCGAATCGGAACGCGTTTCGTTCATGCAGAGGAGACGATCGAGCAGCATCGAACGTGACATCGGCGCTTGCCGTCACACCCGGGTCGGGTGGATCGTCGTACTGACATGACCGAATTCACCGAGCTGTGGACCGCGCACCGTCGCGTCGTTCGCGACGTCGCCTACCGGGTGCTCGGTTCCGTCGCCGACGCCGAGGACATCACGCAGGAGACCTACCTCCGGCTGCTCGCCCGCGGCGACGAACCGCTCGACGACGCACGCGCCTGGCTGGTGACGGTCGCGTCGCGGCTCTCGATCGACCGGCTGCGGGCGCACGAGCACTCCCGCCGGGCGTATGTGGGCCCGTGGCTGCCCGAGCCGATCGTCACCGACGAACGCACCCTGCCCGAGGATCGCGTCACGCTCGACGACTCGGTGCGCATGGCACTGCTCGTCGTGCTCGAACAGCTCACCCCCGCCGAGCGCACCGCGTTCCTGCTGCACGACGTGTTCGATCTCACGTTCGACCGGGTGGCCGACGTGCTCGGGATGAGCGTGGCCGCGGCACGGCAGGCGGCGTCGCGGGCGCGCCGCCGCATCGCCGCCCACGGCGAGGCACGGTTCTCGGTCGACGTCGCGGACGCCCGACGCCTCTCGGAGCGCTTCGCGCGAGCCGCAGCCGATGGCGACCTCGACGGCCTCATCGCAGCGCTCGCGGTCGATGCGCGCGGCCACTTCGATTCGGGTGGCTTCTATCCGGATGCCTCGACCGACGAGCTCGTCGGATCGGAGTCGGTGGCTCGGCAATTGCTCGTCGGCGTCGGCGGACGCGGCCTCGACTTCGAGACCGCCGAGGTGAACGCCGCACCGGGCATCGTCGTGCGGCGTCGCGGCCGGGTCGTCTCGGTGCTCGCGCTGGAGTTCGCGGGTGACCGCATCTCGGTCATCCACGGCATCGGCAACCCGAAGAAGCTCGAGCACCTGCAGTGACCGCAGCGGGTCACGCCGTGGCGTGGCAGAGGCGGCGACGCACCCAGCCCGAGGCATCCGCCTGCGCGAGCTCGCCCGAGCGGATCGCGCGCACGAACTCGATCGCCTCCTCGCTCAGCCGGCCGTCGGCGGTGTCGGGCGTATCGCGGAGCACCGTGACGGTCAGCCAGCGCGCGAGCCGTCCGCCGATGCGGGCGGTCACGGCCACCGTGCCCGCGAAGTGGCGCGCCTGGCCGTCGGTCTCGTCGTCGACGGCCAGGCGGAAGCCGCGGCCGCGCAGGCGATTGCGGCCGCCTCCCGCCGCGTCGAACAGCCACAGGGGCCCACGCCGCACGCCGGCGATCCGCCCGAGCTCCTTGAGGAACCGCCCGTTCGAGTAACCCCGTTCGGCGAGGCGGGCGATCGAGTCGGCGAGGGCGGCGCAGGCGTCCATCCCTTCACTGTACGAGGGCGGGAACCGGTTCGACCGCGGGAGCAGCTCGGAGCGGGCGGTCCTGCCGACTACCGAGTCGAGGAGACGGCCGAGGCGATGACCTGCGCAAGATCCGCGGGGCGACTCCACATGGGCCAATGCCCGGTGGGGAGGTCGACGAAATCGACCTGGGTCAGTCTGCTCACCTCCGCGAACATCGGATGCCCCGCCGCGGCGAGCTCCTGAATCTGGCCGCTCGTGATGGAGCAGCACACGAGCGTGGTGGGGACGTCGAGTCGCCCGTCGTCGGTGAGCGTGACGGCCTGGCGCAGCACCGGGCCCGGCTCGGGAACCGCCCGGCGACGGAACTGCTCGAGGTCGTCGGGACTCAGCCCGTCGAGGCTCGCGTTCGCAGCGAGATCCTCGAACGCGGGCAGCGGGAGCTCGTCGAGATCGGCGGGTGCATCGGGAGCGAAGACGCTGCCCGGAGCGAGCGGGCCGCTGTCGACCCAGACCACGCGGCGGAGCAGGTCGGGGTGCCGGTCGAGCAGCATGCTGACCGGCGCGTTGGCGCCGCTGTGCGCGACGATCACCGCCGGGCCGTGTCCGGTCGCAGCGTCCTGGGCCAGCGCACGTTCGATCGCGTCCACCTGGTCGTCCAAGGTCCTCGAGGTGCGCTGCGCGTCGTCGGAATCGAGCCCGGGCAGGGTCAGCGCGGTGGCGCGGTGGCCGGCTCCGCGCAGGTGTTCGGCGACGTCGTCCCAGGCCCATGCCCCCAACCAGTGGCCGGGGATCAGGAAGATGGTCGGGTTCTGCTCGTCATTCGTCATGTCTCCACTCTCGCGCTCTGCCTGGACAACGGGATGTCACTATTTCTGGCACGAATTTGAGATGATGCTCTGGTGAAACGAGCTGAGCGCCTCCACGCGCTCTCGGAGATGCTGCGCCGCCAAGGGTCTCGCGGGTACACCGCGGGGCGAATGGCGGCTGAGTTCGGCGTGTCGGTCCGCACGATCAAGCGAGACCTGGCGTCCCTCGAACGCAGCGGCGCACCCTTATGGTCCCGTCCCGGCCCGGGTGGGGGCTATGGGCTGACCGAGATGGCCTCCCTTCGACCGGTCAGCCTGAGCCCCGCGCAGGCCGTCGCGATCCTGGCTGCGGTGTCCGCCGCCCCCGATGCTCCCTACGCCGACCTGGCCTCCTCGGGAGTGCAGAAGATCCTGGATGTGCTCGATCCCGCCGCGCGGGCCAGAGCCCGACGGCTGGCGGATCGCGTCTGGGTCGACGCACCGCCCACGCCGAAGCGCGCGATCAGGTCCGCGCTCGAGGAGGCGATGACCGAACAACGGGTGGTCCGCATCCGCTACATCTCGTCCGACGACACGAGCACGACGCGCGACGTCGAACCGGTGCTCTTCGCCTCGACGAGCGGGCAGTGGTACCTGATCGGCTGGTGCCGGCTGCGCGACGCGATGCGCTGGTTCGCGGTCGCTCGAGTCGAACAGGCGCGTGTCACTGCACTCCCCTGCACCGGACACACCGTCGACGAAATCGGAGCTCCACCCCCGACGGCGCGACCGGTGCACGGACGTGACGACTGACTGACTCGGTCGCCGTCCCCGTCATCTCACCTCGTCGACCACCGGGGCGAGGGCTGCGGGCGGCGGCTCCGTCAGCGGCAGCGCGTCGCCGAGGATCGGCGCGAGCGCCGATCGCGCCGGGCCGAGGTAGCGCCCGAGCTCGGCTCGCCCGTAGCGGATCGGCACCGGCGCCGTGCCCTTCGCCGGGTACATCTCGAACTCGTCGCGCAGGGTGCCGAGGAAGTGCGGACCGAGCGCCGGGGCGGCACCCGCGATGACGACCTCCTGCGGGTCGAGGAGTGCCGCCATGATCCGCAATGCGCGGGACAGCGCTCGTGCGCCGAACGCCATCCGCTCCCGCGAGTCGGCGGTCGAGGCGAGCAGGCTCGTGTCGTGGCCGTCGAGCTCGTCGGTGTAGGCGTCGCCGAGCATCGCGCTCATCGAGGCGGCCGATTCGAGGCATCCCGACAGCCCGCAGCGGCAGGTCGACCGCGCGCCCTCGAACACGACCCGGACGTGGCCGATCTCGCCGGCCCGACCGGTGGCGCCCGACAGGAGCGTGCCGCCGTTGGTGACGGCGGCACCGACGCCCTCGCCGAGGTGCACCACGAGCCGGATCACGCCCTCGCCGGCGTCGGCGGCCTCGGTGAGGGCCTCGGCGTCGACGTCGTTGACGACCGAGGTCGGGGCGTCGATCGCCTCCTCCAGCAGGCTCGCGAGCGGCACGCCGAACCAGCCGAGCTGCACGCTGTCGACGACGACGCCGTCGGCCGTGACCCCGGGCACCTGCACGCAGGCGGCGAGCACGCGCGACTCGACGCCCTTCGTGATCTCGCGCACCGCGTCGACGACCGCCGAGACCTCCACCCCATCGGCATGATCGACCCTGCGGCTCGCGACGGTGCGGCCGGCGAGGTCGACGAGCGCGGTGTCGACGGCGCGTGTGCGCACCACCGCGACGACGATCAGGTGGGTGTCGCCGTCGATCTCGAGTCGGGTCGCGCGCTTGCCGCCGGTGCTCTCGGCGGGGCCGGTCTCGGTGACGAGGCCGACCTCGATGAGCTCGGCGACGAGCGACGACGCCGTCGCCGAGGTGAGGCCCGTGCGGCGGGCGATCACGGCGCGGGTGACCGGCGCGGGTTCGCGCGCGATGAGGCCGAGCGCACGCAGCAGGTTGTCGCGGCGGATCACCGTCTGCGCGTCGGGCAGCCCGCTGCTCGCGAATCGGCGCAGGAGTGCGGATCGGCGCTGCGGGCTGGCGGTGCTCACGGTCATCGTCTCCTCGGTCGGGCGAAACGGTCGCCGGCCGCGCTGCCGGGCACGAGAACATCTTGCCCCTTGACGCGTCCACAGCGATCGCCTAGGTTCGACCCAACTTAGTTTACTAAGTCAACAAAGTGGGCCGGATGCACGGATTTCCTCCGTCGCACGGGTTCCGCGGTCGGGGATTGGCCGCGGGACTCCCCGCTCCGTCAGCGCGCCCTACCGCCGATCCGCGGTGCTGCGCGCCGTCGGCGCGGCGACGACTCCGTGACTCGGGCGACACACACGATCGTCGAGAAGCTGGAGGCAATGATGCAATCAATTCGCAAGACGTTGGCCACGGCCGGAGTCTGCGCCGTCGCCCTGGCCGGGGTGCTCGTGCCGCTCCCGGCCGCCGCGGCCCCACCGGCCGGGCCGCTGCCGGCCGTGAGCCCGACCCCGCAGTCGATCGACCGCGCCGGCTCCGACCTCAACGTACCCGGGCGCGTCGAGGTCGTCGTCGACGTCGGCACCGACGCCGCCGCGCTGGCGGCGCTCCGCGAGACCCTGACCGCGCACGGCGTCGACCGCATCGACGAACGCGCCACCCGATCGGGCCGTGCCCCGCTCACGATCGAGCTGGGTGCGGCCTCGCGCAGCGACATCCGTTCGGTGCTCGGCGAGACCGAGGTCCCGTCGCACGCCGAGGGCTACGCGATCCGCGCCGACGCGTCGACTGGCCCGCTCGGCACCGTCGCGCTCGGCGGCGTCGACGCCGCCGGCCAGTACTACGCCGTCAAGACCCTCGAGCAGCTCTTCGTGCCGAAGGACGACGGCGGGTACCGCATCGCCGGCGCCTCGGTCAGCGACTTCCCCTCGATGCCGCTGCGCGGCACGATCGAGGGCTTCTACGGCAACCCGTGGACGCACGAGGAGCGCCTCGACCAGCTCGAGTTCTACGGCGACGTCAAGGCGAACACCTACATCTACGCGCCGAAGGACGACCCGTACCACCGCGACAAGTGGAAGGACCCGTACCCCGCAGACAAGCTCGCCGAGCTGGGCGAGCTCGTGCAGGCGGCGACCGCCAACCACGTGCGGTTCACCTTCGCGCTCTCGCCGGGCAACACCGTCTGCTACTCGAGCGACGCCGACTACGAGGCGCTCACGGGCAAGCTGCAGCAGATGTACGACCTCGGGGTGCGGGCCTTCAACATCCCGCTCGACGACATCGACTACGGGCGCTGGCACTGCGACGGCGACCGCACCGCGTTCGGCGCACCGAGCGGGCGCACCGCCGGCATCGCGCAGGCCTCGTTCCTCGACCGCGTGCAGAAGGAGTTCGTCGAGACGCACGAGGGCGTCCAGCCGCTGCAGATGGTGCCGACCGAGTACTACAACACGAGCGACTCGGGCTACAAGACCGCGCTGCGCGGCATGGACGAGGACGTCGTCGTGATGTGGACCGGCGAGGGCGTCGTGCCGCAGGAGGTCACCGTCGCACAGGCGCAGAAGGCCGCCACCGTGTTCGGCGGACCGACCTTCCTCTGGGACAACTACCCCGTGAACGACTACGGCCAGACCTCGGGCCGCCTGCTGCTCGCCCCGTACGACAAGCGCGAGGCCGGCCTCGGCGAGTACCTCTCGGGCATCGTCTCGAACCCGATGAACCAGGCCGCCGCGAGCAAGATCGCGATCTTCGGCGTCGCCGACTTCACCTGGAACGACGAGGCGTACGACGCCGCGCACGACTGGTCGCAGGCACTGCGATTCATCGCGAACGGGGATGCCGCGACGGCCGCTTCGCTGCGGGTCTTCGCCGACCTCAACCACCTCGCACCGAGCTTCGGGGCGCCGTGGCAGCCGCAGTCGCCCGAGCTCAACGCCCGGATCGCCGCGTTCTGGGAGAGCTGGGAGGCCGGCGACAAGGCCGGAGCGGTCGCCGAGCTGCGCGAATACGCGGAGGCCATCGCCGACGCGCCCGACGCGATCCGCAACGGACCGACCGATGCGGCGTTCGTCGCCGACTCGAGCCCGTGGCTCGACGCGACGGCCCTCTGGGGCGCGGCGACCGTCGAGCTGCTCGATGCCGTGCAGGCGAGGATCGACGGCGACGAGGCATCCTCGACCGAGCTCGCGGCGTCGGCGAAGGCGACGGCCGCCGAGGCCGCCGCGGTCGTCGTCGACCCCGTCGACAACGCGTGGGGCAAGGCCAAGGTGCGCATCGCCGACGGCGTGCTCGACGTGTTCCACGGCCGCGTCGGGTTCACGCTCGCGATGTGGGAGGCCGGCGACGTCGTCAACGTCGCACCGAAGGGCACGGCGACCGCGTCGAGCGTCGAGGTGCCGCAGTTCGGCGCGCCGAACGTCAACGACGACAAGACGACGACGCGCTGGGCCTCGGGCTACAGCGACGACTCGTGGGTGCAGGTGAAGCTCGCCGAGCCGACCGTCGTTCGCGGCGTCACCCTCAACTGGGAGTCGGCCTGCGCGAACGCGTACGAGCTGCAGACCTCGAAGGACGGGGTGACGTGGACGACGATCCGCACGGTCGACGACTCGACCTGCGGGCTCGACATCTTCACCTTCGACGAGGCCGACCCGGTGCAGTACGTGCGCATGCAGGGCATCGACCGCAAGACGACGTGGGGCTACTCGATCTGGGAGCTCGGCATCTACGCGGCGAAGTGAGGTTCGTCGCCCGGTGATCGGGCGATCAGCCGATCGGTGCCCTCCCGCTCTCGACGAGCGGGAGGGCACCTCCGCGTGGGCAGTGCGATCCGCGCTCAATCGGCGCCGTCGGCGAGCACGGCACCCAGCCGCGCCCGGCACTCCGCCACGAACTCGGGGAACGTCTCCCAGTAGTACGGGATGCCCGAGACGGCGACGCCGATCGCCCACGCGCGGGCGCGCAGCCAGGTCGCCTCGTCGAGCTGCGCCGCGGCGAAGTACGCGTCGCGAGCGGCGGGCGGCAGATCCCACACCGGCGCGTGCTCGGCATCGGGCGCGCCGACCGAGAGGGCACCGAAGTCGATCACCGCGTGGAGGCGGCCGTCGCGCGCGAGCAGGTTGCCCGGCCGCAGGTCGCCGTGCAGCCAGACGGGGCCGGCCGTCGAGTCGGGCATCGCCACTGCCTCACGCCACCACCGCTCGAGGATGTCGAGGTCGAGCTCGTGGCCGACCAGCGGCCGGCAGCCGTCGAAGTAGCCGCCGATCCAGCGGTCGGCATCGCGCAGGCTGCCACCGCGGTACCAGCTGAGCTCGCCATCGCGGCTCGCACCCATGAGTTCGATCGAGTGCAACTCGCGCACGAAACCCGCGAGGTCGGCACCGAACGCCGACCAGTCGTCGACGTTGCGCGCCTCGGGCACAGCTCCGTCGATCCACCGCACGACCGACCATTCGGCCGGGTAGTCGGCGCTCGGCGCGCCCGCGAACTCGGTCGTCGGCACGCGCAGGGTCAGCCGGGGGGCGAGCCGGGGCACCCACTCCCGCTCCTTGCGCAGCGACGCGGCCTTGTCGCTCGTCCGAGGCATCCGCACCAGCAGTTCGTCGCCCAGCCGGAACATGCGGTTGTCGGTGCCGGCGCCCGCCTCGACGATGAGCCATTCGGCCCACTCGGGGCGGTCTCGGCGCAGCAGGGCGGCGACGAGCCCGGCGTCGATGGTCAGCTCGTCGTCGTGCAGGGGCATCCGCCCATTCTGCCGGTCAGTCGAGCGGTGCGTACTTCGCGGCGATGATGCCCGAGTCGTACACCTCCGTGCTGAGCAGCCGCAGCCCGACCGGATGCGGCGAGCGCAGCCGGTCCTCGGCGTTGCCCACGATGAACGGGTGGATGCCGACATGCACCTCGTCGACGAGCCCGGCGTCCACGAGCGCGGCAGCAACCCCGCCGTACCCGTGCGAGACGATCGAGGCGTACCGGCCGCGGAGTCCCCGCACGGCCTCGGCCAGGTCGCCCTCGATGAGGGTGCAGTTCCAGTCGAGCGGGCCGCTCAGCGTCGTCGAGGCGACGAACTTCGGCAGCGCGTTGTAGTGCGCGGCGAAGCCGCGTTCGTCGGTCTGCGCCGGCCAGTACTCGCGGAAGAACTCGTAGCTGCGCCTGCCGAGCAGCACCGCGTCGGCCCCGAACACGAGTTCATCGCTCGCTCGCTGCAGCCCCGGGTCGTTCTCGTCGAACCAGTGCTCCATCTGGTCGAACGCCCCGTCGAGCGTCATTTCGAAGGAGATCGTCACCTTGCCCATGCGCCCCAGCATGCCCCGACCTCGGCGCCGTGTCGATGCCTTGCGGGACGCATCGACACCCTCGCCCGGGCTTCGATCCTGACGCTCCGCGGTCATCCCTTCCAGCCGGCGCGCTCGATCGTGCGCATGACCGCCTGCAGCTCGGTCTCGTAGCGGGCCGTGTCGGTGGCGTAGCCGGCGCGGGCGACCTCGGCGGCGAAGGCGTACGCGTCGGGCAGCTTCGTGAACGCCTTCGCGTAGCGCTGGTGCCGGAGCACCCGCCCGTGCGCGAGGAAGGCCGCCGCCGCGTCGGGGTAGGCGCGGAACCACGCCTTCACGACGTAGTCGTACTTGCCATCGGCCCGCGGGGTGACCGAGATCACCTCGGGGTACTTCACGTCGGGCGTCGAGTGGACCTCCCTGGTCCGCCACAGCTGGCGCGTCGCCTCGGGGTCGGTCGCCCTGGCCTTGATGCCGAAGAAGTTGTACCTCGCCGCGCGAGCACCCCATCCCGACTCGAGCGCGGCCTGCGCGAGCGTGACGAGCGCGGGCACGCCGCTCGACGCCTCGCTTGCCCGGGCGTGCGGGCCGTAGACCTCGACGAACCGCTTGGGCGGCAACTTCACGTTCGTGTGACTCTGGTCCGGTGGTGCCGGTGCGGGTGCCGGCTTCGGTTCGGGTGCCGGCTTCGGCGGAGGCTGTCCGCCGCCGAACCCGGGCACGCCGCCCGCGAACAGAACGCTCGGGCTCCTCGCGCCCTCCCACGAGAGCTCGACGTGCGCGTGGTCGGTGTGCGGGCTCACTCCCCCGTAGGGCCGCCACCCCGCACTGCGGCGCGGCCAGCTCCACTGCTGCCGGTTCCAGATGATGTAGACGACCTGCAGTTCGACGGCGTTCTGCTGCAGCCAGGCGATGTAGTCGGCCGTCTGTTTCGCCTGCACCGGGTCGGATGCCGCGGCGTAGAGGTCGATCGCACGGCCCTCGCCGTGGATGGAGGGCGCGGTGCTGCCGCGCACGGAACGGCAGTTGTAGATGCCGGCCTTCCGCCCGGTCAGCCGCTTCCACTGCGCCGCCATCGCAGTCGCCCCGGCCTGCGCCTTGCCGGTGCACCCCGCGAACTTCGTCTGCCGCACGATGCCTGCGGCACGATCGGGCGTCGCCGTCTGGGCGGGCTTCTGCGGAACGTCCGGCGTCGGCGGCGTCGGCAGCGGCAGCGGGGTCGGCGCGGGGCGGGTGCGCCGGGCCTGCCGGTGGGCCTCGACCTCGCGCTTGGCTCGCACCGCGGCATCACCCGAGAGGTAGGTCCAGATCGACCAGGTGCCTCGCACGTCGACGTGCGCGAAGCTCGCCGCGACGCCGATGCCGAGGTCGGGTCCGCCCACGTCGATCGCGAGCTTCGCGATCTGCGTGCCGGTGAGCCCGCGGATCGAGATGTCGGCCGCCTGGCCGGAGCAGTGCCGGCTCAGGGTCGCCTTCTTGCCGCGCGCGGCGTACACCGCCTGGTTGCGCGCCCACGAGCGGTAGCCCGATCCGATGCGCACGGGCTTGCCCGCGCGGTCGCGGATCGCCTGCAGCAGGTGCACGAGCGCGGGCGAGATGCGGGCGACGGGCGCGGCGCGGCCGCCGCTCGTCACGAGCTCCTTCACGGTGAAGTTCTTCGACAGCTTGGTCGCGTGCACGGCCGGGCCGGTCTGCAGCAGTGGCAGGCCGGTGCCGTGCGGATCCCAGTGCTCCTGGCCCTTGGCCGTCGCCCCGGTCGTCGCCTGCAGCTTCGCCCCGCTCGGGAAGTCCTCGCCGAGGAACTCGGGTGCCGCGTCCTCGAACGCGGCCTGCCCGCCCTCGTCCTCGAGGGCGAATCCGGATGCCCCGGGCGCGGACTCGTACCCGGCCTCGAGGTCGAACTGCTCGAACGCGAACTCCTCGGGTTCGAAGGCCTCGGGGTCGAACTGCTCGAACGCGAACTCCTCGGGTTCGAACTCCTCCGGTTCGAAGCCCTCGTCGGCGGCCTGCCCGGGTTCGAACGACTCAGCGCCGAACCCCTCGTCCTCCGCGTCCCCGAACTCCTCGGGCTCGAACCTCTCCGAGAACTCCCCCGCATCGAATCCCTCGTCCTCGGCCTCTTCCTCCTCGAGCCACTCGCCCTCCTCGGCGGCCTCGCGGGCGTCGGCATCGAACTCGCTGATGACCTCGAGCTCCTCTTCGGCGAACCCCGCGGCCTCCCACTCGTCCGTCTCCGCCGTCGCCGGCGGCATCCAGGCCTCGGCCTCGTCGAGCTCCTCCGCTTCGAGCTCCCCACTCCCGCGGCCGCCGCAGTCGACGCGCTTCGCACCCACCTCCGCGGCCGCATCGGCAAGCAGCTGCCAGCCGAACCGGCGCGGGATGTCGTTGTGCCCGACCGAGGTTCGCTCGACCCGGAACCGCGGCGCGAGCGCGGCTGCGCCCGGCCGCGACAGTGCGGCGCAGAGCGCGGTCGCGACCACGCCGCTCTGGGCAGCGGTGCCGGCGCCGAAGAAGACCCGCATGGCGGGCGCCGTGGCCGCCGGCTGCCCCGCCGCCTGCGCGACCCGGCGACGCATCCACGAGATGAGGTTCGCCGCCGAGCCGTAGAGCGCGTCGTAGGCGAACACCTCGTCGGGGTCGGCGTGCCCGAGGATGCGGTTCAGCGGGTCGCCGCCGCCGGAGTGCGCCGTGAGGATGAGCCGTCCGCGGGCGGCGGCGATGCCGGTCTGCTCGCGGAACCGCTCGAGCCCCTCGGCGACGAGCGCGTCGAGCGCGCCCGGCTTCACGAGGGCGGGGAAGGTGAAGCGGTCCGACCGCTTCGCGCTCGGCTCCGACTTGCCGCGGGGAAGGAGGAGCAGCGTGGGACGACTGCGTCCGCCCCCGCCGTGGCCCGCCGGGTCGCCGAAGTCGAGGCCGCTGATCGGTTCGACGCTCTTCGGCAGACGCATCTGCCGGCCGGGCCCCGAGTAGCCGTGCAGGTGCACGACGACGTCGACCGTCGACGGCGAGCTCATCGCGTTCCAGCGCATGACCATCGCGGGCGCGGCGCCCCCGTGGCCCGCGAGCGCCGCGACGGTCGTCACCTCCGCGCGTCCGCCGTTCGTCGTGCCCGGCGTGCTCGGCGCGACCGGTCGCGGGGCGGGCACGGGCGCGGGACGCGGAGCCGGACGTGAGCGCCGGGAGGCACGGTAGGCGGTGAGCTCAGCGGCGACCGCCGACCAGTTCTTCACTCCCCCGTAGTTCCACAGCGTCCACGTGCCGCGCACGTCGATGTGCGCGAAGCCGACGCCGACACCGACCCCGATGTCGGGACCGATCGCGTCGATCGCGAGCTTCGCGATCTGCGTGCCCGACATGCCCGCGATCGACACGTCGGCCGCCTGGCCGGCGCAGTGGCGGCTCTTCGTCGGCCGTTTGCCGCGGCCGCGGTAGACCGCCTGGTTGCGCGCCCACGAGCGATAGCCGGAGGTGATGCGCACGGCGACGCCGGCGCGGTCGCGCAGCGCCTGCAGCGCGACGACGAGCTCGGGCGAGATGCGGGCCACGGGCGCGGCGCGGCCGCCGCTCGTCACGAGCTCCTTCACGGTGAAGCTCCTCGAGAGCTTCGTCGCCTGTACGGCCGGGCCGGTGTCGAGCAGCGGAAGCCTGGGCCCGATCGGGTCCCAGTGCTCCTGCCCCTCGCCGGTCGCTCCCGACGTGATGCGCAGCGTCGCACCGTTCGCGAAGGTCACCGCGCCGGCGGCCTCGTCCTCGCCGAACCACTCGGGCTCGGCGAACGACTCGGGGTCGGCGAACGACTCCGGGTCGCCGAACTCCTCCGGCTCGGCGAACGCCTCCGGCTCGGCGAAGCTCTCCGGTTCGAACTCCTCCAGCTCGCCGAACTCCTCGGGCTCGGCGAACCGCTCCGGTTCACCGAAGGCCTCGGGCTCCCCGAACTCCTCCGCCTCGAACCCGGCCGCGACCCCGTCGGGCCGTGCGAAGGGCGTCTCGAACCCCCACCGGTCGAACTCGGCGGGCGCGGATCGCGGTGCACTCATGATCGCCTCCTGACCTCGACGACGGGGTCACCGCGATGCCGGGACCGACGGCTTGGCGACCACGTTCACGCGCGCCGGGACCACGGCCTTCTTGAGGTCCTTCCCGCTCGCCGCCGACCACTCGGTGATCACGCGACGGCTGAAGGCGCCGAGCGGCTGCGCCCCGGCCGGCGCTGGACCGGTGCCGGGGGGCTGCGCCTGGGCGTAGAGCAGCCATGCGAACTGCGGACCCGACACGTATCCCGCCTCGAGCGTGCGCAGCAGCAGCGAGAGCTCGGTCGCCATCGCGAGGAAGCTGCCCGAGCGCGTGTGCGGCGCGAGGCCGACCCGCTCCCCGATGAGCTTCAGCCGTTCGCCGGGGCTCGAGGCCTCGGCGCGCAGGTCGACGATGACCGGTGTGTTCGTGCTCAGCGTGAGGTGCACCCAGCCGAGCACGGTCGCCGCGGCCAGCTCCTCGCGGGCGAGCATGCCCTGCTGGCGGCGCACCCGCAGCTGGTAGCCGAGCTGCTCGGCGATCCGGAAGATCCGGTCGTCGTCGGCCTGGTTCACCCCTGAGGTGTTCCGCAGGTTCGACATCGCCTGCCAGAGCTCGAACAGCAGCTCTTCGAAGAGCGGCACGAACCCGGTGTTCGCGGCAGCCGCCTTGTCGAACACGGCGGGCGCGTTCGCCTCGGTGCCGAAGGCGAGATCGACGCCGAGCACGCGCCAGTAGATCCCGCGACGCACCCCCTCGGGGTCGGGTCGGAAGCTGCTCGTCGAGAGCCACGGCGAGACCAGGTTGGCGCCGCCGAAGAGCATCGCCTCCGTGGCATCCAGCCATCGAGAGGTGGCGCGCTGCGGGATGCCGAGCCCTTCGCCGCCGCGGAACTCCTTGACGACCCTGCGGAGGATCTGGACCGCCCGCGTGTTCTCGAGCACGTAGGAGTAGCCGATGTGGTCCCAGGCGGGGCCGGCGGTGGGTGGAACGGGGCTGAACGCCCCGCTCGCCCACAGGGCACGACGGGCAGGGCCGGCCGGGCCGGCCGGCTCGTTCCAGATGTTCGCCTGGTCCCAGACCTGCTCCATGTGGAGCACGAGGTCCATCGGGTCGCTGCCGAGCACCGCGAGTGCGGCGTCCTGCTGCGAGAACCCTGCGGCGACGAGCCGCTGAACGAGTTGCTGGATCATGAGCTACGCTCCCTTCGCTGCGGCGCCGACGCCGACCTGCGCGGGCCGGGCCTGACCGATGTACCCGAATTCGAGCTGCGGCGGGGCGAGCCGTTCGACGCCCTCCCAGCTCGGAGCCGCCATCGCCTCCCGCAGGGTCGCGAGGGCGTCGGCGACCTCGTCGGGCAGCGGGTCCGCCGTGCGCGGAGGCACGAGCTCCCGCAGCGGAGCGAGCTCCTCGATGATGTCGACCATGCCCTGGCCGATCGCGTCGAGACCCGTCGACAGGCTGACCGACTCGGCGAGCGACTCGACGCGCGCCTGCAGCACCTCGTTCTGCGCGGCGAGCACCGTGATGAGGTCGCGCATGGCCGCGATCTGGTCGTCGTCGCCGCCCCCGCCGCTGCCGCTCGCACTGCTGCGGCTCGAAGCGGCCTTCGACGTGCTGCCGGACCCGCTTCGCGAGCCACCGGCGGCGGACTGTGAACCGCGTGTGGTTGCCATGGTGTCCTCCCGGTCTTCCGTTCCTTCTCGTCGTTCTCGTCGTTCTCGTCGTCCGGCGGCGAGCGTTCAGGCCGCCGCGCCGGTCATCCACCTGCGGGCGCGGGTGATCCACTCGGGTGCCGAGCCGGGCAGTTCCGCCTCGCGGAGCCCCGCGAGCGCCACCAGCCGGATGCCCTCCGTGCGCCGCCAGTGCGGCGAGGTCCAGGCCGAGCTCCCGGCCGCGCGCTCGAACTCGCCGAGCGCGGCCGGCGACACCCGCCGCGGGTCGATCACCGTGCGCATCTCCCGGCCGCCGAGCCCCGGCACGTGGGCGGCGAGGATGGCCGGCGCGAGCTGGGGCATCCGCGCGCTCGACCGCGCGAGCAACGGCTGCAGTTGGGGTTCCGCGCGGTCGATCGGATGCTCCGCGAGCATCGCCGCCTCGAGCCGGTCCCACGGCCCCGCGCCGTACGCCGCCCGGCAGAACGCGCAGCCGAGGCGCGTGCGCAGCCATCCGATGGGATGGGGGTCGCCGACCGGCCAGCGCAGCACCGTGCGGGTGTCGCCGACCACGTCGTAGAGCGCCGAGACCGAGGCGAAGCCCGTGTGCAGGAACGCATACGCGTCCGCGGCGATCTCCGACGCCCACGGCGACCACATCCGCTGGAGCGCCGGGTCGTCGGCGAGCGCGGCGGCCATCGCCGTGCGCACCGACGGCGTCCACCCGGTGAGGTGGGCGACCTGGTGCCCCGTCTCGTGGAAGAGCGAGGTCGGCCGGTAGAGGTTGTGCCGCACGATCTTGATCGCGGCGACGGGATTGATCGTGCCGGGCGACCAGAGCCGGATACCGGCCCTGAGGATCGAGGCGCCCATGCCGGGCTTCACGTATGTGAGCGAGGGCGGAACGGGCTGCCGCGCGGCGACGAGCACGGGCCGCATGCTCGCGTCGGCGAGCCCGTCGAGCAGGCGCATGGTCGAGCGAAGGCCCGGCGAGGTGCGCGAGCTGACGGCGTCGCCGAAGAAGTCGAGCGTCGTCTCGACCTGGGTGTAGCGACGGCGCAGCACCTGCACGGCACGACTGGCGCGCACGAGATCGGTCGGGCTGCGCGCCGCGCCCTGCGCGAGGGTGCGGGTGCGTCCGCCGAGCCCGACGAGGTCGTCGACGGCGGCGCCGAGCCGCTGCCTGAGCGGCAGTCCCGTCTGCGACTCGAGCTCGGCCCACGCGGAGGCGGGGGCGAACTCCTCGGCGTCGAGGAACGCGCTCGCCGCCGCCTGCCAGTGGGCGCACTGGCGCTGCAGGTCGTCGGCGGCGAGCCGGCGGGCCTTCGCCGCCGGATCGAGCGTGCTCACCGTCGCGGTCATCGGAGCCTCCGGCCGGCGACGACGGTCACGGTTCCCGACGGGGTGCCGCGCATCGCCGTGCCGGTGGTGAGCGAGCGCAGCTCGGCGGGGCCGAGCCGGCCGCCGACGGCGGCGCCGATGAGGCTGATGCCGGGCACGGCGGTGAGGTTCAGGATGACGGTGGTGCCGTCGGCGGGATCCGCGGCGGCGCGCGTGAACTCCTCGGCGCGCGTCCGCGCCCACTGGGCGATCATCGTCAGGTACCACCCGCCCAGGCGCCGCCGCAGTGCGGCGAGCACGTCGGGCGTCATCCTGGCGAGCTGCCGGGCGGCGAGGTCCTCGCGCTGCGGTGCGGCGGTGCGCAGCACCACCGAGCGGTCGCCCGCACGGAACCGCAGCCGTCGCAGGCCCTGAGACATCGCGCGCAGGAGCGCCGGCACGCCGCGCCCCTGGCGTATCTCGGCGGCGACGGCCTGCGACTCCGTCTCCGAGAGGTAGACGGCGATCCGCACGGTGCCCGCGCGGAGGTCGATCGTGGCGCGCGACCGGCTCGCCCGAGGCCCGCCCGGCCGTGCGGCGAGGGCCGGCGACGCGGTGACCGACGTGGTCGCCGAGGCCATCGCCCCCGCAGCCCCCGCAGCCCCCGCGGGCGCGCCCATCGCCGCGCCCGCGCCGAGCGGCTCGAGCCAGTACAGCCGTTGGCCGACGGCGACCCTGGCGCGATGGGCGAGGTAGCGCTGCGGCACCGGCACGCCGAGGCGCGGCTCGCGCAGCAGCAGTCCGGCGGCCTTCGGCGTGAGCGGGTGCAGGTTGCGCCAGGCCGCGTGGCCCCGGCCGAGGCGGGCGAGCCGCCGGTCGGCCGCGGCGAGCGCGGGCACCGTGGTGCCGACGACGGCCTCGAAGACGTGCAGCCGCGCGCGCACCGGGAAGGCGACGCCGGCGGCCCGCAGTTCGGCGCCGAGCGTCGCGCCGCCGAAGGTGCGCAGCGCATCCGCGACCTGCTCGGTCACCTCGACCTCGGGCACGCGGCTGTAGCGCCGGAACGGATGCGGCGACCGCACGCGCCTGGTCACGAACGAGCCGCCGAGGCTCGGTGCCTGCTGGAGTCGCGGCTTCACGAGCCGGGCGGGGAAGTTCGTCGCGACCGCCTGCTCGAACGCCTCCGCGGCGGCCAGTTGGAGCAGCTCGTCGTTCTCGAAGACGTAGTCCTCGTTCTCGGCGAGCTTGCGCACGGCGTCCTCGACCGTGGCGGCGAGCGCCGTCGCGGCGGTCTCGGCCTCCGACTCGCCACGGCCGCCGGCTCCCCCGGCCTCGGCCTCGGCCTCGAGCGAGACGAGCCGGAGCCCGGTGTCGACGATCGCGGTGGCCAGTGGGCGGGAGAGGTTCGGCCCGACGTAGCCGCGGATGAGCCCGCCCAGGTACTTGGCGAGGAACCCGACGACCCGCTGCCGCCCCGCGAGGTTGATGCCGACCTTGAGCGCCGGCAGCAGGGCCGGCACGAAGTTCTCGATGGCGGGGGCGAGGTCCTCGCCGTCCTGCGCCTCGGCGATGGTCGACACGAGCGCATCGCGCGCCTCGGCGAGCTGCTCGAGCTCGGCGCTCTCGACCAGTCGCTCCGGCTCGCCGCCGAACGCCTCCGGCTGCTCGTCCTCCCGTGTCGTCGCGACGATGTCGGCGAGGGCCTCGTCGAACTGGGCCGCGAGCTCGTTCGTGTCGGTCGCCACGGCGGGCGAGAACCCGTGCATGCCCTCCTCGTCGAACTCGTCGACGGCCGCGAACGCATCGGTCTCGGCGTCGGATTCGTCTTCGCCCTCGAACCGGAACCGTGCGGCGAGCGCCCGGGCGGGAGCCTGGAGCGGCGCGGGCAGGCGGCCGATCGCCATCGACAGCACGCGTTGGAGGAGCTTCGGGATCAGCCCGCGCAGCTTCTCGAGGGCGGCGGTCAGGAGGCCCCCGGCGACCTTCCCGACGGCGCTCGCGGCGCCCTTCGCCGCGTTGACCACGAAGTCCGCGGCGCTCCGCACCTTCTTCACGATGCTGCCGAAGAGCTGCTCGGAAGCAGGCGAGAGCGGGCCGGCGACCGGGTCGAGGCGGTCGAGCATCGCGTCGAACTGCTCGTCGGACAGGGATGCCACATCCACCCCCGCGAGCTGCTCGGCCAGCGAGTCGACGTAGCGCTCGGCCTCGAGCCGGAGCGGAGCGAGGTGGGCGTCGCCGAGGCGCTCGCGTTCGCCGATCGACCCGGCGGTCTCGCCCTGGAACCGGTCGGCGACGACGCCGGAGGTCTCGGCGACGAGGTCGGCGACCGCTTCGTCGAAGCCGTCGACCTCGAGCGCGTCGAGCGCCTCCGCGAACATCGACGCGGTCTCGTCGACGCCTTCGCCGGTGAGCGTCACCTCGGCGAACGGGCTCAGGCCCTCGGTCCACGGCAGCAGTCCGATCGGTGCCGGCGGCCCCTCCGCGAGCGCCTCCGCGAACGGGTTCTCCCCCAGGGTGACATCCACGTCGGTACTCATCAGGCCCTCCTGGATCGCGCGACCGCGACGGTTCGCGACGCCGCTGCGAGCAGTCCACCAGTCGCGGCGCTCACGTCCGTCCCGGCCGTCGTGCGCGGATCGTGGTGCGGACGTGGTCGCGCGCGTCGCACACGCGTCGGCCGTCCGTCCGTCCTGCGTCGCGGACGCGTCGCCCGGCGTCAGCCGTTCGGCGATTCGAGGGCGTTCGGCCTTGACCGCGGCCCGCCGCAGTTCCACCATGAGGAAGGGGGCCCGACAGCAACGAGCATCACGACGCATGTTCGCAGGCACTGAGAATCGCACGACACCGACTTCGGGGAGACGGGTGGCCATCGTGGGCCGGCTCGGCGTGCACCCGATGGTGCGCTTGACGCTGCCCGCGCGCCGGGTCATGGCCTTCCTCGCGCTCCACGACGAGCCCGTCTCCCGGCCGACCGCCGCCGGTCGCCTGTGGCCCGACATCGTCGACTCGCAGGCGCGGAGCAACCTCCGCCGCAGCCTCTGGCAGGTTCCGCAGAGCTGGGTGCGCAGCGTCGGCGACGAGCTCTCGCTCGACGCGGTCGTCGACTACCCCGATGCGCGGCGCATCGCCGCCGCGGCACTGCAGGGGGCCCCGCTCGATCTCGGGGCGATCGAGCTCCTGTCGGAGGATCTCCTGCCCGGGTGGCACGAGGAGTGGGTGATCCCGGCGCAGAATTCCTTCCGCATGCTCCGGGTGCAGGCGCTCGAGGCGGCGTGCCGTTCGATGACCGCGTCCGGCGACCACGCGCTCGCGACCCAGGCGGGCATGGCCGCGCTGGCGGGCGAGCCGCTCAGCGAGTCGGCGGCGGAGGCGCTCATCTCCGCCTACCTCAGCCAGGGCAACCGCTACGCGGCCGCCCGGTGCTTCCACGAGTTCTGCATCGTCCTGCGCGAGGAGCTCCAGGTCGAACCCGATGCGCAGCTGAGCTCGCGGCTCGCCGAATCCGGCATCCCGCCCGAGTGACGACGGCGTGCGGGCTCCGGCTCAGACCCAGCCCGCCAGGTGCGGCACCTGCTCGGCCACGAGCACCACGGCGAGCACGATCATGGCGCCGCCCGAGACCCGCGACACGATCCGCGTCGCCGAGGGGCGGAGCCGCAGCACCGCCCGCGCCCCGAGCCCGACGACCGTGTAGACGAGGGCGCAGCACGCCACGAAGATGAGGCCGAGCACGGCGAGCTGCACCGGAATGGGCCACGACCCCGAGGCATCCGTGAACTGGGGCAGCAGCACCACGAGCACGAGCAGGCCCTTCGGGTTGAGGCCGCTGACCCCCGCGCCCTGCGCGAGACGGCGCCAGGGGTGGTCGCCGGTCACAGGCGGGGCGCCATCGCCGGGCGCGACGCCCGCGACGACTGCGTCCGCCTGCGCGACGACCGGCGGATCGCGCAGCACCCGCACGCCGAGGTAGACGAGGTAGGCGGCCGCGGCGAAGGTCAGCGCGACGATCACCCACGGCACCGCCGCGACCGCGGCGCCGACCCCGACGGCGACGGCCGCGACGGTCACGAGGTAGCCGAGCAGCACCCCGCCGAGCGAGGGCAGGATGCTCCGTCCGCTCGTGCCGGCCGCGATGAGGTACGCCCAGTCCGGCCCGGGCAGCACGACCATGAGCGTCATCATGACCGAGCACGCGAGCAGCAGTTGCACGTCCATGACGCCCTCCTCCGATCGAACAGCTCGACGCTACGCGCCTCGTCAGGGCAGCCGCTGCCGAGTTTCACTCCGGCGAAAGGGTGTTGTGGAATAATCTGTTCGATGGATGCCACAGATCGGAGAATTCTTGCCGAACTCCAACGCGACGGCCGACTGAGCCTCACCGAGCTGGCCGAGCGCGTGCAGCTCAGCATGTCGCCGACGCATCGGCGCCTGCGCGCCCTCGAGGAGTCGGGCGCGATCACCGGCTACCGGGCGAACATCGACGCCGAGCAGGTCGGCCTCGGCTTCGGCGCGCTCGTGTTCGTCACGATGGAGCAGGCGAACCGCGCCACCGTGCCGGCGTTCGATGCTGCCGTCGCCGAGATCCCCGAGGTGATCCAGGCGCTCCGCCTGTTCGGCGACCCCGACTACCTGCTGCGCGTCGCCGTCCGCGACCTCCAGGCGTACCAGCGCCTGTGGGACGAGCAGCTCTCCGCGCTGCCCGGGGTGCGACGCGTCGAGTCGACGCTCGTCATGAAGACCATCGTCGACGACCGTCCGCTGCCGATCTGAGGCGGTCGGCGCGAGCGCCCGACCGCCGCGACCGACGCCTGAGCGCCCGCCGCGCCCGGCCTCAGAGCGCGCCCGTGGCCGGCTTCTCGACGACCCGCCCGTCGCCCTCGAAGACGAGCAGCCGGTCGGCGAGCTTGTCGACGAAGAAGCGGTCGTGCGAGACGACGACGACCGCGCCCGGGAAGTGCGTGAGCGCCCGCTCCATCACCTGCGTCGAGGTGATGTCGAGGTGGTTCGTGGGCTCGTCGAGCACGATGACCGCCGCACCCGAGAGCAGGCACTGGGCGATCGCGACGCGCGCCCGCTGTCCGCCTGAGAGGGTGCCGATCTTCTGCTTGAGGTCGGCCTCCGAGAACTGCAGCATCGCGAGGAAGCGGCCGACGCTCTTCTTCGTCGCCGTGAACGCGAGCGAGTCGGGGTAGGCGTTCACCGCGTGCCCGACGGTGTCGGTGAGGTCGAGCTCCGCGTACACGCGGTTGTACGACACGAATCGGGCGCCCTTCGCCCAGCGCACGCTGCCCGCGTCGGGCGTCGTCTCCTCGGTGAGCACGTCGAGCAGCGTCGACTTGCCCGAGCCGTTCGAGCCGATCACGGCCACGCGATCGCCGCGCTGCAGGTCGAACGCGACGCCCTCGAAGAGCGGCGCGCCGCCGAAGCCCTTCGTGAGCCCCGTGACCGTGAGCAGGTCGTTCGACACCTTGAGCCCGTCGTAGATCGAGGTGATGATCTGGTCGATCGGGCGCGGGGCCTGGCGCTTCTTGATGTCGGCGAGCCGGCGCGCGACGGCGTTCGAGGGGTTGCGGGCCGCCTCGCGGCGGGCGGTCGACGCGGCCTGCTCGTAGGCGAGCAGCTCCTCCTCGTGGGCGAACTGCTTCTCGAGCATCTTCAGCCGCGACTGCTTCGCGTGCACGTAGGCCGAGTAGTCGCCCTCGTACTCCTGGAGGCGGTAGTTCTCGAGCTCGATGATGCGGTCGACGACGCCGTCGAGGAACTGGCGGTCGTGCGAGACCACGAGCACGGCGCCCGCGAAGCCCTGCAGCCAGTTCTCGATCCACTTCACGCCGTCGAGGTCGAGGAAGTTCGTGGGCTCGTCGAGCAGCAGCACGTCGGGCGCCTGCACGAGGATCTGCGCGAGCGCGGCCCGGTTGCGCCATCCGCCCGAGAGGCGGTCGACGGGCAGGCTCCGTCGCTCGTCGTCGAAGCCGAGCCGCGTGAGCACGGTGTCGATCGTCGTCTCGTAGGTCCAGCCGCCGATGTGGTCCATGCGCTCGAACAGCTCGCCCTGCTCGGTGAGGAGGCGCGTCATCTCGTCGTCGGCCATCGGCTCGGCGAGCGCGAGGCCGATCTCGTCGAGGCGCGCCTGCGTCTCGTGCACCTGCGCGAAGTGGGCGCTCAGCGTCTGCTCGATGCTCTGCTCACCGTCGAGCTCGGAGAACTGCGAGAAGTACCCGATCGTCGTGCCGAGCGTGACGTCGCGCGTGCCGCCCGTGGGCTCGCGGCGGCCGAGCACGACTTCGAGCAGGCTCGTCTTGCCCGTGCCGTTCTTGCCGATGAGGCCGACGCGGTCGCCCTGCTTGAGCTTCAGGAACGCCTCTTTCAGCACCGGTCGCCCGTCGAACTCGATGCTCACGTCGTTCAGGCGGATCAGGCTCACGGGCGTCCTCGGTTTCGGGTGGAGTGCGGTGTCGCGCGGCGCGCGAGAGACGGCGAGACGGATGCCTCGAGCCGGCGTCGAGTCTACCGACGGGGCCTGCGTAGAAGACCGGAGAGAGCTCGTCAGCGAATCTCGCGCGCGCGGCGGACGTTCTGCCCGCTCGTGGACAGGTCCTTGATGAAGGCACCACACTGACACGAGGGAGCAGTGCCATGGGAACGACGACCGACGACGAACCGCGCGATCTCGATCCGGAGCTCGCCACGCTGCTCGAGCGCGCCGCTCGACCGGTGACCCCGGTGAGCGCCGAGCTTCGCGGCGAGCTCGCCGCGATGACCACCGCGTTGGCGGCCGACGCCGAACGGCCCGTGCGTCGAGTACGGGTCCCCCTCGTGGCATCCCTCCTCGCGCCGTTGCTGGTGTTGGGCGGCGCAGGCGCCGCATTCGCCGCCGCGAACATCGACTGGTCGTCCTTCTGGCACAACACCACGCGATGGGCGGACTGGGCCGAGCAGCCCGATGCGATCGTGACCTACGTCCTGCCGGGCGGCGGCTCGTGTGAACTGCGACTCGGCGAGGTCGAGTTCAGTCCCGACCCGAACCGGCCGGCCGAGATCGCGGTCGACGAGCGCTCGGCCGAGGCGACGCGAGCGTTCTTCCGCGAGGGCGACGTGCTCGCGGGCATCGACCTCGACGCCATCATCGCCGAATCGCGAACGAGCGACGAGAACTTCATCGAGAACACCGACGGCTCGCTGACACCGTTCGGATACGGCACCGACGCATACGACGCGGATGTCGAGTTCAACGATGCCGTGAAGCAGGCGGTGCACGTCGCGGTGACGAAGCGCCTTGACGGGCTCGGTCTCCCCTCCGCGGGACTCTCGTGGCAGAGCCAGGAGCAGTGCACGGGGGTCGCCGGATGACGCGGCGCAGCCCGAGCGAGCGCCGGTTCACCGCTGTCGTCGCGGACGCCTCACCCGATCTTCTCGCCTACTTCGAACGCCGTGTCGGCGCCGATGCGGCCGACCTGCTCGCCGACACGCTGATGGTCGTGTGGCGACGCAACAACGACCTGCCGCTCGATGCCGAAGCCGCCCGCATGTGGCTGTTCGGCGTCGCCCGCAACGTGCTGCGCAACGCCGCGCGCGGCGAGATCAGGCGGCATCGCGTGGCCGACGCCCTGCGCGACGTCGTCATCGGGACCGCACGGCGCGAGGACCACGCCGAGGCGATCGCGATGCGCGACCTCGTCGACCGTCTTGACCCAGACCTCGCCGAGGTGATCACGCTCGCGCACTGGGAGGGCCTCACGCTCGTTCAGATCGGGCAAGTGCTCGACGTGCCCGCGTCGACCGTTCGCGGGCGCTATCAACGCGCGAAGGCCGCGCTACGAGTACAACTCTCAGCCGTCGAGTAGACCCCCTCGGAGGCCGCGCGCTCGCCGCCGGGCTGCCGCGTTGGCTAGCGTGAGGGGTGACGATCGATGGGTCGCGGATGGGGGTCGGGATGGACATCGGCGACGTGCTGCTCAACGTGGGTCTCATGATCGCGCTCACGCTGGTCTTCCTGGCCGTGCTCACGGCCTTCGTCAGGCGGGTGCTCGGCGTACGCGTCGGCATCGTGCGCATCGTGATCGCGGGTTTCGTCGGCCTCGCCGCCGAGGTCGGGTTCGAGTCGCAGGTCGTCTGGGGCAAGCAGGAGTACAGTCCCGCGCTCCTCCCGGTCCAGCTCGGCATCGTCATGTTCGCGTCGGTCGCGTTCCTCGTGCTCGCCGAGATCATCGTGCCGCCCGGCACGATCCAGCGCCCCGACCAGTGGTTGCCGTCGCTGCGGCGCAGCGCCGCGCGCACCCGCCGGTACAGCGAGATCTCGCGCATCGCCGTGCGCCACGGGCTCGTGCCCTTCCGGCCGAACTCCGAGCCGACGGTCGCCGGCCGGGCCGAGCGCACCCGGCAGGCCGTCGCCCTGCGGGCCGCGCTCGAAGACGCCGGCGGTGCGTTCGTGAAGCTGGGCCAGGTGCTCTCGACTCGCAGCGACGTGCTGCCGCCCGAGTTCGTCGCCGAGCTCAGCGGGCTGCAGCAGCGGGTGCCGCCGGCCGAGTGGGCCGAGGTGCGCGCACTGCTCGAGGCCGAGCTGGCCCGGCCGATCAGCGAGGTCTTCGCCCACTTCGACGAGACGCCGCTCGCCGCGGCATCCATCGGGCAGGTGCACCGCGCGACGCTCGACTCGGGCGAGCCGGTCGCCGTGAAGGTGCAGCGGCCCGGCATCGTGCCGCTCGTCGATCGCGACCTCGACATCGTCCTGCGGGTGGCCGACCAGCTCGACAAGTCGACCGAGTGGGGGCGGTCGCTCGGCGTGCGGGGCCTCGCCGAGGCCTTCGCCGCGAACCTCCGCGAGGAGCTCGACTACCGCATCGAGGCGGCGAACATGGCGGCGATGCGCGCGACGCTGTCCACCCATCCGGCGCCCGAGCGCGTCACCGTGCCCCGACACCATGCCGAGCTCAGCGGTGAGCGCGTGCTCGTGATGGACCTCGTCGAGGGTCGGACGCTCAGCGAGCCTGGCACGCTGCAGGGCCGCTCCGACGACGAACGCGCCGAGCTGGCCGATCGCCTCTTCTCCTCGGCGATGACGCAGATCATCGACGACGGCGTCTTCCACGCCGACCTGCACCCCGGAAACATCGTCGTCGCCGAGTCGGGTGAGATCGTGCTACTCGACTTCGGGTCGATCGGACGTCTCGACTCCGAACTCCGCCGCCAGATCGGCGAGGTGCTGCTCGCGTTCTACCGTGGCGACTCCCGCAGCTTCGGCGACGCGCTGCTCGGGCTCGTGGAGCTGCCCGACGATCTCGACGAGGTCGCGCTGCGGCGGCAGGTCGGGGCGTTCATGTCGCGCCGGCTCGGCCCGGGCGGCACGGTCGACGCGACCGTCGTGACCGAGATGGTGCGCCTCCTCGCCGAGAACCGCATCGCGGTGCCGGGAGACCTCGCCGCGGCCTTCCGCGCCGTCGGCACCCTCGAGGGAACGCTCCGGCTCATGAGCCCGCGGTTCAACCTCCTCACGGAGGCGGAGGGCTTCGCCAAGACCCGGGTCGCCGAGGCCGCGCGCCCGTCGGCGCTGTTCTCGACCGCCGTCGACGAGATCGGGAGCCTGCTCCCGATGCTGCGCCGGATGCCGCGTCGCGCCGACCGCATCAGCGCGGCGCTCGCGGACGGGCGCCTCTCGTTCAACGTGCGGCTGTTCGCCGACCGTCGCGACCGGTCGCTCGTGCGCGACCTCGTGAACCTCGTCGCGGTCGCGTTCCTCGCGGGGGTGTTCGGCATCATGGCCTCGATGCTGCTCATCAGCGAGGGCGGGCCCGAGGTCGCGCCCGACTTCTCCCTGTACCAGCTCTTCGGCTACCTCCTCGTGATCGTCTCGGGGCTGCTGACGCTCAAGGTGCTGTTCGACGTCTTCCGGCGGCGCTCGCCCTGATCGCCCCGGTCGCGAGTCGCACCGATGCGAGGATCGAAGGCATGCCGACTCCCGCGCCCACCCCGATCGACCTCGACCGCTGGCCCCGCCGCGAGGCCTTCGAGCACTACCGCAACCGCGTGCCCTGCACCTACGCGATGACGGTCGAGATCGACGTGACCGCGTTCGTCGCCGCGCTGCGCGCCTCGACCCGCAAGACCTACCCCGCGCAGATCTGGGCGATCGCGAACGTCGTGAACCGGCACCCCGAGTTCCGCATGACGCTCACCGACGACGGCGCACCGGCGACCTGGCCGGTCGTGCATCCCGCGTTCACGGTGTTCAACCCCGAGCGCGAGACCTTCGCCGCCGTGTCGGTGCCGTACGACGCCGACTTCGGCCGCTTCCACGAGGCGGCCGTCGCCGAGCTCGCGACCGCGTCGACGGCGACCGGGATGTTCCCGCAGGGCGGGCTGCCGGCGAACGGCTTCGACGTGTCAAGCCTCCCCTGGGCGAGCTTCACGGGCTTCACGCTGCAGATCGACGGCGGGTCGAACCACTTCGCGCCGATCTTCACGCTCGGCCGCTACCTCGAGCGCGACGGCCGCACGCTGCTGCCGCTCGCCGTGCAGATCCACCACGCCTCGGCCGACGGGTTCCACACCGCCCGCCTCGTCGGCGAGCTCGAGCTGCTCTTCGCCGACCCCGCGTGGGTCACGGCCTGACCCGCCCTCGCGAACCACCCGGCCGACCCCGCGAACCGGGGCGTGACACCGCGGCACGCCGCGCGTAGCGTGTGCGGCAGCAACGCCACGCCGGACGAGGGGGGTGCCCGTGACGGTTCCCGACCGCGATCCAACCCGCGCGCACTGGATGGAACTGTTCTTCGACCTCATCTTCGTGGCGCTCGTCGGGCAGCTCGCCCACGGGCTGCACGAGCACCCGACCGTCGCCGCCCTGCTGCTGTTCACCGCCCTGTTCGCCTCGGTCTGGTGGTCGTGGGTCAATCTGACCTTCACCGTCAACCTGATGCCGTGGCTCACCCGGCGCCAGCTCGCGCTCGTCATGCTCGCCGCGATGATCGCCGTCGGCGCCATCGCCGTCGCCGCGCCCGAGGCCACGGGCGACCGGGCCTGGCTGTTCGCGGCGGGCAACGCCGCGCTGCGGTTCGTGCTGCTCGGGCTCTGGATCACGATCTCCTGGCGCGCCGGAGGCACCGCCTCCCGGGTGCGCGTGCTCGCCTACAACGGTGCGACGGCCGTGCTCTGGCTCGTGTCGATCTGGGTGCCGATGCCGTGGATGTTCGCGCTCTGGGGCGCCTCGATCGTCGTCGAAGTCACGCTGCTCATCGCGAGCAGCCGCAGCTGGGCCGACCGGGTGCTCGTGGACATGAACACCGAGCACCTCTCCGAACGGTTCGGCCTGCTCGTCGTGATCGTGCTCGGCGAGTCGGTGCTCTCGGGCGTCGCCGCGCTCGACGAGCACTGGAGCGCCGCATCGGGCATCGCCGGGTTGCTCGGCCTCTGCGTCATCTCGCTGCTCGCCTGGTCGTTCTTCATGTACGGCACCGACGCGATGCGCACCGGGCTCGAGGAGCTCCGCGCGGCCGGTGACTACCGCGCCATCCGCGACACCGTCGGCTTCCTCCCGTTCCTGATCGTGGTCGGCGTGACCGCGATCTCGGGGGCGATCGACAGCGCGATCACGCATCCGCACGAGCCGCTGCCCGAGGCATCCGTGATCGCCCTCTGCGGCGGCATCGCGGTCTTCTACCTGACCAACGCGATCATCTCGCTGCGTTTCGGGCGCCCGCTGCGGGCGGTGCTCGGCTGGGCCGTGCCCGCGCTCGTGCTGACGGTCGTGCTCGCGTTCGCGAGCCTCGTGCTCGAGGCGCAGCTCGCGATCGCCGCCGCGGTGGTCGTGCTCGCGGTGATCGTCACGATCTCCGAGACGACGAACCGGCGCAGGCGGGCGGGGCAGGCCGTGCCCGACCTCCCGCTCGAGCCGGCGGGCTGAGCGGGCGCCGGCTCACCCCGCGGCGTCGAACTCGACGCGCGGCTCGAGGTCGAGGTACCGCGCATAGCGCTCGGCGGCCTGCTCGACCGCCCGTCGCTCGCCGGCCGTGAGCGTGCGATGGGGATGCAGCGCGAACGCGACCGCCTTCGCCGTGACGGTGCGCTTCATCGCGGCGACGAGCTGGCCGTCGACGAGCGCCATACCGATCGCCGACTCGCGCGCCCGCGGCACGATGCCCTCGGAGTCGATGACCCAGCGGGAGTCCTGGAAGCCGCGGTACATCTCGTCGAGCACCTGCAGCAGGTGACCCGCGGGTTCGGCCGGCGTGGCCGGCGGGCCGCCCGGCGCATGCCAGAAGGTGCGCCCGTCGTGCTCGAAGGACTCGAGCCGGTCGGCGGCCGCCGCGATGCCGCGCCGGGCGTCGGTCACGGTGAGCGTCGCCCAGTACGCGAGGTCGCGCTCGGTCGCCGGCCCGTGCCCGATGCAGTACCGCAGCGCGAGCTCGGCGAGCGCCTCGTCGCGGTCGAACGGGCGCCCGGCCGGCACGCGCTCGTCCATGAGCGCGTAGGTGTGATCGCCGTCGCGGGGCACGCCGCTGCAGACGAGGCCGGTCATCTCGAGGCGCCCGACGACCAGCATGAGCTGCTGCCCGGTCAGTTCGAATCCGCGGTCGGCGAGCGCGGCGGCGAGGTCGGCACGGGTGCGGTCGGATGCCTCACTGAGAGTCCGCTCGATCGCGTCGGTGATCGCGGACATGCGGCCGTCGAGTGCCGTCAACTGCTGGTCGAAGACGGGGAACACGCGAGGCGCGGTGAGCTCCAGCAGACGACGGACGTCGTCGGCGTGCACGTAGTGCCAGGTCGGCCGCAGCACGTGGGTGCGGATGACCCGCCCCGACGCGAGCGCCGCGGCGAGGTCGGCCCGGTCGGGCGCCGCCGTGCGGGTCGCGACCGCCCACGCCGACTGCGACGGGTTCTCGGCCTGCACCGCGAGCAGCGAGCGGACGACCGCCTCGGCATCGGCGGCGGGGGCGGTGAGCGACTGCGACCGCAGCCGCCAGCGGGCGATATCGCGATCGGTGGTCATCCCTGCAGCGTATTGCCGTCCCCCGTCACGACGCCCGTCGCGCGCGGTGCTCGCGCGTTCTCAGTAGACGACGCTCATCGTGCCGACCCCGCGAGCACGCGGCCGCTCATCGTGAGCACGAGGCGCCGCGGCATGAACCCGACGAGCTTGCTGGTGATCGCGTTGGCACGCCCCGAGACGACGCTCGCCGGGGCACGACGCCGGTCGATGCGCGCGAGCGCGAGCGAGACGACGTGCTCGGTCGTGCGGAAGCGGCCGACTGCCGCCCGCTCGGTGCCGACGACGTCGAAGAACTCGGTGCGGGTGGCGCCGGGGCTGAGGGCGAGCACGCGCAGCCCCGAGCCGCGCGTCTCGTACGCGATCGCCTCGGTGAAGCTCAGCACGAACGCCTTGGACGCGCCGTAGACGGCCATGTTGGGGCACGGCTGGTAGGCGCCGGTGCTCGCGATGCTGACGAGCGCCCCGCGCCCGGCGCGCACGAGGTCGGGCAGGAACTCGCGGGTGAGCGCCACGAGCGCGGCGACGTTCACCTGCACGAGCTCGGCGATGCGCGCGGGATCGGCCTCGGCGAACGGGCCCCGCATGCCGAAGCCGGCGTTGTTGACGAGCGTCTGCACGCGGATGCCGCGCTCGTCGAGCGCGGCCCGCAGCTCGGCCGCCGCCTCGGGGCGGGCGAGGTCGAGCGCGATGGTGGTCGCCCGCACGCCGTGCTCGCGCTCGATGCGGTCGGCGAGCTCGCGCAGCCGGTCTTCGCGGCGGGCGACGAGCACGACGTCGGCGCCGCGGCGGGCGAGCTGGGTCGCGAACTCGGCGCCGAGCCCCGAGCTCGCGCCGGTGACGAGGGCGGTGGTTCCGGAGAAGTCGGTGGTCATACCCGCAAATGTAGACAGTGCCATCATTGTTGTCAATGCCTACTTTCGGATAGGGTGCTGTGGTGACCGAACGCGCGTACCACCACGGCAACCTGCGCGAGGCGCTGCTCGAGCGCGCCTGGGCGACGATCGACGACGACGGGCTCGACGCCCTGTCGATGCGGCAGCTCGCCCGCGACGTGGGCGTCAGCCACGGGGCATCCGCTCGCCACTTCGCCGACCGCACCGCCCTGCTCGACGCGATCGCGGTCACCGGCTTCGAACGCCTGAACGCCGCCCTCGCCGAGGCCGTCACGAGCGAGCCGACGTTCGACGCGCGCCTGCGCACCGCGGGCCTCGCGTACGTCCGCTTCGCCGTCGAGCACCCGGCGATCCTCGACCTCATGTACAAGGCCAAGCACCACCCCGACGCCTCCCCCGAGCTCCTCGAGCTCAGCCGGGCGAGCATGGCCGCCGTGGTCGCCCTCGTCGCCGAGTCGCAGGCGAAGGGCGAGATCCGCGAGGGGGATGTCGAGCGGCAGGCGCTCGTCGTCTTCGCCGCCGTGCACGGCGTCGCGGCGCTCGCGACCGACGACCTGCTCGACGGCGTCGCCTGGCAGGATGCCGCCGAGTCGACGATCGCCGTGGTGCTCGGAGCCTTCGCCGCCGAATGAGCCCGGAGGGTCGACAGGTCGACGCGTCGGCGGGTCCTACGTCAGCAGCCCTCGACGGTACCCGACCGCCACGGCCGCGGCACGGTCGTTGACCCCGAGCTTCTCGAAGATGTGCAGCACGTGCGTCTTCACCGTCGCCTCGCTGATGAACAGCTCGGCGGCGGACTCGCGGTTCGTGCTGCCGCTCGCGATGAGGCGGAGCACCTCGAGCTCGCGCTCGCTCAGCACCGCAGCCGGCGCAGGGGCCGGTTCGCGCACGCGGCCCATGAGCTTCTGCGCCACCGACGGCGCGAGTACCGCCTCGCCCCGCGCGGCCGACTCCACGGCGCGCAGCAGCTCGTCGACCGGAGCGTCCTTCAGCAGGTAGCCGGTGGCGCCGGCTTCGATGGCGGGCAGCACCTCGGTGTCGCTGTCGAAGGTCGTGAGCACGAGCACACGCGCCCGCACCCCGTGCTCGGCGAGCCGCCTGATCGCGGTCACCCCGTCGACCCGTGGCATCCGGAGGTCCATGAGCACCACATCGGGGTCGAGCCCCCGAGCGGCCTCGACCGCCTCGGCCCCGTCGTTCGCCTCGCCGACGACGTCGAAGCGGTCGTCGCCTGCGAACATGCCGCGCAATCCGTCGCGCACGATCGGATGGTCGTCGGCGATGAGCAGGCGGATGGGCGCGTCAGCCAAGCGGGGTCTCCCTCGAGAGTGCGGGCACGGTGGCCGAGATCGCGGTGCCGGCTCCCGGCTCGGACTCGAGGTCGAGCGTACCCCCGAGCCTCGTCGCCCGCTGCCGCATCGAGGTGAGCCCGAACCCGCCGTCGGTCGTCGCGGTGTCGAACCCGACCCCGTCGTCGCGCACGTCGAGCGTGACGACGTCGTCCATGAACGTCAGCGTCAGCTTCACCCGGCCGGCCCTGGCGTACGCGCCCGCGTTCGCGAGGGCCTCCTGCGAGATGCGCAGCAGGGCGACCTCGACCTCGGGATGCAGCGGGCGCACCGGGCCGACGGCGGAGAACTCGGCGCGCACGCCGTACCGGTCGCCCCACTCCGCCACGACCGCGGCCAGGGCATCGGGCAGCTGTGCGCTCTCGAGCTGCATCGGCCCGACCGCGTGCACCGAACGGCGCGCCTCCGCGAGGCTCTCTCGTGCCAGTCGCGTCGCGACCTCGATGCGGCGGCGACGGTCGTCGTCGCGGCCGGCGTCGTCGGCGCGCTCGGCGGCCTGCAGCTGCGTGATGATGCCCGCGAGGCCCTGGGCGATCGTGTCGTGGATGTCGCGGGCCATGCGCTGGCGCTCGTCGAGCACACCGGCCTCGTGGGCCTGCACGAGCAGTTGCGCATGCAGGCCCTCGTTCTCGTGGATCACTGCCTCGAGCTGCTCGACCATGTGCTTGCGCTCGACGCTCCGCTCGAGGGTGACGTCGCCGAGGTGGCTGAAGAGCGAGACGAGCGCGACGAGCGCAGCGACGAAGAACAGCCGTACCGCGATCGCCGCCGGCGTCGGCGCGGGCGGCCCGAGGAAGGCGGTGATGCTGATCGCCGCGGTGGCGGCCAGCCCGACGTACCGCCACGCGCCGCGCAGCCGCTGCCACGAGTGCACGTACCCGACGAAGGCGAAGAAGCTCGCGAACCACATGTCTCGAGCGCACAGCGCGCCGATCAGCACGATCAGCCCGGCGACGTAGAGCGGGCCGAGCGAGACGCGCCGGCCGAGCGCCGCGATCCACACGGCGGCGAGCGCGACGAGGCCGAGGATGACGAGCACGTCGACCTGGCTGTGCCGGCCCGTGAGCAGGGCGAGGGCCGTCGATGCGGCGAGCAGCACGTACGGAACGGCCGCGGTGAGGCGCTCGAGCCGTTGCTCGCGGACATCGAGTCGGTCTGCGGTCTCCGTCATGCGCGTCACTCCCAGCGGAAGAACCTGGCCGCCGCGAGGCTGACCACGACGGCGTACGCGGCCATGACGCCGAGCAGCACCGGATCGGCGGCGCCGCCCACCCAGACCTCGGACATCGTCTGGCGGAAGGCGCCGAGCGGGGTGAACTCCCCGATCGTCACCAAGATATCGGGCATCTGACCGGCGGGCTGGATGAGCCCGGCGAGGTAGGCCATCGGGAAGTAGAGCAGCACGCCGATTCCGTTGGCCGCACGACCGCTCGGTGCGAGCGCGGCGATGAGCAGCCCGATCGCGAACATGGCCGCGGTGCCGAGCACGAACGCGGCCGCGAAGCCGAGCGGGTCGGCCGGCGCGGCGGCGCCGAGCACGAGCACGGCGACGACCACGAGCGCCGTGCAGCTGGCGAGCGCGAGCACGAACTGCAGCACGAGCTGCACGACGAGCAGGCTCATCGGCTCGACCGGCGTCGTCGACATGCGTCGCAGGATGCCTCTCTCGCGGTATCCGGCGAGCGCGGTGGGCATGAGGTAGAGGCCCACGAGGCCGATGGCGATCGCGATCGCCATCGGCAGGAGCGTGGTGTCGCCCGGGCCGATCGAGCTGCCGAACACGATCAGGATGAACATCGGGATCAGCACGGTGAACAGCGAACCCGGTTCGCGGACGAGCAGCTTCGATTCGACGACGGTGAGCTTGGCGGTCGCGGCCATGGGGAGTCTCCTTGATGGGTCGGGGTGGTCGTGGACGGTGCGGGCTCAGCGCTCGAACGCGCGCCCGGTGAGTGCGACGAAGGCGTCGTCGAGCGTGCGCTTGTCGATGCGCAGCTCGGAGGCGAGCACGTGGTTGCGCGCGAGCATCGACGTCACCGCGGTCGCGAAGTCGCCGCGCCCAGTGACGGCCACCTGGGCGCCCTTCGCCGTCACCGACGTCACGCCGGGCAGGGACTCGATCATCGGGAACAGTCCTGCTGCGACCTCCCCGACGATCGTGAAGTGCATCGCGTGGTCGGCGTCGACCCGGTCGATGAGGCCCGCCGGAGTATCGATCGCGGCGATGCGGCCGTGGCTGAACACCGCGACGCGGTCGCAGAGCGCCTCGACCTCGTCCATGAAGTGGCTCACGAGCACCACGGTGACGCCGGTGTCGCGCATCCGCCCGATGAGCTCCCAGGTCGCCTTGCGCGCCTGCGGGTCGAGGCCGGTCGTGAGCTCGTCGAGGAAGGCGACGCGCGGCCGGCCGACGAGGGCGAGCGCGATGATGAGCCGCTGCTTCTGACCGCCCGACAGCTTCGCGAACCGGGTGTTGCGCTGCTCGGCCAGCCCCCACTCGTCGAGCAGCTCCCGCCAGTCGCGCGGGTTGGCGTAGAACGAGGCGTAGAGGTCGAGCGCCTCCCAGACCTTGAGGTTCTCGGGCAGCTCGGTGTGCTGCAGCTGCACGCCGATCACCTCGTGCAGCTCGCGGCGGTCGCGAACCGGGTCGAGCCCGAGCACGCGCACCGTCCCGCCGTCGGCCCGGCGCAGGCCCTCGATGATCTCGACCGTCGTGGTCTTGCCGGTGCCGTTCGGGCCGAGGATCCCGAAGATCTCGCCCTCCTCGACCGAGAACGAGATCCCGTCGAGCACGGTGCGTGCGCCGTAGCGCTTGGTGAGGTCGGTGACGTCGATGACTGGCATGACTCGAGCCTCGCCGGATCGCGCCCGACGGACATCGGCCGGGTGGCCGGACCTCCTGGGTGCGCGGTGGATCCGCGAATCAACCGTTCGGTGGATTGCGATGCGGATGCGCCGCGGGCGGCGGGGCCGGGACGGCTCACTCGGGACATCCGGTTCGTCTGGGGCGCTTGACTGGGACGCTCGTCCCACAATACGCTGCGAGCCATCGAGCAAGGAGGCTCATATGGCGCACCACGTTCACTCGAGATCCGCCGCAACACCGCTCGCCGATGGTCGGCGACGACGCCCCACCCGATCCACCCGCTCCATCCGATCGATCCTCGGCATCGCCGCGATCGGCGCACTGCTCCTCACCATCCCCGTCGCTCCGGCGGCCGCCGCCGAGAACTGGTGGGATGCCCCGAACCGCCCGGCCGTCGAGGTCGAGCTGAACGTCACCGGGGCCCCGATCGCGTCCGCTCCCGGCGAGGAGGTGCGAGGCTTCATCGACTCGCACACCCACCTCAACTCGAACGAGGGCTTCGGCGGGCGCATGATCTGCGGCGCCCCGTTCTCGCCGAACGGCGTCGCCGACGCACTGAAGGACTGCCCCGAGCACTACCCCGACGGCAGCGGCGCCCTGTTCGAGATGCTCACGAGCGACCCCGACGGCAAGCACGACCCGGTCGGCTGGCCGACGTTCAAGGACTGGCCGAAGACCACGTCGATGAGCCACCAGGCGTCGTACTACGCGTGGATCGAGCGCTCGTGGCGCGCGGGCCAGCGCGTGCTCGTCAACGACCTCGTCACGAACGGCGTGATCTGCTCGCTGCCGATCATGCCGAAGGACCGCTCGTGCGACGAGATGAGCGCGATCCGCCTCGAGGCGCAGAAGGTGCGCGAGATGGAGTCGTACATCGACGGCATCTACGGCGGCCCCGGCAAGGGCTTCTTCCGCATCGTCACGACGCCCGAACAGGCGCGCACGGTGATCGCCGAGGGCAAGCTCGCCGTCGTGCTCGGCGTCGAGATGAGCGAGCCGTTCGGCTGCAAGATGATCCTCGACGTCGCCCAGTGCTCGAAGGCCGACATCGACCGCGGGCTCGACGAGTTCGAGTCGCTCGGCATCTCGAGCATGTTCCTCTGCCACAAGTTCGACAACGCGCTCTGCGGGGTGCGCTTCGACACCGGCACGCAGGGCACGATCATCAACGTCGGCCAGTTCTACTCGACCGGCACGTACTGGCAGACCGAGGCGTGCACGGGCCCGCAGCACGACAACCCGATCGGCAACGCCGAGGTGCCCGAGCAGCTGCCCGGCGCCGACCCGCCCACCTACCCCTCGGGGGCGCAGTGCAACACCCGCGGGCTCACCTCCCTCGGCGAGTACGCGCTGCGCGCGGTGATGTCGCGCAACATGATGGTCGAGCTCGACCACATGAGCGTGAAGGCCGCGGGCCGCGCCCTCGACATCCTCGAGGCCGAGGCCTACCCGGGTGTGCTGTCGAGCCACAGCTGGATGGACTCGAACTGGTCCGAGCGTCTGTACAAGCTCGGCGGGTTCAAGACCGGCTACCCGCACGACGCCGCGGGCTTCCTCGGCGAGTGGCGCGACGGCGCGGACCTGCGCGCGCAGTACGGCAAGGGCTACGGGTTCGGCCTCGACTTCAACGGGGTCGGCAGCCATCCCGCCGGCGGCACCGCGCCCGTCACGGTCTCGTACCCGTTCACCGCGGCCGACGGCAGCACCGTCGTCGACCGGCAGGTCAGCGGCGAGCGCACCTTCGACATCAACACCGACGGATTCGCCCACTCGGGCCTCGCGCCCGACTACATCGAGCAGCTGCGGCTCGCGGGCGGCGGCGACGAACTCGTCGACGACCTGATGTCGGGTGCCGAGTCGTACCTGCAGACCTGGGAGGCGACGCGCACGCATCAGAGCTCGCAGAACCTCGCGACCGGCAAGGCCGCGACATCGAGCTCGAACGAGTGGAACCCGTTCACGAGCTTCGCTCCCGGCCGGGCGGTCGACGGCAAGGGCGACACCCGCTGGGCGAGTGGCAACTGGGGCACCAGCCCGCAGTGGCTGCGCGTCGACCTCGGCGAGTCCCAGCCGCTCAGCCGGGTGACCGTGACGTGGGAGCGTTCGGCCGCGAAGGCGTACGAGGTGCAGCTCTCCGACGACGGGCAGACCTGGCGCACGGTCTGGTCGACGACCACGGGCGACGGCGGGCTCGACACGGCGTCGTTCGCGCCGACGAGCGCGCGCTACGTCCGGGTGCACTGCACCGAGCGCACCACGAAGTACGGATACTCGATCTGGGAGCTCGGCGCCTTCGGCAGCTGAGCGATCACGAGCTGCGGGCCCGGCGACAGGTCGCCGGGCCCGCGGTGCGTCCCGTTCATCTCCGCGCCAGCACGGATGCTCCCCGCCCGATGCCGCACCTACGCTGCCATCCATGAGCGGCCCCACGTCGCACCACTACCTCGTCGCGCTCGCCGACGGCGGCGGCACCGTGCCCGTCGAGCTCGGCGTGGTGCGGCGACTCGTCGAGCGCGGCCACCGGGTCACCGCACTCGTCGACGAGTCGATGGCGGGGCCGAGCCGGGCGACCGGTGCCGCCGTGCACCTCTGGAGCACCCCGAGGGGAGCCGAGTTCCGCGACTGGGCGATCAGGAACCCGCTCGAGCTCGCCAAGAGCATGTCGGAGCACTACCTGTCGGGTCCGGCCGCCGGGCACGCCGCCGACACGCTCGCCGACCTCGACGGCGCCCTGCCCGACCGCGTCGTCGCCACCTTCTTCACGCTCGGCGCGATGATCGCCGCCGAGTCGCGCGGGGTGCCGTTCGACGTGCTGATGCCGAACATCTACATCGCTCCGGTGCGGGGCCGTCCGGTGGGCGGCGCCGGGCTGTCGCCGATGCGCGGCCCGATCGGCGCGATGCGCGACCGCATGGCGGGCGCCGCGACCACGAGGCTCCTCGACCGGTACGCGCTCGCCACACTCAACGCGGTACGGGCGACGCACGGCCTCGCCCCCATCGAGCACGTCTGGGAGCAGGTGCACCACGCGAGACGCGAACTCGTGCTGACCACCGCCGAGTTCGACTTCGCCGGGGACTTCCCGCCGAACGTGCGGTTCGTCGGCCCGATCCTCGACGATCCGGACTGGGCCGCCCGCACGACGTTCGCGCCGCCTGCGGGCGATGGGCCGCTCGTGCTGGTGGCGCTCTCGTCGACGTTCCAGAACCACGCCGACTGCCTGCAGCGCATCGCCGATGCGCTTGCACGCCTGCCCGTGCGCGGGCTCGTGACAACCGGCCCCGCGATCCCACCGGAGCTGATCGAGACATCCGAGAACGTCGTCGTCGTGGCATCCGCGCCGCATCGGGCGGCCATGCGCCGGGCGAGCCTCGTCGTGACCCATGGCGGCCACGGCACGGTGATGAAGTCGCTCGCGGCCGGGGTCCCGCTCGTCGTGCTGCATCACGGCCGCGACCAGGCCGACAACGCGGTGCGCGTCGTGCGGCACGGCGCGGGCGTCGCGGTGCCGCGACGGGCCCCCTCCGACGACATCGCCGCGGCGATCGAGCGGGTGCTCGGAAACGCGCGCTACCGCGAGGCCGCCGAGCGGCTCGGTGCGGCGATCAACCGGGATGTCTCGGGCAGCGCCCTGCTCGACGAACTCGAGCCTGCGCACTGACCCGCGAGAGGCGGAACGGATCGCCTCCGTTCAGACCCCCAGTGCGCGATCGGCGTGCAGCCGCGCCTCGAGGCGGCGCTGGACGTGCAGGGCGGGGTAGATGCCGAGCAGCACGACCATCGGGGTGAGCAGCCGCAGCTCGTGGATGTCGTGGGCCGCGTAGGTGCGTTCGAACCGCTCGACGTAGAACTTGTAGTCGCGGAGGTCGTCGTCGAGGCGGCGGGCCGACATGCCCGAGACCATCGCGGAGGCGTACCCGATCTTGAGCCCCTGCAGGGCGAGGTGCACGGCGAGGTCGAGGTCCTCGTGCATGAGGTCCTCGCGGTCCGGGCAGACCTCGTCGCGCACCTGCAACCAGGCCTGCTTGGTGATCGCCATGTTGCTGCCGAAGAGGAACACGTACTTGCCCGCGAGGTGCACCTGCAGCTTGCGGAACTCGTCGTCGGCGTGGTGGCCGAAGCCGCGCAGCGGCATGTCGTAGTACTCGACCGGGCCGCTCGCCGCGGCGAGCTCGGCGTCGGTGAACACGCGACGCACCTGCTCGACCCAGTCGGGCTCGATCGCGGAGTCGGCGTCGATGCGCCCGATCACCTCGGAGCGGGCGGCGTCGAAGCCGGCGTTCCGCGTCGGGGTGATCCCCTGTTCGTCGTCCTGCGAGATCAGGCGGATGCCCGCCTGGGGGAAGGCGGCCTGCATGGCCTCGACGGCGACCCGGGTCGCATCGGTCGACCGGTTGTCGACGACGATGATCTCGTCGGCGGGCTCGGTCTGGTGGATCGCCGCGAGGAGGCAGTGCCGGATGGTCGCCTCCTCGTTGTACGCCGGGATCACGATGGAGACGGTGGGCAGCGCGGCGGTCATCCCGTGATGCTATCCGCGGCGATGCCCGCCCAGCGGACGACCCACCGTTCAGAGGCCCTCGGCGATCTCCTTGATCGCGGCCAGGCGGCGCTCCCACTCGCGGCCGACGGCGTCGAGGCGGGCCGCGGTCGCGCTGAGTTCCGACCCGAGCACGCGATAGCGCACCTCCCGGCCGACGCGCACGGGCTCGACGAGGCCGACCTCGGCGAGCACGGCGAGGTGCTTGGCGATGGCCTGCCGGGTCACCGGCAGCCGCTCGGCGAGGGCCGATGCCGAGGCATCCCCCTCGCCGAGCGCCGCGAGGATGCTCCAGCGCGTCTCGTCGCCGAGCGCCGCGAACACGGGAACCAGCGTCGCAGTGCTCATGCGTCGCCCTCGAGCAGGGCGACGAGCTTGTCGAGTTCGGAGACCCAGCCCTCGGCGTGGTCGGCCATGTTCGCGGCCGGGTCGCTCATGCGGTCGAACCCGGTCTCGACGACCGTCAGCTCGGTGCCGCCGTCGACCGCGTCGAGGGTGAAGGTGAAGACGGTCCTCGTCGCCTCGTCGATCGTGGCGCCCGCCCGGCGGACGGCGTCGTCGTTCGACCACGCGTACGAGACCGAGCGGGGGGCGTCGATCGCCTCCACGCGCAGCGGGATCGTGCCGTACCCCTCGAACGTCATCGTGCCCGTGGCACCGACGCCGGCCCCGTCGAGCACCGTCTGCCCGAACCAGCGCGAGATGTGCTCGGGTTCAGTGACGGCGCGCCACACCTTGTCGACGGGGGCGGCGATGCGGATGGTGCGTCGCACCGTGAAGGCCCCCTCGTCGATGACGGATGCCTCGTTGCGGGTCATGCTCACCATGATGGCGCTCCTTCCAGCGGAAGCTGAAGTCGATGTCTCGGCGATCGGGTGATCACCTGCAACTCGATAGTTGCATAACATGACGAGGAACGCAACCCACTGGTTGCACGCGAGCTACGACACCCGGAGCACGACACTCCCCCGCTTGTGGCCGCCGTCGACGCGACGATGCGCCTCGACGATCTCGTCGAAGCCGACGACGCGATCGATGACCGGCCGCAGCACCCCCGCCTCGGCGAGCGCGGCGAGGCGCTCCATGCCCGCGGCATCCATACGACCGCCCTCGTGGTCGACGACGAGCCCGCTGCGACGCGACTGACGCTTCGCCCAGAGGAGCCCGTGCAGATCGAGGATGACGAGGAGCAGGGCCCCGCCCGGGCGCAGGAGGTGCGCCACCCGCTCGAATGGGGCGTTGCCGACGCACTCGACGATCACGTCGTAGCGGGCCGCCTCGCCCGGCGCCGCGAAGTCCTGCTGCGTGTAGTCGATGACGCGGTCCGCGCCGAGCGATCGCACGAGTTCGGCGTTGCGGCCGCTCGTGACCGCCGTGACCCTGGCCCCGCGGGCTGCGGCGAGCTGCACCGCCGCCGAGCCGACCGCGCCCGAGGCGCCGTTCACGAGCACCTCGCTGCCCGGGCCGATCTCGACGCGATCGAGATAGCGCAGCGCGGTGTGCCCGCCGAAGACGATCGCGGCGGCCTCGTCGAACGAGAGGTTCGCGGGCTTGCGCGCGACCTCGCCGTCGGCGGCGATCGTCACGAACTCGGCGTGGCAGCCCATGCGCGCGGCCCGCATGACGATCACCTCGTCGCCGACGCCGAAGCGCTCGACCCCCGCCCCGATCGCCTCGACGACGCCGGCGGCGTCCATGCCGAGCACCCGTCGTCTCGGCCGGAACAGCCCGATCGTCGGGGCCACCATCAGGCTGAAGCCGCGCGGCAGGCGCCGCGCGCGAAGTCGTTCGTCGGCGACGCTCACGGTCGCCGCCCGCACGCGGACGAGCAGTTCGCCGGGCCCCGGTTCGGGACGGGGCATCTCGACGAGGCGCACGACCTCGGGCGGGCCGAAGCGCTCGATGCGAGCGGCGCGCATCGTCGCGTTCGACTCGTCGCGCCGCTCGCCGTCAGGGCTGGTGCGCGTGGTCTCGTGGTGCGATCCGATGGACATGCGATGCTCCCTTACGTCGTAAGTCTTACGTCGTAAGATACTCTTCGGGAGAGCGGGTGTCCAGCCCCCTCCGCGAAACCTGACGTTGTACGGTGAAGCCATGCCGAGAACCGCCGAGCGCACTCCGCTCAGTCGTGACCGCGTGCTGCAGACCGCACTGCAGCTCGCCGACCGCGACGGCCTCGACCGGCTCACCATGCGCGCCCTCGCCGACGAGCTCGGGGTCGAGGCGATGTCGATCTACTACCACCTGCCCAACAAGCCGGCGATCCTCGACGGGCTGATCGAGCAGGTCTTCGCCGAGATGGCGGCCGAGACGGGCGGCTTCGCGCCGCCGTCGACGGACGCCTCGAGCTGGTCGGCGACGCTGCGCTCGCGCATCCTCGGCGCGCGCCGGGTGCTGCTGCGGCATCCCTGGGCCCCTGCCCTCATGAACGTGCGCGGCACCCCGGGCAGCCTCGCGATCGCCTACGCCGACGGCGTCGTCGGCATCATGCGCGGCGGCGGGCTCTCGCACGACCTGATCCACCACGGGCTGCACGCGATCGGCAGCCGCATGTACGGCTACGTGCAGGAGCTCAACGACGACAACGCCGCCGAGCCGCCGGCCGACCCCGCGCAGTTCGCCGCCCTCGCCCCGCACCTCGCCGCGATGCTCGCCGACGTCGTGCATGACGACCCCGACTCGACCCTCGGCTGGTGCGACGACCAGACCGAGTTCGAGTTCGGGCTCGACCTGCTGCTCGAGGGCCTCGAACGCCGTCGCCTCGCCGAAGCGCGCTGACGCGCGCCCGCGCGCTGCACGCCGCCGCGCCCTCGGCTCCCTAGGCTGTGCGAGTGACCTCGGCACCCGAACCCACCCGGCCGTCGCTCGCGAAGCAGTTCCTCTGGGCCGGGCTCGCCGTGGGCGTCGGAGTGCCGCTCTGCCTCGGCGCGTGGATCGGCCTCGTGCTCGCAGGAGACCGACTCGGCTGGAGCCTCACCGCCGATGAGGTCTTCTCGTGGCTCGTTGCCGCCCTCGTCGCGCTCCTGCTCTGGCCGATCGCGATCCGCGGTGCGCAGCGACAGCTCTGGCACTTCCGCGGCAGGCCGCCGGGCGAGCCCGTGCGCTGGGGCAGCGAGCCGACCGCGCCCGTGCCGAAGGAGTCGCCGGCCGCCGGGGAGCGCTGGGCGCGTGCGGCGATCATGACGATCGGGGCGGCGAGCCTCCGATGCTCGCGGTCGTCGCCCCCGTGCTCTGGGCGACCGAGCGCCGCATCCGGCGCCGCGCCCGCAACGATCCCGGCCGTGCGCGGCTCGAACTCGCGCAGAGCTGGTACCTGGGAGCGGCGCTCGCCTGGGTGATGTGCGCGATCGTCGGGTTCCTGATCGGATTCATGATCCTGCGGTACCTGCCGTAGGCATGGCACAGCCCGCGGACGGCACCGATCGCGTGCCGCCCACAGGCCGGGGCTAGGCGGCGAGCCGCCCCACCGCACGCGCCCGGATGAGCACCGCCTGCCCGTCGCTGTATGCGACGGGCAGCTCCTCGATCGCGACGACCTCGACCGTCGCCGGGTCGGCGCCGGCGAGGCGCGCACGCTCGAGGGCCTCGGCCGAGGCGTCCTCGCGAGAGGCCCGCCGGTCGGCGTGCGCCCCGGCGAGCCGGTAGATCTTCTCGATCTGACCGGCGACCTCGCCGAGCGCGGCGCCGACGGCGTTCGCCGCGCCGAAGTGGTCTGGACGGATGAGCGTGCCGACGCCGTCGAGCTCGTCGGGGGCGATGATGCTGCCCCCGCCCACCAGGATCACCGGCACGGGCGCGGCATTCGGCTTCATGCGGTCGATCGAGTCCTCGAGGAGCTCGCGGATCGCCGCCCACGCGGCGCGCCCCTGCCCGGGATCGACCGAGGGCGCCTCGATGCCGTCGATGCGCACCCCGCCGACGGCGAGGGCGACGTCGGTCGCCGTGAGCGTCGAGCCGCCGAAGGCGAGCGCCTCCTCGGGCAGCCGGTAGCCGACGCTGTCGGGACCGAGTGCAATCCTGCTGCCCGAGTCCGACGGCTCCGCACGCACGATCGTGCCGCCGCCGAGGCCGACGGAGAGCACGTCGGGCATGCGGAAGTTGGTGCGGATGCCGCCGACCTCGACCGCGTGCGCGGACTGCCGCGGAAAGCCGTCGACGAGCACGCCGATGTCGGTCGTCGTGCCGCCGATGTCGACGACGAGCGCATCGCTCGCACCAGAGAGGTGCGCCGCGCCTCGGATCGAGTTCGTCGGCCCGCAGCCGATCGTGAGCACCGGGAACTCGAGCGCGTACTCGAGCTGCATGAGCGTGCCGTCGTTCTGGCCGAAGTACGGCGTCGCCTCGATGCCCCGCACCTGCAGCGCGGCGACGAAGCCCGTCGCCATCTGCTTCAGCGTCCGCATGAGCGCGGCGTTGAGCACCGTCGCGTTCTCGCGCTCGAGCAGGCCCAGCGAGCCGATGCGCGCCGACCGGGAGACGGGCACGCCGAGCTCCTCGACGACGATCTCGGCGACCCGCTCCTCCTGCCGTTCGTCGATGGGCGAGAACACGCCGACGACGGCGACCGCGTCGACCTCGCCGCGCATGCGACGGCAGGCCTCGCGCACCTCGTCCTCGTCGAGCGGGGCGAGCACCCGGCCGTCGACCTCGTAGCCCCCGGACACGAGGAAGGCGTGTTCGCCGATCGCACGCCGCAGGTCGTCGGGCCAGCCCTCGAGCGGCGGCACCGCCGTCGTCGCGGGAGCACCGAGTCGCAGGATCCCGACCCGGCCGAGTCCGCGCCGCTCCACGATCGCGTTCGTGCAGTGCGTGGTCCCCAGCATGGCGTGCGTCACGAGCGACGGGTCGATGCCGGACGCCTCGAGCACCGCATCGATCGCGGCGGCCACTCCGTCGCCCGTGTCGGTCGTCGTGGGGCGCTTCACGGATGCCACGACGGCGAGCCGCTCGTCGAGCACGACGGCATCGGTGTTGGTGCCGCCGACGTCGATGCCGATGCGGTACCCGCCTGCGCTGCTCCCGGCCATCACGCGGCCTCCTTCCGTTCGAGCCGACGTTTGGCGATCTCCTCGACCGGCTGCCAGTCGACGTCGTAGCCGAAGTGGGCGGGGCCGGCGTTGTCGAGCCCGACCGGGGTGCGCCACTTCTCGTGGCAGGGCATCGCGATGACCGCGACACGGGCGCCGTACCGCAGCGCCTCCGTCGTGATCGGCCGACCCGTCGCGAGGTCGAGCACCGAGATCAGGTCGGGGGTCACCGCCGCGAGCTCGCCGTCGCGCCGGGCGAGCAGCATCTCGTTCTGGAAGTCGAGCCGGAACCGGCCGCCGCGGTCGACACCCACGCCTTCGAGCTCGGCCGCGCCGCGGGTGAAGCCGCCCTCCACCTGCCGCTGCAGGTCGGCGATCTTGCCGTCGAAGAGCCGAACGCCGCCGAGCTCGGCGCAGAGCGCGTCGATCTTCTCGTCGTCACGGAGCTCGACTCCGTCGGCCCCGCGCCCGAGCAGGATTCCGCCGATCCGCTTCGCCGCGGTGAGCGTCGCGGGGATCGCGCACTCGCGCACGACGGCACCGCCGTAGGCGTAGTCGATCATGGTCGCGGCGCCGCCCATCTCGACGGTCGCGGCGCGGGCGAGCCGCTCCGACCAGGCTCCGTCGACGGGGCGAGTGACGACCTCGTTGCCGTGGTGGTCGACGAGCACCGTCGCGCCCGGCCCGTAGCCCGCGAGGTGGAAGGTCACCATCTGCGCCTCGGGGAACGCCCGGCCCATCGCGTCGCCGTCGACGACCGGCAGCCCGGCGAGCGCCGCGGCGGCGATCGGGATCATCGAGTTGCCGCCGCCGACCTCGATCGGCATGACCGCGGTCGGCACGCGCCGGGTCGCGCCCTCGATGGCCCGGAGGGCGGCGATCAGCTCGGATTCGGCCTGGATGCGCTCGACGCTGACCGAGGGCGCTCCGATCCCGCCGATCGGCACGACGAAGTCACCGTCGCCGAGGTCGTCGACGTCGATCATGCGCACCGGACCGTGCAGGCGGATGAGCCGCTTGGCGATGAGCGAGCCGACGTGCGGGTCGCCGCCGCCGCCGGTTCCGAGCACGGCCGCGCCGAGTGCGATCGCGTCGATGTCGGCCTCGGTGATGAAGCGCTCGCTCATGCGGTCACCTCGCCGTTCGCACGGGCGGTCGCGCGTGGCTTCTCGGCCCCGCTCGGCTCGTCGTCCTCGGCAGCGGCGGGCGCCGAGGCATCCTCGCCCGTCGGGGCGGCGCCGGGCAGCTCGCGCTGCCGAAGCGGGGCGAGCGCCAGGTAGACGACGAACCCGGCGAGCAGCCCGTCGAGCGCCGAGATCGTGGTGATCGAGGCCCAGCCGAAGCCGAGGCCGTCGGCGGGGTTCGTGGTCGCGAGCGCGACGAAGATGCCCGCGGCCCAGGCCACGACCGCCCAGACGTCGACCGTCGGCACCGCGGCTCCGGGAGTGAAGCGCGACCCGCGCCGGCCGGTGAGGTACGCGGCGAGGTAGACCCCGCCGTACGGCGCGATGATCACGCCGATGGCGAGGATGAACGGCACGAAGAAGTCGGCCGCCCCCGCGACGGCGATGACGATGCCGACAGCGCCGCCGACGATGGTCAGCGTACGTCGGTTCAGTCGACCGCTGATCGACGAGAAGCTGAGCGCCGCCGAGTAGATGTTGGTGGTGTTCGTCGTCCACTGCGCGAGGATCAGCACCACGACGGCGACGAGTCCGAGGCCGAGCGTGAAGTAGATCGTCATGAGCTCGGACTGGTCCATCACTCGGGCGAGCAGGATCGCGACGACGATGATGATCGAGTTGCCGAAGAAGAAGCCGACGAAGCCCGCCGCCATCGCCTGGCGCGGCGACTTCGCCCAGCGGGCCATGTCGGGCGCCGAGACGACGCCGAGGATGAAGATGCCCATGACGAGCGACACCGCGCCGCCGAAGGTGATCGTCGTCTCGACGGGCGAGTCGAGGCCGCCCGCGCCGAAGGTGGCGAACGCGACCACGACGCCGACCACGAGCAGCAGGAGCAGCAGCGGGACGGCGAGCGTGCTGAGCCGCGAGATCGACCGGTAGCCCCAGAGCGCGGTGAGCACCATCAGCACGCCGCCGATGGCGGTGAACAGCTGCACCGGGACCTCGAGCCCCGTGAGCTCGCTGAAGGCGATCTGCGCATTGCTGCCGAAGAAGCCCGCCTGCACGGCGAACCAGCCGAGCAGGCTCACGGCGAGGGCGATCGCAAGGACCGCTCCGCCGATCTTGCCGAACACCGCGCGCGAGAGCATCGCGGTCGACAGGCCGGTGGCGGCGCCGACGTAGGCGCACGCCATCGCGAGCAGGCCGAGCAGCAGTGAACCGGTGACGGTCGCGGTGATCGCCGGCCAGAACGGCATGCCGGTCGCGAGGGCGACGCCGAGGAAGGCGCCGGAGAGGTCGATGCCGATCGCGATCCAGACGGCGGCGATCGAGATCCAGCTCTTGCGCTGGTCGGCGGGCACAGCTCCGTGCTCGTAGTCGGTGGATTCCATGAGATGTCTTTCGAGGAGACCGTCGCGAGCGCCCGCTTCGATGACGGGCGACGGGTCGGCGGTGATGGGGGTGGGGGATGCCTCAGGCTGCGAGTGCGGCGGCGAGGTGTCGCCAGGCGCGGTCGAATCGCTCGCGGTAGACCGCCGGCTCGTAGTGGGTGAGCTGGAGGAACAGACCGTCCATGATGACGAAGACGAGGGCGGTGAAGCCCTCGGCGTCGCCGGGGGCGAACGCGCCCGCGGCCACGCCGTCGTCGTACGCGGCGCGCACGGCGGCGGCGAGGGTCGACTCGGAGTCGAGGAAGATCTCGCGCAGGTTCTGGCCGCCCGGTCCGTACTCGGCGACGGCGGCGCGCAGGCTGAACTCGGCGAGGTCGGGTCGATCGCGGTAGTACGCCTCGATGCCGCCGAGCAGATGGCCGAGGCGCTCGAGGGGCGGCAGTTCGCCGCTCGCCCGGGCGAGTTCGTCGAAGAACGCGGTGTGCTCGACGACGACCTCGGCGTAGACCGCCTCGTACAACGCCTCCTTGCTGGGGAAGTGCGCGTACAGCGAGGGCGTCTTGATGCCGACGGCCCCGGCGATCTCGCGCAGGCTGGCCTCGGCGTAGCCCCGGCGCCCGAAGACCACGCGGGCTTCGGAGAGGATCTGTGCTCTGGTCATTCCGCCTGCCTAACGATCATTAGTTAGGCAGACGATAGCCTGCGTCGCCGGCCGCCGCAAGCCCTGCGTCGTTCGACGACGAGGACCCGGGGCGATGCCCCGGGTCCTCGGTATCCCGCTGCTCCCGCGCGTCAGCGCGGCCCGATCATCGGGGCGACAGCGTGCCGTGACGGTCGCCCGATCCGTCGACGCGCAGCGTCACCCGCGTCTCCCCCTCGCCGGCGAGCGGATCGTGCTCGTCGACGATGAGCACGAAGGATCGCTCCTCGCCGCCCGGCACCCGTCCGACGCCGGTGACGCTCCACCAGCCCTCCGCCGACTGCACCAAGCCGAGCCGCTCACCGGTGAGGATGGGTTCACCCTCGGGCGTCGTCACCGAGAGCCCACCGACGGCGCCCGGAGCGTCCGCCGTCTGTTCGAGCGAGAGATCCACCGCGAGCTCCCCCGCGCCGTCCTCGAGCTCGACGATGCCCTCCGTGGTGACGCGCTTCGCCTCGGCGGCGTCCTGCGGGCGGGTGGGCATGCCCGGCGATCGACGGAGCGCCTCGCCCGCCGCGGCCCCGGTCGGTTCGCCGTCCTCGAGCGCGAGCTCGCCGTTCACGAACACCAGCTCGACGCCCTCCGAGTACTGCTTCGGCTCCGGGAAGGTCGCGCGATCGATGATCCGCTCGGGATCGAAGACCGTGAGGTCGGCGGCCATGCCGGGGGCGATGAATCCGCGGTCCACCATGCCGAGCATGGTCGCGGGAAGCCCGGTGATCTTGCGGATCGCCTCCTCCCAGCTCAGCACGCCCTGCTCCCGCACATAGCGCCCGAGCACGCGCGGGTAGGTGCCGTAGTGGCGCGGGTGCGTCTCATCGGACTCCGTCGCGCCTCCGTCGGAGGAGATCGCCAGGAAGGGATCGGTGAGGAACGCCTCGAGGTCGTCCTCTGAGCCGATCTGCATGACGCACGGGATGTCGCCGCCGTGTTCGGCGAGGGTGCGCATCACCGCCTCGCCGATCGTGACGTCGCCGTACTCGACCATGAGGTCGGCGAGCGAGGCGTTGCCGAGCACCGGGAACGTGATGTTCGCGGGCTCGCCCACGTCGTCGACGACGAACGCGCTGACCTCCTGGTCGATCCGCGCCCGTGAGGCGGGGTCGTCGAACCGGTCGAGCATCGCCTCGGTGCCGCCGTCCTGCGCCCAGCCCGGGATGTAGAACGAGAGGCCCGTCGAGGCCGCCGTGTACGGGTACACGTCACCGCCGGCGAGGCGTCCGTCCGCCCGGGCGTCGGCCTGGAGGGCGAGCATCTCGGCCGAACCGCCCCAGTTGCCGGGCCCGGCGACCTTCATGTGCGTCGCCTCGGCCATGAGGCCCGTCGCCGCTCCGATCCGCAGGTTCTCCTCGACGGCCTCGACGGCGTGGTTGGTCTCGTCGCGCATGTGATCGGAGAACATCGCACGCCATCCGGCGAGGTCGCCGATCGCCGCCGCCACCTCATCCGTGGTGGAGTATCGCGCCGGGAAGTAGCCGAGACCGCTCGACACCCCCCACGCGCCATCCGACATCGCCTGCGCGAACATCGCCTGCATCCGCGCGGACTGCTCGGCGGTGGGGCGCACATCGGCTTCGCCGACGACCTCGGTCCAGACCGTGTTGAACCCGATGTACGGGGCGAGGTTGATCGCCGTGTCGATCCCGTCGAGCTCGTCGAACTGCGCAGCGATGTCGGCGCGGCCCATTCCGTCCGGCCCGATCGCCTCCGTGGTGACGCCCTGCGTCAGCGAGCTCTTCGCGTCGGCGAGCGCGTCCAGCTCAGCATGCGAGTGGAGGTCGATGAATCCGGGGGTGACGTAGCGGCCGCTCGCATCGACGGTGCGGTCGGCGTCGACGCCGTCGAGGTCGCCCACGGCCACGATGCGCCCGTCCCGCACGCCGACGTCCGCGAGCCGGCCCGCGCTGCCGGTGCCGTCGAACACGGTGCCGCCCGCGATGACGACGTCAAGCCGCCCCTGCGGCGCCGCGGTGACCCCGCCGTTGTTCGCCCCGAGCCACACGCCCGCGGTGATCGCGACCGCGGCGACGACGACGAGTGCGCCGACGAGGAGGAGCACGCGCCGTGCACCCTTCGACGTGTCACCCGAGCTACCGGCGGTCGCCGTCTCGGTGCCGGAGCGTGATCCGCTCCGCGCCGCCTCCGGATCGTTGTCTGGTTGCCCCATTGCATCCCTTTCGTCTCATCTGATGCCGGCCGGTGCCGACCGGCGGTGGTGGTGGTCGCGCCGCCTGTTCGACTCAGCGCACGCTCTCGAGGAAGTTGCGGGTGCGCTGCCGCTGCGGGCGGTCGAGCACCTCCTCTGGCCGGCCCGCCTCGACGACGACGCCGCCGTCCATGAACACGACCTGGTCGGCCACGCCCCGGGCGAAGCCGATCTCGTGGGTGACGACGATCATCGTCATGCCGTCGCTCGCGAGCTCGCGCATCACGTCGAGCACGTCGCCCACGAGCTCGGGGTCGAGCGCCGAGGTCGGCTCGTCGAAGAGCATGAGCTTCGGGTCCATCGCGAGCGCGCGGGCGATGGCGACGCGCTGCTGCTGGCCGCCCGAGAGCTGCGAGGGGTAGTGCCCGGCGAAGTCGGCGAGGCCGACGCGGTCGAGCAGCTCGAGCGCGCGCGCCTTCGCCTTCGCCCTCGGCACTCCGGCGATGCCGACCGGCGCCTCGGTGATGTTCTCGAGCGCCGTCAGGTGCGGGAACAGGTTGAACTTCTGGAACACCATGCCGATGTCGCGGCGCTGCCTGGCGATCTGCCGGGGCGTCATCTCGTGCGTGGCGTGGCCGGCCTGCCGGTAGCCGATGAGCTCGCCGTCGACGAGGATGCGCCCGCCGTCGATCGACTCGAGGTGGTTGATGCAGCGCAGCAGCGTCGACTTGCCCGAGCCCGAGGGGCCGAGCAGCACCGTGACGGTGCCCTCGGGCACCGCGAGCGAGACGTCGCGGAGCACCTGGTGGGCGCCGAAGCTCTTGCGCACCCGGCGGATCTCGACGAGCGGCCGGGCCGCGGCCGCGTCTCCCGCGGTCGGAGCGGCGTCGGTGGTGGCGATGGTGTTCATACGGCGCTGACCGCCTTCGTCTCGGGCGCGGGCTCGACGGCCCGGCGGGTGGTGATCGTCGCCCGCAGTCGCTGCCACGGCGTCGGCGGCAGGCTGCGGCTCGAGCCGCGCCCGAAGCGGCGCTCCAGGTAGTACTGCGGGATGGAGAGGATGCTCGTCATCAGCAGGTACCAGAGGCTCGCGACGATGAGCAGTTCGACCTGCTTGAGGTTCTGCGACGAGATCACGGTCGCCTGCGTGTAGATCTCGAGCACCGCGATGACCGAGAGCAGCGAGGTGTTCTTCAGCATCGAGATGGTCTCGTTGCCCATCGGCGGGATGATGACGCGCATGGCCTGCGGCAGCAGCACGCGACGGAAGGTGTAGAGCGGAGACATCCCGAGCGAGAACGCGGCTTCGCGCTGGCCCTCGTCGACCGACAGCATGCCGGCGCGCACGATCTCCGAGGAGTAGGCCGCCTGGTTGAGCGTGAGCGCGAGGAGGCCCGCGACCATCGCCGTGATCAGCACGTTCGTGTCGACCTGCCAGAACACGATGTCGGTGAACGGGATGCCGATGGTCAGCTTCTCGTACAGCAGCCCGAGGTAGCCCCACAGCACGATCTGCACGAGCAGCGGGGTGCCGCGGAACGCCCACACGTAGAACCACGCGACGGTCGAGAGCACGGGATTCGACGAGAGCCGCATCGCCGCGATCACGATCGCGAGGAGCGTCGAGACCACCATGGCGATCAGCGTGATCACGAGCGTCAGCACCACGCCGTCGAGGATGCGCGGGTCGACGAGGAACTGCCCGATCGCGGCGAAGTCGATGTTCGGGTTCGTCAGCACCGAGGCTGCGAACCCGGCGGCGAAGAGCAGCACGACGGCCGCGCTGATCCACCGCCACGGGCGGCGCAGCGGGATCGCCCGCACGTCGTCGTCGGTGGCATCCGGCGCGGGGGCGACGCCCCGGTCTGCGGGCGCGGCGGGCGCCGCCGGTGCGGTCGTCATTCTGCCGCCCCCTGGTTCACCTCGGCCGACTCGACCGCGTAGGCGGCGATGTTGTTGCGCTCGAGCACCTCCTGGTAGGTGCCCTCGTCGATGAGCGCCTGCAGCGCGCTGCGCACCGCCTCGACGAGCTCGGTCTCGCCCTTGAGGATGCCGATGCCGCTGTAGACCGGGTTGAACCCGGCGGGGTTCTCGGGGTCGCGCACGACGTCGAACGCCTCGCCGTCGTCGGTCGTCGCCGCGACGTACTCGGCGACGACGGCGTCGGCGACGTAGGCGTCGCTCTTGCCCGCGCGCAGCGCGGTCTGCGCGTCGAGGTCGCTCGGCAGCTCGGTGACGGTCACCGGGTCGCCGTCGCAGTGCATCGCGCGCAGCAGCTCGCCCTGCACGGTCGCCTTCTGCACCGCGACGGTCTTGCCGCAGAGGTCCTGCTGGGTGCTGACGCCGACCTCGTTGCCGGCCTGCACGAGGATCGCGAAGCCGCCGTGCGTGTAGTCGACGAAGCTCACCGTCTCCTGCCGCTCGGGCGTGTCGTTCATGCCGCTCATGATGAGGTCGTTCTTGTTCGCCTGCAGCGACGGGATCACCGAGTCGAAGGCCTGCTTGTTGAGCGACACGTCGATGCCGAGCTTCTGGCCGAGGAGGCGCCCGAGTTCGGGGTCGAACCCGACGGGGCGGTTCGTCTCGTCGTACATCGCCATCGGCGGGAACGGGATGTCGAGGGCGATGTCGAGGCGCCCCTTCTCGACGATCTCCTCGGGCAGCAGTGCGGTGAGCTTCGCGTCGACGGTCGTCGAGACCTCGTCGCCGGTCGGAAGTTCGGGGCCCTGGGCTGCGGAGGCGCCCGATCCGGCGCCCGAGCAGCCGGTCAGGGCGAGGGCGAGGGCGGCCGCGGCGGCCGTCGCGCCGACGAGGGTGGTGGTGCGTGCGTTCATCGGTGACTTCCTTGTCGTGGGGGTGGGACGGGTTGTCGGTGGGTCGAGAGGGCGGGCCGGATGCCTCAGGCGAACGCCCGGGCGTCGGTCATCGCCGGCGCGTGGGTCGCGAGCAGGTCGTCGTAGCTCTCACGGCGGGCGACGAGCCGGGCGTCGCCCTCGCGGGCGAACACGATCGCGGGCTTGAGGGCGCCGTTGTAGTTGTTCGACATCGTGTAGGCGTAGGCGCCCGTCGCGGCCATGACGACGAGGTCGCCGACGCGGGCGGGCGGCATGGGGGCGCCGTCGACGAGCAGGTCGCCCGACTCGCACTGGCGGCCGACGAGCTGCACGGTCTCGGTCCACGGTTCGTGGAGCCGGTCGGCGACGATCGCCTCGTAGCGCTGCTGGGTGAGCGCGATGTCCATCTGGTCGGCGAGGCCGCCGTCGACGGCGACGAAGGTGCGGCCGGTGCGCTTGACCGTCGTGACCCGGTAGAGCGTGACGCCGGCGCGGGCGACCACCGAACGGCCGGGCTCGATCATGAGCTTGGCGTCGGCCGGCAGATGCGCCCGCGCTGCCGCGACGATCGAGTCGAGGTAGGCGCCGACCTCGGGCGCCTCCTCCTCGTAGGTGTAGGCGATGCCGAGCCCGCCACCCACGTCGTAGGTGCCGAAGGTGCCGACCCCCGAGATCTTCTCGACGGCCTCGGCGAACTGCGCGACATCCAGGATCTGCGAGCCGATGTGCAGGTGCACGCCTTCGAAGCGCATGAGCGGGTGGGCCTGCATGCGGGCGATCGCGCGGGCCGCCTGGTCGATCGGCAGGCCGAACTTCGAGTTCAGCCCGCCGGTCGCCTGCGAGGCGTGCGTCTTCGCCTCGACACCGGGGATGACGCGCAGCAGCAGGCGCTGGGGCCGTTCGAGCAGGCGCTCGAGCCGGTCGAGCTCGTCGTCGTTGTCGACGATGATCGCGCCGATGCCGGCGTCGAGCGCCATGCGCAGCTCGGCATCGGTCTTGGCGTTGCCGTGGAAGTAGAGGCGCTCGGGGTCGACCCCCGCGGCGAGCGCGAGCCGCAGTTCGCCGCCGCCGGCGACGTCGACCGCGAGGCCCTCCTCCTCCGCGAGGCGGTACATGCCGACCGCGGGCAGCGACTTCGAGGCGAAGAGCACCTCGGAGTTCGGCCAGCGCTCGCGCAGTCCGTCGATGAAGCGGCGGATCTGGCGCCGCAGCCCGGTCTCGTCGTAGACGTGCAGCGGGGTGCCGAATCGCTCCGCGAGCTCGGTGACGGCGACGCCGCCGATCTCGAGGACGCCGTCGGCGTTCGCGGTCGCCTCCTCGGGCAGGATCCGCCAGAGTTCGCCGAGGCGTGTGCCGTCGGGTGCGGGCCGGTCCGTGGTCATGCTCTCCTCCTTGTGCGCGGCGTCTTCGCCGTCGACGGTGGCCAGCCTAGGAAGATCGATCGCGCGTGTGGTTGTCGATCTCGGATAGATTCGCAGGGTGGATGCAGGGATTTCTCCAAGCGGTGTGCTGCGCGGCAACGGCCCCCGAGTGACGCTCGCCGAGCTCGTCGAACAGCTGGGCCCTCGCACCGCGACCCCGATCGGCGCGCCCGGCACAGGCGTCATGGTCAGCGGCACCGAGTTCATCGACATCGTCGACGAGCTGACGGATGCCCCGGGCACGCTGCTGCTCGCACCGTCGACCGCCTCGCTCTCGACCGCCCGGCTCGCGGCCATCGCCGCCGCAGCCGCCGAGCAGGGCGCCGCCGGGCTCGCCGTCAAGTGCAGCGCCGAACGGGTGCCCGCGCTCGCGGCGATCGCCGACGCGACGGGGCTGACGATCGTGCGGATCGCGGACCGCATCAGCTGGCGCCTCCTCGACGCACAGCTCACGCACCTGCTCGGCGAGGCCGACTCCTCGATCGCAGGCCCCCAGGACCGCGGCGCCGAGCCGTTGTTCGCCATTGCGAACGAGCTCGCCGAGTTCTTCGGCGGCTCGGTCGCCATCGAAGACCTGAGCCGCAACATCCTCGCCTACTCCTCGGTGCCGGGGCAGGTGATCGACGCGCTCCGCACCCACGGCATCCTCGCGCGGCAGGTGCCCGCCTCCCCCTACAACGACGACCAGTACCGCACCGTGTTGCGCTCGGACCGCCCGATCAAGTACCCGCGCCTCGGCGACGAGGAGCCTCGGGTGGCGTTCGCGATCCGTGCGGGTGCCCTGCCGCTCGGCTCGATCTGGGCGATCGACGCCTCGGGCGAGGCGCCGACGACGCCCGAGCAGGAGGAGCGGATGCGGCGGGCGAGCGCCCTCGCGGGCGCCCACCTGCTCGATGACCTGCGCGCCCACGCGACGAACCAGCGCCCCCGCGAGGACCGCCTGCGCACCCTGCTCACCGGCATCGAGCTCACCGGCACCGAGTTCGCCGAGCTCGGCATCGACGAGGAGCGCGGCGCCGCCCTCCTCGGCATGGAGGTGCCGGGCGCCGGCCCGACGGCGATCGCACAGCTCCGCTCGACCGTCATCCGACACCTCGTGCTGCACAGGCCCGACGCCGTGGCCGTCGCCCATCGCGGGCGCGTCTACGCGCTCTTCGCCGCCGGCTCCGTCGACGAGGCGGTGCGCTCGGCCGAGCCGCTGCTCCCGCTCGTCGACCGCCTCGTCGGCGACGGCGTCCGCATCGCCGTCGCCGGGCCCGCCCATCGCTCGGGCGACGTCGCCGGCGCGCGCGAGCTCGCCGACCGCCTGCTCGAGACGGCCGCGCGCGCGGCCGACCCTCGCTCCGGGCGCATCGTGACGGCCGCAGGGCTGCGTCCGCAGCTCGTGGTCGAGCGCGCCGCCGAGCTCTTCGCCGCGGCGCCCGAACTGCGCGACCCCGCGATCGACGCGCTCGACGAGCATGAGGCGACGGCGGCGATCGCCGAGACCGTGCTCACCTGGCTCGAATGCTTCGGCAACGTCGCCCAGACCGCCGATCGCCTCGGCGTGCACGAGAACACCGTGCGCCACCGGCTGCGGCGCGCTGGCGAGGCGCACGGCCTCCGCCTCGAGCACCCCGACGACCGCCTCGCCGCGTGGCTGCAGCTGCGCGCCTTGGCGCGCTGAGCCCGCGACCGCTCGGGCATCGCCCCTGCATGACCGGCCGGGGCGCTCAGCCTGCGAGCGGTTCCCCGGCGACCTCGCGGATGAACCCGATCACGTGCTCGCGGAGCGCCTCGACGCGGCGGTCGCGGGCCGCCTCGACGTCGAAGCCGAGGTACGCGACGGGCGGGCGCTTGCGCGCGTTCGCCGAGCACTGGAAGTCGGCGCACACGAGTGTGCCGACCGTGTCGCCCTTGCGACCGGCGGCTCCGGCCCGACGGACCACGAAGAAGAGCACGTCGTTCGGCAGGTGCACGTCTTCGCACCACGAGCACTGCGGTCGAGAGCGCGGCCGGCCCTCGGCGCGCTTCAGCATGACGCCGACGAGGTCTCCGCCGATGGGCGCCACGACGTAGGCGACGTTCGGCAGCTTGCGGTCGCGCCAGCCGAGGAAGTCGCGGCGATCCCAGTCGAGCTCGGCGAAGTCCGCCGGCAGGCTGAGGGCGGCGCGCTCGCGCACGCTGGCGTTGATGAACGATGCGCGGATCTGCGCGTCGGTGATGGGGAGCATGGAATCTGAACCTGTCCTGTTCGCCGCCGAGACGGGCGGCACGCTGAAAGGGGGATGACCGGTCGCGGGCGCGACCGACCGCGGCCCGCGGCGTCGAACGCCACCGGCCGAGGGCGGGGTCACCTCATCGCGGCGCACGAAGCGCCCGCGACCCCCTCACGCCCGCGCACGACGGCGGGCAGATCAGCACGATTCACAGTGGGGCAGCCTACACGCCGGTGCTGCGCCTCCCCCTCGACCGCTGCCGGCCACCGGCGTATCGTGGCCGCCGAAGGAACAAGGGGGGTTACCGATGGCCGAGCTCTCACCCATCCAGCCGTGCCTGTGGTTCGATGACCAGGCCCGCGAGGCGATGGAGTACTACGTCGGGGTCTTCCCGAACTCGCGCATCACGCGCATCGACGAGTATCCCGACGAATCACTCGACGAGCACTTCGCGGGCATGTCGGGCAAGGTGCTCAACGGGCAGTTCACGCTCAACGGGGTCGATTTCGTCTGCCTCGACGGGGGGCCGCTGTTCACCTTCAGCGAGTCGATCTCGTTCGTCGTCTCCTGCGCCGACCAGGCCGAGATCGACCGGTACTGGGCCGCGCTCTCGCACGTGCCCGAGTCGGAGCAGTGCGGCTGGTGCAAGGACCGCTTCGGCGTCAGCTGGCAGGTGATCCCGGCGAACATGGGCGAGCTGACCCGGCGGCCCGAGCAGATCCAGGTCATGATGCGGCAGAAGAAGGTCGTGATCGCCGAGCTCGAGAACGCCTGAGGCCGCGCCTACTCGATGGCGGGCACCCCGGCGTCGTCGGGCACCCATTCGAGCAGGTCTCCGGGCTGGCATTCGAGCACCCGGCACATGGCGTCGAGCGTGGAGAAGCGCACGGCCTTCGCCCGCCCGTTCTTCAGCACCCCGACGTTCGCCGGCGTGAGCCCGACCCGCTCGGCGAACTCGCCGACGCTCATCTTGCGCCGCGCCAGCTCGACGTCGATGCGCACGACGATCGGCATCAGATCACCTCGTCGAGGTCGGTGCGCAGCACGGTCGCCCGCCGCAGCAGCACGCGCATGACGACCATCGTGAGCACGACGACGGCCCCGATGAGCACCATGCCGGTGAGGAGGATCGGCAACCCGGGGTCGCGCAGTTCGGGCGTGTTGTGGATCACGACGACGAGCGTGGCCGCGAGGCCCGCGAGCAGCAGCCACCCGACGGCCATCGCCCAGACGATCGCGTCGACCCAGCGGAAGGCGCGCTCGCTGAAGATGCGGTCGTCGCGCACGAGGTCGAGCAGGCGCCAGATGCAGACGATCACGACCTGGAAGCATGCCGCCTCGAGCACGGCGACGACGAGCATGAGCCACGGCAGGGCGCCGCGTTCAGGGTGTTCGGCGGCCATGTGCGAGAACTGCCCGGGCAGGCTGAGGAGCTGCGCCACGAGGAGCCCTGCGAACACGAGCACCAGCAGCACCTTGAGGGGCACGACCACCCGATCGATCTTCGTCATGGATCGACTCTCGTTGATTATCGATCGATTGTCAATCGACTGGCCGGGTTCGCTAGGCTCGCCGCATGCCTCTCGCCGCGGTCCTGCTCTGCGTCGTCCTCGGCGTGCTCGCCGTGTTCCAGCTCGCGCTCGTGTTCGGCGCACCGATCGGGCGTTTCGCATGGGGCGGGCAGCACGAAGTGCTGCCCGCGCGCCTCCGCATCGGCAGCGCGGTCTCGATCGTGATCTACGCGGTCATCGCCATGCTCGCGCTCGACCGGGCCGGGCTCGTGGACGTGGTGCCCGACGCGGTCTCGACGGTCGGCATGTGGGTCGTGTTCGGCTACTTCGTGCTCGGCATCGCGCTCAACGCGATCTCGCGCAGCCGTGCCGAGCGCCTCACGATGGCGCCGACCAGCGCCGTGCTCGCCGTGCTGAGCCTGCTCGTCGCGCTCGGCTGAGTGGGCGGCGGCGGTCGCATCCCCGACCGCTCAGAGGTACTGCTTGAACCCCACGTGGGATGCCTCGAAGCCGAGCCGCTCGTAGAAGCGATGCGCGTCGTCGCGGCGCGCATCGCTGGTGAGCTGCACGAGCCTCGCGCCGCCCGCGCGCGCGTGCTCGACCGCCCACCCGATCATCGCCGACCCGATGCCGGCGCCACGCAGCTCGTCGGCGACCCGTACGGCCTCGATCTGCATCCGGGTCGCGCCGCCGCGCGAGAGCCCCGGGATGAACGTGAGCTGCATCGTGCCGACGATCGCGCCGTCGGTGGCCTCGACCGCCACCAGCAGCTGCGCGGCATCCGCGTCGATGACGTCGAAGGCGCGCAGATAGCCGGCGCGCTCCTCGTCGGAGAACCCGAACTCGGCCGCGCGCAGCGCGTCGGCCGCGATGAGGGCGATGAGGGCGTCGACGTCGTCACGGCGCGCGCGGCGGAGGGCATACGAGGCGTTCGGGGTCGCGATCGTGGTGAGGGTCACCCGCCCACACTCTCACAGGGCCGCGCGGGCTCGTGACCGCTCAGTACGTCTGCGCGACGATCGCCTGCGCGACTGCCGAAGCGCCGTCGCCGCTCACCTGGTAGAGGGTCTCGCCCACGGCGAGGAACACCGGCGAGGCCGGGCCGTCGTCGTACCGCCGGACGACCGCCTGCGTGCCGTCGGGTGCGTCGGCGAGCGCGAGGGGCTCGAAGGCCGTGTCGACGTCGGCGCCGAGCAGCCGATCGAAGAGCGGCGCGAAGCCGCGAGCGGTCGAGATCCTGACGAGCGACATTCCGTCGACCTCGAGGTCGCAGTTGAACACGCGCGCCGCGCTGCGGACGGCGGCCTCGAAGCCGTCGAACGGTGCCGTCGTCCAGTCGATCATCGTGTATTCGGTGCTCGCGTCAGCTGGGAGCTGCTCCGCCGCGACGATGCCCTGCTCGTCGAGCCCGCCGTTGCAGATCGCCTCGCCCTCGCGCAGCGCGACGGTCGGCAGTTCGAGCCGGGCAGGGTCGGTTGCGGCGATCGTCGTGTACGCGGCCTCCGAGACGGCGGCGACCCGATCGACCATCGTGCGGCCGTCGATGCCGAGGAACCGGCTGCCCGACCCGGTGAGCCCGGCCGCACTGACGTCGGCGACGACCCAGGCGTCGCCGACCGGCGCCGAGATCATCCAGCCGGGGTCGCCGGCCGCGACCGAGGCCTCGATGCCGGCGATCTGCCGCGTGTCGGTCGAGGGGGCCTCGCCGAGGTCGATCGGCACCCACTGCCCCGCGGCATCCGGCAGCACCTGCACGCGCAGATATGCCCAGTCGCTCGGCGTACTGTAGTCGGGCATGCCGCTGCCGACGCGCCACGAGCAGCTGAGGCCGCCCGCCCCCTCGAGCAGCACCGTGTCGACGGCGTCGCTCGGGTTCACGGCGGCGACGGGTTCGACCGGGACGCCGTCGGCACCCTCGAGCGTGGTGGCGACGAGTTCGGCCGGCACGAGCTCGTCGCACGTCAGCGGGCCGGTGACGACCGGCTCCGGGCTCGGCGTCGGCGTGGCGGACGGGGTGGGCGTGGGAGTCCCGCCGGTGCAGGCGGTGAGGGTGACGAGCAGGAGGGTTGCCGTCATCCCGGCGATCAGCTTCGGGCGCATGGATCGAACGTAGTGGTTCTCGGCTCGCGGGCGCGCCGGGGTTCTCCCGGAGGTGCCCCCTACTCGGCCGTGCCGGCCGCCGCCGCCGCGTCGTCGATGATCACGTAGAGCTTGCGCACGGTCTCGTGCACGTCCCACACGCCGCGCCAGCCGCTCGGGGTCACGAGGGTGTCGCCCGCGCCGAAGGTCACGGGCTCCTCGCCGTCGACCTCGATCGTCACGCGCCCCGCGAGGAACTGGCACACCTCGGTGTAGCCCTCGCGGGTCGCGGCGAACCGGCCCGGCGTGCACTCCCAGAATCCGACGTCGACGCCGGGCGTCGTCCAGAGCGAGTCGGATGCCTCGAGCACGCCCTCGCTCAGCGCGGTGGGCTTCGGGGCGGCGGGGCCGAGGTCGCGCGCGATCGGGGCGAGCGCGGCGACGGTCGCCACGGTGTCGGGCTGGTCGGTCATGGTTTCTCCTCGTTGGATCCTTGGTTCGTGCCCGCTCCGCTGCTTCTGCCGGAGAAGTGTCACGATGCCCCCTGATTCAGGGCTGCCAGTGCAGGTCTCCTGCAGCAGCGGCAGCGGAAGCGGCAGCGGCACTCAGGCTCAGCGCCCGGCGACGAGGTCGGCGACCTTCGCGATCGGCGAGGTCGTCGCCCGGCCGCGCTGCTCGCCCCGGTCGGCCGCGTGGTAGGCCGTGTAGATCGCCTGCACGGCGAGCCAGCGCAGCGGCTCGATCTCCCAGTTGCGGGCCTGGTGGCCGACCCAGGGCAGGCGGGTGAGCTCGGTGTCCTGCCCGAGCACGAGGTCGCGCAGCGTACGGCCGGCGAGGTTCGTCGCGGTGACACCCGTGCCGACGTAGCCGCCCGCCCAGCCGAGGCCGGTCGCGCGGTCGTGCCCGACGGTCGCGGCCCAGTCGCGCGGCACCCCGAGCACGCCCGACCACGCGTGGTCGATCGCGGCGCCGGTCGTCTGCGGGAAGAAGCGGTTGAGCAGTGCCGTCAGGCTCTCGATCGTGCGCGGCTGGGTCTCGCCGTCCTGGTCGACGTGCGACCCGTAGCGGTACGGCACGCCACGGCCGCCGAACGCGATGCGGTCGTCGGCGGTGCGCTGCGCGTACATGTACACGTGGGCGAAGTCGCCCAGGGTCTCGCGCCCGTTCCAGCCGATCTCGTCCCACACGGCGGGGGCGAGCGGCTCGGTCACGATGAGCGAGGAGTTCATCGGCAGCCAGGTGCGGTGCAGGCCCTTCAGGTCGGGCGTGAAGCCCTCGGTCGCGCGCAGGACGTGCGCCGCGCGGACGGTGCCGTGGTCGGTGCGTGCCTCGCCCGGCACGATCTCGGTGACGGTCGTGCCCTCGTAGATCGTCACCCCGAGCCGCTCGACGGCGGCGGCGAGCCCGAGCGCGAGCTTCGCGGGGTGGATGCGGGCGCAGTGCGGGTGCCAGATGCCGCCCTGCACGCCCGCGACGTTGATGCGAGCGGCAGCGCCCTTCGCGTCGAGCACCTCGACATCGGTGTCGGGCCATGACTGCTCGGAGGCGGCGGCCGCCTTCAGCCGCGCGAGCTGGGCGGGGTTCAGCGCGACCTCGAACTCGCCGCCCTTGTGGATGTCGGCGTCGATGCCCTCGGCGGCCGCGACGGCGATGACCTCGTCGACCGTCGCGTTGAGCGCGCGCTGCTGGGCGATCGCGGCCTCGCGGCCGTGCGACTTCACGTACTGCCCGCGACCGCCCGTGACGGAGTTCGTGAGCCAACCGCCGTTGCGCCCCGAGGCGCCGTAGCCGGCGAAGCGGCGCTCGAGCACCGCGACGCGCAGGTCGGGCTGGTCGCGCTTGAGGTAGTAGGCCGCCCAGAGGCCGGTGTAGCCGCCGCCGACGATCGCGACGTCGACGTCGAGGTCGCCGGGGAGCGCCGGCTTCGGGGTCGGTACGCCGACCTGCTGCAGCCAGAACGAGACGCCGCCGTTGACCGTCATGTCGGGTGTTCTCCATCTTCGTCGAGGGGTGGCCGTCGCGTCGCGCGGCGGCCGGCCGAGGCATCCCGAATGCTGAGATGTCGGCGTGTTGTACAACAGCGTTTTGAAACGTACCCTCGTCGTGGCAGGCTGTCAAACGAACCGGACCAGGGAGGCGCCCGTGCCCATCGAGGTCGACCACGACGAGCGGCTCGCCGACATCGCCCGCGCGACCGTCGAGGTCGCGCGCGAGCGCGGCACCCGGGCGGTGACGCTGCGAGCCGTCGCCGAGCGCCTCGACCGCTCGACCGCGTACATCACGAACTTCGTGCCGTCGCGCGCGCTCCTCATGGCGAACGCGCTCGACCACGCCCGCGCCCAGTGGGACGAGTCGCGCGCCGCCCATCTCGGCGAGCTCGTGGGCGTGGCGCGCCTCGCCGAGCTCACCCGGTGGATGTGCTCCTCCTCCCCCGAGGAGAACGTGCTGCGCAGCCTCTGGATCGAGGTCATCGCCGACGTGCGCGGCGCGAACCGCCGCGCCTACGAGGTCGTGCGCGGCGTCACGGATGCCACGTACGGCAAGTTCCTCGCCGGCGCCGAGCACGTCGTGCAGGGCGGCGAACCGGTCGACCGCGACGAGGCGGCGCACATCGCCGACATCCTCTACCTCTACTGCCGCGGCTACGAGGTGAAGGCGATCGAAGACCCCGAGGCGTGGACCGACGCACGCGTGCAGGCCTCGCTCGAAGTGCTGCTCGGCGCGCTCGTCTTCGACGGCGGCACCCAGCGCTGACTCAGGCTCGTCTTGGATACAAGTTGTATCCTTCTGCGATGGCCACGCAGCAGAAGACGTCCCCGTCCGACGAGCCGACCACTCCCCGGAAGGGCGAACGCCCCGGCCACACGACGCCGCACGCCGCCGGGCTGGAGCGCCGCCTCCGCCGATCGCGCGCCCTCAACATCGTGCTCGGCATCGCAACCGCGTTCCTCCTCGTCGTCGCGATCGCGCAGGCGTTCCCGCAGTCCCCGAGCACCGCCGCGCCCGCCGCGAGCGCCGGCCCCGAGGCATCCGATGCCGCCGCCTACGCCGAGAACCCCGCGATCGCGCTGCGCGATCCCGACGACCCCCTCGCCATCGGCGACGTCGACGCGCCCGTCGTGCTCGTCGAGTGGGCCGACTTCCGCTGCCCCTACTGCGCGGTGTTCACGAACCAGACGATGCCCGTCGTCCTCGACGAGTACGTCGACGCGGGCCTCGTGCGCTACGAGTTCCGCGACGTCGCCTTCTTCGGCGACGACTCGACCGCTGCGGCCGTCGCCGCCCGCGCCGCCGGCGAGCAGGGCCGGTTCCCCGAGTACCTGAAGGTCGTCTACGCGGCGGCCCCCGAGCAGGGCCACCCCGACATGCCCCGCGAGAAGCTCGTCGCCTTCGCGAAGGAGGCCGGGGTCCCCGACCTCGCCGCGTTCGAGGCCGACCTCGACCGGGCAGACCTCCGCGAGGCCGTCACCGCGAGCACCGCGCAGGCGCAGCAGCTCGGCGTCACCGGCGTGCCGTTCTTCGTCGCCGGCGACCAGGCGCTCTCGGGCGCGCAGCCGCTCGACGCGGTGCGCTCGTTCCTCGACGAGCAGCTGCTCGCCGCGGGCGTCGAGCCGGGCGAGCTGCCCACGGCCGGCTGACCCGCGGTGGACCTCGGCTTCGCCGGTGCGTTCATCGGCGGCATCCTCACCCTGCTGAGCCCGTGCTCGGTGATGCTGCTGCCCGCATTCTTCGCCTACGCCTTCACGACCCCGACCCGGCTCATCGCCCGCACCGGCGTCTTCGCACTCGGCCTCATGACGACGCTCGTGCCGGTCGGCGTGCTCTCGGGCACCGTCGGGGCGTTCGTCAGCGCGAACCGCACGCTGCTCGTCACGATCGCCGCGGTCGCCGTCATCGCGCTCGGCCTCGTGCAGGCACTCGGCATCCCGCTGCCCTCGTTCACCCGCGACACGGGCGCGGGCGACGACGCGAGCGAGGCCGGCTCGGTGGCCTCCGTCTACCTGCTCGGCACCGTCTACGGGATCGCCGGCATCTGCGCCGGCCCGGTGCTCGGCTCGGTGCTGACCCTCGCGGCGCTCGGCGGCAGCCCCCTCTACGGCGCGCTCACGCTCGCGGTCTTCGCGCTCGGCATGACGGTGCCGCTCTTCGTGCTCGCGTTCGCCTGGTCGCGGTCGACGTGGGTGCGCCGGCTCGTGCGCCCGCGGATGATCCGCATCGGCCGCTGGTCGAACACGTGGACGCAGCTCGTCGCGGGCCTGCTCGGCATCGGCCTCGGGGTGCTGCTCATCGTCACCGACGGCACCGCGGGGCTCTCGGGGCTCCTCGGCGCCTCGCAGCAGTTCGCGATCGAGTCGAGCGCGCTGCGCCTGACGTCGGGCGTGCCCGATCTCGTGTTCGTCGCCGTGGCGGTCGCGATGCTCGTCACGGTGTGGCTGCTCCATCGTCGCGCCGCGCGGCGTGCGGCCGCGACGGCGGAGGACGCGACGGCGGACGACGCGCACACGACCCGGGCGACGGGCGAGGCGTGAGCCTCGCGGGTCGCGAATCGACGCGATCGGATGCGACGGGGCCCGCGAGCGGCCATGATGGGCGGGTGCCGACCATCGACAGCGCCGCCGAACGCGCCTACGCCGCGACCCGAACGGCGATCCTCGACGGCACGCACCGGCCGGGCACCATGCTGAGCGAGAACGAGCTCGCCGGGCGCCTCGGCATGAGCCGCACCCCGGTGCGCGCCGCCCTCGCCCGCCTCCAGGACGAGGGCTGGATCACGATCTACCCGAAGCGCGGCGCGCTCGTGCGCGAGCTCGGCGGGCGCGAGATCGCCGACCTCGCCGACGCCCGCCTCATCCTCGAGGCGATGGGCGTGCAGCGGGCGACGAGCGCCGTCCGGCGCGCACTCGCCGACCGTCTCGAACCCGAGCTCGCCGCGCAGCGCGACGCACTCGTCGCCCGCGACATCGACGGATTCGTCGAGCTCACGATCGCGTTCCACCGCTCGTTCGTCGAGGCATCCGGCAATGCCGTGCTCGTCGAGATCGGCGACCGGCTGGCCGACCGGCAGCGGCTGCTGCTCAGCGCCCACCGCGACGTCCTGTTCGACCGCGTCGACGAGACGATCGCCGAGCACCGCGCCCTCATCGAGCGGCTGCGGGCCGACGACCCCACGGGCTTCGCCGAGGCGCTGCGCGCCCACATCATGGACACCCACGGGCCGGAGCTCGGTCCGATCTGAGCCGGGGTGTCCGGCGCGCCGGGGCGTGCCCGGCGCGCCGTCCGCTCCGTCCGCGTCTCAGGCGGGCACCGCGACCGACGCGGGCTTCCGCTCGCGGATGAGGAACCCGAAGGCGAGCGCGACGAAGAACATCAGCACGCCGTACACCGCCGCGGGCAGGCTCATCTCGACGCTGCCGATGACGGTCTGCGCGATGACGATCGCGAGCGTGGCGTTGTGGATGCCGATCTCGAATGAGCTCGCGACCGACTGCGCGCGCCCGACGCGCAGCAGTCTCGGCACCGCGAACCCGACCGCGAGGCTCAGCACGCAGAACAGCACGGTGATGAGGGCGAGCGTGCCGGCGTTCGCGAGGAGCAGATCGAGGTTCGTCGCGATCGCACCCGCGATGACGACGACGAGGATGATGACGGAGGCGATGCGCACGGGCTTGTCCATGCGGTCGGCGAAGGCCGGCTTCCACCAGCGCACCAGCATGCCGAGCACGACGGGGCCGAGCACGATCGCGAACACCTCGATCGTCTTCGCGAACTGCAGTCCGAGGGCGTCGTCGCCGGGCAGGAAGTACGCGATCGCGAGGTTGGTGATGAGCGGCAGGGTGAAGACGGCGAGCACCGAGTTCACCGCCGTGAGCGAGATGTTGAGCGCGACGTCGCCGCGGAAGAGGTGGCTGTAGAGGTTCGCCGTCGTGCCGCCGGGGGATGCCGCGAGCAGCATCATGCCCACCGCGAGCACCGGCGGCAGCTGGAACAGGAGCACGAGTCCGAGGCAGATGAGCGGCAGCAGCACGAGCTGGCAGGCGAGTGCGACGAGCACCGCCTTCGGCTGCTTCGCGACACGGGTGAAGTCTCGCGGGGTGAGCGAGAGCCCGAGGCCGAACATGATGATGCCGAGCGCGACGGGCAGCCCGATCGTGGTCAATGGACCCATGTGGTGATCACTCCTTCGTGATGACGGTGTGAGACAGTCTCGTGGACGGGGCGGGCCGTTGTCACCAGCGGATTTCCGGGGCGGGACGACTCGTGTCGGCGGACGGTGGCAGGCTGGGGGCATGGCGATCGAGGTGCGACCCGCGACGGTCTTCGACGACGTGGCGGCGGTGCTCGGGCCGAAGAAGCCGACGTCGAACGTGTGCTTCTGCCTGAGCTACCGGCTGCGCACCTCGAAGGAGAACCTCGCCCTGGTCGGCCCCGCCCGCGGCGAGCGCGTGCGCGAGCTGTGCGCGCAGACGCCGCCGCCGGGCGTGCTCGCCTACGACGGCGACGAACCCGTGGGCTGGGCGGCGGTGCATCCGCGTGCCGACACCTCCTTCGCGACCAACCGCAAGATCCCGCACGTCGACGAGGTCGACGTCTGGTCGGTCTGGTGCTTCCGGGTTCGACCGGGCCATCGCGGCGAGGGCATCGCGCACCACCTGCTCGCGGGGGCGGTCGAGTTCGCACGGGCGAACGGCGCGCCCGCGATCGAGGGCTACCCGGTCGACAACCGGGGCGCGAAGGTCGATCTCACGATGGCGTACGTCGGCACCCGCCGGTTGTTCGAGGAGGGCGGCTTCACGAAGGCCGCCGACACCGCTTCGGTGCTCAACCGCTTCCCGCGCGTGCTGATGCGGCTCGATCTCGGCTGACGCCGACATCTGGAGCAAAGACCTATACATCCGATCTTTAATCGGGCAGGATGAGCAACGGTCGCAGATTGACGATGAATCGCGACCATTCCGCACCGAAACACCAGATCAATGATGCTCCGGAGGTCCCCCCGCATGCTCGAACGCGAGATTCCGCGCCGCCGCGCCCTACAGCTCGGCGGGCTCGTCGCCCTGGCCCCGCTCGTGCCCCAGTTCCTCGCCGCCCAGCCGGCGGCCGCCCTCGTCGGCGGCCGGGCGGCGGCCGCCGCCGCGGGCGGGGGCATCCCCGTCCCCGAGCTCTCGGCGAAGTCGCTCTGGTACGGCACGCCCGCCGCGGACTGGGAGACGCAGGCGCTGCCGATCGGCAACGGCCGCCTCGGCGCGATGCTCTTCGGCAACCCCGACGAGGAGGTCGTGCAGTTCAACGAGCAGAGCCTCTGGGGCGGCCTCAACGACTACGACAACGCGCTCGCCGGCAAGCCCGACGGCGCCTACGACACGAGCGTGACCGGCTTCGGCTCGTACCGCGACTTCGGCACCCTCACGATCGGGTTCGGCGCGCGCCCGAAGGTCACCGCACCGGGCGGCCCCTACAAGATCTGGGGCGCCGAAGACGTCGACAAGAGCTACGACGGCAACAGCCAGACCAAGTGGTGCATCGACGGCCCGCCCGCGCACGTGCTCTGGCAGGCCGAACTGCCCGCCGCCGCCGTGGTCTCGTCGTACAGCTTCACGAGCGCGAACGACGTGCCCGCGCGCGACCCGCAGGAGTGGCGCGTGCTCGGCTCGAACGACGGCAGCACGTGGGCGACGCTCGACTCGCGCACGGGAGCGCCGTTCGAGCAGCGCTTCCAGACGAAGACCTACGAGTTCCAGAACACGACCGCCTACCGCTTCTACCGCATCGACTTCGTGCCCAAGGCGGGCGTGAGCCACTTCCAGCTCTCCGAGATCGGGCTCGGCGGCGTCGAACTGGCGCAGGGCGGCAGCGTCTACGTCTCGTCGCCCTCCGGGCACGCCGACTCCCTCATGGGGAGCATCGACGGCGAGGCATCAACCGTCTGGCAGGTCGCCGACGCCGGATCGGGCGCCGCGTGGCAGCTCGAGCTCGGCGCGAAGCGGGCGCTCACCGGCTACGTGCTGACGAGCGCGCCCGACGCGCCCGAGGCCGACCCGCGCGACTGGGTGCTCGCCGCCTCGAACGACGGCGTCGCCTGGAAGACCCTCGACACGAGGTCGGGCGTCGCGTTCGCCGGCCGCGGCGAGGCGAAGGGCTTCTCGTTCGCGAACGGGACCGCGTACTCGCACTACCGCCTGACGTTCACCGCGCCCGGCGCGTTCCGCCTCGCCGGCGTCGCGTTCACCGGCAGCGGCTACACGACCCGCGGGCAGCGCCAGGTCGTCGGCTACCGCCGCGCGCTCGACCCCACGGTCGGCCTGCACACCGCCCACTTCGCGACCGTCGCCGGCACCGTGCTGCGCGAGGCGTTCGCGAGCCGCGAGGCCGACGTCGTCGTGCTGCGCTACACGAGCGACACCGCCGGCGCACTGTCGGGCACGATCACGCTCGTCTCCGAGCAGGAGAACTCGCCGACCTCGGTCGACGCGGCGGCCCGGCGCCTCGGCTTCTCGGGCACGATGGCCAACGACCTCAGCCACGCCGCGACGGTGCGCATCGCCGACACCGACGGCGAGGTCACCGCCGACGGCGCGGGCCTGCGCGTGAGCGGGGCGTCGACCATCACGCTGCTCCTCGACGCGCGCACCGACTACAAGCTCAGCGCCGCCGACGGCTGGCGCGGCGCCGCGCCGCAGCCGGGCATCGACGCCGCGCTCCAGGCGGCGGGCGCGCGCGGCTTCGACGAGCTGCGCGACGAGCACGTCGCGCAGGTCTCGAAGCTCATGTCGCGCGCCGCGGTCGAGTGGGGCGAGACGGATGCCTCGGTGCTGGCGCTGCCCACGACGGCGCGCCTCGCACGCTACGGCACGGGCGAGGCCGACCCGACGCTCGAGCAGTCGATGTACGACTTCGGCCGGTACCTGCTGCTGAGCTCCTCGCGGCCGGGCGGGCTGCCCGCGAACCTGCAGGGCCTCTGGAACAACTCGAACCAGCCGGCGTGGGCGAGCGACTACCACACCAACATCAACGTGCAGATGAACTACTGGGGTGCCGAGACGACCGACCTGCCCGAGTCGCACGAGGCGCTCATCTCGTTCGTGCAGCAGGTGGCGGTGCCGAGCCGGGTCGCCACGCGCAACGCCTTCGGCGAGAGCACCCGCGGCTGGACCGCGCGCACCTCGCAGAGCATCTTCGGCGGCAACTCGTGGGAGTGGAACACCGTCGCGAGCGCCTGGTACATGCAGCACGTGTACGAGCACTGGGCGTTCACGCAGGACAGGAAGTACCTCCGCGACGTCGCCTACCCGCTGATCAAGGAGATCTGCGAGTTCTGGGAGGACCGGCTCAAAGAGCTGCCCGGCGGCACCCTCGTGGCGCCCGACGGCTGGTCGCCCGAGCACGGCCCCCGTGAAGACGGCGTCATGTACGACCAGCAGATCATCTGGGACCTCTTCCAGAACTACCTCGACTGCGCCGACGCGCTCGACATCGACGCCGAGTACCGGGCGACGGTCGCCGACCTGCAGGCCCGACTGGCACCGAACAAGATCGGCAGCTGGGGCCAGCTGCAGGAGTGGCAGGCCGACCGCGACAGCCCGACCGACATCCACCGGCACACCTCGCACCTCTTCGCGGTCTACCCGGGCCGGCAGATCACGCCCGAGTCGGCGGAGTTCGCCGCGGCGGCACTCGTCTCGCTGAAGGCGCGCTGCGGCGAGAAGGAGGGCGTGCCGTTCACGGCGGGCACCGTCTCGGGCGACAGCCGCCGTTCGTGGACCTGGCCGTGGCGCACCGCGCTCTTCGCCCGGCTGGGCGACGCCGAGCGCGCCGGCACCATGCTGCGCGGCCTCATCACCTACAACACCCTGTCGAACCTGTGGTGCAACCACCCGCCGTTCCAGCTCGACGGCAACTTCGGCATCACCGGCGCGATCGCCGAGATGCTGGTGCAGAGCCACGACGGCGTCATCCGCCTGCTGCCGGCGCTGCCCGCCGACTGGGCGGCCTCGGGCTCGTTCAGGGGCCTGCGGGCCCGCGGCGGCTATTCGGTGAGCTGCGAGTGGCGCGACGGCGAGGTCGTCTCGTACGACATCGTGGCCGACCGCGCAGGGAACATGTCGAACGTCATCGTCGTCGTCGACGGGAAGCGGCGCAAGGTGAAGCCCGCGAACCCGAAGAACGGCAAGCCGATGCGCGAGCTCGGCAAGGCCGACTGAGTCGCTCCACGAGTTCATGAGCGAGGGGATGCCCCGGGCGAGCGCCCGGGGCATCCCGCGTGTCGGCGGGGCGCGCTAGCTTTGCCCCGACGAAGGGACATCGATGACCACCTCGCACCACCCCGCGCTCGAACGGCTCCGCACCGAACTCGGGGGCACACTGCTGCTGCCCGGCGACGCCGGCTACGACGCCGCGCGCACGCCGTGGAACCTGTCGATCGAGCAGCACCCCGCCGCGGTCGCCGAGCCCGCCGACGTCGACGACGTGCGGGCCATCGTGCGCGCCGCCCGCGAGGCCGGGCTCGGCGTCAGCACGCAGCCCAACGGCCACGGCGCCTCCGACGACCTCGACGGCGTCGTGCTGGTGCGACCGCGGCGGTTCGACGAGCTCCACGTCGACGTCGGGGCGCGCGTCCTGCGCGTCGGCGCAGGCGTCAACTGGGGCAGCGCCCTGGCGGCGCTCGAGGGCACCGGCCTCATCGGGCTCGCCGGCTCGAACCCCGAGGTGAACGTCGTGGGGCTCGCGATCGCGGGCGGCCAATCGATGTTCAGTCGCCGTTACGGGCTCACGGCGCGCTCGATCATCGCGGTCGAACTGGTCGACGCCGCGGGCGAGGTCCGCCGGGTGACCGATGCCGACGACGGCGAGCTGCTCTGGGCGCTCCGCGGCGGCGGCGGGCTGTTCGGCGTGATCACCGCGATCGAGCTCGCGCTCCACCCGGGCGACGCCCTCTACGGGGGCGGTCTCGTCTTCCCCGCCGAGTCGGCGACCGCCGTGCTCTCGGCCGCCTTCGCCCTCGCGCACGACGAGCCCGAACTCGGGCTCGACATCGGCATGATGCGCTTCCCCGACCTGCCCGTCATGCCCCCGCACCTGCGCGGGCGCATCGTCGCGACCGTCGGCCTGGTGCACCTCGGCGACGAGGCGACCGGGCGGGCGTTCGCCGACCGGCTGCTCGCCGTCGCCGAGCCGATCGCGAATTCACTCACCCCGTTCACGATCGGCCAGCTCGCGGCGGTGGCCGCCGAACCCGTCGATCCGATGCCGACCGCCGACTTCGGTGCCGCGATCGGCCCGCTCGACGAGGCGTTCGCGGGCGACTTCGTCGAGGCGTTCCTCCGCGGTGCCGATGCCGGGCTCACCCGGTGCAGCATCCGGGCGATGGGCGGCGCGATCGCCGACGAGCTCGGCGCCGAGCTCTCGGCCATCGGGGCGGTGCACGCCCCCGGCCTGCTCAGCTCGGGCGCGCTGCTGCTCGATCCCTCGGTCGACGCGGAGGCCGCGCTCGCGCCGCTGCGCGAGCTCGCCGCGAGGTACCCGGCCGAGGGCACGGTGCCGAGCTTCCTCGGCTCGCGGACGAGCCTCGCCGACGCGTACGGCCCCGCCGTGCTCGAGCGCCTCGCCGCGGTGAAGCATCGCGTCGACCCCGACGGGCTGATCCGCAGCAACCGCCCGCTGGGCTGATCTCCCCGATCGAGGAGGGCGAGGGCACATGGCCGATCGATATCGCACCGTCGACGAGTTCCTCGCCGCGCAAGAGCCCGCGCGGCGAGCCCAGGTCGACGCGCTGCGCGGGCTCGTCCACGAGGCCGAGCCCGGGCTGGTCGAGATCGTCAAGTGGAACTCGCCCGACTACACGCTCGACGGCGTCGACCGGCTGACCATCAACGCGGCCGGGCGCGGGCCGGTCCGGCTCATCCTGCACTTCGGCACGGCGCGGGCCGAAGACCGCAGCGCCGAGCCGAGCTTCTCGGGCGACCCCGACGGGCTCCTCACCTGGCACTCGAACATCCGGGCGAGCCTCGTCGCGCCCGGGCTCGAGTCCGCGTCCGAGCCGGAGTCCGAGCCGGCGGACGCGGCTGCGAGGGCGCGGGTGGTCGCCGTCATCCGGGCATGGCTCGCCGCCGAGTGAGCGGGCTCCCGGGGTCGCCGCGGCGCGCGCGCCCGACCCGCGCCGCGCGCACCGACTCCGCACTGGCGTCGGCCCCGTCGATGTACGAGCATGACGGCATGGACGTCTTCGCATGGCTGCTCGAGGCCGACCCGTCGATCCGCTGGCAGGCGCTGCTCGACCTTGACGACGACGTCGACGGCGCCGCCGCCGAGCGCGCCCGCGTCGCCACCGAGGGCTGGGGTGCCCGGCTGCTCGCCCTCCAGGACGCCGACGGGTACTGGAGCGGTCAGGAATACGGCGAGGACGGCGACCGCCGCAGCACGATCTGGTCGCTGCAGCTGCTGCGCCGGCTCGGCGTCGACCCCGAGGCATCCGTCGTGCGCAACGCGATCGCCCGCGTGCGCGACGGCGTGACGTGGCGCGAGCACGGCGACCTGCCCTTCTTCCACGGCGAGGTCGAGGAGTGCCCGAACGGCGGCGTGCTCGCGCTCGCCTCGTACTTCGGCGTGCTCGGCGAGGGCAGCGACCGCATCGTCGGGCGCCTCCTCGACGAGCAGCTCCCCGACGGCGGGTGGAACTGCGAGCCCCGCAAAGAGTCCGAACGCTCCTCGTTCGACTCGACGATCTGTGTGCTCGAGGGGCTCCTGGCCTACGAGCAGGCGGTCGGCGACGAGGCGGCCGACGGCGACGTCTCCGTGGTCGGGGCCGCACGGCGCCGCGGCGAGGAGTACCTGCTCGAACGCAACCTGTTCCGGCGCCGTTCGACCGGCGAGATCGTGCTCCCCCGCTACGCGAACCTCGCCTTCCCGCCGTACTGGTTCTACGACGTGCTGCGCGCACTCGATCACTTCCGCGCCGCCGGGGCGTCACCCGACGCCCGCATCGCGCCCGCCGTCGACCTCCTGCTCGCCGAGCGCGGCGACGACGGTCGATGGGCCGCCGGCACGCCGCACGACGGCGAGGTCTACTTCGCCGTCGATGCCCCCGAGGGCGAGCCGAGCCGGTGGAACACCCTGCGTGCGCTGCGCGTCCTGCGCTGGATCGACGCCGCCGCAGTCTGACCGGGACGAGACACCCCCACTACCGGTGTCTTGCCGCGCTTGTCCCCCGGTTCTAGCCTGAGATGCACCCCGCCAGACCGACGAGGTTCTCCGACTCCGCTCCGTGACGGTGACCGCATGTCTTCAGCGTTGTACGCCCTGGGCCGCTGGGCGTTCCGGGCGCGTCGCGCGATGCTGCTCATCTGGGTCGCCGTGCTCGCGGTGCTGTTCACCGGCGCGGCGCTGCTCAGCGAGGGCACCGAGAACAGCTATTCGATCCCCGGTACCGAGTCGCAGGAGGCGCTCGACGCGCTCGCGCGCACCTTCCCCCAGGTGAGCGGCAGCTCGGCGCAGCTCATCGCCGTCGCTCCCGAGGGCGGCTCGGTCACCGACGCCGACTTCGAATCGGCGGTCGAGGATGCCGCGACCGCGATCGCCGCCGTCCCGCAGGTCACCTCGGCGACCTCGCCGTACTCCTCTGCCACGAGCGAGGCGGCGAACATCGCGAGCGACGATTCGGCCGTGATCGTGCCGATCCAGCTCTCGGTGACCACGAGCGAGGTGCTCCCGTCGACCGCCGACGCGCTGCAGTCGGCCGGCCGTTCGCTCGAAGCGGCGCTGCCCGACGGGTCGGAGGTCGCGGTCGGCGGGCAGCTCTTCTCGCAGACCTCGACGGGCATCAGCGTCACCGAGCTGCTCGGCATCGCGATCGCGTACGTGGTGCTCTTCATCACCTTCGGCTCGCTCATCGCGGCCGGGCTGCCCCTGATCACTGCGCTCCTCGGCGTCGCGGCCTCCCTCTCGATCGTGCTCGCGGGCACCGGGTTCATGACGATCACCTCGACGACCCCGCTCCTCGCCCTCATGCTGGGCCTCGCCGTCGGCATCGACTACGCGCTCTTCATCGTGTCGAGGCATCAGGACCAGCTGAAGCACGGCCTCGACCCCGAGGAGTCGGCCGCGCGCGCCGTCGCGACCTCGGGCTCGGCGGTCGTCTTCGCCGCGACGACGGTCATCATCGCGCTGCTCGGGCTGACGGTGGCGGGCATCCCGTTCCTCACGACGATGGGCGTGGCCGCGGCGCTCGCGGTGGCGGTCGCGGTGCTCATCTCGCTCACGCTGACACCCGCGCTCCTCGGCTTCGCCCGCTGGCGGGTCGTCGCGAAGCGGTTCCGCCCGGGCGGCACTGACGCCGCCCCGATCGAGATCGTCGAGCATGCGGATGCCTCGACGGCGACCCGCGAGGACGGCTCCCCCGTGGCATCCTCGCCCCTCGATCTCGACCCCCACGCGACCGGCAGGCCCGGCGACGCCGGCCAGGTCGAGGAGACGGCCGAGGAGGCCGCCCGCTCGATCGACGACGACGACGGCGAGCACCCGCCGGCGCGGCGCGGCTTCTTCTGGGGCTGGGTGCGCACCGTGACCCGGTGGCCCGCGGTGACGATCGTCGTGATCGTCGGGCTGCTCGGGCTCGCGACGCTGCCGGCGGCCCATCTGCGGCTCGCGCTGCCCGATGCGGGCTCGCTCGAGGAGGATGCCCCCGGCCGCATCGCCTACGACCTGATCGCCGAGCATTTCGGGCCGGGCTACAACGGCCCGCTCATCGTGACCGGCACGATCATCGAGAGCACCGACCCGGTCGCGCTCATGGACGACCTCGCCGCCTCGGTCGCCGCCGTCGACGGCGTCGCGGCGGTGCCGCTCGCGACGCCGAACGAGACGGGCGACACGGGCATCGTGCAGGTGATCCCCGAGGGATCGCCCGACTCGGAGGCGACCAAGGCGCTCGTCGCCGAGCTGCGCGCGATGCACGACGACTGGCAGGAGCAATACGGGGTCGATCTCTCGGTGACCGGCTACACGGCCGCGGGCATCGACATCTCGGCGCGGCTCGCCGACGCACTGCTGCCGTTCGGCCTGCTCGTCATCGGGCTCTCGCTCGTGCTGCTCGCGATGGTGTTCCGGTCGATCGTGGTGCCCGTGACGGCGGCGCTCGGCTACGCCCTCTCGGTCGGCGCGGCCTTCGGCCTCACGAGCGCGGTCTTCGTCGACGGCGTGCTCGCAGGTCCCCTCAACGTCGCCGACGTCGGCACGGTGATCAGCTTCATGCCGATCATCCTCATGGGCGTGCTCTTCGGCCTCGCGATGGACTACGAGGTGTTCCTCGTCAGCCGCATGCGCGAGGACTACGTGCATCACGGCGACGCCGAGTCGGCGGTCGACACCGGGTTCCTCAGCTCGGCCCGGGTCGTGACCGCGGCGGCGATCATCATGTTCGCGGTGTTCGCGGCGTTCGTGCCCGAGGGCGACGCGTCGATCCAGCCCATCGCGTTCGGCCTCGCGGTGGGCGTCGCGATCGACGCCTTCGTCGTGCGGATGTCCCTCATCCCGGCCGTGCTCGTGCTGTTCGGCGCCCGGGCCTGGTGGATGCCGCGGAGCCTCGACCGGATGCTGCCGCACTTCGACATCGAGGGCGAGGGCCTCGCCGAGGAGTTCGCCCTGGCCGACTGGCCGTCGCCCGGCGCTCGGTTCGCGATCGCGGCCGAGGGGGTGCGCGCCGCCGTGCCCGGCCTCGACGACGAGACGGATGCCTCGCCCCACCTCGATGCGATCGTGCCCCCGGGGGCGCACCTCGTGCTGCTCGGCGGCACCGACGGGGAGCGCACACGGCTGCTGCTCGCACTCGGCGGCCGGGCCCGGGTCGCCGCGGGCCGGTTGAAGTCGGTCGGGTTCGTCGTGCCGCCGCGGGCGTCGGCGGTGCGGGCGCGCTCCGCGCTCGTGCGGTTCACCGACTCGGCGACCGCGCTCGACCGCGTGCGCAGCGCGCTCGACGCGCGCCCCGAACTGCTCCTGCTCGACGGCGTCGAGGAGGTGGGCGACCCGGGGGTCGTGGGTGGCATCCGATCATTGCTCGCCGAGGCCGGCGGCGGCGCTGCCGCAGGCGCAGTCCGCCGCCGGCCGGCGCTCACGATCGTCGTCGCGGCTCGCGACGACGATGCGGCCGGGCGGATGCTGCCCGAGGGCGCCCCGTCGCAGCGCGCCCACCTCGCCGAACCGGCCGCGGCATTCCCCGCCGACACCGCAGCGACCCTGACGACGGCCGGCTGACATGGCGACGCGCACGTTCTCGGCGACCTCGGGGTCGGAACGGCTCGGCCGGCTCGCGATGCTCGGGCTGGTGGTGCTGCCGCTCCTCATCGGCGTCGTGCTGAGCTGGGCGCTCGCGACGCCGACCGCGCACCTCGACCGGATGACCGCGGCGATCGTGAACGATGACGAGCCCGTCACGATCGACGGGCGGACGGTGCCGCTCGGGCGGCAGTTCGCGGCGGGGCTGATGGAGGGCACGGCGACGGCGAGCGCGGCGCCGTCCCCATCGCCGTCCCCCTCACCCGCGCCGTCGACGCCCCCGTCGACGACCGGGCCGGCCGCGGCGACCAGCGCGGCATCGGCGGCGACCACTGCCCCCTCCGCGTCCGCGTCCGCGACTCCGGGCCCGACGGCGACCGCCGAACCGACCCCGCTGCCCTCCCCCGCCGCGGCGACGCCGGTCCAGAGTCCGACGGACTTCGACTGGGTGCTGACGAACGCCGACGAGGCCGCGGACGGTCTCGCGACCGGCCGCTACGCCGCCGTCGTCACGATCCCGGCGTCGTTCTCCGCCGCGGCGACCTCGTTCAGCGGGCCCGCGAGCGCAGCGAGGCAGGCGGTCATCGAGGTCGCGACGACCCCGGCGTCGGCGTTCCTCGACCCGGCGCTCACGCAGGCGGTCACGCAGGCCGCGGTCGACGCGCTCAACCGGCAGCTCATCGAGCAGTACCTCGCGCAGGTGTACGCGGGCTTCACGACGATCGACACCCAGATCGGCGAGGCGGCGAGCGGCGCCGCGCAGCTCGCCGACGGTGCGGCGTCCCTCGATTCCGGCGCCGCCCAGCTCGCCGCCGGCGCCGCGTCGCTCGCCGAGGGGCTCGCCGCGCTCGAGACCGGCGGGGGCGAACTCTCGGCCGGTGTCTCCGAGCTGGATGCCGCGGCCGCCCCGCTGCCGGGCGCCGCGGGCCTCCTCGCCGACGGCGCCGCCAACGTCGCGGCCGGGGTCGATGCGCTCGCGAGCGACCTGGCCGGTGCGACCGCCGAGTTCGCGGCGGTCGTCGCCAGGGTGTGCGCGACGCCGGGCCCCGTGTGCACGCGCGCGACCACCGCGCTCGAGAACCTGCGCGAGCTCGACGCGAAGATCGACGCGCTCGCCCGCGGCGCCGACGGTGTGGCGACCGGCAACGCCGACCTCGCCGAGGCGACGAACGGCCTCGTCGACGGCATCGACGCCGCCGCGACGGGTGCCGACGACCTCGCGGGCGGTGCAGCCGAGGCCAGCACGGGCGGGGCCGAGCTCGCGAGCGGGTCCGACGAGCTCGCGAGCGGCGCGAGCGAGGTCGATGACGGGGCCGCGCAGCTCGCTGCGGGGCTGGCGCAGGCGAGCGAGCAGATCCCGAGCTACACCGATGACGACATCACGACGCTCTCGACGGTCGTCTCGCAGCCGGTCGTCGCCGATCAGGACGCGGGCACACCGGGCGTCCTCTCGGTGCCGCTCTACTGCGTGCTCGCGCTCTGGCTCGGCGGCTTCGCCATGGCGCTCGCGCGTCGGGCGGTGCCGATCGAACGGCTGTCGGCGGCCGATCCGTCGCGGTCGATCGCGTGGCGCGCGGTGCTGCCGGGCCTCGGCCTCGGCGCCGCGCAGGGGCTCGTGGTGGGCGTGGTGGTGCTCACGGGGCTCGCCGTGACGCCCGCGCAGGGCGCGGCGTTCACCGTGGCGAGCATCGTGATCGGGGCGGTCTTCGCGATCGCGAACCAGGGGCTCGCCGCCGCCTTCGGTGGTGCGGGGCGCCTCGTCGCGGTGTTCATCGCGCTCGTCGCGTTGACCGCGGGGCTCTCCTCCACCGTTCCGCCGTTCATCGCCGCGGCCGCCGGGGCTTCGCCGACTGCGCCGGCGCTGCAGCTGCTCACGGCGACGCTCGCCGACACCGACACCGCCTCGAGCCCGATCTGGGGCGGCCTCGCGCTGCTCGTGCTCATCGCCGTGGCGTCGTTCGCCCTCGTGCTCGCCGGGGTCGCCGTGCGCCGGAGCGGCGACCCGCTGCGATTCGCCCCGGCCGGTTGACTTCGACGTGACCTCGATCGAGGTGGTGATCGTCGGCGGCCATGCAACGGCTCAGCTCATCGCACGAGGCTCAACGACCCCCAGCCGGTTCCGATCAGCTGCCGCGGCTCGAACGCGTCCCTGACCCACTCGTGGCGCCAGAGCCGCCCGCTCGAGTCCCGCGTGAGCACCAGCTGGTCGCCGCCGGAGACGACGAGGTTGTAGGTCGAGAAACCCTTTCCGACGATGCTCTTCACCATCCATCCACCGACCCCGTTCGTGGGGTAGAGCGACATGTCGGGGTTGGAGGCCTTCGGCACCGCCCAGCGCGAAACCGCCAGCAGGTCGACCCCGACGGGGTGGGTGCCCTGCAGGTCGCCGGACCCGAGGATCGCGGTGAATCCGTTCCAGCCCTGCCCCACGTACGATGCCGCCTTGAACCCGCCCGCGCCGTTCCCGGGGTAGAGACGGAGCCTGCCGGCGGCGTCCCGAGCGAGCACATCGTTGTATCCGTCGCCGTTGAAGTCGCCCGGACCCAGCAGGGCGGTGAAGCCCTGCCATCCCGAGCCGACCTTCATCCGTGAGCCCTTCCAGCCTCCGGTGCCGTTGCCACGATGCATCCACAGCGCACCGGAGCGATCACGACCGAGGAGATCGGGCAACCCGTCACCCGAGAAATCACCCACCGCGAAGACCGTGGAATAGATCGACCATCCGCGGCCGACGACCTTGCCGGCGTTCAGCACACCGGACGGCTTCCCCGTGTACAGCCTGAGGTCGCCGTTGGCGGCGATGGCGAGGACGTCGGGGAGGCCGTCGCCCGAGAAGTCGCGGTTGGGGGCGACCTCCTGGGTCTTGAACCGGAAGGTGGTGGAGGTGACTGCTCCCTCGCGCACCGTGATGGTCGGCACCTTGAAGGGCCTGAGCCAACTGTTCTCGTTCCATCCGATGACCCGATAGACGCCCGGATAGAGCCCCTCGAACACGAACCGGGGCGTCCGTGCAGTCGCGGAGACCGTCTGGTCCGTCTGCCGCCAGCCTCCGTCCGGGTGCCGGATCTCCAGGGCGAATGTGAGCGCATCGTCGGGCTTCGCCAGGCCGAGGAACTCGATGCGGCCGTCGATCGTGCCTGCGCGTCGGAGCACCGCGTCGGCCACGGGTGGGATCGCTCCATCGCGCAGATCCAGTTCGGATGTCGACAGGTACGGCGAGCCGTCGGGGTAGGCCTGGGTCGCGTAGACCTTCAGGGGGTCGCGGAAGCGGATGCGGTAGATCCCGTCCTCCGTCGCCGCAGTGAATCGGTACGCGCCCGCTGCGTCGGTCGTCATCATCTGCCGGTGGTCCCAGACCGGGTAATCCGCATCGCGCTTCTCGAGGGTGACCTCGATGCCGCGAAGGGGTTCACCGGACTCGTTGCGCACGGTCCCGCGCGGACCGCGTCCTTCCGGCATGGTGAAGTCGAGGTTGGTCTCGGCGGTCACGGTCACGTTCGGGCACTGCTCACCGCACGCGGGCCCCGAGTAGTACGCGGCCGGGATGTCCTCGGGCCCCGAGTACACGAAATAGACCCGATACACCGTTCCTACGGCAAGGCCGGTGAGTGCGAATCGACCCTCGGCGTCGGTCGTCGATCGCTGGTTGTAGGTGATCGTCCCATCGCTCGAGACGAGGCGCGCCTGCACCTCCCCCTCGGCCGCGAGCCGCGCATCCGGTCCGACCCGGATCGTTCCGCTGAGCGTCCCCGTCGTATCGGCGGCCGTCGCCGGCGCGATCGGAGCCGTCGAGATCAGCGAAGCGCAGAGCACCCCGATGAGCAGAACATGGATGCGGCGCATCATCTGCGGCAGGGTCCTCTGGTTCACTCGCTCGACCTCGTCTCGGCTCGGGTGCCCTCAGCATAGGGCCGAGTCGGGCGGCCGGCCGTCGTGGTGCCGACGTCAGAGCATCGCGCCGACGAGCGCCTCGCCGAGCGGCGTGCGCAGGTGGAGCATCCGCGCCCCGTCGCGGGTGGAGGCGACGAGTCCGCCCTCGCGCAGCACCGCGAGGTGGTGCGATGCCGTCGACACGGCGATGCCGTGGTCCGCGGCGACCTGCGAGGTGGTGCGCGCGTCGTGCGCGGCGAGCAGGATCGCGGCTCGGGCGGGCCCGACGAGCGCGCCGAGCGCCGACGCCGTCGCAGCCGGGTCGCGCGCCCAGGTCTCGGTCACGCCCTGCGCGGGGTAGAACACGGTGGGCTGGGCGGGCGGCTCGGTGAGCACCATGCAGCCGTACGACGACATGACCGAGGGCACGAGCACGAGTCCGCTGCCGCGGCAGTCGAGCGCCTCCCGATGGAGTCGCAGTTCGACGCGGACCGCATGCTCGTGCCAGCTGATCGACGGATGCAGCTCGCTCGCCATCGCGGCGAGGCCGCCGGTCGCGATCCGGCGCGACCGCACCGCGATGTCGGCGCGCAGCAGCCGCTCGAGCTGGGTCCACACGGGTGCGAGCACCGCACCCCACACCTCGACCCAGGCGTCCGCGATCATCGCCCGCGCCCGCTCGGGTTCGGCGATCATCCGCAGGATCGCCTGCTGCCGCGCCCCGCTCGAGCGCAGCACCATCTTGTGCAGGTCGACGAGCATCGGCGCAACCGGCGCCGCTCGCAGGCGCGCCGCCTCCTCCTCGGGTTCGAGGTCCCACCCGGGCTCGGACGTGAGGAAGTCGGGCATATAGCCGTCGACTCCGATGAGCACGGCGAGCAGTTCGAAGGATTCGCGGGGCAGGCGTCCGCGCACCGCGCGCAGCCAGCCCCACTGCAATGGGTGCTCGGCCGGGCGCTGCAGCACGCGCACCGCGTGGCAGAGCTCGTGCCCTGGCGAGATGCCGAACCGGATCGCCGAGATGTCACCCGGGGCGAGTCCGAACTCGACGAAGTTTCGATTCACATCGAAACTCTAACGCGCGGGGATGCCTCGGGCGGAGGCTGTTCGCAGATCGAACGAGGGCGGTGCCGAAGCATCCGACCCGCACGAACCGACCGACGAAGGAGCCACCGTGAACGCCGCAGAGATCGCCCTCTCCCCCACCATGACGCCGCCGACCGCCCCGCGCGTCGTCACCGCCGACGAGCTCCGCATCGGGAGCGGGCGCACCCGCCGCTTCGTCGGCCTCGAGCACGGCGCACGCATCTCGTACTTCTTCGTCGACAACGAGCCCGGGGAGGGACCCGACCTGCACTGGCACCCGTACGCCGAGACCTGGATCGTGCTCGACGGCGTCGCCCGCATCACCGTCGGCGACACCGAGCTCATCGCCCGCGCCGGCGACACCGCGACGGCGCCGGCCGGAGTGTGGCACGGTTTCAAGAACGCCGGCGACGGGCGGCTGCAGCTCATCGGCATCCACGCCGCGGAGACCATCGTCCAGACGTGGGCCGACTAGCACCGACCCCGGCCCGACGACCGAAGAACCACCGACCACCGACCACCGAAGGAGCATCCGAATGTCGTTCCAGGCCTACCTCGACAACATCGAGACGAAGACCGGACTCACCCCGCGCCAGCTCGTCGACCTCGCGCACGAACGCGGCTTCGACGCGACCACCAAGGCGACCCCGATCGTCGCCTGGCTCGCCGAGGACTACGGTCTCGGTCGCGGCCACGCGATGGCGCTCGTGCACGTGATCACGAAGGGGCCGCAGATCAGCACCAAGCACGTCGGCACCGACGGCGTGCACCGCGACGCCACCGACACCCTCTGGCTCGACGGCAAGGCGACGAACCCGAATCCCTGACGGTGCGCGTCGGCGCGGCCCGGTTCAGCCGAGCCGCGCCGCGAGCCGCGCGGCGCGGAACTGCCCCGCGGCGACGAGCAACACGATCAGCACGGCGAACACCCCGCAGGTGATGAGCCCGAGCGGGCTCGCGAGCCACGCCTCGGGCAACGGCGATCCGGCCGCGATGACGAGCGCGCCGAGCCCGGCCGAGGCGTTCAACGCGCCGTGCGCGAACACCGCGGGCCACACCGAGGCCGTGCGCAGCCTGGTCCAGCCGAGCAGCACGCCGAAGAGGGTGCACGCGAGCATCATGAGCAGCACGCCGGTGCCGTCCGTCAGCCCGTAGTTGTAGCCGAGCAGGATGAGCGGGCTGTGCCAGAACCCCCAGAACGCGCCCGAGATGAGCAACGCCGGCCACACGCCGAGCGGGCGCAGGGCGGGCAGCAGCCAGCCGCGCCAGCCCACCTCCTCGCCGAACGCGAGCGGGGCGTTGATGACCGCCCCGACCGGGATCATCAGGAACTGCGCCGCGACCACGAGGCCCATGGGCGGCAGCGGCTGGCCCGGGGGCAGCTGCCCGGCGATCAGCTCGGTGAAGCCCGAGAAGCCGACGGGGTCGAACACGGCGAGGCCGAGCATCCCGACGACCAGGAGGCCGGCGCCGATGATGAGCGGCATCGCGACGATCATCACGAGGCTCGTGCCGATGGTGCGGCCGAGGGGCCGGAGCGGCCACATGCCGAGTTCGCGCAGGATGTCGCGTGCCGGGCGCCGTCCGCGGATCCTCGCGTCGACGACGATCGCGACGAACGTCGCCGCAGCGGGCGTCAGCATCATCGCCATCGCGATGAGGGGCAGCAGCGGGTCGTCGAGCCCCTCGCCGCGCGCCCAGAGCGGCGAGGCGACGAGCCAGGCGAGCCCGCACGACACGATCGCGAACACGCCGACCGCCGCCAACGGCACGGTCGTGCGCGTCTCGGGCGGCGCTTCGGCGTCGGCGGCGGCCCGGGTCTCGATGCTCTCGCTCACCCGGGTCACGCTACCGAGCCCCGCCCCGCGGCGGATCCGCCGCGCGACGGAGATCGCCGCCTGAGGCGCGGCCGCCGGCGCAGTCGGGGGCGCAGCCGGGGGTGCACATCGGGGGCGCAGCCGCGCGAGCTACGCGACGAGGGTCCGCCAGTCGCCCGCGCGCGCATCGATCGGCGAGCCGTTCGCGAGGCGCGCGGTGCGCGCAACCGGGTCGGTCTGCACGGTGGCGAGCGTCGCCCAGCGTTCCCCGAACGGCAGCGCCGGGTCGGGACGGTGGCAGAGCAGCGGCTGCCCAGGGTCGGAGTAGAGGAAGGCGAGCAGCTCCTCGTCGGTGCGCGGCTCGGGGTAGTCGGCGAATCGGCTCGCGATGAGTCCGTAGCGTTCGTCGGAGTCGGGCTGGTAGATCTCCGTCTTCTCCTCGGCCTGCGGTTCGGGGCTCAGGAAGTGGTTAGTGCGCACCACCGTGCCGTCGACGGGCTCGATGACGAACACCCCGATCGGCGTGATGTCGGTCGTGACGACGGTGTCGGCGTCGAGCAGCGTGAACGAGCTCGAGGCGCTCCGCGGGGCCGCCCGCACGAGATCGATCGCCTCCTCCACGGAGGCGGTCTCCTCGAGCACCGTCGCCGAGAGCACGTGCACCGGCACACCGCCGGCGCCGTCGGCGCGGTGCCCCAGGATGTTGAAGTGCAGCGCGAGCCCGGCGCTGTTCACGCCGATCTTGCCGAGCATCCCGTGCTCGGTGAGTCCGACGACGTCGTACCTGCCGCCGCGGGTCTCGTGCGTGTGCCACTCGCCGTCGAGCTGGTGGTGCCAGTCCCACGTCTGCAGGCCGAAGGTGCGCACGGCGCCGCCGCCGAGCTCGACCCGGCGACCGATCGTCGAGCACTCGCCCGGCGCGGCACCGAGCCCCTGCGACAGGATCTCGGTGCGTGCGTTCAGCGCGTAGACGTGCCACGGCTCGACCCCCGCGCCGTCGGCGATGCCGTCCATCTCGGCGAGGCGGGCGGGGCGCCAGTCGCCGACCGCGTCGGCGCACCGGAGCGCGAGGTCGCGGACCCGGGCCTCGTCGAGCGCGTACTTCGCGAAGAGCTCGAGATAGGTCTGCAGCCCCGCGGGCAGGGCGTCGCGGAGCTGCGCGCCCCGCTCGCGACCGCGTTCGAGGGGGTCGCTGCCGTTCGCGACGACGTGCAGGCGGTCGGTGATGCTGTGCAATGGATCGTTCCTTCGGATGTGCAGTGGTACTTCGGTCGGCGATGCGGCGGTGCCGCCGGTGCGGCGGAGCGGCCGTCGCCGGGATGTCAGATCTGCCGGGCGAGCTCGTCGATGACCCCGCGGCGCGGCACCCAGCCGGGCTGGGGCGCGCATTCGAGCAGCAGCTTCGTGTACGGATGCGAGGGGCGGTCGAGGATCTCGTCGACCGTTCCCCGCTCGACGATACGCCCGCGGCGCATGACGATGACGTCGTCGGCGACGGCGCGCACCACCGAGAGGTCGTGCGTGATGAACAGGTAGCTGAGCCCCTTCTCTGCGCGCAGGCGGTCGAGCAGGTCGAGCACCTGGGCCTGCACCGAAACATCGAGGGCGGAGACCGCTTCGTCGAGCACGATGATCTCGGGCTCGGCCGCGAGGGCGCGCGCGATGGCGACGCGCTGCTTCTGCCCGCCCGAGAGCGCCGCCGGCTTCGCGTCGGCGTGGCGCTCGGTGAGGCCGACCTCGGCGAACAGCTCGAGCACCCGGGCCCGACGCCCGGCGCGGTCGAGGTCGGGCCGGTGCACTCGCAGCATCTCGTCGATGGTGGCGGCCACGGGCAGCGAGCGGTTGAGCGAGCCCTGCGGGTCCTGGAACACCATCTGCACGAGCTTGGCCCGGGCGCGCAGGCGCGACCTCGAGGTGGTGGGCCTGACCTCCGCACCGTCGATCACGACCCGACCGGCGTCGGCCGTCTCGAGCCCCACGATCACGCGGGCGAGCGTCGACTTGCCCGACCCCGATTCGCCGACGACCGCGAGGCACGTGCCACGGCGAAGCCCGCAGGTGACGTCGTCGAGGGCGGTGACGCTCGATCGGCGACCGACGTGGAAGGTGCGGCGGAGGCCCGCGGCCTCCAGGATGAGGTCGGCGCTCATGCGTGCGCCTCCGTTCCGTCGTTCATCACCGGTTCGCGCGGCTCCGGGTGGAGCAGCGGCCGCGCGGCCATGAGGGCGCGGGTGTACTCGGTCTTCGGCCGGTCGCGGATCTCCTCGGGGGTGCCGATCTCGAGGATCGCGCCGTCCTTCATCACCGCGAGCCGGTCGCAGACCGCGGCCGCGAGGTCGAGGTCGTGGGTGACGAAGATCATCGAGAGGCCGTGCTCGCGCCGCTTCTCGTCGAGGATCGCGACAACCTCGGCCTGCGTCGTCACGTCGAGCGCCGTCGTGGGCTCGTCGGCGAGCAGCAGCCGCGGTTCTCCCGAGATCGCCCCGGCAATCACGACGCGCTGCAGCATGCCGCCCGAGAGCTGGTGGGGGTAGGAGCGCAGCACCCGCTCGGTGTCGGTGATGCCGACCTGCCGCAGGAGCCCCGCGGCGCGCGCCTTCGCCTCCGACTTGGGGATGCCCCGCGCGTCGGCCATGCCCTCGATGAGGAACCGCTCGACGTGGAGCACGGGGTTGAGGGCGCCGTGCGGGTTCTGCGCGATGAGGGCGAGCTCGTTCGCGCGGATCCTCCGCAGCTTCTCGCCGCTCGCCCGGAGCAGGTCGGTGCCGGCGAACTCGATCGAGCCGCCGACCCTCGCCCCGGAGGGCTCGATGCCGAGGAGGCACTTCAGGGTCATCGACTTGCCGGACCCCGACTCGCCGACGAGGCCGAGGGCCTCGCCCTGGCCGAGCGAGAACGAGTTGCCGCGCAGGATCTCGGTCTCGTGCCCCGTGTCGGGATCGGTGACCGAGAGCGTCAGTCCGTTGACGTCGAGCATCAGCGTGTCCTTCCCGCAGCGCGGCGACCGCCGAGCTGCTCGCCGACGTAGCCGAGCGCGGCCACGGTGATCACGATCGCGAGCCCCGCGAAGACGCTCTGCTCCCAGTACCCCTGCAGGAGCGAGGCCTGGCCGTTGGAGACCATGAGGCCCCAGTCGGGCGTGGGCGGCTGAACGCCGAGTCCCAGGAATGAGAGCGCGGCGAGGTCGATCATCGCGTAGCCGAAGTTGATCGTCATGCCCGTGAAGATCTGCGTCCGCACGTTGGGCAGGATGTGGCGCACGGTGATCAGGAAGCCCGAGATGCCCTGCAGCTGCGCCGAGGAGACGTACGGCAGGTTGCGCTCGCGCAACGCCACCGAGCGGATCACGCGCGCGGAGTACGGCGTGAAGCCGATGGCGAGCGCGATCGACGCGGTGAGGAGCGAGGGCCCGAAGATCGCGACCGCGAGGATCGCGAGCAGCATGTTCGGGAAGGCGAAGAGGATGTCGAGGATGCGCCCGATGAACGCGTCGACCCGGCCGCCGAACCACACCGCGGTGAGCGCGAGCGTCACGGCGGCGGCCGCGGCGACCACGACGACGATCATCGGCCCGATGAGGCTCGTCCGCGCACCCCAGATGATGCGCGAGAGGATGTCGCGGCCCGACTGGTCGGTGCCGAACCAGTGCTCGGGGCTCGGCGGGAGGTGCCGGTCGACGACCGAGCCCTGGTACGGGTCGTACGGTGCGAGGAGCGGCGCGAAGATCGCCGTCAGCAGGACGACCGCGAGCACGCCGGCGCAGACGAGTCCGAGCGTGCCGAGGCGGCGCCGCAGCAGGCTCCATCCCGACATCGGCCCGTCGAGGCGCCGGCGGCGCACCGCCTGCACCGAGACCGTGTCCTGGCCGACGGTGTTCGCCGGCGGCTCCATGCTGGTCTGCCGACTCATGCCGACACCTCCCTGGCCAGGCGTACGCGCGGATCGATCACGGCGTAGAGCAGGTCGACGATGAGATTGATCAGGCCGAACGCGAGCACCATGATGAGCGCGATCGCCTGCACCACGGCGAAGTCCTTCTTCTGCACGGAGTTCACGAGCAGCGACCCGATGCCGTCGAGGGTGAATGCGTACTCGATCACGAAGGCGCTCGCGAGCAGGCCCGCGATGTTCGTGCCGAGCACGGTGGTGACGGGCAGCATCGAGTTGCGGATCGTGTGACGGGCGAGCACGATCCGCTTCGGGACGCCGCGGGCGATCGCCATGACGACGTGCTCGGAGCCCTGCTCCTCGCGCACGGCCGTGCGCGTGATGCGGGCGACGACCGCGATGGCCGGGAAGGCGAGGGCGATCGCCGGCAGCGTCAGGTGCCAGACCCGGTCGGTGAACCCCTCGCCCGAGCCCGAGACGGGGAACCACCCGAGGTTGGCGCCGAACAGCGCCATCAGCAGGAGGGCGGCGAAGAAGGTCGGCACCGCGAAGCCGAGGTTCGACCCGAACACCACGACCTTCTCGAAGACGCCCGAGCGGGTGGCCGCGAGCACGCCGAGGCCGACGCCGAAGAGCACGATCAGGATCGCCGCGTAGGCGGCGAGGAAGAGCGTGGTGGGCAGGCGCGACTCGACGAGCGTCGAGACATCCTGCTGCGTGATGAGCGACCGGCCGAAGTCGCCGTGCAGCACGTCGACGAGCCAGTTCCAATAGCGGACCAGGAAGGGATCGTCCAGCCCGTACTGCGCGCGGATGGCCTCGAGCACCTCGGGCGTGACCGTGCGGCCCTGCACGAGGAACTGCTCGGGGCTTCCCGGAGCGAGGTACATGCCGCTGAACACGATGAAGCTCGAGACGAGCAGCACCAGCGCCAGCGCGACGATCCGTTTCAGTACGTAGACCATGGACGATCCCCTCCCGTGCGCACCCGTTACTCGGCCGAGCCGAGGTCGGCGGCCCAGGGGTAGTAGAGGTAGATGAACGAGGCGGGAACGCCGGTCACCGACTTGTCGAGGTAGAGCCGCACCGCCAAGTCGTTGATCGGCACCCACGGCTGCTGCTGCATGACGAGCGCCTCGGCCTCGACCGTGAGCTCGGCCCGCTTCTCGGGGTCGCTCTCGGCGTAGGCGGCGTCGATCGCCGCGTCGATCGCGGGGTCGGAGAAGCCGGAGTAGTTCTGCTGGCTGCCCGTGTAGGCGACGTTGTCGAGGTGGGCGAGCGGCGACGGGCTCGACAGGTAGTTCGTGGTGACGAAGCCGTCGTAGCCCTTGCGCGCCTCGGGGTCGGAGAAGAACGCGCCGAACTGCGCGCTCGGCACGCCGGTCGGCTCGAGGGTGAGCCCGAGCTCCTTCGCGCCGTTCGCCATCTCGTTGAGGATGTCGGCGTAGAACGCCCGCTCGCTCGGGTAGGCGATCTTGATCGGCTGCGAGAGGTCGACCGTCGCCGCCTTCAGCTCCTCCTTGGCGGCCTCGAGGTCGTGGCCGAGGTCGGGCAGCTCGGCGTCGCGCAGCTCGGCGACGTCGGGGTAGTGGTTCCACGGCCCCTGCGGGACGATCGAGCGCGACGGCGTGCCGGTGCCCTCGTAGACGGTGTCGGCGATCGCCTGGCGGTCGGTCGCCCGGGTGAGCGCACGTCGCACGGCGGGGTCGCCGAAGGTGCCGTTGCCGGTCGAGATGATGGCCATGATCTGCATGCCCTGGCCGTACGAGAGCGAGCCCGTCGCGCTCGAGGAGAGCTGGCCGAGCGCGGGCAGCGGCACGTCGTACGAGCCCTGGATCTCACCGGTCGAGAGGCCCGTCGCGATCGCGGTCGGGTCGACGACGAAGCCGATCACGACCTCCTTCGCCTTGGCGCGCTTCTCGGCGTTCCAGTAGCCGTCGTAGCGGTCGAGCGAGATCGACTGCCCCTGCTTCCACTCGCCCACCTCGAACGGCCCGGTGCACATGACGCCGGCCTCGGGGTTGCCGTAGTTCTCGCCGGCGGCCTCGCGCTGCTTCTGCTGCACGACGGCGCCGAGGTTCGTGGCGAGCTCCTCGTCGAGGATGGTGTTCGGCTCCGACAGCGTGAGCGTCACCTCCCACTCCCCGGTCTTCTCGATGCCGGTGACGTCGGCGAAGCTCGAGGCGAGGTAGCTGCCCTCGGCGGGGTCGAGGTGGCGGTTGAGGCTGTAGACCACGTCGTCGACCGACATCGGGGTGCCGTCCCAGAAGGTGACGTCGTCGCGGATCTGGAAGACGTAGGTCTTGGCGTCGTCGGACACCTCGAAGCCCGAGGCGAGGTTCGGCTCGACCGAGAAGTCGGGCTGCATCTGGAACAGCGATTCGCAGAGGTTCGAGATGATTGTGTTCTCGGGGTAGTTGAACGCCTTCACCGGGTCGAGCGTGGCGAGCTCGCCGTAGGTCGAGTTCCACGTGACCGTGTCGATCTCGCCGGTCGCCTCCGGCGTGACCTGCAGGAGCTCGGCGTCGTCGAGCGCCGGCCCCGCGTCGCCGCCCCGGTCCGCCGTGCAGCCGGCGAGCCCCAGGCTCGCGACCGCGAGGAGCGCGATCGATGCTCTCGTCATTGCGGTTTTCACTGTGTCCTCCTGAGCTTCTTCGTTGAATCCCTCGCTGTGTGGTGCGATGAGCTACGGCGACGGTACTAGGAAAATCGATTCTTGTAAATCGATTCCCTGAATCGATTCTTCTCGCTGTTCCCCTGGCGATCCGCTTGCTACGCTGTGCGGGTGTCCATCGAAGCCGCCAGACCGACCATCAACGACGTGGCCGAACGCGCCGGGGTGTCGCGCACCACGGTCTCGAACGCGCTGAACGGCAAGGGCACGATCGGCGCCGAGACCATCGAGCGGGTCAAGCGCGTCGCCGACGAGCTCGGCTACGAGCCGAACGCCGTGGCACGCGGGCTCCGGCAGTCGAAGCTCGGCGTCATCTCGCTGCTCATCAGGCCGCTCGAGTCGCTCGACACCGCACTGCCCGAGGGCGTCGACTACTTCCTCCGGTTCGCCGGCTCCGCCGCCCTCGCCGCGATGGACCACGGCTACTCGCTCATGCTCATCACCGACCCGGCGAAGCCCGGCGCGCCCCCCTCGTCGCTCGCGGCCGACGGATGCCTCGTCGAGGCCCCGATCCGCAACGACCCCGCCCTCACGCTCCTCGACCGCAAGCGCATCCCGTTCGTGGCGGTCGGGGTCGACCCGGCCAGACCCGACGACTTCCCCGCGATCGCGCAGCAGACCGAGCGCGACACCTTCCTCGTGCTCGACCACCTGCGCGAGGCCGGGGCCAGGCGGATCGCACTCGTGACGGGCACCGACGAGAACTCGTGGAACACCCTCGCGCGACGCGGCTACGAGAGCTGGGCCGCCCGGCACGGCATCGAACCCGTCATCCGCTCCCTCGACGAGACGAGCGGCGTCGACGGCGGCCGCGCGCTCGCGCGCGAACTCCTCGCCGGTCAGACCCCGCCCGACGGCGTGTACTGCCTGACGGGCCGGCACGCGGCGGGTCTCGTCGCCGGCGCCGGCGAGCTGGGCCTCCGCGTCCCCGACGACGTCCTCGTCGCGGCCGGCTCCGACGCGGTCGTCACCCGCACCTCGACGCCCACGATCACGGCACTCGACATGCGCCCGGTCGAGACCGCACGGCTCGCCGTCGAGTCGCTGATCCGCGTGCTCGAGGGCGAGCCCGTCGACTGGTCGCTCATGGATCCCGAGAGCCTCCTCGTGGTCCGCGACTCCACGTCTCGGGGCTGAGGCGGCACGCAGGCGACTCACCGTTCGAGGCCGTAGGCTCGATGGCACCGCCAACCCCGAGCTGCAGAGGAGTCCGCCTGCCATGAGCGACGCCGCGAACCTTGACGTCTTCAACCGCCGCGAGTCCGAGGTGCGCGGTTACGTGCGCTCCTTCCCGACCGTCTTCGACCGCGCCACGGGCTCGACCCTCATCGGCGCCGACGGCCGCGAGTACCTCGACTTCTTCGCCGGCGCGGGCGTCCTGAACTACGGGCACAACAACCCGCTGTTCACGCGTGCGCTCATCGAGTACCTCGAGCGCGACGGCATCATCCACGGGCTCGACATGGCGACCTCGGCCAAGCAGGCGTTCATCGAGGCGTTCGAGCGGCACATCCTCGAGCCGCGCGGCCTCGACCACAAGCTGCAGTTCACCGGCCCGACCGGGGCGAACGCCGTCGAGGCGGCGCTGAAGGTCGCCCGCCAGGCGACCGGCCGCTCCACGGTCGTGGCGTTCACGAACGCCTTCCACGGGCTCAGCCTCGGCGCGCTCGCCGCGACCGGCAACAGCCACTACCGCGAGGCCGCCGGCGTCTCGCTCGACGACATCGTGCGCCTCCCCTACGACGGCTACCTCGGCGACGGCATCGACACCCTCGACCTCTTCGAGAAGATGCTCGGCGACCCCGGATCGGGACTCGACCTGCCCGCCGCCGTCATCGTCGAGGCGGTGCAGGGCGAGGGCGGCATCAACGTCGCGAGCGTGCCGTGGCTCCAGCGCCTCCGCGCCATCACGGCCGAGCGCGGCATCCTGCTCATCCTCGACGAGATCCAGGCCGGCGTCGGCCGCACGGGTGCGTTCTTCGCCTTCGAGGCCGCGGGCATCGTGCCCGACCTCGTCACGGTGTCGAAATCGATCTCGGGCTCGGGCCTGCCGATGTCGCTCGTGCTCCTGCGCCCCGAGGTCGACGTGTGGAAGCCCGGCGCCCACACCGGCACCTTCCGCGGCAACAACCTCGCCTTCGTGTCGGCCCGCGTCGCCCTCGAGAACTACTGGGCGAACGACGAGTTCGTCGACGCGATCGCCCGCACCTCCTCGGTGCTCGCCGCCGAGCTCGAGGAGATCGCCGCGGCGAACCCCTCGCTCGGCCTCACGGTGCGCGGCCGCGGCCTCATGTACGGCCTCGTCTGCGACGGCGATCCGACGCTCGCCGGGCGCATCTCGAAGGAGGCCTTCACACGCGGCCTCGTCATCGAGACCTCGGGCGCCCACGACGAAGTGCTGAAGTTCCTGCCCGCGCTCACGATCGGCGAGGACGAGCTGCGTCGCGGCCTCGCGATCGTGCGCGAGAGCCTCGCCGCGGTCCTCGCGGCCTGAGCGGGCGTTCGTCGTCGACGGCATGACCGAGAAGGATGCCCCGGGCACGCCCCGCGTCCTTGGGGCCACCGTCGACGACCAGACCCGGTGCGTGCACTACCGCACCGAGGTCGACATCATCGCGATCCGCTTCGCGTGCTGCGGCGAGTACTACCCCTGCCACGCCTGCCACGAGGAGGCCGCCGGCCATCCGGCTGAGCAGTGGCCGCTCGCCGAGCGCGGGCGCGAGGCCGTGCTCTGCGGCGTGTGCCGCACCGAGCTGACGATCGACGCCTACCTCGAGGGCGACGCGTGCCCCTCCTGCGGTGCGCGCTTCAACGAACGTTGCCGGCTGCACACCCACCTGTACTTCGAGACGCGCTGACGACGGCCGGCGACGGGCGGATGCCACACGGCGGTCCGCCCGTCGTCGTCCGCGACGCGTCAGCCTCCCAGGGCGACCGCCTCGATCTCGGCGCCGAGCCGCTCGGGCCGCGGCTGCGACGGGTGCGGGGTGTCGAGGAGCTCGGCCTGCAGCTCCCAGAGCACCACCTTCAACTCCTCGCGGAGCTCCGCGTACGCGGGGTCGAGGTAGACGTTGTTCACCTCGTCGGGATCTCGCTCGAGGTCGTAGAGCTCCCACTCCGGCGGGTAGCTGTGCGCCGAGGCGCCGGGCAGCCCGAGCCCGTCGTTGTAGAAGTAGATGAGCTTGTGGCGGTCGGTGCGCACCCCGTAGTGGGCGAAGGCGTGGTGGTTCACGTCGTCGTTCTCGAAGTAGCGGTAGTACATCGCGGGCCGGGTGGGCCGCTCGGGCTCGTCGGTCAGCTGCGGCCAGAAGCTCTGGCCCTGCATCCGCGGGTGCGAGGCGACCCCCGCGCTCTCGAGGATCGTCTGGGCGAAGTCGACGTTCGTGATGATCTGCTCGAGCGGCTGCTCCCGGTGCGGGATCCGCGACGGGCAGCTGATCACGAGCGGCATCCGCAGCGACTCGTCGTACATGAATCGCTTGTCGAACCAGCCGTGATCGCCGAGGAAGAACCCCTGGTCGGAGGTGTACATCGTGAGCGTGTCGTCGAACTCGCCCCGCTCGCGGAGCCAGTCGATCACCCTGCCGACGTTGTCGTCGACGGAGGCCACGCACGCGAGGTAGTCCTCCATGTAGCGCTGGTACTTCCAGAGCGCGGCCTGCTCGTAGTCGAGGCCCTCGGGCGGTGCCTGCTTGAGGTCGGTGAGGGTCAGGTGGTCGGCGATACGCATCGCCGCGCGGTGGGCGGCCGACGAGCGGGTGCGGTAGTCGTCGGTGAACGTCGCGGGCACCGGGATCGGCTCCGAGTACATGCCCCGGTGCCGCTCATCGGGCTCCCACGGTCGGTGCGGCGCCTTGTGGTGGATGAGCAGGCACCACGGCTCGTCGCCCTCGAGCGACTCGAGCCACGCGAGCGACAGGTCGGTGATGACGTCGGTGGCGTAGCCGTCGACGATCCGCACGCCGTCCTCCGTGAGGATCTGCGGGTCGAAGTACTCGCCCTGGTCGCGCAGCACCGCCCAATGGTCGAAGCCCTGCGGGTCGTGGCCGGGGCCCTCCCCCATGTGCCACTTGCCGATGATCGCCGTGCGGTAGCCCGACTCGCGCAACTGCGAGACGAAGGTCGGCTGGCTCGCGTCGATCGGCGTCTCGAGCGTCGTGACGCCGTTGACGTGGCTGTAGGTGCCGGTCAGGATCGACGCCCGGCTCGGCGTGCAGAGGGCGTTCGTGCAGAAGCAGTTGTCGACGCGCACCCCGGCGGCGGCGATCTCGTCGATGCGCGGGGTTCGGTTGACGACCGAGCCGTACGCGCCGATGGCGTGCGAGGCGTGGTCGTCGGTCAGGATCAGCAGGATGTTCGGGCGGCGTTCGGTGGAACTCATCGATCTCATTCGTCTGGTGGGAAGAGGGCAGAGCGAGCCATCCGCAGCCCGCTGGGCCGCACGGCGGAGCAGGCGCTCCGCCGTGCGACGGGGGTGCGGACGGCGGCGGCTGCTACTCGCCGGCCTCCACGAACTGCTCGCCGAGGTAGTACTCGGCGGGGTCGAGCGGGTCGGTGACCTTGCCCGCCGTGACGAAGTACTCGTTGAGCGCGCCCAGCCACGTCACGACGGTGCCGTCCTCGGTGAGCGCGTCGACCTCGGCCGCGGTCATGTACTTCGCGTTCTCGGCCTCGACGGCGAGCGCATCGGCCTCGATCTTCAGCATCTTCGAGGTCAGCTCGATCGTCTCGTCGAGGTTCTCCACCCGGTAGTCCATGGCCTCGCGCAGCACGGCGAGCACCTTGGCGGTCGCCTCGGGGTGCTCCTCGACGAAGGAGGGTCCCGCCACGAATGCGCTCGGGAAGGCGACCTCGTCGATGAAGTCCTCGTTCTCAGCGAGGATCTCGAGGTCGGGCACCTGCTCCTGGATGGTGTCGATGAGCGGGTACCAGATGCCTGCCGCGTCGACCTGCTTCGAGGCGAACGCCGACACGACGGTCGCCGGGTCCATGGCGACCTTCTCGACGTCGTCGATCGTCATGCCCGCCGAGCGGAGCGCCATGGTGAGGATCATGTCGCCGGAGGTGCCCTCGGGCACCGCGACCTTCTTGCCCTTCAGGTCCTCGATCGAGGTGATGCCGGCCAGCGCGATCACGCGGTCGGCGTTGCCGAGGCTGTTGATGGCCGCGACCTTCGCCTGGCCCGAGGCGGGCAGCCACATCGCGCCGGGGCCGATGTACCCGAAGTCGAGGTCGTCGGTGCCGAGCGCCTGGATCTGCAGCGGGCCGTTCGTGAAGACCGGCGTCTCGACGTCGATGCCGTGCTTCTCCCAGAGTCCCTGGTCCTCGGCGATCGCGAGCAGGCTCGCGCCGTTGAAGTCGGCGATGTAGCCGAAGCGGACCTTCTCGAGCTCGGCCGGGGCGCCCGAGCCGGAGTCGCCGGCGGCGCTGCTGGAGCAGCCGGCGAGGGCGAGCGCGACGACGGCGGCTGCGGCGGCGAAGAGGCCGCGGGTGCGGGGGGTGCGGGTCATGGATCTTCCTTGATGTCGTGCTGTCAGTCGACAGCGGTGGGGGTCGTGCCGGGGTTCTGGTGGTAGACCGCGTTCCAGACGCGGTTGCGGAGCGCGGTGAACTCGGGGCTGAGACGCATCTCCTCGGTGCGGGGGTACGGCAGGTCGACGTCGACGATGTCGAAGATGCGGCCCGGTCGCGCCGCCATCACGACGACGCGGTTCGCGAGGAACACGGCCTCGTCGACGTCGTGCGTGATGAAGACGACGGTGCGCTTGTCGTGGCTCCACGTGTCGAGCAGCTGCTCCTGCAACTTCACGCGCGTGAGCGCGTCGAGCGCCCCGAACGGCTCGTCCATGAGCAGGATGCTCGGGTTCACGGCGTAGGCCCTGGCGATCGCGCAGCGCTGCTTCATGCCGCCCGAGAGCATCTTCGGCAGGGCGTCGGCGAAGTCGGTCAGCCCGACCATCTCGATGTAGTGCTCGGCCTTCGCCCGTCGTTCCTTCGCGCCCAGCCCCGCGGTCTTCAGCCCGAACTCGACGTTCTTGCGCACGGTCAGCCACGGGAACAGCGCGTATTGCTGGAAGATGACGCCGCGCTCGGGGCCGGGGCCGTCGACGGCCCGGCCGTCGACGAGCGCCTCGCCCGAGCTCGGCTCGTCGAGCCCGGCGAGGATGTTCATGAGCGTCGACTTGCCGCAGCCCGACGGGCCGACGACCGTGATGAACTCGTTGTCGGCGACGTCGAGCGAGACGCCGCCGAGGGCGACGAACTCCTCGCCCTTGAGGTCGAAGGTCTTCGTGACGTCGCGCACCGAGATGCGGGCGTCGGTCAGCGTGGTGGTGGTCATCGTCGTTCCTGCCATCCGGTGAGCTTCGTCTCGGCGTAGAGCAGCACCCGGTCCATGAGGAGGCCGAGGATGCCGATCACGATGAGGCCGACGAAGATCGTCGGGAGGTCGTAGTAGAGCTGCGCCTGCTGCATGCGGTACCCGAGGCCCGCCTGCGCGGCGATGAGCTCGGCCGCGACGAGCGTCGCCCAGGCCGCGCCGAGGCCGACGCGCATGCCGACGAGGATGAACGGCACGGATGCCGGGACGACGACCCGCAGGAAGATCCCGGCGTCCTTCGTGCCGAGCACACGGGCTGCGTTGATCAGCGTGCGGTCGATGTTCACGACGCCCTGGAAGGTCGAGATCACGCAGGCGAAGAACGCGGCGAGGAAGATCACGAGGATCTTCGGCTCCTCGCCGATGCCGAGCAGCACGATCGCGAGCGGGATGATCGCGAGCGGGGGGATGGTGCGGAAGAACTGGATCCACGGCTCGACGAGGCCGCGGGCCCAGGCGTACCAGCCCATGAGGAAGCCGACCGGGATCGCGACGAGGGTGCCGAGCGCGAAGCCGATCAGGACGCGGGTGAGGCTCGCGACGAGGTCGGTGAGCAGGGTGCCGTCGAGGAGCAGCTCCCACCCGCGCACGACGACCTCGACGGGCGAGGGCAGTCGGAGGCCTGCGGCCGAGAGCGCCCACCACAGCAGGATGCCGGCGGCGACGCTGAGGAGGTTCAGCAGGAGCATGCGGCGCCGGGGCGCGGCATCCTTCGACTTCGCCGTCGCCTTCGCGCGATCGGCGGCGTCGCGCCGCTTCACAGTGGCATCGGTCAGCGCGACCATGGGCGGCCTCCTCGGTTCAGGGGGGACATCAGGTGGTGCTCCTTCGCAATCGGGTGGCCGCGGGGGCGACGTTCGTCGCCGACTGGTAGCCGGCGAGCAGGGGGGAGTTCTGGAGGACGGCGATGATGCCGCCGATCGCGCCGCCCTCGTCGCCGAGCACGGCGCCGCGGATGCGGGGCGAGTACTCGCCGACGGGCAGCAGCTCGTACGCCGTGGTCGCGGCGGCCTGCTCGAGGATGACCTCGGAGACCTGGGCGACCTCGCCGCCGACGACGATTTCGGAGGGGTTCAGCGCCACCGCGAGCGAGCCGATCACGCGGCCGACGGCCTCGCCGGCGTCGCGGAGCACGCCGACGACGAGCGGGTCGCCCTTCGCGGCCGCTGCCGCGACGTCGTCGAGGGTCGCCATCGGCGCCCCGGCCTCGGCGCAGCGCCGGAGGATCGCGCCGATCGAGGCGACCGTCTCGAGACAGCCGCGCTTGCCGCACCGGCAGAGCTCGCCGTGCCCGCCGAGGCTGATGTGGCCGAACTCGCCGGCGAGCCCGGAGGCGCCGGTGACGAGGCGCCCGCCGACGACGAGCCCGCCGCCGATGCCGTCCGACAGGCGGAGGTAGAGCAGGTGCTCGACCTCGGCCGCGCTGTCCCAGGTCGCCTCGGCGAGGCCGGCGAGGCGGGTGTTGTTGTCGAGCAGCACGGGCGCCGCGAAGCGGTCGGCGAACGCGGTCCGCATGAGCACGGCGCCGGCGCGGCGCGCCTCGGCCACGGGCTCCGAGGGCTCGTGCGGCACCCGGGGCGAGAACGGACCGGGGAACCCGATGCCGACGCCGAGGACGCCGTCGAAGTGGAGCCCGCGCTCGGCGCCCATGCGGTCGACGAGGTCGAACGCCGCGTCGATCCGCTCCTGCCACGACGCCGTCGCCTCGTAGGCGACGACGTCCGAGGCGATGAGGTCGTGGGCCGCGTTCGCGACGACGATCCGGACGCGGCGTCGGCCGAAGTCGACGCCGAGGTACTGCCCGGCGGCGGGGTCGAGGGTGAGCTTCTCGGCGGGCCGGCCGCGGCCGAGCCGCGGGGTCTCGTCGTCCGAGACCGAGATCACGCCGCGCTCGAGCAGCTGCGAGGTGATCTCCGAGAGCGTGGTGCGCGAGAGGCCGATGCGCGCGGCGAGCTCGCCGCGGGTCATCGCGCCGTGCTCGCGCAGCACCTGGAGGACCCGGTCTTCATGGGTCCGTCTGACGAGTGCGTGCACTCCACTGGGCAAGGTCACACGGACACGCTAAGAGGGCCGATTTTTTCCGTCAACACACCGACATAATTCGCTTCGAAATCCGTCATGCACCGGACGAATGGCCTTCCATGCCGGTGCGACGACCGGGACGGACGACGACGAACGGGACGGACGACGACGAACGGGGCGGACGACGACGAACGGGCGCGATGGTCGTCGACCATCGCGCCCGCCTCACCGATGCCGGCCCCGCGCAGGGCCGGCGGCCTCGCCCGTCAGCGCTTGCCCGGGACCGTCACCATGACCGTTCCGGCCACCACCGGCTCGGCGCCGCCGACCGTCACCTCGAGCTGCCCGACGTGGGCGCCCGAGGCGTGGAAGTTGCGGCTCGTACTGCCCGTGTAGGCCGAGTTCTGCGTCATGGCGGCGATGTCGCTCGCCGCCGTGCTCACGAGCTCGACCGGCTGCCGCGTGCCGTCGCTCCAGACCAGCTCGGCGGTGATCTCCGCCGGCACCGTGCTCGGCGCGATCACCCGCCAGTCGATCTCGACCTTCGACGACATCGGGCGATCGCCCGCGGCGGCGGGCGTCGCGGTCACCGGGCAGCGCGTCACGCTCGGCGCCGCGTCGATACGCCAGTCGACGGTCGAGGTCGGGAAGAAGTTGACCCCCTGCACCGTCATCCGGGTTCCGAGCTGCCCGGCACGCTCGACGAACTCCGCGAGCACCTTGCCGCCCTGCGGGGTCCAACCTGCCTCCGCCGTCGCGAGCAGACGCGGGAAGGTGTAGAACTGCGCCTGGTCGACGCCGCGGATGAACTCGCCCCAGAAGGCCGCCTCGACGCCGAGGATCGCGCTCTCGGGAACGCCCGCGATCTGCGTCGCGGGGTTCCAGTTGTAGGCGTTCTCGAGCGTGCAGGGGCCGCCGCACGCCCAGGTGCCGCCGAGCGGCTGACGGCCGTCCTGCTTCTGCGGCATGTAGGTCTTGTTCGCGGGCGACATGATCACCTTCGCACCGCGGGTGTTCACGGCGTCGCGCACGGCGGCGCCGTTGCCCGTCCAGAGCTGGATGACGGCGTCGTCCTTCGGCAGGGCGGTGCTCGCGTACTCGTTCCAGCCGACGACGGTCTTGCCGAGGTCGGCGACCGTCGCGCTCGCGAAGTCGACCATCTTCACGTAGTCGGCGTGCGATGTGGTGTGCGCCTCGTCACCGCCGATGTGCAGGTACTCCCCCGGCGTGAGCTCGGCGACCTGCCGCAGCACCTCGGCGATGAAGGTGTAGGTGTGCTCGTTGTTCGCATCGAACGACGAGTTGCCGACGTCGCCCGTGCCCTGGTGCGGCACCGTGACCTCGCCGGGCTTCAGCTTGGGGCTCGACCCCGCCGAGTTCAGCTGCGGGATGGCGTGGAGCGCCGCGTTGGTGTGGCCCGGCAGGTCGATCTCGGGGATCACCGTCATGCCGTTCTCGCCCGCGTACGCGACGATCGCCCGGTAGTCGTCCTTCGTGTAGTACCCGGTCCGCCCGAGCTCGGTGCCCATGAGCTGGCCGGCCCGGTTGTAGGTCATCCCGGTCGCGCCGCTGATGCCGGTGAGGTCGGTGTAGTCGATGCCCGAGGGGTTCTCGGCCGGGGTGTCCATCGCGATGCGCCAGCCCTGGTCGTCGGTCAGGTGCAGGTGCAGCCGGTTCAGCTTCAGCGGGGCGGCGCTGTCGATCAGCCGCTTGACCTCGTCGACGGTGTAGAAGCTGCGCGCCGTGTCGACCATGAGTCCGCGGTGCTCGAAGCGCGGGTAGTCGCTGATCGAGACGAACGGCACCGACCACTCGACATCGGTCCGCTGCTCCGACTCGATCCACGCGGGCAGCAGCTGGCGGAGGGTCTGCACCCCGTTCAGCGCACCGGCCTCGGTGTCGGCGGCGAGCTCGATGCCGCCGGCTCCGACCTCGAGCGTGTAGCCCTCGGCCTCGTGCCCGGCGGGCGCATTGCCCTCGGCGACCGAGATCTCGATCGCCTGCCCCTCGGCCTCGGCGACGACCGGCAGCGCGAACCCGGTCGAGGGCCGCATCACGTCGGCGAGGTACTCGGCCGCCGCGACCGCGTCACCGGAGGCCTCGATCTCGACCTCGTCCGTGAGCACGAGCGCGCCGTCGCCACGTTCGAGCGAGACGGGCGCGGGCACGAGCGGCAGCTGCGGCTCGGGCTCGGGCAGGGGTGCGTCGTAGACCCGGAACTCGGAGATCGAGTACCCCCAGGTCGACCAGCGGGTCATCCCCTGCATCCGCACGAAGCTCACAGGCTCGTCGACGTCGAGACTGAGCTCGTCGACGCGCGGACAGGTGGCCTGGGCGGTCCGCTCGGCCTGCGTCGTCCAGTCGACGCCGTCGACCGAGGTCTGGACGCGGTAGGCACGCGCGCAGGCGTTCGGCCATTCGAGCACCACGGTCGCGACCTCGGAGGGCTCGGCGAGTTCGAGCTGCACCCAGCTCGCGTCGACGTACTTCGAGGACCACCGGGTCGAGGTGTCGCCGTCGTTGACGTGGGCGGGCATGAAGCGGGCATCGTCGAGCTCGGTCGACGACGCGGTGGCGACGGCGTCGAGCGCGAGGTTCGCGGGCATCGCCGCGCGGAGCGCGGTCGGTCCGGCCGTCGCCGGCGCCTCTGCGGCGGTCGCGGCGAACGGCGCCGCGGGCACGATGAGCGCGGCGGCGAGCACGCCCGCCGCGAGTCGGAATCTGCGTGGCATGAGGTCTCCTCGTCGAGAATCTGGGAATCGCGCCTCACGCTATGGAGCCCGTTTTTTTCCGTCAACACCCCTGCATAATTCAGGCCCGGACGACCCGCAGCGTCGCGAGCGAGGGGTCGACCGCTCCGCGCACGTAGCCGCCCGGGGTGGCGGCGATGCGCTGCAGGAACTCGACGACCTCGGCCGTGACGACCTCTCCGGGCAGCACGTTGGGGATGCCCGGCGGGTACGCGGCGAGGGCGTCGGTCGACACTCGTCCGATCGCCTCCTCGATCGGCACCGGGGCGCCCGGGGCGAAGAACGCGTCGCGGGGCAGCATCGCGAGCGGCCCCGGTTCGGGCAGTGCGACGGGCGGCACGACATCCGCCACGAACGGCCGGGATGCCTCGCCGGCGCCCTCCTCGGGCGCGAGCGCGTGCAGCGCCTCGACGATGCGGTCGACGTCGGGCACGACGCCCGCGCCGAGCACGGCCACGACGGCCGAGTCGGTGGCGATCTCGAAGGAGACGCCCTCGCGTTCCAGGCGGTCCCGCACGGTGTGCCCGTGCAGTCCGCCGCGGGCGACGTCGATCGAGACGCGCAACGGGTCGGCGTCGACGATGTCGGCGAAGGCCCCGAATCCGTCGCTCACGATGCCGAAGCGTCCGCGGCGACGGATCTCGTCGCGCAGCCGGTCGGCGGCGGCGATCGAGGCGGCGATGCGAGCCCCGCCGGTCTGCAGGGTCTCGCGCGCGAGGTCGAGCGAGGCGAGCAGCAGCGCACTCGCGCTCGTCGACTGGGTGAGTGTGAAGCCGCGCTCGACGAGCGGTTCGAGCTCGTCGGCGAACGGCCCGTCGGCGAGGTGCAGCATGGCCGACTGGGTGAGGCTGCCGCCGAGCTTGTGCGTGCTCGAGATGACGAGGTCGGCGCCCTGCCGCACCGGGTTGCCGGGGAGCTCGGGGTGGAAGCCGAAGTGCGCGCCCCAGGCGGCGTCGACGATGAGCGGGGCACCCGCGGCGTGCGCGACCGCGGCGAGGGCCGGGATGTCGGCGACCGCGCCGAAGTAGCTCGGCGAGATGAGGTAGACGCCCTTGGGCCGCTCGGCCCTGTCGAGCGCGGCACGGAGCGCCTCGGGCGAGACGCCGTGGTTGATGCCGAGGACGGGATCGATCGAGGGCGCGACGAAGCTCGGCGAGAGCCCCGCGAGGATGACGCCGTCGATGAACGAGGAGTGGGCGCTGCGCTGGCCGACGACGGGGTCGCCAGCCTCGCGGAACGCGCCGAGCGCGAGCGCCGCGACGCGGTTGGCCTGCGAGGCGCCGTTGGTGACGAACCACGTGCGACGGGCGCCCCACGCCTCGGCGGCGAGCGTCAGCGCCTCGGCCAGCGGGTTGCCGGGGCCCTTGTCGATGCCGGCGAGCAGCGGCGGAACGTCACGGCGCAGGATCTCGGCGCCGAACCACTCGGTGAGCGCGGGGGCGGCGACGGGGTCGGCCGCGTGGCCGGGAACGTAGACCCGCGCCCGGTCGATCTCGGCGTAGCGGGCGACGGCGTCGGCGTAGGGGGTGGGCATACCTCAAGCCTCCCCGATCCGAGATCGATACGGAATAGCGGTCTTTCTGGAATGATCGATAATGAGTATTGAGCAAACATCCTGGAGGCGCGGTGATCGATCTCCGTCAGTTCCGCGCGCTGCGCGCGATCGCCGAGCACGGCTCCGTGGCCGCCGCCGCACGCGCGCTCGACTGGAGCCAGCCGACCGTGTCCCACCACCTCGCCGGGCTCGGCCGTGCCACGGGCTCCGCCGTCGTCGAGAGCTCGGCCGCGGGCACCACGCTCACCACCGCGGGTCGCCTCTGGCTCCCGCACGCCTCCGCCATCGTCGACCGCGCCGACCGCGCGCTCGTCGAGGTCGCCGCGACGCTCGAGTCCGGGCGCCGCACGGTCCGCTTCGGCGTCTTCCCGACCGCCGCGGCCCGACTGCTGCCGGGCCTCGTCACGGCGTTCGACGCCGCCGGCCTCGTGCCCGAGATCACCGAGGCCGAGCTCGACGTGCTCGACTCGGCGCTCGACCGGCTCGAGCTCGACGCCGCGGTGGTCTACTCGGCGCCCGGTGCGCCCCGCCACGGCGTCCGCCGATCGGGCAGCGGCGTCACGCGCACGCCGCTGTTCACCGAGCACTTCTCGCTCGTGGTGCCGGCCCGCCACCCGCTCGCGGGCGTCGGAGCGGTGCGGCTCGCCGCGCTCTCGGGCGAACGCTGGGTGGTCGGCACGCTCGACGACGACCCGGTCGACGCCGCGTTCCGCTCGGCCGCCGTGCAGGCCGGGTTCGAGCCGCTGCTCGGCCCGCGCAGCGACGACTACCGCGTCGTCGTCGAATACGTCGCCGCCGGGCTCGGCCTCGCCTTCGTGCCCGAGCTCGCCGTGCCCACCGGCCGCGACGACCTGGCCGTGGTCGAGGTCGAGGGGCCGGCGCTCGCGCGCGAGGTCTCGCTCGCGACGGCGCCGGCCCTCGCCCCCGAACTGCGCGAACTCATGGTGCGCGCACTCGCCTGACCTGCCGGGTTCCCCTCAGTCGCGCCCGGCGCCGACCGGCACCGACGGCCCGTCCTCCGTCTCGGCTCCAGAGGCTCCAGAGGCTTCGGAGGCCGCGGCCGCGCCGTGCACGGGGTGGGTGCGCTCGAGTGCGGCGCCCTCGACATCGACGTCGGGCAGGATGCGGTCGAGCCACTTCGGCAGCCACCACGCCTTCTCACCGAGCAGGTGCATGATCGCGGGGATGAGCAGCATCCGCACGACGAACGCGTCGAGCAGGACGCCCGCCGCGAGGCCGAAGCCGAGCGGGCGCACCATCGTGAGGTGCGAGAACACGAAGCCGCCGAACACCGCCGCCATGATGATGGCCGCGGCGGTGACGACCGCTCGACCGCCCCGCAGGCCGGCGACCACCGCCGTGCGCGCCGGCACGCCGTGCACCCAGGCCTCGCGCATGCCCGAGACGAGGAAGAGCTGGTAGTCCATCGCGAGCCCGAACAGCACGCCCATGACGATGATCGGCGCGAAGTTCAGCACCGGCCCCGGGTCGTGCACGTCGAAGAGCGGGCCGAACCATCCCCACTGGAAGATCGCGACGACCGCGCCGAACGCCGCGAACAGCGACAGCACGAACCCGGCGGTCGCGATGATCGGCACCAGGATCGAGCGGAACACGAGCATGAGGATGAGCATCGAGAGGCCGACCACGAGGCCGAGGTAGAGCGGCAGCACGTTCGCGAGCTTCTCGGAGATGTCGATGTTGCCGCTCGCCTGGCCGGCGACGCCGAGCGCGAGCTCGCCGGAGCCGTCGAGGCCAGCATCGGCGGCGTCGAGCGGCGCGAGCCCCCGGAGTGCGTGCACGAGCTCCTCGGTCGACTCGCTCGAGGGTCCGTCGTCGGGCACGACCTGGAAGGCCAGGAAGTCGCGGTCGTCGGAGACGCCGACCGGGGCCACGGCGACGACGCCGGGCTGGCCCTGCAACAGCTCGGCGAGCTCGGCCTGCGCCGGGACGACGCCGTCCTCGTCGAGCCCGTCGGGCAGGGCGACCGTGACGAGCAGCGTGCCGTTCTGGCCGGCGCCGAACGCGTCGGCGACTGCCGTGTACGCGCGGTACTGGGTCGAGTCGGCCGACTCCGACGAACCGTCGGGCAGCCCCAGCCGCATCGAGAGCGCGGGGATGGCGACGACGAGGAGGGCGACGATCGCGATGCCGGCGCGGAGCAGCGCCCGCGAGGTCTTCATGGGCTTCAGCTCGGGCTGCGTGTGCGCGTCGTGCCCGATCTGCGCGCGGGCTCGGCGGTTCAGCACCCGCAGGCCGATGAGGCCGAGGAGCGCGGGGCTCAGGGTGACCGCGACGAGCACGGCGATGAGCACGCAGACCGCGCCGACCGTGCCCATGACCCCGAGGAACGGGATGCCGGTGACGTTCAGCGCGAGCAGCGCGACGAGCACCGTGGAGCCCGCGAACACGACGGCGTTGCCCGAGGTGCCGTTCGCGAGCGCGATCGACTCGTCGAGGTCCATGCCGGCGAGCAGCTGACGGCGGTGGCGGTTGAAGATGAAGAGCGCGTAGTCGATGCCGACCGCGAGGCCGAGCATGACGCCGAGCACCGGGGTGACCGACGACATGTCGACGACGCCCGAGAAGGCGAGCGAACCCGCGACGCCGACGCCGACGCCCACGAGCGAGGAGAGGATCGGCAGCACCGCGGGCAGCAGCGCGCGGAACATGACGACGAGCACGAGGAGCGCGAGCACGACGCCGATGATCTCGCCGGGCCCGATGAGCCCATCGATCGAGGCCGCGATCTCGGTCGAGTAGTCGATGCTCACGCCCTCGGTGCCGGCGCCGTCGAGCTCGGCGGCGACGGCCGACTTCTGCTCGTCGGGGAGGCTGAAGAGGTCCTCCTCGAACATCACCGCGCCGAGCGCCGTGGCCTCGTCGTCCGAGACGGTCCTGATCTCGGATGCCGCGTCGGCGAGCCGCACGCCGGCGTCGAGCTGTACGCGCTGCGCCTCGAGCTCCTCGGTGCCCGCATCGAGCTCGGCGCGCTTCGCGTCGAGCTCGGCCTGCCCTGCGTCGAGCTGCGCCTGCTGCGCCGCGAACTGCGCGGCCGCCGCGTCGTACATGCCAGCGGCCTTCGCCTGCTCGACCGCCGTGTCGAGCTGCACCTGGCCCGCGTCGAGCTGCTGCTGGGCGGCGTCGAGCTTCGCGCCGCCGTCGGCGAGCTGCTGCTCGGCTGCGTCGAGCTGCGCGCTGCCGTCATCGAGCTGCGCCTGCGCCTCGGCGCGCTGGGCGTCCGCGGCGAAGGGGTCGACGACGCCCGCAACGCCGTCGAGCTCGGCGATTCGCTCGAGCAGTGCGCCGATCTCCTCCTGCTGCCCCTCGGTGAACTCGGAACCGTCGTCCGTCTGGAAGACGACCGTGCCGGTCGCGCCACCGAGATCGTCGAGTTCGCCCTGCAGTTCGGCCGTCACTCGGTCGGTCTCCGTGCCGGGGATGCTCATGCTCGACGTCAGCGTGCCGCCGAACGCGAGGAATCCGCCGACCGCGAGCCCGAGGGCGAGCACCCACGAGACGATGACGCGCCACGGCCGGTGCGCGGCGAAGCGCCCGAGGCGGTAGAGGAGTTCGGCCATGGAAGTGCTGCCCTTTCGAGTCGAGGGAGTGGCGGCGCCTCATCGAGCCACTCCGAGGATATCCGACATCTGTCGGATATCCGACCGATGTCGGAGAACGGTCGGGGCGCGAGGCATCCGGCTGGCAGAATCGCGATATGGATGTCCGCGTCGAGCGCACCCGCCGTGCGTTGCAGGAGGCGCTGTTCACGCTCGCCAGGGAGCGCCCGCTCGACGAGCTCACGGTCGCCGACATCGCCGCCCGCGCGGGCGTCAACCGCTCGAGCTTCTACCAGCACTACGACGACAAGGAGACCCTGCTCGCCGACGCCCTCGACGCCGCGGCCGAGGCCGCCGGGGCGTCGCTCCCCCGCGTCACCGAGCCGCTCGACGGGCCGCCGCAGGCGCTCTTCGACTACCTCCACCACTTCGACGACAACGCCGAGGTCTACCGCCGAGTGCTCGGCCCGAACGGCTCGGCAGTCGTGATGGCGCGCCTCCGCGCCCGCATCGAGGCCATCGTGCGCGACGGCATCGTTGCGTCGGGCTCCCGCGTGTTCGAGGGCCTGCCCCTCGACGTGGTGGGCGCGGGCATCGCGGGCTCCGCGCTCGGGGTCATCGAGGCCTGGCTCGCGCGCGACCCCCGCCCGCCGGTCGAGACCGCCGCGGAGTGGTTGTGGCGGGTGCTCCTCGGCCCCGGCGACGCCTGGCGGTGAGGCTCAGGCCTGCCCGGCGGCGCCCTGCTCGATCGCGGTGTCGGCGAGGTGCCGGGCCCCGTGGCTCAGCACCTTGACGACGACGCCGCGCCGGCGGAGCTCACCGAGCGTGCGGAGTTCTTCGTCGACGTCGCGCCCCAACGCATGCACGTTCGCGACGACGAGCACGTCGCCGCCGTGCAGGGTGCCGAAGAAGCGGGCGAGCCGCTGCTCCCACGACTCGCCGAGGTTCTCGGGAGCCGGGTAGCGGAAGTCGAGGATCTGCACCCCGAAGGCGGCCAGGTCCTGCCGCTGCTCGAGGATGGGCGGCATGTCGGGTCGCGCGATCACAAGGCCGACGAGCCGCGAGCCCTCGGGCCGCGCCATCCACCAGTGGTGGTCGTGCTGCACCTCGACGAAGCACTCGGGGCACTGGGTCGGAGTGTGGGTCGACGACTCCCGTTCGGTGGTGGGATTCTCGTCGCTCATGGTCTCGCTCGCTCCTCGCAGGGTCGGCCTTCATCGTACGCGGTCGGGCCGACATCGGGGCGGGAGGAACGGCCGGCCGGACGCGGCATCAGTCGTCGGCGCCGAGACGCACCCGGCGGGCGCGACGCCGGGCGAGCACGACAGCCGCCGAACCGAGCATGAGCATCACGAACGCGACGAGCAGCAGCGGGGTCCCGGAGAATCCGGAGTCCGGCAGCGCCGCCGGCCCGGGCGGCGGCGTCGGTCCGGGGGTCGGTCCGGGCGGCGTCGTCTGCTCATTCACGAAGGTGCAGACGACTGTCTCGCCGAGACCGAGGTCGACGACGGCGCTCGCGCCCTCGACCACGGCTCCGCCGCTCGCCCCCGTGCACGTGACCTCGACGAGTTCCCACCCGTCGGTGCCGGACTCGGTGACGACGTACTCGCCCGGCGCGAGCGGCTCGGTCGAGAACGGCGGCGAGGCATCCGACAGCGTGAAGCCCTCGCCCGGTTCGCCCGTCCCGCCCCATGCGAAGGCGAACTCCTGTGACGAACCGCTCGGGTCCGTCGTCTTGTCGACGACGATCATGCCCCATTCCACGTTCGTGAACGTGCAGACGACGGTCTCGCCGGGGTCGAGTTCGATCGACCCGACGAGATCCTCGACGCTCGACGCGGTGCCCTCCGCATCGCCGTCGACACAGCTCAGCCCGGTCGTGTCGTAGCCGTCCTCGTCCGACTCCGTCACCGTGTAGCTCCCCGGCACGATGCCGTCGAAGGTCTCGGCCCCGGTGCCGTCACTCGTCGTCACGGTGAAGTCGGGCGGCTCCAGCCAGTCGCCCGTGAAGTCGAAGGTGCCGTCGGCGCCGTCGACCGCCTTCGCGATGACGATCCGCCCGAGGGCCGTGTTCAGCGCCGCGCATTCGCCGACGTCGCCCGGATCGACCGAGAACTCGGTGAGGTCGTCGAGCACGAACGGCGCCCCACCGTCGCCCGGGGTGATCGTGCAGCTGAGCGCGCCCTCGAGCCAGCCGGGGCGATCGACCTCCACGAACGAGTAGCGCACGCCCGGAACGATCACCGGCAGCGCGATGCTCGCGGTTCCGCTCTCCGTGGCGACGCTCACGGTGATCGGGTCGACCTCGTGGTCGAGATCGGTGAGGACGAACTCGAAGGTGCCGTCGCCGCCCAGCGAGGTCTTGGTGAGCGTGCCGGTGCCGGCCGTGGCCTGGTTGATGAAGGTGCAGGCGAGCTCCTGGCCCACCGGCGCCGTGAACTGCACACCGGGCTCCTCGGGCGCCTCGTCGACGAGCCCGCCGCAGTCGACGGTGCCGGTCCACCCGCCGGGCACGTTCTCGGTGATCGAGTAGCTCCGCCCCGCCACGAGTCCCGTCCAGGTCGCGCTCTGGCCGGACTGCCCGGTGCCGCTCACGGTCTTGGGGTTCGCCTCGCCGTCGGGCACCGGGGCGATCGACAGGTCGAACGACCACTCGAAGTCCGAGGCGATGCCGCCGGCGATCTTCGCGACCGTGATCGACGACGTCGCCGCGGTGTTCTCGACGGCGCAGGAGATCGACTGGCCCGGCGCCGGCACGAACTGCACGCCCGGCGAGGCCGGATCGAGGTCGGCGACCCCCTCGCAGCTGAGCTCGCCGCGCGTCCAGCCGGGCTGATCGGCGCCCGCTTCGCGAACCGTGTAGGTGCTGCCGGGCATGAGCTCGCCCCATTCGACGATCGGTGCCGCGTCGGTCGAGGTGCGTCCGGCGACGCTGCCGTCGGGCGCGACGAGCTCGAAGTCGAACGACCACGCGAAGCCCGGGTCGACGCCCACGACCGACTTCTCGACCGACAGCGACGCCGGCTCGGCGCGGTTGGTGAAGAAGCAGACCGCCGCCTCGATGTCGAGGAGGTCGACGACGACCCCGCGCCCGTCGGCGCTCGGCGCCCACTCGGCGCCGTTGCAGTCGACGCCGTCGAGCGACCACCCCTCGACGTCGACGGGTTCGGTGATCGTGTAGCTGCCGGGGTCGAGCGACCCGAAGGAATCGAGTGCGACGTTCGGCGGGGTCGAGTTGCCGTTGAGCGCGAAGCCCGTCGGGGCGGCGTCGGGCGGCGTGAAGAGGAAGTCGAACAGCTGGTCGAACTCGACCGGGATGGTCCGCTTGACGACCGCGATCGAGCCCGGAAGGCTGTTCGTGAAGAAGCAGCGCACCGTCTCGCCGGGCAGCACCGAGAAGTCGATGCTGCGCAGCTCGAGGTCGCCGGTGTGGTCGCTGCCGCCGTAGGTGCACGAGAGGTCGGCCAACCGGGTCGCGGGGTCTTCGGCGTCGGTCACCTCGGTGATCGTGTAGTCGCCCGGTGCGACGCCTGCGAAGACCTCCTCGTAGAGGGTTCCGTCGCCGTTCGGGGCAGCGATGCTGAAGCTCTCTCCGCCCGGCAGATCGCTCGTGAAGTCGAAGGTGCGTCCGTCGACCCCGTGCACCTCCTTCGAGACGATCACGGTGCCGAGCTGGGTGTTCGTGAACGTGCAAGTGATGTTCTGGCCGGCCGACGGCGTCACGGTGACCGAGCGCTCGCCGGTCTCCACCTCGGCGTCGCAGTTGAGACTGGGCGGCAGCCATCCGTCGGCTGGCCCTTCGGTGATCGTGACCGGCTCGCCGACCGGCACGGCGAACGAGAGACTGCCGTCGTCGCCGAGCGTGAAGGGTTCCTGCCCGGTGGCCTCGAACTCGAACTCGGCGGTCGCGCCGTCGGGTTCGGTCTGCTTCACGACGGTGATCACGGCCGCCGAGTTGGTGATCACGCAGTCGGTCGTGTTCTCGGGTGAGACGAGGAACGTGTCGGCGGGGTCGTCGAGCACGAACTGCTGCGCAGGGCCGCCGGTGAGCGGGATCGCGGTGCAGACCACCGACTGCAACGACCACGGCGGCGGGATCTGCGTCTCCGACAGGCGGTAGTCCGATGCGGCGAGCACCTCGGGGTAGCTCTTCGTCTCGCCCGCCCCGATCGTGTCGACGATCGTGTCGACCGGCGGCAGCCCCGGGAGGACCGGACCGCCGTCGCGGGAGATCGTGTAGCCGAAGTCGTCGTCGGCCACGATGCCGGTCGGCACGGTCGCCTTCGTCACCGTGAGGGCGCCGCAGTTCGAGAGGTTCATCGGGTCGGGCGAATGCTCCGCGAAGTCCTGGATGTTCGCCTGCGGCGAGTTGCCGGTGCGCGTGAACATCTCGGACACCTCGAAGGTGCTGCACTCCGTCGGAGCGAAGATGCCCGCGGTGGTCAGGTCGATCGCGAACTCCCCGAAGGTCTCGAGCGGCTGGTTCGTGAGCGGCGGACCCTCCTGCCGCACGCCCGTCGACCAGTCGAGGTCGGCGGTGCCGGGCTGCGGTTGCCACGTGCCGGCGCCGAGCCCGTTCGCGCACCCGTCGCCCGCGGCCGGCGCCCATCGGAGCACCCGTGCCGTCGTGCCCGACGAGGCGTAGTCGAACTCGATGAGCACGTCGTCGCAGCGGCCGGCACCGGGGCCCTCGAGATGCTGGAAGATGCTCACCTCCCCGTTGCCGACGTACCTCGTCCAGTAGCCGTAGAGGATGGCGTGCCGGGTGCCATCGGCGCCCAGGACGATCTCGACGCCGTAGCCCGTCGAGCAGAGGTCGCCCTTCTCGTTGGGCTTCGCCGAGCCCGGGAGCCACGGGTTCGTGTTCGGATTCTGGCTCGGCGGCGCGCCGGTCGGCTCGGCGCCGACGGCGCAGGCCGCCGTCGCCGAGTTGTTGTCCCAGGCGAACGCCCCCTGCACGACGCCGCTCGACTGCAGCCCCTGCGTCGTCGTGTACGGCCCCGTCGGGGTGAAGGTGAAGCTGCTGTCGGGCTGGACGCCCGTGATGAAGTCGCCCCAGTTGAATGTGGTCGGCGGAGAGGCCGGCGTGGTGGTGCCGTTCATCACCATGCCCGTCTGGAGCCCCGACGGCGACAGGGTCGCGGCCGAGGCTGGCGCGGCGGCACCGAGCGGCACGAGCACGGCTGCGAGCAGCGCCACGGCGATCATCGCCGCGCTGCGCCGCCGCCGTCCGGTCATGGTCGACGCACGCTCCCGTGCATGGCGATCCCAGGCGGCGGCGCCACCGTCGCGCTGATCAGACCGCCTTTTTCCGGCGTGCGCACGGTCTCACCGTAGCGGACTCGGAGCGAGGTGAACAGCCCCGGGCGCCCGCTCACTGGACGTCGCTGCGGGCCTCAGCCGGCCGCGCCGAAGAAGCCGATCGCCGCTTCGCGGAACACCCGCGACCCCGGCGCGTTGAAGTGGTGCCGCCCGGGCAGCTCGACGAACTCGCCGGTGGGCGTCGCCGCGGCGAGGAGCCGCGACTCCTCGATGATCGCGTCCTTCGTGCCGGTCGCGAAGAGGATGCGCTGGCGGGGCGGCCTCGACACGTCGGGATCGGCGTCGCCGTGCCGCATGCCCTCGGCGAGCGCGATCAGCGCGAGCAGGTCGTTGCCTTCCACCCGTTCGGCGAGGGTCGCGTAGTTGCGCGTCACCTGGTCGTCGATCGGCGTGCCGTGCAGGGCGTAGGCACGGGCCTGCGCGACGTCGAGCCGCGCGAGCGGGCGCCCGTCGGGGATGCCGCCGAGCACGGCGCAGTCGACGTGCTCGGGCGCCTGGACGGCCAGTTGCCAGCCCACGCGCGCGCCGAGCGAGTAGCCCGTGTAGCGCACAGAGTCGAGGAGGTAGGTGTCGAGCACGGTCACGAGGTCCTGCACGAGCGCCGACATCGCGTACTCCGACGCCTCGTGCGGCTTGTCGCTCGCGCCGTGCCCGAGCTGGTCGACGCCGAGCACCCGGTACCCGGCGTTCAGGAGGTCGCGCACCCAGCCGGTGTTCACCCAGTTGTCGCGGCAGCTCGACGCGAAGCCGTGCACCGCGAGCACGGTCGGCGCCGACTCGTCGCCCCACGAGTACGTCGCGATGCGCCGCCCCTCGGCGGTCATCACGAACTGCGGGGCGGGCATCTCGGTCAGCTGCGGGAGCGGGGCATCCATGTCGGCCATTCTCCCGGTCGCGGATGCCTCGTGCCGCACCCGGCCCCATCGCGTCGCGCCCGTCGCGCCTTCAGCCCTGGAAGTCCTCGGGGTCGACGTCGTCGAGGAACTGCTTGAACTCGGCGAGCTTCGCCTCGTCGTCGGGGCCCTCGACTTCGGCCTCGTCGTCGTCATCGCCCCCGGCGAGCTCGGCGGGGATGCCCGCGTCGTCGAGCACCTCGTCGGCGACGAAGATCGGCGCCGCGGCGCGCAGCGCGAGGGCGACCGCGTCCGACGGCCGCGCATCGATGACCTGCCGCCCGGTCGGCGTGGTGAGCGTGAGCTCGGCGTAGAAGGTGCCGGACTCGATGCGCGTCACGTCGACGCGCTCGACCCGCGCGCCGACGGTGGCGAACAGGGTCGTGATGAGGTCGTGCGAGAGCGGCCGCGGGGCCTGCTCGCCCTCGAGGGCGATGAGGATCGAGGTCGCCTCCTGCGCGCCGATCCAGATCGGCAGCACCCGCGGGGCGCCCGGCTCGAGCGCGTCGTCGATCGGCTTCAGCAGCACGAGGTGCTGCTGGGCGGCGTCGAGCGCGATGCCGAGCACGCGGACCTGGACCATCTTTCGAGGGTAGGCGCGTTCGCCGCTCGCCGACAGGGTGGTTCGCCGACAGGATGGTTCGCCGAGAGCGAGCACGCTGGCGCGGGTCGTCCGCCGGGTTCAGGATGGAACGATCCGGATCACCGCCGAAGGAGCCTCGCATGAGCAGCTGGACCGCCGACGAACTCGACCGCATCGGCAACGCCGAAGAGCTGCAGCTCGCCTCGTACCGTCCCGACGGCACGCTGCGCCGCTACGTCGTGATGTGGGTCGCCCGGGTCGGCGACGAGCTGTACACCCGCTCGGCGTACGGCCCCGACGCCGCGTGGTACCGGCACGCCCTCGCCAGCGGCCGCGGCCGCATCCGAGCGGGCGGCGTCGAGCGCGAGGTGCGATTCGAACCCGGCGAAGCCGAGGCGAACGTGCCGCTCGACGACGAGTACCACCGCAAGTACGACCGCCACGGCGAGAAGATCGTCGCCACCGTCGTCGGCCCGCACCGCTACGACCTCACGGTGCGACTCGCCCCGGACGGGGCGTAGCCCGAGGGCGGCCGCTCGGCGAGAATGGCGGGATGCGTGCGGCGTCCCGCCGGCGCCGCTCCGAAGGGACCCGCATGACGAACGACGCCCGCGCCGAGGCATCCGCACCGACCGCATCGCACGCGTCGGAACCGTCGGCGTCGTCGGCCGCCGACCCGCACTGGTGGCGGCAGGCGGCGGTCTACCAGATCTACCCGCGCAGCTTCGCCGATCGCAACGGCGACGGCATCGGCGACCTCGTCGGCATCACCTCGCGGGTGCCCTATCTCGCCGAGCTCGGCGTCGACGCGGTGTGGCTGAGCCCCTTCTACCCCTCGGCGCTCGCCGACGGCGGCTATGACGTCGACGACTACCGCGACGTCGACCCGAAGATCGGCACGCTCGCCGAGTTCGACGAGATGGTCGCGGCGCTGCACGGGGCGGGCATCAAGGTGGTCGTCGACATCGTGCCGAACCACAGCTCCGACCGGCACGAGTGGTTCCGGGCCGCGGTCGCCGCAGGCAGGGGCTCGCCCGAGCGCGAGCGCTACCTCTTCCGCGACGGGCGCGGCGCGAACGGCGAACTGCCGCCGAACGCCTGGACCTCGATCTTCGGCGGCAGCGCCTGGGAGCGCGTCACCGAGCCCGACGGCACTCCCGGCCAGTGGTACTTCCACCTCTTCGCGAAGGAGCAGCCCGACCTCAACTGGGAGCTGCCCGAGGTGCACGAGGACTTCCGGCGCACCCTGCGGTTCTGGAGCGACCGGGGCGTCGACGGCTTCCGTGTCGACGTCGCCCACGGGCTGAAGAAAGACCTGGACGCCTCGCACGACGATCTCGCGACGATCCACCGCGCCGACCTCTTCGCCGACGGCTCGCACCCCCTCTGGGACCGCGACGACGTGCACGAGATCTACGCCGAGTGGCGACAGGTGTTCGACGAGTACGACCCGCCGCGCACGGCGGTCGCCGAGGCCTGGGTGCATGCCGACCGGCGCGCCCGTTACGCCTCGCCCGAAGGGCTCGGCCAGGCCTTCAACTTCGACCTGCTGCAGGCCGGGTTCGACGCGGCGGGCTTCCGCGAGGTCATCGCGAACAACCTCGCGGAGGCGGCCGCCACGGGCGCCTCGTCGACGTGGGTGTTCTCGAACCACGACGTCGTGCGGCACGCGACCCGCTACGGCCTGACGGTCGAGTCGGGCGCCGCGGGCGGCACGCCGACCGGGGCGGAGGGCAAGGCGTGGCTCCTCGCGGGCGGTGACCCCGAGTTCGTCGACACGGCCCTCGGGCTCCGCCGCGCCCGCGCGGCGACGCTGCTGATGCTCGCGCTGCCGGGCTCGGCGTACCTCTACCAGGGCGAGGAGCTCGGCCTGCCCGAGGTGGGCGAGATCCCCGACGCCGACCGGCAGGATCCGGCGTTCTTCCGCAACACCGGCGTCGAGATCGGTCGAGACGGATGCCGCGTGCCGCTGCCCTGGACGGCCGAGGGCACCTCGTTCGGCTTCGGCCCCACTGGCGCCGCAGCGCCGCACCTGCCGCAGCCCGAGTGGTTCGCAGACTACGCCGTCGACGTCGAGGCGGGGGTGCCGGGCTCGACGCTCGAGCTCTACCGCACGGCACTCGGGCTGCGCCGCGAACTGCAGGGCGACGAGACCCTCGAGTGGCTCGAGGCATCCGGACCGTCGGTGCTCGCTTTCGCCCGGCCGGGCGGCTGGCGCTCCGTGACGAACTTCGGCGACGACGCCGTGCCGATGCCCGCGGGCGAGGTGCTGATCGCGAGCGGGGAACTGCCCGGCGACGGCAGCCTGCCCGGCGCGACGACGGTGTGGGTGCGCTGAACCTCGCGGGCTCCCGCGCAGGCCAGCCCAGCGGGCGCCTCGTTCAGCGCGCCCGCCGCCACAGCACGATCGCGGTGACGGCGCTCGCGATGATCGCGAGACCGGCGATCGTCGCGAAGACCATGTAGCGGATCTCGGTCGCCTCGCCCTCGTAGGGCTGGGCGTCCGACCAGTCGAGCGAGATCCGGACGAACGCGAGCGCGAGCGCGGTGCCGCCCACGCCGACGAGCACCGCGATCAGTCGCCGCTTCCCGCGTCCGGTCATCCTCGTCGCACCCTTCCGTTCGTCCCGTATGTGCGTCGCTGCCAGCCTGACACAGCCGAATGTGCGATTTCGCACACGGCGCGTGCGGATCTCCCCATTGGTGCAGACGGTCGGCCGCCCCAGAATCGAGCAGTGGCGCGACCCTGCCGCCCACTCCGTTCATGCAAAGGAGCATCGGATGACCCAGTCCCAAGCCGCCCAGGCGCCGACGTCCGCGTCGGGCCTCCGACGCGTCGTCTCCGCGTCGATGGCGGGCACCGTCGTCGAATGGTACGAGTTCTTCCTCTACGCCTCGGCGGCGACGCTCGTGTTCGGCACCGTGTTCTTCCCGCCGTCCGACGACCCGTTCGCGGGCATCATCGCCGCGTTCCTCACCTACGCGGTCGGCTTCATCGCCCGCCCGCTCGGCGGAATCGTGTTCGGACACTTCGGCGACAAGTACGGGCGCAAGCGGCTGCTGCAGGTGAGCATCCTGCTCATCGGCGCCGCGACCTTCCTCATCGGCTGCCTGCCGAGCTACGCGCAGATCGGCCTCGCGGCGCCGCTGCTGCTCGTCGTGCTGCGCTTCGCGCAGGGCTTCGCCCTCGGCGGCGAGTGGGGCGGTGCGGTGCTGCTCGTCGCCGAGCACAGCCCCGACCGCTCGCGCGGCTTCTGGGCGAGCTGGCCGCAGGCCGCGGTGCCGATCGGCAACCTGCTCGCGACCCTCGTGCTGTTCGTGCTCTCGTCCACGCTCACCGCCGAGGCGTTCCTCGGCTGGGGCTGGCGCGTCGCGTTCTGGCTGTCGGCGGTGATCGTGCTGATCGGCTGGTACATCCGCACGAAGGTCACCGAGGCGCCGATCTTCCTCGAGATGCAGCAGGAGCGCGAGCAGGTGAAGGCGAACTCGTTCGGCCCGCTCGAGGTGCTGCGCCGCTACCCGGGGGGCGTGCTCGTCGCGATGGGCCTCCGCGTCGCGGAGAACATCCTGTATTACGTCGTCGTGACCTTCTCGATCGTGTACCTGACGCAGGTCGTGCAGGAGGGCACCTCGGCGACCCTGCTGATCCTCGCGGGTGCGCACGTCGTGCACTTCCTCGTCATCCCGGTGTTCGGGCGGCTCTCCGACCGGCTCGGCCGCAAGCGCGTGTACGCCGCGGGCGCCGTGCTCGGAGCCACCTGGGCGTTCTTCGCCTTCCCGCTGATGCAGACCGGCCAGCCGGTCGTCATCTGGGCGGCGATCGCGCTCGGGCTCGTGTTCCACGCCGCCATGTACGCCGCGCAGCCGGCGATCATGGCCGAGATGTTCCCGACCCGGATGCGCTACTCGGGCGTCAGCCTCGGCTACCAGGTGACCTCGATCTTCGCCGGCTCGCTCGCCCCGATCATCGCGACCGCGCTGCTCGCGCAGTACGGCTCGAGCGTGCCGGTGGCGATCTACGTCGCGATCGCCTGCGCGATCACCCTCGTCGCGGTCGCGGCGGCCCGCGAGACGAAGGGGCTCGACCTCCGCACGCTCGACGCCGCCGACCGCGAGCGGCTCGGCGCGGCGGAGAAGCCCGACCGGGTCACGGCGAACGCCTGACCACGAACCGGATGCCGCGGCCGGCCCGTCACCGTACGGGCCGGCCGTCGGCGTCTGCGCCCGGCATCCGCTTCGTCGTCCGCCTCACTCGTCACGGGCACCCGAGGCCCAGCGCCCGAGCAGCGCCGGGCGCACCTCCTCGATGCGGGCGCGCAGCGCCGTGATGTAGGCGAGCACGAGCGGCTGACGCAGTGCCTCGGGGTGGATCACCATCCAGTACGGCAGCCGCACCTCGACCGCCTCGGGCAGGAGCCGCACGAGGTCGAGGTGCTGATCGGCGAGGAACGCCGGGAGCAGCCCGATGCCGGCGCCCGCACGCGTCGCCTCGATGTGCACGTACACGTTCGTGCTCGACACGGCGTCGAGCATGCGCGGCACCGCACGACGGGCGTCGTCGAGGGCGTCCACCTGCAGCATCGACTCGATGAAGTAGACGAGCGGGCGCCCGGCGAGTCCGGCGAGGTCGGCCGGGGTGCCGTGCCGTTCGAGGTAGCTCCGGCTCGCGTAGAGCCCGAGCGTGTAGTCGGCCAGGTGGCTCGCCTCGGCGCGGTGCACGTGCGGCCGGCCGACGACGACCTCGAGGTCGACCCCGACCCGCTGCATCGCCGCCCGGCGGGTCGCCGCGACCATCTCGAGCGACACCTCGGGATGCTCGCGGCGCAGGGCGACGATCGCGGGCGCCGCGATGTAGCCGCTGAAGCCGTCGGTCGCCGAGAGCCGCACGACCCCCGCGAGCGCCGTCGCCTCGGGGTCGAGCCCGCGCAGCGCCTGCTCGACGCCCTCGGCCGCGACGAGCGCCTGCTCGCCGAGCGCAGTGAGCGCCCATCCCGCGGAGCCGCGCACGAGGACCCGGCCGCCGAGCGCCTGTTCGAGCGACTCGATGCGCCGGCCCACGGTCGTGTGGTTGATGCCGAGCGCCGCGCCGGCGGCGGTGTATCGCCCCGAACGCGCGACCGCGAGGAAGACGAGCAGGTCGTCGGGGTTCGCGGCGGGCCGCGGTGCCGTGATCACGCTGTGCATGATCGCACAGTCGCGAAGTCGCCGCACCGGAGTGCGCCCGCGTCGAACCGCCCGCCGGATGGCCCGACCGGGCAGAAGGGCGCTCGGCCGCCCTCCCCAACGGCGGCCGAGCATGGGCGCTGCGGCCGTCCTCCCCCAAGGGCGGCCGCAGGCCCGGTCTCGAAAGCGTCAGCGCTCCGCGTCGACCTCGTCGAGCGGGTGCGTGGTCGTCGGGATCGCCCCGGTGAGCGGCAGCCCCTCGCGGAGCAGGCGGCGACGACGGAGCATCCACAGGATCGCGAGGACGACGAACCACACCGGAGCCGCGAGCAGCGCGGGCCGCGTCGACTCTCCCAGCAGCAGCGTCACGATGATGAACGCGAAGAAGGCGAAGACGAGCCACGGGGTGACCCTGGCGAAGGGCATGCGGAACGCCGACGCCGCGTGCTTCTCGGGGTACCGGTGCTGGTACACGAGGTGGCTCGCGACGATCGAGCCCCACGTGAAGAGCACGAGGCTGGCGCACACCGAGCTCACGAAGGTGAACGCCTGGACGACGCCGTCGCCCGCGTAGAGCAGCGGGATCGCCGCGAAGAGGAACACGCAGGTGAAGAAGACGGCGTTGCGCGGGATGAACCGGCGATCGACCTTCGCGAAGACGCGCGCCGCATGGCCGTCCTTCGCGAGGCCGAACAGCATGCGCGTGCCAGAGTACAGGCCCGAGTTCGCGCTCGATGCGGCCGAGGTGAGCACGACGAGGTTGATGGCGAAGGCCGCCGCCCCGAAGCCCGCGAGCAGCAGCGTCGAGGTGAACGGGCTCGTGCCCGCCTCGATCTGGTCCCACGGCGTGATACTCATGATGACGACCATCGCACCGACGTAGAAGACGATGATGCGCACGACGATCGAGTTGATCGCCTTCGGCAGGTTTCGGCGCGGGTTCTCGGTCTCGGCGGCGGCGGTGCCGACGAGCTCGACGCCGATGAACGCGAACACGCCCATCTGGAAGCCCATGATGAACCCCGAGGCGCCGAGCGGGAAGAGCCCGCCGTGCTCCCAGAGGTTCGTGACCGAGGCCTGCACCCCGTCGGGGCTCGTGTAGCCGGTGACGATCAGCACGATGCCGACCGCGATGAGCGCGAGGATCGCGACGATCTTCACGATCGCGAACCAGAACTCGGTCTCGCCGAACCACTTCACCGGCTGCAGGTTGAGGATGGTCAGGCCGACGGCCGTGAGCAGCGCCGGCACCCAGACGGGGATGTCGGGGGCGAAGTACTGGGTGTACGCCGTGATCGCGACGATGTCGGCGACGCAGGCGACCACCCACGAGAACCAGTACGTCCACGAGACGAAGAACCCGGCCCACGGGCCGAGCATGTCCTTCGCGATGTCGCCGAAGGTCTTGTAGTGCAGGTTCGACAGCAGCAGCTCGCCGAGCGCCCGCATGATGAAGAACACGAAGACGCCGATGATCATGTACACGAAGATGATCGACGGCCCCGTGAGGCTGATGACGGTGCCCGAGCCGAGGAACAGGCCGGTGCCGATCGCGCCGCCGATCGCGATGAGCTGCAGATGGCGGTTCTTCAGCCCGCGTTCGAGCTCGGCCGGCGGGGCGTCGCTCGAGGCGTCGGTCGTTCTGGGGGGCGATGCCGCTTCGGTCATAGGGGGACTCCTTCGTCTGTGCGGATCGGGGCGGGGTGCTCGAGGCCGGCTCCGGGCTGCCTGCCCGGGCTCGGCGCCCGGCTCAGGCTCGGGCGACGACGCGCACGCGATCGAGCCGGGGATCGACGCTGCCGCGCACGTAGCCCGAGGGATCGGCAGCGGTGGCGCGGAGGAAATCGAGCACTTCGCGGGTGAACGGTTCACCGGGAAGCACATTGGGGATACCAGGAGGATACGCGGCGAGCGCGTCAGCTGAAACTCGGCCGACGCTCTCCTCCCACGGGATCACCTCGGTCTCGCTGAGGAACGCGTCCTGGACGCTCATCGCGAGCGGGGCGACGGCGGGCAGGGGGCGCGGCTCGCTGAGGCTCTCTGCGGCGACGGGGAGGGCGTGCAGCGCGGTGAGGAACCGATCGACGTCGACCCGGCTCGTCGCGCCGAGCAGCAGCAGGATCGCCGAGTGCGTCGAGAGCTCGACGACGACGCCGTGGTCGCGGATGAGGCGGTGATGGGCCTCGCCCCCGGAGATACCGCCGGCGCGCGTGTCGATGACGATCTTGAACGGGTCGAGGTCGACGGTGCCGGCGCTCCGGCGGATGTCGTCGCTCGCGTCGCCGAAGCGCCCGCCATCGCGGATGCCGCGGCGGATCGCGTCGGCCGCGGCGAGCGTCTCGCCGATCGAACGCTCGCCGTCGACGACGAGGCGGCGGCGCGCCTCGTCGAGCGAGGCCATGAGCAGGGCGCTCGACGACGTCGACTGGTACGAGCGGTGCACGCGGTCCACGAGTCCTTCCAGGCGCTGCCCGAACTGCCCCTCGCCGAGGAAGAGCATCGCCGACTGGGTGAGCGAACCGCCGCCCTTGTGGGTGCTCGAGACGACCAGGTCGGCGCCGAGCCTCGCGGCGTTCGTCGGCAGCTCGGGGTGGAAGCCGAAGTGGGCGCCCCAGGCCTCGTCGACGATGAGCGGCACGCCGTGCGCGTGGGCGACCTCGGCGATCGCGGCGATGTCGGAGACGGCGCCGAAGTAGCTGGGGCTCGTGAGGTAGACCGCGCCGCTCGCGGGGTGGGCGGTGAGCGCCGCATCGACCTGCTCGGCCGTGAGCCCGTGCGAGGAGCCGAGGGCGCTGTCGACCGCCCCCTGGACGAAGTGGGCGTCGATGCCCCCGTGGGCGATGCCGTCGATGACGCTCGAGTGCACGCCCCGCTGCACGACGAGCTCACGGCCGAGCGCGCGGGCGACCATGGTCGCGATGTGGTTGCCCTGCGACGCGCCGTTGGTGAGGAACCAGGCGCGGCGGGCGCCCCACGCATCGGCCGCGAGCTCGAGCGAGCGGGCGAGCGGCGTGGGCTTGGCCGGGTTGATCATGCGCCAGCTGTCCTGGTCGATGCCGCTGAAGAGCATCGGCTTGTCCATGCGCAGCGCCTGCTCGCCGATGAACGAGGCGATCCCGGGGGCGTTCTCGGCGTGGCCGTGGTGGGCGGGCACGTGGATGTGTTGCCAGTCGCCCGCGGCGAGCGCGCGAAGCGCGTCGGCGTACGGGACCTCGGTCTGCGTGGGGAGCTGCGTCGGTGCGGCGTGGAGCATGACGTTCAGGTTAGGAACCATCGCGCGACATGAGAAGTGGGTGAATCTTTGCCGCAGCGACATACGCTCTATGAGTGATCTCGTTGCAACAGCTCCGCGTCGTCCTCGCCGTGCGCGCGAACGGCAGTCTCACGAAGGCCGCGAACGCCCTGCACTACGGGGTGCCGACGGTCACGCACCACCTCGACGCCCTCGAGTCGGCGCTCGGGGCGCGGCTCGTCGAGCGCACGCCCAGGGGCGCACGGTTGACCCCGATCGGCGAGCTGCTCGCCGAGGAGGGCGAGCAGATCCTCGCGCGCGTCGCGCACGCCGAGCGACTCGTCGCCACCTATCGCGACGCCGGGGCGATGACACTCGTCGTCGGCACCTTCCCCTCGATCGGCTCGCGCCTCCTCCCCGAGGCGATCCGGGCGCTCCGCGAGTCGATGCACGTCGAGGTCGAGCTCGTCGAGGGAGAGCCGACCGAGCTCGTGCGGATGCTCGGCGACGGCGCCCTCCATGCGGCCCTCATCTACGACCTCGAAGGCGACCCGGTCTTCGACGCGCCGGATCTCGAGCCGACCCTGCTCATGTCCGAACCGTTCCACGTGCTCGTGGGGGCGTCGAGCCCGCTCGCGGAGCTCGACGAGCTCGACCTCGGCGAGCTCGGCCGCAGCTGGATCGGCAGCCGCAACGACGACGAGGCCTCGCAACGCGTCCTCCGTCGTGCGAGCGCCGCGCTCGGGCGGGAGCTGCACGTGTTCACCCGCACCGACGACCTCAACATGATCCACGGCCTCGTCGCCGCCGATCTCGCCGTCGCGCTCGCGGTGCCGTCGACCTTCGTGCCGGGGTTCGGGGTGGTCGTGCGACCGCCCGTCCAGGAGCTCGGGATGCGCCGCCTCGCCTTCGTCACCCGCGGAGACGCGCAGCTGCCGGCCCTCGCGCGTCTCCGCGACATCCTCGTCGACGCGGCCGCCGAGCTCTCCCGTCAGACGACCGCTGCGCCTGCGGGTCCGCCCCGCTCGTGAGGCACCCGCCCGGCGGCGGGCACCGCCCGGACCCCGCTCAGGCGAAGATCAGCCAACCCGCGCCGATCGCAAGTGCGATGACGCCGAGCACGAGGCTCGGGGCGAAGGGCTCGCTGCGGCGGACGTGCAGGCCCACGGCGACGGCCATCATGCCGGCGAGTCCGAAGGCGGCGATCGGGGTGAGCCAGGGTGCGATCCCGGTCGCGGCGGGAAGGATCATGCCGATCGCACCGATCACCTCGAGCGCCCCGATGCCCTTGAGCTGGGCAGGGTTGACGACCTCCACCCACGACATCTTCTCCCCCACGCGCTCGTAGGGGGTGACGACCTTCATCGTGCCGGCCATGACGAAGGCGAGGGCGAGCACGGCGGTGGCGATCCAGAGGGCGATGATCATGGGGGTTCCCTTCTCGGTTACGAAGAGTTCGTAACGCACGATCTGGTATCGTAAACCCCCAGGTCCCGGCACTTCTCCGTGCGCAACGCACCTCGAGGTGCGTATCGGGCCATGCGAGAGGAGCCGCAATGCCCACCCGGCCGGCACGCACCATGACCGTCGCACCGCTCGACGCGCCCGTCGGGCACGAGGGCACCGCCGCGTGCAGCGTCGACAACCCCGCGAGCGGCCTCATCCGCGAGATCCTCGCCCGGGTCGGCGACAAGTGGAGCATGCTCGTCATCGGCGTGCTGCACGACGGCCCCCTCCGATTCACCGAGCTGCAGCGCAAGATCGACGGCATCTCGCACCGCATGCTCACGCAGACCCTGCGCAGTCTCGAGCGCGACGGCCTCGTCACCCGCACGAGCTACCCCGAGATCCCGCCCCGCGTCGAGTACGCGGCGACCCCGCTCGGCCGCTCGCTGTCCGAGCCCGTCATCGAGCTCGCCCGGTGGGCCGCCGCGCACCGCACCGACATCCTCGACGCCCGGGAGGCCTTCGACGCTGAGCGCTGAGCTCGTCGCGGTGCGCCGCCGGCGCCGCGCTCGGCCGCCGTGCTCGGCCCTCCCGGCCTCCCGGCCTCCCGGCCTCCCGGCCTCCCGGCCTCCCGGCCTCCCGGCCTCAGCCGATCAGGTCCGCGTACTCCTGCGCGACCCGCGCGACCTTGTCGACGTAGTCGTTGTCGTGGTTGTACGAGTAGACCGCCTCGCGCCAGCCCTCGGGGCTCGTCATCGAGCCCGCCGCGCACAGGTACCGCGCCGTGGTCAGCGCGGCGTCGTCGATCTGGTGCGGGTCGGCCACGTCGTCGCCGTTCGCATCGCTCGCCCACCGCTCCCAGGTCGACGGGATGAACTGCATCGGTCCGACCGCCCGGTCCCAGGTGGTGTCGCCGTCGAGGACACCGTCGTCGGTGTCGGCGATCTTCGCCACGCCGTCGCCGTCGAGCGCCCGGCCGATGATCGGCGGGCTCACGTCGCCCGACTCGCCGAGCGCCGAGTCGCCGTGGCGGCCGTGGTCCGACTCGATCGACCCGATCGCGGCGATCGTCGCCCAGTCGACGCCGCACGCCGGCTCCTCCTCGGCCACCGCGACGTGCGCGAGCGTGTACGCCGCGAGCGCCCGCTCGGGGATCCCGGTGGCGTCGGCCGCCATTGCGAGCCAGTCGCCGTCGACGACGGGCACGGGCAGCGACTCGCGACCCGAGCCCGAGAGGTCGGCGGGGTCCTCGGGCGTCGCCGTGCCTCCGTCGGCGGAGGCGTCGCCCTCGGCCCGGTCGAGGTCGTCGGGCTGCGAGGTCGTCGGCGGCAGCGCGACGTACGAGCCGTAGGCGGCGGGCGCGGCGAATCCGCCGGGGTTCCGCGCCGTGCCGATGAGATTCACGGCGACGACGACGCCGACCACGAGTGCGACGACCCCGACGGTGGCACCCAGGTACATCGCGACCCGTCCGACGAGCCGGCCCCAGCTGACGCGCGTGCGCGCTGCCCGACGCTCGCCGCGATCATCGGCGTCGAAATCGTCGTCCCAGGACATCGTTGCTCCGTTCGGGCGTTGGTTCAGGTGCCCGCAGGGCCGCTCCGGTGGCACTCGTTCGAGCGCGACGGCGACGACCCCCATCCACACTACGCGTCCGTCGCCGCCGGCGCGCCCGAAACGTGCCAGTCGGCCCTCGTGAATCGCCGCCCACCCGACTAGGCTCGGCCACGTCGGCACGAAGAAGGGCTGATTGCGCCATGTCGAACGCACTCTCCGAAGATCAGCTCGCCATCGTGGCCGCCGTCCGCGAGTTCACCGCGGCCGAGCTCGCCCCGTTCGCGAACGAGCGCGACCAGACCAAGCACTTTCCGGTCGACGCCCTCGAGCGCGCCGGTCAGCTCGGCCTGGGCGGCATCTACGTCGGCGAGGAGTTCGGGGGCTCGGCCCTGGGGCGGTTCACCGCGGCACTCGTCTTCGAGGAGCTCGCCAAGGGCGACACCGCGATCGCCGCGTACCTGTCGATCCACAACATGGTCGCGTGGATGATCGACAGGTACGGCGACGACCGTCAGCGCGAGCAGTGGCTGCCCCGGATGAGCTCCCTGGTCGATCGCGGCAGCTACTGCCTCACGGAGCCGTCGGCGGGGTCCGATGCCGCGGCCGTCACGACGTCCGCCCGGCGCGAGGGCGACGAGTACGTGCTCAACGGCGTGAAGCAATTCATCTCCGGCGCCGGATCTTCCGCCGTGTACCTCGTCTTCGCCCGGACGGGCGAGCCCGGATCCCGGGGCATCAGCGCGATCGTCGTCCCCGGCGAGGCGCCCGGGCTCTCCTTCGGGCCCGATGAGAAGAAGATGGGATGGAACGCCCAGCCGACCCGCCAGGTCGTGCTCGACGGGGTGCGCGTTCCCGTGGGCAACCGACTCGGCGAGGAGGGCGACGGCTTCTCGATCGCGATGTCCGGGCTCGACGGCGGGCGGGTGAACATCGCGGCGTGCTCGATCGGCGGCGCCCAGTGGGCGCTCGACCGCACGCTGCGCTACGTCCGGGAGCGCGAGACCTTCGGGCATCCGCTCGCCGAGCACCAGTCGGTCGCGTTCACCCTCGCCGACATGGCGACCGAGCTGCACGCCGCACGCCTGCTCGTGCACGACGCGGCCGCGGCGATCGACGCCCGTGAGTCAGACGCCACCGCCCGATGTGCGATGGCCAAGCGGTTCGCGACCGATGCGGCGTTCACCGTCGCGAACAGCGCGCTGCAGCTGCACGGCGGGTACGGGTACCTGTCGGAGTACGGCATCGAGCGGGTCGTCCGCGACCTGCGGGTGCACCAGATCCTCGAGGGCACGAACGAGGTCATGCGCATGATCATCGCTCGCCGGCTGCTCGGCTCGCGCTGAGGGTTCGGGTCGGGCGGTCGCGCCCGGCGCTCAGCTCGCGAGCAGTCCCGAGTGCAGGAGCTCGAGGTAGTTCGCGCTGAGGCTCGCGGCGGTGTGGCTGCCGCCGGGGCGGTACCAGAACACCGTCGACCATACGGCGTCGCGAATGAACCGGAAGGCGAGACGCGGGTCGACGGTGTCGCGGAAGACCCCGTCGCGTTGGCCCGCGGTGATCTGCTCGAGCCAGATCTCCTCGATGCGGGCGGCACCGTCGACGAGGAACTCGAACCCGGGCTGGGTCATCAGGAACCCGGTCTCGTTCTGATAGATGCGCACCTCGTCGGGGCGCTGCTCGATCGTGAGGAAGGCGTGCTCGATGAGCTGGTCGAGGTGCTCGCGCGGGCTGCCGCCGCCGGCCGCGATGCGCTCGAACGCGGAGAGCGTGTCGTGCTGGAAAGTGTGCAGGATCTCCTGGAGCACCGCCTCCTTCGAGGCGAAGTGGTGGTACAGGCTGCCCGAGAGGATCCCGGCCTCGTCGGCGATGTCGCGCACGGTCGTCGACGAGTAGCCCCGCGAGGCGATCAGCCTCGTCGCGATCGCGATGATCTGCTCGCGCCGCCCCGTTCCATCTCCCACCTCAGCGCCCGCTGACCTTGCCGAACAGCCGGGCGATGGGCGCAAGCACGAGCGGGCGCGCGGCGACCCAGGCCGCGGCGATCACCACGAGCGACCCCACGAAGATCCAGAATCCGACCCAGTTCACGACGTCCTGGCTGGCGTACATGTGGTTGAGGTTGCGCAGCGCCCCCGTGGCGAAGACGAGCCCCACGTGCACGATGATGAACGCCACGAAGTAGAGCATCACCGGGAAGTGCACGGCGCGCGCCCACTCGACCGGGTAGATGCGGTTCAGCGTCTTCGCGTTCTTCGGCCAGAGCCCCGACATGCGCACCCCGGTGATCGCGGCGAGCGGGGCGGCGATGAACACGGTCACGAAGTAGGCGATCTGCTGCAGGCTGTTGTAGTTCACCCAGCCGTTCTCGGTCGGCCAGTCGAGCGAGAGGTACTGCAGCAACGCCGAGATCGCGTTCGGGAAGACCTCCCAGCTGGTCGGCACGATCCGCATCCACTGCCCGGTCGCGAAGAGCAGCACGACGAAGACCGCGCCGTTGACGAGCCACAGGATGTCGAGTGACTGGTGGAACCAGAGCGACAGGCTGATCTTGCGCTTGGCGTTCCAGCGGGGCGACCAGAACGCGGTCGGCCGCTTCTGGGTGCGTACCTGCAGGCCCGATCGCATGATGAGCACGATCAGGAACACGTTGAAGAAGTGCTGCCAGCCGATCCAGGCCGGAATGCCGACGGGCGCACCCTCGGGCAGGTGGTATTCGCCCGGGTACGTCGCGAGGAAGTCCTGCATCGGCGCGAGCGCGAGCAGCCAGTTGACCACGACGACGACGCCGGTCGCCGCGAGCAGCAACCCGAATCCGCCGATGGCGAGGGCGCTGGCCCACTCGGCTCGCGAGTACGGTCCGTAGAGCTTCGGCCACGGTTCGGCCGCGGGGCGGGTGGATGCCACGACCGGCGCCGCGCGACGAGGCTGCGGTGCCGGGGTGCGCTGGGGCACGGCGGCCGGGGCGACGTCGGCAGGGGCGGCCGCGGGTGCGGCGACGGGTGCCGGTGCGGTCTGGACCGCGACCTCGGCGACGACCGGCACGGTCGCGGCAGGCATCTCGACCACGCGCTCGGGCCGCGCGGGCGCGGTGCCCGCGGGGGGCCACGGCTCGCCGCCGGAGGTGCGCGGCAGTCCGCGGCGCAGTGCGACGCCACCCGAGGCGGTAGCTGCAGCGGGCGCCGCGGCGACCGTGGGCGCCGCGGCAGGCGTGGTCTCGGTGACCACGGCTGCGGGGGCGACCTCGGGAGCGCTCGCGCTCGTGGCATCCGCGACGAGACCCGCGGAGGCCGCGACCGTCGCCGATCCGGCGGGCGGCCAGGGCTCACCGCCCGGCACGCGCGGCAGTCCCCGCCGCACCGGACGACTCGCCACGGCGGTCTCGGCGGGCGTCGTCGCGGCGACCGGCGACGCTTCGAGCTGCTCGGCCGCCGCCGCCGCGGGCGCCGCCTCCGCCTGCACCGCCGCGACTCCCGCGAGCTCGACCACCGGAGGCCAGGGCTCGCCGCCCGCGACCCGAGGCAGGCCCTGCCGTGTCGTTCGCCCGTACGTCGCCATCGGGGGTTACGCCTTCCGCGCCTCGAGCGCGGCGATCAGCTGCGGCACGACCGTGAACAGGTCGCCCACGACGCCGAAGTCGGCGATCTCGAAGATCGGGGCATCGGCATCCTTGTTGATCGCGACGATCGTCTTCGCGGTCTGCATGCCGGCGCGGTGCTGGATCGCGCCCGAGATGCCGAGCGCGATGTAGAGCTGCGGCGACACCGAGACGCCGGTCTGGCCGACCTGGTACGACTGCGGCACGTAACCGGCGTCGACGGCGGCGCGCGACGCGCCGACGGCGGCGCCGAGCACGTCGGCGAGCTGGTCGACGAGCGCGAACTGCTCCTCGGATCCGAGGCCCCGGCCGCCCGAGACGACCTTCGCGGCGCCGCGCAGCTCGGGACGCGACGAGGTGACGACGGCCTCGTCGACGCTCTCGATCACGGCGGCCCTGCGTCCGGATGCCGCGACCGCGAGCCGCTCGACCGAGACGGGCTGCGCCTCGGCGCGGGCGTCGATCGCCCCCTCGCGGACGGTGATGACGGGAGCACCCCAGGTGACGGCGGAGTCGACGTTGTAGGCGCCGCCGTAGACCGAGTGGTGGGCCACGACGCCCTCGGCGTCGCGCGAGACGCCCACGGCGTCGACGGCGAGGCCCGAGCGCGAGCGCGCCGCGAACCGCGCCGCGATCTCACGACCCTCGATCGAGTTCGAGACGAGCACGGCGTCGGGCCGCACGAGTTCGGCGGCGGCGGCGAGCGCGTCTGCGGCGGGCACGGTGAGCTGCGCTCCGGGCTCGGAGTGCTCGGCGACGAGCACCCGGCTCGCGCCGAGCGCGGCGGCGTCGGCGGCGAGCTGTTCGCCGTCGCCCGCGGCGACGAGGAGGGCGACGGGGGCGCCGATGCCGGCGGCGGCGCCGAGGAGACCGGCGGCGCTCTTGGTGAGCGCGCCGGAGGGGGTCACGTCGAGGAGGACGAGGATGGAGTCGGCCGTGTAGTCAGTCATCGTCGATCCCTTACGCGAGCCGGTTCTGGACGAGGTACTCGGCGAGGCGTTCGCCGGCGTCGCCCTCGTCGACGATCTTGGTGCCCGCGGTGCGCGGCGGTTTCTCGCCGAGCGAGATCATGATCGAGCGCGAGGCCTCGGTGCTCTCGGCGTCGACGCCGAGCTCCGCGAGCGTGAGCGTCTCGAAGGGCTTCTTCTTCGCGGCCATGATGCCCTTGAAGTTCGGGAACCGGGCGTCGGGCAGCGCTTCGGTGATCGAGATCACGGCGGGCAGCGCGGCCGTGACCCGCATCGTGCCGTGGTCGCTCGCACGCTCGCCGCGCACCTCGCCGTCGGCGATCTCGACCGAGTTCAGGCTCGTCGCATTCGGCACGTCGAGGAGTTCGGCGATCATCGCGGGGAGCACCCCGCCCGATCCGTCGGTCGACTCGTTGCCGGCGATCACCAGGTCGTACCCGATGTGCTGGAGGGCTGCGGCGAGCGCCTCGGCGGTGAGCCCGAGGTCGGCGCCGGCGAGCGCCTCGTCGGCGAGATGCACGGCCGACGACGCGCCCATGGCGAGGCCCTTGCGCACGGTCGCCGCGGCGGACCCGGGCGACATCGAGAGCACGACCACCTCGGTGTCGGCGTTCGCGTCGGCGTAGCTCAGTGCGACCTCGAGGGCGCGCTCGCCGATCTCGTCGAGCACCGTGTCGCTCGCCGCGCGATCGGCGAGGCCGGTCTCGAGGTTCAGCTTGCGGTCCCCATAGGTGTCGGGGACCTCTTTGACCAGGACGACGATCTTCATTCCGCTCCTTCGCACGAGTGGCTCCATCCTAACCAAGCACTTGCTTGCCTGAAAGGGACACTGATTTGTGGGATGCCGCCAAAGCGGCCGGAAGGCTCGCCCGAGCCGCTCGTGGAACCCGCACAGTTTCGCTGGCCGGTACGGAGGCGCGGGGTTACGCTGCGGGCATGAGCGGATTCCGACCCCCTGTTGCAGACATCGCCTTCGCCCTCGAGCACGTCGTCGACTACGACGCCGTCGCGCAGCTGCCCGGCTACGAGCACGCCGACCTCGAGACCGTCACGGAGATCCTCGATGAGGCCGGCAACTTCATGACCGAGCTGGTGGCCCCGACCAACCGCGCCGGCGACCTCGAGGGTTCGACGCTGAACCCCGACGGCACCGTCACCACGGCGACGGGTTTCAAGGAGGCCTACTCGGCCTACGTCGACGCCGGCTGGGGCTCGGTGCCGCTGCCCGAGGAGTTCGGCGGCGGCGGGTTCCCGCGCACGGTCGGCCTCGCGCTCCAGGAGCTCATGACGACCGCGAACATGGCGTTCGCGCTGGCCCCGCTGCTCACGCAGGGCGCCATCGAGGCACTGCTGCACTACGGCAGCGACGAGCAGAAGCAGCAGTGGCTGCCGAAGATGGTCTCCGGCGAGTGGACCGGCACCATGAACCTGACCGAGCCCCACGCGGGATCCGACGTCGGCGCCCTCACCACGAAGGCCGTGAAGCGCGAGGACGGCACCTACGGCATCACCGGCCAGAAGATCTTCATCACCTTCGGCGACCACGACCTCAGCGAGCAGATCGTGCACCTCGTGCTCGCCCGCACGCCCGACGCCCCCGCCGGCACCAAGGGCATCTCGATCTTCATCGTGCCGAAGTTCTTGATGAACGAGGACGGCTCGATCGGCGAGCGCAACGGCGTGCACACCGTCGGCGTCGAGCACAAGATGGGCATCCACGGTTCGCCGACGTGCGTGCTCTCGTACGAGGACGCCACCGGGTACCTCGTCGGCGCCGAGAACATCGGCATGCGCATCATGTTCGTCATGATGAACAGCGCCCGCCTCTCGGTCGGCATGCAGGGCCTCGCGGTGTCGGAGCGCGCCTACCAGCAGTCGCTCGACTACGCGACCGAGCGCATCCAGGGTCGCGCGATCGGCGCCACCGAGGACTCCCCCATCATCGACTTCCCCGACGTGCGCCGCATGCTCATGACGCAGAAGGCATATATCGCCGCGATGCGCCGCATGATGCTGCTGACGGCGACGTACGCCGACGTGTCGACGCACCACGCCGACCCCGCGACCCGCGCTCGCGCGAACGAGATCGTCGGCCTCCTGACCCCGATCAGCAAGTCGTTCGGCACCGACCTCGGCAACGAGCTCACCTCGCTCGCGCTGCAGATCCACGGCGGCATGGGCTTCATCGAGGAGACCGGCGCCGCGCAGCACTACCGCGACGTCCGCATCGCCGCGATCTACGAGGGCACGAACGGCATCCAGGCCGCCGACCTCGTCGGCCGCAAGCTCCCGGTCCGCGACGGGGCATCCGCACTCGAGTTCATCGCGAGCATGCGCGAACTCGACGCCGACCTGGCCGCGGCGGGCGAGGAGTTCGCCTCGATCCGCGCCCAGCTGAGCGCCCAGCTCGACACGCTCGAGCAGACGACGGCATGGATGCTCCGCACCGGCGCGACCGACCCGAACGCCGTGCTCTCGGGCTCGACGCCGTACCAGCGCATCTGGGGCCTCGTCGTGGGCGGCTGGCTCATGGCGAAGTCGGCGCTCGCGGCACGCGGCCTCGATGACGACGGCATCGCCGAGACGCAGCTGCCGCTGGCCCGGTTCTACGCCGAGCAGCTGCTGCCGCAGGCAGCGGGCCTCGCCAGTGCGGCGACCGCCGGCTCGCGCGACCTCTTCGCCCTCGACGCCGCCGCACTCGGCGACGCGGTGGCGCGCGGGGCGCGCGTCTGATCCGACCGCACAGCGCGATCCCGACGAGGGGCGGATGCCGCGTGGCATCCGCCCCTCGTCGTCGCGTGCTGGAGTGCCCAGCTCAGCCGGCGACGGGAAGCGAGACGTCGTCGATGACGAACCAGGTCGCCCGTCGGAGATTCTCGTCGCCCGTGAACGCCAGCGTCACCGTCTGTCCGGCGTACGCGCCGAGGGGCACGGTCTCGAGCGTGTAGTCCTGCTCGTCCATGTTCGACCAGCGGACGAGGCGCGTCGTGTCGCCGTCGGCATCGGTGACCTCCAGGTCGAGCTTGTCGTAGACGTTGGCGAGCACCTCGTCGGAGACCACCCGGAGCCAGAGCCGCAGCGTGGCGTTCGTGCAGCCCGCGGGGATGGTGACCACCTGGCTCAGCGTCGCGAGGCTGCCGCCGTCCCCGACGCCGTTCATCAGCGCCTTCCACGACCCGCTGCGCGCCGGCTGCACGGCCGGGCTGCCGTCGACGACCCCCGCGGACGCGGCCCAGGGCGTCGCGGTGCCGGTCTCGAAGCCGCCGTTGCCGATCGCGTCGGCCGCGACGCAGCCACCGCCGCCACCGGTGCCCTCGACCATCGGGGTGAGCTTGTTCGACTCCTTCACCGAGGACGCCCACGCGAACTCGTTGTTGTCGCTGAAGACGTAGTAGCTCGAGCCGTTCGGCATGAGGGCGACGGTGATGCCGCCGTAGCCCGACATGAACGGCACCCAGAACGGCGAGGTGTACGCGGGGTCGTCGCTGCTGTCGAAGTCGAGCCCCCAGAAGCCGTTGTTGTACTTGAACGGCGTCGTACCGCTCGTCGTGAGCCCGCGATCGGCGGGATCGCGCTGCAGGCTCGCGTCGAGCTGGCCCGGGTGCAGCAGCTGCTGGCCGCCCGCCGCCCCGTGGTCGTCGACGAGCAGCTTGGCGACCTTGGCGATGTCGTCCTGCGTCCAGAAGAGGCCGTACCCGCCGAACGGGGCACCGCTCGGCGAGTTGCCGGTGCGCACGGTCGTGAGCGCGTCGGGACCGACCCCTGCGGGCGCGAGCACCTCGTCGCGGAGCATCGAGAACAGGTCGGCTGCTGCGCCCTCCTGGTCTTTCAGGAGGTCGTCCATCGCCCGGGTCGCGAGGAACGTGTCGGAGGTGTGATAGTTCCACTTGGTGCCCGGTGTCGCCTTCCGCGGGAAGGAGAGCGCGAGCGCGAGCTTGTCGGCGGTGCTCTCCGCGTCGAAGAAGTCGAGCATCACGGCACCCGACTCGTCGCGTTCGAAGAGCGCCGAGTTGTAGTTCCCGGTGGCCATGTCGAGGGCGTTGCCGATCGTCACGCCGTTCCAGGCGGCACCGCCGGCCTCGGCGACGTGGGCGGAGATCGTCTCGTTCGCGACCGACGGGCCGTACTTCTGCGCCAGGCGCAGGAGCGCCATACCGCCGAACGCGGACTTGGCCGTCGAGTAGGAGGGCAGCAGGAGCTGGCCGCAGAACGGGTACGCGCCCTGCCGGGTCGGGCAGTCCCCGACGTAGTTCACCCCGTCGTAGACGAAGCCGTAGGTGCTGAGCGCGCTCGGCGTGATGCCCGAGCCGAACGCCGCGGGGTTCACGCCGGTTCCGGGGTGGTCGGCGGCGAGCGCGGCGATCGGCCTGGTCGGCAGGCGGTCCGCCACCTCGGCGGCGTACGCGTTGCGGACGCCGTCGGCGTCGGCGAGGCCGCCCGGGGCGTAGGTCGCCCCCACCTGGCCCCAGAGATCGAACTGGAAGTACGCGCAGGTCTCGCTCGTCACCTGGTAGCGCACCTGCGACACCGTCGAGGCGTCGAACAGGAAGCTGAGCAGGCCGTTGTGCACGCAGTTCGCATTCCGCTCGACGAGCGCGAACGGCAGCGCGGCGCGCGTCTTCCCGCCGTCTCCGGTCTCGCTCCAGGCGCGTCCGGCCCCGACCGCGAGGTTCCAGACGGGGCTGCCCGTGATCTGCAGGCCCCGCTCGGCAGGCACGAGATGGCTGCCGTTCTGCGTCAGCTGCACCGAGAACGGCGGCAGGTGCTTCCGGGCCTCGACGGCGTCGTAGTTCGCGGTGTCCTTCACCTTGGCGAACCCGCCGGCCGTGGCGACGCCGTTCAGCGTCAGCGTGCCGGAGAAGACGTGGGCGGGTGCGGCGGCCGCCGCGGGAAGCGCGAACGCGCTGTTCGGCACGGTGCCTGCGGCGGTGCCGCTCGTGAGCTGGGCGGCGGTGAGCACGGAGCGCGAGACCGTGCCCGAGCCGGTGAGCGGGTCGCCCGGCACGGGCGTGACGGCGGCGGAGGCCGGGGCGACCCCGGTGCCGACGAGGGCGAGGGCGGTGAGTGCGGTGACGAGCACCAGCGGGACGAAGCGACGCACGAGTTCTCCTTCAGGCCATTCGGAAGGGGGCGGTTCGATCGGAGCCAGTGTGGCCGCCCGTCGGTGCCGCGTCCACGACCTGTTCGGCCCCGCTTCGATGCCCCGCGGGCATCGGTGGCTCGGCGCGAACGATCAGACGGAGTTCGGCGGGTAGGTCTCGACGAGGAACTGCTCCATCTCGTCGAGGCAGCGCTCGATCTGCGCGCTCGCGTAGTGCATCTCGTCCCAGACGCCGAAGAGGGTGATCACGAGCGGACCCGTGCCGGTCTCGATCGGCGTGGTCGTGAGGCCGAACCTGGGGTCGTCGGAGAGGATGCAGATGCCGCGCCCGGCGGCCGCGAGCGCCTGGGCGAGCGGGGGCGACTCGGTCTCGAGCGAGGCGGTGAACCTGAGACCGGCGCTCGCCGCGGCCGAGTCGAACATCTGGCGGACGCCGTGCGCGCGGCTCATGACGATGAGCGGTTGCGTCACGAGCTCGGCGATGTCGACCGTCTCGCGATCGGCGAGCGGATGGTCCCGCCGCATCTGCGCCCAGAGGTAGGCGTGCCCGATCACCTTCGTGCGGAACTCGGCCGGCGGGATCCGCGTGCCGACGGCGAAGTCAGCACGCCCGGTCGCCACCGCCGCGTAGACGTGCTCGGGCATGGCCTCGACGACGTTGCCGATCACGCCGTCCGGTCCCGCGCGGACGATGAACGGCGCGACGATGTCGGTCGCCGTCGTGGGGGCGGTCACGACCGTCAGCTCGGGCGCCGTGCCGCGCGCGATCGCGTGCGCGGTCGCGCCCGCCTGCGCCGCGCGCCCCACGAGGTCTTCGGCGACGGGGCGGAATCTCCGGCCGGCGGCGGTGAGCGCGAGCCCCCGTGCCGACCGGTCGAACAGGTCGAATCCGAGGTCCTGCTCGAGGCGGCGGATCTGCCGGCTGAGCGAGGGCTGGGCGACATGCACGACGGCGGCGGCGCCGTGGAGCGTGCCTGCCTCGCACACGGCGAGGAAGTAGCGGAGCAGGCGCAGATCCATCGATACCTCCCAGGCATCACTTCAACCGAAACTAAGTATTGGTCTGTTAAGGCTCGGCGTCCATAGACTGGCCGCACTTCGCCGCCGAAGACCCCCGCGGTGGCGAGCCCACCCCAGGAGGCAGTCATGGCAGTCACCCGAGCGCGACGCTCTCGCGCACTCGCAGTTCTGGCCGTCGGGGCCGTCGGCATCGCCGGCCTCGCCGGCTGCACCGCCGGCGGCGCCGCCGCCGGATCCGGTTCCGATTCAACGGTGCTCAGCGTGGCCGCGTCGGCCGCGGTCACCACCTGGGACCCGGTGCGGTCGTTCTCGACCGAGGCGCTCTACCTCGGCAACGTGTACGAGCCGCTCCTCTGGAAGAACGCCGAAGGCGCGGCCGAGGAGTTCACCCCCGGCATCGCCGAGTCGTGGGAGGCGAGCGACGACGGGCTCACCTGGACGTTCCACATCCGCGAGGGCGCGACCTTCCACGACGGCGAAGCCGTCGACGCCGACGCCGTGAAGGCGAGCATCGAGGCCGCGAAGGACCACGCCGGGGCATCCTTCATCTGGGCGCCGCTCGAGTCGATCGAGGCGACCGACGACGCGACCGTCGTCATGCACCTCTCGTACTCCGCACCGATGGACCTCATCGCCGCCTCGACGTACGGCGCGTGGATCGTGTCGCCGAAGGCGCTCACCGCCTCCGCCGACGACGAGCAGTACTTCGAGCAGGGCATCGACGCGGGCACCGGGCCGTACACGGTGAAGTCGTACACTCCCGGCGAGAAGGTCGTGCTCGAGGCGTACGACGAGTACTGGAACGAGGACGCGGTGCCGCACTACGACATCGTCGACATCGCCATCACCCCGGACGCGGTCACCGCGCAGCAGATGCTGACGAGCGGCGAGGTCGACCTCGCGACGAACCTGCCTCTGGAGAACGTCGACACCGTGGCATCCGACCTCGGTACCGAGGTGCGCACCGCGAACTCGCCGTTCAACTTCGTCGGCTTCTTCAACACCACGAGGCCGCCGCTCGACGACCCGAAGGTGCGGCAGGCGCTGAGCTACGCGATCCCCTACGACGACGTCATCGAGGTCGGCGGCCAGGGGTACGGCACCCAGTCGCACGGGCCCGTGCCGAAGGGCATCTTCCCGTACTCCGACAGCGTGCCGCAGTACGAGCAGGACCTCGAGAAGGCGAAGTCCCTGCTCGCCGAGGCGGGCCACGCCGACGGACTCGAACTGACACTGACCTATGCGTCCGAGAACTCGTCGGAGGCGCGCTTCGTGCCGCTCATCAAGGACGCGTTCGCCAAGATCGGCGTCACCCTCGACGTGCGGGCCGAGCTCTTCAACCAGCAGTGGGAGAACGCGAAGGCCGACCCGGCGACCGCCCAGGACATCTTCGTCGTGTACTACTGGCCGACCTACAGCGACGCCGGCGCCGACAACCTCTACTCGCTGTTCCACTCGAGCGAGGAGCCGTTCTTCAACCTCAGCTACTGGAAGAACGGCGAGTACGACGCCCTCGTCGAGGAGGCGGGAACGCTCACGGGCAGCGACCGCGAGGCCGCCCAGGCGAAGTACGAGGAGGCGATGGGCCTGCTCGTCGACCAGGCGCCCGGGTTCTTCCTCTACGACGCGCAGGCCGTGAGCGTCGTGCCGCCGGCGATCGACGTCGCGGACTTCAACGAGAACTACCCGTTCACGACCTTCTTCGCCCCCATCACGCCCGCGAGCTGACGCCCGCCGCCCCGCCCGGCCGGGTGGACCGCCCTACTGGGTCCGCCCGGCCGCCCCTCCCCTCGATCCTGGAGTCATCCATGTTGCGCTTCCTCGCCGGCCGGCTCGGAACCGCGGTGCTCGTGCTCTTCGTGCTCACGCTCATCGTGTTCGTGCTCTCGCGCGTCATCCCGGCCGACCCGGCGGTCGTCTACGCCGGGCCGAAGGCCCCACCCGAAGAGCTCGCCCGCATCCGCGAGAAGCTGGGCTTCGATCAGCCGATCGTCGTGCAGTACTTCGCCTACCTCGGCGGTCTCGTGACGGGCGACTGGGGCGACTCACTCGCGACCAAGCGCCCCGTGCTCGACGAGCTCGCCGCCCGCCTCCCCGCGACCCTCGAGCTCCTCTTCGCCGCGATGCTCATCGCCGTCGTCTTCGGCATCGTGCTCGGGGTGGTCGCCGCGAAGCGACCCGGCAGGGCACTCGACGGCGCGATCCGGTTCCTCGCCATCGGCGGCGTCTCGATGCCGGCGTTCTGGCTCGGACTGCTGCTGCAGGTGCTCTTCGTGGGGCGGCTGCAACTGCTGCCCGCGACCGGGCAGTTCAGCACCGAGGTCGAGTACCTCGCCCCGATCACCCCGGTCACCGGCTTCCCGCTCTTCGACAGCCTCATCACGGGCAACTGGGTCGCCTACAGCGACGGCCTCGCGCACCTGGTGCTGCCGGCGATCACGCTGGCCGCGTACCCGCTCGGCCTCATCGCCAGGATGACCCGCGCATCGATGCTCGAGGTGCTCGGTCAGGACTACGTCTTCACGGCGAGCGCCTACGGGTTGCGCGATGCGCTCATCCGCTGGCGGCTGGCGCTGAAGAACGCGCTGCCGCCGACGATGACGGTCATCGGCCTCGCCGCCGCCTACGCGCTCACCGGCACCTTCTTCGTCGAGGTGGTCTTCAACTGGCCCGGCATCGGCCAGTTCGCCGCGAATGCGATGCTCGCCGTCGACTACCCGGCCATCATGGCGATCACCCTGCTCGGCGCCGCCGGCTACCTCATCGCCAACCTCGTCGTCGACCTCGTCCAGGCCCGGCTCGACCCGCGGGTGACGCTCGCATGACCGCGACGACCGCACTGCCCGCCTACGTGCCGATGGGCGGCGGCGCCCTCAGCCGCATCGGCCGGGTGCTGCGCACCGACCGGCTCGCCGCCCTCGGCCTCGCCCTCATCGTGCTCGTCGTCGTGCTCGCCGTCTTCGGCCCGTGGCTCGCCCCGTACCCGGCTCAGGGCTACGGCGAGACGAGCGTCGGCACCCGCGGCCTCGCCCCGAGCACGGAGCACTGGTTCGGCACCGACCAGCTCGGCCGCGACGTCCTCAGCCGGGTGATCATCGGCGCCCGTCCGGCGCTCACGATCTCGCTGTTCGTCGTCGCGATCGCCGCGCTCATCGGCATTCCGCTCGGCGCGATCGCCGGCTATCGGGGCGGATGGCTCGACGAGGTCCTCATGCGGATCACCGAGGTCTTCCAGGCCTTCCCCCCGCTGCTGCTCGCGATGGTCACCGTCGCGATCCTCGGTCCGAGCCTCACCAACGCGGGCCTCGCGCTCGCCATCTGCTGGTGGCCCTGGTACGCGCGACTCGTCCGTGCTGAGGCGCGCTCGCTCCGCGACCGGCCGTTCGTCGAGGCCGCGAGGTCGATCGGGGTGCCCGCCTGGCGCATCCTGCCGCGGCACATCCTGCGCAACTGCATGACCCCGGTGCTCGTGCAGGCCACGGTCGACATCGGCAGCGTCGTGCTCGCGGCCGGCTCGCTCGCCTTCATCGGGCTCGGCGCCCAGCCGCCGGCGCCCGACTGGGGCCTCATGGTCGCCGAGGGCCGCGGGCAGATCTTCACCGCCTGGTGGATCTCGACCTTCCCCGGCCTCGCGATCTTCGTCACCGTGCTCGGCTTCAACCTGCTCGGCGACTCGCTGCGCGACTTCTTCGACCCCCGGCAGGTGAAGCGATGAATTCCGAACCTCCGACCGATGCCGCAGGAACCGGTGAAGCGATGAACGCCGAAGCGACGACCGACCTCCTCCTCATCGACGACCTCGAGGTCGCCTTCGCGGAGCGCGGCGCCCTCACCAACCGGCCGGTGCGCGGCATCACCCTCTCCATCGCCCCCGGCGAGGTCGTCGGCATCGTCGGCGAGACCGGGTGCGGCAAGAGCCTCACCGGCCTCGCCGTGCTGGGGCTCCTGCCGAAGGGCGCCGTGCCCTCGGGGCGCATCGTGCTCGACGGTGTCGAGCAGCCCTTCGACGGGACCGGGGCCGCCCGGGGCGACGCGATCTCGATCGTGTTCCAGAACCCCGGGACCGCGTTCAACCCGGTGTTCACGCTCGGCCGGCAGATGCGCGACGTCGTCGCCCGCCACCGCCGCGTCGACGGCCGCCCCCTCGGTCGCGCCGCCGCGAAGGCGCACATCGTGCAGTACCTCGAGCAGGTCGGGCTGCCCGACCCCGAACGGGTCTTCCGCAGCTACCCGCACGAGCTCTCGGGCGGCATGCTGCAGCGGGCCATGATCGCGATGGCGCTGCTCTGCGAACCGCGCCTGCTCATCCTCGACGAACCCACGACCGCGCTCGACGTGACGATCGCGAAGCAGATCCTCGAGCTCGTGCTCGCGCTCCGCGACCGATTCGGCTTCGGCGTGCTGCTCATCACCCATAACCTCGGCATCGTGCGCGAGATCTGCGATCGCATCGCGGTGCTCTACGCCGGCCGCGTCGTCGAGTCCGGACCGACGGGGGCGGTGCTGCGCTCACCCGTGCATCCGTACACGCAGGGGCTCCTCGGCGCACTGCCCGCGCGCCACCGGCCGGGGCAGCCGCTCGAGGCCATTCGCGGCGCCGTGCCCGGCAACCTGCTGGCGCTCTCGGGCTGCTCGTTCCGCGATCGATGCCCGGTCGCCGTCGACCGGTGCGCCGAGGTCGACCCCGTGCTCGAGCCCACCGCACCGCTGCACGAGGCGGCGTGCATCCGCGTCGCCGAAGAGGTCATCCGATGACGGCCATGCTGCACGTCGACGAGATCGTGAAGGTGTACCGCGCGCACGGCGGCGAGGTGCGCGCCGTCGACGGCGTCTCGTTCGCCGTCGAGGCGGGCACCACGTTCGGTCTCGTCGGCGAATCCGGATCGGGCAAGAGCACCGTCGCCCGATGCGCGCTGCGGCTCATCGAACCGAGCTCGGGCGGCTCGCGCATCGACGGCGAACCGATCGGTGCACTGCGCGGCCGGGCGCTCCGCGAACTGCGGGCACGCACCGGCATGGTGTTCCAGAACCCGGTCGCGGCCCTCAACCCCAGGCTCACCGTCGAACAGTCGATCGCCGAGCCGCTGCGCACCCACACGCGGTTGCGCGGCCGTGCCCTCGTCGAGCGGGCGCGCGCGCTGCTCGACGAGGTGGGGCTCGCCCGCGCGCACGCCGAGCGCCTGCCGCACCAGCTCTCGGGCGGGCAGTGCCAGCGGGTCGGCATCGCGCGGGCGCTCGCGACCCGGCCGAAGCTGCTCGTGCTCGACGAGCCCACGAGCGCACTCGACGTCTCGGTGCAGGCCCAGGTGCTGAATCTCCTGCAGGAGCTGCGCCGGGAGCACTCGCTCAGCTACCTGCTCATCTCGCACGACCTCGACGTCGTGCGCTACATGAGCGACACGGCGGGCGTCATGCGCGCCGGCCGCCTCGTCGAGGTCGGCCCCGCCGCGGAGGTGCTCGTGAACCCGCGGCACGAGTACACGCAGCGCCTCCTCGCGGCCATGCCCGAGACGCCGGGGGCGATCGACCTCTCGGCGCCCCCCGTCGCTCCGACCGCCCCGAACGAGAACAGGATCCTGTCATGACCTCCCTGCTGCCCGCGGGCGTCGCCCGCGACGCTCACCCGCCGCGATTCCCGGGCGCCGAGCCCGGCGAGCCGAGCCTCGAGACCTGGCAGGATGCTCCGCACAACCGCTGGGCGTTCGCCCATGTCGCCGAGCTCGTGCCGACCGCGCCGATCCCCCGCAGCGCGGCGCCGCTCCCCGGCCGCGATCGCGCCGGGCTCGACGCGCTCCTCGACGAGCTGCCCGATCTGGCCGCCCGGCTCGAGGCGAGCTACACCGATGCGCTCGTCGTCGTGCGCGACGGTCGCGTGGTCGCCGACCACTACCGCGAGGGCATCGGGCCCGAGACGCCGCACCTGCTGATGAGCGTGTCGAAGTCGATCTGCGGCCTGACCGTCGGCACCCTCGTCGACGACGGTCGCCTCGAGCTCGCTCGGCGGGTCGACGAGTACGTGCCGGCCCTCGCGGGGAGCGCGTACGGCGACGCGACCCTCCAGCAGGTGCTCGACATGACCGTCGACGTCGACTACGACGAGGATTACCGCAACCCGGCCTCGCACGTGCAGGCCCAGGATCGCGTCGCCGGCTGGCGGCCCCGCCTCGCCGACGACCCCGCCGACACGTACGCCTTCCTCGCCACGCTGCGCGGCGGCGGACGCCACGGCGAGCGGTTCAAGTACTGCTCCGCCGGCACCGACGTGCTCGCCTGGGTGGTCGAGAGCGCGACCGGCCTGCGGTATCCCGATGCGGTGTCGCAGCGACTGTGGTCGCGGCTCGGCTGCGAGCACGACGCGAGCATCACCGTCGATCCGGGCGGGTTCGGCTTCGCGAACGGCGGCATCTCGTGCACGGCGCGCGACCTCGCGCGGGTCGGCGAGCTGATGCTCGGCGAGGGGGTCATCGGCGGCGAGACGGTGGTGTCGGCCGAGTGGGTGCGTCGCACGCGCGACGGCGGCGACCCCGACGCGGCGAGCGGCACGGTGTTCCAGCGGGTGCATCCCGGCGGGGCGTACTCGAACCAGTGGTGGATCACCGGCAGCGCGCGCGGCGACTACTACGCGGTGGGCATCCACGGCCAGTTCATCTGGGTCGACCCGTCGACCGGGATCGTGGTGGCCAAGTTCTCGTCGTGGCCCGAGCCGGTCACCGAGCAGTGGAACCGGGTGCACGCCGAGCTCTTCCGCGATCTCTGCGACGCGGCGGGCCGCTGATCGCCCCCGAGGTTCAGCGTCGCGGGGTCCACCCGGGCGGCAGCGGTCCGCCGACGTCGGCGCGCTCACGGTCGGCCGCGGCCGACCAGCCCTGCGCGGCATCCGTCGCGTCGAAGCCGCCTCGGGCGACCCGGAAGCCGACGTCCTCGTGGTGCATGCGCGGGGCGCCGCCACGCCGGGTCGAGGCGCGCACGTTCCACGCGTCGTCGGCGAAGCCGCCGCCCCGGAACACGCGGTAGTCGTCGTAGCGGGCGGGGTCGAGCAGGTCCCAGCACCACTCCCACACGTTGCCGAGGGTGTCGAACAGGCCGTTGAGGTTCGGCAGCCTGCCTCCGACCGGCTGCGGCGCGCTCACTCCGTCGGCCCCCGTCCATGCGACCTCATCGAGCGGCCCGTAGTGCGGACCGGTCGAGCCGGCACGGCAGGCGAACTCCCACTCCGCCTCGGTGGGCAGCCGGAAGCCGTCGGCGTCGACGTGCCAGGTGACCTCCTCGCCGTCGAACGAGTACGCCGGATCGAGGCCCTCCCACTCGGAGGCCGCGTTGCAGAACCGCACGGCGCGCAGCCAGCTGACGTCACTCGCCGGCCGTCGCGGATGCTCAGCGGTCTCCCCGAGCAGTTCGCCGAGCTGTGCCTGCGTGACGGGGTAGACGCCGATCTCGAACGAGTCGAGCTCCACGCTCCAGCGCACCTTGCGACGCGCGTCGTGCAGCGTGACGGTGCCCGCCTCGATGGGTGCGAGCTCGATCTCGGTCATCCGTGCAGTCTCGCACGGGCAGGGTGCCGCGGGTCAGTCGGTGTCGGCCAGCGGCTCGGCGAGCTCGATCCAGGCGAGCGTCTGCGCGACGGCGTCGGCGGGGTCGCCCTCGGCGCCGGCCTCGACCCAGCCCGTGAGTGCGGCGAACGTCGCCGCTTGCATGGCCGCGGCGAGCGCGCGGCAGGTGCCGGCCGACGCACCCGGGAGCCGGCTGCCGAGGAACTCGGCGAGCCGCCCCGTCCAGGCGAGATCCGCGGCTGCGGCGGTCGCGGCGAGTTCGGGCTCGCTCGCGATCAGGCGGAACCAGGCCGCCGCACTGCGCCGCACATGCGCGTCGTGCGAGACCGAGGCGACGATCGCCCGACGCACGGCTTCGGCGGCCGGCGTCTCCGGGCTCATCTCGGCGATCGATCGCGCGAGCCGGTCGTTCGCCGACTCGACCTCGCCCCAGGCGATGCGGTCGCGCGTGCCGTAGTGGCGCATGAGCGTGCGCGTGCTCACCCCGGTGGCATCGCCGAGTTCCTTCCAGCCTGTCGCCGCGTAGCCGTGCTCCGACCAGAGGGCGAAGGCCGCTTCGGCGACCGCATCGCCGTCGACGATGCTCGGCCGCCCGCGGCCACGGGTCGGTGCCTCGGGTGCCGCGTCCTCAGCCGATGTGGTTTCCACAGCCACCTCCGATGTTTTTGACGTAGTGTGTCAAATATAGACCTCGCTCCGCGAATGGGAAGGAAACACACCATGACCCGCAAGTACGTCGTGACCGGCTCCGCCTCGGGCATCGGCGCCGCGACGAAGCGCGCGCTCCTCGAGCAGGGCGCGACCGTGATCGGCGTCGACCTCCGCGACGCCGACGTCGAGGCCGACCTGTCGACGACCGAGGGCCGCGACGCGGCAGTCGCGCGCGTGCTGGAGCTCTCGGGCGGCGTCGTCGACGGCGTCATCGCGTGCGCCGGCATCTCGGCCCCCGCCCCCGTCACCATGTCGGTCAACTTCTTCGGCGTCACGGCCGTGCTCGAAGGGCTGCTGCCCGCCCTGCGGGCCTCTTCGGCCCCGCGTGCAGCCGTGGTCTCCTCGATGGCCTCGCTGCAGCCCGTCGCTCCCGAGCTCGTCGACGCGGGCCTCGCGGGCGACGAGCCCGCCGCACTCGCCGCCGCCGCGAAGCTCGCCGAGCAGGGCCCCGAGGTGGGTTACCTCGTCTACCCCTCCTCGAAGCGCGCCCTCTCGCGCTGGGTGCGCCGCGAGTCGGTCGGCGAGGCGTGGGCCGGGTCGGGCATCCCCCTCAACGCAGTCGCCCCCGGGACGGTCATCACCCCGATGACTGCCGCGCTCCTCGACAACCCCGAGGGGCTCGCGATGGTCGACGCCGCCGTGCCGATGCCGCTCAACTACCACCAGCCGGCCGAGTCGATCGCGAACCTGCTCGTCTGGCTCACGAGCGTCGAGAACACGCACATGGCCGGGCAGACGATCTACTGCGACGGCGGCGCCGACGCGACGCTGCGGGGCGACGACATCTGGTCGTGGAACGACCCGACGCCCGCGGCCTGAGCAGCCGCGGCAGGTCGACAGCCTGGGGGCGGATGCCACGTGGCATCCGCCCCCTGCCGTCGTGTCCCCGGCGATTCATCCGCTCCAGCTGGCAAGATCGTCGAATGGCCATCCACGTCAACGTCGACAACTTCGCGCTCGCCGAGACCCACCGCATGATGCGGGACCTCCAGGAGAACACCGGTGGCGTCAACCGCTTCCTCCACAACCGGGCCCCCGCCGACATCGACAAGCAGACGGTCATCCGGATGAACCGCGACACCCTGTACAGCTTCGCGGTGGTCGACATCACCGACGGCGCCACCTTCACCCTCCCTGAGCACGGGGATCGGTACCTCTCGGCGATGGTCGTCAACGAGAAGCACTACATCAACGAGATCTTCCACGACGCGGGCGAGCACCGGCTGACCCTCGAGCAGTTCGGCACTCCGCATGTGGTGCTCGCGGTGCGCATCCTCGTCGATCCCGTCGAGGCCGACGACCTGGCCGAGGTCGTCGCGCTCCAGGATCGGATCACGCTGACGGCCGACTCGTCGGCTCCCTTCGAGATGCCCGACTACGACACGAACAGCCTCGACGAGACGCGAAATGCTCTGCTCGCGCTGGCCCGCAACCTGACCGGATTCGACCGCATGTTCGGCGCGCAGGACGAGGTCGACCCCGTCCGCCACCTCATCGGCACCGCCGCGGGCTGGGGCGGGCTCCCCACCTCGGAGGCGAACTACATCGGCGTGGAACCGCGCCTCCCGGTGGGCCGGTACGAGCTGACCGTCGGCGACGTCCCCGTCGACGGGTTCTGGTCGATCTCGGTGTACAACGCCGACGGCTTCTTCGAGCCGAACGACCGCGGCGCGTACACGATCAACAACATCACGGGCGCCCGCAACGGCGACGGCACCATCACCGTCCGTTTCGGCGACTACCCCGCCGATACGCCGAACACGATCCCGATCACCGAGGGGTGGAACTACCTGGTGCGGCTCTACCGCCCGCGCGCCGAGATCCTCGAGGGTCGCTGGTCGTTCCCGGTGCTCGACGCGTAGTCGTCGGCGGCGACCCGCATGGTCGCGCCGGCGCGCGCCGCGAAGCCGACCGCCGTCGCTGCGATCGTGCGCTGCATGACCTCGACGGCCGCGGTCGGCGCGACGCCCACCGGGCGGGCGAGGCTGATGGTGCGGGCGAGCGCCGCGGCGTCGAGTCGCACCGAGCGCAGGCCCGGCCGGTCGATGAGCACCATCGCGGGCACGATCGCGACGCCGAGTCCGCGCTCGACGAATCGCAGCACCGCGTCCATCTCGGCGCCCTCGAGCACGACCTCGGGCGTGAGCCCGGCCCCGGCGAACGCGGCGTCGGTCGCGGCGCGCAGGTCGTAGCTCGAGCTGAAGACGATCTGCGGCAGGGCGGCGACCTCGCCGAGGCCGATCCGGTCGCGCGTCGTGATCGGCGGCGCTCCGGCCGACGAGATGACGACGAGCTCCTCCACGAGCAGGGGCGTCACGGTGAGCCGCTCGGCCGACGAGGCATCCGAGGTGGTGATCAATGCGAGGTCGAGCTCGCCGCCGGCGAGCTCGTCGAGGAGGCGACGCGATCCCTGCTCCGAGAGGTGCAGCTCGATGCCCGGATGCTCCGTGTGGAACGCGCTGAGCACCTCGGCGACGAGGCTGATGCAGAGCGTCGGCGTGGCGCCGAGCCGCACGCGTCCGCGCTCGAGGCCGGCGAGTTCGGCGAGCTCGCGCCGCACCGACTCGGCGTCGGCGAGCATGCGGCGAGCGAGCGGCAGCAGCGACTCCCCGGCGACCGTGAGGGTGCTGCCGCCACGGGCGCGGTGGAACAGTTCGGCGCCGAGGTCCTGCTCGAGCGCGGCGATCTGACGGCTCAGCGAGGGCTGTGCGAGGTAGAGCTCCTCGGCGGCCCGGGTGAAGTTGCCGAACCGGGCCACCTCGACGAAGCCGCGCAGCTGCTCAAGGTTCATATTCATAGCCTACGCGCATCGTTGCCACATGAATGATGCATTGGAGTAATCAGAACCTCGAACCTACCGTGGAACGCATGACCACCTCAGGCAACCCCACTCCGGAGCGGCAGATCTCCACCACCGTGCTCGTGATCGGCACCGGCGGCTCGGGTCTGCGCGCGGCCATCGAACTCGCCGAAGCCGGCGTCGACGTGCTCGCCCTGGGCAAGCGACCCAGGCACGACGCCCACACCTCGCTCGCGGCCGGCGGCATCAACGCCGCCCTCGCGACCATGGACGCCGACGACAGCTGGCAGCAGCACGCCGCCGACACCCTGAAGGAGAGTTACCACCTCGCCGACCCGCGCACGGTCGAGACCGTGACGAAGGGCGCCGCCCGCGGCATCGACGACCTCGAGCGCTACGGCATGCCGTTCGCACGCGAGGCCGACGGGCGCATCTCGCAGCGCTTCTTCGGCGCGCACACCTACCGCCGCACCGCCTTCGCGGGCGACTACACCGGACTCGAGATCCAGCGCACCCTCGTCAACCGGGCCGCGCAGCTCGACATCCCGATCCTCGACACCGTCTACGTCACCCGCATCCTCGTGAACGACGACGGCGCGGTGTTCGGCGCCTACGGCTTCGACCTCGAGGACGGCACGCGCTACCTCATCCACGCCGACGCCGTGATCCTCGCCGCCGGCGGCCACAACCGCATCTGGCGGCGCACCTCCTCACGCCGCGACGAGAACACGGGCGACTCGTGGCGGCTCGCCGTCGAGGCCGGCGGCCGCGTGCGCGACCCCGAGCTCGTGCAGTTCCACCCCTCGGGCATCATCGAGCCCGAGAACGCGGCCGGCACCCTGATCAGCGAGGCCGCGCGCGGTGAGGGCGGCATCCTGACCAACGGGCTCGGCGAGCGCTTCATGCACAAGTACGACCCCGAGCGCCTCGAGCTCTCGACCCGCGACCGTGTCGCCCTCGCCTGCTACACCGAGATCAAGGAGGGGCGCGGAACCGCCAACGGCGGTGTCTGGCTGGATGTCTCGCACCTGCCCCGCGAGACGATCATGCAGCGCCTCCCCCGCGTGTACCAGACCATGCTCGAGCTGCAGATGCTCGACATCACGAAGCAGCCGATCGAGATCGCGCCGACCGCGCACTACTCGATGGGCGGCGTCTGGGTGCGCCCCGAGGACCACGGCACCGACGTGCCCGGGCTCTACGCCATCGGCGAGGCATCCAGCGGACTGCACGGCGCGAACCGCCTCGGCGGCAACTCGCTCATCGAGCTGCTCGTCTTCGGGCGCATCGTCGGCGAGGCCGCGGCCGCCTACTCGCGCGCCCTCCCGGCGCAGCGCCGCTCGGCCGCCGCGGTCGCCATCGCGCGCGACGAGATCGACGCGCTGCTCACCGCCGACGGCACCGAGAACGTGCGCGCCCTCCAGCGGGCCATCCGCGACACGATGACCGAGCACGCCGGTGTCGTGCGCGACGAGCAGGGCCTCACCGCCGGGCTCGCCGAGCTCGACGCGATCGAGGCACGCATGGCCGACCTCGGCGTGCACCCCGACATCGCCGGCTACCAGGACCTCGCGCACGCCTTCGACCTCAGGTCGGCGGCGCTGGCGGCCCGCGCGACGCTCGAGGCGGCGCTCGAGCGCCGCGAGACCCGCGGCTGCCACAACCGCAGCGACTACCCCGAGACGGATGCCTCGCTGCAGGTGAACCTCGTCTGGTCGCCCGCGACCGGGGTGACCCGCGAAGCGATCCCGCCGATCCCCGACGAGATCGCCGCCCTCATGCGCGAGGAGGTCTCGGTGGCGGGCAAGCTCGTCGAGTAGACGGGCAGCGACGGGATGCTCCTGCAGTCCGCTCCGTCACTCGGCGGAGCGGACCGCGCGCTCCACGAGCACCCGCACCTCGGCGACGAGCTCGTCGACCGGCCCTTCGACGGGCAGGCCGGGCGCAACGGCAGTGATCGGCAGTGCCGCGACCGGTGAGGCGGGGGCGCCGAGCTCACGGCGCCACCCGGCGATCTGCTCGGCCGAGGCCACGTACACGATACGGCCGAGCCCGACCCAGGCGTGCGCCGCCGAGCACATCGGGCAGTGCTCCCCCGAGGTGTACACCGTCGCCGCCGCACGCTCGTCGGCGGTGAGGTGCACCGCCGACCAGCGTGCGATCTCGAACTCGGGATGCCGCGTCGGATCGCCGGTGGTCTCCTCACGGTTGCGGTCGGCGAACCGCTCGACGCCCGCCGCGTCGACGAGCACCGAGCCGAACGGGCCGTCGCCGCCAGCGAGCGCCTCACGCGCGAGCTCGACCGCACGACGGAGATGGGCGAGATCGGCCTCTGAGATCGTCATGCACTCAAGCTTGGCCCGAGCGGGCGCCGATGGCGAGGGTCGCCGACCTCAAGGCATCCTCGACCTCGAGCGCGGGCCGATAGCCTGACGTCCATCCCCGATCGCAACCAGGAGACTCACGTGAGCATTCAGCGCATCCAGCCCGGCCCCCGCATGAGCCAGGCCGTCGTCCACGGCGACACCGTCTACCTCGCCGGCCAGGTGGCCGAGGGCGCCACCGTCGTCGAGCAGAGCCAGGCTGCGCTGCAGCGCGTCGACGAGCTGCTCGCGAGCGTCGGCAGCGACAAGTCGAAGCTCTTGAGCGTCACCATCTACCTCGCCGACATCGCGAGCTTCGCCGACATGAACTCGGTCTGGGACGCCTGGGTCGACGGCGCGAACCCGCCCGCCCGCGCCACGGTCGAGGCGAAGCTCGCCACCCCCGACTACTTCGTCGAGTTCGCGGTCACGGCCGCGATCTGAGCGGGTCGCCTTCCGCGACGAAGGGCCGGATGTCGTCGACATCCGGCCCTTCTCGCATCCGACTTGACGGGCCTCGAAATCGCACGCGAGGATGACCGGATGCCGCTTTTCGACCACCTCGGGCTCAGCGTCGAGGACCTGCCCCGCTCGATCTCCCAGTTCGACCCCGTGATGCAGGCGCTCGGCTGCACCCGCAACGACGCCGACGACAGCGTCTCCTGGAACCTCGGCGAGGAGGAGCTGATCCTCTTCCCGGCCCGCGAGCCCGGAACAGGCCCCCACCGCCACGGCCGCATCGGCTGGCAGCACCTCGCCTTCCCCGTCGACTCGCGCGACGAGGTCGACCGGCTGCACGCGATCGCGGTCGAGGCGGGCTGGACCTCGGTGCGCGACCCGAAGCTGTACCCGCGCTTCAACGACCGCTACTACGCGGCATTCATCGAAGACGACAACGGCATCCGCTTCGAGTTCATGTTCAACCCGCCGAAGGAGTCCGTCGCGGGCTGAGGCCGATCCTCGGCCCTAGGCCGGCTCTCGCCGCGTGTGCACCATCCGCCAGTTGACCGGCGCCCAGCTGACCCCCTCGTCGAACGAGAAGTCCTGCTCCCAGACGGGGTTCGGGCCGTCGGTGTCGAGCCAGCGGAATCGAGCGAGGAATGCGATGCCCCGGTACTCCGCAGGGCCGATGAAGGTGCCGACACCGTCGACGAATCGGCCGCGCACCGGGTCGTCGAGCACTCCGGGGCGCGAGGTCGATGCCCACCAGATCGCCCACTCGTCGGTCTCGGGCGAGTAGAGGCGCAGCGAGTAGCCGTCGAACGCCGTGCCGTCGGCGAGCGTGCCGCGAGTCTGGTCGGCATTGCCGAGGCCGCCGAGGATGCTCTCGACCCCGGCGATGCTCTCGAACTCGACCCAGGTCGTGCAGTCGGGATCGAGTGAATCGGTCAGCCGCCGGTGATGCACCGACCAGTCACCGAGGAGGAAGTCGAAATCCGTTGCGCTCATGGCCGGACGCTATCGGGTGCCGCCGACATGGGCTCCGGTCAGTCGGGCGATCCGAGCGGCCCCGTCGCGGTGCCGTCGGGCACCGTCGTCACCGAGACGAGCTCTTCACGGCCGGTGCCGCCCGAGACGGTCACCGTCAGCACCGGCCCGACGTCGCGTGCGTAGAACTTGAGCTCCTCGACGTCGGGTTCGAGCGGGGTCGTGTCTCGGGTCAGCAGCGCGCCGGTGAACGCCCCGTACGGCACTTCGACGAGTTCCTCCGTGCCGAGCACCGCACCCTGGTCCTCCGCTTCGCCGGCGAGGTACTCCTGCCGGTACTCCATGCCCGGGCGAGGGTCGGCGGGCATGATGATGCCGGGAAGCGCACCGTCGACACCGGCCTCGAAGCTCCCCTCCGTCGAGACGATCTCGCCGTCCTCGAACTCGGCCGTGTCCTCGCCCAAGTACCAGATCGCGCCGGCCTCGTCCTGCGCGTACCAGTCGAAGGTGTCCTCGACGAGTTCGTCGCCGCGGCGCACGGTGTCGCGCACGACGCGCGCCTCGATGCCGTTCGCGATCTCGCGCGTCTCCGAGGTGACCGTCACCTCGACGGTCAGATCGCCGTCGGGGTCGGTCTCGTGATAGGTCCAGCGAGTGCCGGGCTCCATCGGCCAGTACGGGTTGTCGATGTCGGTCGTGAACTGCGCGGGGTCGAGCTCGACGGCGTCGCTCCCCTCGGGGAGCCCGCTCTGCTGGGCCGGCTGCGACGCACCGGTGCACCCGGCGAACATCGCTGCGGCCAGCGCCGCCAGTGAGATCGTCACGATCCGCGCATGCACCATGCTGCTCATGACACCGTCAATGCTACGCGCGTGCGGGGCACCGGGCTCGAGCGTCCATTAATCATTGACTTATATAAGCCACGATGCAATCATGTTCGCATGCACGCGCTCGATGTCCTCGGAGATCCGGTGCGACGCCGCATCCTCGAGCTGATCGCCGACGGCGAAGCGCCCGCCGGCGACGTCGGCCGAGTCATCCAGGCCGAGTTCGGCATCTCGCAGCCCGCGGTCTCGCAGCACCTGCGGGTGCTGCGCGAGTCGGGCTTCGTGACCGTGCGCCCCGACGGGGCGCGGCGGCTGTACGCGGTCGACCCCGAACCGCTGGCGCAGGCCGACGCCTGGTTCGACACGTTCCGCCGGTTCTGGCAGCCGAAGCTCGACGCCCTCGGCACCGAGCTCGCGCGCGGCCGGCTGGCGCAACGCAAGGCGGACGAAGAACGGGCGGCCGCGGCATCCCCGCCGGCTCGACCGCACGACGAACCCGCGGACGACGCTCGAAGCGATCCGCACGACGAGTGAACGAAGGAGCACCGACATGGTTGACGTGAACGCGCAGATCGACGCGGTCTCGCGCAGCATCGAGACGAAGGAGGTCGACGGAGCGCTGTCGTACGTGCAGCAGCTCGCGCAGACCTACCCCTCCCCCATCGACGACGTGTGGGACGCCGTGACCTCGGCCGAACGGATCCCGCGCTGGTTCCTGCCGGTCTCGGGCGACCTCCGGCTCGGCGGCCGCTACCAGCTCGAGGGCAACGCCGGCGGCGAGATCCGCCGCTGCGACCCGCCGAACGGCGGCACGGCCGGCTACACGATCACCTGGGGCATGGGCGCCGGCGAACCGGCGCTCGTGAGCATCCGCCTCACCGAAGTGGATGCCTCGTCCACTCGCCTGGAGCTCGAGAACATCGCGTCGGCGGCGAGCCTGCCCGAGGGCATGTGGGAGCAGTTCGGCCCCTCGGCGACCGGCATCGGGTGGGACCAGGGCCTGCTCGGCCTCGCCCTCCACTTCGGCGGAGGCGACGAGGGGATCGCCCCCGAGGAGGCCGCTGCCTGGGTCGTCACCGACGAGGGCAAGTCGTTCATGCGACGCTCGGCCGACGCCTGGGCCGCGGCGCAGCAGCTCGACGGGGTCGACGCGGACGTCGCGATGGGTGCCGCCGACCGCACCTACGGCACCTACACCGGCGAGCTGCCGCCGCCCGAGATGGGGTGATCCTCCGGCGCTGGCCGGCGCAGCGCCGCCCCCGACCGAGCGCTCGTCCGGGGGACGGCGTGCCGCCGCCCCCCGGATGGGTGCTCACTCGTCGACCGTCACCTCCACCGGCTTCGACTCCGTCGCCCCGCTCGGGTTCCGGAACGTGGCGACGAGCGTGTGCTCACCGGGTGCGACGCCGGTCACGTGCACGCTGGCCTTCTGCGCAGCGGGCGAGGCGGGCACGAGCGAGCCCTCGCCGATGAGCTGTCCGTCCAGCGTGAACGTGTAGGCGTCGGCGTTGGTGCCCCACCACATGTTCGCGGTGACCGTGAAGTCGCCGTCTCCGTCCCGGTTGTCGTGGCTCACCACGGGTACCCCCGGGGTGGCCGACGTGACCTTGACGGTGGTGGTCGTGCTGAACGTCGCCCCGCGTGAGTTGATCAGCTGGGCCCGGTACTCGTACGTCCCGTCGGGCTTGCCGGCGAACGGAATCGAGACGTGCTGCGATGTCGCCCCCGGCACCGCTGTGAGCACACGCGTCTCGACCACGGCTCCGTTCTCGAAGAGTCGCAGCACGCTCCCAGGCGTACCCCACCACAGGTGGAAGCGGATGTCGTACGTGCCGTCGTGCTGCCCCGTCTTCCAGCCGCTGGTGTTCGCGAGGGAGCCCATTCCCGGTGCGCTGGTCGCGCCGTCCGAGGGCACGACGAGCAGCGTGCTCGACGCTTCGGCCGACAGGCCCGCGCCGTTCACGGCGGTCGCGGCGATGACGTGCTCGCCCGAGAGCCCGCTGAGGTCGACGAAGCCCTTCGGCTCGATCGGCTGACCGTCGAGGGTCACGCTCAGCGAACCGATGCCGCTCTCGGCGTCCTCGGCCAGGATCTCGAGTTCGAGGCCGTCGTCGGCGTTCACGATGCCCTCGGGCATCCCGGTGATCACCGGCGGCGTGGTGTCCTCCGCGAGCTCCATCGCCACCCGATCGACCTGGAACTGCGGCGCCCACGGCGTGCTCGACCCGGTGGCCCGGAACGAGACGGTCAGGCGCGTGAGGTCGCCCTCGACTCCGTCCAACGGCATCCGCAGATCGTTCCAGCTGTCGGGCTTCACGGTCTCGACGTGCTCGTACTCGCCACTCGTTGTGGTCAGCGAGATGCGCGCCTCGTGAGCAGTCCCCAGGCCCCCGTAGGCGTTGAGCGACACGAGGATCGCGTCGCCCTCCGACGCCGGGATCGGCTCGACGAGGTCGACGTACGCGGAACGCCACTTGTCGGCCGCGACGCCGTTGGTCACGACCGCGAGCATCGACCCGCCCAACCGCGGGGTCCCCGGCTGGTTCGCCGAGGACGACGCGGCACTGACCGCTGCCGTGTTCGATCCCGCCTTCCAGCCCTGCACGTCCTCCTCGAAGTCGTACAGCAGCCGCGTCCCGTCCGGCACGCCGGTCTCAGGGCCGGGCTCGGCCACGCCCACGGTGACCGCGTACTCGCGACCGTCGAACTCCAGGTCGACCACGTCGCCGTCCGCGACGCCCGCGATCGTGCCCTCGGTAGTCGTCGTCGCCATCGACGCGAGGTCACCGAGCGGCAGCTCGCCCTCGGTCAGCGTCACCGAGCCGCTGTCGAGCGCACTCAGCGCACCCGACACGCTCGTACCGCCGCGGTTCGCGACCGTGAACGTGACCTTCTCGCCCTCGGCGACCTCTTCGGCCGTCGCCGAGATCGCGAGGTTGGCGGCGCCGGGCTCGCCCGGCGTGTTCGTGAACCCAGCATCCGACGCCGAGAACTCGCCTTCCCAATCGGCGTTCGACTCACCGCGCACCCAGACCTTGACGCGGTCGATGCGCGAACGAGCGTCCCAGCCGCGAAGGTCGAGGGTGAGGATGCTGTCGGCACCGTCGAGCGCGACGACGCCCTCGGCCACCTCGACGCCGGAGTACGCCTTGATCTTCGCCACCCGCTGGGCGGCCGGATCGGTTCCGGGCACGTTGAGGCGCACCTGCAGGAACCCGGAGTCGGAGGCATCGACCGGATCCGACGACTGGAAGGTCACGCCACGCCACTGCTTGTCGAGCGTGTCGAACGTCGCCGTCACCGCTTCGGCGGCCTCCGCCACCGACGCGACGTTCTCACCAGCGATCCACTGGTCCGCGCCGATCGCGATCTCGGGATCGACCGTTTCCTCGCGCAGCTCGACCGGAGACGGCACCGGAAGCGGCCGGACGCCCTGCCCCTCGATGTCGAGTTCGGGGAAGAGCTCCTCCCACGAGTCGACGCCGATGATCGGCAGCGCGAACTCGGTGTGCGCGCGGGACTCGGGGGTGTCGATGTACTTGAACACGTCGTAGATGCGACGCATCTTGTCGGGCGACGACGGCTCCGGCCGCGCGTCGTCCCAGGTCCACAGGCCGAGCCGCAGCCCGCCCTCCTGCTTGTGGTCGACGTGACGATGGAGGATGAACGAGTCGATCCCCGGCGTGGTGACGGCCCGGTAGTAGGCGTACGCGTACCCCGCGGCCTGCAGATCGGCGTTGACCGCGTCGTTGCCCGGGGCGTGGAAGCCCTGCTCCGACAGGATGATCCGACGCTGCGCGCCCTGGTACATCAGCTCGTCGCGCTGCAGGTACTGGCCCAGGATGTGCAGGTTCTTGAACGTGATGCGCGGGCTGTCGATCGAGTCGAGCGCAGTCTGGTCGTTCCACGTCGCCGGATTGAACAGGTTCTCGGGGTAGGGGTGGTACGCGATGTCCCAGCCGAACTGCCCGCCCTCGTCGGCGACCGCGTTCATCCGATCGAGCACGTCCCGTCCCTTGTAGTAGCGCTTGGGCGCGGTCGTGCTCAGCGCCATCGTCCACAGGTGATCGAGCGAGATGTAGGTGCGCCCCCCGGCGTACTCGTTGCGGACGGCCGTGTCGACCCAGCGCACGGCGCGCTCGTAGTCGTCGACGAAGCGGTTCAGGCTCCGCTCGCCCATGTTCTGCCAGACCCAGCCGGAGTTCACCTCGTTGCCGACGATCCAGCCGACGACGCGGCCGTGCGCCTGGTCCTCGCGGCTGTACCGATCGGCGAGGAACGCCATCGTCGCTCGGAAGTAGCGCGAGTTCTCGTCAACCGTGTTGAACGCGTAGACGACCGCGCCGGAGGCGCGACGAGCAGCGTCGGGATGGATGATCAGATCCGCGGCACCGGGGTTCGACCCCTTGTCGTCGTAGGCGATCAGGATCGCGTTGACGACCATCCCGTTGTCGGACAACGGCTTGATCGTCTGATCCATCTCGGCCATGTACGCCCGGTCGAAGTAGTAGGTCTCGCCGTCGTACTCGAACTCGATCGCATCGTCGGCGGCGGTCGTCTGGATGGTTCGGTCGAGCGCGATGTTGATGGCCGCGTGTCCGACGCCGAGCTCGTCCGCGTCGTCGGTCAGCTGCACCTGCAAGCCCTTCTTGGTCGCCGGCGCCGGGAACGCGAAGTCGTTGTCGGAGGGGAAGTCGCGCACCGTCACGTAGCGGGCCGAGTCGATGAACGAGGGCGTTCCACCGGCATCCGCGACGACCAGGAACTTCGAGGAGATCCGGTCGCGCTCGCCGTCCATGCGGCTCACCCGGAAGTCGAACGATCCGCCGCCGTCGACCGTCCCGAGCTCGATGCCGTCAGCGAAGTCGGGCTCGTACTCCCAGCCGTCGAGCTCGTACAACGTCAGCGTCGTCGCGGATGTCGCCGCGGGGGCCGTGCCCGTGACGCGGATCTCGTCCGCGGTCGCGCTGACGGGCTCGACCGAGCCGATGTGCTCGACGGGCTCGCGGTCCGCGGGGTCGGGTTCGGGCTCCGGCAACGGCTCGGAGTTGAACGAGAAGCCGACGTCGGTGATGACGACCCGGCCCATGTCGCTCGCGTTCTCGCCGGGGTCGATGCGAAGTCGCTCGATCGTGCCGGTCCACACCGGCACGCCGCGCAGGTCGACGACGTACTCCCCCGGAGCGGTCTCGCTCTCCCGCATGTCGAAGGTCGCGCTGCGCTCCTCCGCGAAGGTGGGCTGGGCGACGGTCGACCAGTAGATCTTGCCACCCGTGTTCTCGGTCTCGTTCTGGGCGGTGATGTGCACGGTGTTCGCCGTCGTCGCGTCCAGGGCGAACTTGCCCGACATGACCCACGGGTCGCCTCCCGTGATCTGGACCTCGAGGCCGGCCTCGGTCGCTGCGACGGTCGCCGTGCTCGTTCCGGCACTCCAGCCCTGCAGGTCACCGGCCGTGCCGAAGGTCCAGTGCGGCGTCTCGGCCGCGGCCGCCGCGAGCGGGGTGAGCACGCTGCCCATGATCGCCGCCGCCACCGCCACCGCGATCAGGCGCCATCGCCCGGGCAGCCGGCGCCGCGCCGATGATCGAGGGGATACCTGCTCATGCCACGTCATAACCGCACTCCTGTCGTTCGTCATCGAACTTCTCTCCATCGAGCCCTCGGCGCGCCTCGCAAGACGGTCGCGCCAGAAGTGAAACGTTACAGTCACTATGTGGGCTCCACTTTGCCGCTGTCAAGCCCCACGCCGACCTACTGTCGGCCGCTGAAGCCGCCATCGCGCCGAGATTCCGGCACGTTTCGATGAAACGTTATAGCGTCCGAGTCCCATTCCGTCCGCCCTAACATGCAGATGAGCGCCTGATCGTCGCCGTCACGGAAGGGGTTCGATGTGGTCAGCATGAAAGACGTGGCCGCCAGGGCCGCCGTGTCCCTGGGCACCGTGTCGAAGTTCCTCAACACGCCCGAGCGAGTGGCCCCCGCGACGCAGAGCAGGATCGTCGACGCGATCGACGCACTCGGCTACACGCGCAACGAGGCAGCACGCCAGCTCAAATCCGGTCGCAGCCGGGTGCTCGGGTTCGTCGCCCTCGAACTGAACAACCCGTTCTTCGGCGAGGTGGCCGAAGCCATGGAGCGGCGGGCGACCGAGGAGGATCTGTTCCTGTCGATCGTGAGCGCCGGAGGCGACCCGCAGCGCGAGAGCGAGTACATCCGAATGCTGGTGCAGCAACGGGTGTACGGCGTGATCCTCGCCTCGGGAATCACGCCGGCCGAGGACCTCGAGCTCCTCCACAGCACGGGCATCCCGACCGTGCTGATGGACGCCTATCCGGCCAACGGGCGATTCTCGTCGTGCTCGATCCACGACTTCACCGGGGCGTGCCAGGCGGTCGAGCATCTGATCGAACAGGGATGCCGCCGCATCGCGTTCATCGGCGGTGAGACGCGCACCTACCAGATCGCCGAGCGTCTGCGCGGCGCGACGGCGACGATCGGCGCGGCGTCAGGAGTGAGCCTCGAGGTCGTCCCGACCGCGGACCGCTCTGTGCAATCGGGCCTCACCGTGGGCCGCGAGATCGCGGCGCGTGCGCCCGCCGATCGGCCCGACGGGATCTTCGCCGCCAACGACTCGCTCGCCATCGGCGTGATCGAGGCCTTCGCGCGCGCGAGCGACATCCGGATCCCGCAGGACATCGCCGTGGTGGGCTATGACGATGTCGACTTCGTCGCCGCATCGGCCGTGCCGCTGAGTTCGGTGCGCCGGCCGCGCGAGACCTTCGGCCGTCGCGCCGTCGACCTGATCCGCCGTCAGACGGACGCCGGGGCGACCGCGGTCATCGAACGCGTCCTGATCGAGCCGAAGCTGATCGTGCGCGAGAGCTCGACGAGGTCGACGTAGCGCGTCGGCTCGTTCCGTGCGCCGCGTTCCACGCTCACACCCCGCTTGGACGCCCGCTGGACATCATGTCCAATCGTGTCTCGTGAATTGGCCGAAGCGGCAGGCCGGCCCTCCGTCGGCGTAGCGTAGTGTCTGTCCGCTCGATCAATGGCGACGACAGGAACCACGCATGACCTCCCCCGCTCTCGCAGCCCACCCCACGAAGCTCCGGCGCTCGCTCGGACTCTGGGCCATCGTCGGCCTCGGCCTCGGCTACATGACGCCCATGACGGTGTTCGACACCTTCGGCTACGTCTCGGACGAGAGCGGCGGCGTGGTGCCGCTCGCCTACCTCTTCGCGCTCGTCGTCATGCTCTTCACCGCGATCAGCTACGGCCGGATGACCCGCGTCTACCCGTCGGCGGGCTCCGCCTACACCTACGCCTCCGAGACGATCCACCCGAACTTCGGCTTCCTCGTCGGCTGGACGGCACTGCTCGACTACCTGCTGCTGCCGCTCGTGAACGCACTGCTGCTGCGCCAGTACTTCGAGGCGTTCTTCCCCGACATCTCGGGCTGGGTGTGGGTCGGCGGCTACGTCGCCCTCATCACGCTCCTGAACCTGTGGAGCATCACTTCGACCTCGCGCGTGAACGCCACGCTCCTCATCTTCCAGGTCGTGCTCATCGTCGTGTTCATCGGCCTCGCGTGGGGTGCGCTCAACGCGGGTGCCGGCAATGGCACGCCGCTCAGCATCGAACCGCTGTACCACGCGAACGTGCAGATCGCGACGGTCATCAGTGCGGCCACGATCGTCTGCTTCTCGTTCATCGGGTTCGATGCGATCACGATGTACACCGAGGAGGCGAAGGACGCGAACACCGTGCCGAAGGCGATCGTGCTCTCGCTGCTGATCGGCGGGGCGCTGTTCTTCGTCGCCGGGTGGTTCGCCCAGTCGCTCTTCCCCAGCGTCGAGGGGCTCACCGAGGGCACCGCGCTCCCCGAGCTCGCGTTCTCGGTCGGCGGCATGCTCTTCCAGGTCCTGTTCGTCGCCGCGGCCGTCGCGGCGGTCGCCGCGTCGAGCCTCGCCTCGCACGCGAGCGTCTCGCGCATGCTCTACGTCATGGGCCGCAACAGCTCGGGCCCGATCGGGCGCCGGATGTCGTACGTGCACCCGCGGTTCCAGACTCCGGCGGTCGCGATCGTGTTCGTCGGCGTCGTCTCGCTCTTCGCCGCGGTCGCCGACCTCGACTTCGTCTTCTCGCTCATCAACTTCGGTGCGCTCATCGCGTTCACGGTCGTGAACGTCACGGTGATCCTGCACTTCGCGGTGCGCCGCCGCGAGGTGAAGACCGCGGGGCAGATCGTGCGCAACATCCTGCTGCCCGTCATCGGCGTCGTGCTCACCGTGCTGCTCTGGGTGAACCTCAGCGGCGAGGCGATGATGTACGGCCTCATCTGGCTCGCCGTCGGCCTCGTCTCGCTCCTCGTGATGACGCGGTTCTTCCGGCGGAAGCTGCGCATGTCGCTCGAGGAGGACGAGGTCATCGCCGAGGGCGACGAGGGCGCCGACGCACTGCTCGCCGAGGACCGCGCGCTCCTCGACGCTGCAGAGGGCACGTCGAACGACAAGTAGCGGATGCCGCAGCGGCGGCTCGCGACGACCGTGACGGTCAGCGCGGGTCGCCGCTCGTCGTCTCCGCCGCGACCGGCTCGGGCGGCACGATCGTGTGCGAGAACGACGCCGCGGCCGCCACGGCCTCGAACTGACCCGAGTTCCGGCGCACGCGACGCGCGACGAGGAAGACGAGCCCGATGCCGAGCACGCACCAGATGCCCATCGAGATCGACGACCACGAGAACGCCTGCGCGAGGGCCGCGGAGTCCGAGGCACCGTCGGCGAGCTGTCGGGCGTTGACCCCGCTGTAGACCGACGCGACGATCGCCGTCATCACCGCCGCGCCCACGTAGCGCGCCATGTTCGACACGCCCGATGCCGCCCCGACCTCGCGCGGCTCGACGCTCGAGGTCGACAGCGACGAGCACGGGCCGTTCTGCAGGCTCATGCCCGCAGCGACGCCGACGAGCGGCAGCACGAACATGCCGTACCCCCAGGAATCGGTGACGAACGCGAGCACCGCGAACGAGGCCGACATGATCACGAAGCCGAGCACGATCGTCACGCGAACGCCGATGCGACCCACGATCGGCGTGATGAGCGGTGAGAGCACGACGGCCGCGGCCGCGACGGGCAGCGTCGCGAGCCCCGCCTGGAAGGCGTCCATCTGCAGTGCAGCCGGGTTCTGGAAGTAGAGGCTGACGACGTACATGATGCCGTTCACGGTCCCCGAGCCGAGCAGGATCGAGAGCGTCGCGCCCACGAGCACCGCGTTGCGCAGCAGCTTCAGGTCGAGCAGCGGTGCGGCGACGCGGCGTTCGACGACCACGAACCCGATGGCTGCGGCGACGGTGATGGCGAAGCATCCGATCGTCTGCCAGGAGAGCCAACCCCACGCGGTGCCGTTCGTGAGCGCGAAGATGAGGGGCGCCAGTGTCGCGGCGATGAGCACGGAACCGACGAGGTCGATCGAGCGCGGCTTCGTCGGGTCCGAGGACTCCTTCACGCCGATGAGGGTGATCGGGATGCACACCGCGGCGATCGCGGCGTCGATCCAGAACAGGCCCTGCCAGCCGAGCGTCGAAGCGAGCAAACCGCCCACGAGCGGGCCCGCCGCCGCGCCCACCGCGGATGCCGCGCCCCACAGCGTGACCGCGCGCAACTGCTCCTTGCCGGTGTTCGCCGCCGAGAGGAGGCTCATGCCGCACGCGAGGATCGTCGCTCCCGCCGCGCCCTGGATGCATCGGCCCGCGATGACGCCGACGCCTTCCTGCGACAGGGCGATGAGCACGCACGACGCGATGAAGAGCACGAGGCCCCAGAAGAAGATGCGACGCCTGCCGAAGACGTCGCCGAGCGAACCCGACGTGACGATCACGGCTGCGCCCACGAGCGAGTACCCGGTCACCGCCCATTGCAGCGTGTCGGTCGGCGTTCCCGTGTCGGCCGAGATCGCCGGGATCAGGATCGACACCGCCGACGTGTTCGCATTGACCACCAGCGCCGACACGCACGTCGCGATCAGCGCGGCGAGCGCCGCCCGCTTGGCCGCAGCCGTCGCGGCGGAGCCGGCGACATCCACCGTTTCCCCCATGCGCTGTTCCTACCACCGGGCGGAGGGCGTGGACAAGAGGCGCGCGCAACGCCGCCGGGCGCCGAGAATGGGAGCGTGACCGAACCCGCCGACTTCGTCGACCGCACGCTGCGGTACGAGGGCGACGAGTACCGTGCCGACGACGTGCGCGAGCAGCTCGGGCTCGACTCCTACGGCGCCTCGGTCGGCGCGGTGCGCGGCACGATCCGCGACGTGGGCAACCGCTACCGCGGGCTCGACCACGATGCGATCACCGCGCTCGCCTCGGAGCTCTGGTCGGTGCCGGTCTTCGAGCGGCGCCTCGCCGCCGTCGTGCTGCTGCAGCGCAACGTGCGGATGCTCGGCAACGGCGACCTCACCCGCATCGAGGGGTTCCTGCGCGAGGCATCCGTCGACGCCCTCATCGAGCCGCTGATCGCCGACGTGCTGCGACCGCTCATCGGCGGGCTCGGCGCCGGCTCCCGTCGCCGGGCCGACGGCGTGCTCGCCCGCTGGGCCGACGATCCGTCGCGGGCGCTCCGCAGAGCGGCTCGCGAGGCCATGGGCGGAGCCTGACCGCCACGGGGAATCCGACCCTCGCCTGCGGCGACGCGCGTATGCCAGACTTCGTCGAACGGGGAGGGTCGCATGGCGAGCACTGGCGACATCAACCGGCCGCGCAGGGCCGCCGGACTGGTTCCGATCGCGGGCTGGATCCGCGGCTACGATCGCCGCTGGCTTCGCGGCGACCTGATCGCCGGAGTGACGGTCGCGGCGTTGATCGTGCCGAAGAACCTCGGCTACGCGGGCATCGCCGGCATCCCGCTGCAGAACGGGCTCTACGCGGCAGCGGCGGGCGCGCTCCTCTACGGGATCTTCGGCACGAGTCGCCAGATCTCCATGGGTCCGAGCTCAGCGCTCGCCGCTGTGGCCGCCAGCGCCGTGATCGCGACGGGGCTCACCGACGAGGCGGACATCGCGTCGTTCGTGGCGGGCATCACCCTCGCCTCCGGGGTGCTCTTCCTGCTCCTGTTCGTGCTCAGGATGGGCTGGATCGCGCAGTTCCTCTCACGGGCGGTCGTGACCGGCTTCCTGTTCGGCGCCGCCGTCGACGTGGTCATCTCCGAGCTCCCGAAGCTCACCGGCACCGAGGCAGACGGCTCGAACGCGCTCCAGGAGCTGTGGTCGTGGTTCGGCACCCTCGGCGAGACGCACCCGACCACGCTCATCGTCGGCGCCGTGTCGCTCGTCGTGGTCTTCGGCGTCGGCCGGGTCGCGCCCCGCCTGCCCGGCGCGCTGGTGCTCGTGGTCGGCGGCCTGCTGGCCTCGTGGCTCCTCGATCTCGGCGAGCGCGGGGTCGCGCTCGTCGGCGACGTGCCGCGGGGGCTGCCGGCGTTCACCCTCCCCGACCTCGGCCTGATGTGGGACAACGCGGCGACGGTGGGGATCGCGGCGGTCGCGCTCGTGCTGATCGGCTTCTCGCAGACCGCCGGCGACGCGAGGATGTTCGCCGCCAAGCACCGCTACCAGGTCGACATCGACCAGGAGTCGATCGCGCAGGGCATGGCCAACGCCGGGGCAGGTTTCTTCCAGGGCATGCCGGTCTCGACGAGCCTGTCCGCGAGCTCGCTCAACGACCACTCAGGCGCACGCACCGGGCTGGCGTCGATCACGTCGGGCGTCACCGTGCTCCTGACGCTGCTGATCCTGGCGCCGCTCTTCTCCGGCCTGCCCAAGCCCGTCCTCGCCGCGCTCATCATCGAGGCGGTCGTGATGGGCATGATCAACCTTCCCGAGATGCGCCGACTCCTCCGGGTCCAGCCGTTCGACTTCTGGATCGCCGTCGCCGCCATCGTCGGCACGCTGGCGTTCGGCGTCCTCGCCGGGGTCATGATCGGCATCGGGCTGTCGATCGTCTGGCTCATCGGCGTCGCCACGCACCCGAACATCGCGACCCTCGCGCGGGAGCCGGGCACCCAGGTGTTCCGAGACGTGAGCGAGCACCCGGCCGACGAGCGTGTGCCCGGGGTCGTCGTGATCCGCATGGACGGCGGCCTGTTCTTCGCGACCTCCGACGCCCTGGAAGACCGCATCCGCGAGATCATCCACTCGACGCCCGACCTCACCGGGATCGTCCTCGACTGCGGCGGCATCAACTTCATCGACTCGCAGGGATGCGCGAAGTTCAGCGACATCGTTGAGCTCGCGAAGGACTCCGAGGTCACCCTCCGCCTCGCCAGGGTGAAGCAGGTCGTGCGCGCCACGCTCGCGCGGGACGGCGTGCTGGAGCGCCTCGGCCCCGACCGGATCCACGGCAACGTCGACCGCGCGGTCACGGCGCAGCTCGAGCACCCGGGGCGTCCCTCGGATGCCGGCGGCACGACCGACGGTTGAGTGGCGATCCGCCCGTCCGGCGAAGTGTGATCGCTCCGCGTGCCCACAGACGATGAGGGGTGGATGCCACGTGGCATCCACCCCTCACGTCGGAAGGCCGCAGGACCTAGAAGTCCCAGTCCTCGTCTTCGGTGACCACGGCCTTGCCGATGACGTACGACGAGCCCGACCCCGAGAAGAAGTCGTGGTTCTCGTCGGCGTTCGGCGAGAGCGCCGACAGGATCGCCGGGTTCACGTCGGTGACCTGCTTGGGGAACATCGGCTCGTAGCCGAGGTTCATGAGGGCCTTGTTCGCGTTGTAATGCAGGAACTTCTTGACGTCCTCCGTCAGGCCGACGCCGTCGTAGAGGTCCTGCGTGTACTGCACCTCGTTGTCGTAGAGCTCGTAGAGCAGCGAGAAGGTGTAGTCCTTCAGCTCGTCGCGCTCGGCCTGCGAGATGCGCTCGAGGCCCTTCTGGAACTTGTAGCCGATGTAGTACCCGTGCACGGCCTCGTCGCGGATGATGAGGCGGATCAGGTCGGCCGTGTTGGTGAGCTTCGCCCGGCTCGACCAGTACATGGGCAGGTAGAAGCCCGAGTAGAACAGGAAGCTCTCGAGCAGCGTCGAAGCGACCTTGCGCTTCAGCGGCGAGTCGCCCTGGTAGTACTCCATGACGATCGCGGCCTTCTTCTGAAGGTTCTCGTTCTCGACCGACCAGCGGAAGGCATCGTCGATCTCCTTCGTCGAGCAGAGCGTCGAGAAGATCGACGAGTAGCTCTTGGCGTGCACCGACTCCATGAACGCGATGTTCGTGTAGACGGCCTCCTCGTGGGGGGTGATCGCATCGGGGATGAGCGAGACCGCGCCGACCGTGCCCTGGATCGTGTCGAGCAGGGTGAGACCGGTGAACACGCGCATCGTGAGGGTCTGCTCCTCGGGCGTCAGCGTGTTCCACGACTGGATGTCGTTCGACAGCGGCACCTTCTCGGGCAGCCAGAAGTTGTTCACCAGGCGGTTCCAGACCTCGAGGTCCTTGTCGTCCTGGATGCGGTTCCAGTTGATCGCGTTGACGTGGTCGACGAGCTTCAGCTTGCCGCCGACGTGCGCCGGGTCGTTGCTGGCCGAGTTGACCGGATCGGTGAGGGTCATTGCTGTTCCTTCAAGAAATGGGCGGATGCCGCGTGGCTGATGGGTCTCGATGCGCTTCGCTACTCGACCGGCGTCAGAGCATGCAGCTGACGCACTCCGTCATGTCCGTGCCCTCCAGCGCGAGCTGGCGGAGGCGGATGTAGTAGATCGTCTTGATGCCCTTCTTCCACGCGTAGATCTGCGCGCGGTTGATGTCGCGGGTCGTCGCCGTGTCCTTGAAGAACAGGGTGAGCGAGAGGCCCTGGTCGACGTGCTGCGTCGCCGCGGCGTAGGTGTCGATGACCTTCTCGTAGCCGATCTCGTACGCGTCCTGGTAGTACTCCAGGTTGTCGTTCGTCATGAACGCCGCCGGGTAGTAGACGCGCCCGAGCTTGCCCTCCTTGCGGATCTCGATCTTCGAGGCGATCGGGTGGATCGACGCCGTCGAGTTGTTGATGTACGAGATCGAGCCGGTCGGCGGCACCGCCTGCAGGTTCTGGTTGTAGATGCCGTGCTCCTGGATGGAGGCCTTGAGCTCCTGCCAGTCCTGCTGCGTCGGGATGTGCACACCGGCGTCGGCGAAGAGCTGCGTGACCTTCGCGGTCTCGGGCACCCACGCGGCATCCGTGTACTTGTCGAAGAACTCGCCCGACGCGTACTTCGAGTCGGCGAAGCCCTCGAAGGTCTCGCCGCGCTCGATCGAGATCTTGTTCGACGCGCGCAGCGCGTGGAACAGGACCGTGTAGAAGTAGATGTTCGTGAAGTCGATGCCCTCGTCGCTGCCGTAGAAGATGCGCTCGCGGGCGAGGTAGCCGTGCAGGTTCATCTGGCCGAGGCCGATGGCGTGCGACTTGTCGTTGCCGTCTTCGATGGATCGGACCGAGGAGATGTGGCTCTGGTTCGACACCGAGGTGAGGCCGCGGATCGCCGTCTCGACGGTCTTGCCGAAGTCGGGCGCGTCCATCGTGAGGGCGATGTTCAGCGAACCGAGGTTGCAGCTGATGTCCTTGCCGATCTGGTCGTACGAGAGGTCTTCGTTGTACGTCGTCGGCGTGTTCACCTGCAGGATCTCGCTGCAGAGGTTCGACATGTTGATGCGGCCCTTGATCGGGTTCGCCTTGTTCACCGTGTCCTCGAACACGATGTAGGGGTAGCCCGACTCGAACTGGATCTCGGCGATCGTCTGGAAGAACTCGCGCGCGTTGATCTTCGTCTTCTTGATGCGCGGGTTGTCGACCATCTCGCGGTAGTGCTCGGTGATCGGCACGTCGCCGAAGGGCTTGCCGTAGACCTTCTCGACGTCGTACGGCGAGAACAGGTACATGTCCTCGTTGTTCTTCGCGAGCTCGAAGGTGATGTCGGGCACGACGACGCCGAGCGACAGCGTCTTGATGCGGATCTTCTCGTCGGCGTTCTCGCGCTTCGTGTCGAGGAACCGCATGATGTCGGGGTGGTGGGCCGAGAGGTACACCGCGCCGGCGCCCTGGCGGGCACCCAGCTGGTTGGCGTAGCTGAAGCTGTCTTCGAGGAGCTTCATCACGGGGATGATGCCCGAGGACTGGTTCTCGATCTGCTTGATCGGGGCGCCCGACTCGCGCACGTTCGAGAGGAGGAGGGCCACGCCGCCGCCGCGCTTGGAGAGCTGCAGTGCCGAGTTGATGCCGCGGGCGATCGACTCCATGTTGTCTTCGATGCGGAGGAGGAAGCAGCTGACGAGCTCGCCGCGCTGCGCCTTGCCCGTGTTGAGGAAGGTCGGGGTCGCCGGCTGGAAGCGGCCGCCGATGATCTCCTCCACGAGGTCGATCGCGAGCTGCTCGTCACCCTGCGCGAGGCCGAGCGCGGTCATCACGACACGGTCCTCGAAGCGCTCGAGGTAACGCTTGCCGTCGAAGGTCTTCAGCGTGTAGCTCGTGTAGTACTTGAACGCGCCGAGGAACGTCTCGAAGCGGAACTTCTTCGAGTACGCGAGGTCGTTGAGCTTCTGGATGAACGCGAAGTCGTACTGCGCGATGACCTCGGGCTCGTAGTACTCCTTCTCGACGAGGTAGTCGAGGCGCTCCTTCAGCGAGTGGAAGAAGACCGTGTTCTGGTTGACGTGCTGGAGGAAGTACTCGCGCGCCGCCTCGCGGTCCTTGTCGAACTGGATCTCGCCGTTCGGACCGTACAGGTTCAGCATCGCGTTGAGCGAGTGATAGTCCATCGCCGTGCGCGGCGCCTCCATGAGGGCTACGCCGTCCGTTGCTGCTGCTGACTTCGCCAAAATGCGTCCAATCCATCAGTGACGGCGCGAACGTCGTCTGGGGTTCCGAATACTTCGAAGCGGTAGAGGTGCGGCACCCCGGTCTTCGCGGCGATGATGTCGCCGGCCAGACCGAAGGCCGACCCGAAGTTGGTGTTGCCTGCGCTGATCACGCCTCGGATGAGTGCGCGATTGCGCTCGTCGTTGAGAAATCTGATGACCTGCTTCGGCACGGCGCCTTTGCCGTCACCGCCGCCGTAGGTCGGCACGACGAGCACGTAGGGCTCGTCGGCTTCGAGAGCCGGCTCGCGGGCATGCAGCGGAATCCGCGCAGCCGGGCGGCCGAGCTTCTCGATGAAGCGCTTGGTGTTGCCCGAGACGCTCGAGAAGTAGACCAGGTTCGTCATGATCTTCTCCTTCGCGTTCCGGTTCACTCCCCCGAGCTCACCGGTCGCGATTACGCGAGACGCGAGGCGAGCTCGTTGATCTTGTCGGGGCGGAAGCCCGACCAGTGGTCTTCGTCGGTGATCACGACGGGGGCCTGCAGGTAGCCGAGTTCCTTGACCTGGGCGAGCGCGTTCTCGTCGACTGAGAGGTCGAGCACCTCGTACTCGATCCCCTTGCTGTCGAGGGCGCGATACGTCGCGTTGCACTGGACGCAGGAAGGCTTCGTGTAGACCGTGACCGTCATGGTTTTCCCCTCGTTCTCGGGCCCTGGAGGACCCGTCCCCCGTGTTGCTGATTGACTACCTCAATACTACATCTAGTGTCTGCCGAACTGAACCGCCACAACATGATGTAGTTACATTCATGTAGTTATCCACGGGGTTATCCACCGATTGTGAACAACGGATGTCGCGATGATCGGCCTGTTTGCTGGGGTGTCGTGCGGTTATCCACAGACGGGCGAAATCGAGATCGCACGGCTGTGGATGAACACCCCGGCGTGTCGCGATGCACGACACTTGGGGGCCCTCGAATGCCACCACCCCTACATATGGTGTTGTAACCCCCACGATGCCACTACCCACCGACATCGCCGGGCATCGGGCGAGCGTGTCGCCGCGGGGCGCGACGGCAGCAGCACGGCGGATGCCACGGGGTCGGCCCCGTGGCATCCGCCGTACTGGATCGGTCAGGCCTTCGCGGCCTTCGCCGCCGCCTTCGCGGCCTGCTTCGAGGCGCGCACCTTCGCGAGCGACTCGGGGCTCACGATGTCGGCCACCGAGGCGAACGACCCCTCGTCGCCGTAGGCGCCGGCCGCCTCGCGCCAGCCCGGTGCCTCGAGCCCGCACTGCTTGCCGAGGAGCGCGAGGAAGATCCTCGCCTTCTGCTCGCCGAAGCCCGGCAGTGCCTTCAGCCGCTTCAGCACCTCGGCGCCGCTGGGCTCGCCCCTCGTCCAGATGGCGGCCGCGTCGCCGCCCCAGTCGTCGCGCACGGCCGCCGCGAGCGCCTGCACCCGCCCCGCCATCGACCCCGGGAACCGGTGCACGGCCGGGGTCTGTTTGAACACCTCGGCGAAACGCTCGGGGTCGGTCGCAGCGATCTCGCCGGCGTCGATCGTGCCGAGCCGCTCGCGGATCTTCTCGGGCCCGGCGAAGGCGGTCTCCATCGCGACCTGCTGATCGAGCAGCATGCCCGTGAGCAGCGCGAACGCGTCGTTCGAGAGCAGCTCGTCGGCCGCCCGGTCCCCCGTGATGTGCAATGCCATGCCGTTCATCCTCCCACCGACCGGCCCGGGCGGCCACGGGGTGCGGATGTCGGCCGACAGTGCTGGAATGGGCCCGAGCCCGCAACGCCCTGCACTGCGAACCCGAGATCCGAACGATTCCAATCCAGCTGATCAACGGAGGAGATTCAATGGCACTCGCGATGGACGTCAAGATCGAACTCATCCACGTCCCCGTCACCGATATCGACCGCGCGAAGGCGTTCTACGTCGACCAATGCGGCTTCAACGCCGACCACGACCAGCGCGTCAGCGACACGATGCGCTTCGTGCAGGTCACGCCGCCCGGCTCCGCCTGCTCGATCGCCTTCGGCGAGGGCATCGGCGGCACGATCGAGCCGGGCGCCCTCGACGTGATCCAGGCCGTCGTCGCCGACGCCGACGCGGCGCTCGAGCAGCTGCGCGCAGCCGGCGTCGACGCGCAGGGGGTCGACGAGCAGGCGTGGGGGCGGTTCGTCACCTTCGCCGACCCCGACGGCAACCGGTGGACCCTGCAGCAGCTGCCCGACTGGTCGCAGCAGGCGCAGTGAACACGGCGACGGCCCCCGCTCCGAGGAGCGGGGGCCGTCGTTCCGTGCGTTCGGCAGGTGGGACTAGCCGGCCGCGTTCACGATGTCGAGGAGGTTCGGGTTGTTGGCGTACGCCTCGGCCGCGTTCTCCTTCGTCACGATGACCGGAGCGAGCAGGTACGCCGGCACGACCTTCACGCCGTTGTCGTACTGCTCGGTGTCGTTGACGTCGACCTCTTCGCCCTTCTGGAGCTGCTGGATCATCTTGATCGTCTGCTCCACGAGGAGGTTGGTGTCCTTGTTGATGGTCGAGTACTGCTCACCCGCCATGATCGACTTCACCGACTCGACCTCGGAGTCCTGACCGGTGACGGTCACCTTCGAGATGTCCTTGCCGGCCTGCTTCGTCGAGGTGATGATCGCGCGGGCGAGGTTGTCGTTCGGCGAGAGCACGCCGTCGACGTCCTTGTCCGCGTAGTTCGCGGCGAGCAGCGAGTCCATGCGGCTCTGCGCGTTCTCGGCCTCCCAGCCCTGGGTCGCGGTCTGCGCGATGTCGGTCTGGCCCGAGACGACGACGAGCGTGCCGTCGTCGATCTTGGGCTGGAGGACCTCCATGGCGCCGTTGAAGAACACGGCCGAGTTGGCGTCGTCGGGCGAGCCCGAGAAGAGCTCGATGTTCCACGGCGCCTCGTGGCCCGAACGCGCCGCGAGACCGTCGAGCAGCGCCTGGCCCTGCAGCTTGCCGACCTCGAAGTTGTCGAACGCGACGTAGTAGTCGACGTTCTCGGTGTTCTCGATCAGGCGGTCGTAGGCGATGATCTTGACGCCGGCGTCCGCCGCCTGCTGCAGCTGCGTGCCGAGCTGCTTGCCGTCCTTCGCGCCGATGACGATGACCTTCGCGCCGTTGGTGACCATCGACGAGATCTGGTTCTGCTGCTCGGCGACGGTGTTCGAGGCGGGGGCGTACTGCACGTCGCCCTTGAACCCGGCGTCGGCGAGGCCGTCCTCGAAGAGGCCGCCCGCGAGCACCCAGTTCTCACTGGTCTTGTCGGGGAGGGCGACGCCGATCGTGGCGTCGGCGGCGAAACCCGCTGAGCCGGACTCGTCGCCGCCGGTCGAACCGCCGCGGTCGGACGAGCAGCCCGCGAGCGCGAGCGCCGCGACCGCTGCGACCGCTGCGGCCGCAAGAGTGAGCTTCTTCATTGATCATTCACTTTCTTGTTGGGATTGCTGACTTCTCTTGGAGGGGAAGGGTTGGGTGGATGCCACGCGGTCGACGCGGAGGCATCCGTTCTCGCTCAGCGGGGCAGATCGCTCGGCTGGGAGGACTCGTTGGACACGAACGTCGGAGCGACCGCCGGGGCTTCGACCGGCCCCTCGGACTCGAGCTTCGCCTTGCGGCGGTTCGACCAGATGCCGAAGATCGACGGGCCGCCCTGGCGCTTCGACCACACGTCGACGGCCACCGCGAGCAGGAGCACGAGGCCCTTGATGATCTGGACGACGTCGGCGCCGGCGCCGATGAGCTGGAGGCCGTTGTTGAGGAACGCCATCACGAGACCACCGACGATCGAGCCGATCACGGTGCCGATGCCGCCCGAGACGGCGGCGCCGCCGATGAATACGGCCGCGATCGCGTCGAGCTCCCAGCCGTTGCCGTCCTGCGGGCCCGAGGCCGTCGAGCGGGCGACGAAGATCATGCCCGCGAGGGCGGCGAGCACCGACATGTTCATCATGACGAAGAAGTCGACCCGGCGGTCCTTCACGCCCGAGAGCGTGGCCGCGAGGCGGTTGCCGCCGACCGCGTAGATGTGGCGGCCGAAGATCGTGTTGTTCGTGACGAACGAGTAGACGATCACGAGGACGACGAGGATGATGCCCGAGATCGGGAAGCTCGTGCCGGGGCGGCCGGTCGCGAACAGCCACGCGGCCCAGAGGATCACACCGGCGAGCACGACCACCTTGACGATGCTCACCCAGACGGGCGCCATCTCGGAGCCGAGCTTCTTCTGCGCGCGGCGCAGTCGGAACTCGTTCCAGACGATCCACCCGGCGCCGAGCACGCCGAGCACCATCGTGAGCACGTTGAAGGCCAGCGGCAGTGCGAGCTCGGGCAGGTAGCCGGCGCCGATGACGCCGAACTCCTGGGGCACGGGGGTGGTCGTCGACTGGCCGATGAGCTGGTTGCCGCCGCGGAAGATGAGCATGCCGGCCAGCGTCACGATGAACGCCGGCACCCCGACGAACGCCACCCAGAAGCCCTGCCACGCGCCGATCGCCGCGCCGACCGCGATGCCGAGCACGATCGCGAGCGGCCAGGGCAGGTTCCACTCGGCCATCGACTTCGCCACGATGATGCCCGTGAAGGCCGCCACCGATCCGACCGAGAGGTCGATGTGGCCCATGATGATCACCATCACCATGCCGATCGAGAGGATCAGGATGTAGGAGTACTGGTTGACGACGTTGATCAGGTTCGTCGGCGAGAGCGTGAGCCCGTTCGTCCAGATGGTGAAGATCACGATGATGACGATGAGGCTGCCGAGGATGCCGAACTGGCGGAGGCTCGACTGCCCGCCGCCGAAGACCTTGCGGATGTCGGCGAGGCCGCCCTTCTTCTTCTGGGTGCTCGCAGGGGTGCTCGCCGTGCTCATGCGTTCGCCTTCTTCTTCGCCGAGGTCATGCTGCGCATGAGCGCCTCGGGGTTCGCCTCTGATGCGGGGATGTTGTCGGTGATCTGGCCCTCGAAGACCGTGTAGATGCGGTCGGCGATGCCGAGCAGTTCGGGCAGCTCGCTCGAGATGAGGATGACGCCCTTGCCCTGTGCCGCGAGCGACTGGATGATCGTGTAGATCTCGTACTTCGCGCCCACGTCGATGCCGCGGGTCGGCTCGTCGAGGATGAGCAGGTCGGGGTCGGTGAACATCCACTTCGCCAGCACGACCTTCTGCTGGTTGCCGCCCGAGAGCTTCGAGACGCCCGCCTCGACGCTCGGCGTCTTGATGCGCAGCTGCTTGCGGTAGTCCTCCGCGATGCCGAACTCGCGCGAGTCGTCGATGACGCCGCGCTTCGCGATCTTCGAGAGCTTCGCCGCCACGATCGAACGCTTGATCGTGTCGAGGAGGTTGAGGCCGAGCTGCTTGCGGTCCTCGCTCACGTAGGCGAGGCCGTGGTTGATCGCGGCCTCGACGTCCTTCAGGACGATCTCCTTGCCGTCCTTCACGATCGTGCCCGACAGGTAGTTGCCGTAGGAGCGGCCGAAGACGCTCATCGCGAGCTCGGTGCGCCCGGCCCCCATGAGCCCGGCGAGTCCGACGATCTCACCGCGGCGGACGTTGAAGCTCGAGCCCTTGGCGACGAGGCGCTCGGGCACCTGCGGGTGCTGGATCGTCCAGTCCTTCACCTCGAAGAACACGTCGCCGATGTGCGGGGTGCGGTCGGGGAAGCGGCTCTCGAGCGAGCGGCCGACCATGCCGCGGATGATGCGGTCCTCGTCGACCCCGCCGGCCTTCACGTCGAGCGTCTCGATCGTGTGACCGTCGCGGATGATCGTGATCTCGTCGGCGATCTCCTCGATCTCGTTGAGCTTGTGGGAGATGATGATCGCGGTGATCCCCTTGCCCTTGAGGCCGCGGATCAGGTCGAGCAGGTGCTCCGAGTCGTCCTCGTTGAGCGCGGCGGTCGGCTCGTCGAGGATGAGCAGCTTCACGTCCTTCGCGAGCGCCTTCGCGATCTCGACGAGCTGTTGCTTGCCGACGCCGAGGTGCTTGATCTGGGTGTCGGGGTCTTCGTCGAGGCCGACCCGGGCGAGCAGGTCGATGGCCCGGAGCTTCGCCGCGGCCCAGTCGATGCGTCCGCCGCGGGCGATCTCGTTGCCGAGGAAGATGTTCTCGGTGATCGAGAGCTCGGGGATGAGGGCGAGCTCCTGGTGGATGATCGCGATGCCGGCCTGCTCGCTGGCACGGATGTCGCGGAACTGCACCTCCTCGCCGCGGAAGAAGATCTCGCCCGTGTAGGTGCCGTGCGGGTAGACGCCCGACAGCACCTTCATGAGGGTCGACTTGCCGGCGCCGTTCTCGCCGCAGATCGCGTGGACCTCGGCCGGCATCACCGTGAGCGAGACCTCCGACAGGGCCTTCACGCCCGGGAACTCCTTGGTGATGGATCGCATCTCGAGGATCGGCGGCGCGCTCATCGGCGGCCTCTCGGTGCTGCGGTCATCATCGACGGGTACATTCTCGACCTCGGTGTCAGTGGTTCGGGACGTGATGTGACGCGTGTGACCGTTCACATCGAGACCTATGGTGCATCCGACATGCGCCGCTGTCAAGCGCGGGTCGCAACACGGCCGTGCGTCAGGCGCGGGCGAGCGGGCGCCGTACCGGGGCTTCGGCCGTCGAACCGCGCACCACGAGGCGCGGCACGATCTGCTCGACCTCGAGCACCTGCTCGCCGTGCAGCTGGTTCAGGAGCAGCGCGACGGCACGCCTCCCGCTCTCTCGGTGGTCCTGGTACACGGTCGTGAGCGGCGGCCACACGTGCTGCGCCACCGGGATGTCGTCGAAGCCGACGACGCTGATCTCGCCGGGCACGTCGACCCCGCCGTCCCGGAAGGCGTGCATGAGCCCGATCGCCATCTGGTCGTTGGCCGCGAACACCGCCGTGAAGTCGCGGTGGCGCAGTAGCTCCCGGCCGGCGAAGTAGCCGAAGTCGGCGCTCCAGTCGCCGAGGATCGGCGGGTGCAGGTCGAGCTCGGCGTCGCCGATCGCGTCGAGGAACCCGCGCATGCGCGCCTCGGCCTCGATCCAGTCCTGCGGGCCGGCGAGGTGCACGATCTCGCGGTGGCCGAGGTTGATCAGGTGCTGCGTCGCCCGCCGCGCCCCGGTCACCTGGTCGACCGAGAGCGCGAGGTGGTCGCTGCGCCCCGTCGATTGCAGGCTCACGAAGGGAACCCCGACGGGCGAGCCGGCGAGCACCTCGAACACGCGCACCTGCGGGGCGATGACCACGAGCCCCTCGATCGCCTGCAGCATCAGGTGCTCGAGCGCATCGGCGATGCCCTCGGGTGAGGGGTCGGCGATGTTCGCGGTGTTCACGTAGTAGCCGTGCTCGCGCGCCGCGTCCTCGATCGCGGCGATGCTCGTCGCGGGGCCGTACTCGGTGCTCCTGGCGGCGAGCACGCCGATCGTGTGGGAGCGGCTCGTGACGAGCGCCCGGGCGGCGCGGTTCGGCCGGTACTGCAGCGTCTCCATGGCGGCGAGCACGCGGTCGCGGGTCTCGGGCCGGATGCTCGGGTGGTCGTTCAGCACCCGGGAGACGGTCTGATGGGAGACCTCCGCCAGGCGCGCGACATCACGGATGCTGGGCGCCCGCCCCTTGGGAGAATCAGGATTCACTGCCAGACCGATCGACGTCGATGTGCACGTTCACATCGAAGGTGTTTCCATTATGCACGCCCGGCGCGATCGCACAACGTCGCCATGTGACAGTCACATCGCGGGGTCGATTCGATTCGACCGCTGCGCACCGATTCGACCGTCGATCATTCGCCCGATCGACGGGCGCAACGCGGCCCGGCGGCCGCCGACGCGAGCGACCGGCGAGCGGGCCGGGCGGCGGGCCTCAGTCGCGCGGGCGCACGCGCGGCGCGAGCACCACGGCCACGAGCGCGATGACGACCGTCACCGAGAAGTCGGCGGTGAACGCCGACGCGGCGACCGCGCTCGAGACGAGCGCCGTGACGGCGAGCGCCGACGACGCACCGAGCGACTCGCCGATCGAGAGGGCCGCGCTGTTGAAGCCCTGCGCGGAGACCGGCGAGAGTCCGAGCACCGCGACCGAGTGGCGGGGGTACATGAACCCCATCGCGGCGCCCGCGAACGTCCACGCCACGAAGGCGATCGCCGGATGCAGCGTGAACGCCGCGACCGCGAGCACCCCGACGAGCGAGATCGTGAGCAGCACCGAGCCGACCATCACGGCCTGCGCGTTCGAGACGCGATCGCCCAGGCGCCCCTGCAGCCACGACGCGATCGCCCAGCTGACCCCGGCGCCCGTGAGCACCGCGCCCGCGAGGCTCGCCGAGAACTCGTAGCGCTCCATGAAGAGGTACGGCAGGTAGATCTCGCTGCCGAAGAAGGCCCCCGCCACGATGAGGCGAAGCAGCACGGTCGCGGGCAGTCCGCGCGCGGCCCGCAGCGTGCCGACCGGCAGCAGCGGGCGCGCCGCGACGACGATGAGCGCGATCGCCACTGCGGCGACCACCCAGCGCCACGGATCGACGAACTCCTTCGACAGCGACAACCCGAGGGCGGCGGTCGCCGTGAGCACCGCCCAGCCGACCCGGCCGAGGCTCCATGCGACCACCGGGTCGCCCTGGATCTTCTCGCGCACCCGCACGATGGGCGGCACGACCATCGCCGCCGCGGGGGCGACGAGCGCGATCACGCCGAGGAACACCCAGTGCCAGCTGAACACCTCGGCGATGACGCCCGCGACCGCCGGCCCGATGATCGACGGGATCACCCACGCCGCCGCGAACCCGGCGAACACGCGGGCGCGCAGCGCTTCGGGGTAGACGCGCGCGACGATGACGTAGAGCGGCACGATCACGGCGGCGCCCGAGAGCCCGTGCACGAAGCGGCCGATGATGAGCACCGTCATGTCGGTCGCGGTGCCCGCGATCAGCAGGCCGATGACGAACAGCACCGCCGCCGTGATGAGCGAGGGCAGCGGCCCCGAACGGTCGGTCCAGTTGCCGGCGATGACCATGCCGACGATGCCCGCGGCGAGCGGAACGGCGAACGCGAGCGCGAAGAGGGCGATCCCGTCGAGCTCGCGGGCGACGATCGGCATGACCGTGGTGACCGCCATCGCCTCGAACGCCGCGAGGAAGATGAGCGAGAACATGCCGATCGACAGCCAGCGGTAGGGCGGGGAGAGCGGCCCCTTCGCTTCGGCCGTGGGGGTCGCCGCGGCCTCGATCTCCCCGGTCTCGCGGGTCGGAATCGGTGTCTCGGCGGTCGGCTCACTCACCCGATCGAGCCTACGACCTCAAGTGCCCTTCAACTCAAGCCCGTCGTGCACGACGGCATGTCCCGGGGTCGTCACGGTCTTCCGCCCGCGGCGGCGACGTGGTACCGTCCAGAGGTTATGACAGCGGTGTCATACATTTTCGCAGTGAAGCGACAGGGAGCGACGGTGAAGCACTTCAACCGGTCGGGCAGCGCCCGCCGAACGCGGGCGACCGCAACAGCAGTGATCACGATGGCGATGGCCGCGGCGGCGCTGACGCCGATCTCGGCCGCAGCAGCGGCCCCCGGGGAGGTGACGTTCCAGTCCTCCTTCGAAGCGGGCGACGCGGTGCCGGCGCTCGCGGGCACCGGGGAATCGGTCAACCTCAGCGGCGATCGCAACGTACCAGGCAGCCTGCTGCCGCAGGTGACGGCGGTCACCGCCTCCGGCCAGAACCCGCCGAACGAGACCGCGGAGAAGCTCGCCGACGGCAACCCCGGATCGAAGTGGCTGGTCTTCAGCGCCACCGGGTGGGCGCAGTACGAACTCGCCGAGGCGCGGCCCATCGAGGCCTACACGCTGACCTCGGGCAACGACGCCCCCGAGCGCGACCCGCGCGACTTCAAGGTCCTCGGCTCGAACAACGGCACCGACTGGACCGTCGTCGACACGCGGAGCGGCGAGTCGTTCTCGACGCGCGGGCAGACCCGGAGCTTCACGCTCCCGGCGCCGAGCGCCGCCTACCGCTACTACCGCCTCGACATCACCGCGAACCACTCGGGCGGCCTCATCCAGCTCGCCGGCTGGGAGCCCATCTCCGACGCCGACGCCGAGCCGACCCCCACCGACCTGGCGCTCGAGGTCGACTCCGGCCCGACGAGCTCCTACACCGCGAAGACCAACGTCGGCTTCTCGGGCACCCACGCGCTCCGCTACGCCGGCACCCACCTCGGCGCAGGCCCCGCGGCGTCGACGTCGGTGATCTACTCCGACCTCGACATCGCGGTCGAGGAGGACAGCCGCCTCTCGTACACCGTCTTCCCCGTGCTCGACTCGGGGCAGAGCTACGCGTCGACCTTCGTCGCGGTCGACCTCGTGCTCGACGACGGGACGACGCTCGCGGCGAGCGAGCTGACCGACTCGTACGGGTACGGCGCGGACGCGCGTTCGCAGGGCCTCGCGAACGTCCTCTGGCCCGACCAGTGGAACAAGGTGACCGTCGACCTCGGGGCCCTCGCAGGCCGCACCGTCACCGGCGTCCACCTCGACTACGACCACCCGGGCGACGGCGTCACCGGGGTCGAGACCCCGGCCGCCGGGACCACCGTGCTCGGATGGCTCGACGACATCCGCATCGAGGAGGCTGAGCCGCACGACGACTCCGACGGACTCGTCTCCTACGTCGACACACGCCGCGGCACGAACTCCACCGGCGGGTTCTCGCGCGGCAACAACATCCCGGCGGTCGGCTGGCCGAACGGCTTCAACTTCATCACCCCGATGACGAACGCCGACAACACCGGAACCCTGTACCAGTACCAGGGCGCCAACACCGCGCAGAACCTCCCCGCCCTCGAGGGCATCGGCTTCTCGCACCAGCCGAGCATCTGGATGGGCGACCGCAACCAGCTCGCGGTCCTGCCCGCGGTGGGCGCGAACCCGACCTCGACGCTCGACGACCGGCGCCTCACCTTCCACCACGAGAACGAGGTGGCGCGGCCCGACGTCTACGGGGTCGAGTTCGACAACGGCATCTCGACCGAGGTCACGGCCACCGATCACGGCGCGGTCTACCGCTTCGCCTTCACCGGCGACCAGAGCTCGGTGATCGTCGACCAGCTCGTGAACTCGTCGAAGCTCACGATCACGGGCGACACGGTCACCGGCTGGGTCGACGGCGGGTCCGGCTACCCCGGCCGCACCCGGATGTTCGTGTACGGCACCTTCGACGCCCAGCCGACCAAGGCCGGGCCGACCACGCAGGGCAACCGCAACGGCAGCGCGCGCTTCGCGGCGTTCGACACGTCGAGCGACCGCACGGTCGAGCTCCGCATCGCGTCGTCCTTCATCTCGCAGCAGCAGGCGCAGCGCAACCACGAGCTCGAGCTCGCGGGCGTCTCGTTCGACGACGCCCACGCCGCCGTGCGGGACGCCTGGAACGATCGCCTCGGCGTCGTGCACGACGTGCAGGGCGCAACGGAGACCCAGTTGGTGACCCTGTACTCCAGCCTGTACCGCCTGAACCTCTACCCGAACTCGCAGTTCGAGAACGTCGGCACGGCCGGCGACCCCGACTACAAGTACGCGAGCCCGGTGTCGGCCACGACCGGCGCCGCGACCGACACCACGACGAACGCGAAGCTCGTCGACGGCAAGATCTACGTCAACAACGGGTTCTGGGACACGTACCGCACCGCATGGCCGCTCTACTCGCTGCTCTACCCCGACGTCACCGAAGAGCTCGTCGACGGGTTCGTGCAGCAGTACCGCGACGGCGGCTGGATCGCACGATGGTCCTCCCCCGGCTACGCCGACCTCATGACCGGCACCAGCTCCGACGTCGCCTTCGCGGAGGCGTACCTCGCGGGCGCCCTCGACACCGACACGGCGCTCGAGGCCTACGACGCTGCGGTGAAGAACGCCACCGTGCTGCCCGCGTCGAACGCCGTCGGCCGCAAGGGCCTCGCGCAGTCGATCTTCCTCGGCTACACCGAGGAGAGCACGCACGAGAGCGCGTCGTGGGGCCTCGAGGGCTTCATCAACGACTTCGGCATCGGCGAGATGGCCGCGGCACTCGCCGACGACCCGAACACCCCCGCCGACCGAGTCGAGCGGCTCCTCGAGGAGGCCGAGTACTTCCAGGCGCGCGCCAGCCACTACGTCGAGATGTTCAACCCCGAGGCCGACACCTTCACCGCCCGCAATGCGGACGGCAGCTGGCCGGTCGGCGCCGACTTCGACCAGAAGGCCTGGGGCGGCGCGTTCACCGAGGCGAGCGCGAAGACCTTCGGGTTCCACGCGCCGCACGACGTCGCCGGGCTCGCCGCACTATACGGCGGCCGGCAGGGGCTGATCGAGGAGCTCGACGAGTTCCTCACCGTCCGTGAGAAGGCCGACTACTCCGGCATCCACGAGGCGCGGGAGGCCCGCGACGTCCGCCTCGGCATGCTCGGCATGTCGAACCAGGTCGCGCACCACATCCCGTACGTGCTCGCCGAGGCGGGCGACCCCGCCGAGGCGCAGGCGCTGATCCGCGACATCCAGCAGCGGCTCTTCGTGGGCTCCGACATCGGCCAGGGCTACCCGGGCGACGAGGACAACGGCGAGTTCTCCGCCTGGTACGTGTTCTCGGCGCTCGGTCTCTACCCGCTCGAGGTGGGCTCGGGCGACTACACGATCGGCACCCCGCTGTTCGACAGCGCGACGCTCACCATCGGCGACCGCGAGCTCGTGATCTCGGCGCCCGGCGCCTCCGACGGCAAGACGTTCGTCTCGGGCGTCGAACTGAACGGCGCGCCGGTCGACGAGACCACCCTCGACGGCGACCTGCTGCGCGAGGGGGGCGAGCTCGCGTTCGCGATGAGCGACGAGCCGAGCGAGTGGGGGGCGAAGGACCTGGGCGAGCAGCTCGACGTCCCGCGAACCCTCGTCGACGCCACCAAGGTCGACCGCGGCACGCTCTCGGCGGGCGACGGCACGTCGACGGCCTCGATCGTCGACGACAGCATGAACACGACGACGACGTTCGACTCGGGCACCGCCGAGCTGACCTGGACCTCGCAGTCCGGGCCGGTGACGGTCGGCCAGTACACGCTGACCGGCGCGGCGCCGGGCACGGCGCCCGCATCCTGGACGCTGTCGGGTTCGACCGACGGCGAGAACTGGACCGAGCTCGATCACCGCGACGGCGAGTCCTTCGACTGGCCGACGCAGACGCGACCCTTCTCGATCGACGCCGACGGGGTCTTCACGAGCCTCCGGCTCGCGGTGGAGTCGGCCGGCGGGCCCTTGACGCTGTCCGAGGTCGAGCTGTTCGCCTCGGCGGGCACCGCCGAGGGTCTGACGGTCAGCCCCGCCGCGGCGCAGTCCGCAGCGGTCGACACCGAGTTCGCGGGCCCGCTCGCGACGATCGTCGGCACCGAGACCTCGGCCTCCGGCTACCAGGTCTCCGTCGACTACGGCGACGGCACCGGCACGGTCGAGGGCACGCTGAAGCGCGACGATCTCGGAGGGTGGCGCGTCACGGCGCCGCACACCTTCACGGCGCCGGGCCTCTACACGGCCTCGGTCATCGTGCAGGACTCGACCGGAGCACTCGCCTCGGCGTCGACGAACGTCGCGGTCACCCGCGACGAGACGCTCGTCGGCTCGTTCGACTCGACCTGCATCGGCGACCTCGGCACGACCGCCGCGAACTGCGACGGCCAGGGCTTCGGGTACTTCCGCGACAAGCTCGCCGCCGACGGCTTCGTGCAGGGCTCGACGATCGCGATCCCCGGCACCGAGCTGAGCTACGACCTCCCCGCGGTGGCGGCCGGCAAGCCCGACAACCTCACAGGCGAGGGGCAGACGGTGCGCCTCGGCCTCGGCGAGGGGGCGACGCAGCTCGCCTTCGTCGGCACGGCCACCGAGAACGGTCGTCAGCCCGAGGCGGTGCTGCACTTCACCGACGGCACGTCGCAGACCGTGAAGATCTCGTTCGGCGACTGGGTCGGCGCGTCGGGCAACCCGGCGTTCGGCAACAGCGTGGTCGCGATCTCGGAGGGTCGCCTCTCCGGCACCGCAGCCGAGTCCTCGGTCAAGAACACCGCGATCTACGCGACGGCGCCGATCACGATCGACACCGACGACGCCGGAGCACCGAAGGTCGTCGAGTCGCTGACGATGCCGGCGGAGGAGGGCACGCTCCGCGACGGACGCGTGCACGTCTTCGCCGTCGCCTCCGACGGCGACCGCTCGGGTGCCTCGGCGCTCGAGGTGCAGCCGCAGGCCGTCGACGCCCAGATCGCCGCCCAGGCGTTCGAGGCAACGCTCGCCACGACCGTCGGCGGCGCGTCGGAGCAGAGCGCCATCGTCAACTGGGGCGACGGCACGCCGGTGTCGGCACTGCCGGTGACCGAGGGGGCCGTCACGGGTGGACACACCTACGCGGTCGCGGGCAGCTACACGGTCTCCGTGACGGTGGACGACGGCGTCCGGTCGGCGTCGACCACGCTCGAGATCGTCGTCGACGAGCCCGCCCCGGTGTACACGCCGGAGATCGCGGTCGAGCCGGCCCAGGCCGCGCCCGGCGGCACGATCCGCGTGACCGGCGACGGGTTCGCGCCCGGCGAGACCGTCGAGCTGCGGTTCGACGGCGGTGACCCGGTGAGCACGACCTCGACCGCAGAAGGCGCGATCGACGACGAGCTCACCATCCCCGCCGACGTCGTCGACGGCGACTACGCGGTGACGGCGGTCGGAGCGGTGTCGGCAGTCGAGGCGTCTGCGCCGGTCACCGTGCGCACCCCGGCACGGGCCACCACGGTGACCCTCGGCTCGGACGCCGAGGCGCCCGTCGCCGGAGACCTCATCGGGCTGAACGCGACCGTCGCGCCGAGCGAGGCCACCGGCCTGGTGGAGATCCTCGAGGGCGAGACCGTCGTCGGCACGGCGACCGTCACAGCGGGCACCGCGACCGCGGACGTGCGGGTGGAGACCTCAGGGCTGCACACGTACACGGCGCGCTTCGTTCCGGACAGCCCCGAGGCCTTCCTGCCGTCGGTCTCGGAGCCGTTCGCGATCGAGGTCGGCGACGCCCCCGTGGAGCCGGCCGAACTCACCCTGAGCGACGACAGCGCCGCACAGGGCGGAACGCTCGGCATCGCGGGCACGGGCTTCGGTCCGGGCGAGCTCGTGACGATCAGGCTGCACTCCGAGCCCGTGCGCCTCGCCGAGGTCGCCGCCGACGACCACGGCGCGTTCGAGGCGCAGGTCACGATCCCGGCGACCGCCGAGGTCGGCGAGCACACGATCGTCGCCGAAGGTGCGGTGTCGGGGCTCAGCGCCCAGGCGGTGCTCACCGTGACCGCGACGACGGTCGAGGTCGCGACGATCTCCATCGGCGCCCCGAACAAGCTGCTCGCCAAGGCCGGATCGGCGATTCGGTTCACGGCACGGGTGTTCGCGCTCGACGGACGCGCACCGGTCGGCACCTTCACGGTGTACGACGGCGACCGCGCGATCGCGGAGGTGCCGGTGACCGCTCGCGACGGCGGAGAGGTGACCGTCAAGCTGCCCAAGTTGAAGGGCGGGCTGCACCTGATCCACGGCGAGTTCGAGGGCGACGCCGGCTACGGCGACTCGCGGACGATCCCGGTGCCGCTCCTGCTCTGGTGATGCTCGGGTGAACCCCGCTTCGGCCCGGCGTGCCGCCTCCGGCACGCCGGGCCGAAGCACGTCCGGGCGGGATGCCTCGGGCTCGCGCCGCTCAGAACTCCTCGTGGGTGTCGGGGTCAGCGCCCCAGATGCGGCCCCGCGAGAGCGCCGAGATGGCCGCGACCTCCTCGGCGCTGAGCGCGAAGCCGAACACGTCGAGGTTCTCGCGCCGGCGCTCGGGGTCGGACGACTTCGGGATCGGCACCGCCTCGAGCTCGACGTGCCAGCGCAGCACGAGCTGCGCGGGGCTCACGCCGTGGGCCGTTGCGAGTTCGACGACGACCGGCTCGCGCAGCAGCTCGGTGCGACGCGCGAGCGGGCTCCAGCTCTCGGTGCGGATGTCGTGCTCGTCGTGGAATGCCCGCAGCTCGTCCTGCGGGAAGTAGGGGTGCAGCTCGACCTGGTTGACGACCGGGGCGACGCCCGTCTCGTCGGTGAGTCGCTCGAGCATCGCCGGCGTGAAGTTCGAGACGCCGATCGCACGAACGAGCCCCTTCTCGCGCAGCGAGATCATCGCCCGCCAGCTCTCGACGAACTTGTCGATCCGCGGGAGCGGCCAGTGGATGAGGTACAGGTCGACCCACTCGAGGCCGAGCCGCTTCCGCGACTCCTCGAAGCTCGCGAGCGTCTCGTCGAAGCCGTGGTGGCGGCCGGGCAGCTTCGTCGTGATGACGAGGTCGCTGCGGTCGACGTCGGTGCGCTCGATCGCCTCGCCCACCGCCTCCTCGTTGCCGTAGTTGTAGGCGGTGTCGATGAGGCGGTAGCCGTCGGCGATGGCCGAGGTGATCGCATCGATGCCGAGCTGGTCGTTCAGCCCGTAGGTGCCGAGCCCGATCGCGGGAATCGTGTTGCCGTCGCGAAGGGAATAGGCGGGAACGCTCATTCCTCAATACTCACGCACGCGCGGCCCTCACGCCACAGGGCTCCCCGACGGCAGTTCGGCGAATGCGCGCACCGGGAAGGTCCCGAAGCCCTCGACGCGCGGCGGCACGGCCGTGAACCGCGCCCCGCGCACGGGCACCCGGTCGAGCGCCGTCAGGTGCTCGACCACGTGCACGCCCGCCGCGAGCAGGACGGAGTGCGCGGGGCGCTCGCCAGCCGACTCGGCGTCGTCGATGTTGAGCGAGTCGATGCCCACGGCTGCGACACCGGCCGAGACGAGGTGCCGCGCCCCGGCCTCGGTGAGGAACGGCGCCCCCGTCGCGTACTCGGGCCGCCCGAAGTGCCGGCTCCACCCCGTGTGCAGCAGCACGGCGGTTCCGGCCAGCTCGCGATCGTAGAAGACCTCGGCGGGGATCCCCCGCTCCGTGGCATCCGTCAGCCTGAACACCTCGGCCGGGAGGCCGACGAGCGTCTCGAGCGACAGGCTCGCGAGGTCGCCGCCGTCGGCGTAGCGGTGGTACGGGCTGTCGAGGTACGTGCCGGTGTTGCCGATCATCGTGATGACGTCGAGCGCGAACTCGGTGCCCGGCGCGTAGTGCTCGCGCGAGGCCTCACGGGTGAGGTGCGGCGTGATCGTCGGCGCGGGCAGGCCGGGGTAGGTCACGAGCCCCGCCGAGATCGGGTGGCTGAGGTCGACGAGCACGGGGCGCTCGGTGCGAGATGCCGCGGATGCCTCGGGCGCCGCCCCGCTCGCGTCGCCCACCGCGTCGACGCCCCGCGACCCGCGGTGCGGCTCGGCGACGATCTCGAGGTTCGCGAGCGCGACCCGGCCGACGAGCGCGAGCCCGAGGTGCCGCACGAGCAGCTCGCCGATCTCGGCCTCGCCGAGGTCGGGCGAGGGCAGGTCGAGGCGGAACCCCTCCGCGCGCAGCCCTCCCCCGTTGACGAAGTCGATCTCGGCGTCGAATCGGGCGCGGTACTCGGTCATGCGTGCTGCTCCTCGGCGATGGGGGCGGGGGTCGTGTCGGCGCCCACGGCGACGAGGTCGGCGGGTTCGGCCGTGGCATCCGTCGAGCCCGGGGCGCGCCGTGCCCGCCAGCGGCGCACCACCGTCACCGCGACCGCGGCGAGCGCGAGCGCCGCGGGCACCAGCAGGTTCGCCCAGGCGAGCACGAGCAGGCCCACGGTCATGACGGTCGCGACGACCGCGAGCCACCAGCCGAACGACCAGCGGCGCAGCAGCAGGGTCGCGGCCAGCATGCCGGCGGCGTAGATCGCGACCATGTTGCTCGTGTGGATCAGGATGAATCCCGAGAGGTCGAGGTCGTTCGCGAGCATCAGCCCGTAGTAGATGAGGATGAGCACGCCGGTCACGGCGAGGGCGCGGCGGGGCACCTCGCCGTCGGCGGCGCCCTTCGCGAGGAACTTCGGCAGGTCGCCGTCGCGGCCGAGTGCGGCGCCGAGCTTGCCGAACGCCGGCAGGTACGCATTCATCACGCCGACGGTGACGATCGCCGCGATGATCGCCACGAGCACGGGACCGATGCCGGGCGCGGTGGTCTCGACGAGGGCGAGCAGCGGCACCTGCCCCTCGCCCGCCTGGTCGCCGAGCACGGCGACGGTCACGAACTGGAGGGCGAGGTAGCCGACGCCGACCACCGCCACCGCGATCGCCGTCGCGAGCGGGATCGTGCGGCGGGGGTTCTTGAACTCGCCCGCGATGTGGGTACCGACCTCCCAGCCGGCGAACGCCCAGACGAAGAGGCTGATCGCGACGCCGACGCCCGCCCAGCCGTTCGGCAGGAACGGCTGGAAGTTCGCGGCGTCGGCCGCCGGGAAGGTGACGGCGACCACTCCGACGACGACGGTGACGAGGAGGCCCGAGAGCACGAACTGCACCCACCCCGCGACGCGCACCCCGAACCAGTTCGCGATGTACGGCGGCACGAACACCGCGAGGCCGATGAGCGGCACGGCCGAGCGGTCGATGCCGAGCACCGCGACGACGTACTCGCCGCCGAGCACCGCGAGCACCGGGGCGCCGATGCACACGCCGAAGTAGAACCAGTAGCCCGCCATGCGCGCGGCGGTGTCGCCGAGCGCCCGTCGCACGTAGCTCGCGACGCCGCCCGCGTCGGGGTAGCGCGCGGCCAGCGCGGCGAAGGTGCCGGCGAGCGGGATGGAGAGCACGAGCACCGCGGCGACGGCCACGATCGAGGCGGGGCCGGCGGCCTCGGCGGCGAGGCCGGGCAGCACGAGGATGCCGGTGCCGAGCACGCTCGCGATGTAGAGCGCCGTGCCCTGGCCGAGGCCGAGGGTGCCGCCGTGGTGCTCGCCGCTCGCGGCGGGCTCGGCCGCGCGTGCGGCGGTGTCGTTCGAAGTCACCCGCTCATTCTGGGGCATCCCGACGATGCGCCGCGATGGCTGGATCGACACTCTTCATCGATATCCTGCCACTCGACGGGACACCCGGCCGCGGGGGGCGCAGCGCCGGTCAGCGCGCGCGCAGCTGCGCGACCGCCGTCTCCCGATCGATGAACGAGGTCAGCTCGCCGATCGAGCCGAGCAGGGGCGCCGGAACCACCACGAGCGTGTTCTTGTCGACCCCGACCTCCACGAGCGTCTGGAGGGTGCGCAGCTGCAGGGCGAGCGGGTGCGACATCATCGTGTCGGACGCGACACCGAGCTGCGTGGCGGCGAGCGCCTCGCCCTCGGCGGCGATGATCTTCGCCCGCTTCTCGCGCTCCGCCTCCGCCTGGCGGGCCATCGCCCGCTTCATGGCGTCGGGCAGCAGGATGTCCTTCAGCTCGACAAGCGTCACCTGCACGCCCCATTCGGCGGTCGTCACGTCGAGGATCTCGCGGATGTTCACGTTCAGGACCGCCGTGTCGGAGAGCGCCTCGTCGAGGTGGTGCTGGCCGATGACCTTGCGCAGCGTGGTCTGGGCGATCTGGTCGATCGCGGACTTCACGTTCTCGATCACGATCACCGACTTCACGGCGTCGGTCACGCGGAAGTACGCGACCGCCGAGACGCCGACGCTCACGTTGTCGCGCGTGATGATGCCCTGCGACTGGATGGGCAGCGTCACGACCCGCAGCGAGACCTTGGTCATCACGTCGACGATCGGGATGATGAACCGGATGCCGGGATCGCGCACGCTGTGCAGCCGGCCGAACCGCAGCACGACGCCGCGCTCGTACTGCTTCACGATCTTCACCGACATGAAGAAGAGGATGATCGCGAGGATGACGACGACGATCACGGTGATCCAGAGCCAGACCATGAGACTCATCTCCCAGCGGCGCCGGTGACGGGCCGCGCGCCGTCACCTCCATTGTCGCACCGACGGCGGCCACGACCGCCGAATCGGGTCGACCTCGCGGCCGGCTGCCGGATTCCGGCGGCCGGCCGGTCGCGCTACAGGCGACCGAGCGTCTGGTCGATGTCGGCGAGCAGGTCGTCGACGTCCTCGATGCCGACCGAGAGGCGCACGACCGACTCGGGCACCTCCGCCTCGGTGCCCTTCACCGAGGCGTGGGTCATCTCCGAGGGGTAGTTCACGAGCGACTCGACCCCGCCGAGCGACTCGGCGAGCTGGAACAGCTCGGTCGACTCCGCGAAACGACGCGCCGCCGCACCGCCGCCGACGAGGGAGATCGAGAGCATGCCGCCGAAGCCCGACATCTGCCGGCCGGCGAGCTCGTGCCCGGGGTGCGACTCGAGCCCCGGGTAGTAGACGCGCTCGATCGCGGCGTGCTCGTCGAGGCGACGGGCGATCGCGAGGGCGTTCTGGCTGTGCCGCTGCATGCGGACCCCGAGCGTCTTGATGCCGCGCGAGGTGAGGAACGCGTCGAAGGGGCCCGACACGGCGCCCGCCGCGAACTGGGTGAACTGCACCCGCTCGTGCACCTCGTCGAGGCCCTCGCCCGCACCGAACACGAGCGCACCGCCGACCACGTCGGAGTGCCCGCCGAGGTACTTCGTCGTCGAGTGCACGACGACGTCGGCGCCGAGCGCGAGCGGCTGCTGCAGCGCGGGCGACGCGAAGGTGTTGTCGACGACCACGAGGAGACCCGCCTCGTGTCCGAGCTCGGCGAGCGCCGTGACATCCGAGATCTTCATGAGGGGGTTCGAAGGGGTCTCGATCCAGAGCACCTTCGTCGCGCCCGGCTCGATCGCCGCGCGCACCGCGTCGACGTCGCTCGTGTCGACGGTCGAGTGGCGCACGCCCCAGTCGCCGAAGATGCGACGGATGAGCCGGTGGGTGCCGCCGTACACGTCGTTGCCGATGAGCACGTGGTCACCGGGCTTCACGACCGTGCGCAGCAGCGCGTCCTCGGCGGCGAGGCCCGAGGCGAACGAGAGGCCGTGCGCTCCGCCTTCGAGGGCGGCGAGCTGCGTCTCTAGCGCGGTGCGCGTGGGGTTGCCGCCGCGCGAGTACTCGTAGCCGCCGCGGAGGCCGCCGATGCCGTCCTGCACGTAGGTCGAGGTCTGGTAGATGGGCGGGATGACCGCGCCGGTCGTCGGGTCGAAGGCCTGGCCGACGTGGATCGCGCGGGTGTCGAAGCGTGCGTCGTCGTGCATGGTGATGAGCTTTCGTGAGTGGTGAACGTCGTGGGTCTAGTGGGAGAGGTAGCCGAGCAGGTCGGTGCGGGTGATCACGCCGAGCGCCTTGCCGCCGTCGGTGACGAGCATCGCGGGCGCTCCGGCGAACGCCTGGCGCGCGGACGCGACGGGCTCGGTCACGCCGATGAGCGGCAGCGGATCGCCGACGACGGTGCTCACCTCGTCGGTGAGCTTCACCACGCCCGAGAACACCTGGTCGAGCAGCGCCTCCTCGTGCAGGGCGCCGAGCACCTCGCCGAGCACGACGGGCGGCTCGGCCGACAGCACGACGAGCTGCGAGACGCCGGTCTCGGTCATGCGGTCGATGGCCTCCTTCACCGTGTCGCTCGGGTGCACGTAGACGAGCGGTGCGGTGCGGTCGGCCTTCGCCGCGAGGAGCTCGGCGACGGTGTGGCCCGCGGGCGCGTTGCCGAAGCCGTAGGCGCGCATCCACTTGTCGTTGAAGATCTTGCCGAGGTAGCCTCGGCCGCCGTCGGGCAGGAGCACGACGAACACGTCGTCGGCGGTGACGCCGGGCGCCGCCGCGGCCTCGAGCGCCGCGACGACGGCCATGCCGCTCGAGCCGCCGACGAGGATGCCCTCCTCACGGGCGAGCCGCCGGGTCATCGCGAACGAGTCGGCGTCGCTCACGGCGATGATCTCGTGCGGCACGCTCGGGTCGTACGCCGTCGGCCAGAAGTCCTCGCCCACGCCCTCGACGAAGTAGGGCCGGCCCGTGCCGCCCGAGTAGACCGAGCCCTCGGGGTCGGCGCCGATGATGCGCACCGCGTCGTTCGACACCTCGCGCAGGTACCGCCCGGTGCCGGTGATCGTGCCACCCGTGCCGACGCCCGCGACGAAGTGCGTCACGCGTCCGTCGGTGTCGCGCCAGATCTCGGGGCCGGTGGTCTCGTAGTGCGATCGCGGGCCGTTCGGGTTCGAGTACTGGTCGGGCTTGAACGCCCCGGGGATCTCGCGGGCGAGCCGGTCGGAGACGCCGTAGTACGACTCGGGGCTGTCGGGTGCGACCGCCGTCGGGGTGACGACGACCTCGGCGCCGTACGCAGTGAGCACGTTGCGCTTGTCCTCGCCGACCTTGTCGGGGCACACGAACACGCAGCGGTAGCCGCGCTGCTGCGCGACGAGCGCGAGGCCGACGCCGGTGTTGCCGCTCGTCGGCTCGACGATCGTGCCGCCCGGCTTCAGCAGGCCGTCGCGCTCGGCGGCGTCGATGATGCGGCCGGCGATGCGGTCCTTCGAGGAGCCGCCCGGGTTCAGGTACTCGAGCTTGACGAGCACCGTGGCATCCGTGACGCCCTTCGTGACGTGCTGGAGCTTGACGAGCGGGGTGTCGCCGACGAGATCGACGATGGATTCTGCGTACTTCATGGGTGTCCTTGCGTATCGGCCGCGGCGGTTCGGCCGGCGGAATGACGGGCGGCGAACGATCGGGGCGAGTGTGCGTGCGTGCGTGGGGTCGGGAGACGTCGGCGTCAGCGACAACACAGCGAGAGGATCACGTGGACAACTCTAGCCCGGCGGCGCGCGGCCTGTCACGATGACGGGGGTGCGAGGCGGATGCCGCATGCCGCATGCCGTGCGCGCGATGCGGCGTTCTCCCAGCCGCATGCGTTCGTATGGTTCTGACGTCCCCCCGACGTCGGCGGGCTCCTCGACTCCGTCGGCGTCCCCGAATCGAGAGAGGCCCGCGTGAGCGCGACCCCGCCCATCCCCCCGAAGGCGAAGCAGCAGGCGAAGCAACAGAGCATCAAGGAGCAGCGCGCCGCCGAGCGCCAGCGCAAGCTCGAGGAGTTCCGCAAGAAGGAGGCGCGGGCCAAGCGCAATCGCAAGATCGTGCTGTGGTCGAGCGTCACCGGCGGCGTGGCCGTCATCGCGCTGCTGATCACCGCGATCGTGCTCACCCCGCAGCCCGCCAGCTACGGCGCGGGCAGCGACGGCGCCGCGATCGAGGGCGTGGAGACCTTCGAGAACGGCGCGGGTCACGTCGAGGGCACCGTCGACTACGCGCAGACCCCGCCCGCCGGCGGCGAGCACAACCAGGTGTGGTTGAACTGCGGCGTCTACGAGCAGCCCGTGCCGAACGAGAACGCGGTGCACTCGCTCGAGCACGGCGCGATCTGGGTCACCTACGACGCCGCGAAGGTCTCGGACGACGAGCTCGCGACGCTGAAGTCGAAGCTGCCCTCGAGCTACGTGGTGCTGTCGCCGTTCGAGGGCCTGCCCTCGCCCATCGTGCTGAGCGGCTGGAACTCGCAGCTCCAGCTCGACGACGCCGACGACCCGCGCATCCCCGCCTTCTTCGAGGAGTACTGGCAGAGCCAGAACGTGCCCGAGCAGGGCGCCTCGTGCACGGGCGCGTTCGACGCACCCGGCAAGGTGTCGTGACCGCACTCGAGACCGCGACCGGCTCCATGCCCGCCGCAGCGCCGTCGCGGTCGCCCCGCCGGGGCCGCGGCGGTCGCGTCGCCGTCGCGGTCGTGGCCGTGCTCGCCGTCGTGGTCGTGGCGGTCGCCGCGTTCTCGGTGGGCCGCCTCTCGACGCTCGCCGAGCCGACCCCGACCACGACGAGTGCCGAGGCCGGCTTCGCGCGCGACATGCAGGTGCACCACCAGCAGGGCGTCGAGCTCGCGATGATCGTCCGCGATGCCACCTCCGACGAGGAGGTGCGGCTGCTCGCCTACGACATCGCGACCACGCAGGCGCAGCAGGCCGGGCAGATGTACGGCTGGCTCGCGAGCTGGGGGCTCCCGCAGGCGGGTCGCGAACCGTCGATGACGTGGATGACCCGCCCCGCCGCCGACGGCTCCGGTCACGCCTCGCACGGCGCCGGGTCGGGCGCCGACGGCGCCGCCCACCAGCCCGGCGCCCCGATGCCCGGACTCGCGACGCCCGAACAGGTCGCGGAACTCCGTACACTCTCCGGAGTGGACGCCGAGGTGCGGTTCCTCGAGCTCATGATCGCCCACCACCAGGGCGCCGTCGACATGGCGGAGGCCGTGCTCGACCGCTCCTCGACCGAGGTGGTCGTGGCGCTCGCCCAGTCGATCGTCGACAGTCAGACGAGCGAGATCGAGCTCATGGAGTCGATGCTCGCCGAGCGCTGAGCCCCGCCAGCCGCCTAGCGCCCCGGCCGGTCGGGGTGCGAAGCCCGTGCTACTCGGCCGCCGCCCGCTTCTTCCTCGCCGAGCCCTTGGGCGGGAACAGCGTCTCCGACTGCTCGAGCGACATGCCGTTCGTCTCGGGCACCTTCGTCAGCACGAAGAAGAACGACAGTGCGGCGAAGGTGGCGTACATGCCGTAGGTGAAGACGAGCGAGAAGTCGCTCATCACCGGGAAGCTGACCGTGACGAGGAAGTTCGCGATCCACTGGGCCGACGCCGCGAGCCCGAGCGCTCGCGCCCTGATGCTGTTCGGGAAGATCTCGCCGAGCAGCACCCACACGAGCGGGCCCCACGAGAAGCCGAACGCGATGACGAACACGTTCGCGGCGACGAGCGCGGTCGGCCCCCACCCACCCGGCAGGCTGAGCTCGCCGTCGACGGTGACGGCGTTGCCGAAGGAGACCGCCATCGTGGCGAGCGCGAGCGTCATGCCCACCGAGCCGACGAGCAGCAGCGGCCGCCGGCCGACGCGATCGACGAGCGCGATGGCGACGAAGGTCACCGCGATGTTCGTCACCGAGGTGAGCACGCTGATCAGCAGCGAGTTCGACTCGTCGAAGCCGACGGCGCTCCAGAGCGTCGTCGAGTAGTAGAAGATCACGTTGATGCCGACGAACTGCTGGAACACCGACAGCAGGATGCCGATCCAGACGATCGGGCGCAGGCCGAGCACGGGGCCGCGCAGCGCGCCCTTGCGGTTCGCGAGCCTGTCGTTCGCGATCGTGTCCTGGATCTCGCGCACCGAGCGGTCGATCTCGTCGGCCGGCTGGATCTGCGCCAGCACGGAGCGCGCGACCTCCTCCTTGCCCTGCTTCAGGAGGAACCTCGGCGACTCGGGCAGTCGCAGCGCGAGCAGCCCGTAGATCACCGAGGGCACGATGCAGGCGAGGAACATCCACCGCCACGCCTCGAGGCCGAACCAGAACGGTTCGCCGGCCCCGCCCGCCGCGGTCGCGAACAGCGCGTCCGACAGCAGGGCGGCGAAGATGCCGAAGACGATCGCGAGCTGCTGCAGCGAGGCGAGGCGACCGCGCTGCTTCCGCGGTGAGATCTCGGCGATGTAGGCGGGCGCGACGACCGAGGCGATGCCGATGCCGATCCCGCCGATGATGCGCCAGATCGTGAGGTCCCACCCCGCGAAGGCGAACCCAGAGCCGATCGACGAGACGAGGAAGAGCGCTGCGCCGAGCAGCATGACCGGGATGCGACCCCAGCGGTCGGCGAGGCGCCCCGCGAGCTCTGCGCCGATCGCGCAGCCGAGCAGGGCACTCGCGATGGCGAAGCCCGTCGCCGCGGCCGAGAGCCCGAACTCGTCCTCGATCGCGTCGACCGCCCCGTTCACGACCGAGGAGTCGAACCCGAAGAGGAAGCCGCCGACCGCACCCGCCGCCGCGAGCCCGACGACCCGCCGGTTCAGCGCCTTCGCGTTCGGCCCCGTCGTCGTCGCAGCCGCCGGTGCGCCGCCCTCGCCGAGCTGATCCGCCATGTGTCTCCCCCTCGGCATCGTGTCGACCACGCTACTGCGGCCGGGCTCCCGTGCTCGGACGTCGGCACGGCGACGTCGTGATTCAGCGCCGGTCGAGTGTTCCCCGCACGATCCCCGCCGACGCCAGCGCCTCGGCCGCCGCCCGGCGACGCGTCTCGATCGCCTGGCCGATGTCGCGGGCGACCGCGGGGTTCGAATGCACGATCTCGTCGATCACCGCGAGCGGCATGACGAGCACCGTCGTGACCTCGGCGGCGGTGGCGCGCACGAACGAGGGTTCGCGCGTCAGCACCGTCTGGCCCACCGAGTCGCCGACGTCGGCGACGCCCGACTCGATCGGCCCTCGGTCGGTCACGACCGCCAGCCGGAGGCGGCCGTCGACGACGACCCGCATCACGTCGGGCACCCGGTCGGGCTGCTGCACGACCTCGCCCGTGCCGTACCGCTCGAGCCGGCAGCTCGGCGCGAGGCGCGCACGATCCTCGCCGCTCAGCCGGAACGCGGGGGCGACCTGCGCGAGCGCGGCGTCGAGCCGATCGGGCTCGGCGATCGGGTCGCTCGCGTCGCCGTCGAGCGAGAGCCCGCGCCGCCGGGCCGCGTACCAGAGCCACGCGAGCAGCAGCGAGACGGCGGCGTCGGCCGTCGCCGGGCCCTGCACGGGCACGTCGACCTCGTACTTCGCCGCCCCGAGGTAGCGCGCGGACGGCGCTTCGCCCGGCATCCGCATCGGCAGCGTGCCGGCGACCTCGACGAGCAGTTCGATGACCTCGTGCGGCGGGTCGTCGGTCGAGAACGCGACGGTGGTGCCCGCCCGATGCAGCTCGGTGGGCAGGCTGAGGTTCGTGAACGAGGCGCCCGCGAGCGAGGAGTTCGGCACGATCTGCACGCCCGCGCCCGTGTCGATGTGCACCGCCCGCCAGTTCACCTCGACGACCCGGCCGCGCACCCCCGCCGCGTCGAGCCAGTCGCCGAGCTTGAACGGCTGCTCGAAGAGCAGCAGGAGCCCCGAGATGATGCCGCCGACCGCGTTCTGCAGCGCGAGGCCGATCACGATCGAGGTGACACCGAGGGCCGCGATCAGGCCGCCGACGTCGGCGTTCCACACCCAGGAGAAGAGGATCGCGAGCCCGACGACGATGAGCACGAGCCGCCCGAGGTCGACGAAGATCGACGGGATCCGCTCGCGCCAGCTGCCGGGCTTCGCGTTCGCGAACAGGGCGACGTTGAGGGCGCTGAGCACGAGCAGGATGACGAGGAAGCCGAGCACGGTCGCGACGACCCGCGCCCAGACCTGGTCGGCCGGCGACTGCACGGCGAAGACGAGGAGCCCGAACAGGGCGGCGACCGGCACCACCCAGTTGCGCAGCAGCCGCACGGGCTTCGCCGCGGCGCTGCCGCGCCGGGTCAGCCAGCCGAGCACCTCGGTGAGCACGACGAGCAGCAGCGGCACGCCGAGCGCGAGCACGATCGCCCAGACGAGCCAGCCCGAGCCGAAGAGCTCCTCCACGGCTACTCCACCCGCCAGACGGTCTCGGCGCCGTCCGCCGTCTCGATCGTGCCGGCCGACACGATCCGCGCGCCTTCGAGCATCCGGTCCTTCACCGCCTGGCTGACGTAGATGCCGGGGCTGCCGGTCACCCCGCGCACCCGGTATGCGAGGTTCACCGCATCGCCCCACAGGTCGTAGGCGAGGCTCGTCCGGCCGACGAGGCCGCTCGTCACGCTGCCGCTCGAGACCCCGGCGCGCAGTTCGACGGATGCCTCGTGCTGGGCGTTGAAGCGCGAGATCACGCTGCGCAGCTCGACCGCGAAGTCGACCGCCCGGCGCACGTTGTCGACGCGGGGCACGATGAGTCCCGAGCTCGCCAGGTAGCCGTTGCGGAGCGTGCGCACCTTCTCGACCCCGGCCCGCTCGGCCGCCTCGTCGAAGCTGCGCATGAGGGCGTTGAGCTGGCCGAGCTCCGCGTCGTCGTCGAGCGTCGCGGCGTAGTCGTCGAAGCCGACGAGCTCGGCGAAGATGACCGCGACGTCCTGGTGCACCTCGGCGATGGTCTCCTCGCCGTCGCGATACCGCTTCGCGACGGTCTCGGGCATGAGGGTGTGCAGCAGCCGCTCGTTCTCGTCGCGCTGCTCCTCGATGAGCTCCTGCTTGATGCGCAGGCTCGAGCTCATGTCGTTGAACGCGTTGCCGAGGTCGCCGAACTCGTCGCGGGTACCGGCCGGCACCTGCACCGAGAGGTCGCCGCCCGCCACCCGGCGCACCGCGTCGGAGAGGCGCCGCACCGGCCGGGTGAACACCTGGGCGAGCAGCATCGACAGCAGGCTCACCGCGAGCAGGATGGCGAGGGTCGAGATGACCAGGTTGCGAGTGAACACGTCGACCGGCGCGAAGGCCTCCGAGGTGTCGATCCGGGCGACCGCGACCCAGTCCACCCCGTCGATCTCGACGGGCGTGTAGGCCGTGATGCCGTCCGTTCCGGTGTAGCCGATCGATTCGCCCGTCCCCGACGCCCCCTCGAGCGCGCGCTCCACCGCGGGCGAGTCGATCGGCTGCAGCAGCACCGTGCCGCCGACCTCGACGATGCGCTCGGCGACCTTCGGCGGCGTGCCGTTCGAGGTCGCGGCGGCGATGTACTCGTCGGGGTGCTCCACGAGCATGCGCGAGATGCTGCGCATGAGCCGGTCGCGGCCGACCACGTAGATCTCCCCCGTGTCGCCGAGCCCCTGCTCCTTCCATCGCTCGTCGCCGGTGAGCGCGTCGTTCACGATGTCCATCGGGATCTGGTACGCGAGCGCCCCGGTGATCGTCGTGTCGTTGCCGACGGGCGACACGATCCACAGCGAGGGCACGCCGAGCGAGGGCTGGTACCGCTCGTAGTCGGTCGTGATCACGGTGTTCACCGTGTTCGTCGCCATCGCGTCGCGGTAGGCGCCGCCGAGCAGGCTGTTCTCGTACGGCCCGTCGAGCACGTTCGTGCCGAGGTCGACACCGCCGTAGGCCGAGTAGACGATGTTGCCGGCGGTGTCGAGCAGCAGCACGTCCTCGTAGTCGGAGGCCGCGATGATGCGCTGGAAGTAGTCGTGGAACCGGGCGTGCGCCGCGCTCCAGGCGCTGCCGTCGCCGGCGTCCATCTGCTCGAACGCGGCGTCGTAGTCGCCGTCGAACGGCGCCGTGTAGTGCAGCTGCAGGTATCTGCCGGCCGGCGAGTCGGGGATGAACCCGCCGCTCGCGAAGTCCTCACCGGTCGCGTCCTCGAGCCGCGGGATGAACCCCTCGTCGTAGAAGCGCTCGAGCTCGTCCTCGTCCGCCTGGCCGAGCGCGACGTCCTGCAGTTCGGCCCACCCCGCGTTGAACGCCTTCGACGCGGTCTGGGCGCTGAGGTTGCGCGAATCGAGGGCGGCCCCGGTCTGGACGCCCTGCATGACGCGTTCGAGTTCACCCGTCCGCAGTTCGCGGATCGTGGTCAGCTGGTCGATCGCCGCCGCCTTGAGCGACTCGCGGCCGCTCACGAAGCCGATGACCCCGACGATGATCGAGGAGACGAGGCTGACGCCGAGCAGCATGATGAGCAGCTTCGACTGGATGCTGAGGCCGACGCGTCGCTGCCGCGCGGGCTTCGGACGCGGTGATGCCGAGGGCGGCGGTGCCTGCTGCGGTGTCGGGGGCTGGACCCCCGTGTCCCCCGTTCCGGTCGGCGGCACCCCGATCTCAGTCGTCGACAAGCTCGTCCCCCTCGGCCCCCCGGCACGTCACGATCCACACTCTATTGGGCTGTCCCCCACCTTCCGCAAGGGTGGATTCGAGCGGGATCAGGCCTCGAGCACCTCGGCCCCCTGCACCGGCCGCTCCTCCTGCTGGCGGTAGAGCGAGGCGTAGACACCGCCGGCGTCGACGAGTTCGGCGTGCGTGCCGCGCTCGACGATACGGCCGGCGACGACCACGAAGATGACGTCGGCGGCGACGACCGTCGAGAGTCGGTGCGCGATCGCGATCGTCGTGCGGCCGCGTGCGGCGTCGTCGAGGGCCTGCTGCACGACGCGCTCGGAGATGGTGTCGAGCGCGCTCGTCGCCTCGTCGAGCACGAGCACGGCCGGATCCTTCAGCAGCACCCGCGCGATCGCGATGCGCTGCTTCTCACCGCCCGAGAGACGGTAGCCGCGCTCGCCCACGACGGTGTCGTAGCCGTCGGGGAACGAGGCGATCGTGTCGTGGATGTTCGCCGCCCGCGCCGCCGCCTCGAGCTCGGCGTCGGTGGCGCCGGGCTTCGCGTACCGGAGGTTCTCGCCGATGGTCGCGTGGAACAGGTACGTCTCCTGGCTGACGATGCCGATGTGCGACATGAGCGACTCCTGTCGGAGATCGCGCACGTCGACGCCCGCGAAGCGCACGCTGCCCGAGGAGGCCTCGTACAGCCGCGGCACGAGGTACGAGACCGTCGTCTTGCCGGCGCCGCTCGGCCCGACGAAGGCGGCGAACCGGCCGGGCTCGATCGTGAAGCTCACGCCGTCGAGCGTCGGCCGGGACTCCTCGTCGGCGTCGGGGTAGCGGAACGAGACCTCGTCGAACTCGACCCGGCCGAGCACGCCCGGGGCGTCGGGCACGCCGTCGCCGACGACCTCGCCGTCGGCCGCCTCGCGCGGCTCGCCCGGCACCTCGCGCGCCTCCGGGGCATCCGTGATCGTCGGCCGCAGGTCGAGGTACTCGAAGATGCGCGCGAACAGGGCGCTCGAGGTCTGCAGGTCGAGCGCGACCCGCATGAGCCCCATGAGCGGGAACAGCAGCCGCGCCTGCACGGTCGTGAACGCGACGATGGTGCCGGCGGTGAGCCCGGCGGTGCCGCCCGCGATGAGCCAGCCCGACACGAGGTACACGATCGCCGGGATCGACGACATGAAGATGTTCACCATCGCGAAGAACCACTGACCGGTCATCTGCTGCTTGACCTGCAGCCGGATCTGGTTGCGGTTCTCGTCGGCGTACCGCTCGATCTCGCTCTGCTGCCGGGTGAAGCTCTTCGACAGCAGGATGCCCGAGACGCTCAGCGTCTCCTGCGTGATCGCGGTCATCTCCGACAGCGACTCCTGCGTCTTGCCCGCGATGCGTGCGCGCACCTGCCCGACCCGGCGCTGCGCGATCACCATGAACGGCATGAGCACGAGGGCGATGAGGGTCAGCTGCCAGTTCAGCAGCAGCATCGCGATGAACGCCGAGATGACCGTGACCGTGTTGCCGAGCACGCTCGACACGGTGTTCGTGAGCACGCCCGCGACGCCGCCGACGTCGTTCTGGAGGCGCGACTGGATGACGCCCGTCTTCGTGCGGGTGAAGAAGCTCAGCTCCATCGCCTGCAGGTGGCTGAACAGGCGCACCCGGAGCGCCCCCATCACCTTGTTGCCGATCGTCGAGGTGAGCCAGGTCTGCCAGACGCCGAGCAGCGCCGACACCACGAACACGGCGATCATCGCGAGCACGAGGCCGGTCAGCACCGGCACGTTCGGCGGGGATGCCTCGCCGCCCGGGCCGGTCGGGAAGAGCCCGTCGTCGAACGCGCGCTGGGTGAGGAGCGGCGGGATCACGCTGAGCGCCGCACCGACGAGCACGAGCACGACCGTCGTGACGAGGGCGGCCTTGTGCGGGGCGAAGAGCTCGGCGATGCGCCGCAGCAGGTGCGGGATCTTCGGCGCCTCGGCGTTGGCCGCCCGCTGCGCCGACTCGTCGGAGGAGGCGATGCGTGTGCGCGCCTTGCCGTAGCGGCCGACCTGCGCGCCCCCGCCTCCACCCCCACCGCCATGCATGCTCATGGCTTCACCCTACGACCGCGGTCGCACGGGGCCGCCCCGGTTCGCCCCGAGCGGAGCCGACCGCGGCGCGGCATGCGGGCGGCGGGCGGTCGGCGGGCGACGCGGATGCCGCGTGGCTCACCACGCGGCATCCGGCTCCCCCAGCCCGTTCGGGTTAGCCCTTCGACGATCCGGCGAGCAGCCCGCGCACGAAGTAGCGCTGCAGGCTGAAGAACACGATGAGCGGCACGACGAGCGAGACGAAGGCCGCGGCCGTCAGTCGCTGCCACGTCTGCCCGCGCTGCCCGGCGAGCTCGGCGAGGCGCTGCGTGAGCGGCGCGACGTCGGCGGTGCCGCCCGAGAACACGAGCGCGACGAGCAGGTCGTTCCAGACCCAGAGGAACTGGAAGATCGCGAAGGAGGCGAGGATCGGCACCGAGAGCGGCACCACGATGCGCAGGAAGATCTGGCCGTGCGTGGCCCCGTCGACGCGGGCGGCCTCCATGAGCTCGCGCGGGATCTCGGAGATGAAGTTGTGCAGCAGGAAGATCGCGAGCGGCAGGCCGAAGATCGTGTGCGCGATCCACACCTGCACGTAGGTCTCATCGGGGATGATCGGCACGACGCCGTGCAGCCACTCCTGCGCGGGCTTCAGCGTCGTGGTGAAGATCTGGAGCAGCGGGATGAGCGCCATCTGCAGCGGCACGATCTGCAGCGCGAAGATGATCACGAACACCCAGTCGGCGAAGGGGAACTTGATCCAGGCGAGCGCGTAGGCCGCCATCGCGGCGAGCACGGTCGCGAAGACGACGACGGGGATCGTGATCGCGAGCGAGTTCACGAAGTACGAGCCGAGCTGGGGCGCCGACGACGAGGCCGAGAAGAGCACCTCGTTGTAGTTGTCGAGCGTCCAGCCCCAGTTCTCGAAGGCCGTCCACCAGCCCGTCGTGTTGATGAGCTCGGCGGGCCGGAACGACGAGACGAACAGTCCGAAGGTGGGCAGCGTCCACAGCACCGCGATGAGCAGGGCGAAGACGGTCGCCGGGCGCGAGGTCAGGCGGCGCTTGACGCGTGCCGCCTTCGTGCCGTCGAGGTTGTAGCCTCGCCGGGCGGCGGCGTCGAGCTCTCTGACGACGGCCTTGTCGGTCGAACCGGTGGTCTGGCTCATCGGATCTCCCTCTGCTTGCGGAGCACGCGGATGTTGTAGACCACGACCGGCACGACGAGCAGGAACAGCACCAGCGCGAGCGCCGCGCCGCGACCCGGCTCGGCTGCGCGGAACGCCTGGGTGTACATCTCGTTCGCGATGACGCTCGTGTTGAAGTTGCCGCCGGTCATGACGCGCACGATGTCGAACACCTTGAGCGTCGCGATCGTGATCGTCGTGACCACGACGACGAGGCCGCCCCTGATTCCGGGCAGCGTCACGTTGCGGAACCGCTGCCAGTTCGTCGCCCCGTCGAGCTCGGCCGCCTCGAGCTGCTCGGACGGGATGCCCTTGATCGACGCGGAGAGCACGACGACCGCGAAGCCGGTCTGCACCCAGATCATGACGATGATGAGCAGGATCGTGTTGACGATCGGCTCCTGCAGCCACAGCACCGGCTCGCCGCCGAACCAGACCACGATCTGGTTGAGCAGGCCGATCTGGGGTCTCGCGGCCGGGCGGTACTCGTAGACGAACTTCCAGATGATGCCCGCACCGACGAACGAGATCGCGACGGGCATGAACACGAGCGACTTGTAGATGCGCTCGCCGCGCGAGCGGTCGATGAACACCGCGTAGGCGAGGCCCACCGCGGTGGAGAGCGTCGGCACCAGGATGACCCAGAGGATCGTGTTGCCGAGGGTGAGCAGGGCCTCGGGCTGGGTGAACATCCAGACGTAGTTGTCGAAGCCGATGAAGTCGCCCGCGCGGTTGGTGAACGACGTGAAGGCGGTGCGCACCGCCGGGTACAGCAGGCCCACCGCGAGCAGGATGCAGGCGGGGGCGAGGAACAGGACGAGCTGGTACCAGTCACGACCGCGCTTGGGGGCGCGGTCGATCAGGAACAGGATCAGCCCGATGACGGCCGCGAAGATCGCGAGCCCGAGCAGGATCTGGAAGATCTTGCCGATCAGGTCGGCGGTGGTCACCCGGAGGCCTCCGATCGCAAGCGGATACGACGACGGTCCGGCGCGCTGCGGCGCGGCCGGTGGGACGGGTCACCCCGGGGCCGGCCGCGCGCGGCGCGACCCCGGGGCATCCGTCACTCCTGCGGCCAGCTCGCTTCGATGAAGTCGAGCGTGTCGGCCGTGCTCTTGCCGCCGATCCAGTCGACCATGCCGGTCCAGAACGTCCCGGAACCGACCGCGGCGGGCATCACATCGGAGCCGTCGAAGCGGAACGTGGTGTTCGGGTCCTGCAGGAGGGCGACCGATTCCTGCAGCAGTGCGCTGCCGGCGTTCTCGGGGTCGAGCCCGGTGTTGGCGCTGATGACGCCGCCGAGGCTGACGCGCGAGTTCGCCCACTCGGGGCTCGACAGGTACGTCTGCACGGCCACGACCTCGTCGGCGTCGGAGAACGCCGCGACGATCTCGCCACCGCCCGTGACCGCGTTGGCACCGGCCTCGGTGCCCGGCAGCATGAACGCCCACACGTCGCCGTCCTCGGCGACCGTCGTGCCCTCGGGCCAGAAGCCCTCGTAGAACGAGGCCTGGTGGTGCATCGCACAGGCGTTGTCCATGATGGGCAGGCCCGCGTCGCCGAAGTCGGTCGTCGCGATCGAGCGCACGTCGCCGAGACCGCCGTTGACGTTCTCGTCGGTGCGGATGAATTCGCCGACCGAGTCGAACGCCTCGGCGATGGCCGGGTCGTTGAACGGGATCTCGTGCGTCGTCCACTGGTCGTAGACCTCGGGGCCCGACATGCGGAGCACGAAGTCCTCGACCCAGTCGGTGCCGGGCCAGCCGGTCGCGACGCCGGAGGCGAAGCCGACGCACCAGGGCTTGTCGACCGCACCGGATCCGCGGATCTCCTCGGTCAGCGCGGCGAGGTCGTCGAGCGTCTCGGGCACCTCCCAGCCGTTCTCCTCGAACAGCGTCGGCGAGTACCAGACCCAGCCCTTGATGTTCGCCATCAGCGGTGCACCGTACAGCGTGCCGTCGATGGTGCCGTAGGCCGCCCAGTCTTCTGACCAGTACTCGGCCACGTTGTCGGCGACCGACTCGGGAGCCGGCAGCAGGTCGCCCTGCTGGGCGAGGCGTGCGATGAGGCCCGGCTGCGGGGTGATCCCGAGGTCGGGCGGGTTGCCGCCTTCGATGCGGACGTTGAGCTGCTCCTCGTACTGGTCGGAGCCCTCGTAGACGATGTCGATGCCGGTGCAGTTCTCGAAGTCGGCCCAGGACTGGTTCAGCAGTTCGGCTTCGGGGTCGAGGATCGTGCCGTAGACGTCGACCTCGGTGCCGTCGTCGAACGAGCCGTAGGTCTCGTAAGGGCCGCAGTCCCCGGTCGCCGACTCCTCGTTCGCAACGTCGCCCGTGCAGGCCGTGAGCGTGAGACCGACCGCTGCGGCCACCACGACGGGGGCCATCAGACGGCGATGCCGTGTGAATCTCATGTCATCTCCTCGTTGAGTGTGGTGCAGGGCGGAGCCGGAAACCGGTTCCAGACCCCACGGTAGGCCAGTGTTGCGGGCGTCCACAAGGGAACCCGGGTCACGAATCAGTCACCGTGCCGACGTCCGGGTTCGCAGTGCGAGAGCGCTCCCACGCCTCGAGCGGCGAATTCGCCGGAACCGGTTCCATCCGAAGCCGGTCTGCCGCTAGGCTCGGCTCCGGAACTGCCCGACGGAGGGGGTTGCGGATGGCGGCCATCGGCGATGTCGCGCGCCTTGCGGGCGTCTCGAAGGCGACCGCCTCGCGAGCGCTCTCCGGAGGCGGCCACGTCGCCGTCGCCACCCGCAGGCGGGTCGAGGCCGCGGCATCCGAGATCGGGTACATCGCCTCCCCAGCCGCCGCCAGTCTCGTCACCGGGCGCACGAAGAACGTGGGCGTCGTCATCCCGATCGTGAACCGCTGGTTCTTCGGCGAGGTGCTCGAGGGCATCGAGCGCGCCCTGCTCTCGGCGGGGTACGACCTGACGCTCTACAACGTCGCCGACGTCGGCCCCGAGCGCGATCGGGTGTTCGAGTTCTTCCTCGCCCGCAAGCGCGTCGACGCGGTCATCGCGGTCGGCGTCGACCTCGCCGAGCACGAGGCGGCCCGGCTCTCGCAGAGCGACAAGCCGCTCGTCTGCCTGGGCGGGCGGGGCGCCGTCGACGCCCGTCTGTCGGTCGACGACCGCGCCGTCGGCACCCTCGCGACCGAGCACCTCCTCCGTCTCGGCCACACCCGCATCGCGCACCTGGCCGGCCCCGACGCCGCCGCCGAGCCGGGCACCGTGCCGGGCGAACGGCTGCGCGGCTACCTCGACGCGCTCGCCTCCGCCGGCCTCGCACCCGACGAGGCCCTCGTGCTCGAGACCGACACGACGATGCCCGCCGGATGCACCGCGGCGCTGCAGCTGCTCGGCCAGCCCGGCCCGCGCCCGACCGCGCTGTTCGCCGCCTGCGACGAGGTGGCGTTCGGCGCCATGATCGCCGCAGAGCGACTCGGCATCGCGGTGCCGGGCGAACTCTCGGTCATCGGCGTCGACGGCCACGAGTACGCCGAGATGTTCGGCCTCACCACGATCGAGCAGTCCCCCGGCGAGCAGGGACGACTCGCGGTCGAGGCCGTGCTGCGCCTGCTGGGCGAGGGCGAGGTCGCCGACCCGCTCCCCGACTCGGGCGCCCCGCTGCCGACCCGTCTCGTCGTGCGCTCGAGCACGACCGCGCCGCCGCGCGGCTGAGCGCGACGGGCGCGACCGCGCAGGGCGGCCTCAGGCGGCGTCGCCCACCGTGATCGCCTCGGCCTCGCGCTCGGCGGCCGCGACGTCGTGCTCGACCCGGTCGACGCGGCGCAGCGCACGGTGTCCGCCGACGACGATGAGCGCCGCGACGAGCACCGAGCCGGCGGCCGCGAAGTACGGCGCCGACGGCGAGATCAGGTGGGCGAGTTCGGCGGCGGCGGGCGGCGCGAGGGCGCCGCCGAGGAACCGCACCGCCGAGTACGCACTCGACGCCACGGACCGCTGGAGGTCGGTCGCCTCCATCACGCACTCGGTGAGCACCGTGTTGAGCACGCCGAGCACGAGTCCGCCGACGACGATGCAGACGACGAGCGCGGCCGGGTCGTCGATGAACAGGCCCGCCGCGATGAGGTCGAGCGAGAGCAGCGGCAGCGCGATCCACAGCACGCGGGTGCGCGGCAACCTCGCGGTGAGCAGCGGCGCGACGAAGACCGAGGTGATCGCGAGCGCGAGACCCCAGCCGAAGAAGGTGAACCCGAGGCCGAGCGCGTCGAAGCCGAGCGGGAACGGCGAGTACGCGAGCAGGACGAAGAAGCCGATGTTGTAGAAGAGCGCCGCCGCCGCGAGCACGGCGAGGGCGGGCTGCCGCAGCGCCCGGATCGGCGCCGAGAGCCTCGTCGGCTCCGTCCGCGCCGAGGCATCCGCGTCGTCCTTCAGGAAGGCGACGATCGCGATGAAGCCGACCGCCATGAGCGCGGCGGTGCCGAAGAACGGGCCGCGCCAGCTGACGTGGCCGAGGAGGCCCCCGAGCAGCGGCCCGACCGCGATGCCGAGGCCGAGCGCCGCCTCGTAGAGGATGATCGCCGAGCCCGTGCCGCCCGAGGCGGCGCCGACGATCGTCGCGAGCGCGGTCGAGATGAACAGCGCGTTGCCGAGGCCCCATCCGGCGCGGAAGCCGATGACCGACTCGACGTTCTGCGAGAGTCCGGCGGCCGCCGCGAACACGATGATGAGCGCGAGCCCGATGAGCAGCGTCTTCTTCGCGCCGATGCGGCTCGACAGCCAGCTCGTGCCGAGCATCGCGAGCCCCGTGATGAGCAGGTAGCTCGTGAAGAGCATCTCGGTCTCGGTGGGCGTCGCCTGCAGGCTCTCGGCGATGGCGGGAAGGATCGGGTCGACGAGGCCGATGCCCATGAAGGCGATGACGCACGCGAAGGCGACGGCCCAGACGGCCTTGGGCTGCTTGAGGATCGAGGCGGAGGCACCGTGGCCGGCGTGCGCGGTCACGCGGTGGCTCCGTTCCGTGCGGCGGCGTCGGCCCGCTCGATCCTGGTGCGGATGATCGCGACCGCACGGGCGAGCGTCTCGCGCTCGTCGTCGGCGAGGTCGGCGAAGTAGGGGGCCATCTGGCCGGCGAGCTCGTCGCGCCAGGCGTCGAGCGCGGCGAGGCCGCTCGGGTCGGCCGAGATGAGCCAGGCACGCGCGTCGTTCGCGTCGGCGATGCGACGGATCCAGCCGCGGTCGTCGAGCGCGTGCACGAGCTTCGTCATCGTGGGCTGGCTGACGCGGCTGACGCGGGCGAGTTCGCCGAGGCGCATGGGGCCGAGGTCGCGCAGCACGCTGAGGGTGCGCCAGACCGCAGGGGATTCGGTGTTGTCGGTCGCCGAGGCGGCGAGCCGGGTGAGTCGGTGGTTCACGGCGACGAGATCGCCGATGAGGTCCGAGATTTGCATAGCCTAACTATATAGCCATGCTATGCATGTGTCGAAGCCTGCCCGCGCGACCCGGAGACGACGGATGCCCCGTGGTCGAGATCGACCACGGGGCATCCGTGTGCTTGGTGACGCAGGTCACCTCAAGCTGCGAACCCGCTCGCGCGGGCGGCGATTACTTGAGGGTGACGGTCGCACGCTCAGGTATTGCTGCCCTCCGAGAGGGCGGCGATTACTTGAGGGTGACGGTCGCGCCGGCCTCCTCGAGGGCAGCCTTCGCCTTCTCGGCGGTCTCCTTGTTCGCGCCCTCGAGCACGGCCTTGGGAGCACCGTCGACGACGGCCTTGGCCTCGCCGAGGCCGAGCGAGGTGAGCTCGCGGACGGTCTTGATGACCTGGATCTTCTTGTCGCCGGCAGCCTCGAGGATGACGTCGAAGGAGTCCTTCTCCTCGACCTCTTCGGCAGCGCCCGCGCCGCCGGCGCCGGCAACGGCGACGGGAGCAGCAGCGGTGACCTCGAACTTCTCCTCGAACGCCTTCACGAACTCGCTGAGCTCGACAAGCGTGAGACCAGCGAACTGCTCGAGCAGCTCTTCGGTGGTGAGCTTCGCCATGATGTTTCTCCTAATGGTGGGGTTTTTGTAGAACGAGTCCGTCGGGCGCTTACGCGGCCTCGGCGGTCTCCAGCTTTTCGCGAAGCGCGTCGATGGTGGCGGCAGCCTTGCCCATCGTCGCCTTCATCATGCCCGCTGCCTTCGCAAGCAGAACCTCGCGGCTCTCGAGCGAGGCGTACTTGTTGACCTCGTCGGCGTCGAGGGTCTTGCCCTCGAAGACGCCGCCCTTGATCACAAGATTCGGGTTCGCCTTGGCGAAGTCACGCACGGCCTTGGCGGTGGCGACGAAGTCACCATGCACGAAGGCGACGGCGGACGGACCGGTGAGGTCGGCGTCCAGCGTCGTGATCCCCGCGTTGTTCGCGGCGATCTTGGTCAGCGTGTTCTTCACCACGGCGTAGCTCGCGTCCTGACGGATGCTGTTGCGCAGCTGCTTGAGCTGGGCAACCGTCAGGCCGCGGTATTCGGTCAGCAGAACGGCAGCGGAGCTCTCGAACAGGTTCGTGAGTTCGGCAACCGAGGCTTCCTTGTTCGCCATGGCCACTCCTTGTGAATTCAACGTGCACCGCGGAGGCGATGCACGGCCTGGAGCGCTGGAAGCAATGGGGAGAAAGAAAAAGCTCCGGCGCAGTTGCGCGGAGCTCGGCCCGATCACTCGGAAAGTCTTCGTCACACCTGCGCGGGCCCTTGCTTTCGCAAGACTTCGGTCGCGTTCACCCGTTTTCACGAGCGCGCACGACAACCAGCGGTCTTCGGCTCCGTCAAGAGTAGCGGATGCCCCGGGCTCCGCCAAATCCACCACAGAGGGCTGATCGAGCGGTGTGCGGGAATAGTTGACGAACATCGACAGTTGACGAATGCAACGACTTTCTCTATAGTTGATGTCGATCAACTACTTATGCAAGGAACCTCTGTGACCTCCACGCTTCCGAACGACCTCGAGACGACACGCACGCCTCGCCAGGTCTTCACCGCCCTCTCGGGCCTCATCATGGGCATGTTCGTCGCCGTGCTCTCGGGCACGGTCGTCTCGACCTCGATGCCCGTCATCATCGCCGACCTCGGCGGCGACCAGTCCGCCTACACCTGGGTCATCACCGCGAGCCTGCTCGCGACCGCCGTCTCCACCCCGATCTGGGGCAAGCTCGCCGACCTCGTCGACCGCAAGATGCTGCTGCAGATCGCGCTCTCGCTCTTCGTCGTCGGCACCGTCGTCGCCGGCTTCTCGCAGTCGACCGGCATGCTCATCGCCGTGCGCGTCGTGCAGGGCCTCGGCGCCGGCGGCCTCATGTCGCTCGTGATGATCGCGGTCGCCCTCATCATCTCGCCGCGCGAGCGCGGCAAGTACATGGGCGTGGTCGGCGGCATCATGGCCCTCGCCACGATCGGCGGGCCGCTGCTCGGCGGCGTCATCACCGACGCCTTCGGCTGGCGCGCCAACTTCTTCATCGGCGTGCCGTTCGCGATCGCCGCGATCATCCTCATCCAGCGCACGCTGCACCTGCCGAAGCCGAACCGCGAGCGCGTGAAGATCGACTACCTCGGCGCGATCCTCCTCACCGTCGGCGTCTCGCTCCTCCTCATCTGGGTGTCGATGGGCGGCAACCAGTTCGAGTGGAACTCCGTCGAGAGCTTCGCCATCATCGGCGTCTCGGCCGCGGCGATCATCGGATTCATCGTCACCGAGTTCCTCGTCGAGGAGCCCATCGTGCCGATGACCCTCTTCACGAACCGCACCTTCACCCTCTCGGTGATCGCCTCGATCTCGATCGGCGTGGCGATGTTCGCGACGAGCGTCTTCCTCGCGCAGTACTTCCAGCTCGCCCGCGGCGCGACCCCGACCGAGTCGGGCCTCATGACCATCCCGATGATCGTCGGCCAGATGGGCGCCTCGATCGGCATCGGCGCGCTCGTCAGCCGCTTCGGCAAGTGGAAGGGCTGGATGCTCCTCGGCTCCGTGCTCACCCTCGCCGGCGTGAGCCTCATGACGACGCTCCGCTACGACACCGACTTCTCGCTCGTCTCGGTCTACATGTTCGTGCTCGGCGCGGGCCTCGGCATGGTGATGCAGAACCTCACGCTCATCGTGCAGAACGACACCCCCGCCTCGCAGCTCGGCGCGGCGAGCTCGAACGTGAACTTCTTCCGCTCGATCGCGGGCACCATCGGCGTGACGATCATGGGCTCGGTGCTCGCCACCCAGGTCACGGCCCACATCACCGACGGCCTCTCGAAGTTCACGCCGACCTCCGCCGACGAGGTCGACGCGCTCAAGTCGCTCGCGAGCGGCAGCCTGCCGAAGGTCTCCGAGCTGCCCGACACGATCCGCGTGATCGTCGAGGGGTCGTACGGCCACGGCATCGCCGACGTCTTCTGGATCGCCGTGCCGCTCGCGGTCGTCAGCCTCATCGCGATCGCGTTCCTCCCGAACAAGCCGCTGTCGACGAAGAACGCCGCGCAGACGCTGGCCGAGGAGGCCGAGCAGGTAGCGATCGACCTCGCCGAGGCCGAGATCGCGGCGCCGGTCACCTCCTCGATCCAGCTCGTCGACGGTTCGGATGCCACGAGCGGCCGCCGCGACGAGGCATCCGCCCGCGATGCCGGAGCCGAAGCCTCAGGAGCCCGCAAGTAGCATGAGCGTCGTGACCGAGCCCACCGCCGAACCCGCCGCCGAGCCCACCGTCGACGAGGCGATCGCCCACGTGGAGGATCAGCTGTCGTTCGTCTTCGGCCGTGCCCGCGCGGTGTGGAAGGAGGCGGCGCAGCAGATCCACCCCGAGCTCAACCCGGCCGGGTACAAGCTGCTCGCCACGGTCGTGCGGCTCGGTTCGACGAACGCGCACGTGCTCACCGAGCTCTTCGACATGGACAAGAGCGTCGTGAGCCGGCAGATCCGCATGCTCGAAGAGGTGGGGCTCGTCGAGAGCCGCCCCGACGAGCGCGACGGCCGGGTGCGGGTGCTCGCGCCCACCCCCCTGGCGGTCGAGCGCATCACGGCGGTGCGGGCCCGCAACCAGTCGCGACTGCACGCGGTGCTGCGCGAGCGCTCGGTCGCCGAGCTCGAGCTCTTCGCCGAGATGCTCGGCGGGCTCGCCGAGGCGTAGCCGACCCGGTGGACGGGTGACGGGGCCGCTCGAGAACCGCTGAGGTTCTCGAGCCGCCCCGTCGTTGTTCCCGCCCGACGGGCTCCGGCTCAGCCCGCGTGCAGTGACTGCTGCAGCGCGCCCATGCCGCCGACGAGCGGCAGGTGCACCGTCGACTTCGACGGGTCGACCGTGAGCGTCGTGCCGGGCGCCGGGCGCACGGTGAACTCGTTGTCGCTCGAGAGCACGACGAGCCCGATCTGCGAGCCGGCCGAGAACACGTAGTCCTTCGGTTCGAGCTCGAACGCGAAGTCGTACGCGCGGCCGGGGGTGATCGGGTCGGTCACCGCGGCGGAGTCGCGGTTCTCGACGTCCATCCACCCGCGGGTGATGATCTTCGGCGCGCCCGTCGTCGGGTACTCGACGAGGAGCGCCGTGAGGTTCGCCTTCGGCCGGTCGACCGAGAGGCGCAACGACACCGAGGGCGTGCCCGAGAGGCGCATCGCCTCGCCCAGCACCTCGGTGCGGTAGGCGAGGCGGTTCGGCGACGACGCCGCGGCGGCGAGGTCCGCTGCGAGCAGGCTCGTGTCATCCACGAGGTCTTCGCTCGCCTTCGAGCCCGACCGCGACACCGCGATCGTGCCGACCCCGTCGGCCGTCGCTGCACCGCCGAGCTTCAGCTTGACCTCCGACATAGCCGGGTCGGGCCACTCGGCGTACTCGGTGAGCGTGCGGTCCTCGCGCACGACGTACGCCTTCGGCAGCGCCTCGACGCCGTTCTCGACGTCGTAGAGGTACCGGGTGAACCAGCGGTTCAGCAGGGTGTCGTTCGGGTTGCCCCCGTGGCCGCCCTGGTGCAGGTAGATCTGGTGCGGCACGTCGTTCGCCTTGAGGGCCTCGTAGAGGTCGGCGGCGTTCTTCGTCATGACGTTCCAGTCGTTGAGCCCGTGCGCGACGAGGGTCGCCGCGGTGATCTCGTCGGCGTTCGCGAGGTAGTCGCGCTCGTCCCAGAAGGCGCTCTCGTCACCGGTGACGCGGTCCTGGTTCGCCCGCAGCTCGTCGATGACCGGCTGGCAGATCTCCTGGTCGAAGCGGGTGTAGACGTAGTCGGCGAGCACGTCGAGGTCTTCGCCCTGGTAGCCGCCGGGCGCCCGCACCGCACCGTTCGCGCGGTAGTAGTCGTACCAGTTCGAGATCGCCGAGACCGGCACGATCGCGTCGAGGCCCTCGACGCCCGTCGAGGCCACGCCGATCGGCAGGGTGCCGTTGTAGGAGGTGCCGATCATGCCGACGCTCCCCGTCGTCCAGTCGGCCGCGATCTCGGTCGTGCGGTCGGGACTCGTGTACGCCGTCGCGCGGCCGTTCAGCCAGTCGACCACGGCCTTGCCCGCGAGCGACTCGTTCGTGCCGCCCGAGGTGGGGCAGCCCTCCGACCAGCCGCTGCCGAAGCCCTCGGCGTGCACCACGGCGAATCCGCGCGGCACCCAGGTGCTCTCGAGCGAGCGCGAGATGGTCGGGCTCGTGCGGTTGCGCGGCACGTAGGCGGGCCACGGCTCCTTCTCGCTCGGCGGGTCGCCGATCTCGTGATCGACCGACCAGTTCGTGACCTGCGAACCGCCGGCGTAGTACGGGCTCAGCTCCATGAGCACGGGCACCTTGAGGCCCGCCGACTCGGTCTCGGGCACCCGGCTCACGTCGATGTGCACGAGGTCGGGCAGGCCGTCGCGGTCGGAGTCGACCTCGCTCTCGACCCACGCCTCCTCGTTCACCCACTCCGCCGAGTTCTTGGTGAAGACGGCCTGCGAGAGGCCGTCGACGAACGTGGGCTCGGCGGGCTCGGGGCTGGCGTACGCGGGCGACGCGATCGCGACGCCCGCGCAGGCGAGCGCGACCGTCATGGCGACGGCGACGCGTTGACCGCGTCGCCGCCCTGCGGTGGTAGGTACCGCTCGGATCATGCGGATGCTCCTTCGGTCGTGCCGGGGCATGGCCTCCACCCGCGCCGGGCGCGGTGCCACCGCCCCGTGGCTGCTCCACACGCTACGGGCGCGCGCGCACGACACGCCAGACGCCCGCGGAGTCGCCCGCTCCGCTGCCTACTCGGCGGCCGCGGCGGCCGACGTCGGCGCCGGCGCCGGTGCGGGCGCCGCGGCCGTCGCGAGCGGCAACTCCACCGTGAAGGCGGTGCGCCCCGGCTCGCTCGCGACCTCGACGGTGCCGTAGTGCGCCTCGACCACGGCGCGCACGATGGCGAGGCCGAGGCCCGTCGATCCGGCGCGGCGCGAGCGCGAGGCATCCCCGCGTGCGAATCGCTCGAAGAGCGTGGCCCGCACCGACTCGTCGATGCCGGGGCCGTCGTCGACGACCTCGAGCCGGGCTCGGTCACCGTCGACGCGGAGCCGGGCGACGACCTCGGTGCCCGCCGGCGTGTGCAGCCGCGCGTTCGCGAGGAGGTTCGTCAGCACCTGCCGCAGGCGGGCGTCGTCGCCAGAGACCTCGACGGCGTCGTCGGGCGCGTCCACCGACCAGTCGTGGTCGGGACCCGCAGCCTGCGCATCGCCGACCGCGTCGACCACGATGGCGCGCAGGTCGACCCGTCCGTGCACGAGTTCGCGGCCCTCGTCGAGCCGGGCGAGCAGCAGCAGGTCCTCGACGAGCCCGGTCATGCGCAGCGACTCCGACTCGATGCGCGACAGCGCGTGCACGACGTCGTCGGGCAGCTCCCCGCCGTGCAGGCGCGTGAGCTCGGCGTAGCCGCGGATCGAGGCGAGCGGAGTGCGCAGTTCGTGCGAGGCGTCGGCGACGAAGCGGCGTACCTTCTGCTCGCTCTGCTCGCGGGCGGTGAGGGCCGAGGCGACATGGCCGAGCATGCGGTTGAATGCGGAGCCGAGGCGTCCGACCTCGGTGCCGTCGTCGTCGACGTCGACCCGCTCGGCGAGCGCGACGTCGCCGCGGTCGAGCGGCAGCTCGGAGACGCGCTGCGCGGTCGCGGTGACGCGCTCGAGCGGGCTGAGCGCCCTCGCGACGATGACCGAGCCGAGCCCCATCGCGACGACGAGCCCCGCGAGGGCGACGATCGTGATGGTCAGGGCGAGCTGCGAGCTGTCGGCGTTCACCTCGGCGAGCGGCAGCGCCAGCACGATCCGCACGCCGTTCCACTCGGTCTGCTCGAGGGCGAGCGCGCGGTAGTCGCCGAGCTCGCCGACCCGGATCGAGTGGGGTTCGCCGTCGGTCGGCACGTGGGCGAGCACGTCGGCGAGCTCGGCGGGCAGGTCGAGCACCCGGCCGCCCTCGGTGATGTAGCCGGCCCGCGTCTCGCCGTCGGCGGGGACGAGGGCGGCGAGGGTGCCCGCCTCCTGGCCCGGGATGTTGAGGACGAGCGAGGGCGCCGCCGAGGGGTCGCCGGGGAACCCGGGCGGCTGGCCCGAGATCGCGAGGTTCGCCCGCGAGATCGTCGAGTCGAGGTTCGCGTCGAGGCGCGCGACCGAGGAGCTGTGGAACACGGCGACGCTCACGAGGCCGACGACGGCGCTCACGGCGACGAGCAGCGACGCGACGATGACGAGGAGCCGGCGGCGGAGGGTCCACGGACGGCCGCGGCGCGGTGCATCCGCCCCGTCGACGACCGCGTCAGTCGCACCGGTCGCGACGGCGACGACCGCCTCGCGCGACGCGGCGGCGTGCCCCGGGTCGCCGGGCCGGGTCATCCTGCGGCCTTCAGCATGTACCCGGCGCCGCGGACCGTGTGGATCATGGGCGCCCGGCCCGCATCGACCTTCTTGCGGAGGTACGAGATGTAGAGCTCGACGACGGACTCCTTGCCCCCGAAGTCGTACGACCACACCCGGTCGAGGATCTGCGCCTTCGAGAGCACGCGGCGCGGGTTGCGCATGAGGTAGCGGAGCAGCTCGAACTCGGTCGCGGTGAGCTCGATCGGCTCGCCGCCGCGCGCGACCTCGTAGGAGTCCTCGTCGAGGGTGAGGTCGCCGACGGTGAGCACCGGGTCCTTCGCCTGGGCGAGGGTCAGGGTCGAGCGGCGGATGAGTCCGCGCAGGCGCGCCACGACCTCCTCGAGGCTGAACGGCTTCGTGACGTAGTCGTCGCCGCCCGCGGTGAGCCCCGCGATGCGGTCGTCGAGCGAGTCCTTCGCAGTGAGGAACAGCACGGGCGTCTCGGTGCCGTCGGCCCGCACGCGCTGCAGCACCTCGAGCCCGTCGAAGTCGGGGAGCATGATGTCGAGCACGATCGCGTCGGGCCGGAACTCCCGCGCGATGCGCACCGCGCTGTGGCCGTCTGCGGCGGTGCGCACGTCCCAGCCCTCGTACTTGAGCGCCATCTTCAGCAGCTCGGTGAGCGAGTGCTCGTCGTCGACCACGAGCACCCGCACCATCGAACCGTCGCCCTTGGCGATCGCGGGGGCACGATGGGACGCGGCGGCGGGGGTCGTGGTCATGCTTCCAGTATCCGCACCCGGCTATGCGTTTCCTATGGCTTTCATGAGCGGATGCCGCGCGCCGATCGAGTGCCGATCGGGCCCCGCAGGCATAGCGGGGTCATAGCCCCGCCATCGAGCGGGCACAGCACGACTGCCTAGCGTCGCGATCGGCGCTCCGAACAGGGGTGCTCCCCCGTCCCCTCACGACCGCTCCCGACCCCCTGAGGATGCTCATGTTCTTCACCTATCTCCGGCGCGAGCTCGCCGGCCGCCGCAGGCAGACGGCGATCATCGCCATCGGCATGGCGCTCGCGATCGCCCTCGTCATCATCGTCAACTCCGTCGCCTCGGGGGTGAAAGCCGCGCAGGCCTCCGTGCTCGAGTCGGTCTACGGCGTCGGCACCGACATCACCGTCACCCAGTCGCCCACCCCGCCCGGCGAGGGCGAGGGCGGCGGGCCCCGGTTCGAGTTCGACGCGGGCGCGGGCACCACGACCGACGGCACCACCGAGCTCAGCCAGTCGCGGCTCAGCGCGGGCTTCGGCTCGAGCACCTTCGACGAGAGCGCGCTCGCCACCGTGCAGGGCGTCGACAACGTCGCCGCGGCGGCCGCGACCCTCTCGCTCACCAACACGACCTTCAACGGCGAGATGCCCGACTTCAGCCAGATGCAGGGTACCGACGGCGGCTCCGTCACCGACGAGGGCACCGGCCAGGCCGCTCCCCCGCAGGGCGGGCCCGACGGCGCCGGCGGAAGCGCCTTCGACGTCGACTCGTTCAGCGTGCTCGGCCTCGACCCCGCGGCCGACGCGATCGGCCCGCTCTCGGCCGTCTCGCTGACCGACGGCCGCGCGCTCGACGAGGGCGACACCGGCGAGCACGTCGCCGTGCTCGACGCCGACTACGCGACGAGCGCCGAGCTCGCGACCGGCGACACCCTCGACATCGGCGGCACCGAGTTCGAGATCGTCGGCACGGTGACCTCCAACGCCGCCGACTCGGCGAGCGCGGCGAACGTCTACATCCCGCTCGACGTCGCCCAGACCCTCTCGGGCGAGGAGGGCATGATCTCGAACATCTCGGTGCAGGCGGCCTCGTCGACCGACATCGCGCAGGTGCAGGCCGACCTCGAGGCCGCACTGCCCGACGCGACCGTGTCGACGCAGGAGGACCTCGCCTCGAGCGTCTCGGGATCGCTCTCGACGGCGTCGAGCCTCGTGTCGAACCTCGGCCTCTGGCTCTCGCTCGCCGTGCTCGTCGCGGCGTTCCTCATCGCCATCCTCTTCACCATCTCGGGCGTCACCCGGCGCACCCGCGAGTTCGGCACGCTGAAGGCGATCGGCTGGTCGAACCGCCGCGTCGTCGGCCAGGTCGCGGGCGAGTCGCTCGTGCAGGGGCTCATCGGCGGCGCCGCGGGCCTCGTGGTCGGACTGGTCGGCATCGCGGTGATCAACCTCGTCGCGCCCACCCTGTCGGGCAGCGCCTCGGGCGGCGGATTCGAGATGGCCGCCGGACCCGGCGGTGCGGCCGGCCCCGGCGGTGCGACGGGTGGCGACGCTGCCGGCGGGCGCGCGTTCGGCCCCATGGGCCAGACCGCCGCGGCGACGACCGAGATCGCGCTCAACGCCCCCGTCACGGTGTCGGTGATCGCCATCGCGATCGGCATCGCCATCCTGGGCGGCCTGCTCGCGGGCGCGATCGGCGGCTGGCGCGCCGCTCGCCTGCGCCCCGCCGAGGCGCTCCGGAGCGTCGGCTGACCCGGCTCCGTCCACGCCACGACGGCATCCATCGCATCGACACGACCACCACCGAGGACACCATGTACACACTCACGAAGCTCACGAAGACGTACCGGCAGGGCAACCGCACGGTGCACGCCCTGAAGAACGTCGACCTCACGATCGGCACCGGCGAGCACGTCGCGATCCAGGGGCCGACCGGCGGCGGCAAGTCGACGCTGCTGCAGATGCTCGGCGGGCTCGACCGGCCGACGTCGGGCACGATCAGCATCGGCGACGACGAGATCTCGAAGATGCCCGACGCGAAGCTCGCGAAGATCCGTGCGAAGGAGATCGGGTTCGTCTTCCAGAACTTCAACCTCATCCCCACGCTGACCGCGCAGGAGAACGTGGAGACGGCGCTCGAGCCCCTCGCCGTGGGCGGCGCCCGACGGGCGGAGCGCGCCGCGGCGGCACTCGCCGCGGTCGGGCTCGCGGACCGTGCCGGCCACCTGCCGAGCGAGCTCTCGGGCGGCCAGCAGCAGCGCGTCGCGATCGCCCGCGCCCTCGTGAAGGAGCCCGACGTGCTCCTCGCCGACGAGCCGACCGGCGCGCTCGACGAGGAGACCCGCGACGAGATCCTCGAGATCCTCGAGGGGATCCGTCGCGACCGCGGGCTGACGCTCATCGTGGTCACCCACGACTCGGCGGTCGCGCGCCGCGCCGAGCGCCGCCTGCACATCAAGGCGGGCACGGTCACCGAGCGCTGAGCCGCACAGGGCGGATGCCCCGGCCGCGGGCACGGCGGGGCATCCGCCATGCCGCCACCGCGCACGGATGGAATGCCCACTGAACCCACGTACGGTGGATCGGGTGGATGACGTGAGCGAGACCGGCCGGGTGGCCGAGGCGCCCCCTGATGTGGCGGAGCGGACGGCGCCGCGCCCCTCGGCGCCTGCCGACCGGCGGGTGTACCTCCGCCGGCGCCTGCTCGTCGGCGGCGCGCTCGTCGCGCTGCTCGCGCTCGTCGTCTGGGCAGCGGTCGCGATCATCGGCGCGGTCGTCGCCGCCAACGCCCCGCGCGGCCCCGGCACGCAGGGCGGCGACGGCAGCCACCCGAACGCGGCGGCCCTCGAGCTCGACCCCGAGCTCCCGGCCCCCGTGCTGCGCCAGCTCGAGTACGTGCGCGAGCACTGGGACGCCGACGAGAGCGAGCGCTACGGCGTGCTCGGCGACGACGACTGCGTGAACTTCACCTCGCAGACCCTGATCGAGCGCGGTTGGCTGCCCGACGAGGAGTGGTGGTACTCGGAGGACGGCGACCCCTACGCGGCGAGCCCGGCCTGGCGCTCGTCGACGCTCTTCAGCGAGTACCTCGCCGCGCACCCCGAGCGGGCGACGGCGCTGGGCGACGCGCAGCGCGCGCAGGTGAAGCCGGGCGACATCGTGCAGTTCGACTGGGACGCCTCGGGTGACCGCGACCACACCGCGATCGTCACCGCGGTCATCGAGGACGAGGAGGGGAACGTCGACGTCTTCTACGGCGGCCACACGGATGCCACGTGGGACCGCTCGGTCGACGACCACCCGAGGCATCCCGAGACGCAGGTGACCTACTGGAGCGTCAACGGCTGAGCGGGGCGAGGCGATCCGTGGTCGAACTGCGGTCGCGTCAGATCAGGTCGTGCCGCAGTGCCCACGCGGCCGCGGCAGCCCGCGAAGGGACCCCGAGCTTGGTGCGGATGTTCGCGAGATGCCGGTGCACCGTGTGCGGGCTCAGCAGGAGACGCGCGGCGATCTCGGCATCGGTGTCGCCCCGGGCGACGAACCGCAGCACCTCCCGCTCGCGCGCGGTGAGGCCGGTCGCGCCGGCGGGTCCCGACCTCGATCCGGCGTTCGGCGCCGCGACCGGCGCGCCGAGGAAGGCGAGTGTCTCGCGTGCGACGGCGTCGGCGTCGCCCCGCCACGGGAAGTGATCGTCGCCCTCGAGCCCGAGGAATCGTGCGTCGCGGATCCGTGCGGCCACGTCCTTGCCGAGCGCGAACGGAATCGCCCGGTCGGCGCGGCGGTGCAGCACGAGCGTCGGCGCGCGAACATCGGCGAGGTGCGGCGTCGCGTCGACCTCGTACACCGCCTGCAGTGACGCGAGTGCGACCTCCCGCGAGGCCGACCTCCGCTGGAACTCGACGAACTCGGCACGCTCCTCGGCCGTCGCGTCCGGCAGGAACAGATCGGCCAGCACCCGCGAGCCGAGACCCCAGTGCCGCTCGATGATGCCGAGCATCGCCGCCCGGGCGGCCGGCGGCGCGAGATCCGCCCCACGGGCGTACGTGCCGTAGAGCACGAGGGCATCGACACGACCGGGATGCCGCGCCGCGAACAGCGAGGCCACGCCGCCGCCCGACGAGCCGCCGAAGAGCGCGATCGGTTCGTGCGCGGAGGGGTCCGCGGACGCGTCGACGACCGCCTCGAGGACCGCGAGTTCCTCGTCGAGGGTTCGTGGAGGGGTGGTGTCCCGATCGGACCTCCCGGTGCCGGGACGGTCGTAGCGGACGACCGTGCGGTGGCGTGCGAACTGCTCGACGAAGCGCCGGAACCCCGCGTTGCGCCAGTCGAGTTCGAGGTGGCTCGACCACCAGCCGCCGATCACGAGCGGCGGCCCGGCACCGACGGCCGACCACGCGATCGAACGACCGTCGAGTTCGGCATGGTGGACGACCTGATCTTCAGGTTGCACGGCGTCAGTCTACGAACACGAGGGACGCTCGGCACTACCTCGCGAGCGCCGGCCGCGCATCGGCAGCGAGCGCGCGGACCCGTTCGACCTCGACGAGATGCTCGCGGAGCAGGGCGCGTGCTCCCGAGAAATCCGGGGTGTCTTCATCGCTGACGAGCACCGGCACGTACTCGCCGGGCAGCAGCAGTTCCTCCCGGTCGCCGTCGGGGGCGCGGACGATGCGGAGCATCCCGGCATCGACCTGCTCCTCGAGCCAGATGCGGCCGCTCTGCTCGGGCACCCCGGCCAGCTCGGCGAACGTCTCCGCATCGACGGGGCCCGCGTCGAAGAGCACGCGGTAGTAGCCGCGCTCACGGCCGACGGCGATCGAGTCGCCGATGCTGGCGGCGGAATCGGATGGGGTGTTCATCGGTGGCTCCTCGGATTCGTGCGTCGCCGGATCGCGACGCTCCGATTCCACCGCCGACGATGCACCGGGTGCATCGCATCTTCGGGCCAGTTCGGCATGGCCCGTCGGGGCCACTCACGCGGGCGCGCAGGCGCTCCGCGGCTCAGAACCGCTCGAAGTCGTACTCCTGGAACTCGGCGACCTCGGGCACCCACCGGCCCTCGACGAAGCCGACGTGCGCGGGGTGCGCGTTGTAGGCGTCGTACGCGGCCTGATCGGCGAACACCATGCCGAAGCGGTGGGTGAACGAGCTCTTCGGGCTGACCTGGCGGCTGATCGCGAAGTCGGCGACCCCGGGGATGCCGGTGAGGGTCTCGCGCGCGGTCGCGAAGAACTCCTGCTCGGCCTCCGAGCCGGGCTCGTGGACGAGCCGGAAGACGACGGTGTGCTCGATCGACATGAGGCCCCCTACTGGTTCGAGAACGCGGCGTCGAAGGAGGCCGTCGGTCGCGGGAAGAGCTTCGAGCGGATGAACCCGACGGCCTCGGCCGCGCCGTGCAGCCGGTTCATGCCGGCGTCCTCCCACTCGACCGAGATCGGGCCGGTGTAGCCGATCGCGTCGAGCGCGCGGAACGCGTCCTCCCAGGGCACGTCGCCGTGCCCCGTCGAGACGAAGTCCCAGCCGCGCCGCGGGTCGCCCCACGGCAGGTGCGACCCCATGATGCCGGCGCGTCCCGTCGCGGGGCGCAGCCGCGTGTCCTTGCAGTCGACGTGGTAGATCCGGTCGGCGAAGTCGACGATGAACCCGACGGGGTCGATGCCCTGCCACATCATGTGCGACGGGTCCCAGTTGAAGCCGAACGCGGGGCGCCGGCCGATCGCCTCGAGGGTGCGCACGCTCGTCCAGTAGTCGTACGCGATCTCGGAGGGGTGCACCTCGTGCGCGAAGCGCACGCCCTCGGCGTCGAACACGTCGAGGATGGGGTTCCAGCGGTTCGCGAAGTCCTCGTAGCCGGCGTCGATGACGCTCGCGGGCACCGGCGGGAACATCGCCACGTACGGCCAGATCGACGAGCCGGTGAAGCCGACGACGGTGTCGACGCCGAGCATGCGGGCGACCCGTGCCGCGCGCCTCATGTCGTCGGCGGCGCGCTGCCGGACCCCCTCGGGGTCGCCGTCGCCCCACGTGTACGGGCGCACGATCGCCTCGTGCCGGAAGTCGATCGGGTCGTCGCACACCGCCTGACCCGTCAGGTGGTTCGAGATCGCGTGCACGGAGAGCCCATGCCGCTTCAGGATCTCCTGCCGCTCGGCGAGGTAGCCCGGCTCCTCCTCGGCGAGCTTCAGGTCGAGGTGGTCGCCCGAGCAGGCGATCTCGAGCCCGTCGTAGCCCCACTCGGCGGCGAGGCGCGCGACCTCGGCGAAGGGCAGGTCGGCCCACTGACCGGTGAAGAGGGTCACGGGGTGGGTGGCGGTCATGCCGGGTTCCTTTCGTCCTGCAGCGCGGTCAGGTATCGGATGCTCCGTGCCGCCAGTTCGTCCTGCGAGGGGGCGAGCGGGCGCCACACCGAGGCGGCGACCGCGATCGTCGCGTTCTCGCCGGTGAAGCTCTCGAGCCCGAGTGCGCCGGTGTACCCGACGTCGTCGAGGGCGTCGAGGAACGCGGGCCAGTCGAGGTGGTCGTCGCCGACGGCGCCGCGGTCGTTGCCGCACACCTGCACGTACGCGAGGTGCTCGCCTGCGGCGCGGATCGCCTCGCCGATCGACTTCTCCTCGATGTTGAGGTGGTAGCTGTCGAGCGCGAGCCCGAGGCCGGGGCCGAGCAGCGGCCCGAGTGCTTCGAGCGCCTGCTCGACGGTGTTCACGAGACTCGTCTCGTAGCGGTTCAGCGGCTCGATCGCGAGGCGGATGCCTCGGTCCTCCGCCTTGCGGACGACCGGCGCGAGGCTCGCACGCAGCTCGCGGTACCGGGCCTCGCGCTCCTCGGCGTCCATGCGCCACGCGCGACCGGTGGCCGCCGTGAAGGGGCCGGCCACGACCGGTGAGCCGAGGCGCTCGGCCACGCCGAGGCAGTGCACGAGGTAGTTCTGGGTGGCCACGATCTCGGAGCCGGGCGCGGCGACCAGGTTGCGGCCTGGGCCCATCGCACCGATCACGATCGGGGCGAGGCCGTGCTCCGCAAGCAGGTCGGCCGCGGCATCCGCCGACCAGTCGCCGGGGCTCTCGACCGGCAGCTCGATCGCGCCGAAGCCGAGCGCGGCCGCCTTGGCGGCGAGCGCGGGAAGGTTCTCATCGGTGAGGGGCGAAGCCCACACCCAGGTGTTGACGCCGATGGTGCGGCGCATGCTGCCTCCTTGCAGAACTCCGTCGGTCGAGTAGCGAGCGTATCGATCGCCCGCGCTGTGGTCGAGGAACGGAGCGTATCGAGACCTCCCGGTCTCGATACGCTCCGTCGTCACTCCCCGAACATCGATCGGATCACGGGGTTACGGGACGATCCGGTCCTCCCAGACCTGCGGGTAGCCGGGCAGGTCCTCGCCGCCGAACTTGGCGTAGTGGCCGTCGGGCATGTTCTCGTTGAGGGCGAGGTACTCATCGACCTCCTCCGCGGTGATCGGCGACTGGGGCAGCACCCACTCGCTCGGCACCTCTTCGCCGGCGAAGATCTTCTGCGCGGCGAGGAGCGGCGTGCGCCACTGGAAGTTCGAGTACACCGGCGCAAGGCCCGTGAGCCCGGTCTCCTTCCACTTGCGGAGGAAGCTCATCTCGTCTTCGCCCGTCATGACGGGGTAGTCGACGCCGGCGTCCTCGAACGCCTCGATGGCGGCGACGGCGCCGTCGCCGGCGTCCATCCAGATGCCCTGGACGTCGCCCTTGGCGAGCTCGTCCGAGATGATCTTCTTGATCTCCGCCGGGTCGGCCCCGGTGAAGTAGTCGACCGCCTCGATGCCGGCCTCGTCGAACAGCTTCTCGGCCGCGGCCCAGCGCTGCTCGAGCACGTCGACACCCGGCAGGATGCGCAGCGCCACGACCTTGTCGCCCTCTTCGAGCTCGTCGATGAGGAACTCGGCCGTGTCGATGCCCCACGCGAATCCGCCGATGGGGTGGATGAACGTGACGGGGCAGTCGGTCTGCACGCCGCGGTCGAACACGATGACCGGCTTGCCGGTGTCGCAGGCGCGCTCGACGGCCGGCGTCATCGCCGCCGTGGAGTTCGGCGAGATGATGAAGACGTCGCAGCCGCCCTCCTCGATGAAGTAGTCGATGTCGGCGATCTGCGTGTCATCGGAGTCCTGCGCGTCGCGCGTCTCCATCTCGCTGATCACGCCGGCCTCCTGGAGCACCTTGAGCTGTTCGTTCATGGTGATCCAGCCGGTGGTGCGCCACGGGTTGGAGATCGAGGCGTTGGCGAAGCACGCCTTCTTGGCGCCCTCCGCGGCGAACTCCGAGGTGTCGACCATCTCGGCGTTGATGTGCTGCAGCCAGGGCTGCCCTTCGGGGCCCTCGGGCACGACGTCGCGTTCGGCGTCCTGCTTGTCGAAGAGCTCCTGGTCGAACCACTCGACCGACTCCTCGCTCGCGGCGGCGTCATCGCTCGGCGCTGCCACGTTGGGGTCGGTCGTGCAGCCGGCCATCGTCAGCAGCGCGAGGGCGCCGACCATTGCGGATGCCACCGTGTACCTGCGTCGCATCACGAACCTCCTTTGGTTTCGTTGTCAGCCCTCGACGTCGAGGGAATGGGTGCAGGGCGAGCGGATGCGGGGGCATCGCGCTCCTCCGCCGGTGCCGGCGAAGTCTTGGTCGCCGCGTCGGGCGAGGTCTCGGTGCCCGCGTCGGGCGAGGTCGGGCTCGTGGCATCCGGCGATGCCTCGATGCCGCGACCGCGGCGGCGCGCGCGGAACGTCGTCGCCGAGTAGGCGACGGCGAGGATGATGATCGCGCCCTGCACCGCGTCGCGGTACGTCGAGGGCACGCCGGCGAAGTTCAGCACGGTGAAGAGCGCCTCGAGGGCGAAGGCGCCCGCGGCCGCCGCGACCACCCAGCCGCGACCGCCGCCGAGCACGACGCCGCCGAGCACGACCGCGGTGATCGCGATGAACTCGTAGCCGCGCCCGACGGAGGGGTGCACACCGGCGTAGCCGACGAGCAGCACGCCCGCGACCGTCGCCGAGAGCGAGGAGATCATGAAGGTCGACGTCTTCACCCACCAGTTGCGGGTGCCGGAGAAGCGCGCCGTCGTCGGGTTGTCGCCGAGGGCGATGATCGTGCGCCCGAAGGGCCTCTTCGAGAACCAGATCGCGGCGGCGAGCACCACGGCGAGCACCACGACCGACCAGGGCAGGATGTCGATGACCGGGATGCCCCGGATGCCGCCGCGCCCGATCTCGCGGAACCCGTCGGCGGGGTTGCCGGTCGCGGCGCCGCCCGTCCAGTAGAGGGTGCCGCCGAGGAGCGCGAGCATCATGCCGAGGGTGACGATGAAGCTCGGCACCTTGAGCATCGTGACGATGAGGCCGTTGACGAGGCCGATGAAGGCGCCGAAGGCGAGCATGAGCGCGAGCACCGGCAGCGACTTCGCCTCATCCTGGCCGATCAGGTTGCCGGCGATCACGACCTGCGCGGTCACGACCGAGCCCATCGAGAGGTCGAACTCGCCGCCCACGATGACGAAGTACTGTCCGATCGCGACGATCGCGACCGGGGCGACGCGCTGGATGAAGCGGATGAACTGCGACGGTTCGGCGAACGACGGGTTCAGCACCGCGATCGCGACGAGCAGCACGATGAGGAGGAGGAACACGGCCCCGCGAGGGCTCACGAGGGTGCGGCCGAGGTCGGCGAGGCGGGCCCCCAGGCTCGGGCGGTCGGATGTCACGGCGCTCATGCCGCGCCTCCCTTCGGTGCCGGGGCGGCGGGTTCGCTGACCGCGGGCGGCTCGGCCCCCGCGCTGAATCTCGGCCGTCGCCGGTCGACGGAACGACTCGTGTACACGGCGACCGCCGCGACGATGACGACGCCGCGGACGACGTCCTTCAGGAAGGGGTTCACCTGCATGACGCTCATCACGTTGTCGACGACCGCGAAGATCGCCACACCGCCGATGGTGCCCCAGATCGACCCGCGGCCGCCCATGAGCAGGGTGCCGCCGAGCACGACCGCGGCGATCGAGAGCAGGTCGTAGCCGCCCTGGGTGCCGACGACCGGGCTGCCGACGCCGAGCCGGCTCGCGAGGAGGAGCCCGGCGAGGGCCGCGGTGATCGAGCACAGCACGTGGGCGACGATGAGCGGACGGGCGGTGCGGATGCCGGAGAGGCGCGCCACCTGCTCGTTGCCGCCGACCGCGAACATGTGGTTGCCGGTGCGGGTGCGGGCCAGGAAGAACGCGGCGGCGAGCGCGACGGCGAGCATCAGCAGCGTCGACACGGGCACCGGGCCGACGCCGGTCGCGCCGATCAGCTGGAACTCCCACGGCACCTCCCCGCTCGTGCCCTTGTAGTTCGTGTCGAGGTACCCCTTGATGATGAGGCCCGTGCCGAGCGTCGCGATGAAGCCGTTCACCTTGAGCTTCGTGACGATGAGCCCGTTCGCGAGGCCGATGACGGCCGCCACCACGAGCACCACGAAGACCGCGAACGGGATGTTCGCCGGGTTGCCGGCCATCAGGTCGGCCGCGATGAGGCTCGAGAGGCTCACGACGTACGGCACCGAGAGGTCGAGCGAGGCGCAGAGGATGACGAGTGTCTGCCCGATGGCGACGAAGCCGAGCACGCTCATGCCGGTGAGGATGTCGCGGATGTTGCCGGCGCTGAAGAAGTTGCGGCCGACCGTCGCGACGAGGATCGCGCCGACGGCGATGACGGCGACGAGCGCGATGCCGACGATGAGGGTCGAGTCGAGCCGGCGGCGCGAGCCCGCGCGGCGGGGAGCCCGGGTGGGGGTGGCGGTGCTCATCGCAGCTCCTCTCCCCCGACGCGGAGTGTGCCGGTGGCGGCGCCGAGGATGGTCGCCTCGTCGCTGCGCGCCGGCAGTTCCGCCGAGGCGCGGCCGTCGTGCATGACGATGATGCGGTCGGACATGCCGATCACCTCGGGGAGCTCGGACGAGATCATGAGGATGGCGACCCCTTCTTTGGCGAGTCGTCGCATGAGGGTGTAGACGGCGACCTTCGCGCCGACGTCGATGCCGCGGGTGGGCTCGTCGAGGAGCACCACGCGCGGTTTCGTGGCGAGCCACTTCGCGAGCACGACCTTCTGCTGGTTGCCGCCCGAGAGGTACTGCACCTCCTGGTCGAGGCCGCGCGAGGCGAGTTCGAGCGAGGAGAGCACGCCCGGCAGTTCGCGCCGGGTGTCGCGCGTGCGTCGCGAGAACACCGAGCGGATGACGAGGAGCGCGTTGTCGGTGATCGACTGGTTGAGCGCGAGCCCCTGCGCCTTGCGATCCTCGGTGATGAGGGCGATGCCCCGCTTCACCGCCTGGCGGGCGGACCCCAGCCGCACGGGCTCGCCGTCGAGGCGCATCTCGCCGCGGGTGAACGGCACGACGCCGAACACCGCCTCGACGAGCTCGGTGCGACCCGAGCCCTGGAGGCCCGCGACGCCGACGATCTCGCCCGCGCGGAGCTCGAGGTCGACCCCGTCGACGTAGGCGTTGCCTGCGCCGCGGAGTTCGAGGCGCGGTTCGCCGGGCACCGTGCCCGGTTCGGCCTCGGGGAAGTACGCGGAGATCGGGCGGCCGACCATGCGGCGCACGAGCTCGTCGGTGTCGAGCTCGGCGGCCGGGCCGCTCGAGACGAGCGCCCCGTCCTTCAGCACGGTGATCGTGTCGCAGAGGTCGAAGATCTCCTTCAGGCGGTGCGAGACGTAGAGGATCGCGACGCCCCGCGCCTGCAGCCGTCGCACGATCGTGTAGAGCAGCTCGACCTCGTGGTCGGCGAGGGCGGCGGTCGGCTCGTCCATCTGGATGACGCGGGCGTCGACGGAGAGCGCCTTCACGATCTCGACGATCTGCTGCTCGGCGACGGTGAGGGTGCGCACCGGGGCATCCGCGTCGATGGAGTCGATGCCGAGCTCGGCGAGGAGCGCCCGGGTCTCGGCGAGCATCGCCTTCTTGTCGACGAGGCCGCGGCGCTTGGGCTCGCGACCGAGGAAGACGTTCTGGGCGACGGTGCGCTCGGGCAGGAGGTTGAACTCCTGGAAGACGGTGGCGAGCCCCTGCCGGGCGGCCTGGACCGGGTGGGTGAACTCGACCTCGGTGCCGCCGAGCGTGACGGTGCCGGCGTCGCGTTCGTACACGCCCGCGAGGATCTTCATGAAGGTCGACTTGCCGGCGCCGTTCTCGCCGACGAGGCCGTGCACCTCGCCGGCGCGGAGCGTGAGCCCCACGCCCCGCAGCACGGTGACGCCGAAGAACGACTTCTCGAGCCCCTGGGCCACGAGCACCGCTTCGCCGCTCATGCCGGCACCTCCACCCAGTCGCGTCGTTCGGCCGAGGCGAGCACCGCTTCGGTGATCTGCGCGGCGCGCAGCCCGTCGGCGAAGCCCGGCAGCCCGTCGGGCGCGGGGCCGTCGATCGCGGCGTAGGCGTCGGCGACGAAGGCGTTGAACGCGTCCTGATAGCCCATCGGGTGCCCGGCGGGCACGATCGCGAGGCGGGCGGCGTCGGCGCTCAGCCGGCTCGCGTCGCGTTCGATCACGCTGGATGCCTCGGTGCGGCCGAGCCACAGGGTGTCGGGCCGCTCCTGCTCGAAGCGCACGCTCGCGTCGGTGCCGGCGAGCTCGATCGAGAGGGCGTTCTTGCGGCCCGGGGCGACCTGCGAGACGAGCAGGGTGCCGAGTGCTCCCGAGTCGAGTTCGACGACGAGGGCGACCAGGTCTTCGGTCTCGATGCCCGAGTGGGTGGCGCGGTCGGCGTAGACGGTGCGGCTCGCGGCGTTCAACCGCACGATGCGCTCGCCCGCGACGAACTCCACGAGGTCGACGAGGTGCGAGCCGATGTCGGCGAACGCCCGCGACGGGCCGCCCACGGCCCGGTCGACCCGCCAGTCGTCGTCGTGCGGGGCGGCGAGCCAGTCTTGAAGGTAGGCGCCGTTCACACTGAGCAGGCGCCCGGCCTCACCGGCGGCGACCCGGGCCCGCGCTTCGCGCGCCATGGGGTGGAAGCGGTAGACGAACGGCACCGCGGCGACGAGGCCCCGGGCGTCGGCGAGCGCGACGAGCTCGGCGGCGTCGGCCGCGGTGGTGGCGAGCGGCTTCTCGCAGATCACGTGCTTGCCGGCCTCGAGCGCCGCCCGGGCGAAGCCCGCGTGGGTCGCGTTCGGGGTGCAGATGTGCACGATCTCGACGGCCGGATCGGCGAGCATGGCCTCGAAGGACTCGAAGGCGGCGCCGATCCCGAGTCGCTCGGCGGCCACTGCGGCCCGCTTCGGCGAGGAGGAGGCGGCGCCGACGAGTTCGGCTCTGGCGGCACGGGCTGCGCGCGAGTGCACGGCGGCCATGAAGCCGCCGCCGACGAAGCCGGCACGTTTCGTGCGGGCTGGGGCGGTGACGTCCGTTGTCATGGGGACATGCTGACACACGTCCGACACCTTTTGCTAGTCATTCGGCAAAAGTTGTTCGTTCGAGATCAACATGTCAGTTGACCCACTTGGGGAAGTCGGTGTGCTTTACTCAGTGTCATGGTCGACATCAGCCGCGGATCGGCGCTCGGAACCTCAGGGGCCAGCGAGCTGTTCCAGTTGCTGCGCGACGGCGCCCCGCGCACGCGCGCCTCGCTCGCCCAGTCGACCGGGCTCGCCCGCTCGACCATCGCCGCGCGGGTCGACGAGCTCATGCGGCTCGGCCTCGTCTCGCCCGTCGCCGACGCGGCCTCGACCGGCGGCCGGCCACCCTCGCAGTTCGCGCTGAACCCGGCGGCCCGCATCGTGCTCGCCGCCGACCTCGGCGCCTCGCACGCCACGCTCGCCGTCACCGACCTCACCGGCACGGTGCTCGCCGAGCACTCGGAGCGCATGGACATCGCCCAGGGCCCCGAGCCCGTGCTCGGCTGGATGGTCGAGCAGGGCCTCGCCCTCATCGAGGGCCTCGGCCGCACCCGGCACGAGCTCGTCGCGATCGGCATCGGCGTGCCCGGCCCCGTCGAGCACTCGACCGGCCGCCCCGTGAACCCGCCGATCATGCCCGGCTGGGACCGCTTCGACGTGCCCGGCTGGGTGCAGCAGCACCTCGAGGTGCCCGTGCTCGTCGACAACGACGTCAACATCATGGCGCTCGGCGAGCAGGCGATCGCCTGGCCGCAGACCGAGCACCTGATGTTCGTGAAGGTCGCGACCGGCATCGGCTCGGGCATCATCTCGGGCGGGCTGCTGCAGCGCGGCGCGCAGGGCATCGCGGGCGACATCGGCCACATCCGCGTGGCGCGCGGCAGCGAGGTGCCCTGCCACTGCGGCAACCGCGGATGTCTCGAGGCCCTCGCCTCCGGCCCGGCCATCGCGCGGGCGCTGCGCGAGCAGGGCCTCGACGCGGCATCCGGCAGCGACGTCGTCGAGCTCGTCAAGCGCGGCGACATCGACGCGATCCAGGCCGTGCGCCAGGCCGGCCGCGACATCGGCGAGGTGCTGACCGCCTGCGTGAGCTTCGTGAACCCCTCGGTCATCGCGATCGGCGGCTCGATGGCGCGCGCGGGCGAGCACCTCATCGCGGGCGTTCGCGAGGTCGTCTACACGCGGTCGATGCCGCTCGCGACCGAGCACCTCGCGATCGTGCAGTCGGCGGCCGCCGAGAACGCCGCGGTGCTCGGCGCGGCGATGCTCGCCATCCACCACGCGCTCTCGCCCGAGGGCATCGACGCGCTCGCGGCGCGCTGACCCCGGAGCATCCCCGCGCCCTCGCGACCGTCTGCGGCGCCGCGCCCGCCCCGACGACCGCGCGGCATCCTCGTCGATCGTTCACGAGGATGCCGCGCACCGAGCCGATGCGGCTCAGAACCGCAGGTCGCGCAGGTAGTCGTACCCGACGTCGGCGGTCTGCAGCGGGGTGACGTCGGGGGTGTCGTTCTCGACGATGTACTCCTCGACGGCGTGCGCCCGGAAGATCCGCGCGAAGTCGATCGTGCCGGTGCCGAGGTCGGCCATGTCGCCGCCCACGTGGCGGTCCTTGACGTGGAACTGGCGCACGCGCTGCGGCGCCTGGTCGATCACGTCGATCGCGAACTGCTCGGGATCGGCGGCGCCGTCACCGCTCTGGATGCCGCCGGTGACGACCCAGTAGAGGTCGGCCTCGAGGTGCACGAGTGCGGGGTCGAGGCGCTCGGTGAGCACCTGCCACGGGGTGAGCCCGCCGCCGAGGTCGGTCGTGAACTCGTGCGCGTGGTTGTGGTAGCCGTAGGCGATCCCGTAGGACGACGCGGCCTGCGCCTCGGCGTTCATCGTGTCGGCGAGCTGCTGCCAGTCGGCGAGCGCCCCCGAGGCGAAGTACGGCACGTTGAGGTACCGCTGGCCGAGCGTGGCCGCATTCTCGAGCTTCTGCTCGAGTGCGGCGGCATCGGGCGAGGTGCCGTCGTGCGACGAGGTCGCCCGGATGCCGATCTCGTCGTAGAACGAGCGCAGCTCGGCGGCGGTGCGGCCGAAGTAGCCGAGCGCCTGCTCGACGCGCGGGTAGCCGAGGTCCGCGATCGCGCGCAGCGTGGTGTCGTAGTCGCCGGGGCCCCAGGGCGCTCCGAGCCCCTCGCGCACCGTCCACAGCTGGAGGCTGATCTTGCCGGGGGGCACCCGCTTCCACGGCTTCTTGGCGACGTCCGCCATCGCCGGTGCCGCGCCGGCCGAGAAGGTCGCCATCGCGGCCGTCGCGCCCAGTGCGCCGAGGAGGAGCCCGCGTCGGCTCACCCCGCGCTCCTGCAGTGATGCGCGAAGTGCGCCCGTCCCGTCATGTCCGTAGCACATGCTGTTCCTTCCGTCTCATCGTCGAGAGTTCCGTGCTCGAACACTGTCGCTCACTTTTGTCGTCGCGTCAATCAAAAGTCGCCAGCCATTACCGCAGAAGTCGCCGGAGACGCATCCGAACCGTCGGGTCGGGACGCGCGACGGCACGCCGCTCCGAACCGGGAGGACCGGGAGGGGCGGTTGCGTGCCGGGCTGCGAGCTACCGCGCGGCGCCGAGCCAGACGACGAGCGCCGCGAGCGCCAGCAGGTTGCCGACGACGCCCGCCCAGAAGACGCGGCGGAAGCTGCGCTTGCGGGTCTTGTGCCGGAACAGCTGCTGCGCCGCGAGCGCACCCGGCCATCCGCCGACGAGGTCGACGAGGTGCAGGGTGCGTTCGGCGACGCGGCCCGCGCCCCGCTTCGCGGCCGCCTTGTCGATGCCGTAGGCCGCGAACGCGACGACCGACCACGCCCCGTACCAGGCGCCGACCCACCACGGCACCGACGCGAGCGAAAGGGCCCCGACGAGCAGCAGGGAGAAGCCTGCGAGCACACCCCAGCTGAGCGCCGCGGGCAGCGGACGCGAGAGGTCTCGGTCGCCCTGCACCGTGCGGGACGGCCCGCGCTGCACCGTTCTCGGATCACCTGCCATGCCGTCGATCGTACGGCGCGCGGGGGCGGCGGCGAGTACGCTCGGAGGGTGCCTGAACCATTCGCCCTCTTCGATCTCGAGGGTGACACGTGGGCGCCGCCGGCCGAACCCCGTCCGAGGCTTCCGCACGAGACCCGCATCGTCGCCGACTCGGGCGATCGAGTGGCGTGGCTGCGCGCGCGGGCGCAGGGCATCACCGCGACCGATGCGGCCAAGCTCGCCACCCGCGACTCGGTGCGCACCGCCGCGCACGAGAAGCTGCACGGCGGCCGTCGCAGCTTCGGCGGCAGCCGGTACACCGACCACGGGCGCGCCCGCGAACCGGTGATCGCCGAGTGGGTACGACACACCCACGGCCTCTCGCCGTCGACGCTGCTGTTCCACTCCGAGTTCGAGCGCCGGCACCTCGCGACACCCGACGGGCTGGGCGTCGCCGCGAACGGCACGCTCGAGCTGTGCGAGATCAAGACGACCTCCAAGCCGTGGCGCGGCATCCCCCGCGGCTACCTGCGGCAGGTGTGGTGGCAGCAGTACGTGCTCGGCGCCGAGCGCACCCTCGTCGTCTGGGAGGAGCACGCCGACTTCGTGCCCGTCGACGACGAACCGAAGGCCCGCTGGGTCGACCGCGACGACGACCAGATCGAGATCCTCGTCGGTCTCGCGAACGAATTGCTGCAGGCGATCCGTCCGAATCCCGGTGCCGTCGACCCGCGGGCGGTCTACCGCCCGGGGGCGCTCGCGTGACCACGCTCCTCCTGCACGGCCTCGGCGCCGACCGCAGACAACCGCTCGAACTCCTGGCGCCGGTCGTGCGCTCGGTCTCGGGCGACGACGAGCTCGTCATCGCCCCCGATGTGCGCGCCCACGGCGGCTACCTCACGGTCGGCGAGCCCGCCGACTTCGCACTCGACCGACTCGCGGCCGAGATCGCGACGACCGTGCGCGAGCAGGTCGAGGAGGCCACCGGGCGCCCGCTCGACGACGGCGACCCCCTCACCGTGCTCGGCATCTCGATGGGCGCGGCGATCGCGTTGCGGCTGGCGCTCGACGAACTGCTGCCGATCGACCGCGCGGTGTTCGTGCGGCCGGCCTTCGACGACCGGTCGCTGCCCGACAACCTGCGCGTCTTCCCCGTCATCGGGCAGCTGCTCGTCGACGCCGGCGCCGCGGGCGCGGCCGAGTTCCGCGAGCGCGAGATCTTCCACCGCATCGCGGCAGAGTCCCCCGCCGGAGCCAAGGGACTGCTCACGCAGTTCACCTCGCCCGATGCCGCGCGCCGCGCGATGCGGCTCATCGAGATCCCGCGCAACCGCGCCTTCGCCGACGACGCCGAGCTCGCCCACCTCGCACACCGCGGCATCCGCTCGCTCGTCGTCGCGGCGCCCCGCGACCCCGTGCACCCGGTGCCGATCGCCGAACGCTGGGCCATCGGGCTCGAGGCGCCCCTCGTGATGCTCACCGCGCGCGACGACGGCCAGGCGCAGCAGAACGCGGTGCTCGGGCACCAGCTCTCGCGCTGGCTCGAGGCGAGCGACGCGCGCCGCGGCACGCGCGGCTGAGGGCTCGCCGCCGAGGCGACTCAGCCGGCGGTCGGCGTCATCGCGCGGTCGCCCCCGGCGGGCGAGTCCTTCGCGGCCCGCCCGCCGATCCGGCTGAGGCCGACGACGCCCGAGCCGACCAGGAGGATGAACGACGCGATGGCGATGACGTACACGCTGACGCCGTCGTACCCGACGCCCGGGCTGACGTCGGGATCGAGGAACGGGTAGGGATACCAGCCGACGATCGCCCCGCGGATCATCGTGTAGACGACCCACGCCATCGGAAACGCCGCGATCCACCAGAAGCGGCTCCACGGGATGCGGCCGCGGCCCGGCGCGAGCACCCAGTCGAGCACGAGGTAGAGCGGCGCCCAGACGTGCAGGATCTCGTTCGACCACGGCAACGTGGTCGCCTGGTCGAGCGAGATGTCGCGCAGCAGCAGGTTGTAGACGACGAGCGTCGTCGCCATGTAGGTGGTCGCGCAGGCACGCACGAGGTCGAAGAGGGGCGGGTCGCTCGCCCGGCGGAACGCGTACGCGGCGCCGACGAGCAGCACGATCGCGGCGAGCGCGTTCGAGAGGATCGTGAAGAAGCTGAAGAAGTTCACGACGAAGGCGGCCGGGTCGGGAACCATCGAGAGGCTCTTCGCGAACTGCCCCACGATGGCGACGATGATCGCCGCGGCCGCCGCGACCCGCAGTACTCCGAAGACTCGACGCACGACCCACCCCTTCCGGCCGTCGCGCGACGACGCTCCTCGCAGCATAGCCACGGCGGGCAGAATGGAGCGAGGACCACGACGGAGGGCACGGGCATGCAGGCGGAGACGGCGCAGGAGACCATGCAGGCACTGGTGATCGACCGCACCGGCGGCCCCGACGAACTCCGCCTCGCCGAGGTGCCGCGCCCGCTGCGCATCAGCGACGAGGTGCTCGTGCGCGTGGTCGCCGCGAGCGTGAATCCGATCGATGTGAAGACCCGGGCGGGCCGCGGCACCTCGGCGGCGATCGGCCGCTACCCGGCCGTGCTGGGGCACGACTTCGCCGGCGTCGTCGAGCAGGTGCCGTACGCCGCGCATCCGCTGCAGCCCGGCGACCGCGTGTACGGCATGGTGCGGGTGCCGCGCATGCCGGGCACCCACGCGGAGTACACGACGGTGAGCTCGATGAGCCTCGCCCCGATGCCCGCCTCGCTCGACTTCGCGCGCGCCGCGGCGGTGCCCCTCGCGGCGCTCACGGCGTGGGGCGCCGTGGTCGACACCGCACGGGTGCACGACGGGCAGCGGGTCCTCATCCACGCCGGCGCGGGCGGGGTCGGGCACTTCGCCGTGCAGTTCGCGGCGTACTTCGGCGCGACCGTCACGACGACCGCGTCGCCGCGCAACGCCGAGTTCCTCCGCGGGCTCGGCGCGCACCGGGTCGTCGACTACACGAGCGAACGCTTCGAGGAGGTCGCCGGCGACCAGGACGTCGTGATCGACCTCATCGGCAACGTGACGGATGCCACGGGCACGCGCTCGCTCGACGCACTGCGCCCCGGCGGGCTCATCGTGACCGTGCCCACGGGCTCATGGCCGACCATGCGCGAGGAGGCCGAGGCCCGCGGCCTCCGCGCGACCGGCTACGTCGTCTCGCCCGACGCGCGCACCCTCGCGGTGATCACCCGCCTCATCGACGACGGCGCGGTGCGGGTGCACCTCGACCGAGAGCTGCCGCTCGCCGAGGGCGCCGAGGCGCACCGGCTGATCGAAGCCGGGCACGTGCGCGGCAAGCTCGTGCTGCGGGTCGCGCCCGACCCCGCCTGACGCCGACCCGGCCTGCGGCCGACCCCGACGAGCACCCGGTCACCGCCCGGCCGCGAGCAGCGAGGCACCGAGCTCGCTGCGCAGGTAGAGCACGCTGTGCCCGTAGCGGGTCGACACGACGAGGCCGGCGTCCCGGAGCACCCGCAGGTGCTGGTTGACGGCCGAGGCGGTGACGCCGAAGCGCACGCCGAGCTCGGTCGACGACGCCGGGTCGCCGAGCGCCGAGAGCAGCCGGGCGCGGGTCTCGCCGAGCACCGCGGCGACCGCGGCGGGGTTCGCGACGTGCTCGGCCTCCCACAGGGCGCCCTGACCGCGCGCCGGGTACATGATCATGGGCGGCCCGTCGCCGATGGGCGCCGAGCCGCGACGGGTGAACATCGTCGGCACGAGGGTGAGGCCCAGGCCGTCGATAGGCTGCACCCGTTCGTTCGGGTCCTTGAGGCGCACCCTGACGACGCCGCCCTCGTAGTCGACGGTGCCTGAGATGCCGTTGAGCATCGTCGCGAGGCCCTGCTGCGCGATCTGCCGCCCCCGGTAGACGACGTCGGCCTCGAGCACGGCGCGCATGCGCGGCCAGTAGGGCTCGAAGGTCGCGGCCCAGAGCTCGTCGAGCGCGTCGGCGAGCCGTCGGATCGCGGCGCGCGGCGACCCGGCGAACACCTCGGGGACGCGCCCGTGCACGCCGACGAGGTCGCGCTCGAACTCGGCGGGCGAGATCGCGCGCAGCGCCGCCATCTCGTCGTCGAGGCGGGTGAGGGGGCTCGTCGGGCGGGGGTTCAGGAAGTCGGGGGTCCAGAGCCGCTCGTCGATGAGGGCGGTGAGGGCGTCGAGGTCGAGTTCGGCGCGGGCGGCCTCGGTGCGGCGGAGCCAGGGCAGCTGCAGCGGGAAGCGGGCGGGGTCGCGAATGGCGCGCAGCGACAGGCCCAGTTCGCAGAGCGGGGAGATGCCGAATCGCACGGCCGCGACATCCGTCTCGTTCAGCACGTAGCTCAACATGAAGCAGAACGCTACATCAATTTCGAAGGCGATGCGGTCTCTGACAGAACTGTCTCGTGAGCCCTACCTCCCCGCCCGGCACCGCCCCCGCCTCCCCCGACACCGGTTCGACCCCCGCGGTCGACGCGAGCATCACCGAACCCGTCGAGCGGCCGAACCTCGTCGCCCGCCTCGCCGCCTCGGTCGCCGACCCCGTGCTGCGCATCCTCGTCGGCGCGACCCTCATCTCCCGCATCGGTCGCGGCATCTTCCTCACCGTGACCGTGCTCTACTTCACCCTCATCGTCGGCCTCACGCCCGGCGAGGTCGCGATCGTGCTCGCCGCGGCGAGCGGGGCCGGCGTCGTCGCGTCGTTCGCGGGCGGTTGGCTCACCGACCGGTTCAGCGCGAAGCGGCTCATCATCCTGTTCACGAGCATCGAGGGCGTCGCGCTCATCGCGTACGTGTTCGCCGGAGACTTCGTCACGGCCCTCGTCATCGCGGTCGTCTGCGGGCTCTTCGAGCAGGGTGCGAACTCGACCCGCTCGGCGATCATCGCCAGGGCCTTCACGGGCGAGTCGCGGGTGCACGCCCGGGCCGTCCTCCGTACCGTGACAAACGTGTCGATCGCCGTCGGCTCGGGGCTCGGCGCGCTCGCCCTCGCCCTCGGCACGGCCGAGGCGTACCGGGGGCTCATCATCGGCGCCGGCGTGCTCTACCTGCTCGGCCTGTTCCAGCTCGTGCGCCTGCCCTCGCGGGCCGACGCCCCGGCGCGCGCCGCGGTCGCCCAGGTCGTCACCGCGACCGGTTCGGTGGATGCCGCGGCCACCGCCGAGGCGATCGCGAGCGAGCGGCGCGACTGGCGCTCGCACTCGCCGTGGCGCGACCCGCGCTACCTCTGGCTCACCGCCCTCAGCGCGATCTTCGGCATGCAGTTCGGCGTCGGCGAGCTCGGCGTGCCCCTCTGGATCACCCGCGAGACCGAGGCGCCCGAGGTGCTCATCGCCGCACTGCTGATCCTCAACACGATCATCGTCGTGGTCTTCCAGGTGCCGATGTCGCGCGGCACCCACGACCTGCGAGTCGCGGGCCGCGTCTCGGCGATCGCCGCGTGGCTGATGGCGGGCGCCTGCCTCGTCTACGCCGCCGCCGCGGGGCTGCCGGTCGGCTTCGCGATCGCGGTGCTCGTGATCGCCGCGATCGCCCACGCCTTCGCCGAGGTGCTCTCGCAGGCCGGCGGCTGGGGCCTCAGCTTCGAGCTCGCCGACCCGGTGCGCGCGGGCACCTACCAAGGCGTCTTCGGCATGGGGTACTCGGTCGGCGCCCTCGCCGCACCGCTCGTCGTCAACGCGACGGCGATCACGCACGGGCTCGTCGGGTGGGCCTCGCTCGCGGCCGTGTTCCTCGCCTCGGGACTCGGCACGTGGTGGATCGCCCGCTGCGCCGCCCGCGGCCAGGCCGCTCCCGCACCCGCCTGACGCGGCGGGCCCCCGGTGATCCCCCTGGCGACAGGATGCCCGCCGCCCCGCCCCGTTCACCGGGGCCGCGTCACCGCCGTCGCGACCGGCTCGATCCTCACGCCCGGCGCGAGCTCGACCGCTAGGTCGATGCCGTCGGCGCGCACGAGGACTGAGGACTCGGCCGCGACGCGGTCTATCGTCGGCCACCAGATCCGACGGGGTGCGGCGAGCACGAGCAGTCCGTGGAGGTCGCCCACCGCGGCGAAGCGCTCGCCGACCGTGCCCGCGTAGGGCTCGGAGCCGGCGAGACGCAGGCGCTCGACCGCGCCCCCGATGTCGGGCACGGCGATGCCCACCTCGCTCACGTCGAGGATCCGTTCAGGCCCGAAGCCGTCGACGGGAGGCGACACCAGCTCGCGTCGCTCGATGAGCTCGAGCACCTGCCTGTCCGGGCCGTCGAAGTAGAGCGAACGCGAGTTCCATCCTGCGGGCCCCTCGAACTCGTCGGCGCCGTCGAGCTCGAACAGCTCCGCGCGGTCGACGAGCCACGCCTTCGCCGCCGCGAGCGAGCCCGTCGGGATCGTGAAGGCGAGGTGCTGGGCGCCGTCGAACGGCGCCGACCGGCTGAAGTGCATCCGAGTCGACCCGACCTCGACCTCGACCCGGTCGACGTCGCGACGCACGGCGAGGCCGAGGCGATCGCCGTAGAACCGCTCGACGGCGTTCGGGTCGCGGGTGGGCATCGTGAGCTGGATGATTCGCATGGGTCAAGCCCACAACCTCAAGTGGAGTTGAAGTCAATCCCGGTATTCGCGCGGTCCAGCAGCCTGCGCGTTCACGGTGCGGCGTCGAGCCGCTGCTCGAGCACCCAGTCGTCCTCGACGCGGCCGCCGACGGTGAAGTGCTTGCGGCCGACCTTCGCGAAACCCTGCTTCTCGTAGAAGCGGATCGCCCTGGCGTTCTCCTCGTTGACGCCGAGCCAGCAGGTGACGGCGCCGGCGGCGCGCGCCGCCTCGAGCGTCGCCGCCATGAGCGGCGCGGCCACGCCGCGCCCGTGCTCGCCGGCGCGGGTGTAGAACTTGCTGAGCTCGACGGACGGCCGGCCGGTGACGACGGTCGCGGCATCCGCGTCGCCCGGCTCGCCGCCGATGAGCATGCTGTACCCGATCATTGAGGCGGACGCCCCGCTCCCCCGCTCGGCGACGAGCACGCTCCGATCCGCGTCCGCGAGGTACGCGGCGAAGTGCTCGGGGCGGAAGTACCGGTCGATGAAGTCGGCGATCGCCGCCTGCGTCGTGTGCGGCGGGCATGCCAGCGGGAACGTCTCGGCGGCCAGGGCCGCCAGCGCGGCGACGTCCGCCTCCGCCGCCGGGCGGACGAGGAGCTCGTCGGCATCGTGGGTGATGGTCACGTCCGCGATTCTGGCAGACCTCCGTCGGCGGCGTCGCCGTGTTTCGGCACCCCGGAAGCCCGTCAGCGCGCATCCCGAGTAGCGAGCTGACGGGCATCCCGAGCCCCGAGCCTGGCGGCCGCGACGACGAAGGGCCTCCCCGACCGTCGCACCTCCGGGGTCGCCGGATCGGTCGGGGAGGCCCTGGTCGTCGACCGGGCGGAGCCTCAGAGGAAGCGGGCGTACGCCCCCACCGTGAGGAAGGTCGGGAACTCGGGCTCGAGCGCCACGGTGCGGAACACCGAGATCGCGTCGTCGAAGCGGTCGCCCTCGAAGCGGGGCAGCTCGGCGACGGCCGCCGCCATGAGGCGCACGATCGAGGTCTGGTCGATGCGCGTGCCCTCGGCGGTGACGGTGTTCTCGTTGAGCCACTGCCACAGCTGCGAGCGCGAGATCTCGGCGGTCGCGGCATCCTCCATGAGGTTGTCGATCGCCGCAGCGCCGACGCCGCGCAGCCACGACTCGATGTAGCGGATCGCGATCGAGATGTTGTCGTGGACGCCGCCCTCGGTGACCTCGCCGCCGATCGACGGGATGTCGAGCAGGTCGGCCGCCGTCACGTCCACGTCGTCGCGGAGGCGGTCGACCTGGTTCGGCCGGTCGCCGAGCACCGCGTCGAACTCGGCGCGGGCCGTCGGGATCAGGTCGGGGTGGGCGACCCACGTGCCGTCGAAGCCGTCGCCCGCCTCACGGCGCTTGTCGGCCGAGACCGCGGCGAGCGCGCGCTCGGTCACCTCGGGGTCGCGACGGTTCGGGATGAACGCGCTCATGCCGCCGATCGCATGTGCCCCGCGCTTGTGGCACGTCTGCACGAGCAGCTCGGTGTAGGCCCGCATGAACGGCACCGTCATCGTGATCGCCTTGCGGTCGGGCATCACCCAGCGGCGGCCCCGCGAACGGAAGGTCTTCACGATCGAGAAGATGTAGTCCCAGCGGCCGGCGTTGAGTCCGGCGCAGTGGTCGCGCAGCTCGTAGAGGATCTCGTCCATCTGGAACGCGGCCTGGATCGTCTCGATGAGCACCGTCGCGCGCACCGTGCCCTGCGGAATGCCGAGGGCGTCCTGCGCGTAGACGAAGATGTCGTTCCAGAGCTTCGCCTCGCGGTGCGACTCGAGCTTCGGCAGGTAGAAGTACGGTCCGCGGCCGGCGGCGATGAGCGCCTTCGCGTTGTGGAAGAAGTACAGTCCGAAGTCGACGAGCGATCCCGAGGCGTGCATCGCCCGGCCCGCGCGGTCGTGGAACTTCAGGTGCTTCTCGACGAGGTGCCAGCCGCGCGGACGCATCACGATCGTGGGCGTCTCGGTGGCGGTGACGCGGTACTCCTTGCCCTCGGGGCTCGTGTACTCGAGCTCGCCGCGGAGGAAGTCGAAGAGCGAGAGCTGGCCCTCGATGACGTTCGCCCAGGTGGGGCTCGTGGCATCCTCCTGGTCGGCGAGCCACACCTTCGCGCCCGAGTTCAGGGCGTTGATCGACATCTTGCGGTCGGTCGGACCGGTGATCTCGACCCGGCGGTCCTCGAGGCCGGGCGCGGCGCCCGCGACCCGCCACGTGGTGTCCTCGCGGATCCACGCGGTCTCGGGCAGGAACCGCGGGTCGCGGCCGTTCGCCGCGTCGACGCGGGTCTGCAGGCGCTCGGCGAGCAGCTCGTGGCGGGTGCCCGCGAAGCGGTCGTGCAGTTCGGCGAGGAACGCGAGCGCCTCGGGCGTCAGGATCTCGTCGTAGCGCGCGCCGAGCGGCGCGGTGACCTCGATGCGCGGTTCGACGGTCTGGAAGCTCCCGGTCGCGGGGCGCGGGGTGGATGCCTCGGTCGCGCGTGCGGGCGGGGCATCCGTTCGTTCGATGATCAGGGTGTTCATGGTGTCGTCTCCTCCGGTTCGCCGGCCGGGCGGCGCCTCAGCACCGCCCGGCGGCTGACGGGTCAGTGGTTGAACTGTTCTTCCTCGGTCGATCCGACGAGGGCGAGGGTTGCACTGTTGGGGTTCAGCGCGGTGGCGATCTGATCGAAGTAGCCGGTGCCGACCTCGCGCTGGTGGCGCGTGGCGGTGTACCCGGATGCCTCCGAGGCGAATTCGGCCTCCTGGAGTTCGACGTAGGCCGACATGTGGCGCTCGTTGTAGTCCTTGGCGAGCGTGAACATGCCGTGGTTCAGGGAGTGGAAGCCCGCGAGCGTGATGAACTGGAACGCGTAGCCCATCGCGGCGAGCTCGCGCTGGAACTTCGCGATCTGGTCGTCGTCGAGGTGGCGCTTCCAGTTGAAGCTCGGCGAGCAGTTGTACGAGAGGCGCTTGCCCGGGAACTTCGCGTGCACGGCCTCGGCGAAGCGGCGCGCGAGGTCGAGGTCGGGCTCGGCCGACTCGACCCAGAGCAGGTCGGCGTACTCGGCGTAGGCGAGGCCGCGGGCGATGACCGGCTCGATGCCGTTCTGCACGTTGTAGAAGCCCTCGGCGGTGCGCTCGCCCGTGACGAACGGACGGTCGCGCTCGTCGTGGTCGCTCGTGAGGAGGGTCGCGGCGAGCGCGTCGGTGCGGGCGATGATGATCGACGGAACGCCCGCGACGTCCGCTGCGAGACGGGCCGCGTTGATGGTGCGGATGTGCTGGCCCGTGGGGATCAGCACCTTGCCGCCCATGTGGCCGCACTTCTTCTCGCTCGCGAGCTGGTCCTCCCAGTGCACGCCGGCCGCACCGGCCTCGATCATCTGGTGCATGAGCTCGTAGGCGTTGAGCGGGCCACCGAAGCCGGCTTCGGCGTCGGCGACGATGGGGGCCATCCAGTCGCGGTCGTCGGTGCCCTGCTCGATCTGGCCGGCGCGGAGCAGCGCGTTGTTGATGCGGCGCACGACCGCCGGAACCGAGTTCGCCGGGTAGAGCGACTGGTCGGGGTAGGTCTGGCCCGAGAGGTTCGCGTCGGCCGCGACCTGCCAGCCCGAGAGGTAGATGGCTTTGAGGCCGGCGCGCACCTGCTGCACGGCCTGGTTGCCGGTGAGGGCGCCGAGCGCGGCCGACCACTCCGGGTCCTCCATGCGCTCGAAGGCGTTGCCCGTGTTCTTCTGGATGTTCTCCCAGAGCTTCTCCGCACCGCGCTTGGCGAGCGTGCGCTCCTCGCGGACGGGGCCGCGGAGGGCGATGACGTCCTCGGCGGTGTAGTCGCGCTTCACGCCCTCCCAGCGGGGGTCGGCGTCCCACTCGAGCTGCAGCTCGGCCGCGGTCTGGGTCTGGTCGCCGGGGCGGTTGGGGGTGCTCATCGTCGTGCTCCTTCGGTGCTGCGGGGTGCATTCTCCGGATGCCTCGTGGCGGGTCATCCGTTCGTCCTGCACCCATGCTGCGCCCGCCTGGAGCACCCGGACCGACGAATCCGGGGGTGAACTTCTGCAGTATTTCTACTCCGAAGAAGAACCGCGGTCCAGCCGTTCGGCGACTGAGCCCGCCCGCACGAGACCGGACTCGTACGCGGCGACCACCGCCTGCACGCGGTCGCGCACGCCGAGCTTCGCGAGCAGCCGCGTGACATGCGCCTTCACGGTCGCCTCGCTGAGGAACAGGCGCGCGCCGACCTCCTGGTTCGAGAGGCCCTGGGCGAGCAGCATCCACACCTCGCGCTCGCGCGGGGTGAGGTCGAGCCCCGCCTCGGAGGCCGCCCCGGGACCCGGCGCCGCGAGGAATCGCTCGATCAGCCGGCGGGTGAGCGCGGGCGCCAGCAACGCCTCGCCGCGTGCGACCGTGCGCACGCCATCGATGAGCCGCTCGGGCGGCGCGTCCTTCAGCAGGAAGCCCGACGCCCCCGCGGCGAGCGCGCGGTACACGTACTCGTCGAGGTCGAAGGTGGTCAGCACGAGCACCCGCGCGGACCCCGGCAGTGCGGTGATCCGGGCGGTCGCCTCGATGCCGTCGACCCCGGGCATGCGGATGTCCATGAGCACGAGGTCGGGGCGCAGGGTACGCGCCGCCTCGACGGCCGCGGCACCGTCGCCGACCTCGCCGACGACCTCGAGGTCGGCCGCCTCGAGGAGGCCCACGATGCCCGACCGCACGAGGGCGTGGTCGTCGGCGACGAGCACCCGCGGCGCGGCGGCGTTCACGAGACCCCCGAGGGCAGTTCGACGTGCACGCGCCAGCCGCCGTCGGGCTCGGACCCGTATGCGAGCGTGCCGCCGTATACCCGCACCCGCTCACCCATGCCGAGCAGCCCACGGCCGCCGCCGACCGCCGTCGCACCGACGGGCGCAGCGGCGCTCCCCCGCGGCGGATCGTCGACGACGTCGACGACGATGACGCGGCCGCGACGCGCGACGCGCACCGTCGCGGCGGCACCGGGCGCGTGCTTCCGCACGTTCGTGAGCGACTCCTGCACGATGCGGTAGACGGCGAGCGCCTGCCCGTCGGGAAGCTCGCCCTCCTCGAGCGCGACCTCGAGGCGGCACGGATGCCCCGCCGCCTCCGTTTCGGCGATGAGCTCGGGCAGACCCGACAGGCCGGGCTGCGGCGCGTAGTCGACGCCGTCTTCGCGCAGCACGCCGAGCAGGTGCCGCATCTCGTCGAGCGCCTCCTGCGCGGTGCGACGGGTGAGGCCGAGATGGCGTCGCGCCCGCTCGAGGTCCTTGTCGAGGAACTGCTCGGCGGCGCCCGCCTGCAGCGCGACGATCGACAGTGCATGCGCCACCAGGTCGTGCAGTTCACGGGCGATGCGCGTGCGCTCCACGGCGACGGCGTCGGCCGCGAGGCGGTCGGAGCTGTCGCGGGTGCGCTGGAGGGTGAGGGCCCGGTGGCGCACGATCCGGCCCGCCGCCCAGGTCGCCCCGACGAAGAACACGAGGAACACCGTGCCCGCGGTCTCGATGCCGGGCGAGCCGAAGTACCCGAGCGAGTGGGCGGCGAGCATCGCCGCGATCGGCACGAGGCCCAGGATGCCGGCCACCCACCACGAGGCGATGCGCTCGGCCACCGTGTAGGTCGCGACGAGCAGGCTCGGGAACGGGTTGAACGTCGCATCGGCCCCCGCGATCGCGGCATGCGCGACGAGCGCCGACGCGACCACCATGATCACCAGTGCGGGGAACCGGCGCCGCACCAGGAGCGGCGCCGACACGGCGAACGCGAATCCGAGCTGGGCGGCGACGTTGCTCGACGGCACGAGCACCGCCTCGAGCGCCGCCCACAGGCCGATCCCACCGGCGATGGCCAGGTCGAGCGGCGAGGTCCACGAGCGAGCGGCCGACTCGCGTCGCCGGATACCCGCGCCGTCCGAGGCACCCGGGGCCGTCGCGCGGTCGACGCGCGATCGCCTCGGTGCGGTCTTCTCGGTCGGCACGGATCCGATGCTACGGCCGCAGGGGGCTCGACCGACAGCGACGAAGGTCGATATCCGCATCTCCCGAGGTCGGCACCGCATGCCGCCCCGGGTCGAGCGCCGGCACGCCTTGCGTCGGTGCATCCCCCGACCGGCGGCGGATGCCCCTGGGCAGGCCTCGGCACGAGTCTGGCTGTTGCCCGGCGAGCCGCCGGTTCCGATCCCGTAGGAAGGCGACACCATGACCCCGTCACTCTCGAAGCACTTCGGCGCCCCCGCCCCCGCTTTGCCCCTCGCCGACCACGACCGGGTTCCCATCGCGCGTTCATACCCACGCGACGGCCGTCTCATCGGCCGCATCGGCACCCGCCTCGCGGGCGGCGCGGCGGTCACGGCGGCCGTGCTCTCGATCGTCATGGGCGTCACGCAGGCGCTCTTCCCGCAGGACGAGGATCCCGCGATCGACCCGCGCACCCGCGTGCTGCTCGCCCTGTTCACCGTCGTGCTCTGGGCGCTCGCGGTCGTGTACCTGGGTCTCGCCCGCTACGCCCGAAGCAGCTGGGGCGCGACGGTCGCCGCAGCCGGAACGGTGCTGCTCACGGTGGGCACGATCACGAGCGCGGTGAACGGCATCGACCTCGAGTTCTTCCCGGTCGTGGCGATGGCCGCGAACGGCGCCTGGCTCGTCGGCACGATCGCGCTCACGGTGTCGCTCGTCCGCGCGAAGCAGGTGAGCCTGTGGGTGGCGCTCCCCCTCGTGCTGCTCCAGGTCTGCTTGATCTTCCTCTCGCAGTCGGGCGGCGGTGTGCCGGCCGGACTCTTCCTGCTCGTGATCGGCGTGCTGTTCCTGCGCGACCGCATCGACAGCCGCGCCCGGGCGCGGATGCGTCGCGGCCGGGCCTGACGCCGGCCGCCCGAACCGGATCCGGGCCGCGCGACGGCTCCGGCATCCGGTTCGCGGGTCAGCGGCTGAATCGCACCGTGGCGCGGAGACCGCCGCCCGGTCGCGGCGAGAGCTCGAGCTCCGCCCCATGGCGGGCGACGATCGCCGCGACGATCGAGAGGCCGAGGCCCCGCCCGCGGTCGGCGGCGTCGCGCGTGCGCCCGCCGCCCCGGGCGAACGGCGCGGTGAGGGTGGCGACGGTCGACGCGTCGAGCTCGGCCCCGCCGTTCTCGACGCGGAGGAACGGGGCCGGCCCCGTGGCATCCGTCGTCACCGTCACGAACCCGCCCGGCTCGTTGTGCCGGATCGCGTTCTGCACGAGGTTCACGACGAGCTGGCGCAGCAGCACCTCGTCGCCGACGACGACCGCCGCCCCGAGCGTCGTGCTCAGGCGCACCCGCGCCGGCTCCGCCTCGTCGCGCGCGTCGTCGACGACCGATGCGGCGACCGCGGCGAGGTCGACCAGGCCGAACCCGTCCGTCTCGGCCGAATCGACGGCCGCGAGGTCGAGCAGCGCCTCGACGGTCGCGATGCTGCGCTCGTTCGTCTCGCGGAGGCGCTCGAGCAGCTGCCGGTCAGGCGTCGCCCGCGCGGACAACGCGACATCGAGCATCGCGCGGGTCGTCGCGAGCGGGGTGCGCAGCTCGTGCGACGCGTTCGCGGCGAACCGCCGGTCGGCGTCGGCCGAACGCTCGAGGGCGGCGAGCATGCCGTCGAAGGTGTCGGCGAGGTCGGTGATCTCGTCGCGCGGACCGCCGAGGGCGATGCGGTGGTCGAGGTGGCCGCGCGCGGCCCGGTGGGCGGCGACGTTCACCTCCTGGAGCGGTCGCAGCATCCGGCCGGCGACGAGCCAGCCGGCCCAGGCGCCGCCGGCCGCCAGCAGCACGAGCGCGCCCACCGACACCCAGAGCAGCAGCTGCAGGATGTCGGCGCGCGAGCTCACGACGACGGCCGCCTCGGTGGTCGCCGTGGCCAGGAGGCCCGGATCGGAGAGCGGCTGCGCCGGCGCCGCCTCCCCCGTCATCGCCTCGGCGGGACTCGACTCCGTGAGCGGGGCGGCCGTCGTCGCGACGAGGGCGTCCGCGAACTCGTAGCTCGGCAGCAGCCCGACGACGAACGAGATGATCACGAGCAGCACGGCCCCCGCGACCGTCAGCAGCACGGCGTAGGTCAGCGCGAGGCGCGCACGCACGGTGAGGCGGAAGGTCCTCGGCACGGCGGCCGCCGGTTCAGCCATTGGCCACGTCGATCGCGTAGCCGGCGCCGGGGTCGGTGCGGATCATCCACGGCTCGCCGAGCTTGCGCCGCAGCGTCGAGATGGTCATCTTCACCGAGTTCGTGAAGGGGTTCGCGTTCTCGTCCCAGGCCTTCTCGAGCAGGGTCTCCGCGCTCACGACGCCGCCGCCCGCGCGCATCAGCACCTCGAGCACCGAGAACTCCTTGCGGCTGAGACGCACGAACCGGCCGTCGCGGAAGACCTCGCGACGGAACGGGTCGAGCGTCACGCCCGCGGCCTCGAGCTGCGGAGGCAGCGCGGTGAACCGGCGGCGCCCGAGTGCACGCACACGTGCGACGAGCTCGGGGAACTCGAACGGCTTCGCCAGGTAGTCGTCAGCGCCGAGCTCGAAGCCCTCGACCTTGTCGCCGAGTCGACGGGCCGCGGTGAGCATGAGGATCGCCGGGCGCGTCTCGCGCGCGGCGAGGGCGGCGCACACCTCATCGCCATGGATGCCCGGCAGATCGCGGTCGAGCAGCACGACGTCGTAGTCGTTGACGTCGAGGTTGAAGAGCGCGGCCTCGCCGTCGGCGGCGACATCCGCGGCGATCGCCTCGAGCGCGAGCCCGGCGCGCACCGCCTCGGCGAGGTAGGGCTCGTCCTCCACGATCAGCACACGCACGTGTCCACTTCCTTCGGTCTGCGGCATCGGACGTTCCATCACACCCTGCGGGGCATAAGGAAAACGTCAGTGCCACCTTTTACCTCACTACGACCGCGCTGGGAGTGTGCTGGGTTCCGCGCATGAACCGGCGCGACCGAAAGGACCCTCGAATGACCACCACACGCACCTCCCGCGGCGCCCGCGCCCGTCTCGCGCTCACCGGCATCGGCCTCCTCCTCGCCCTCACGGCGTGCGCGCCGAGCGCCCCCGAGACACCCGAACTGAAGTCGGGCGACTCCGACGCCGCCTACGAGGAGTGGTCGACCGACTTCGTCTCCTGCATGAAGGAGCGGGGCGTCGACATCGAGATCGCGACGGCCTCGGGCGACTCGACGGGCGGCAGCGACTCGAGCGAGGCCGTCGATCCCGAGGAGATCGACCCCGAGGCGATGGCCGCGGCCCAGGATGCCTGCATCGACGAGTTGGGCGAACCGCCGGCCGATCCGAACATGCCGGACGCCGAGGAGATCAACGCCGCCACGCTGCGTTTCGCCGCGTGCATGCGCGAGCTCGGCTATGACTACGCCGACCCCGAGATCGGGGCCGACGGGTCGGTCGGCATGACGGAGGCGATGTCGGCCGATGAATTCGACACCGAGGACATCGACACCTGCACCGAGCGGGCCGACTACCCCGAGATGGGTCAGCAGTGACGAGCGACGAGCGGACGACGGATGCCCCCGCGCCGGGCCTCGTGAGACCGACGCGCCGACGGCGCCCCTGGCTCATCGCGGGCGCCGGCCTCGCGGTGCTCGCCATCGCGGGAGGGGTGCTCGCGGTGACCTGGCCCGCATCGACGGCGGAGCAGGGCGACGAGCGCCCGGCCGTCGACGTCGCGACCACGCCCGTCACCCGCGGCGACCTCACCGAGCGGATCCGCCTGAAGGGACGCCTCGACTACGGCGCATCGAGGGACGTCGGGACGAGCCTCGGGGGAACGATCACGTGGCTGCCCGGCATCGGAACCGTGCTCGATCGCGGTGCGACGATGTTCCGCGTCGACGACGACCCGGTCGTGCTGCTCCTCGGCGGGTTGCCGATGTGGCGGTCGTTCGCCGAGGGCATGGACGACGGGCCCGACGTGCGCCAGCTCGAGGAGAACCTCGCCGCGCTCGGCTTCTTCGACCGCGAGCCCGACGAGGAGTTCGCCTGGTCGACCGCCGCGGCGATCGAGGAGTGGCAGGAGTCGCTCGGGCTCGAGGAGACGGGCTCGATCGAGCTCGGCCGCATCGTCTTCGCCCCTGAGTCGATGCGGGTCGCCGAGCACAAGCTGAGGCCCGGCGCCCCGGCCGGCTCCGCCGTCATCGGCGCCTCCGGCACGGCGAAGCGCGTGAGCGTCGTCCTCGCACCGAACCTCGGCTCGATCGCGCCGGTGGGCACCGCCGTGCTGATCACACTGCCCGACGGGGGCACGGCACCCGGCACGGTCAGCGCCGTCGGCGCGCCGGTCGAGCAGGACGACGAGGAGGGCGGGAAGAAGCTGAAGCTCCCGATCACGATCACGCTCGACGACGCGGCCGACACCGACGGGCTCGACGACGTCGGCGTGAGCGGCGAGCTCACCGCGGTCCGTCGGGAGGACGCGCTGATGGTGCCCGTCACCGCGCTGCTCGCCCGCGCGGGCGGCGGTTTCGCCGTCGAGGTCGTGACGAAGGGCGACCTCACGACGGTGCCGGTCGAGCTCGGCCTGTTCGCCGATGGGCTCGTCGAGGTCACGGGCGGCGAGCTCGAGGCCGGCGACGAGGTCGTGGTGCCGGAATGAGCGGGCCGCTGATCCGCATGCGGTCGGTGACCCGCACGTACGGCTCGCCGCCCACGGTCGCCCTCTCGCACGCCGATCTCGACGTCGACCACGGCGAGATGCTCGCGATCGTCGGGCCGAGCGGCTCGGGCAAGTCGACGCTCCTGAACCTCATGGGCACACTCGATCGGCCGAGCTCCGGCGAGATCCGCATCGACGGACACGACACGGGGGCGATGAACGACGCCGAGCTCTCGGGGCTCCGTGCGCACACCATCGGATTCGTGTTCCAGCAGTACCACCTCGCCGAAGGGGTGACCGCGCTCGACAACGTCGCCACCGGCCTCCTGTACACCGGGGTTCCGAAGGCCGAGCGGCGGGCGCGCGCCGCCGTCGCACTCGAACGCGTCGGCCTCGCGGCGCGCACCGGCCACCGGCCCAACGAGCTGTCGGGCGGTGAACGACAGCGCGTGGCGATCGCACGGGCGGTGGTCGGCGAACCCGCCCTCCTCCTCGCCGACGAGCCGACGGGTGCGCTCGACACCCGCTCGGGCGAGACCGTCGTGTCGATCCTCGCCGAGCTCAACGCCGGGGGCACGACCGTCGTCGTGATCACCCACGATCCGCAGGTCGCCGAGCGGATGCCCCGCCGCGTCGCCATCCGCGACGGCGTGCTGTCGACGGGTGCGGGCGTCCTGACGGGAGCCCGCTCGTGAACGGGCTGCGCTCGCGGCTCCGCACGGCCGATCTCCTCTCGCTCGGCCTGCACGGGCTCCGCGCCCGCCCGATGCGCGCCCTGCTCTCGGCGCTCGGGATCGCCATCGGGATCGCGGCGATGGTCGCGGTCGTCGGCATCTCGACGTCGAGCGAGGCGCTCGTGAAGCAACGGCTCGCCTCGCTCGGCACGAACCTGCTCACCGCCTCGGCCGGGTCGGACTTCTTCGGGCAGGACGCCGCGCTCCCGGCCGATGCGATCGACCGCGTGCGCCGCGTCGAGGGCGTCGAGCAGGCGAGCTGGAGCGCCTCGCTCGCCGACGTGCACGTCTACCGCAACCCGATGATCGACCGGGGCGCGACCGGCGGGCTCACGGTCGCCGTCGCCGACCTCGAGCTGCTCGAGGCGACCGGCACCGGGCTCGGCTCGGGCGTCTGGCTCAACGGGGCGACCGAGCGCTTCCCGGTGGTGGTGCTCGGCGCCGCGGCGGCCGAACGGCTCGGCATCGTCTCGATCGGGAGCGCGATCGAGATCGACGGACGGCAGTTCACGGTCGCCGGCATCCTCGACCGCTCGCCGCTCGCCCCCGAGCTCGACACGCTCGCCCTCATCGGCGCACCGATCGCGACCGAGCTCTTCGCGTTCGACGGCTCGCCGACGGTCATCTACGAGCGCTCGGCCGACGAACTCGTGACCGAGGTGCGCGACCTCCTCCCGGCCACGATCAACCCCGAATCGCCGACCCAGGTGAAGGTGAGCCGTCCCTCGGATGCGCTCGCGGCGAAGAACACGATCGATCAGGCCTTCACCGGGCTGCTGGTGGGCGTCGGCTCCATCGCCCTGCTCGTCGGCGGCATCGGCGTCGCGAACACGATGGTGATCTCGGTGCTCGAACGCCGACAGGAGATCGGCCTGCGCCGCTCGCTCGGGGCGACGCGCGGGCACGTCCGATCGCAGTTCCTCGTCGAGGCGATCCTGCTGGCGCTCTGCGGCGGCGTCGCGGGCACGGCGATCGGGTGGGCGATCACGGCGGTCGTCGCGGGGGCGAACGGATGGCCCGTCGCGGTGCCGATCGCGGTGCTCGCGGCCGCGGTCGGGGCGACGGTCGCCGTCGGCGCGGTCGCGGGGGCGCTGCCCGCCGCCCGCGCGGCGCGCACCTCGCCGACGGCTGCGCTCAGCATCTGACCCAGGGCGGGGGCGCCGACCGACCGGACGGACTGTCAGGTCACCGCGCCCCCGTCCGATGGTTCGTCTCATTCGCCGGGAACCGCGTTGCGCCCGCCGTGGCGCAGGGCAGAATGGCCACTGCGCGATGGCGCGCGAGTGAACAGGAGGCGTCGCCAGTGACTCAGGCATCCACGATCGAGGCGGAGTCGGGGACGACTCCCGCACCCGGGACTTCCCGCGGCGAGGCACCCGGAACGGTCGTCATCGACGCCGTCACGAAGCGCTACGGCGACGCGACCGCCGTCGACGGCCTCTCGCTCACCATCGAGGCCGGGGAGTTCATCTCGCTGCTCGGCCCCTCGGGCTGCGGCAAGACCACGACGCTGCGCATGATCGCCGGCTTCGAGCAGCCCGATGCGGGCGACATCCGCGTCTCCGGTCGTTCGCTCCTCGGCGTGCCGCCCTACCGCCGCGACGTGAACACCGTGTTCCAGGCCTACGCGCTCTTCCCGCACATGTCGGTCGCCGAGAACGTCGCCTACGGACTGCAGCAGAAGCGCACCCCTAAGTCGGAGATCCGCGAGCGCGTCATCGATGCGCTCGACCTCGCCCAGATGCGCGGCTTCGCCGATCGCAAGCCCACCCAGCTCTCGGGCGGCCAGCAGCAGCGCGTCGCGCTCGCCCGCGCCCTCGTCAACCGCCCCTCGGTGCTGCTGCTCGACGAGCCGCTCGGCGCGCTCGACCGCCAGCTCCGCGAGGAGATGCAGCTCGAGCTGAAGCTCCTCCAGTCGCGGCTCGGCATCACCTTCGTCTTCGTCACGCACGACCAGGGCGAGGCGCTGTCGATGAGCGACCGCATCGCGATCATGCGGAACGGCGGCATCGAGCAGCTCGCCGACGCCGACACCGTGTACGCGCGCCCGGCCTCGGCCTACGTCGCCGCGTTCGTCGGCCAGCAGAACTTCTTCCGCGGCCGGGCCGTCGAGGGCGGCGGCGCCGTCGACTCGACGCACGCGCTCGTGCGCGGCGCCCCCCCCGCCTCCCCCGCCCTGCGGGAGGGCGAGGCGGGCCTCGCGGCCGTCCGCCCCGAGTTCGTGCGGATCGAGGCCGCGGCCGGCGCCGAGGCATCCGACGCCGTGAACACCGCCCGCGGCACCCTCATCGGCGTCTCGCACCTCGGCGAGACCATGCAGTACCTCGTCCGGCTCGGCGACGACCAGAGCCTCATCGTCCGGCGCCCCACCCCCGAAGCCCCGCAGGTCTCGGTCGGCGACGCGGTCGTGTGCTCGTGGCGCCCCGAGAGCGTGCTCCTGTTCCCGGCCGACGATGCGGCGAGCGACGGCGGGTTCGTCGCGCCGCCCACCGCCTGATCCGCCGAGGAGCCACGATGTCACCCGAACCCGAGATCCGCATCCTCGCGCCTGCGGGCGCCGCCAAGACCATCCGCCGCGAGCTCTCCCGGCGCCGATTCCTGAGCTTCGCCGCTGCGGCCGGCTCGGCCGGGCTGCTGGCCGCGTGCGCGCCGTCCGGCACGCAGAGCACCGCGCAGGCCTCGGGCGGCGCCCTCGAGGACCGCCTCTCGATCTACACCTGGGGCGACTACGACGCCCCCGACGTGCTCGACGCCTTCACCGCCGAGCTCGGGCCGAAGATCTCGCTGAGCGCTTTCAACTCCAACGAGGAGATGGTGGCGAAGCTCGTCGGCGCCCGCGGCACGAGCGGCTACGACATCGTCGTGCCGACCGGCACCTTCGTCGCGCAGATGGCCGAGCACGGGCTGCTGTCCAAGCTCAACCACGACCTCATCCCCAACCTGCAGCACGTCGACCCCGAGTTCCTCGGCCGCGCGTGGGACCCCGACAACGAGTACTCGATCTGCAAGGCGTGGGGCACGACGGGCTTCGTCTACGACACCACGGTGATCGACCGCGAGCTGAAGGACTGGAACGACTTCATCGACGCGGCGAAGAACGAGGCGAGCGGCAAGACCTCGCTCCTCGACGACCCGGCCGAGCTCACGGGCCTCTACTTCTGGTCGAACGGCATCCCGTGGAACACGACCGACGAAGACGAGCTCGCCGCCGCCGAGGCCTTCCTCGTCGACGAGCTCGCCCCGCACATCTCGGCGTTCGACTCGTACCCGGGCGGCAGCGCGATCCCGCAGGCCACGCAGGCGCTCATGCAGTCGTACAACGGCGATGCGCGACTCGGCATGCTCGAGAGCCCGAACCCCGAGCGCTGGAGGTTCGTGCTCGGCTCGCCCTCGACGGAACTGTGGATGGACAACTGGGCGATCCCGGCCGGTGCACCGCACCCCGAGGCCGCGCACGCGTTCATCGACTACGTGCTCGCCCCCGAGAACGCCATCTCCGAGCTCGACTACATCGGGTACCACACGGGCGCGAAGGACATCGAGCAGGTCGCGGCCGACGCCGGGCTGCCGATGCTCGACCTCGTGTTCTTCACGCCCGAGCAGCTCGCCACCATGCAGGAGGGCGAGCTCACCGAGGCGCAGGAGCGCATCGTGCAGATCTGGAACAAGACGAAGGCGGCGGCTGGTGCGTAGACGACTCCCCGGGTTCCTCCTCGCCGCGCCCGCGTGGGCCTGGCTGACGATCTTCTTCATCGCCCCGGTGGCGATGGTGGTGTGGTTCAGCTTCGGCTACAAGCCGAGCATCTTCGCCACGCAGGCGACCGACAAGCTGTCGTTCGACCGCTATGCCGAGGTGCTCACCCCGACGTTCTTCGCGACCTTCCAGAACACGCTGTGGGTCGGCGTCGTCGGCACCGTGCTGTGCTTCCTCATCGGACTCCCGGTCGCATACTGGATGGCGGTCAAGGCGCCGCCGTCGAAGCGGGGCCTGCTCGTCGCGCTCGTCATGGTGCCGTTCTGGACGAACTTCCTCGTGCGCACGATCGGCTGGCAGGTCATCCTCGCCCCCGAGGGCGTGCTCTCGACGATGCTGCAGGGCGTCGGCTTCGAGCCGCTCGCCATCCTGAACACCCGCGGCGCGGTCCTGATCGGCGTGGTCTACAACTACCTGCCGCTGATGATCCTGCCGCTCTTCGTCGCGTTCGACCGGGTCAACGGGCCGCTCCGCGAAGCCTCGAAGGACCTCGGCGCGGGCAAGCTGACCACGTTCTTCCGCATCACTCTCCCGCTCGCGCAGCCCGGCATCGTCGCGGGCGTGCTGCTCGTGTTCATCCCCCTGATGGGCGACTACATCACGGCGACCGTGCTCGGCGGGGCGAAGGGCAACATGGTCGGCCAGCTCGTGGCCAGCCAGTTCCAGACCGCGCAGAACTGGGCGCTCGGCTCGGCGATGGCGGTCGTGCTGATCTTCGTCATCATGCTCACCGCGGCGGCCGGGGCGATCCTCGTGTGGCTCGTCTCCTGGCCGTTCCGCGCCCGCAACCGGCTCGTCATCGGCACGGCGCCGTCGGCGGCACCCGTTCCCGTTCGAGAGGAGGTCGCGGCATGAGCCTTCGACAGGTGGAGCGACCGGCCCGGCGGGCCCGTCCGGCATGGTCGGATGTCGCGTTCAACATCTGGGGCGTCCTGGTGCTCCTCTTCCTCTTCGCGCCGATCCTCGTGATCATCGCCTCCTCGTTCAACGTGGGGCGCCTGCTCGTGTCGTGGGACCAGTTCGGCTTCGACTCGTTCCTCGCGCTGCTCGCGAAGCCCGCGCTCCGCGACGCGGTGTGGATCTCGGTGCAGACGGGCTTCATCGCCGCGCTCGTGGCGACGCTGCTCGGCACGCTCGCGGGCATCGCGATGGCGCGGCATGCGGGCAAGTGGGTCTGGTGGTTCCTCGGGCTGCTACTGCTCGTCTCGGTGACGCCCGAGATCGTCGACGCCGTCGCGCTGCTGCCGTGGATGGTGTTCCTCGGCCAGGACCTCGGCATGTCGATCTTCAACGACGGCATCGTGCGCCTCGTCGTCGGCCACTCGCTCTTCTCCGTGGCGGTGGTCTCCTACCTCGTGCGTGCTCGTCTCGTCGGCCAGGAGGCGAAGCTCGAGGAGGCCTCGGCCGACCTCTACGCCACACCCGCCCGCACGTTCCGCAAGGTGACGCTGCCGCTCGCGATGCCCGCGGTGCTCGCCGGCTTCCTGCTGTCGTTCACGCTGAGCCTCGACAACACCGTCATCGCGGCGTTCGTCTCGGTGTCGGGGTCGACGCCGTGGCCGGTGTACGTGCTGAGCGCGCTGCGCAGCGGACTCCGACCCGAGATCGCCGCCGTGTCGACGGTGATGCTCGTGCTCACTCTGGTCGCGCTCGGCCTCGTCGCGCTCGTGCTGCGGCGGGCGGGCGACTCGGCCGCCGACATCGCCCGCACGATGGGCGGCGGCTGAGAACCACGCGGCCCGGACGCGGAACGGGGGCGCACCGATCGGTGCGCCCCCGTTCTCGTCTCTCGTGCGTCAGGCGCAGACGACGGTGAGCTCGGTGATGCCCTCGGTGAGCGCGGTGAGGTGGTCGCCCATGGCCGAGACGTCGGCGTTCGCCGGGTCGGCGAGCATGCCGTCGACGTAGGCGACGTACGCGGTCATCGCGGCGGCGGCGCTGTCGGCGGCGGCCTTCACGTCGGCGTCGCTGACCTGGGCGGCGGTCTCCTTGACCGTCTGCTCGGCACCCTTGAAGGCCTCGAGCGCGGCGGCCGGGTCGCTCGTGTCGACCGACGAGAGGCCCTCGAGCTCGGTCAGCGTGGTCTTCACGATCGCGCAGTCCGCCTCCTTCGACTGGCCGGCCTCGGGTGCGGCGGACTCGGCGGACTCGGACTTGGCGTCGCCCTTCGAACCGGCGTCGGCGGCCGGGGCGCCGGCGGCGCAACCGGTGAGCAGGAGGGCGAGCAGCGTGAACGAGGCGGCGGCGAGCGGACGTGATGCAGTCATCGTGATGATTCCCCTAAAGATCGGTCCCGGGTCGATCCCGGGCCCCCGGTACATCCAAGCAGTCGCCACCGACGAGCGGAAATGGGCATGGCTGCCCATCGCGCGGGTCGCGGCCGCCGCGGATGCCTCGGAACGGCGACGCGGTCGGGCTCAGGCGTAGCGCGCGGCGAGGGCGGCGCCGAGCTCCGCGAGCCGATCGCGCAGGCTGACGGGCTCGATCACCTCGGCCTCCCGGCCCCACGCTGCGAGGCGCCGTTCGAGCACGTGCTCGCTCGGCGCGGTGACGCGCAGCCGCACGCGGCCGTCGGCCTCCGCCTCGCCGCCGGCGCTGCTGCCGGTGACCCAGCCCCGGAACTCCTCGACGACCGCCGCGTCGACGAGCACCGTCGCCTCGGTTCGGTGCCGAGCCGCGTTCGCCGCCGCCCGCAGCGCCGCCCACTCGGCGTCGAGGTCGAACGGGTCGGGGCGCTCGAACCGCTCGTCCTCCACGACGACGTCGGCCATGCGGTCGACCCGATAGCTCCGTCTCGACGCGTCGGGAACGTCGGGGGCGTCGGCCACGCCGCCCGGCCCGCCCACGACGGGCTCGGCGACCGCGTCGGCGATCAGGTACCAGACGCCGCGGGTCTCGATGAGCCCGAGCGGGCGCACCGTGCGCACCGCGGCCTCACCGCCCCACCGCGTGTAGGCGAACCGTGCGACCCGCCGCTCGAGCACGGCCTGCTGCAGGAGCTCGACGGCGAGGGGCGGTCGCGACGCGGGGGCATCCCAGCCGCCCGCATCGACGATCACCGACTCGGCGGCCGCCTCGGCGTCGGCGCGGAAGGTCGCGGGCAACGCCCTGAGCACCTTGCGCAGCGCCGAGCGCGCCGCGTCGCTCTCATCGGCGCGCGGGCCGAGGAGGAGGAAGAGCGCCCGCGCCTCCGAGGCGGTGAAGCCGCTGAGGTCGGTGCGCCCCTCGCCGAGCAGCTGCCAGCCGCCGCCGCGCCCGGGCTGCGGGTAGACGGGGATGCCGGCCGCGGAGAGCGCCTCGAGGTCGCGTCGGGCTGTGGCCACCGAGATCTCGAGCTCCTCGGCGAGCTGGCGGGCGGTGACGCGACCGCGCGCCTGCATGACGAGGAGGGTGGCGACGAGCCGGTCTGCGCGCATGTTCCGATTCTCCTCGCAAAAGTAGTCAGAAGGTGAGCACTTCTGCGTTCGATCATGGAGTCACCAGGCGACGACGGGTCGCCGGATCACGAGGGAGAACCAAATGCTTCGAGGCATCGCCACCATCAACTGCTACGTCGACGACCCCGCCGCGGCCGCCGCCTGGTACACCGAGGTGCTCGGCATCGAGCCGTACTTCAGCCGCCCCGGGCCCGACGGCCGCCCCGCGTACGTCGAGTTCCGGATCGGCGACCACCAGCAGGAGCTCGGCTTCATCGACCGGCGGTTCGCTCCCGCCGAGCTCGGGGCCGGCGCGGGCGGCGCGCTCGTGCACTGGCACGTCGACGAGCTCGAGACCGCCGTCGCGCGGCTCGTCGAGCTCGGCGCCGCACCGCTGCTGCCGATCACCGAGCACGGGCCGGGCTTCGTGACCGCGTCGGTCGTCGACCCCTTCGGCAACGTGCTCGGGGTCATGACGAACGTGCACTACCTCGACGTGCTCGCCCGGCCGGCGCGCGACGAACTCGTGCAGGAGGCGTGACGCCCGCCCCGCCGCCCGCCGGTCAGGCGGCGGAGGCCTCCTGCCCGACCACCTCGTCGATGACGCTGCCGTGCACGGGCAGCCAGCCGAGGGCTCGCGCCTTCGCACCGTCGGCCCGCTGGTCGAGGAGCAGCGCATCGGCGAAGTCCGCGCCGAGGCGCGAGCGCGAGGCATCCGCCCCCTCGGCGACGACACCGTTCGCGCCGCCCTGCGCGACGACGGCCTCGGCGACCGCGCGCACCGTGGTGGGCGCGCCGTCGCTGCCGATGACGCGGCCGAGGGCGCGGTCGTGCTCGAGTGCGTGCCGGTAGAGGCGGGCGAGGTCGTCGACGTGCACCCAGGTCCAGTGCTGCTCGCCGTCGCCGAGCAGCAGGATCCGGCCGTCGGCGTCGCGCGGCGCCTCGGTGATGAGCTGCACGAGCCCGCGCTCGTCGCCGTAGACGACGCCGGGGGCGATGATCGTCGCCGAGACGGATGACGCGAGCAGTCGCTCCTCGATCGGCACCCGCCAGGCGACCAGGGCAGGTGCATCGGGCCGGGCGTCGTCGTCGAGCGCGTCGCCGGCGCCGTACGCCCAGATGCCGCCGGTGTGCACGTAGCGGCGACCCGTGCCGCCGAAGGCCTCGATGACGACGTCGGCGATCGCGGTGTCGAAGACCGCGGCATCGGTCGCGGGTGCGGCCGCGTGCACGGCGCCGTCGGCGTCGGCGAGCAGCGGGGCGAGCCACGCGGCATCCGTCGCCTCGCCGATGGCGGCCGTCGCGCCGCGCGCCTCGACCGCCTCGGCCGCGCGCTCGCTGCGCACGATCGCGACGACCTCGTGCCCGTGCGCGACGAGCTCCTCGAGCACGGCCGATCCGATGTATCCGGTTCCCCCGGTCAGTAGAATCCTCATGCCTGCGACGCTACGGAGCGGACGCCGGTTACTTCAACGGAACTTCCCTCGAGGGAAGCACGAGCCGTCATCGGGGGTCGGATGTCGCAACACCACGTCACCACCGCGCCCGCTGCCGCGACTCCGTTCGACGACGAGGAGCGCGACGTGCTCTCGCCGAACTGCCCGAGCCGGGTGATCCTCAGCCGCATCGGCGAGCGCTGGACGATGTTCGTCATCCTCGCCCTCTCGCGCGCGGGAACGCTGCGCTTCACCGAGCTGCGCGCCCGGGTCGGCGAGGTCACCCCGAAGGTGCTGACCGAGACGCTGCGCGCCCTCGAGGCCGACGGGCTCGTCGAGCGTCGCGCCTACGCCGACTCGCCGCCCCGCGTCGAGTACTCGCTCACGCCGCTCGGCACCTCGCTCCTCGAGCCGATCGCCGCGATGCGTGAATGGGCCGAGCGGCACGTGCCCGAGGTGCTCGCCTCCCGCGATCGCGCGACCGGCTGAACCGCGCGACCGGCTGAATCGCGCGACCGGCTGAACCGCGCGACCGCGCCATCCTCCGCGTCGCTCCTGCCATTCCGGCGAGCGCACGCGAATTCGACGCGCCACGGCGCCGCGGCGCTCGTTACATTGGGCGTGTGACCCGAGCGCTCATCATCATCGACATCCAGCAGGACTACTTCCCCGGCGGCCGGCACCCGCTCGTCGGCACCGACGCGGCGGCGGCGCAGGCCTCGCGACTGCTCGCCGCCTGGCGCGAGCGCGGTGAGCCGGTCGTGCACGTGCAGCACATCTGGGACGCCCCCGATGCGGCGTTCTTCCAACCGGGCACCCCGGGCGTCGAGATCCACCCGTCGGTCGCACCGCTCGCCGACGAGCCGCTCGTCACGAAGGAGAACCCGAACTCGTTCCTCGAGACCGACCTCGACGAGCGGCTGCGCGCGATCGCCCCCGATGAGCTCGTCGTCGCCGGCATGATGTCGAGCATGTGCGTCGACGCGACCGTGCGCGCGGCGGCCGACGCCGGCTGGACGGTGACCGTCGCCCACGACGCGTGCGCCGCCCCCGACCTCGAGTTCGGCGGGGTCCTCGTGCCGGGCGCGCAGGTGCACGCGGCCTTCATGGCGGCGCTCGACGGCAGCTACGCGACGGTCGCGAGCGCCGAGGAGATCATCGCGTAGGGTGAGCACTTCACGGATTCTTCGCTGGCGAGGCATCCGTTTCAAGGAGGCAGCCGCACCTGCGGCCCATTATTCGCAGAACTTCTGCGAATCTTCCGTTTGCGTGAACCGCCGGCACGTGTGACCATCGATGGCATGATCACCGTCGATGCCACCGCTGAAGCCGCCGAACAGCTCGACGCGCTCACGCTCGGCCGGCGCATCCGCGACCGCCGCACCGCCCGCGGCATGACGCTCGGCGAGCTGGCCCGCGCGATCGACCGGGCGCCCTCGCAGGTGAGCGCCATCGAGAACGGCAAGCGCGAGCCGCGCCTCTCGATGCTGCGCACGATCGCGCTCGCACTCGGCACCACGGTCGACGAACTGCTGCGCACCGACGCCCCGAACGAGCGGGTCGCCCTCGAGATCGCCGTCGAGCGCGCACAACGCGGCCCCGTGTTCGCCGCCCTCGGGCTCGACCCCTTCCGCGTCGCGAAGACGATGAACGACCAGACCCTGCAGACGATCCTCGCCCTGCACAACGAGATCGACCGCCTGCATCGCGAGCGCGCGGCCACCCCCGAGGAGGCGCGCCGCGCCAACGGCGAGCTGCGCGCCGAGATGCGCGCCCGCGACAACTTCTACCCCGAGCTCGAGCAGAAGGCGGCCGAGCTGCTCGAAGCGGTCGGGCACACGGGCGGGCCGGTGTCGCACCAGCTCGTCGCCGACATGGCGTCGCACCTCGGCTACTCGCTGCACTACGTCGGCGACCTGCCGCACTCGACGCGATCGGTGACCGACAAGCACCACGGGCGCATCTACCTGCCGACGCAGCAGTCACCCTCGCGCGACTCCCGCTCGCCCATCCTCCAGGCGCTCGCGAGCCACCTGCTCGGCCACGAGGAGCCGGCGAACTACGCCGAGTTCCTGCGCCAGCGCATCGAGACGAACTACCTGACGGCCGCGCTCCTGCTGCCCGAGCAGGCCGCGGTGCGCTTCCTCTCCGAGGCGAAGAACCTGCGGCGCATCTCCATGGAGGACCTGCGCGACGCCTTCGCCGTCTCGTACGAGACGGCCGCCCACCGCTTCACGAACCTCGCGACTGCCCGCCTCGACATCCCCGTGCACTTCACGAAGGTGCATGAGTCGGGCACGATCATCAAGGCGTACGAGAACGACCGGGTGCGGTTCCCGAGCGACGCGCTCGGCGCGATCGAGGGCACCACGATGTGCCGCAACTGGACGGCGCGCACCGTGTTCGACGTCGAGGACCGCTACAGCCCGTGGTACCAGTACACCGACACCCCGTCGGGCACGTTCTGGTGCACCTCGCGCATCGAGAAGGCCAAGGAGGGCGAGTACTCGGTGTCGGTGGGCGTGCCGTTCGAGCACGTCAAGTGGTTCCGCGGCCGCGAGACACCCCATCGTGCGGTGTCGCGCTGCCCCGACCCCGCGTGCTGCCAGGCCCCGTCGGGCCTCGCCGAGAAATGGGCGGATGCCTCGTGGCCCGCCGCGCGCACGCCCACCTCGCTGCTCGCTGCGCTGCCCACGGGCACCTTCCCGGGCGTCGACCAGACCGAGGTCTACCAGTTCCTCGAGGCGCACGCCCCGCGCTGAGCAGGCGGCGACGCACGACGAAGCGCCCGGGCGGGCCGGCGGAAGGGCCGGCCCGCCCGGGCGCTGGTCGATCAGGTCAGCTCGCCGCCTTGCGGAGTTCCCGGCCGTGCACGGTGAGCGCGTAGATCACGAGGATGTCGAGCACGATCACGATGAGCGACCACCAGGGCTGCGACGGCAGCAGGAACAGCTGGCCGACCGCGTTCACGATCGCGAGGATGATCGCCACCACGCGCGCCCAGGTCGCGCCGGCGAACAGCGCCAGCGAAGCCAGGATCAGCACGATGCCGATGATCAGGTGCCACCAGCCCCAGCCCGCGACATCCATGAGGAACAGGCCCTCGTTCGTCAGGAAGTAGGCGCTGTCGGGGCCGATGATGGCCATGAGGCCGTAGATCGCGTCGAAGATGCCCGCGACGAGCAGCATGATCGCCGCGAAGTAGCCCCAACCGACCCAGCCGGTCGTCTCGGTGTCGCTCATGTCGATTCCTCCCAGTGGATTCGGCGGGCGCGCACCGCGTCCGTCGTCGTCACGCTACTGAGCGGCCGCCCCGCGGGACATCACGCAGTTCGCGTGAATCCCGGGGCCGAATGCGGCCGGCGGTCAGAGCCGGCCGATGCCCGAGACGATGACGAAGACGCCGATCACGACGAGGATGAGCCCGGTGATGGAACGGCTGTGCCGGGACATCCATTCGCGCAGGATCGTCAGCCGCGGTGCGGTCCGATCGGGGGCGAGCTTCGCGGCGACGACCGGCACGGCGACGGTCGACGCCCCGATGGCGATGAAGCAGGCGAGCACGACGGTCGACTCGACGCCCGTCAGTTCCGCCCCGCGCACCGCGAGCCCGGCGGCGATGACGAGCAGCAGCGACTTCGGCCGGATGTTGAGCACGGCCCCGAGCGCGAAGGCCTCGCCCGAGCCGATCCGGCTCATGCGCTCGAGCCACCGCGGCGGATCGTCAGAGGAGCGGCGCGGTGCGCGCAGGCGCCCAACGACGGCCACGACGATGATGAGCGCGCCGACGACGATCTCGGCGATGCCGACCGCCTGCGCGGGCTCCCGTGGCGACCCAGCTCTCGGCAGCGCCTCGGCCGCGATCGTGCACACGACGGCGAGCGCGGTCATCCCGAGGATCCACCCCGTGAGGAACGGCCATGCGACCCGCTCGCCGTTCGGCGAGAGCAGGATCGACAACGTCACGAGGATCGGCACCGAGCTCGCCGCGACCGCGACCGCGATCGGCACGACGTGGACGAAGGCCTCCAGCATCCCGCTCATGTCGCCCCGATCGCGGATTCGTCATCGCCGTGGGTCGTCGGCCGGCATCAGGCCATCGCCGGCCGGTGGTACGCCACGTGCACCGAATCGATCGCCCCGTCGAAGGCGAACGGCATGCGATCGGCGTACGCCCGCGACACCGCGCCGCCGTACGCCCGGCCGATGTCGAGGCAGTCGTTGGCCGAGAACAGCAGCGGCGCGCTGATCGGCACCGTGCCCGACCCGACCTCGGCACCGTCGACCCGCAGCGTCACCGAGAGCGGACCTCCCGGACGGGGCTCGACGTAGTCCGTCACGACCTCGATCGCGTGCTCGCCGGCGGCGATCGGCGACGCCGACGCGATCGTGGTGCGCTGCACGAGGAACAGGTTGTACTCGTACGTGAGCACCCCGTCGACGACGAAGCAGGTGAGCCCGCCGCCGGCGCCGCCGAGCTTGTAGAGCACGCCGTTCGTGCGCTCGGGCAGCTGGAGCTTCATCGTGACGGTGTTCGGCGTGTTGCCGAGCGCCGGCGCGCAGAACTCGGGGATCCGCACGGTGTCGCCCGAGAGCTCCCACTCCGTGTAGGGCACCGAGATGCGGTCCTCGGGGTGCAACGGCATGACCCAGAGTCCGCCGCCGATCGGCAGCACCTCGTTCCTCGCCGCCTCGATCGCGAAGAGCTCCCGCATCTCGGCGAGCTTCTCGGGTTGGTCGGCGGCGAGGTCGTGGGCCTGGCTCCAGTCCTCGTCGAGGTGGTAGAGCTCCCACACGTCGGCATCGGGCGTCCAAGTCGCCATACCCGGAGGGGCGCCCGGCACCCATGGCAGGCGCGGCCCGGTCGCCGATGCGATCCAGCCGTCCGAGTAGATCGAGCGGGAGGCCATGATCTCGAAGTACTGCGTGCGATGACGCCCGTCGGCCGACGCGTCGTCGACGGCGTACGCGAGGCTCGTCCCGTCGATCGGATCCTGGTGGATGCCGTTGACCTGCTCGGGATGGGGGATGCCGATCACCTCGTAGATCGTCGGCACGAGGTCGATCACGTGGTGGAACTGGGAACGCGGCTCGGGATCGTGCTCGATCCGCCCGGGCCACCGCATGAACATCGGGTTGCGGGTGCCGCCGAGGTGCGAGGCCATGAGCTTCATGCCCTGGTACGGCGACGAGCCCGCCCACGCCCAGGCGGCGTGGTACTGGTTGTCGGTCGCGGGCGTGCCGAGCGCGTCGAGTCCGCCGAGCTCCTCGAGGGCGGCGATGTGCTGATCGACCGTCGTCGGGATCATGTTCTGCGCGAGCAGCTCGCTGATCGTGCCGTTCTGACCCTCGCCCGACGACCCGTTGTCGCCCCAGATGTAGACGATGAGCGTGTCGTCGCCGTAGCCCATCGCCTCGAGCGCGTCGACGAGGCGCCCTGCCTGCACGTCGGCGTGCTCGCCGAAGCCGGCGCACACCTCCATCAGGCGGGCCTGGTACGGCTTCTGGTGGTCGGGGATCTCGTCCCAGCCCTGCAGGCTCTCGGGGCGGGGGGTCAGCTCGGCATCCTCGGGGATCCACCCTGCCGCCTTCGCCCCTGCGAACGACTGCTCGCGGTAGGCGTCCCAGCCGTCGTCGAACCTTCCCGCGTACTTGTCGGCCCACTCCTTCATGATGTGGTGCGGCCCATGGATGGCTCCAGTGGCCCAGTACATGAAGAACGGCTTGTCGGGCGCGTTCGCCTTGTGGTCGCGCAGCCACTCGATCGCGTCGTCCGCCAGGTCCTCGCTGAGGTGGTAGCCCTCCTCCGGCGAGCGCGGCGGGAGCACCGAGGTCGTATTGCGCACGAGGTTCGGTTCGTATTGGGATGCCTCGCCCGCGAGGAAGCCGTAGAAGTACTCGAAGCCGTAGCCGGTCGGCCAGCGGTCGAACGGCCCGGACTTCGTCGTCTCCTCCGCGGGCGTGTTGTGCCACTTGCCCCAGGCACCGGTCGAGTAACCGTAGTTGCGCAGCACCTCGGCCATCGTCGCGCTCGACTTCGGGATGTGCCCCGAGTAGCCGTCGAAGTCGTTCGCCAGCTCGGCGATCTGCCCGGAGCCCACCCGATGATGGTTGCGGCCGGTGAGGAGCGAGGCGCGGGTCGGCGAGCACATGGCCGTCGTGTGGAATCGGTTGAAGCCGATGCCCTCGTCGCGCAGGCGGCCGAGCGTCGGCGTCTCGACGACGCCGCCGAGCGGGGCGGGCAGCGCAGGACCGGCGTCGTCGATGAGGATCACGAGGATGTTGGGCGCCTGCTCGCCGAGGTGGCGGTCGGGCGGCTTGGGCGAGTACGTCGATTCGGCCAGGGTGCGGCCGGCGATGCTGCCGGAGCCCTTCGGCGGGAACGGCAGCGTGCGCGCCGGCGGCAGCGGCGTTCCGATGATCGAGCGGGATGCGGTGTCGGTCATGGGGTTCTCCTGTCCTCCCCGCGCCCGTCGGCGGAGTGCGCGGAAGTGCACGGCGCGAGGCACCGGCGCGGGCCATCCATCGTGCGGCCCCGGTGCCGTCTCGGCATCACGCAGATCGCGCGATCCGCACACGCCCCAATCATTCGCGTGATCTGCATGATGCGGAACCCCGTGAAGGGGGGTGTGATCGGAGCACCGATTGGAGGTCGGGCATGGACCACCTCGAACTGCTGCGTCGCCTGGCGATCGACGACGACCGGCTCTCGAGCGAGGGCCTCGCCGAGCCGGCCGGACCGTTGGGCCCGAAGTCGCTCGCGCTCGCCCGTCTCGGCGCCCTCTGCGGCGTCGGCGGGACCGACGCCTCGTTCTCCTCGGCGGTCGACGGGGCGATCCGGGCGGGCTCGACGGCGGCCGAGCTGGTGCAGCTCATCGTCGCGGTGATTCCGGTCATCGGCATGCCGCGTGCGGTGGCAGCGGCACAGCACCTCGCCGTGGCACTCGACCTCGACCTCGAGACCTTCGTCTCCGCCGACGACTGAGCTCAGCCGAGCAGGCGGAGCTCTTCCGCCCGTTCGACGGCCGCGCCCCTCGTCGTGACCTGCAGCTTGCGGTAGACCGAGCCGAGCTGCGAGCTAACGGTGTTCCGGGAGACGAACAGCCGATCGCCGATCTCGCCGATCGTCAGGTGCGTCTGCAGGTAGGGAAGCAGCCGGAGCTCGGCCGGGGTGAGCGGCGAGGCCCCGAGCACCTCGCGCGACTGCTCCATCGAGGACCGCAGCTCGGCGACGTCGCCGACGAGCGTGCCGAGGTCGGGGCGCACCCGCAGGAGTTCGTCGATCTCCTGCAGCAGGTGCGCCGCCGTCGACCCCTTGCCGAGCGCGACGAAGGCGCGGGCGAGTTCGAGCCGGACCTTGACCGCGAGGACCGGCATCACGTGGGTGCAGAGTCCCCGGTCGCGCATCCCGCGCGCGAGCAGGCGCTTCGCGGCGGGGCCGTCCTTTCGCCGGATCGCGACGCGGGCGCCCACTGCGAGCACGAGGGTGGTGGTCGCGTAGCCGTCCATGCCGTGCTCGGCGATCGCGGCCAGCCCCCGGTCGACGTGGCCGCCGGCCGCGGCGACCTCGCCCCGGTCGAGCGTGATGATCGCGAGCTCGGCCTCGCTCAGCACGATCGAATCGGCGTTGCCGAACAGCTCGGCCTGACCCGACGACCGCTCGAACGCCTCGATCGCCGCCTCCGTGTCGCCCGCGAGCAGGCGGGTCCACCCGACGAGGTGCAGGGCCTGGTCGTGCCACAGGCTCGACGGCGACTCCGACTCGAGTCCGAAGGCCGCGTCGGCCGTGGCCGCGGCGAGACCCCCGCGCCACATGATCGCGCGCACCATCGCGCGAGCCGAGTCGTAGCTCGGCAATCCGAACTCGGCGGGGCCGTCGTACTCGATGCGGTCGAAGAGCCGGGCCCAGCCGTCCGCCTCCGCGGCATGTCCGTCGAGGATGGCGCGGAGGCCCGCGAGCACGACGAGCGGCGGGTACTCGGCGATCGCCTCGGGGCCGAGCTCGTGCATCCATCGTGCGACGGCGGCGAGTTCACCGGCCTGGTAGGCGCCGAGTGCGCGCTCGGCGACGAGTCGCACCGAGCGGCGCCGTTCGCCGGCCGCGAGGAGGTGCTCGATCGCGAGCGCGACCTCGCCGTGCCGCTCGCACCACGCCGCCGCCCGGCGATGCAGCTCGGGGCCCTCGCCGGGTTCGACGCGGTCGAACTCGGCGAGCAGGAACTCGCGGAACAACTGGTGGTACCGGTACTCGCCCCGACGTCGATCGATCGGCACGAGGAAGAGCCCGCGCCGCTCGAGCTCGCCCAGCCGGGCCCGCGAGTCGTCGCGGGCGAGCACCGCGTCGCAGCATCCGGCCGAGAGGTGCTCGAGCAGGGCGGTGCGCCGCAGGAACGACTGGTCGTCGGCGTCGAGCGCCCGGTAGCAGGCCCGATAGAGGTAGTCGGCGACGAAGCGGTCGTCGCCGCCGATGTCGACCGGATGCCCGCCGTCGCGCGCGGCGAGCGCCGCGAGCGCGATCCCGGTGGGCCACCCCTCGGTGTGCTCGACGAGGCGCGCGAGCTCGCCGTCGTCCGCCGCGGCGTCGAGCGTGTCGAACACCCGTCGGGCGTCGTCCACGTCGAGGCGCAGCTGATCGGCGCCGATCTCGACGACCTCCCCGCCGAGACGCAGGCGGGAGAGGAACTCGGGCACCCGTCGACTCGCCATGACGACCTGCGACCCCGTCGGGATGCGGCCGAGAGCGACCTCGAGCGCATCCTGGCAGGCAGGGGTCTCGGCCTCGTGGAGGTCGTCGAGCACGAGCACGAACGGGAACTCGACCAGGTCGATCGCGGCGGCGAGCATGGGCGCCGCCCGACCGAGCACCGCCGGCCCGGTCATGGGGCGGGCGGCGACGGCGGCCAGGCGCCCGTCGCCAGGCACCGCGCGTGCGAACGCGCCCGCCAGCACGTCGATGAGCACCGCCGGGTCGTTGTCGAACCGGTCGAGCGAGACCCAGACGAGCACGCGATCGTCGAGCTCGGCCCATTCGCGCAGCAGCGTCGACTTGCCGTACCCGGCCGGGGCCGCGAGGCTCACGAGCCGAGCCTGCGACGACCGGGCGCGCTCGATCAGGCGGCGGCGGCTCACGCCGCCGCCGCGACCGCGCGGCGGCGCGAACTTCTGCGACGCGGGTTCATCGCCCGATGGCGACGAAGCGTCCTCCTGCACGGTCGTCAGTCCGTCCATATCCGGATTCTATGGAGTGCGCACGCGGATCCCGCGTGCGACACCTTGTCCGGACCGCCTTCGAACTCGCGACAGCGCGAAGTGGCGGTCCCTCGCCCCGCCGGGCGAGGATGGGGGAACCAACCATCGCATCGGAGTGATACCCGTGGGCACCACCGTCTTCGAACGACGCATCCCCCAGCCCTCCGTCATCGAGCACGCGCTCGGTGGCACCTCGCATTCGACCTTCTGGATCGACGACCTGCCCGAGGCGTTGAAGCCCTCGCGGCCGAAGCTCGCGGGCACGGCGGTCGCCGACCTCGTCGTCGTCGGCGGCGGCTACACCGGCCTCTGGACGGCGCTGCTCGCCAAGGAGCGCAACCCCGACGCGCACGTCGTGATCGTCGAGGCGAAGCGGGTCGGCTGGGCGGCCTCGGGCCGCAACGGCGGCTTCTGCGAGGCGAGCCTCACGCACGGCCACGAGAACGGCATGGCGCGCTGGCCGAAGGAGATGGAGACCCTCGACCGGCTCGGGCTCGAGAACCTCGACGCGATCGAGGCCGCCGAGGCGAAGTACGGCATGGACTTCCAGTTCGAGCGCACCGGACAGCTCGCCCCGGCCGTCGAAGAGCACCAGGTCGAGTGGCTCAAAGAGTGGTACGACGAGGCCACCGCACGCGGCGAAGAGGGCCTCGTGTACCTCGACGAGGCCGCGATGCAGGCCTCGGTCGCCTCGCCGACGTACCTCGCGGGCGTCTGGGAGCAGCGCACCAACGGCATGCTGCACCCGGCGCGCCTCGCCGCGGAGCTCGCGCGCGTCGCCGAGGAGCGCGGCGTCGAGATCTTCGAGCACTCCCCCGTGCGCCGCCTCGAGACGCCCGGCTCGACGGGTGCGGTCAGCGTCGTCACCGACGGCGGCCGTATCGACGCGAAGCACGCCGTGCTCGCGACGAACGTGTTCCCGTCGCTGCTCAAGCGCAACCGGCTCATGACGGTGCCCGTGTACGACTACGTGCTCATGACCGAGCCGCTCTCGGCGCAGCAGCTGGCCGACATCGGCTGGAACGACCGCCAGGGCATCGGCGACATGGCCAACCAGTTCCACTACTACCGGCTCTCGAAGGACAACCGCATCCTCTTCGGCGGATACGACGCGATCTACAACTACGGGCGCAAGGTGCGCGAGTCGTACGAGCACCGGCCCGAGAGCTGGCAGCGGCTCGCGAGCCACTTCTTCACCACGTTCCCGCAGCTCGAAGGACTGAGGTTCAGCCACCAGTGGGCGGGGGCGATCGACACGAGCACCCAGTTCACCGCGTTCTTCGGCACGGCCCGCGACCACCGCGTCGCCTACGCCGCCGGGTTCACCGGCCTCGGCGTGGGGTCGACCCGCTTCGCCGCCGAGACGATGCTCGACCTGCTCGAGCGTCGCGAGAACGAGCGCACCTCCCTCGAGATGGTGCGCAAGCGCCCGCTGCCCTTCCCTCCCGAGCCGGCCGCCGCGATCGGCATCAACGCGACCCGCTGGTCGCTCGACCGCGCCGACCACAACCGCGGCCGGCGCAACCTGCTGCTGAAGACGCTCGACGCGCTCGGACTGGGGTTCGACTCGTGAGCGCCGACGAGACCGCCCTGCGCCTCATCGCCGGCGCGCTGACGGATGCCTCGGGGCTCGCCCTCGAGCACGAGCCGGTGCCGGCCGAGCAGGTCGTCGCGGGCAGCCCGACGACGGCCTATCTCGCGCTCGACGAGTCGGGCGCGGGCGAGATCGGCGTCTGGGAGATGTCGGTCGGCGCGATGCGCGACGTCGAGGTCGACGAGGTCTTCGTCGTGCTCGCCGGGGCCGCGACGGTCGAGTTCGAGCATGTGCCGTCGACCGGCCGGCCCGGCGACCCCATCGTGCTCGCCCCGGGGGCGGTCGTCCGCCTCGAGGCGGGCATGAAGACGATCTGGACGGTCCGCGAGCCGCTCCGCAAGGTATTCATCGAGCGCTGAGGCTCGGAGAGAAGAAGAGGAACATCATGGCGAAGTATCGGGTGCAGAACCCCGCGACCGGCGAGATCGTCGAGACCTTCGAGGTCGCCACCGACGCGCAGATCGGGGAGACCCTGGCCGCGGCCGACGCCGCCTACCGCGAGTGGCGCGAGCGCAGCGTGCAGGAGCGCGCCGCGGTGGTCAAGCGGGTGGCCGAGCTCTTCGAGGAGCGCAAGGACGAACTCGCGCGGCTCATCGCCGTCGAGATGGGCAAGTCGATGGCCGAGTCGCTCGACGAGGTCGAGTTCGCCCGCTCGATCATCGAGTACTACGCGGTGCACGGGCCGAGCCTGATCACCGACCACGAGATCCCGTCGACGATCCCCGGCAAGGCGATCATCGAGCAGCTGCCCGTCGGGGCGCTCCTCGGCGTCATGCCGTGGAACTTCCCGTACTACCAGGTCGCCCGCTTCGCGGCCCCGAACCTCGTGCTCGGCAACACGATCATCCTGAAGCACGCCGACATCTGCGCCCGTTCGGCCCTCACGATCCAGGCGATCATGGAGGAGGCCGGGGTTCCGGTCGGCGGCTACCAGAACGTGTTCGCCTCGCACGAGCAGATCGCGACCATGATCGCCGACCCGCGGGTGCAGGGCGTCTCGCTCACCGGCTCCGAGCGGGCCGGCGGCATCATCGGCGAGCAGGCCGGCCGCCACCTGAAGAAGTGCGTGCTCGAACTCGGCGGCAACGACGCGATGGTCGTGCTCGACTCCGACGACGTCGCGAGCGTCGCGCAGGCGGCCTGGGACTTCCGCGTCTACAACGGCGGCCAGGTGTGCAACTCGAACAAGCGGCTCATCGTGATGGACGACATCTACGACGAGTTCGTCGCCGAGCTGCGCCGCCTCGCGACCGGGCTCGAGCCGGGCGACCAGCTGAACCTCGGCGAAGGCCAGTACGTCCCCCTCTCATCGCGGGCTGCCGCCGAGACCGTGAACGCCCAGGTGCAGAAGGCCGTCGCCGAGGGCGCGACCCTCGAGGTGGGCGGCGTGCTCTCCGAGGGCCCCGGCGCGTACTTCTCGCCCGCTGTGCTGACGGGAGTGCCCCGCGACTCCGAATCGTACCGCGAGGAGATGTTCGGCCCGGTCGCGACGGTCTACCGCGTGCACAGCGACGACGAGGCCGTGGACGTCGCCAACGACAGCCCCTTCGGCCTCGGCGGCTCGGTGTTCTCGACCGACGAGGCGCGCGCCGCCCGGGTCGCCTCCCGGCTCGATGTCGGCATGACCCATGTCAACACGATCGCGGCAGAGGCCGCCGAGCTGCCCTTCGGCGGCGTGAAGCGCTCGGGCTTCGGGCGCGAGATGGGCCCGGTCGGCATCGGCGAGTTCGCCAACCGCCGTCTGCGGTTCGTCGCGAAGTAGCTCGCCCGGCTCCTGCCGTCGGCACGATCACGCCGATCACCGCAGCCCTCGGGGCATCTGCCGGATTCTCATCCGATTCCGTGCAGGTCTCCGAGGCTGCGGTGTGTGAGGCGCAGGGGCCGGCGCGGGTCAGCCGCAGAGTTCCTTGGGCACGGCCGCGCGATCCTGCACGCCCATCGTGACGACCACTCCGTCGTCGACGAGGAAGTTGACATAGCCCTCGTCGTCGTCGCCGACGGCGTACCCGAACGTGATCGGGCCGGGCTGGTTCGTCGGCATCAGCTCGGAGTAGCTCGCAGCGAGCTCCTCCATCGTCGCGCCCAGGGAGATCCCGGCTTCGGTCGACGGCGCGGCGGGCGGCGTGCCGTCTCCTGAGTCGCGGCCGCTCACCCATACGCCGCCGATCGTCCCGTCGTCGAGCACGGTGACGGTGACCTGCGCGCTGCCCTCCTGGCCGAGTCCGAACACCCCCGGGCACCACTCGTCGGCTTCGAACGCCGGGAGCCCGGCGATCGCCTCGGCGGCATCGGCACCGCGCGCGAGCGGCCCGACCGCATCGGCGGTGATGACCCAGGTGGTCACGTCGGCCGGGTCGACGGGCGCGGCCGACGGCGTTGCCGGCTGCGTCTCGACCGGTGTCGGCTCCGCCGAGGGCGCGGTGTTCGCCGTCTCCTCGACCGCCGCTTCGCCGGGTGCGGCGCAGCCGGCGAGGGCGAGCACGGCGATCGCGGCGATACCGAGGGCGATCGGCGAAGAGGTGAGCAAGCGGCTCCGTGACATGGGCACTCCTTCAGGTCGTGCGGGGGAACCGCCTGCTTCACGGTAGCGATCGAACGACGCGCAACGGCAGCATCGACCGGTATCGCTTCGATAACGTCCGCAGCGCGCTCAGGCGACCGCTGCGTCGACCGCACCGGGCGCGGGGCCCGACGGCGCGATGCGGAAGGTCGCGGTGAACCGCGCCAGCAGCTCGGCGTCGCCGGCGGACGAGGCTGCGGATGCCCCGCCGTCGAGCAGCGCGCGAAGGCCGCCCGGTGCGAGCTCGAGCTCGAGCACCGCCTGGGGCACGGGCTCGAGCGCCGACCGGCGCGGCTGGGGCAGCGCGCCCGGGCCGACCGGGGCGACGTCGAGCGTCGGGCCGATGACGATCGCCGAGACCGAGACGGGCGCCGCCTCGTCGACCACGTGCAGCACGTACTCGGTGGGCGGCATCGACGCCGCGGCATCCGGCCGGAACGCCGCGCGCAGCGCGAAGGCGATGGAATCGGCGCTCATCGTCTCGCCGTCGCCGGGTTCTCCGAGCAGCGACCACCCCCAGCGCTCGAGCGCGACGACGACGGGTTCGAGGCCGCGGCCGAGCTCGGTGAGCTCGTAGCCGCCGCGCACGCTCGGCACGCGGCGCAGCACGCCCGCCTCCTGCAGCTCCTTCAGCCGGTCGCTGAGGATGTTCGTGGGGATGCGCGGCAGCCCGGCCTTCAGATCGCCGTACCGGCGCGCGCCGACGAGCAGGTCGCGGATGATGAGCAGCGCCCATCGATCCCCGACCCGCTCGAGCGCGCGGGCGGCTCCGCCGTACTGGCCGAAGCCGCGCGCGCCACGTGTCGCCATGCGGTCAGGCCGTGGCGGACTGCGCCTGGTCGGCCAGGTAGGCCTCGGGGCCCTGCTCGGCGGCGGCCTGGTCCATGAAGAGGAACTCGAGCACGTTGCCGTCGGGGTCTTCGAGGTCGCGCGAGTACATGAAGCCGTAATCCTGCGCGTCGCGGGGCTCGGTGCCGCCGGCGGCGAGGCCCTTCGCGAGCACCGCGTCGACCTCGTCGCGCGACTCGCGGCTGAGCGCGATGAGCGCCTGCGCGTGGGTCTTCGTGTCGATGATCTGCTTGTCGGTGAAGGTGCCGAGGTACTCGCGGGTGAGCACCATGAAGTAGATGTTCTCGCTGAACACCACGCAGGCGGCGTTCTCGTCGGTGAAGAGAGGGTTGATGGTGAACCCGAGGGCCTCGTAGAACGCCTTCGAGCGGTCGAGGTCGTTGGTGGGCAGGTTCACGAAGATGCTGGTCGCGGTCATGATCGCCTCCGAGGGATCGTCAGTGGTCGTGTTCGGGTGCTTGCGAACCCCAGCTTGCTCTTTGCAAGTTCACTTGTCAATAGCAAGTGAGCAGATTCTCCGACGCGGTCAGCGCAGGGCGCTCCGCCGCACGAGCAGCGCGAGGTGCAGCGCCGTGAGCGTCTCGCCGTCGTCGAGGTCGACGCCGAGGAGCTGGCCGATGAGCGACAGGCGCTGGTAGAACACCGACCTCGACAGGTGCGACGCCCCCGCGGCCGCCGTGCGGTTGCCGGGGTGCGCGAGCGTCGCGCCGAGCACGTCGAGCAGGTCGCCGCCGCGGGCGAGGTCGTACTCGATGAGCGGCGCGAGCATCTGCTCGCTGTGCCGCAGCAGCCGGTGGTCGTCGCGCAGCGAGGTCACGAGCCTGATCAGCGGGCGGTCCTCCGCCCGGCGGATCGCGAGGCCGCGCCGCGCCCGCGCACCGGGCGCGCGCGCAAGGTCGATCGCCTCCTGCACCGAGCCGAGCAACCCGTCGAGGCCCGAGGCCGACTGCCCGATCGAGAGCACCACGTGGTCGGCGGACGCCTCGTCGACGATCAGCGCCCGCGCGAACTCGCGTGCGGTCGCATCAGCGAACGACGCCCCGGCCGGCAGCGACAGCAGCACGACGCTCGCCTGAGTCTGCCGCGACCAGCCGGGCGCCGCCCCGGCGAGGGCCCGGCCGCCGAACGCCTTCGCCGCGGCATCCGCCCGCGCCGCCGTCACCGGCGCGCCCGTGACGACGAGGCCGTGGAGCGTCGCGCCCTCGACCGGCAGGCCGGCGGCGCCGAGGCGCGCCGCCGCCGCGGGCAGACCGGCGAACCGCCCCTCGAGCAGGCCGTCGATGAGCCGCTGCCGCCCGGCGCGCACCCACTCGTCGGCGTCGTCGCCGTCGGCGAGACGGCCGAGCGCGAGCGCGATCGCGCCCTGCTCGAGCACGCCGGTCCGGCCTGCCGGATGCGCCGGACCGGGCAGCGCGATGAGGTGGCCCCACCGGATGCCCCGGGCCTCGACCGGCACGATCAGCCACTCGTCGGGGTCGCGGTGCGCCTGACGCGAGCGCTGCTCCCAGTTCGCGAGGAGCGCCTCCTCGGCTCCCGCGGGCACCTCGGCGGCGACGACCTCGTAGGCGAGGTTCTCGAGCACGACCGGCGACCCGAGGGTCTGCGCGAGCTGCGCGACGATGTAGTCGGCAGGCGAACCGCGCAGGCTCAGCGCGGTGAATCGCTCATGCACCTCGTCGCGGGCGCGGAGTGCGGCCGTCTGCTCGGAGATGATGCGGCTGTGCACCGCCTCGGTCAGCGTGACGAACTTCACCTCGCGGTGGAGCGCGACGAGCGCGAGCCCGCGCTCGCGCGCGGCCTGCTCGACGACGGCGGGCACGTATCGGTAGTGCACGCCGAGCTCGAGCACGAGGCCGGCGAGGCCCGCGTCGACGAGGCCGGAGACGAAGTCGTGGAGCTCGTCGGGGTCGGTCGGCCAGCCCGAGCCGGTCGACAGCAGCAGCTCGCCGCCGTCGAGGAGCCGGGCGACGCCCGCGCTGTCGGAGACGTGCACCCAGCGCACCCGGGCGTCGAGGGCGCCGTCATCGCCCGAGAGCACCTCGGGCACCCCTGCGGCGACGGCCGGCAGCGCGAGGATCTCGCGCACCGTCGGCAGCGCCGCACCGTCGCCGGACGCACCCGCCTGCGCCCCGTTCGGGCTGGCCGGACGATCCGTTCGGATCGGCTCATCTTCGCGACGATCTGGCACCGCTTCGCTCTCTTCGCCTCTGCAACACTGGGAAACAGAAGCTTAGTCGAGCGTCGGCCATTCTGTCTGAACGCCCTGATGCACCGCCCGGAAGGACCTGCCATGAGTATCACCGAGACCGCGACGTCGCCCACCTCGAGCCCCGAAGTGCCGGCGATCGGGCACTGGATCGACGGCGCACTGCGCGCGTCGGGCTCCGGCCGCACCGCACCGGTCTACAACCCCGCCACCGGCGCGGTGCAGGCCGAGGTCGGGCTGGCCGACCAGGCCGAGATCGACGCGGCGATCGCGTCGGCGCAGGCCGGCTTCGAGGTGTGGAGCGGCTACTCGATCGCGAAGCGCCAGTCCGTGCTGTTCGCGTTCCGCGAGCTGCTCAACTCGCGCAAGGGCGAGCTCGCCGCGATCATCACCGCCGAGCACGGCAAGGTGCTCTCCGACGCCATGGGCGAGATCCTCCGCGGCCAGGAGGTCGTCGAACTCGCCACCGGGTTCCCCCACCTGATCAAGGGCGCGTTCTCCGAGAACGCCTCCTCGGGCATCGACGTCTACTCGCTGAAGCAGCCGCTCGGCGTGGTCGGCATCATCAGCCCCTTCAACTTCCCGGCGATGGTGCCGATGTGGTTCTTCCCCATCGCGATCGCCGCCGGCAACGCCGTCGTCCTGAAGCCGAGCGAGAAGGACCCCTCGGCGGCGCTCTGGCTCGCGGAGCTGTGGAAGGAGGCCGGTCTCCCCGACGGCGTGTTCACCGTCCTGCAGGGCGACAAGCTCGCCGTCGACGGCCTGCTCACCTCGCCCGTCGTGCAGTCGATCTCGTTCGTCGGCTCGACCCCGATCGCGCAGTACATCTACGAGACCGCCTCGAAGCACGGCAAGCGCGTCCAGGCCCTCGGCGGCGCGAAGAACCACATGCTGGTGCTCCCCGACGCCGACCTCGACCTCGTCGCCGACCAGGCCGTGAACGCCGGCTACGGCGCAGCCGGCGAGCGCTGCATGGCGATCTCCGTCGTGCTGGCCGTCGAGCCCGTCGCCGACGAGCTGATCACCAAGATCACCGAGCGCATCGCCGAGCTGAAGATCGGCAACGGCGCGGGCGTCGACGGCGTCGAACCCGACATGGGCCCGCTGATCACCGACGTGCACCGCGACAAGGTCGCCTCGTACGTCGACATCGCCGAGGCCGACGGCGCCAAGATCGTCGTCGACGGCCGCGGCTTCACCGTCGACGGCCACGAGGACGGCTTCTTCTTCGGCCCGACCCTGATCGACGATGTGCCGACCACCTCGCGGGCGTACACCGAGGAGATCTTCGGCCCGGTGCTCTCGATCGTGCGCGTGCAGTCGTACGACGAGGGCCTCGACCTCATCAACTCCGGCCAGTTCGGCAACGGCACCGCGATCTTCACGAACGACGGCGGCGCGGCCCGGCGCTTCCAGAACGAGGTGCAGGTCGGCATGATCGGCATCAACGTGCCGATCCCCGTGCCGGTCGCCTATCACTCGTTCGGCGGATGGAAGCAGTCGCTGTTCGGCGACTCGAAGGCCTACGGCACGCACGGCTTCGACTTCTTCACCCGCGAGAAGGCCATCACGAGCCGCTGGCTCGACCCGGCCACGCGCAGCGACCGCGCGCACGCCGGCATCAACCTGGGCTTCCCCCAGAACCACTGACCCGGCGAGGAGACTCCGACATGACCGACACCATCACCGACGTCACCGGCGACGAGCTCGCAGCCGGCACCGAGGCGGTCTACACCGACCGCCACGGCGCCGTGCGCGCGCTGCCCGACGCCGCGGCCGACGCGCAGGTGCGCGCCGACGACCGGGCCCACGTCTTCCACTCCTGGAGCGCGCAGGCCCTCATCGACCCGCTGCCGATCGCCGCGGGCGAGGGCGCGACGTTCTGGGACTACCAGGGCAACGCGTACCTCGACTTCTCGTCGCAGCTCGTGAACCTGAACCTCGGGCACCAGCACCCCGACCTCGTCGCCGCCATCCAGCAGCAGGCCGGACGTCTCGCGACGATCCAGCCCTCGATGGCGTCCGACGTACGCGGCGAGCTCGCCCGCCGCATCGCCGAGGTCGCCCCCGGCGACCTCGACAAGGTCTTCTTCACCAACGGCGGCGCCGACGCCAACGAGTACGCGGTGCGCATGGCGCGCGCCGTGACGGGCCGCCGCAAGGTGCTCTCGATGTACCGCAGCTACCACGGCGGCACCGCGACGGCGATCTCGCTCACGGGCGACCCGCGCCGCTGGGCGAACGAACCCTCCGACGGCTCGGTCGCGCACTTCTTCGGACCGTACGAGTACCGCTCCGCCTGGGGCTCGACCACGCCCGAGGAGGAGGCGCAGCGCGCGCTCGCCCACCTCGAGCAGGTCATCGTGCTCGAGGGCGCGTCGACCGTCGCCGCGGTCATCCTCGAGACGGTCGTCGGCACGAACGGCGTGCTCGTGCCGCCGCCCGGCTACCTCGAGGGCGTGCGCGCGCTCTGCGACAAGTACGGCATCGTCTACATCGCCGACGAGGTCATGGTCGGCTTCGGCCGCATCGGCGAGTGGTTCGCGGTGAACCACTTCGGCGTCACCCCCGACCTCATCACCTTCGCGAAGGGCGTCAACTCGGGGTACGCGCCGCTCGGCGGCGTCGTGATCTCGCAGAAGATCGCCTCGCACTTCGACACCGTGGCCTTCATGGGCGGCCTGACCTACTCGGGCCACCCGCTCGCGTGCGCTCCGGGCGTCGCGACGTTCGAGGTGTTCGAGCGCGACGGCATCCTCGAGCGCGTGCGCGACCTCGGCGAGCGCGTGGTCGGCCCCCGCCTCCGCGAGATCGCCGCGAAGCACCCCTCGGTCGGCGAGGTGCGCGGCATCGGCCTGTTCTGGGCGATCGAGCTCGTGAAGGATGCCTCGACGCGCGAGCCGCTCGTGCCGTTCAACGCCTCGGGCGCCGACGCGGCGCCCATGGGCGCGGTGGCCGCCGCCTGCAAGCAGGCCGGCCTCTGGCCGTTCGTGCACTTCAACCGCATGCACGTCGCCCCGCCGCTCGTCATCTCGGAGGAGGAGCTCGTGCGCGGCCTCGACATCATCGACGAGGCGCTCACGGTCGCCGACGGGTACGTCACCGCCGGCTGAGCGCACCGGCGTCGCAGAGGCCCGGGCCTCGGGGTCCGCCCCGAGGCCCGGGCCTTTCGTGCGGAGTACCATGGGCGTCGTTCACGGGCCGCCGTGCCGACGGCGCGCCCGGATCGGGGGAAGCGCTCATGGACGACCGTCACATCTCGAACCGCGTGGAGACCGTCGCCGCGGCGACGCCGTTCCAGATGCTCTACGATTTCTACCGCTTGTCGGGCTACGAGCGACGACGGCATGAGCCCGGCGTGCTCGATTTCACCTTCGGCGACCCGCACGACCCGCCCTCGGCCGAGTACGTCGAGATCCTCCGCGACGCGACGGTTCCGCAGCACGAGCTGTGGTTCGCCTACAACTTCGGCGACCCGGCGGCCATCCGAGCCGCGACCGACTCGATGCGCGCGCACCTCGGCATCCCGTTCGAACCCGACGACGTCCATCTCACGACGGGCGGCTTCGCGGCGATCTCGGCCGCGTTGAAGGTCGTCGGCGACCCGGGCGACGAGGTCGTGTACAGCCTGCCGCCCTGGTTCCTCTACGAGGGGCTCATCCTCGAGGCGGGCATGGTTCCCGTGAAGGTCCCGATCGACCGGCGCACCTTCGATCTCGACCTCGAGGCGATCGCCGCGGCGATCACGCCGCGCACGCGTGTCGTCATCGTGAACAGCCCGAACAATCCGACGGGGCGCGTCTACCCGCCGGCTCTCCTCGAGCGCCTCGCCGCGCTGCTCGACGACCGTTCCGCACTGCACGGACGTCGCATCCACCTCGTCTCCGACGAGGCCTACAACCGCATCGTGTACGACGGGGTGCGCTTCCGCAGCCCCGTCGAGTTCTACCCGTGGAGCTTCCTGGCCTACAGCTACGGCAAGACCCTGCTCTCACCGGGCGAGCGCATCGGCTACCTCGCCGTGCCGCCGACGATGCCGGCCGCGGCCCGCGACGAGATCCGCAGCGCCGTCGAGACCGTGCAGATCACCGGCGGATGGCTGTTCCCGAACGCGTCGATGCAGTACGCGCTGCCCCGGCTCGAGCAGTTGCGCTTCGACCTCGCCCTGTTCCAGCGCAAGCGCGACGTCATGGTGGCGGCGCTCCGCGAGCTCGGGTACCGCGTCGCCGTGCCCGAGGGCACCTTCTACCTGTTCCCCGAGTCTCCGCTCGCCGACGACGCGGAGTTCGCCCGGCTGCTCGACCGCGAGGGCGTGCTCGTGCTGCCGGGGCGCATGTTCGAGACACCCGGGTACTTCCGCATCTCGCTGACCGCCACGTTGGAGACGATCGAGGCGTCCCTCCCGCGCTTCGCCGCCGCGTACGCCGCCGCGGGCGTCGGCTAGCCTGAACCACATGGACTCACGGGCGACGCCCGGCGGCATGGCCCGGCGAACGTTCCTCGCCGCCTCCTTCTCCGGCCTCGCGACCGTCGTGCTCGCGAGTTGCACCGAACCGCAGCCGACCCCGAGCCCGCCGCCGACCGGGAGTCCGACCACCTCCCCGACGCCCTCCCCCGCGCCGACGCCCTCGCCCGTGCCCGAACCGCTCGGGTTGCGCCGATCGCGCTGGGGCGCCGACCCCTTCGCCCGCGGTGCGTTCACCTTCGACGCGGCGGGCGGCCCCGACGAGCTGCGCGAGGCACTCGCGCAGCCCGTCGCCGGACGGGTGTTCTTCGCGGGCGAGGCCTGCGACACCGCGGCGCCGGGCACCCTGCAGGGCGCCCGCAGCTCGGGCGCGCACGCGGCGTCCCTCGTGCTCGAGCTCGCGGAGCCCGGCGAACGCGTCGCCGTGATCGGCGCCGGGCTCGCGGGGCTCACCGCCGCTCGCGAGCTCGCCGAGCGCGATCTCGAGGTCGTCGTCATCGAAGCCAGGGACCGCATCGGCGGGCGCATCGACACCGTCGACGCCGACGGCTTCGACGGCCCCATCGAGCTCGGCGCGCTCGTCGTCGGCAGCGCCGTGCTGCAGGCAGCGCTGCCCGACTCCGTCGAGCTGCTGCCGATCGCCGCTCCCGCGGACGCGCGCACTGCGGACGGTACGACGGTGGCGATCCCGACGACCGGCCCCGACGCGATCGCCGCGGCGCAGGCGTGGGCCGCCGCCCAGACCGGGGCTCGGGTCGGTGAGCTCTCGCTCGCGACCGCGCTCGTCGAGTCGGGCACGACCGCCTCTCTCTCGAACGAGCCCGACGCGACGGGCGTCTCGCCCGCGGCCTGGCTCGCCCATTCGGTGACGAGCGGGGTCGGGGTCGAGACGGGCGCGACCGCGAACCGCGTCGCCGCCCTCGCCGAGCTCGGCCGGGGTGCGGTTGCCGCCGGCCCCGCGACCGGCGCCGATCCCGACGCGCCCTCGTCGACCGCGCCGGCGCTCGCCCGCGGCCTCGCCGGCGCCCTCGACGCCGACGCCGACGCGCTCGACATCGCCGTCATGAGCGTCGTCACCCGCATCGCCTACGACGAGCGCCGGGTGAGCCTGCGCCTCGACTCGGGCGAGTCGCTCACGGTCGACCGGGTCGTCGTCACCGTGCCGCTCGGAGTGCTGAAGACCGACACGCTGCAGTTCTCCCCCGCCCTGCCGCTCCTGCACCAGCGGGCGATCTCGCGCCTCGGCGTCGGGCTCGTCGACACGGTGTGGCTGCGCTTCGAGGAGGCGTTCTGGCGCCCCGCGAACGAGGCCGGCGACGCCGGCGACACCGGGGCCGAGGCATCCGTCGCGGTGCTGACCGTCGTCGGCGAGACGCCGAGCGTCGCCGCCTGGCTCGACGCGGGAGCACCCGACGGCGAGCCCGTGCTCGTCGGGCTCATCGCCGCGACGCAGGCCGAACGTCTCGAGGCGCTCGACGACGCGGCGTTCCGGGAGGCCGTACTCGCCGATCTCGTGCCCTTCGCCACAGCCACCGGTTGACGGCGACGAGGCCGGCGGTCAGCGTCACGAAGATGACGAGCACGAGCGCGCAGTAGAGCGCGACGCCGACCGGGCCGCCCACCTGCGCCTCGTCGAGGAAGAAGTACGGGTACCACCCGAGGTCGGCGCCGCGGGCGAGCGTGTAGCCGAGCCACACCGTGGGGTAGACGAGCACCCAGCCGACCGTCGACCACGGCACCCGCGGGTTCACCGCCATGATGCTGTCGGCCGTCCAGGCGATGACGGCGAGCGCCGGCACGACGAAATGGAGCAGGGTGTCCGACCAGGGCACGTCGACGCGGTAGTCGCGCGTCGACGCCTGGGCGACGATGATGCCGAACACGATGCCCGACACCAGCACGTACACGGTCACCATCGTGCGCAGCACCCCGAGCCAGGGCGGGTCGCGCGGCGCGGCGAGCGCGAACCCGCCGGCGATGCCGAGCGTCACGACCGCGAGGAACGCCGACTGCACCGTGAAGTAGCTGAAGAAGTTCGCGGTCGCGAAGAATCGGAACCCGAGCACGTACTCGAAGTTGCCGATGAGCGCGACGATCTCCAGCACCGCGATCGCGAGCCGGAAGACGCCCAGCGTTCGCCGCGCGCGCGGCGAACCCGCGTCGTTCGGTGAACGCGGGCCCGGCATGCCTCCACGCTAGCCGCCGCCGGCGGCAGCGCGAGCCTCAGTCGAGCGGGCGCAGGATGCGCTGCAGGAACCGTCGCGTGCGCTCCTCGCGCGGCGCGGTGAAGATCTGCTCGGGCGCTCCCCGCTCGACGACGACGCCGCCGTCCATGAAGAGCACCTCGTCGGCGGCCTGCCGCGCGAACCCGAGCTCGTGCGTGACGACGACCATCGTCCAGCCCTCGTCGGCGAGCTCCTTGATGACCTGGAGCACCTCGCCCACGAGCTCGGGGTCGAGCGCGCTCGTCGGCTCGTCGAACAGCAGCAGCTGCGGCTTCAGCGCGAGCGCGCGCACGATGCCGACGCGCTGCTGCTGCCCGCCCGAGAGCTCGAAGGGGTAGGCGTCGCGCTTCTCGGCGAGGCCGACGCGATCGAGCAGGGCGGATGCCTCGGCCACGGCATGTGCCTTCGGCACCTTCTGCACCCGAACCGGGCCCTCGATGACGTTCTGCAGCACCGTCATGTGCGGGAAGAGGTTGTGCTGCTGGAACACCATCGCCGAACGGTCGCGGAGCGCGAAGCGCTCGGCCTTCGAGATCGGCGTCGAGAAGTCGAGCGAGGGCCCGCCCGCGACCTCGACCGTGCCGGCGTCGGGCGTCTCGAGACCGTTCAGCGAGCGCAGCACGGTCGTCTTGCCCGAGCCGCTCGGGCCGATGAGCACGACGACCTCGCCGCGGCGCACCTCGAGGTCGATCGACCGCAGCACCTCGTTGTCGCCGAACGACTTGCGGATGCCGCTGGCCTCGAGCAGCACGCTGTCGTCGGGGGTCTGGCCCGGGGCGAGCGGGTCGGCGCCCGAGGCATCCGAACCGTTCACCGCGCCGTCGTTCGCCGACCCGTCGCGATCAGTGGGCGACATAGCGGTCCAATCTCTTCTCGATCAGGTTCTGCCCGCTCGAGAGCACGAGGCAGAAGAGCCAGTAGATGACGGCCGCCTCGATGTAGATGAGCAGGAACTCCCGGCTGAACGCCGCGATCTCCTGCGCCACCCGGAACATCTCGGTCACGAGGATGAGCGAGGCGAGCGAGGTGTCCTTCACGAGCGAGATGAAGGTGTTCGACAGCGGCGGCACCGAGACGCGGGCCGCCTGCGGCAGGATCAGCCGGGTGAGCGTCGTGCCCGACGACATGCCGATCGTGTAGCCGGCCTCCCACTGGCCCTTCGGCACCGAGAGGATGGCTGCCCGGATCACCTCGGCCGCGTAGCCGCCGACGTTGAGCGAGAACGCGATGATCGCGCTCGGCCACGGGTCGATCGTGATGCCGACCGAGGGCATGCCGTAGAAGATCACGAACAGCTGCACGAGCAGCGGCGTGCCGCGGATCACCGAGATGTAGAACCTCGCGATGCCGCTCAGCACCCGGTTGCGGCTGATCCGCATGAGCGCGACGCCGAGCGCGAGCACGAGCCCGAGCGCGAACGAGGCCAGCGCGAGCGGAATGGTTCCGCTGAGGCCGCCCCAGAGCAGTGGCCAGAACGAGTCGAGGACGAGTTGCCAGTCGGTCATCGCCTCACCGCCTTCCGAGATACGGCGGATGCCGCGTCACCCCATGATTCCACCGGGGGTGTTCCCCGTGCGAACCAGGGGCGGAACGCGGCATCCGCCCGTCGATCAGGTGAGCGCTACTCGGAGACGTCCTCGCCGAAGTACTTCTCGCCGAGCTCGGCGAGCACGCCCTCCTCGCGGAGTTCGGCGAGCGCCTCGTCGACGGCCTTCACGAGCGCCGTCTTGTCCTTCGTGAAGGTGAGGGCGCTCTCGCTCGGGTCGGTCTCGGCCACGACGGCGAGCTTCGCGTCGGGCGTCTGCTTCACGTAGTCGAGGTAGGTGAGCTTGTCGTTGACCGTGGCGTCGACACGGCCCTGCTCGAGGAGCGCGACGGCCTGCGCCCAGCCCTCCACGGCCTCGACGTTCGCGCCGGCGTCGACGGCGAGCTGGTAGAAGTTGCTCGTCAGCGACTGCGCGGTGGTCTTGCCCTTCAGATCCTCGAAGCTCGAGATCGAGTCGTCGCCCTCGTTCACGACGACGACGCTCGGCGACACGGTGTACGGCGTCGAGAAGAGGTAGTCCTCTTCACGCTCGGGGTTGATCGAGACCTGGTTCGCGATGACGTCGAAGCGGCCCGCGTCGAGGCCCGCGAAGATCGCGTCCCACTGGGTTTCCTCGAACGTGATCTCGAGGCCCAGCTTGTCGGCGACGGCCTCGGCCACCTCGACGTCGTAGCCGACGAGCTCGCCCGCGCCGCCCTCGTGGAACGTGAACGGAGGGTAGGTGCCCTCGGTCGCGACCGTCAGGGTTCCGGCGTTCACGAGCCCGAACTCGTCGTCACCGGCGGCCGAGTCGCTCGCGGCGGGGGCGCTCGACGAGCAGGCGGCGAGCGCGACGACGGCGAGGGAGGCGGCGGCGAGGCCGAGCAGGGTGCGGGCACGGGGTGCGCGGGACATGGGGGCTCCGTTCGTGGGGAGGGGTGCGACCGCAGGTACGCGGCGACGATGGGGTCGAGTCCATCACGACCCGGCCGCAAGGTGAAACGGCATTACCCCGCGTTGCATTCCCATTCCTCGTCGGTCGCGTGGTGCGCGACGAAGGAGCGCGCGTCTCGGGACCACGCGTCCGGTGATCTCGAGACGCTCCTTCGTCGCTACTCGACCGGCGGGGCGGGCACCACGAGCACGCCGTCCTCGCGGCGGGGCACGCCGAGCGGGTTGCCGTCGGCGAGCTCGGCCGGCAGCACGGCGGCCGGGGCATCCTGCCAGGCGACGGGAGCCAGCCACCGGCGGATCGCGGTCGCGCCGACCGAGGTGTGCACCGAGGCGGTGGTGGCGGGCCAGCCGCCGCCGTGGTGCTGACCCCACGCGATCGCGACGCCCGTCGGCCAGCCGTTGAAGACGATGCGGCCGGCGACGGATTCGAGCGCCTCGGCGAGGTCGGCGACGTCCTCGTCGGGCGCGTGGTGGATCGACGCGGTGAGCGAGCCCTCGAGCACGGCGAGCGCCCGGCCGAGCCCGGCGTCGTCGGCGTAGCGGACGAGCAGCGTGAGCGGGCCGAAGCACTCCTCGAGGAAGGCTTCGCGCCCCTCCACGAACGCCTCGGTGCTCGTCGCGACGACGACGGGAGCCGCGACGTCGGCCGCGCGCTCCCCCGCGAAGACGAGGTCGACGTCGTCGCGCTCGGCCAGCTCGACCGAGCCGCGGTCGAACGCCGCCGCGATGCCCTCGGTGAGCAGGCGCTGCGGCGTGGCGTCGCCGAGCGCGGCCACGAGCGCGTCCTCGACGCCCGACCCCTCGGGCACGAACACGAGGCCGGGTTTCGTGCAGTACTGGCCGCCGTCGCGGGTGAAGGAGCCCGCGAGTCCCGCCGCGATCGACGCGGCGCCCGGTCCGGCGTCCGACACCGCGGTCGGGGTCACGACGACGGGGTTGAGCGAGCCGAGCTCGCCGTAGAACGGGATCGGCTCGGGGCGTGCGGCGGCGAGGTCGAAGAGGGCGCGGCCGCCGCGGGTGGAGCCGGTGAAGCCGACCGCCGTGACCCGCGGGTGCTGCACGAGTGCGAGGCCGGCCTCCATGCCCTCGACGAGCTGGAGCGCGCCCGCGGGCCCGTCCGCCGCGGCGAGCGCCTCGTGCGCGACCTCGGTGATGCGGCGCGAGAGCCGCGGGTGCCCCGGATGCGCCTTCACGACGACCGGGCAGCCCGCGGCGAGCGCCGAGGCGGTGTCGTTGCCGAGCACCGAGAACGCGAACGGGAAGTTCGAGGCCGCGAACACGCCGACCACGCCGAGGGGACGCAGCATCCGCCGCAGCTCGGGTCGCGGCGGCAGGAGCGAGGCGTCGGGCGAGTCGATCGTCGCCTCGAGGTAGGAGCCCTCGTCGATGACGCCGGCGAAGAACCGCAGCTGGGTCGAGGTGCGGGTGAGCTCGCCGCCCAGGCGCGCGGCCGAGAGGTGGGTCTCCTCGCCCGCGAGGGCGACGAGCTCGTCGCGGTGGGCCTCGACGGCGTCGGCGATCGCGCCGAGCCAGCGGCCGCGCTCGGCACGGCTCGAGCGCCCGAGGCCCGACGCCCCGGCGAGCCGCACCGCGAGCTCGACCGAGGCGTCCGCCGACAGTTCGACCCGCTCGTCGCCGCCGGTCGCCGGCTCATCGCGCGGGGCGATCCCCGTGGCATCCGTGTTCGTCATCGTGAACCCTTCTCGTTCGTCACTGCGCTCGCGTCTGCCGAGCCACCCTCAGAAGGCGTTGAGCCCCGTGAGCTCGCGGCCGAGGATCAGCTGGTGGATCTCGTCGGTGCCCTCGTAGGTGCGCACCGACTCGAGGTTGGCTGCGTGGCGCATGACCGGCCACGCGTTCGTGATGCCGTCGCCGGCGAGGATGGCCCGCGCCTCGTGCGCGATCGCGAGCGCCTCGCGCACGCTGTTGAGCTTGCCGACCGAGATCTGGGCGGGCGTCAGGGCACCGCGCTCCTTGAGCCGGCCGAGGTGCAGCGCGAGCAGGATGCCCTTCTCGACCTCGAGGAACATGTCGGCGAGCTTCGCCTGGATGAGCTGGTTCGCGCCGATCGGCTTGCCGAACACCTCGCGCGACGTCGAGCGCTCGATCGCGGCCTCGAGGCACGAGCGCGCGGCGCCCATGGCGCCCCACACGATGCCGTAGCGGGCCTCGTTGAGGCAGCCGAACGGGCCGCTCAGTCCGCGGGCGCCGGGCAGGATCGCGTCGCCGTCGACACGGACGCCGTCGAGCGCGATGTCGCACTGGACCGAGGCGCGCATCGACAGCTTGCCGTCGATCGGCGTCGCCGTGAAGCCGGGCGTCGAGGTCGGCACGAGGAACCCGCGCACCGCGCTGCCGCCCTCGCCGAACGCGCCGGAGGGGTCGTCGACCTTGGCCCAGACCACGGCCACGTCGGCGAGCGAGGCGAGCCCGATCCAGCGCTTCGCACCGTCGATGACCCAGCCGTCGCCGTCGCGGCGCGCGGTCGTCGTCATGCCGGCGGGGTCGCTGCCGCCCTGCGGCTCGGTGAGCGCGAAGCAGCCGACGAGGTCGCCCGCGGCCATGCCGGGCAGCCACCGGTTCTTCTGCTCCTCGGAGCCGTACTTGTGGATCGCACTCATCGCGAGCGAGCCCTGCACCGACACGAAGGTGCGCCAGCCCGAGTCGGCGGCCTCGAGCTCGAGGCAGACGAGGCCGTACGAGACGGCGCCGGCCCCGGCGCATCCGTAGCCCTTCAGGTGCATGCCGAGGAACCCGAGGTCGCCGAGCTCCTTCACGAACTCGCGACGGAAGTGCTTCTGCTCGAAGTCCTCCTCGATGACCGGCAGCAGCCGCTCCTGCGCGAAGGTGCGCGCCTTCTGCTGCCAGGTGCGCTCCTCCTCGCTGAGGAGGGCGTCGAAGTCGAAGACCTGGTCGATGCTGGGGGCGGTGGTCATGCGCGGGGTCCTTTCGAAGGGTCGGCGGTGGGGTCGGATGTCACGGGGTGCCAGTCGGCGCCCGCGTGCTCGTCGAGCCGGGGCGGCGGGGTCAGGTAGCGGGCGCGGGCCGAGGAGAGCCGGATCGGGTTCGCCACGGTGCGGCTGCCGTCGGTCTCGGCGACGGGCTCGAGGCCGAGCGACTCGGCGAACGCGATCGCCTCGGCGACGTCGTTGACGAGCCCGGCGGGCACGCCCGCCTCGCTGAAGCGCTCGGCCCACACGGCCGCGCGGGCGCCCGCGAGCGCGCCCTCGATCTCGGCGCGGAGGTGCTCGCGATGGGCCACGCGCGCCTCGTTGGTCGCGTAGCGCTCGTCGTCGGCGAGCCCGGGAAGCCCGAGGATCGCGGTGAGCGCGCGGAACTGCTTGTCGTTGCCGACGGCGATGACGAGGTCGCGGTCTGCGGCCGGGAACACGGCGTACGGCGCGATCGACGGGTGCTGGTTGCCGAGCCGGCGCGGGGCGCGGCCGGTGACGAGCGTCGACGCGGCCTGGTTGGTGAGCGCCGAGAGCAGGCTCTGCATGAGGTTGATCTCGACGTGCGCGCCCTCGCCGGTGCGGTCGCGATCGCGCAGGGCGAGCAGGATGCCGGCGAGCGCGTTCTGCGCGCAGAGCACGTCGACGAGGGCGACGCCGGCCTTCGACGGTTCGCCCTCGGGCTCGCCGGTGATCGACATGAGGCCGCCGACGGCCTGCACGAGGAGGTCGTACCCCGCGAGGCCGGCGCCCTCGCCCGCGCCGAAGCCGGTGATCGAGCAGTAGACGACCCGGGGGTTCTCCGCGCGCACGGTGTCGTGGTCGAGGCCGAAGCGGCGCATCACGCCCGGGCGGAAGTTCTCGATGACGACGTCGGCCGTAGCGGCCAGGCGCCGGGCCTCGGCGAGGCCCTCCTCGCTCGCGAGGTCGAGGGCGACCGAGCGCTTGTTGCGGTTGACGCTGCCGAAGTAGGTGGCGGTGCCGTTGGCGTCGACCGGCGGCTTCCAGTGCCGGGTGTCATCGCCGGTGGGCGGCTCGATCTTGATGACGTCGGCGCCGTAGTCGGCGAGCATCATCGTCGCGTAGGGGCCGGCGAGCACGCGCGAGAAGTCGGCGACGCGGAGGCCCGCGAGCACCCCGTGATCCGGCCCGCCGGGCGCACCGCCGGCCGCGCCGCGTGGCGCGTCGCCGGTCGTCGTCTCGGGTCGCTCGTGCATGGGTCATCCGCCTTCGCATGTGCCGGCCGTTCGGCCGCCGTCCATTCATCCTATAGTGAATCTTTTTTGCGCGCGCCGCCACTCGGCCGGGGCGCGCTCGGCTATCGTGAACGCATGGAATCGAGGGTGGGCCCCGGCGCGCGCGAAGCCGTGTTCGCCCAGCTCGCCGACGCGGGCCGCGCCGAACAGGTCGCGCAGCGCCTCATCGACGGCATCGTGCTCGGCGTGCTCGACCCCGGCGAGCGCCTGCCGAGCGAGCCCGAGCTCGCCCGACGGTTCGGCGTCGCCCTGATCACCGTGCGCGAGGGGCTCGGCATCCTCCGCGAGGCCGGCCTCGTCGAGACGCGTCGCGGCCGCGACGGCGGCAGCTTCGTGGTGCACGACGACGCCGAGCACCGCACGCTGCTCACCGCGCGGCTGCGCGGGCTCGCCCAGGTCGAGCTCAGCGACATGGCCGTCTACTTCGGCGCGATCCTCGCCGGGGCGGCCGAGCGCGCCGCCGAGCGCGCGAGCGACCCCGAGGCGAGCCGCCTCGCCGCCTGGCTCGACGCCGCCGACTTCAGCACCGCGGCGAGCGCCCGCACGAACCAGGGCGGCTTCTTCCTCGAGCTCGCCGTGCTCAGCCAGTCGGCCCGGCTCGTCCGCGAGCAGATCCGTCTGCAGGCCGAGTTCGGCCCGCTGCTGCTCATCGGCCTCGACGACGACGCCGCCCGATCCGAGGCGGCCGCGGCCGACCGCCGCATCGTGCGCGCCGTCACGACCCATCGCCCGGCGCGGGCCCGCGAGGCCGCCGGCCTGCTCGTCACGGCGCTCTCGGCCAGCCTCCTCGCGGCGAAGGCCAGAGTCGAACGCGGAGGCGGTCTCGATGACCACGAATGAGCAGCTCGCCCCGGTCGCCGACGCCGTCGGCGAGGTATTCGCGCGGGTCTTCGACCAGCTCGCCGACTGGCGCACCCCGATCGAGGCGATGATCGCCCGCTCCTCCGCCTCCGGCGGCGAGGTCCGCCCGGCCGAGCTCGACCAGACCGTCGCCGACCTCGTGATCCCCCGACTCGTCGAGCCCGACGCACTGCTCACCGGGGCGGGGTTCATCGCCGACGGCGAGATCGTGCGCGGCCACGAGGTGCACTTCGCCTGGTGGCTCGGGCCGCTCGACGACAACCCCGTGCTCGGCTCCACCGACGGCCCGACGCGGCTCGACCTCTCGACGCGGGGCTACACCGAGTACCTCCGCGACTTCCGCGCGCTCGAGTGGTACCGCATCCCCGCGACCACTCGCCACGCGCACGTGACGGGCCCGTTCGTCGACCACCTCTGCACGTGCGACTACATCCTCACGCTCACGATGCCCGTGCACGGGGAGGGCGGCGAGCGCATGGTCGGCGTCGTCGGCGCGGACATCTCGGTCCGGCGGCTCGAACAGGAGCTCCTCGCCCGGTTCCTCGGGGCCCCGGTGCCGCTCGCGCTCGTGAACGCCGACGGCCGGGTGGTGCTCTCCACCGAGCCGACGCTGCAGGTCGGCCAGCTGGCGGATGCCTCGGCGCCGAACTCGCTCGACTGCCCTGGCACGCCGTTCCGCGTGCTCGTGGGGCCCGCCTCCGCCGATCGCTGACGGCGGAACCCCGAACCCGAGCATCCCCTGAGCACGGGTCGAGAAGAATCATCCGTTGTTATATCTTTGACGGACGAGCGTATGCACCGCGGCAGACGACCCCCTCCGACAGGCCCCGGCCGACTGGCGTGCGTGCCCCGAGAAGGAGAATCCCCATGCCCTATGCCGTGACCAACCCCGCCACCGGCGAGGTCGTCAAGAGCTTCGACACCATCACCGATGAGGCACTCCAGGCAGCGATCGCCTCGGCCGACGAGGCGCACCGCGGCTGGTCGAAGCAGTCGACCGTCGCCGAGCGCGCCGCGCTCATCCGCCGCGTCGCCGAACTCCACAACGAGCGCGTCGACGAGCTCGCCGACATCATCGTCCGCGAGATGGGCAAGCCCCGCGAGCAGGCCGTCGGCGAGGTCGAGTTCTCGGCCGCGATCTACGAGTACTACGCCGACCACGCCGAGGCGCTCCTGAAGGACGAGCAGATCGACCTGCTCGCCGGCGAGGGCTCGGCGCTCATCCGCCGTTCGTCGCTCGGCGTGCTGCTCGGCATCATGCCGTGGAACTTCCCGTACTACCAGGTCGCCCGCTTCGCCGGACCGAACCTCATCATCGGCAACACGATCCTGCTGAAGCACGCCGAGCAGTGCCCCGAGTCGGCGGCCGCGATCGAGCGCATCTTCCTCGACGCCGGCTTCCCCGAGGGCGCCTACGTCAACCTCTACGCCTCGCACGAGCAGATCGAGACCGTGATCGCCGACCGCCGCGTGCAGGGCGTCTCGCTGACCGGCTCCGAGCGCGCCGGCGCGATCGTCGCCGAGATCGCCGGTCGCCACCTCAAGAAGGTCGTGCTCGAGCTCGGCGGCTCCGACCCCTTCATCCTGCTCTCGACCGACGACCTCGACGCGACCGTCGAGGCGGCGACCTTCGCCCGCGTCGACAACAACGGCCAGGCCTGCAACGCGGCGAAGCGCTTCATCGTCGTGGAAGACCTCTACGAGCCCTTCCTCGAGAAGTTCACGGCCGCGATGAACGCGGTCGAGGAGGGCGACCCCGCCGCCGACGGCACGGCACTCGGCCCGCTCTCGTCGGCGAAGGCCGCCGAGGGCCTCGCCGAGCAGGTCGAGCGCGCGGTCGCGCAGGGCGCGACGCTGCACTCGGGCGGCAAGAAGAACGGCAACTACTACTCGGCGACGATCCTCACCGACGTGCAGCCCGGCTCCGACGCGTTCCACGAGGAGTTCTTCGGCCCGGTCGCGCAGGTCTTCAAGGTCGCCGACGAGACCGCGGCGATCGAGCTCGCGAACGACACCCCGTTCGGCCTCGGCTCGTACGTCTTCACGACCGACTCGGAGCAGGCGCTCCGCGTCGCCGACCGCATCGAGGCCGGCATGGTCTTCGTGAACGTGGTCGGCGCCGACGGCGCCGAACTGCCCTTCGGCGGCGTCAAGCGCTCGGGCTCGGGCCGCGAGCTCGGCCGCTTCGGCGCCGACGAGTTCGTCAACAAGAAGATGATCCGCATCGGCTGATCACCCGCTTCGCGATCGGATGCCCCGGGGTTCGCCCCGGGGCATCCGTCGTTGCGGGCAGCGCCCGGTCATCCCCATACCCCGACGCCGCTCGTCGACCTCGCGACCCCCGCTGTTTCGGGTACATCGACCCGCCGCATTCGCCGTGCGAGATATGCGGCGTCGCGCGGCATCCCGGGCAGCGTCGCCGACACGATCGCGTACATGAGGTCGAGCCCCACGACGTAGAGTCCCGTGCCGCCGCCGCGGACCACGCCGCGGGTCTGCTGCAGCCGGCCGTCCTCGTCGAACACGGGCAGGTCGATCCAGCTCAGATCGTCTCGATACCCGGTGCACCAGATGACGTCGGCGACGTCGAGTGCGCGCCCGTCGACGACCGGCATGCCGCGCTCGACCCCGGTGACCCGGCCGGCGCGCGCGACCCCCGCGGCCTCGAGCTCGGCGAGGCGGGTCCGGATGAGCGGGGTCGCGCTCTTCGCTGCCTTCGGCAGCACCCGTCGCCCGATCGGGTTCCCGCCGTTGAGCACATGCACCCCGGCGAATCTGATGAGCGGCAGGCCGAACCGGGCGAGCGTGCGACCGTGGCGGAACGGGAGCTGCCCGCCCGGCGTGCCGGCCAGGGTGGTGGCGTGGCTTCGGCTCACCTCCAGCGCGATCTCCGCCCCCGAGTTGCCGAGCCCGACGACGAGCACCGGCCCCGCGCGAAGCTCCGAGGGGTTCCGGTAGTCCTCCGAGTGCAACTGCTGCACCGACGCATCGAGCTGGTCGGCGAACGCCGGCACCCGCGGAACCTGGTGGCCGCCCGCGGCGATCACGACGTTGCGCGCGATCCAGCTCCGCTCCCCGGCCTCGACCACGAATCGACCGTCGACCCTGCCGACCCGATCGACCCGGATGCCCGTCAGCACGGGCAGCTCGAATCGGGCGGCGTACGCCTCGAGGTAGTCGGCCATCTCGTCCTTCGTCGGAAACGCGAGGGGGTCGCCGGGGAAGGGCATCCCGGGCAGGCCGTCGTACTTCGCGGGGGTGAAGAGCCGGAGCGAGTCCCAGCGACGCCGCCAGGCGTCACCGACGCGGGCGTGGGCATCGAGGATCAGGATGTCCCGGTGCAGGCGTCGTACGAGATGGAATCCGATGGTGAGCCCGGCCTGCCCGCCACCGACGACGACGGTGTCGAACTCGTGGCCGGATCCATCCGAAGCGTGCTGTGCGTGGTCCATGCTCGGCACGGTACGAGGCGCCGGCGGGCATCGCATCGGCGAAATCCCCCATGCACCCCGCAGCCGCCGCGCGCCCTCACTCGGCCAGGCCGTGTCGGAACGCGTACGCGGTCGCGGCCGACCGCGACGCGAGACCGAGCTTGCCGAAGATGTTGCTGAGGTGGCGCTCGACGGTCTTCTCGCTCAGGTAGAGCTCTGCACCGATCTCCCGGTTGGAGTGCCCGGCCGCCACGAGGCGCAGCACCTCCACCTCCCGCGGCGAGAGCCCGCCCGGCGTCTTCGTGAGCGACTCGACGGCCGCGAACACGGGTGCGGCGCCCAGCTCGTCGAGGATCGCCCGCGCGGCGTCCAGCTCCATGACGGCGGACGCCTCGTCACCCGATGCCCGGTAGCACCGAGCGGCGAGCACCCGGCAGCGCGCCGCGTCGAAGGGCACCTCGAGCTCCCTCCACTTCGCCCAGGCCCTGCGCGAGGCGGCCAGGGCCCCGGCGACGTCGCCCTCGGCGAGCAGCACCGCCGACTCGGCAGAGTCGGCGAGCGCGGCGACCATGGGCGTCGACTCGCGGCGGCTGAACGCGACGAGTTCGTCGGCCGCGTCGCGAGCACCCGCGACCTCGCCCGCGCCCAGCTGGATCTCGACGATGGCGGGCAGGAGCGCCCGGCGCTCCGAGGGGTCGAGTCGATCGACTGCGGCGAGGATCATCCGCTGCGCCGTCGACGCCTCGCCTTGGGCCAGCCGGAGCAGCGCCAGCCCCGGCTGCGGCTCGAAGCCCGTTCGCGCCGCCGACTCGTACGCCGCCTCGGCGGCGGCGTCCTCACCCCGCAACCGGTGCACCTCGCCCTCCAGGTAGGCGGAGGCGTAGACGCCGTCGTGGTCGCCGCGCGCCGAGCGCTGCCTGGCCTCGGCAGCTGCGGCCTCGGCCTCGGCCCACGCGCCGTGCGCCAGGAAGAGCGCCGCGCGGTGCGCATGGCACTGCCCGGTGAAGACGATCAGGTCGGGGCGTTCGGCGCACCACCGATCGAGCGCGCGGGTCCACTCCTGCGCACGCCGGAGGTCGAACGCCAAGCGGCACGACTGCAGCAGCGCGCAGTACGCGATGCCGGACGCCTCCGGCGACAGCTCGCCCGTCGTGACCGCGACCATGACCTCGTCGAGCAGCTTCATGCCGGCGCCGAGGTCGCCGAGCATGATCCGCGACTGGCCGAGCCCGAGGCCGGCGAGCGCGGCGATGTCGGCGTCGCCCGCCTGCCGCGCACACCGTTCGGCCTCGCGGAAGATCTGCTCGGCGCCCTCGGCGTCGCCGGAGTACAGGGCCTGCAGGCCGCGCGGCACTCGCAGGAAGCCGTGATCGGCGTCGGGCTCCTCGGCGTCGTCGACGAGCCGCTCGGCACGTGCGAACCACCCGCTGCTCCGAGCATGGTCGCCGATGTTCGACAGCATCATCCCGAGCCACGCGGCGCAGCGGATCGCCGCGACGTCGTCGCCGTCGGCGAGGAACGCCTCGTGCGCCCGGGCGAGCCAGTCGAGCCCGTCGGCGGCGCGCCCGACGAGGAACGCCGCCGTTGCGAGGTTCTCGAGATCGAGCGGCGTGGTGACGGCCTCGCGCTCGGCCAACTCGAGTTCGGCGACCGCCTCGTTCCAGCGATTCTCGCGATACGCGGCTCGGCCCACGTCGAGTGCGGCTCCGCCCATGACGCCTCCAGCCCGGGCGCCGCGCTCGTCGGCGCGGGCAGCCGGCTCCGGCAGCGTCCGCCCTCAGGCTAGCCCCGCACCGGTTCTGCCGGCAACGCGTCGCGGCCCGCTCGCCGGTCGTCGCCCCGACCGCGCACCGACCGGAGGCACAGCACGAGGAGGGTCGCGCACGAGACGAGGTAGAAGGAGTGCAGCATCCACACCGGCCCGATCGGAAGACTGAAGACGTAGATCGAGTAGACGAGGTTGGCGATGTTGATCATCACCACGCTCGCGAGGCTGTACGACGAGACGTCCCCGGTGCGCAGCGCCTTCCGCAGCATCGGCAGATTGCTGACGGCGAAGACGACGGCCGAGGCCGTTCCGGCGAGCATCACGAGGTCCATGCGGCGAAGGTAGCCGCCCGCTCGCCCGCGCTGCATCGGCCGAACCCCGGAGCCCGCCCGTCTCGGCTGCATGATTTCCCCCATGCCGGCCGACCGGCGGGCGAGGGTCAGCGCTTCTTCTCGAGCTGGGCGTCGATCTCCGCGATGCGCTCGCTGAAGATGCGGCGCAGCAGCGCGTCGGGCACCGGATGCTCCGCCGTGAACTGCAGCGCCCCCGGCGACCACTTCAGACCGGCCGCGTCGAGCTCGGCCGCGAGCCCCGGCAGGATCCGCCCGCTGAACGGGTAGAGGCCGAGGTGCTGCCTCGCCTCGAGCGCCGCCGCAAGGCCCTTGCCGCGGTGCAGCAGGGCCGGCATGCCGTAGCTCTCGCCCTCGACGGCGTCGGGCGAGAGCTCGCGGGCGATCGCCATGACGTGCTCGAGTGCGACCTGGTTCTCGCCCTCGCGTTCGGCGAGGTAGTCGGTGACGGTTCCCATGCGGGCATCCTGCCATGAGGCCCGCTGCGCGGCATCCGAAATTAATCATCTGGTGCTATAGCTTTAGCGCCGCATGTATGGCTATGCTGACCCGTACCGTGCGCCCGCGGGGTGGGGTGGGCGCGAGATCAATGTCGATCGAGAGGGCATCATGCCAGCAGAACCCACGCCGAACCAGCTCGGCGACGACGAACACCTGAAGGTCCTCGGTTACGAGGGCTCCTTCAACCGCTCGATGAGCCTCTGGGCGAACTTCGCCCTCGGCTTCACCTACCTCTCCCCCCTCGTCGGCGTGTACTCGCTCTTCGCCACCGCGCTCGCGGTCGGCGGCCCGCCGTCGATCTGGTGGATCGTCATCGTCGGCGCCGGTCAGCTCCTCGTCTCGCTCGTGTTCGGGGAGGTCGTCTCGCAGTACCCGATCCACGGCGGCATCTACCCGTGGGCGCGACGCCTCTGGGGCCGTCGCTACGCGTGGATGGCCGCCTGGGTCTACATCTGGGCGATGATCGTCACGATCACCGCGGTGGCCGAGTTCGGGTCGGTCTTCGTCGGGAGCCTCTTCGACCTCGAGCTCACCCCGACGGTGAACCTCGCGATCACCCTCTCGCTGCTCCTGCTCGCGTTCTTCTTCAACTTCTCGGGCACGAAGACCCTCGCCCGGGTCGCGCAGATCGGCCTCGCCGCCGAGCTCGTCGGCGTCATCGGGCTCGGGCTCTACCTGCTGATCTTCCAGCGCAAGCAGGAGTTCAGCGTCTTCTTCGACACCATGGGCGTCGAGGGCGACGGCAGCTACCTCACCGCGTTCATGGGCGCCGCCCTCGCGGGGCTCTTCCTCTTCTACGGATTCGAGGCCTGCGGCGACGTCGCCGAGGAGGTGTCGAACCCCGCCCGTCGCATCCCCAAGGCGATGGTGATGACGATCCTCGTCGGCGGCGTCTCGGCCCTCTTCTCGTTCGGCGGCTATGTGCTCGCCGCGCCCGACCTCGGCGCGATCGTCGCGGGCGACGACACCGACCCGATCCCGCACATCCTCGAGTCGACGCTCGGCCCCGTCGGGGCGAAGCTCTTCCTCGTGGTCGCGATCACCGCGTTCATCTCCTGCGTGCTGAGCCTGCAGGCCGCAGCCAGCCGCCTGCTGTTCTCCTTCGCCCGCGACGGCATGATCCCGGGTCACCGCTGGCTCGCGAAGGTGTCGGAGAAGAACAAGGTGCCGACGAACGCGCTCATCGTGGCGTGCACCGTGCCCGCGCTCCTCGCGGTGCTCATCTTCCTCAACGACGGCCTGCTGCTGCCCATCACCTCCTTCGCGGTGCTCGGCATCTACGTCGCCTTCCAGATGGTCGTGCTCGCCGCGCTCCGCCAGCGCCTCAAGGGCTGGAAGCCGGCCGGCCCCTTCTCGCTCGGCGGCCTGGGCTTCATCGTGAATGCACTCGCGCTCGCCTACGGCGTGTTCGCCATGGTGCTGCTCGCGACGCCGGGCGCCACGGGCGTGTTCCTCACCGACTACGTCGTGCTCATCGGCCTCGGCGTCGTCGTCGTCTCGGGGCTGCTGTACCTGCTGATCGCACGCCCCGACCGCAAGTCCGACGCCCCGTCGGGCGACGCGATCGCGGTCGCCGACGAGATCCGCACCCGCACGGGCGCGACCGCCGCGGTCGACGCGCCGGCCGCTCGCTGAGCGACGAGCGCTCCGCGACCTCGCACGGGGCGGGCCCGGGCCGAAAGCCCGAGCCCGCCCTCGTCGTCGTTCACGGGATAGGGTGAGCGGATGATCCGACGGCACGTGCTGGTGAGCGGCCTCGTGCAGGGCGTCGGCTACCGCTACCTCGCCCGCAAGCACGCCGAGCGCCTCGCCGTCACGGGGTGGGTGCGCAACCTCCCCGACGGCTCGGTCGAAGCCGAGGTGCAGGGCTCGGAGGCCGCGGTCGACGAGATGCTCCGCCGCCTCGAGGCGGGCCCGCCGGGCTCGCAGGTCACGGGGCTCGTCGTCACCGATCTCGACCCCCGCGACGACGAGGGCTTCCGCATCACCCGCTGATCGCGCCGGCCCGGTTCCGGGCGCGTCGGAGGGCCCACGCGCTCATTGACCGCCGGTCGTCGCAGTCGTACCGTTGAAGTGACCCCCGAATGGGAGCCACCACCTTGAGGAGGCTGGTTTCTATGAAGAAGTGGACTCGCTGGGAAGACTGGGTCGCGATCGCCGCCGGTGCGGCGGCCATGCTCTCGACCATGTTCGTTCCCCCGATGGGCGCCTCGGTCGCCCTGATGCTCGTGCTCGGTGCACTGCTCGTCATCTCCGGGCTCGTCAACCTCGCCGCACCGGGCCTCGTCGCGATGGAGTACGTGCAGGCCGCGCTCGGCATCCTGCTGATCGTCTCGCCCTGGATCGGCGGCTACGCCGAAGCGATGACCTTCGGGGCCGCCTGGATGTCGTGGATCTGCGGTGCCGTCGCGCTCGTCGCCGCGGTGCTCGCCATCCGTCCGAGCATGCAGGCCCACCACGACGCGATCACCCACTGAACCGTCGCACGACGACGAAGGCCCCGCCGGCGAACCGGCGGGGCCTTCGTGACGAGTCGGTCGACTCAGATGGCGTTGACGTCCAGGGGGATGCCGGGGCCGAACGTGGTCGACACGGCGCCCTTCTGGATGTAGCGGCCCTTCGAGCTCGACGGCTTGAGACGGAGGACCTCTTCGAGGGCCGCCTTCGCGTTCTCTTCGAGCTGCTCGGTCGTGAACGAGGCCTTGCCGACGACGAAGTGCACGTTGGCGTGCTTGTCGACGCGGAACTCGATCTTGCCGCCCTTGATGTCGGAGACGGCCTGGCCCACGTTCGGGGTCACGGTGCCGGTCTTCGGGTTGGGCATGAGGCCGCGGGGGCCGAGCACCTTGCCGAGACGGCCGACCTGGCCCATGAGCTCGGGGGTCGAGACCGCCGAGTCGAACGCGGTGTAGCCCGCGGCGACCTTCTCGATGAGCTCGGCGCCGCCGACCTCGTCGGCGCCGGCGGCGATGGCCGCCTCAGCGGCGGGGCCGGTCGCGAACACGATGACGCGAGCGGTCTTGCCGGTGCCGTGCGGGAGGATGACGGTGCCGCGCACCATCTGGTCGGCCTTGCGGGGGTCGACGCCGAGCTTCAGCGCGACCTCGACGGTCGAGTCGAACTTCGCCGAGCCGGTCTCCTTCGCGAGGGCGACGGCCTCGCTCGGGGTGTAGAACTTGCCGTCTTCGATCTTCTCGGCCGCGGCGCGGTAGGCCTTGGACTTCTGTGCCATGTTGCTTCTCCTTGAGAGAGTGTGGTCATCTGCGCCTGGCGGGCGCTGCCACTGATGCTGAGTTCTGAGGAGCGGAGATCAGACGATCTCCGCCGCGGCCTTATTCGACCGTGATGCCCATCGAGCGAGCGGTGCCCGCGATGATCTTCGACGCGGCGTCGAGGTCGTTCGCGTTGAGGTCGGCCATCTTCTGCTCGGCGATCGCGCGGACCTGGTCCTGCGTGAGCTTGCCGACCTTGGTGGTGTGCGGGACGCCAGAACCCTTGGCGACGCCGGCGGCCTTCTTGATGAGCTCGGCGGCGGGCGGGGTCTTCAGGATGAAGGTGAACGAGCGGTCTTCGTAGACCGTGATCTCGACGGGGATCACATTGCCGCGCTGCGACTCGGTCGCCGCGTTGTAGGCCTTGCAGAACTCCATGATGTTCACGCCGTGCTGACCAAGGGCCGGACCGATGGGCGGTGCGGGGTTGGCGGCGCCGGCGTTGATCTGAAGCTTGATCAGACCAGTGACCTTCTTCTTCGGTGCCATGATTTCTCTCTTTCTGTTCGAACGCCCTGGCGGGCACTCTCCCGTCGCTCCGGCGGTTCCGGAGGGCGGTGGTTCGTGTGGTTCGGCCGGGCCGAACGCAGCACAACCCCCCGAGTATACCGGAGGGCTGGCTGTGGAGGTTCTGAGCGGCGTTAGAGCTTGGTGACCTGGTCGAAGCTGAGCTCGACCGGGGTCTCGCGCTCGAAGAGCGAGACGAGCACGGTGAGCTTGCCGCTCTCGGGCTTGATCTCGCTGATCGTGCCGGGCAGGCCCGCGAACGAGCCATCCTTGATGGTGATCGTCTCGCCGACCTCGAAGTCGACCTCGGCGGGGATCTGGCGGGCGGCACCGGTGGCGGCGCCGGCCTTCGCGCCCTTGGCGGGCGCGACGTCCTTGATCTCGACGAGGCTCTTCAGCATGCCGAAGGCCTCCTCGAAGCGGAGGGGGGTCGGGTTGTGCGCGTTGCCCACGAAGCCGGTGACGCCGGGAGTGTGGCGGATGACCGACCAGCTCTCCTCGTTCAGCTCCATGCGGACGAGCACGTAGCTGGGGATGCGGACGCGGGTGACCATCTTGCGCTGGCCGTTCTTGATCTCGACCACGTCTTCCATCGGCACTTCGACCTGGTAGATGTAGTCGGCCATCGCCATCGACTCGCGTCGCTGCTCGATGTTCGCCTTCACGCGGCGCTCGAAGCCCGCGTACGAGTGGATGACGTACCACTTGCCCGGGAGGAAGCGCAGCTCGGCGCGGAACTCCTCGTACGGGTCGAACTCGGTGTCGGCCTCTTCTTCGACCGCCTCGAGTGCGGCTTCGGCCTCGTCGGCGGAGTCGATGTCGAGTGCGTCGTCGACGATCGCGTCGGCCTCGGGGTCGTTCGCCTCGGCGAGCGAGTCGAGCACGGCGTCGAGGTCGACGTCGTTGCCCTCGTCGTCGACGACGTGCACGGCCACGTGCTCGGCCGGCTCCGAGGACTGCTCCTCGTGCTCGTTGACGTTGCCCGTCTGCGCCTCGTCGTCTTCGGCCGACTGCTCTGCAGCCGTGGCCCAATCGACGTCGTCGTGCTCAGTCCTTGACAATTCTCGATCCTTCTCTTCGTGCGCCTACGGCGAACGGGTTGGCGAGCCGAAGGCCTCGATCAGACCCCGGTCGTTCCGAAGACGTACAGCACCAGCCACCCGAACAGCTGGTCGAGGCCCCAGACGAGCGCCATCATGATGATGACGAACACCAGCACCACGACCGTGAAGCTGAAGAGCTCCTTCCGCGTGGGGGTGACGACCTTCTTCAGCTCAGCGATGACCTGCCGGATGAACAGGGCGATGCGCGAAAAGGGATTCCGACGCGCGGCGCGGTCGCGCTTCGCGTTGGCGACGACGTCCTCACTCGGTTCGTCGATTACTTTCCGTGCCACCTCGTACACCTTTCGTGGGCCGGCAATCACTGCCGGCTCGCAGGGCGGACAGGACTCGAACCTGCAACCTGCGGTTTTGGAGACCGCTGCTCTACCAATTGAGCCACCGCCCTCGGGCCCTGTTGCGAGGGCGCCTCGGAGTCACCGCCTCGACTCACGCACCCGGAATACGAGATTTCAGGCGCAATGAAGCTTTGCTGAGGAAAGCAACATCGAACAGTCTATGCGACGCGAGCGGCTCGCGCGAACCGACGCCTACATTGGGTTCATGACCGTCGATCGCGCCGCCCGCCGCACCCCCGAGCCGAGCTCGAGCGTCGAGGTCGTCGGGGAGCACTCGCAGTTCCGCCTCGACCTCGAGCGCATCCGGTTCTCGCCCTACTTCTCGCGGCTCTCGGCCGTCACGCAGGTCATCGCGCAGCCGGGCGCCGGCCCGCTCATCCACAACCGGCTCACCCACTCCATCAAGGTCACCGCGGTCGCGCGCGCGATCGCGGTCGGCTTCGCGGATGCCTCGTCGCCGGCCCATGCGCTCGCGGCCCGGCACGGCTGCGACGCCGTCGTCGTGCAGGCCGCGGCGAGCGCGCACGATCTCGGCCACCCGCCGTTCGGGCACCTCGGCGAGCGCGTGCTCGACCGGCTCGCCCGCGAGACGCTCGGCCTCGACGACGGGTTCGAGGGCAACGCGCAGAGCTACCGCATCATCGCGACCCTCGACGTCAGCACCGCGGCATCCCATGGCCTGAACCTCACCGCCGCGGTGCGCTCGGCGATCGCGAAGTACCCGTGGACCCGCTTCGCCACCACCGCACCGTTCCCCGACGGCGGGCTGCCCCGTGGCATGCGGCTCGTCGACGGCGAGGCGGTGGCGACGAAGTTCTCGGCCTACGGCCTCGACGCGGCCGACCTCGCGGCGGCGCGGGCCGGCCTCCCGCCGATGGTGCAGTCGCTCGAGTGCTCCGTGATGGACACCGCCGACGACATCGCCTACTCGATCCACGACGTCGACGACTTCTACCGCGCCGGGCTGCTGAGCCACGGGGCGGTGGCGCGCGAGTTCCGCGGCTGGGTCGAGGGCTGGAGCGAGCTGCGCGGGCTCGACGACGAGGAGCTCGCCTCCCGCACCGCGCCCGCGGGGGCCGCGCTCGAGGCGCTCCGCCGCAAGCTCCGCGCGAGCGACGCGTGGGTCGCCGACGACGACGCCTTCGCCGCCGCGGTCGACACCGTCGCCGACGACCTCGTCGACGGCCTGCTCGCGACGCCCTTCGACGGATCGATCGCCTCGGAGCGGGCCCTCTCCTCGTTCACCAACCGCTGGATCGGCCACCTGCAGACCTCCGTCGTTCCCGCCCCCGAGGGCGTCGCGCGCACCGGGCTCGTCGCGCTCGATCGCGGCGCGTGGCACGAGGTCGAGATCCTGAAGTTCGTGCACCGGCACTTCATCCTCGACCGGGCCGACATCGCGATGTACCAGCGCGGCCTCAGCCGGGTGCTGACGCGGGCCGTCAAGGGACTCACGGCGTGGGTGACCGACGATTACGACCGGCACCGCGTGCCGCAGCGGCTGAAGGAGCTCGTCGACATCGCGACCGCCGGCTACGAGCTCGTGCGAGCCACCCGGCCCGACGGCGTGCCCGTCCCCGACGCGGGCGCGGTGCGCCGCCTCGGTGTCGGGCGCGGCGTGGTCGACTACGTCGCCTCACTCTCCGACGACCAGGCGCTCGCGGTCTCCGAGGCCATCGACGGCCGCCCCGACCGACTGTGGGACATCGGCCAGAATCTCTGACGCGACTCGGGCACGGCGCCGCCCGGGGCATCCGTTCACCGGGTCGTCGCCGAACGGTCGCCGAACCGACACGGTGGCGCACGCCGCGGCCGATTGGCTCGCGGCATGAGCCGAAACCTCACGCGACGCGCCCTTCCGCGCGCCATCGCCGTCACCGCCGCGACCGCCACGGCGGCCGCCATCCTGTTCGCCGCGCCGGCCCACGCCGTCGGCAACGGCCAGACCACGCCCACCTCGCCGATGCACGCGTTCGAGCCCACGCTCGTCGCACGCGCCACCCTCTCGGCCGACTTCCTCGCCGAAGGCCCCGCCTCGGGCGCGCTCGCCTCCGCCGCGAACGGGCGCCAGGGCCCGTGGGACGGCCAGGTGATCCCCGGGTTCTCCGCCGTGATCGAGAACGGCGACGGCACCTTCTGGGCCCAGCCCGACAACGGCTTCGGCGCGAAGGGCAACTCGGCCGACTTCCTCCTGCGCAACTACCTCGTGCGCCCGGCCTGGCAGACCGCCGAGGGCGGCGACGGCTCGATCGAGGCCCTGCGATTCATCTCGTACAACGACCGCGACGGCATCCTCGACTTCCCGATCGTGAACGACGCGACCGAGGAGCGCCTGCTCACCGGTGCCGACTTCGACATCGAGTCGGTCGTGCGTGCGAAGGACGGCAGCTTCTGGGTCGGCGAGGAGTTCGGGCCGTTCCTGCTGCACTTCGGCGCCGACGGCACGCTGCTCGAGAAGCCGTACTCGCTCGACGGCGCGAAGTCGCCGCAGAACCCGTACCTCGAGCCCGGCGAGACCCCGCGCGTGCGCGCGAGCCGCGGCTTCGAGGCGCTCGCCGCCTCGAAGAACGGCCGCTACCTCTACCCGATCGTCGAGGGCTCGTACGCCGACGACGCCGACCTCCGGCGCCGCGAGATCCACGAGTTCGACACGAAGCGCGGGGCGTACACCGGCCGCACCTGGAGCTACCAGACCGACCAGGAGGCGAACGTCATCGGCGACGCGTTCACGGTGAAGAACAACGTGCTGCTCGTCGTCGAGCGCGACGACTTCGAGGGCGAGCAGTCGGTCACGAAGCGCGTCTACCAGGTCGACCTGACGCGCACCGACGCCGACGGCCGCCTCGAGAAGACGCTCGTGCTCGACGCGCTCCGGATCGCGAACCCGAACGGCATCGGCGCCGGCGACGGCTACGGCACCGGCGAGGTGTTCTCGCTGCCCGTGCAGTCGTTCGAGACGATCGTGCAGCTGAAGGACGGGCGCCTGCTGATCGGCAACGACAACAACTACCCCGGCAACGACGCCCGCGTGCCCGGCACGCCCGACGACACCGAGTTCGCCGTGATCGACCTCGACCGCACGAAGATCGAGCCCGAGCAGGTGACGGTCATCGGCCACCGCGGCGCGAGCGGGTACCGGCCCGAGCACACCCTCGCCGCCTACGAGCAGGCCATCGTGCAGTGCGCCGACTACATCGAGCCCGACGTGGTGTCGACGAAGGACGGCGTGCTCGTCGCCCGCCACGAGAACGAGATCAGCGGCACCACGAACGTCGCCGCCCGCCCCGAGTTCGCCGATCGCAAGGCCACGAAGACCATCGACGGCGCCAAGGTGACCGGCTGGTTCACCGAGGACTTCACGCTCGCCGAGCTGCGCACGCTGCGTGCGAAGGAGCGGCTGCCGCAGACGCGCCCGGCCAACACCGCGTTCGACGGGCTCTACCTCGTGCCGACCCTCGACGAGGTCATCGACCTCGCCCGCCACTCGATCAGCTGCGACGGCCGTCAGGTCGGCGTCTACCCCGAGACCAAGCACCCGAGCTACTTCGACTCGATCGGCCTCTCGCTCGAGGAGCCGCTCGTCGCGGCGCTGCAGGCGAACGGCGTCGACGACGCCGATGCCCCGGTGATCGTGCAGAGCTTCGAGGTGTCGAACCTCCGCGAGCTCGACGGCATGACCGAGGTGCGCCTCGCCCAGCTCATCAGCAACTCGGGCCGGCCCTACGACTTCACCCTCGCGGGCGACGCGCGCCGCTACAGCGACCTCGTGACGCCCTCGGGGCTCGCCGAGATCGCCGGCTACGCCGACGGCATCGGGGCCGAGAAGTCGGTGCTCATCCCGCGCACTCCGGCGGGCGGCCTCACCGCCCCGACGCCGGTGATCGCCGATGCGCACGCGGCGGGCCTCGAGGTCCACGGCTGGACCTTCCGCCTCGAGAACCAGTTCCTTCCGGTCGAGTTCCGCTCGTCGTCCGACCCGATCGCGCCCGGCGATCTCGCGGGCGAGATCGCCGTGTACCTCGCGGCCGGCATGGACGGCGTGTTCAGCGACCAGCCCGACGTCGCGGTCACGGTCGCCGGCTGAGTCACGGGTCCCACGAGAGGGCGGATGCCGCGGCGAGGTGCCGCGGCATCCGCCCTCCGTTTCTGGGCGACCCGGTGTTTCACCAGATCAACGCGCCGATCCATTCCCTGTACTCCATCCGCGAGTAGCATGTGGCCCAGCACCATCGCGCCGTGCTCACCGTGGCCGACGCATCCCGAATCGACGAGGGAGTGGTTCACATGACTGAGACGCAGACCGGTACACGCCCCACCGGGTGGGTCGGCTGGGGCGCATTCGCGGCCATCATGCTGATCGTCGCGGGCGGCTTCGACCTGCTCTACGGATTCATCGCGCTGTTCATGCAGGACAGCGCCTACTTCCTCACCTCCAAGGGCGGCCTGTTCCTGTTCGACGTGCAGGGCTGGGGCTGGTGGCACGTCATCAGCGGGGCACTGCTGATCCTCGTCGGCGCCTTCCTCTTCTCGGGCGCGACCTGGGCGCGCGTCATCGCGGTGATCCTCGTGATCGTCAACGCACTCGGTCAGCTCGCGCTGCTCCCGGTGCAGCCCTGGTGGTCGCTCATCGTGCTCACCCTCGACATCCTCGTGATCTACGCGCTCACCGTGCACGGCAAGGAGCTCGAACACCTCGGCTGAACCGCCGCCATCTCCGGATGGATTGCGCCATGACACCGCCTGTCATCAGCGGCGCGCGCGCCGTAGGCTGGTTCCCGTGACCGAACGCGCCCGTCTCTCCGCCCGCATCGCCGCCATCGCCGAGTCCGCGACCCTGAAGGTCGACGCGAAGGCGAAGGCCCTCCAGGCCGAGGGCCGCCCGGTCATCTCGTACGCCGCCGGCGAGCCCGACTTCGCGACGCCCGAGCACATCGTCGAGGCGGCGCTCGCCGCCACGCGCGACCCGAAGAACTACCGCTACACGCCCGCGGCGGGCCTGCCCGAGCTCCGCGAGGCGGTCGCCGCGAAGACGCTGCGCGACTCGGGCCTCGAGGTCTCCCCCGGCCAGGTCGTCGTGACGAACGGCGGCAAGCAGGCCGTCTACCAGGCGTTCCAGGTGCTCCTCGACGAGGGCGACGAGGTGCTCGTCCCCGCTCCTTACTGGACCACCTACCCCGAGGCGATCAAGCTCGCCGGCGGCACGCAGGTCGACGTCTTCGCGGGCAGCGACCAGGGCTACCTCGTCACGGTCGAGCAGCTCGAAGCCGCGCGCACCGAGCGCACCAAGGTGCTGCTGTTCGTGTCGCCGTCGAACCCGACGGGTGCGGTCTACTCGCCCGAGCAGACGCGCGCGATCGGCGAGTGGGCCCTCGAGCACGGCATCTGGGTCGTCGCCGACGAGATCTACCAGAACCTCACCTACGGCGCGCTCGACTCGGAGGTCGGCAGCGCCGCCCCGCGCGCCGTCTCGATCGTCGAGGCCGTGCCGGCGCTCGCGAACCAGACGATCCTCGTGAACGGCGTCGCCAAGACCTACGCGATGACCGGCTGGCGCCTCGGCTGGATGGTCGGCCCCGCCGACGTCATCAAGGGCGCCGCGAACCTGCAGTCGCACCTCTCGTCGAACGTGTCGAACATCTCGCAGCGCGCCGCCATCGCCGCGCTCACCGGCCCGCAGGAGCCCGTCGAGGCGATGCGGCAGGCCTTCGACCGCCGCCGCCGCCTCATCGTCGCCGAGCTCTCGAAGATCGACGGCATGACGGTGCCGGTGCCCGAGGGCGCGTTCTACGTCTACCCCGACGTGACCGGCCTCCTCGGCCGCGAGTGGGGCGGCGTGACGCCGACGACCTCGCTCGAGCTCGCCGACCTCATCCTCGAGCAGGCCGAGGTCGCCGCGGTGCCCGGTGAGGCGTTCGGGCCGAGCGGCTTCCTGCGGCTGAGCTACGCGCTCGGCGACGAGCCGCTGCTCGAGGGCGTGCAGCGCCTGCAGCGCCTCTTCGGCTGAGTCGGATGCCGCGGGGCGACGCCGCGCTCGCGCGCCTCGCCGCGCGCAACAACGCGGAGTGGTGCCGCGCGGTGGCCACGAGCCACGGCATCGCCTCGGCCTTCACCCTCGACGGCGCACTCTGGGTGGCCGAGTCGCCGACGCCGGTCGGGTACCCCGAGGCCGTCACCCTCGAAGCCGGGCTCGACCCGTCGGCCGTGCTCGCGGCGCTCGCGAGGTGCTCCCCCGCGGCCTCGAGCCTCAAGGACTCGTTCGCCGACCTCGAACTCGGCTCGGCGGGCTGGGCACCCCTGTTCGAGGCGACGTGGGTCGTCGCCGACGCCGCGACGCCGGCGACGGCGCCGATTTCCACGGGCACCGATGGCTCGCTCGGGCTCGTCCCCGTGACGGGCGGCGCCGGGCTCGCCCGGTGGGGGCAGTCCCACGGCCTGCCCGACGCGTTCGCCTCGCCGCTCCTCGAGGCGCCCGGCGTGCTCGTGCTCGGCACGGCGCCGGCGCACGCGACTCCGGCCGCGGGCGGCGTCCTCAATCGCACCGGCGAGGTCGTCGGCCTGTCGAACGCCTTCGGCGGCGGGCTCGAGCTGTACCGCGCGCTCCGGCGTGAGGCGGGGGTGCGCTGGCCGGGCCTCCCGATCGTCGGCTACGAGTCGGACGACGCGCTCGCCGACGCCCTCGCCGCCGGGTTCCGGCCCCTCGCACCCCTGCGGGTGTGGGTCGGGCCCGATCAACCCGCCCGGCAGACCACATAGGCCGTGAAGAACCTCGGGCTGCGATCCGGTTCGGTCCGCTCCACCTCGATCCGCCAGCCGATCGGGCGGGCGGCACCGCCGCTCCCGGCGACGGGCCCGTCATGGACCACCCGGAGCCCGCTGCTCGTACCGAGGCGCCCGCCGCCCATCGCGAGCTCGCCCCGCTCGCAGTACGCGACGGCGGAGCCCCCGCGGTCGAACGACCCGAGCATCTCGGGGGCGTCGCGCAGCACGAGATCGTCACGGAGGTCACCGCCCCGCGAGACGGGCGGCTCGGGCACCTGGAGCCCCGTCGGCGCCCCGCTCGAGGTGGCGACCTGCATGCCGACGAGGGTCCCGACGCCGTAGGCGGCAGCGACCGCGGCGATGGTGGCGGTGGCGACCATCGCCGCGACCACCCAGATCTTCATGGGCAGCTCCTCGCCAGGACTGGCAGTTCCTCGCCCGGGTCGCGGCGACGGTAGCGCAGGCGTCGGCCGACCGCATGCGTGCCAGCACTGGAGATCGCATGCGTGCCAGCACTGGAATCTCACGCGACAGCGTGCTCAGACCAGGGCGCTCCGGGCCTCGCGCGCGAGTTCCACGGCCACCGCGTCGAGCAGGGGCGAGCTGAGGTTCCACTGCTGCCAGTGGAGCGGCACGGCGACGGGCGTGCCGCCGAGCCGCACGAGCTCGCCGCGCTCGAGCTCGCCCGACGACTGGAACTCGGGCAGCATGCCCCAGCCGAGGCCGAGCTTCACGGCGCTCGCGAAGTCGTTCGACGCGGGCACGAAGTGCCGCGGGGCGCGCTCGGGGTCGAATCCGGCGGCCTCGAGCGCGTCGTGCTGCAGATGGTCGCGCCGGTCGAAGTCGACGAGCGGTGCGTGCGCGAGCCAGTCGGGCAGCGCGGATGCCACGGGCGCCGTGCCGCCGCCGTCGCCGTGCCCGGCGGACCACCGGGCGACGTACGCCGGCGTCGCCACGGCCTCGTAGCGCATGACGCCGAGGGGGCGCACGAGGCATCCGGCCACCGGGGTGGCCTGCGAAGTGACGGCCCCCATGACGGTGCCCGACTCGAGGAGCCCGGCCGTGAAGTCCTGGTCGTCGCGGTGCAGATCGAAGACGACGGGGTGGGCCCGCGCGACGCGGGCGAGCGCGGGCAGGAACCAGGTGGCGAGCGAGTCGGCGTTCACCGCGAGCGGGATCGGCACCGGCCGGACCGAGGCGGATCGGACGCCGGTGCCGGCTGCGGCAGCACCCGCGGGGGCCGCGTCGGAATCGAGCCCGAACTCGGCGAGCGCATCGTGCTCGAGGAGCGCCAGCTGGCGCGCGAGCCGCACGACCGCGGCACCCGCTTCGGTCGCCCGAGCGGGTTTCGAGCGCACGACGAGCACCCGGCCGAGCTGCTGCTCGAGGGTCTTCACACGCTGCGACACCGCCGACGGGGTGAGCCGCAGCCGTCGGGCGGCCGCGTCGAAGGTGCCTTCGTCGATGACGGCGGCGAGCGTGCGGGCGAGGTCGAGGGGGATCTGCATCTGAAGCAAGGCTAATGGTTCTGAAGGATCTTGAGCTGGATTCATGAGAATTCCCCTCGTAGCCTCGTTCCCATGCCCCTCTCCTCCGCGCTCGCCGGCCTCGGCCTCGGCCTCTCGCTCATCGTCGCGATCGGTGCGCAGAACGTGTTCGTGCTGCGTCAGGGCATCCGTCGCGAGCACGTCTTCGCCGTCGCGGCGATCTGCGCGCTGAGCGATCTCGCGCTCATCTTCGTGGGCGTCTCGGGCATCGGCGCGGTGCTCGCCGCGGTGCCGTGGCTCGTCGAGGTCATCCGCTGGGTGGGGGCCGCGTTCCTCGTCGGCTACGGGCTGCTCGCGGCCCGGCGTGCGCTGAAGCCCGGCGGCGAGGCGCTCGTCGCCGAGGAGGAGGCGACGGATGCCGTGGAGCCCGCGGACGCGGGGGCCGGGACTCCCACCGCGTCCGCGGACTCGGCGGCATCCGCCCGCACGACGGCGCCCGCGACGGTGCTGACGCCGACGCGCTCCCGGGCGGCGCGATCGACCCTCGCGCCCGTACTGCTCACCTGCCTCGCGCTCACGTGGCTGAACCCGCACGTCTACCTCGACACGGTGTTCCTGCTCGGCTCGGTGGCGAACAGCCACGGCGACGGGCGCTGGGCGTTCGCCGCGGGCGCCGGGGCTGCGAGCCTCGTCTGGTTCTTCGCCCTCGCGTACGGTGCGCGCCTCCTCGGCCGGGTGCTCGCCACGCCGCGGGCCTGGCGCATCCTCGACGGCGTGATCGCGGTCGTCATGTTCGCCATCGCGGCCTCGCTCGTGCTGCCGCACTGACCGGGAATGGCGAGGTCGTCCGCGACCGTGCTACCGTGTCCGACATCGTGAGCACCTTCACCTGTCGCTGCTGTCGCCGCTAGGCGGTCGTCTCCCCGACGACCCCAGGGCGCGATTCCCCGCGCCGCCGACCGCAGCCCCGTGCTCACGCCGCATCCGACGCGTCCGCGTCAGCTCCGTGGCATCCGCCTCGACTCGATCCCCGCATCGATCTCGAACCCGGATGCCGCCCAGCCGACGTCAACGGATGCCGGGGCCGCCGCGTCGTCGGCGCACCATCCGGCACTCGAAAGGACCATCCCATGTCCGGCATCCCCGTTCTCGACCTCTCCCTGCTCAACGGCACCACCGAGCAGCAGGCGCAGTTCCGCGACGACCTCCGCCGTGCGACGCACGAGGTCGGCTTCTTCTCGCTCATCGGCCATGGCGTGCCGACCGAGCTCATCGACCGCGCCTACGCCGCGGCGCGCGCGTTCTTCGCGCTCCCCGAGTCGCACAAGCTCGCGATCGAGAACGTCACCAGCCCGCACTTCCGCGGCTACACCCGCATGGGCGGCGAACGCACGCTCGGTCGCGTCGACATCCGCGAGCAGATCGACCTCGGCGCCGAGCGCCCGGCCGTCCCGATGACCGCCGACACCCCCGACTACTGGATCCTCGAGGGCCCGAACCTGTGGCCCGAGGCGCTGCCCGAGCTGCGGGCCGTGTCGGAGGAGTGGATCGCCCGGCTCGACGAGGTCGGCACGCGGCTCTTGCGCAGCTGGGCCGAGGCCCTCGGCGCGGCACCCGACACCTTCGACGCCGCCTTCGAACGCCCCTCGCCGTACCTGAAGATCGTGCGCTACCCCGGTGTCTCGGCCGAACAGCCCGCGCAGGGCGTCGGCGCCCACAAGGACCTCGGCGTGCTCACCCTGCTCTCGGTCGAGGACGGCAAGGCCGGCCTGCAGGTCGAGAAGGACGGCGAGTGGATCGACGTCGTCGCCCCGTCCGGCGCATTCATCGTGAACATCGGCGAGCTGCTCGAGATCGCCACCGACGGCTACCTCAAGGCGACCAAGCACCGCGTCGTCTCTCCCGAGCCGGGCACCGAGCGCATCTCGATCCCGTACTTCCACGGCCCCGCGCTCGACGCCGTGATCCCGACGGTCGAGCTCGCCCCCGAGCTCGCCGCGGAGGCGCCCGGCATCACCCGCGACCCGGCGAACCCCCTGCACGCGGTGTTCGGGGAGAACTGGCTGAAGAGCCGGCTCCGCGCCCACCCGAACGTCGTCGAGGCCCAGCACCCGAGGCTCCTCGTCGGCGCCTGACCGGGTTTCGGGAGCGTCTCTCCTCCGCGAGCTCGCGTGAGGTGTCGAAAACGGCTACCGCCGTTCGTCGTACCTGCGTAGCGTGATCGAGAGAGAGGATTCCACCATGGAATACGCGCTGTTGTACGCAGAGGGCGCGGACGCCCTGCCCTACGTCGCCGCCGACGACAACGTCGGCGAGTGGGTCGACGAGGTCGTCGCGCGCGGCGTCTCCGAGTTCGGCGAGCGGCTGCGCCCCGAGCAGGATGCCACGACCGTTCGCGTGCGGGGCGGCGAGCTGCTGGTGAGCGACGGCCCATTCACCGAATCGAAGGAATCGATCGGCGGGTTCGACGTCATCGACGCCCGCGACCTCGACGAGGCGATCGAGATCGCATCGCGGCACCCGGTCGCGTCGTTCGGTCGCGTCGAGGTTCGCCCGTTCATGCGATGGCCCGACGCGGAGCCGGGCGCCCGCATCGTGCCCGCCGGTTTCGCGGAACGGGAGCCGCGTGGCCGGCGGTACCTCCTGCTCGTGATCGCCGACCCCGCCGGTGAGCGTCCCGCGAGCGAGGGCGCCGATGACGACAACGGTCCCGAGGCGTGGGTGACCGAGATGGACGGCCGCGGCGTGCGACTCTTCGGCGAGGTGCTGCGCGGCCCCGAGGACGCCACCTTCGTGCGCCGGAGGGACGGCGAAGTGCTCGTCGCCGACGGGCCCTTCACCGAGGCGAAGGAGTGGATCGCCGGCTTCGACCTGCTCGAGGTGGCCGACCTCGCCGAGGCGATCGAGGTCGCGTCGAAGCATCCGATGGCCCGTGGCGGAACGCTCGAGCTGCGCCCGCTGTGGCCGTTCGACCCGCACGAGGACCACACCGAACGGGTCGAGCGCGAGGCGGCCGAGGTCGCGGTGCGACTCGAGCCCCGCGCGGCCGACGCGGTCGGGGCCGTCGCGGGGGCGGGGTCCTGACGCAGGCCGGTCGCGCGCACGGCGCGCCGGATGCGGCTCCGCCCGAGCAGGGCGGGGCCGTTCCGGTCGACGTCGACCGAGCGCTCCGCGACGCGTTCGACGGCGAGTGGGCGCGCGTCGTCGCGACCCTCATCCGCGTGACCGGCGACTGGGACGTCGCCGAGGAGGCTGCGGCAGGGGCGTTCGAACGGGCGACCGCGACGTGGCCGCGCGACGGGCTTCCGCGCAATCCGGGCGCCTGGCTCACGACGAGCGCCCGCCGCATCGCGCTCGACAGACTCCGGCGCCGCGGCGTCGAGGCGGAGAAGGTCAGGGAGTGGTTGATGGACGCTCGAGCCGACGGCAGCTTCGAGGGCCCCGCCGACCCGGCCGAGGTCGTCGCGCGCAGCGAGGACGAGGCGTGGGACGACCGGCTCCGCCTCGTCTTCACGTGCGCGCACCCGGCGTTGCCGATGGAGGCGCGCGTCGCGCTCACGCTGCGCACCGTCGGCGGGCTGGAGACCCGCGAGATCGCGAGGGCGTTCCTCGTGCCGGAGTCGACGATGGGGCAGCGGATCGCTCGGGCGAAGCGCAAGATCCGGAACGCCGGGATCCCCTATCGCGTGCCGCCGGCCGACGCGCTGGCCGAGCGGCTCGGCGGAGTGCTCGCGGTCGTGTACCTGATCGCGAACGAGGGCTACCTCGCGTCCTCGGGCGATCGGCTGCAGCGCCTCGATCTCGCGGCCGAGGCGATCCGGCTCGGCCGGCTCCTCACCGACGTGATGCCCGAGACGGACGAGGCCCGGGCGCTGCTCGCACTGCTCCTGCTGCAGCACTCGCGAGCGGCGACCCGCGTCGACGGGGTGGGCGACCTGGTGCCGCTCGCCGAGCAGGATCGCGCGCACTGGGACGCGCACGAGATCGCCGAAGGGCTCGCCCTGCTCGCCGGGGGGTCTCGGGCGACTCGTGCGAGCGACGGCCCGTACCGCCTGCAGGCCGAGATCCAGGCGGTGCACGCACGTGCGGCGACCGCCGCCGAAACCGACTGGGCCGAGATCGCCGCCCGCTACGACGATCTCGCGCGGCACGGCGACTCGCCGTTCGTCCGGCTGAACCGCGCGATCGCGATCGGCGAGGCGGACGGTGCCGGCGCCGGGCTCACGGCCCTCGCCGAGGTCGAGGCGGGGGGCCGCCTTGCGGGGTACCATCTGCTGCCGGCGGCGCAGGCGGAGTTCCTGCGCCGTGCCGGCCGGCTCGATGAGGCAGCAGCCCGTTGCCGCGACGCGATCGCACTCGCGCCGACCGGACCCGAACGGCGATTCCTCGAACGTCGGCTGGCCGAGATCTCGATCCGATAGGCGACATCGGGGCAGCACCCGTCAGGCGGCATCCACCGACCGGTGGATGCCGGAATCGACCCGTCGGACGCTGCCGCCGGGGCGAGCCGGCTGCCACGCTGGAGCCATGAAGACGAACGAGGCGGCCGTGAGCGTGCGGGAGCTCCGCAAGCAGTACGGCCAGAAGACCGCGGTCGACGGGGTGAGCTTCGACATCCGCCCCGGCGAGACCTTCGCCCTGCTCGGGCCGAACGGCGCCGGCAAGTCGACCACCATCGAGATCCTCGAGGGATATCGCAACCGCACCGGGGGCGAGGTGAGCGTGCTCGGCGTCGATCCGGCGAAGGGCGGCCTCGGCTGGAAGGCCCGGCTCGGCATCGTGCTGCAGTCGACCGGTGAGACGGGGCTCGTGACCGTCGCCGAGCAGCTGAGGCACTTCGCGGGGTTCTACCCGAACCCGCGCGAGGTCGACGAGGTCATCGCGGCCGTGGGCCTCGAGGCGCAGGCGAAGACGCGCATCGCGAAGCTCTCGGGCGGCCAGCAGCGGCGCGTCGACGTCGCGCTCGGCATCATCGGGCGCCCCGAGCTGCTCTTCCTCGACGAGCCGACGACGGGCTTCGATCCCGAGGCCAGGCGCCATTTCTGGGAGGTCATCCGAGGGCTCAAGGCCGAGGGCACCACGATCCTGCTCACGACCCACTACCTCGACGAGGCCGCGAAGCTCGCCGACCGCGCAGGCGTCATCGCCGCGGGCCGGCTCGTCGACCTCGGCGGCATCGACGAGATCGGCGGCGCCGACGCGCGCGTGCCCCTCGTGCGCTGGCGCGACGCGGGCGGCGTGCTCCGCGAGGAGCGTACCCACGAGCCGGGCCGGGTCGTGGCATCCGTCGTGGCATCCGCCGGTGGCGAACCCGCCGACCTCGAGGTGATCCGACCGAGCCTCGAGGACATCTACCTGCAACTCGTGCGCAGCGTCGACGACGCCGCCGAATCCGAGGAGGTGCTCGCATGAGCATGATGACGCTGGGCGCCTCGCGCATCGGCTACGAGACGAAGACCTACTTCCGCTCGATCGACACCCTGTTCTTCACGTTCCTCTTCCCGTTCGTGATGCTCGCGATCTTCTCCGCCGCGTTCAGCGCGCAGGGCGAGGTCGGCCCTCCCGGGGCCGAGATCTCGATCGCCGCCTACTACCTCCCTGGCATGATCGCCGCAGGCATCCTGCTGTCGGGCGTGCAGAACCTCGCGGTCGACATCGCGTTGGAGAAGAGCAACGGCACGCTCAAGCGCCTCGGCGGCACCCCGCTGTCGCCGATCAGCTACTTCCTCGGCAAGATCGGCCAGGTCTTCGTGACCGGCACGCTGCAGGCGGCGCTGCTCATCCTCGCCGGATGGCTCGTGCTCGGCATCGACCTGCCCACCGAACCCGAGAAGTGGCTCACCTTCGCCTGGGTGTTCGTGCTCGGCCTCGTGACCTGCGCCCTCGTCGGCATCGCCCTCTCGGCCGTGCCGCGCAGCGGCAAGAGCGCGACCGCCGTCGTGATCCCGATCGTGCTGCTGCTGCAGTTCATCTCGGGCGTCTACCTGCAGTGGAACATGCTGCCGACCTGGCTGCAGGACATCGCGAGCCTCTTCCCCCTCAAGTGGATCGCACAGGGCATGCGCTACGTGTTCCTGCCCGAGGGCTGGGAGGTGCTCGAGCAGAACGAGTCGTGGAACCTGCCCGGCGTCGCGATCGCACTCGGCATCTGGCTCGTGGTCGGGCTCGTGCTCAGCCGGATCACGTTCCGCTGGATCCGACGGGATGCCTGAGGCGCGCGGGCCGCGCGAGCGCCGTGATCGCCCCGTGAGAGCATGACGACATGCTGAACCGCCGCTGGTGGGATCTCGGGGCGCTCGCGGTCGCCGCGGTGACGGTGCTGTTCGGGCTCGCCGAACCGCCCTACGGCCCCGGCGACTGGGGCGCGTGGGCGGTCTCGGGCGTGTTCCTGGTGCTCTACTTCGCCTACCTGCGCGGCGGCATCGGCGGCGAGGACGCGACGCGCCACGTGGTCATCACGATCGTGCTCGCGGCCGTCGTCGGAACGGGCGTCGCCTACGACCCGGGCGCGTCGATCCTGCAGGCCTTCGCCTACCCCTTCATCTGGATCACGGCCCCGTCGACGCGGCGCGCGATCATCGCCAACGTGGTGGTCGCGCTCGCGCTGTTCGTCGGGTACCTCGCGCACTTCGGACTCGGCGGCTGGTTCGCCGGCCTCACGGTCGCGGGCCTCTCGCTCGGCTTCAGCCTCGCGCTCGGCCTCTGGATCACGCACATCGCCCAGATCGGCGAGGAGCGGATCAGGCTGTACGACGAGTTGCAGGCGGCGCAGGGCCAGCTCGCGGCGATGCACCGCGACGCGGGCGTGAACGAGGAGCGGGGCCGGCTCGCCCGCGAGATCCACGACACGATCGCCCAGAGCCTCACGGGCCTCGTGATGGTGGCCCAACGCGCCGAGAACCGCCTCGCGGCGGTCGACGGGGAGGCGGTGGCTGCGGCGCGCGGCGATGTCGAGCTCATCGAGCAGATGGCGCGCGAGGCGCTCACCGAAGCCCGCGGCCTCGTCGCCTCGCTCGCCCCGGTCTCGGCCGACGGCGGCCTCGCCGCCGCGCTCGGCCGGCTCGGCGCCGCCTTCGAGCGCGAGACGGGGGTGCGGGTGAGCATCGACGCGGATGCCACGGGGCTCGACCGCGAGCTCGAGGTCGTGCTGCTGCGGTGCGCCCAGGAGGGGCTCGCGAACGTGCGCAAGCATGCGCAGGCGAACCGGGCCGAGATCGCCGTGCGGGCGTCGGCCGAGCGGGTGGAGCTGACCGTGCGCGACGACGGCGTCGGACCCTCGCGCGCAGGCGAGCCGGCGGAGCCGGGGAACTTCGGGCTGGCGGGCCTGCGCGACCGCACGGCGCTCGTCGGCGGGGCGTTCGAGTTCGGTGCCGCCCCGGGCGGCGGTGCGCTGCTGCGGGTGACGGTGCCGCGGAAGGAGCGGGGATGAATCCGATCCGCGTCGTCGTGGCCGACGACCACCCGATCGTGCGGGCCGGCATCGTCGGGCTGCTCCGCACGGCAGCCGGCATCGAGGTCGTCGGGGAGGCGTCGAACGGGGCCGAGGCGGTGGAGCTCGCGCGCACGGAGCATCCCGACCTCGTGCTCATGGACCTGCGCATGCCAGGGGTCGACGGCGCGTCGGCGACCGCCGAGATCGTCGCCGAGGTGCCGGGGACCCGGGTGCTCGTGCTGACGACCTACGAGACCGACGAGCACATCCTGTCGGCGATCGAGGCGGGCGCGGGCGGCTACCTGCTGAAGGCGGCGCCGCAGGAGGAGATCCTCGCGGGGATCCGCGCAGTGGCGGGCGGCGAGACCGTGCTCGCGCCGTCGATCGCGGCGAAGCTCGTCGCCCGCGTGCGCGCGGACGCCGCGGAGCCGGCGGATGCCGCGCCCTCGCTGTCGCCGCGCGAGCTCGAGGTGCTGCGCCTCGTCGCGGCCGGCCGGTCGAACCCCGAGATCGCACGCGAGCTGTTCATCGGCGAGGCGACGGTGAAGACGCACCTGCTGCACATCTTCGAGAAGCTCGAGGTGAACGACCGCACCCGTGCGGTGACCCGGGCGATGGAGCTCGGCCTACTCTGATTTTGCACTCTTGATCGAATAGTGCAAAATTGCACTTCATGAGCGAGAGTGCAACGAAACCCGAGGGCGTCCGCGCACAGCGCCGGGAGCGCACCCGCCGTGAACTCACCCGGCAGGCGCGCCTCCTCACCATGGAGCGCGGCCTCAGCGGATTCACCGTCGAAGAGCTCTGCGAACGCGTCGGGGTCTCCCGCCGCACCTTCTTCAACTACTTCCACGCGAAGGACGACGCGGTCGTCGGCCACCGCGACGACACGCTCGACGAAGAGGCCCTCACCGAGTTCGTGAACGCGCGGCCGAGCGATGCCGCCGGCATCTCGGCGACGCTCATGCGCGATCTCGTCGGCCTCGCGATCGCGAGCATCCCCTTCGACGTGGAACACCCCGAGGACGAGCCGAACCCCGAGATGCTCGTCGAACGGGAGCCGGGGCTGCTCCCCAAGTTCATGCGCGAGGGCGCAGAGCTCGAGCGCAGGATGACCGGGGTCATCGAGTTCCGCGAGGGTCTCGCCCCCGGCGACCCCCGGGCCGCGATGGCCGTGCAGCTCATCGGCACGGTCGTGCGCGCCTCGGCCGCACGCTACTTCGCCCCCGGCAACACCACCGACTTCGCGGCGCTGCTCCTCGAGTCGCTCGACTCGGCACGCGCCCTCTTCTCCCCCACCCCCGAAGGAACCGAATGACCACCGCACCGCCCGCCCAGGCCGCGCCGCTCCTCCTCACGAAGCGGCGCATCTGGATCATCTTCTCGGCGCTCATCGCCGGCATGCTGCTCTCGAGCCTCGACCAGACCATCGTCTCCACCGCGATGCCGACGATCGTCGGCGAGCTCGGCGGCGTCGAGCACCAGGCGTGGATCACCACCGCCTACCTCCTCGCGACGACCATCGTCATGCCGATCTACGGCAAGTTCGGCGACGTGCTCGGGCGCCGCAACCTCTTCCTCATCGCGATCGCACTGTTCACGGTGGCCTCCATCGGCGCCGCGTTCGCGCCGACCTTCTGGGCCTTCGTCGCGTTCCGCGCCATGCAGGGCCTCGGCGGCGGCGGGCTCATGATCCTGTCGCAGGCGATCATCGCCGACATCGTGCCGGCCTCCGAGCGCGGCAAGTACATGGGCCCGCTCGGCGCGATCTTCGGCCTCTCGGCCGTGGCCGGGCCGCTCCTCGGCGGCTACTTCGTCGACCACCTCACCTGGCAGTGGGCGTTCTACATCAACATCCCGATCGGCATTGCTGCGTTCGCCATCGCCTGGTTCACGCTGACCCTGCCGAGCAAGAAGGCCACGCACCGCATCGACGTGCTCGGCGTCATGCTGCTCTCGGCCGCGACCGTCTGCCTCATCTTCTTCACCGACTTCGGCGGCAGCGCCGAGCACGGCTGGGACGCGATCGAGACCTGGGCGTGGGGCGTGGGCCTCCTCGCCGCCGCGTGCGCGTTCGTCTGGGCCGAGGCCCGCGCGGAGGACCCGATCATCCCGCTCTCGCTCTTCAAGAACCCGGTCTTCATCAACGCGACCGCGATCGGCTTCACCCTCGGCATCGGCATGTTCTCGGCCATCGCGTTCGTGCCGACCTTCCTGCAGATGTCGTCGGGCACCTCGGCGACGGCGTCGGGTCTCCTGATGCTGCCGATGATGGCCGGCATGATGGGCACCTCGATCTGGTCGGGCATCGCGATCTCGAAGTCGGGCCGCTACCGCGCATTCCCGATCGCCGGAACCCTCGTGACCGCGGCGGCGATGCTCGCCATGACGACGCTCTCGGCCGACACCCCGATCTGGCTGATCTGCGTGTACCTGTTCGTGTTCGGCGCGGGTCTCGGCCTCATCATGCAGGTCGTCGTGCTCGTAGTGCAGAACGCCGTGCCGGCCACCCAGGTCGGCACCGCGACCAGCACGAACAACTACTTCCGCGAGGTGGGCGCGTCGCTCGGCGTCGCGATCTTCGGCGCGATGTTCACGACCCGACTCTCCGAGAACCTCACGAAGATCTTCACCGACGCCGGCGCGAGCGCCGCGCAGGCCGGCGACGCGATGTCGACGCTCGACCCGCAGCGCCTCTCCGAGCTGCCGGATCCCGTGCGCGACTCGATCGTGACGGCCTACGCCGACTCGCTGGCGCCCGTCTTCTGGTACCTCATCCCGTTCATCCTCGCGGCGTTCGTGCTGGCGCTGTTCCTCAAGCAGATCCCCCTCTCCGACGAGGCCGGCATGGTCGCCCGCGGCGAGGCGATCGCAGGCTCAGAGGCGGATGCCGCGGAGCAGGCCCTGCGCGGACGCGGCACCGTGGTGACGGGTCCGGCCGACGACGGCGAGGCGGTCTCCTCGGCGACGGGGTCGACGCCCGCCCAGGGCTGACCGGCACCCATTCGGTGCGGTGCATGCGGATGCGCCTACGCTTGACGTGGCATCCGCATGCACCGCCGGAACGAGGGGCCGAGCCCGTCGTCGACGCATGCTCGATGGCCTCGAGAGGCTCGCATGACCCCGTATGAACACCGCCCCTGGCTCGCGCACTACGCCGAGGGCGTGCCGCACACCATCGAGGAGCCGTCGCAGACCCTCGTCGACATGATCGACGACGCGGTCGGCCGGTTCCGCCGTCGCACCGCGCTCGAGTTCTTCGGCGCCGAGACGAGCTACGACGAGCTCGGCGAGCAGATCGCCCGGGCTGCCGAGGGGCTGCGCCGGCTCGGCGTGGAGGCGGGCGACCGCGTCGCGATCGTGCTGCCGAACTGCCCGCAGCACGTCGTCGCGTTCTACGCGGTGCTGCGGCTCGGCGCGATCGTCGTCGAGCACAACCCGCTCTACACGCCGCCCGAGCTGCGGCACCAGTTCGAGGACCACGGGGCGAAGGTCGCGATCGTCTGGAACAAGGTCGCCGACACGGTCGCGGAGTTCCCCGGCGACATCCGGCCCGACCACATCGTCGCGATCGACCTGACGCGCGCGTTCCCGTTCGGCAAGCGCCTGGCGCTCCGGCTGCCGATCCCGCAGGCGCGCCGCTCGCGCGCCGCGCTCACGACGACCCCGACGGCGCGCGGCCTCGTCGCGTGGGAGCGCCTCGTCTCGCGACGCGCGCTCTCGAAGCGGCACCCGCGCCCCGGGCTCGACGACACGGCCGTGCTGCAGTACACGAGCGGCACCACCGGCACGCCCAAGGGCGCGGTGCTGAGCCACCGCAACCTGCGGGCGAACGCGATGCAGGGCCGCGCCTGGGTGCCGGGCCTCACCGAGGGCGACGAGGTCTTCTACGGGGTGCTCCCGCTGTTCCACGCCTACGGCATGACGCTCTGCCTCACCTTCGCGATGAGCATCGGCGCGCGGCTCGTGCTGTTCCCGACGTTCGACTCGAAGCTCGTGCTCGACGCCGCGCGGCACTCGCCGCCGACGTTCCTGCCCGCTGTTCCGCCGATCTACGACCGCCTCGTGCGCGACGCCGTGAAGCACCCGCGCGCGCTCCGCAACATCCGATTCGCCATCTCGGGGGCGATGAGCCTGCCGATCGCGACGGTGGATCTGTGGGAGAACGCGACCGGCGGGCTGCTCGTCGAAGGCTACGGCATGACCGAGTCCTCGCCGATCACCCTCGGCAATCCGATGGGGCCGACGCGGCGCCCCGGCACGGTGGGCGTGCCGTTCCCGAGCACCGAGATCCGCGTGATCGACCCCGACGACCCGAACGTCGACCTGCCCGAGGGCGAGGCCGGCGAGCTGCTGGTGCGCGGGCCGCAGGTGTTCCAGGGGTACTGGCGGCGGCCCGCCGAGACCGCCGAGACCCTGCTGCCGGGCGGCTGGCTGCGCACCGGCGACATCGTGCGCGTCTCGGGCGAGGGCTTCGTCACGATCGTCGACCGCCGCAAGGAGCTCATCATCACGGGCGGATTCAACGTCTCGCCGTCGGAGGTCGAGGTCGCGCTCCTCGCGCACCCCGACGTGCGCGGGGCGGCCGTCGTCGGCCTCCCCGGCCGCTCGGGCGGTGAGATCGTCGCCGCCGGCGTCGAGCTCCGCGAGGGCGCGGTCTTCGACGAGACGGCGCTGCGCGACTTCTGCCGGGCGAGCCTCACGCCGTACAAGGTGCCCAAGCGCATCGAGCCCTTCGACGAGCTGCCGCGCTCGCTCATCGGCAAGGTGCTGCGCCGCGAGGTGCGCGACGCCCTCCTCGAGCGGTAGCCCGCGCCCGCCGCGACGCGTGCGGATGCCTCAGAGCAGGCGCCGCGCGTTCGCCCACGCCGTCAACTCGTGGCGGCTCGAGAGCTGGAGCTTGCGCAGCACCGCCGAGACGTGCGTCTCGACCGTCTTCGTCGAGATGAAGAGCTCGGCGGCGACCTCCTTGTAGGCGTAGCCGCGGGCGATCAGCCGCATGACCTCCTGCTCGCGCGCCGAGAGCCGGTCGAGCTCGTCGCTCGCCTGCGCCGTCTCGCCGACCGCGGCGCCGAAGGCGTCGAGCACGAAGCCCGCGAGCTTCGGCGAGAACACGGCGTCGCCGCCCGCGACGGCGTGCACGGCCCGGCTGACGTCGGCGCCCGAGGAGCCCTTCGTGATGTACCCGCGGGCCCCGGCTCGGATCACGCCGACGACGTCCTCGGCCTTGTCCGAGACCGAGAGCGCCAGGAACTTCGTGCCCGGTACGGCGTTCGCCGCGCGCCGGATCACCTCGGCCCCGCCGCTCGTGCCCGCGGGCACCGCGACCCCGGGCAGGTGCACGTCGAGGAGGACGACGTCGGGCGAGGCATCCGTCACCGCCCTGACCGCCGACTCGACGTCGTGCGCCTCGCCGACGACCTCGATCGTGTCGTCGAGGTCGGCCTTCAGGCCCGACCGGAAGATCGAATGGTCGTCGACCACGACGACCCGCACCCGCTCAGCCACGGCTCGCCTCCCCGTTCACGCGCTCGGCCGGGAAGCGCAGGCGGACCTCGGTGCCGACCCCGCCGGCACCCGGCGCGACCGAGCCCGAGCCGCCGGCCCGGCGCATCCGGCCGATGATCGACTCGCGCACGCCGAGCCGGTCGCCCGGCACCTCGGCGAGGCTGAACCCCGGCCCGCGATCGCGCACGAACACCTCGACCGCCTCGTGGCTCGACTCCACGTACACCGACACCTCTCCCCCGGCGTGACGCGCCGCGTTCAACATCGCCTCGCGCGCCGCCGCCGCGAGTTCGCCGCTCGCCCGCTCGCGGATCTCGCCGACCACGACGACGTCGACCGTCACCGCATAGTCGATCTCGAGCGCCGCCGCGAAGTCCCGCAGGTCGGTGCCGAGGTCGCTGTCGGCCGGGCCGTCGCCCGCGAACAGCCAGTCGCGGAGCTCACGCTCCTGCGCCCGGGCGATGCGGGCGACCTCGCTCGTCGCGCCGGCCCGGTTCTGGATGAGGGCGAGCGTCTGCAGCACCGAGTCGTGCAGGTGCGCGGCGATCTCGCTGCGCTGCTCCTCGCGGATGCGCTTCGTGCGCTCGTCGCTGAGCTCGCGCCACTGGGCGAGCAGGGTCGGCAGGTACACGAGCGCGATGCCGACGAGTGCGGCGAACGCGGCGACGAACGTCGGCACCGGGTACCACGACGCGGTCGGCCCGAGCACGAGGGCGAGCGCCGTGACCGCGAGCAGCACCGTCGCGACGATGCGGATCGCGAGTTCGGCCCGCGGCCCGCGCTCGGGGTCAGGACGGTCGACGAGCGTCGCCCACGCCCCCGCTCCGGCGGCGAGCGCGACCCCGGCGGCGACGAGGCCCAGCCAGGCGACGAGGCCTTCCCCGCCCGATTCGACGACGCGCCCCGGCGTCGCCCACGCGATGATGAGGCACACGGTCGCGGCGACGATCAGGATCCAGGCGACCGGCGCGCGCCGGGTCGGCTGCGCTTCGCCCTCCCGCCACGGGGTCAGCGCCCAGAGCCAGAGGTAGAGCAGCAGCCCGGCGCCGCTCGCGAGGCTCGTCACGACGAACGCAGCACGCACGATCCACACCGGCCAGCCGAGGTGCTCGGCGAGCCCCGCCGCGGTGCCCGTCGCGAGGCAGTCGCGGGGGCGCGTCATCCTCGGCGGCGTCGAAGCGGTCGCCGAGGCGGCCTCCTCCGGCACCGCACGCTGCTCCATGACTGCAATCCAAGCAGACCACGGGGCCGCGGCCACGGGCTGGGGTCCGACGATCAGGGTCGAATCAGGGATCCACCCCATGGCGGGCGGCCCTGCCCGGCTGCCAGCATCGAAGCATGGAGACGAACCAGACCGCCCCAGGGGCCGGCCCAGCGCCGGAGGATGTGCAGGGGGACTCCACGTCCGCCGGCCAGCAGGCCGACGGGGCGGTCGGTTCGTCTCCGAACGGCCCGGATGCCACGGGCCCCGGCTTCTACGCCTGGCTCCGCCGCCTCGGGGTGCCGCGGCGGGCCGGCTGGCTCGGCGGCGTCTGCGCGGGCGTCGGCGCCCGACTCGGCATCGACCCGATCATCGTGCGCGGCATCGTCGTCGTGCTCGCCGTGCTCGGAGCGCCGTTCGTACTCGTCTACGCGATCGCCTGGCTGCTGCTGCCCGACGTCGAGGGCGAGATCCACCTCGAGCGCCTCACTCGCGGCATCGTCGACCCCGCGGTCGTCGGCATCGCGGTGATGGGCGTCATCGGGTTCATCCCGCTGGTGCAGGGCGGATGGCTCGGCTGGCGCTGGTGGCCCGACTGGCAGATCGCCGACCCGGTCTTCGGGTTCGACCTCACCTGGCCGTTGCGGGTCGTCTGGGGCCTGCTCGTCGTCGGCGCGATCGTCTGGTTCATCGTCTGGCTCGTCCGTCGGGCCTCCAACAGCTCCCCGGCCGGCGGTGCGGCACGAATGGCTTCCGCGCCGAGTGCCGCCGGCACGGGGCCCATCGTCGACGCCGGTGTCGCCGGCACGGCACCCGCCGGTTCGGCCGTCGCGTTCACGGCCGGCACCGCGGCTGCCGGGGCATCCACCACCGCCCCCGCCCAGCCGCCCTCGACCGTCGAGCCGCCGGTGCCCGCCGAGGGCGCCGACGCGGCCGCGATCGCCGACTGGCGGGCCCAGCACGAGGCCTGGCGCGCCTCGCACGCCGAGTGGAAGGCCGGTCAGGCGGAGGCCGACCGGGCCGCGCGCGAGCAGGCCGCCGAGGAGACGCGTGCTCGCGCACTCGAGTTCCAGGCGCAGGCGACCGCCGCCCGCGCCGCCCGCAGGGCGAGCCGCCCCCGAGCGAGCGCCGCGTACGTGTTCACCCTCCTCGGCATCGCCGTCGTGACCGGCGCGATCACGGCGATCTGGGCCTTCGGCGACCCCGAGACCGCGGCGTTCAGCACGGCGATCGCCCTCGCCGCCGCGACCCTCGTGCTCTCGTTCGGCATGGTCGTCGCCGCCCTCCGACGCCGCCGCAGCGGCATCCTCGCCACGATCACCGCGGCGAGCCTCGTGGCGATGCTCGTGAGCACCGCGGTGTCGGCCTTCGCCCCGTACGGCACGCTCATCGCCCCCAACCAGTCGATCTCGCTCGGCTACCCGCAGCAGCTCCTGCAGCCCGTCGGCGACGCGTACGTCTCGGTCGGCTCGTACGACGGCTATCCGAACGACGCGCAGGTGATCACCCTGACCCAGGGCACGGGCGACACCTACATCACCGTCGACCCGAACACGTCGATCGTGCTCGACGCGAGCGACGCGGGTGCCATCAGCTACACCGTCTGGGACGCCGACGGCAATCCGTCGCAGCGGCAGTTCGGCGACGTCGACGTCGACCGCCGCATCCTGGTGCTCGGCGATGTGGCGACCGACGACTCCGAGGGCACGACCGCCGACGCGCGACTCGTCCTCCGGCAGAACAGCGGATCGGTCTTCATCGAGGTCTTCGAATGAACGGAGCGAACATGCCCGAGCCCACGCCCGACGAGCGCCGCGACGACACCGAGCGGCTCGCCGAAACGGCCCGTCTCGACGAGACCGCGCGTCTCGACACCACAGCCCGTCTCGACGACGGCATCGAGACGCTCGCCTTCGACCGAGTGCTCGCCGACGACGCCCCGCTGGTGCCGCCGCCCGCGCCCGCACCGGGCGACCGGCCCACCGCGACCGCGACCTCCTCGACCGGCCACGACGCCGGGGCGGTCGCACCGCTCCCCCGCCCGACCATCCGCTGGGGCGCGCTCGTCTGGGCGCTGCTGTTCGGCACGATCGCCGGGTTCACGCTCTGGACGCTCGTCGACCTCCAGCACCGCGACGAGGTGCTGTTCTGGATCGCCGCCGTGCCGATGCCGCTCGTGCCGCTCTACCTGCTCGCCGTGGTCGGCGTCGTCGTCGCGCTCTTCGGCATCGTCGGGCTCATCCGCAGGGGCGAGCGCCAGCGCCGCGCCGCACGCGGCTGACCGCCCGCGGCACGCGACGGCTTCAGCGCCTCACCAGACGGGCAGCTCGCGATCGCCGAGCGGGGTGAGCTCGGCCGGCATCGGCCAGGCGAGCTCGAACCGCATGAGCGGGATGTCGATCGCCCCGAAGTCGTCCTTCTTGACCACGATGCGGTCGGTGCTCACCTCGGTGATGCGCACCCGCAACTCGGAGCCGTCGTCGAGCCGCAGCACGTACGGGTCGGCGAGGTAGCCGATGCCGTGCGCCTCGAGCTGCTCCTCGCCCGCGAGCCAGTCGACGGCGTCGCCGAGCTCGCGACCGAGCAGGTCGACGGGCACGAACCCCTCGCCGTCGGGGCGCAGCCAGCCGACGAGCTCGCCGTCGGGGCGGCGGTGTTCGATGAAGTCGGTGCGGTCCACCCGTCCGACCCTAGTGCGACTCGGCGCCCGCCTAGAGTTCGATGCCCACGAGCACGGGCTCGGGCCGCAGCACGATGCCGAACTCGGCCTGCACGCGCTGCTGCACGAAGCGCGCGAGCTGCGCGAGCTCATCGGCGCTCGCCCCGCCCCGGTTCGTGAGCGCGAGGGTGTGCTTCGACGAGATCGCGGCGCGCGACCCGGGCAGGGCGAACCCGCGCGTGATGCCCGAGTGCTCGATGAGCCACGCGGCCGAGAGCTTCACGAGCGGTCCGGGTCCGGCGGCCTCCGCCGGCGCCTCGGGGTCGGATGCCTCGATCTCGGCCTGCAGCTCGAGGAACGCGTCGAGCGGGGTGCCCGAGGCGATCGTCGAGAGCGGCGTCACCTCGTCGGGCTCGTCGGGCTCGAGGTACCAGCGAGGCGCGTCGGCCGGCATCGCGCGGGCCGTGCGCTCGGTCACGATCGGGTTGGTGAAGAACGAGCCCGCGCTCACCGAGTCGGGGTCGTCGGGGTCGAGCACCATGCCCTTCGAGGCGCGCAGCGCGAGCACGGTCTCGCGCACCCGCGCGATCGGCACCCGGTCGCCGAGCTGCACGTTCAGGGCGCCCGCGAGCTGGGCGTAGGCGATGGGCTGCCCCGGCGCCTCGCCGAGCACCGCGAACTCGGAGGCGGTGTCGTGCAGCTCGAGCTCGACCGAGACGACGATGCCGCGAAGCCCCTGCTTCAGCACCGAGGTGCGGTAGCCGAGCTCGAGCTCCTCCGCGGTCATGCGCCGCGGGCGCTCGGCGCCCTCGTCGAGGAACTCGATCGCGACGAGCGTCGACTCGAGCTCCTGGCCGTAGGCGCCGATGTTCTGCACGGGTGCCGCGCCGACCGAGCCGGGGATGCCCGAGAGCGCCTCGAGGCCCGAGTAGCCGTGCTCGACCGTCCACGCGACGAGGTCGTCCCACACTTCGCCCGCCTGCACACGCAGGCGCGCGACGTCGTCGCCCTCGCCTGCTCGGGGCAGCACCTCGATGCCCTTGGTCGCGACGCGGATGACGGTGCCGTCGAAGCCGCCGTCGCCGACGAGCAGGTTCGAGCCGCCGCCGAGCGCGAGCCACGGGTCATCCGTCGACCATGACTCGACCGCGAGGTCGACGAGGTCGCGCTGGGTGGTCGCGGTGACGAGACGGGCGATCGGCCCGCCGACCCGCAGGGTCGTGAGCTCCGAGAACGAGGCGGCGCCGGTCATGTCAGGCGAGCGCGACGCGAACCTGCGCCTTGCCGAGCACGGTGTCGTCGCCGAGCTTGACGGTGAGGTCGATGCGGGCGACGGTCGCGGCCTCGTCGAGCTGGCCGACCTTGGCCGAGACCGTGACGAGGGCGCCGTCGACGGGGTCGACGACGACGGGACGAGTGAACCGCACCTGGTAGTCGGCGACGCGGCCGGGGTCGCCGGCCCAGTCGACGACCGGCTGCACGGCGAAGCCCATCGTGAGCATGCCGTGGGCGAGCACGCCCGGCAGGCCGACCGACGCGGCGACGTCGTCGCGGTAGTGGATCGGGTTGAAATCGCCGGATGCGCCGGCGTAGCGGACGAGCGAGTCGCGGGTGAGCGGGAACTCGCGCTCGGCGACCACGTCGCCGACGGCGAGGGAGGCGAAGTCGGGGGCGGCCATCAGTCTTCTCCTCGGATGACGAGCGTCGAGATCGCGGTGACGACGTGCTCGCCCGCGGCATCGGTGATCGCCGTCTCGGCGGTCACCATCGAGTGGGCGCCGAGGCTCTTCACGCTCGCGACCGTGAGCGTCGCACTGAGTAGGTCGCCCGCGACGATCGGCCGGGTCGAGGTGAAGCGCTGGTCGCCGTGCACGACGCGCGAGAAGTCGATGCCCGCATCGGAGTCGGCGAGCAGCTGGGCGAGCGAGTGCTCCTGCACGACGACGGCGAAGGTCGGCGGGGCGACGACGTCGGCGTAGCCCGCGGCCGCGGCGGCCTCGGGGTCGAGGTTGACGGGGTTCGTCGCGAACACGGCGCGGGCGAACTCGCGCACCTTCTCACGGCCGACGAGGTATGGCTCGGTGGACGGGTAGACCCGCCCCTGCAGCTCGGGGTTCAGTGACACCCGGACAGTCTATTCGGGGCGGGTCGACCGTTCAGCGCTTGCCGCCGCCGAGGAGGCCGCCGAGCAGGTCGCCGAGGCCACCGCCCGAGCTCGAGCCACCCGAGCCGCCCCCGAGGAGCCCCCCGAGCAGGTCGCCGAGGCCACCGCCCGAGCTCGAGCCGCCCGAGCTGCCGGAGCCGCCCCCGAGCAGGCCACCGAGCAGGTCGCCGATGCCGCCGCCGGAGGCCTCGCTCTCGGCCGGCGCGGCCTGCTTCTGCTGGAACTGCTTCGCGAGGAAGCTCATCACGATCGGCGCGAGGATCGGGAGGAGCTGCCCGATGAGGTTGCCCGCCCCGCCCTCCTTCGTGTCGAGCGCCTTGACGACCTGGTCGGTGTTGCCCCCGAAGACGTTCTTCACGATCTTCTCGCCGTCGGCCTCGTCGACGTCGGCGAGGTTCACCCCGCCCTCGACGAGCTTCGGGTCGTGCTTCGCGACGGCCTTCTCGAGCGACGCCGCGCCGGCCGGGTCGGCGGCGTTGGCGCCCATGCCGGCGAGCAGTGCGGGCAGCGCGTCGCCGACGGCCTGCTTCGCGGTGGCCTCGTCGACCCCGAGCTTGGCGGCGATGTCGCCGATCGGGAGGTCGGCGATGATGTCGTCGATTGCGGCCATTTCGAGTTCCCCATTTCTGCGCGCCCGCCGTCGGGGCGCCGCGGAATCACGGTATCGGGCTGGGCGGCGGCTACGGAAGAGGCGCCCCGCGGGCGCCCGGGGATGCCGCGGGGCGGCGGCGTGCGCTCAGTCGTCGCGCAGTCGCGCGAGCCGGAGCCGCAGGGCGTCGAGCACGAGCTCGAGGCCGAGCTCGAAGACCCGGTCGGAGCGTGCGTCGCCGCGCTCGGCGGTGGCGATGAGGCGGCCGAGACTCCGCGTCGGCGTCCCCGGCTGCCAGATGTCGTCGGGCGAGGCGTAGTCGAGCCCGAAGCCGAGGGCGAAGGAATCGAGCACGGCGACCACCG